>NZ_LQPT01000081.1 GCF_002102355.1 Mycobacterium sherrisii | reverse complement strand
GCGGCGGGGCGAACGGGGCGAACGGCTGCGGTCCGGCCGGCGGGGTGTTCTGCGAGGTTATGCAGATCACCGTGCATCCCGGCATGTGGCCGTGCGTCGGCCCGGTGACCGGCGGTGGCGGTGCCATCCAGGGGAACATGGGCTGGGCCGGGCTGGCCGGCGGCGGTTGGCCGGTCAGGTCGATCAGCGGCATCCGCGCCATCGGGTCGTCCTGCGGCAGCCCGATCATGTTGATCGGCAGGCCGGGGCCGAGCCCCTCGGGATGTTCGTCGTGCGCGTTGCCCAGCGGTGGCGGCGGTCCGGTGATGGGCGGCAGGTCGACCGGGACGACGCCGGTGGCGTACGCCGCCGCCCAGCCCAACACGTTCTGCGCGTAGGGAGTGGAGTTGTTGTAGCGCAGGATCGCGGCCATGACCTGGGCGGGGTCGCGCAGGTTCAGCCCGCCGCTGCACAAGTAGCGGGCCGCCGTCAGGGTCGAGTCGAACAGGTTCTGCGGGTCGGCCAGGCCGTCGCCGTCGCCGTCGGAGGCGTAACGAGCCCAGGTACCGGGGAGGAACTGCATCGGGCCCATGGCGCGCGCGTAGGTGACGCGGTTGCCGACGTTGCTGGAGATGATGACCTCGTTGCCGGGCAACGTGCCATCCAGCGCGGGACCGTAGATCGGGGTCACGGCGGTGCCGCGGGCGTCGACGGCGCCGCCGCCGGCATGCCCGGACTCGATCCGGCCGATGCCGGCCAGCAGGTTCCAGCTGA
Source organism: Mycobacterium sherrisii (assembly GCF_002102355.1). Taxonomy (GTDB): domain Bacteria; phylum Actinomycetota; class Actinomycetes; order Mycobacteriales; family Mycobacteriaceae; genus Mycobacterium; species Mycobacterium sherrisii. The sequence continues at coordinate 307,332 of NZ_LQPT01000081.1, read as the reverse complement.
TGCCGCAGGCCGGGTCGGAGACGGCCATCTTCTGCTCGGCGGTGCGGTAGGCGGTCAGCGCCATCATCGGGATGCCCAGCGCGCCAGGCGTATTCACCGCCATCGGCGGGGGCGGCGCCGACACGGCACCAGCCGCGACGTGGAACGCCGTCGGCGCCCGGTCGATCGCGATGACGACCGGGCCGGACAGGTCGGGGCTGCTCGGGGAGACGGCGGCGACCGGCGTGATGACCGCATGCACCGACGGGATCGGGCTCTTGACGCCGTGCAGGGGTTCGGGCGTCGCGCTGACCGCGCCGGCGAACACCAGCGGACTGATCACCGCCACGCTGAATGCCTGTATCCGAGATGTGGGAAGCACCCGCTTCCGCACCGCCGCGACGGCCGGGTGAGCACCCAAGCGACCCCGTATGCGCACTCCACCGTCCTAAGTATTTGGGCCGTCGGAAGCCCCTGTGAGCCGCCGGAACCACTGCTTAGCCTCGTGAACTAGATCACCATACATAACTCTTGTGACCAGAGTGGCGCAATGGTGGATTCGGGATTCAAGGGGATTCCTTAACGCCCGAAAACGCCCGAAAACGCCCGAAAACGCCCCAACGAGGCCAGTACAAGGCGCCCGATTAGCCGGCGTTACCGCTGCGTCGGAGGCTCCCCGGCCGGGGTCTGCGGGTCCCGGTCGGCCAGCAACGTACGCAGTTCGTCAAGCTCGTCGCGCAGGTATTCGCGGGTGACGACCTCGCCGACGGCCAACCGCAGCGCGGCCAACTCGCGGGACAGATACTCGGTGTCGGCCTTGGTCTGGGCCGCGCGCCGGCGGTCCTCCTCGAGCGCGACGCGGTCCCGGTTCTCCTGACGGTTCTGCGCCAACAGAATCAGCGGCGCGGCATACGCCGCCTGGGTGGAGAAGGCCAAATTGAGCAGGATGAACGGATACGGGTCGAAGCGCCACTCGACCGCGATCAGGTTGATCGCGATCCATACGACCACGACGACGGTCTGGATCAGCAGATAGCGGCCGGTGCCGAAGAAGCGCGCGATGGCCTCGGTGCTCTGCCCCACGGTCTCCGGGTCCAGGCGCAGCGAAATGCCACGCGACGTGCGCGGGGTGTACAGCCGCCGGGGTGCCGTTGGCCTGGTCACGAAGCCCCCTCGGTGGCATTGGCCCGGCCGACCACGGTGTTCAGTTCGTGGGCATCCGCGCGCCAGTCGTGCGGCAGCAGGTGATCGAGCAGGTCGTCGACGGTCACCGCGCCCAGCAGGTGCCGGGCGGCATCGACGACGGGCCCGCACACCAGGTTGTAGGCGGCGAAGTAACGCGTCACCGCGGCCAAGCTGGTCTCCGGGGTCAAGGTCAGCAGGTCACTGTCGACGATGCCGCCGACCAACTCACTCGGCGGTTCGCGCAGCAGCCGCTGCAACGGGACGCAGCCGAGGTACTGCCCGGTCGGGGTGGCCGTCGGTGGGCGCGTCACGAAGACCATCGACGACAGCGCCGGGGTGAGGTCCGGGTTGCGGACCATCGCCAGCGCCTCGGCCACCGTCGTGTCCGCGGTCAACACCACCGGGTCGGAGGTCATCAACCCGCCCGCGGTGTCCGGAGAATGTTTCAAAAGCCTTCGCACCGGGGCGGATTCGCCGGGATCCATCCGGGCCAACAGCAGTTCGGCATCCGTCGGGTTCAGCTCACCCAGCAGGTCGGCCGCATCGTCGGGATCCATTTCCTCGAGCACATCGGCGGCGCGCTCGGTGCCCAGCTGCGACAGGGCGTCGGCCTGCTCGGACTCGGGCAACTCCTGCAGGATGTCGGCCAGCCGCTCGTCGGTCAGGGCCTGGAACACCTCGGTACGCCGTTTGGCGGGTAGCCCGCGGATGGCATCGGCCACGTCGACGGCCCGCCGGCCCTCGAACTGGTTGAGCAGTTGGGCCACCGCCTGGCCCGGCATCGCCAAGGCGGACGGCGTCAATCCGTGCACGCTTTGCCAGTCCACGACATGCACCGGCCCGCGCCGGCCCAGCCGGCGGTGGGTGCGCACGGCGATCCTGGTCACCATCCAGTCGCGGGTTCGAGACTGTTCGATGCCCAGATCGGTGATGACGACCTCGCGCCCGGCCAAGTCGGGGAATTCGGGGTCGTTGACCGTGACCTGGGTGTCGAGAATCTGGCCGATCGCCAGCACCTCACCCGGTCGCTGCTCGAAGTGGCGCAACGACACGCTGCCGGTGTTCAGTGTCACGGCGTCGGGCTCGATCGCGGCCACGCGCAGAATCGGGATGAAGATGCTGCGCCGGGTGGCCAAGTCCACCACCAGGCCCAACACGCGCGGTTGCTGGCGGACGATGCTGATGCTGATCACGACATCGCGGATGCGGCCGAAGTTTTCGCCCATGGGTCCCAACACCAACATGCGCGCCAGCCGCGCGATGTACACCCTGTTGACCGATGCCATGCCGTTGAGCCTAGGCAGCCTGGTGCCCAATGGCAGCGTCCCGGCCCTGGCGAGCCGCTCTAATGGGAGTGCACCGCGAAAATCATCACGATCAAGCCCACGATCAGGGTCGCGACGCCGATCACGATGCCCGCGACGGCCATGCCGTACCCGTCTTGGCGGGTGCGCTTGATCTGATCGAGTGCGATCGTGCCCAGCACGATGCCGACGATTCCGCCGATGCCGCACAACAGACCGGTGAACGACGCGATCAGCGACGCGATGGCCAGCCCGTTGGTGCCGACCGCGGCGCCGTCGGCCGGCCAGTAATCGCCCGGATAGCCCGGAGCCGGGTAATACCCGCCGGGATAGGGCGGCGGACCGTCGACCCGCTGCCAGCCGGTTGGCGGGCCGCCTAATTGCGGGGGTGGTTCCGCCGGACCGGGCGGCTGCTGGTAGCCGAACGGCGGAGTGAATGGCGGATATTCGCCCAGGTAGCCGGGATGTTCGCCGCCGGGGTAACCGGGCGCCGGGCCCGCCGGTGGCGGGGCATCCCACGGCGCTGCCCAGCCTGGCTGTTGGGGGTGCTGACCGCCGGCCGCGCGTGCATCCGCGGCGTCGTCGCCGCTACCGCCCACTGGACCCGTCATGGTGTTCAACCTAGCCTGCGGCGGACCCCGATAGGGTGGGAGGGCCGGGGTGAAAACACGGCCACGTCGGAGGAGAATGAGCGCTGATGACTAGTCCTTTCCAGCCTGGCCAGGTCCCCGGCCCCACCCCCGGCGGCGCAGCCGCGGGCAGGCGCGCCGTGCCGCAGTTGCCGACCCCGCCGAAGGGCTGGCCGGTGGGCTCCTATCCCACCTACGCCGAGGCGCAGCGCGCGGTCGACTATCTGTCCGATCAGCAGTTCCCGGTGCAGCAGGTGACCATCGTCGGGGTGGATCTGATGCAGGTGGAACGGGTCACCGGCCGGTTGTCCTGGCCCAAGGTACTCGGCGGTGGCGTGCTCAGCGGCGCATGGCTGGGGTTGTTCATCGGCCTGGTGCTGGGCTTCTTCAGCCCCAACCCGTGGGGTGCGCTGCTGACCGGGCTGGTTGCCGGGGTGTTCTTCGGTCTGATCACCTCCGCGGTTCCGTACGCAATGGCACGCGGCACAAGGGATTTCAGTTCGACCATGCAGTTGGTGGCCGGCCGCTACGACGTGCTCTGCGACCCGCAGAACGCCGAGAAGGCCCGTGATCTGCTTGCGCGCCTGGCGATCTGAAGGCCGATGATTTGGTGTTGAGTCGTCGCGGAGGCGCGCGCACGGTGGGCGCGGTCTTGGTGGCGGTTCTGGCCGCGGTGTCGATGCTGACCGCCTGCGACACGGGCGGGCGTGGCCTGGTGCTCAGCTTCTACACCCCGGCTGCCGACGGCGCGACGTTCGCCGAAGTCGCCCGGCGCTGCAGCCAGGAGGCCGGCGGCCGGTACGCCATCCAGCACGTCAGCCTGCCCAGAGCCCCGGGCGCGCAACGGCTGCAGTACGCGCGGCGGCTGGCCGGCCGTGATCGCACGCTGGACGTGATGTCTCTGGACGTCATCTGGACCGCCGAGTTCGCCGAGGCGGGCTGGGTGCTGCCGCTGTCGGACGACCCGGCCGGCCGGGCGGAGGCCGACGCGACCGTCGACACCCTGCCGGGACCGCTGGCAACGGCCGGCTGGAAGCACAAACTGTACGCCGCGCCCATCACCACCAACACCCAATTGCTTTGGTACCGAACAGATTTGATATCCGAGCCGCCAAGTGACTGGACCGGTATGGTTGCCACGGCTGCCCGGTTGCACGCCGCCGGTGAGCCCAGCTGGATTGCGGTGCAGGCGAATCAGGGCGAGGGCCTGGTGGTGTGGTTCAACACGCTGCTGGTCAGCGGCGGCGGGCAGGTGCTCTCCGAGGACGGGCGGCGCGTGACCCTGACCGACACCCCCGCCCACCGGGCCGCCACCGTCCACGCGCTGCAAATCCTGAAGGCCGTGGCGACCGCGCCGGGCGCCGACCCATCGATCACCCGCACCGACGAGAGCACGGCCCGGCTGGCCGTCGAACAGGGCCGGGCCGCGCTCGAGGTCAACTGGCCGTTCGTGCTGGCGTCGCTGCTGGAGAACGCGGTCAAGGGCGGCGTGAAGTTCTTGCCGCTCAACGACAATCCAGCGCTGGCGGGCAGCATCAACCAGTATGGCACCTTCGCGCCCGACGACGAGCAGTTCCGCATCGCCTACCAGGCCAGCCAACGGGTCTTCGGGTTCGCCCCCTATCCGGGCGTGGCGCCGGGGCGGCCGGCGAAGGTGACGATCGGCGGGCTGAACCTCGCGGTCGCGAGCACCAGCCGCCACAAGGCCGAGGCGTTCGAGGCGATCAGATGCCTGCGCAGCCTGCAGAACCAGAAGTACATCTCGATCCAGGGCGGCCTGCCCGCGGTGCGGGCCTCGCTCTACTCCGATCCGCAGTTCCAGGCCAAGTACCCGATGCACACCATCATTCGCCGGCAGCTCACCGATGCCGCGGTACGTCCGGCGACACCGGCCTACCAAGCGGTCGGGATCCGGCTGGCGACGACGCTGAGCCCGATCACCGAGATCGACCCCGAACGCACCGCCGACGAACTCACCGCGCAGGTGCAGCGGGCCATCGACGGCAAGGGGTTGTTGCCGTGACCGCGCCACTTCGCAATCGCCCGGCCGAGCAGCGGCTGGCGTTTGTTCTCGTTGCGCCCGCCGCGACATTGATGCTGGCGGTGACGGCGTACCCGATCGGCTATGCGCTCTGGCTGAGCTTGCAGCACAACAACCTTGCTACCCCGGGCGACACCCGGTTCGTCGGCCTGGGCAATTACCTGACCGTTCTCACCGACCGCTACTGGTGGACGGCACTGGCGGTGACGGCGGCCATCACGGTGGTCTCGGTGTCGATCGAATTCGTGCTCGGCCTGACCCTGGCGCTGGTGATGCATCACACCCTGATCGGCCGGGGCCTGGTCCGCACCGCGGTGTTGGTGCCCTACGGCATCGTCACGGTGGTCGCGTCCTACAGCTGGTATTACGCGTGGACGCCGGGCACCGGCTACCTGGCCAATCTGCTGCCGAAGGGCTCACCTTTTCAAGCCCCACTGACGCAACAGATCCCGTCGTTGGGCATCGTCGTCCTCGCCGAGGTCTGGAAGACGACGCCGTTCATGTCCCTGCTGCTGCTGGCCGGATTGGCGTTGGTCCCGCAGGATCTGCTGAAAGCCGCGCAGGTGGACGGGGCCGGACCGTGGCGGCGGCTGACCCGAATCATGCTGCCGATCATCAAGCCGGCGGTGGTGGTGGCCCTGTTGTTCCGGACGCTGGACGCCTTCCGCATCTTCGACAACATCTACGTGCTGACCGAGGGGGCCAACGACACCGGCTCGGTGTCGATGCTGGGCTACGACAACCTGTTTGAAGGTTTCGACGTCGGCCTGGGTTCGGCGATCAGCGTGCTGATCTTCCTCTGCGTGGGCGTCATCGCGCTGATGTTCATCAAGGTGTTCGGCGCCGCCGCGCCCGGCGGGGGTGCCGATGAACGCTGAGTCGACCCGCCGCGCCGCCCGCTGGGCGGTCATCGATGCCCTGGTCGTGCTGTATGCCCTGCTGCCGGTGCTGTGGATTCTTAGTCTGTCGCTCAAGCCGACGTCAATGGTCAAGGACGGCAAGCTGATTCCGTCGTCGGTGACCCTGGAAAACTACCGCGGCATCTTCCGCGGCGACTTTTTCACGTCGGCGTTGCTCAACTCCGTCGGGATCGCGCTGATCGCCACCGCGGTCGCCGTGCTGCTCGGGGCGATGGCGGCCTACGCCATCGCCCGGCTGAACTTTCCCGGCAAGCGGCTGTTGGTCGGGTCCGCGCTGCTGATCACCATGTTCCCGGCCATCTCGCTGGTCACTCCGCTATTCGAAATCGAGCGTTGGCTAGGACTTTTCGACACTTGGCCGGGCTTGATTCTGCCGTACATCACCTTCGCGCTGCCGCTGGCCATGTATACCCTGTCGGCGTTCTTTCGGGAGATCCCGTGGGACCTGGAACGGGCGGCGAAAATGGACGGCGCGACCCCGGGGCAGGCGTTCCGCAAGGTGATCGTCCCGCTCGCCGCGCCCGGCCTGGTGACCGCGGCGATCTTGGTCTTCATCTTCGCCTGGAACGATCTGCTGCTGGCGTTGTCGCTGACCGCCACCAAGGCGGCGATCACCGCGCCGGTGGCGATTGCCAATTTCCCGGGCAGTTCGCAATTCGAGGAGCCGACGGGATCAATCGCGGCCGGCGCCATCGTGATCACGGTCCCGATCATCGTGTTTGTTCTAATCTTCCAACGACGGATTGTCGCCGGGTTGACCTCAGGCGCCGTGAAGGGATAGCGCGATGGCCGAGATTGTGCTGCAGCACGTCACCAAAAGTTACCCCGACGGGCACGCCGCGGTGCGCGACTTGAGCCTCACCATCGCCGACGGCGAGTTCTTGATCCTGGTCGGGCCATCCGGCTGCGGCAAGACCACAACCCTGAATATGATTGCCGGGCTTGAGGATATCTCGTCGGGTGAATTGCGCATCGGCGGCCAGCGGGTCAACGAGAAGGCACCCAAGGATCGCGATATCGCGATGGTGTTCCAGTCGTACGCGCTCTATCCGCACATGACCGTCCGGCAGAACATCGCCTTCCCGCTGACGCTGGCGAAGCTGAAAAAGAGCGACATCGAGCGCAAGGTTGCCGAAACCGCGAAAATCCTTGACCTGACCGAACTTCTGGACCGCAAACCGTCCCAGCTGTCGGGCGGACAACGGCAGCGGGTGGCGATGGGGCGCGCAATCGTGCGCCAGCCCAAAGCGTTTCTGATGGACGAGCCGCTTTCCAACCTGGACGCCAAGCTGCGAGTCCAGATGCGCGGTGAGATCGCCCGGCTGCAGCGCCGGCTGGGCACCACCACCGTCTACGTCACCCATGACCAGACCGAGGCGATGACGCTGGGCGACCGGGTGGTGGTGATGCACGCCGGGGTGGCCCAGCAGATCGGCACGCCCGAAGAGCTCTACGAACGGCCGGCGAACCTGTTTGTCGCCGGGTTCATCGGGTCGCCGCCGATGAACTTCTTCCCCGCAACCTTGACGACGAACGGCCTGGCGTTGCCGTTCGGCGAGGTGTTGCTGAGCCCGGACGCGCAGCAGGTGGTCGCCCAGCACCCCCGACCGGACAACGTCATCGTCGGGATGCGGCCCGAGCATCTGCTGGACGCCGCGCTGTTGGACGGATACCAGCGCATCACGTCGACGACCTTCGAGGTCACCGTCGACCTGATCGAATCGCTGGGGGCCGATAAATATGTGTACTTCACCATCGCGAACTCCGATGTGCATTCGGCGCGCCTCGACGAGGTAGCCGCCGAGTCGGAAGTCGCCGAAAACCAGTTCGTGGCAAGGGTTCCCGCCGAATCCAAGGCCGCCGCCGGCCAGCGGATCGAATTGGCTTTCAACACCGCAAAACTCGCCGTGTTCGACGCCGACACCGGTGCTAACCTGACCGTGCCGCGGGCGTCCGGCCAACAGTGACACCGATCCTCGACCCGGTGCGGGCACACCTGCGCGACCACTTCGCCGACGGCTGGGGCGAGCCCGACGCGGCCAGCGTGACGTTTCTGGGGACCGAGCCGATCGAGGTGCTGCGCTTCCGCCGGGACGCCCCCGAGGCGCTGGTGCACTATGTCTCGCTCGGCTGCTCGCGCCGGCCGATGGTTGATCCCACCGAGATCGTCGCCGACCCACACCGCGGCCCGCGCGCCGAGGTGACGCTGTGTCTGCGTGATCCCGGTGAGGTCGCCGGGATCGCCCGCAGCCTGGCGATACTGGCGGCCGCGCCGGTCGTCGACGGATTGGTGCTGGGTCCGGACGCCCTGATCGATCTCGGCTCGCCGCTGTGGTCTTCACCGTCGCGGCGGGTGCCGTTCACGGCGGTTCTGTTGGGCCCCAGCGACATTGCCCAGTGCCCGCTGCAGCCGCCGCGCGAGCCCGTGCGGTTTCTGTCCGCGACGCCGATCACCGCGACCGAGGCGGCGTGGGTGCGGCTCAAGGGTGCCGAGGCGATGCGGGAGGCCTGGCGCACCGACGGTGTCGACGTGCTCGACCCGAATCGCCATGCCGCTCAACCTAACTGAGCTAAAGCCAGTTGTTCCTGCGGAATTGGAAGTACAGCACCAGGCAGGCCAGGGTCATCAGGCCCATCACGCCCGGGTAGCCCCACGTCCAGTCCAGTTCGGGCATGAAGTGAAAGTTCATCCCGTAGATGGCGGCGACCATGGTGGGCACCGCCAAGATACCGGCCCAGGCGGCCATCTTGCGCATATCGTTGTTCTGCTGCATGCCGACTCGCGCCAGCGCCGCCTGAACCAGCGAGTTGAGCATGTCGTCGTAACTGGCGATCTGGTCGGCGGCCTCGGAATGGTGGTCGCCGACGTCGCGCAGATAGCGCCGCACCTCTTTGGAGATCAGATCCTTGTTCTCCATCTGCATGCGATGGAAGGCCGCCGACAACGGATTGACGCACCGGCGTAACTCGACGACCTCCCGCTTGAGCAGATAGATCGGTTCGACGTCGATCTTGCGGCCGGGCGCGAACGCCACCTCCTCGATGCTGTCGATGTCGGCTTCCATCAGCCGGGTCACCTCGAGGTAGTGGTCCACCACGTAGTCGGCGATCGCGTGCATCACCGCGAACGGCCCCAGCCTCAGCTGTGCACCGTCGGCTTCCATCCGCCTGCGCACGTCGGCCAGTCCGCTGTGGTCACCGTGACGCACCGTGACCACGAAGTTGCGGCCGACGAAGATCATCACCTCGCCGCTTTGCACGATTTCGCGGGCCAACGCCACGGACTCGTGCGGCACGTATTTGACCGTCTTGAGCACCAGCACCAACGTGCCGTCGTAGCGTTCCAGCTTGGGGCGTTGGTGAGCGCACACGGCGTCCTCGACGGCCAGCGGGTGCAAGCCGAAAACGTCCGCAACCTCTTTCATCTGGACGTCGTCGGGCTCGTGCAAGCCGACCCAGACGAACGCCTCGTGCCCCAGCGTCTCGATCTGGTGCACCTTGCTGTCGGCGGCCTCGTAGGTGAACGTGCCGGGCAGCCGCTGGCCCTCCACGTAGACCGCGCAGTCGACCAGGGCCACGTGCGGCGGGGGCGATTCCGGCGCGGGTTTGGACGTCGGCTCATGCGCAATCGTTCGAAGCGCTTCGGGGAGTGCATCGAAACCCTCGAACACCTCAACCTCCAGTCGCACCCGGGAGTGGCAGCGCGGTGCTCAATGCTACGCGCGCTGGCAAAACGGGTCTTGAAATAGTGTGCCGCGGTGGCGGAACGGCTGCGCTCACCGCGCCGGCAAAGACGAATGCGCGGCGGCCCTGCAGTGGTCGAGGACCGAAGGATTCGGGTCGGTGGGAGTGCGCTAGTTTCGTGGGCAACCGCTACTGCATTTTGAAGCCCTTCTCCCAAAAGGAGCACACCGACGTGAGCGCAAGTCCACTCAAGGTGGCCGTCACCGGCGCCGCCGGCCAGATCGGCTACAGCCTGTTGTTCCGCCTTGCCAGCGGCTCGCTGCTGGGCCCCGACCGCCCGATCGAGTTGCGGCTGCTCGAGATCGAACCGGCGCTCAAGGCGCTCGAGGGCGTCGTGATGGAACTCGACGACTGCGCCTTCCCGCTACTGTCCGGCGTCGAGATCGGCGCCGACGCGAACAAGATCTTCGACGGGGTGAACCTGGCGCTGCTGGTCGGCGCGCGCCCGCGCGGCCCGGGCATGGAGCGCAGCGACCTGCTGGAGGCCAACGGCGCGATCTTCACCGCCCAGGGCAAGGCCCTCAACGCGGTCGCTGCCGACGACGTCCGCATCGGCGTGACCGGCAACCCGGCCAACACCAACGCGCTGATCGCGCTGAGCAACGCCCCCGACATCCCCAAGGAGCGGTTCTCCGCGCTGACCCGCCTGGACCACAACCGGGCGATCTCGCAGCTGGCCAAGAAGACCGGCGCCGCCGTCACCGACATCAACAAGGTGACCATCTGGGGTAACCACTCGGCCACGCAGTATCCCGACATCTTCCACGCGGAGATCGGCGGCAAGAACGCGGCCGAGGTCGTCAACGACCAGGACTGGATCGAAAACGATTTCATCCCGACGGTCGCCAAGCGGGGTGCGGCGATCATCGATGCCCGCGGCGCCTCGTCGGCCGCCTCGGCCGCGTCGGCCACCGTCGACGCCGCCCGCGACTGGCTGCTGGGCAGCCCGGACGGCGACTGGGTGTCGATGGCGGTCTTCTCCGACGGCTCCTACGGCGTGCCGGAGGGCATCGTGTCGTCGTTCCCGGTGACCACCTCCGACGGCAACTGGTCGATCGTGCAAGGTCTGGACATCGACGAGTTCTCCCGCGGCCGCATCGACAAGACCACCGCCGAGCTGGTCGACGAGCGCAATGCGGTCACCGAGCTCAAGCTGATCTGAATTAGGCCCGCTAATCGATAGTCAGTACCCTGGGCGCGTGTCCGAAATCGTGCCACCGCCGTTAGTCATCGGAGACGACGAGATCTTCGAGGCCCACGTGGGTGGGAAGCTTTCGGTCGACATGAAGGCGGCGCTGGACACGCAGCGCGCGCTGTCGATCGCCTACACGCCCGGTGTCGCGCAGGTCAGTCGGGCGATCGCCGCCGACCACACCCTGGCCGACCGCTACACCTGGGCGAACCGGCTGGTGGCCGTGGTCAGCGACGGCAGCGCGGTCTTGGGCCTCGGCGACATCGGACCCGCCGCGGCGCTGCCGGTGATGGAGGGCAAGAGCGCGCTGTTCAAGCAGTTCGCCGACCTCAACGCGATCCCGATCGTGCTGGACACCAAGGATCCCGACGAGATCGTGGAAACACTGGTGCGATTGCGGCCGACGTTCGGTGCGGTGAACCTCGAGGACATCTCCGCGCCGCGTTGCTTCGAGATCGAACGACGCGTGATCGACGCGCTGGATTGCCCGGTCATGCACGACGACCAGCACGGCACCGCGATCGTGGTGCTGGCCGCGCTGATGGGCGCTGCCAAGTTGCTCGGCCGCGACATGGGGTCGATGCGCGTGGTCGTGTCCGGCGCCGGGGCCGCGGGCGTGGCGTGCTCGAAACTGCTTCTGGCGATGGGTGTTTCGGATATCACGGTGCTTGACTCGCAGGGCATCTTGCACGCCGGCCGCGACGATATGAACGTCGTCAAGACCGACCTGGCGCGCAGCAGCAATCCGCGCGGACTGACCGGCGGCATGGTGGAGGCGCTCAAGGAAGCCGACGTGTTCCTCGGGGTGTCGGCCGGCGTCGTGCCGGAGGAACTCATTGCCACCATGGCGCCCGAAAGCATTGTGTTCGCGCTGTCCAACCCCGACCCGGAAATTCAGCCCGACGTCGCGGCCCGCCACGCCGCCGTGGTGGCCACCGGCCGCAGCGACTTCCCGAATCAGATCAACAACGTGCTGGCGTTCCCCGGGGTGTTCCGCGGCGCGCTGGATGCGGGGGCGCGGCGGATCACCGAGAACATGATGGTGGCCGCGGCCGAGGCGATTTTCTCTGTCGTCAGCGACGAGCTCGCCCCGGACCGGATCGTGCCGAGTCCGCTGGACATGCGGGTCGGCAAGGCGGTGGCTCAGGCCGTGGCACGGGCCGCAGACAACACGGCGTGAAGACCGGCAGGCTGGCGGCGTTGCTGGCCGCAGCCCTGCTCGCCGCCGCGTGCTGCGCCGGTTGCACATCCGCTGGCCATTACGGAACGCCCGAGGTGGTCGTCGGCTCGAAAAAGGACGACTTGTCGGTGTTGCTGGCCGGCGTCTACGCCGCGGCACTGCGGTCGTACGGCTTCCCGGCACGAACCGAAATCGCCGACGACCCGATGGCACGGCTGGACTCGGGTGCGTTCGGCGTCGCTCCCGCGTTGACCGGTCAAACCCTGCAGGCCCTGCAGCCCGGGGCCACGGCGCGCTCCGACGCCGAGGTCTACCGCGCGATGGTGGCGGCGCTGCCCGAGGGCATCGCCGCCGGGGACTACACCACGGCCGCCGAGGACAAACCGGTATTGCTGGTGGCGCAGCCGACCGCCAAGGCGTGGGGCGGCCAGGACCGCAGCGCGGATCTGAGCACGCTGGCCAAGCACTGCGCCGGGTTGACCGTCGGGGCCGTCGCCGGCCGACCGACACCGTCGGTGGTCGGCACCTGCCGAATGCCGGTTCCGCGCGAATTCCCGGACGGCGCAACGATGTTCGCTGCGTTGCGGTCCGGACAGGTGGCCGCGGGATGGACCACCACCGCCGACCCGGCGCTGCCGGGCGATCTGGTGCCGCTCGCCGACGGCAAGCCCGCCCTGATCCAGGCGCAGAATGTGGTGCCGCTGTACCGGCGCAACGTGCTGACCGATCGGCAGGTGCTGGCGATCAACGAGGTGGCGGGCGTGCTGGACACCGCGGCCCTGGCCGAGATGCGCCGGCAAGTCGCCGGTGGGGCCGACCCGCAGGCGGTTGCCAGCGGTTGGCTTGCCGAACATCCGCTGGGGCGGTGAAGGGTCTAGCGCTTCTTCGTGACGGCGACCCGACGGGTGACGGGGCTGAACAGCCGCTGATAGCCCGGGCCGGTCAGCCGCACCAGCGCGTCGAGCACTTTGGCGTCGGTGCCGACGAGCACCCGGGCCTTGTTCTTGCGGACCCCATCGAGGATGACCTGGGCGGCCCGCTCGGGGGTGGTGCTGGCCATCCGCTTGTCGAACGTCTTGGCCAGTTCGGCCGCGTCGAGTCCCTCCGCGGCGGTGGCGTTGCGCGCGATCCCGGTCTTGATGCCGCCGGGGTGCACCGTGGTGACCTTCACGGGGTGACCGGCCACCTGCATCTCCTGGCGTAGCGCCTCGGTGAAGCCGCGGACGGCGAACTTTGCCGCGTTGTAGGCGGCCTGGCTGGGCACCGCAAACAACCCGAACACGCTGGAGATGTTGATCACATGGCCGTCGCCGGAGGCGATCAGGTGGGGGAGGAAGGCTTTGGTGCCGTTGACGACGCCCCAGAAGTCGACGTCCATCACCCGCTCGATGTCCTTGAAGTGGCTGACCTCGATGTCACCGGTGTAGGCGACGCCCGCATTGTTGTAGACCTGGTTGACCTTGCCGAAGCGCTCGTTGACCGCCTCGGCGTAGGCCAGGAAGGCCTCGCGCTCGGTCACGTCGAGCCGATCGGCCTGCACCGTTGCCCCGATGGCCTGCAGCCGTTCCTCGGTCTGCGTCAGCCCCTCGACATTGACGTCGCTGATCGCCACGCTGGCACCCGAGCGGGCCAGCTCGACGGCCAGCGCCTGGCCGATGCCCGAGCCCGCGCCGGTGACCACGGCCACCTTGCCGGCGAATCCCTGCATGTGCGCCCTCCCCTAATCTCCGCGATGACCTCGAGATTACCCGGTACCACTGGTTCCGGATATCGGCGGGTGGTTTGCTCAGCGCTTGCGGGCGAGCAGCACACGCACGCGCAGCGCCAGCCGACCCAGCAACGACGGCCCACCGAAGAGCAGTTCGCCGTATCGCCCGCCAAACACCCGCACCATCAAATCCGCGGACTTCGCGTCGGCGCCGATCAGCACCCGCGGCTTGTTCTTGCCCACCGCGGTCAAGATGGTGCGGGCGGCCTGCTCCGCGGTGGTCTTGGCGACCTGCTGGTCGAAGTTTTGCAGTATCTCTTCCTGGGTGAGCCCCATGCCCTCGGCGATCTCGGCGGTGCTGCCGAACGAGGTCTTGACGCCGCCGGGATGCACCACGGTCACGCCGACCGGATAACCCGCCACCTGCATCTCCTGGCGCAGCGCCTCGGTGAAGCCGCGGACGGCGAACTTCGCCGCGACGTAGCCCGGCTGACCGGGCAGCGACATCAGCCCGAGCACGCTGGAGATGTTGATGACGTGGCCGTCGCCGGAGGCGATCAGGTGGGGGAGAAAGGCTTTGGTGCCGTTGACGACGCCCCAGAAGTCGACGTCCATCACGTGCTCGATGTCCTTGAAGCGGCTGTACTCGATGGTGCCGATGTGCGTCAGGCCCGCGTTGTTGTAGATCTGGTTGACCTTGCCGAAGTGCTCGTTGACCGCGTCGGCATAGGCCAGAAAGGCCTCGCGCTCGGTCACGTCGAGTCGATCGGGCTTCACGGGTGCCCCGATAGCCTTCAGCTTGTCCTCGGTCTGGGCCAAGCCGTCGGCGTTGACGTCGCTGATCGCCACGCTGGCACCGCGGCGGCCCAGTTCGACGGCCAGCGCCTGGCCGATGCCCGAGCCGGCGCCGGTGACCACGGCGACCTTACCGGCGAACTTGTCCATGCACACCCTTTCTCAGGACCGCCCCATGGGTCGAGGTTAGCCGGTGACGGCAGCGGTCCGGCGGGTGGACTAGCGAAGCGGCTCGCCCCCGGTGGGCGCTCGCCGTCGCCGGGCTAGCCGAATGCGATGTCGAGGATCTCCTGCTGCTCGACGGCGTGCACCTTGGACGAGCCCGAGGACGGCGCCGACATGGCCCGGCGCGAGATGCGTTTGATCCCGGTCAACTTCTCCGGCAGCAGCTCGGGCAGCTCCAGGCCGAAACGGGGCCACGCGCCCTGGTTGGCCGGCTCCTCCTGCACCCAGAAGAACTCGCGGGCGTTGGGGTAACGGTCCAGGGTCTCGCCCAGCCGGCGCTTGGGTAGCGGCGCCAGCTGCTCGATGCGCACGATCGCGACGTCGTCGCGGTTGTCCTTGGCTTTGCGAGCTGCCAGCTCGTAGTAGATCTTGCCGCTGGTCAGCAGGACGCGGCCGACCTTGTTGCGGTCGCCGATGCCGTCCTCGTAGGTAGGTTCCTCCAGCACCGAGCGGAATTTGAGCTCGGTGAAGTCCCGGATGTCGCTGACGGCCGCCTTGTTTCGCAGCATCGACTTGGGCGTGAAGACGATCAGGGGACGCTGAATACCGTCCAGCGCGTGCCGGCGCAGCAGGTGGAAGTAGTTGGACGGCGTCGACGGCACGGCGATGGTCATCGACCCCTCCGCCCACAGCTGCAGGAAGCGTTCGATCCGGCTCGAGGTGTGGTCGGGGCCCTGCCCCTCGTGACCGTGCGGCAACAGCAACACCACGTTGGACAGCTGGCCCCACTTGGCCTCACCCGAGCTGATGAACTCGTCGATGATCGACTGCGCGCCGTTGACGAAGTCGCCGAACTGGGCCTCCCACAACACCAGCGCGTCCGGGTTGCCCACGGTGTAGCCGTATTCGAAGCCGACCGCGGCGTATTCCGACAGCGGTGAGTCGTAGATCAGGAACTTGCCGCCGGTCGGGCTGCCGTCGAGGTTGGTCGCCAGCAACTGCAGCGGCGTGAACTCCTTGCCGGTGTGCCGGTCGATGATTACCGCGTGCCGCTGCGAGAAGGTGCCGCGCCGGGTGTCCTGTCCGGACAGCCGCACCAGTTTGCCCTCGGCGACCAGCGACCCCAGCGCCAGCAGCTCGCCGAAGGCCCAGTCGATCTTGCCCTCGTAGGCCATCTCCCGACGCTTCTCGAGCACGGGCAGCACCCGCGGGTGGACCGAGAATCCCTCTGGCACCGCCAGGAACGCGTCGCCGATGCGCGCCAGCAGCGCCTTGTCGACGGCGGTGGACAGTCCCGCGGGCACCAGCTGGTCGGACTCCACGGACGCACTGGGCCGCACGCCGTGCTTCTCCAGGTCGCGGACCTCGTTGAAGACCCGCTCGAGCTGGCCCTGGTAGTCGCGCAGCGCGTCCTCGGCTTCCTTCATCGAGATGTCGCCGCGGCCGATCAGGGCCTCGGTGTAGCTCTTGCGGGCGCCGCGCTTGGTGTCGACGACGTCGTACATGTAGGGGTTGGTCATCGACGGGTCGTCGCCCTCGTTGTGTCCGCGGCGGCGGTAGCACAGCATGTCGATGACGACGTCCTTCTTGAACTTCTGCCGGAAGTCCACCGCCAACCGGGCCACCCATGTGCAGGCCTCGGGGTCGTCGCCGTTGACGTGGAAGATTGGTGCTCCGATCATCTTGGCGACGTCGGTGCAGTACTCGCTGGATCGGGAGTACTCCGGCGCGGTGGTGAAGCCGATCTGGTTGTTGACGATCACGTGGATGGTGCCGCCGACGCGGTACCCGGGCAGCAGCGCCATGTTCAGTGTCTCGGCGACCACACCCTGGCCGGCGAAGGCGGCGTCGCCGTGCAGCATCATCGGCACGACCGAGAAGCCGTCCTCGCCGTCGCCCTTGTCCAGCAGGTCCTCTTTGGCGCGGACCAATCCCTCCAGCACCGGGTCGACCGCCTCCAGGTGCGACGGGTTGGCCGTCAGCGATACTCGAATGTCGTTGTCGCCGAACATTTGTAGATACACGCCGGTGGCGCCGAGGTGGTACTTGACGTCACCCGAGCCGTGCGCCTGCGACGGGTTCAGGTTGCCCTCGAATTCGGAGAAGATCTGCGAGTAGGGCTTGCCGACGATGTTGGCCAGCACGTTGAGCCGGCCGCGGTGCGGCATGCCGATGACGACCTCGTCCAAACCGTGTTCGGCGCATTGGTCGATCGCCGCATCCATCATCGGGATGACGCTTTCCGCGCCTTCGAGCGAGAAGCGCTTCTGCCCAACGTATTTGGTCTGCAGGAAGGTTTCGAAGGCTTCGGCGGCGTTTAGTCGACTGAGGATGTATTTCTGTTCTGCCACAGTCGGTTTGACGTGTTTGGTCTCGATCCGTTCCTCGAGCCATTTCTGCTGCTCGGGCTCGAGGATGTGGGTGTACTCGACGCCGATGTGGCGGCAGTAGGCATCGCGCAGCAGGCCCAGCACGTCGCGTAGCTTCTTGTGCTGACACCCGGCGAAGCCGTTGACCTTGAATTCGCGGTCCAGGTCCCACAGGGTCAGGCCGTGATTGAGGATTTCCAAGTCGGGGTGGCTGCGGAACCGGTTACCGTCCAAGCGCAGCGGGTCGATGTCGGCCATCAGGTGACCGCGGTTGCGGTATGCCGCAATCAATTCCATGACCCGAGCGTTCTTGTCGACAATCGAGTCGGGGTTGTCGGTGCTCCACCGCACCGGCAGGTACGGGTTGCCCAGTTCGCGGAAGATCTCGTCCCAGAAGGAGTCCGACAGCAGCATCTCGTGGATGGCGCGTAGGAAGTCGCCGGACTCTGCGCCCTGAATGATGCGGTGGTCATAGGTCGAGGTCAGGGTGATCAACTTGCCGATACCCAACTCGGCGATGCGCTCTTCGCTGGCGCCCTGGAATTCGGCGGGGTACTCCATCGCGCCGACACCGATGATCGCGCCCTGGCCGGCCATCAGCCGCGGCACCGAGTGAACGGTTCCGATGGTGCCGGGGTTCGTCAGCGAAATCGTCACTCCGGCAAAGTCTTCCGCGGTTAGCTTGCCGTCGCGGGCCCGGCGCACGATGTCCTCGTAGGCGGAGACGAACTCCGCGAACCGCATCGTCTCGCATTTCTTGATCCCGGCCACCACCAGGGAGCGTTTGCCGTCTTTGCCCTGCAGGTCGATGGCCAGCCCGAGGTTGGTGTGCGCCGGGGCGATCGCCGTCGGTTTGCCGTCGATCTCGGCGTAGTGCCGGTTCATGTTGGGGAACTGTTTGACCGCCTGCACCAGGGCGTAGCCGAGCAGGTGGGTAAACGAGATCTTTCCGCCGCGGGTGCGCTTGAGTTGGTTGTTGATGACGATGCGGTTGTCGATCATCAGCTTCGCCGGGACGGCCCGGACGCTGGTCGCCGTCGGCACGTCCAGTGACGCCGACATGTTCTTCACGACCGCGGCGGCGGCACCGCGCAGCACCTGCAACTCGTCGCCCTCGGCGGGTGCCGGGGCGGGCGCCTTGTTGGCAGGGGAGGCGGCAGGAGCGGGGGCGGTGCCGTTGGCCGTCGCGGCGGTGTTTGCGGGGGTGGCCGGGGTGGTCGCGGGTCGGGCAACCGCAACGGGCTTGGCCGCTGCGGCGGGCGTGGCGGCGCGTCCGTCACCGGCGCTGGAAGTCTCCGGTGCCGAAGCGGCCGTCGACTCGGGGTTGTAGTCAACGAGGAACTCGTGCCAGCTCGGATCCACCGACGACGGGTCGTCGCGGAATTTGCGGTACATCTCCTCGACCAGCCACTCGTTCTGCCCGAACGGTGAACTTATGTTGCTCACGGCCGCTGTTCGCCTCAATTCTCGTGTCCTGCAGGCTGGTAAGCGTCGTTGCCCAGCACCTGCGAGTCTCGCGCACCTCGATCGGCGAGGTACCCCACACCGGTGGCGGTATGAACCCCACCGCCCCATAAAGGCTAACCCTTCGCCGGTATTTCGCCAGCGAGAAGGTGCAATCGGCGGAGGGCTACCGGCCGGGCTCGTGAACCGAGGGCAATACGAGCAAAGTATTCGGCCACCGGGATGGCGGGGCGCCGAACGCGTGGCGGGCGTTGCGGACGATCTTCTTGCCGATGATGCGGTTGCCGGCGCCGCCGATTGCGGCACCGATGCCGACGGGCAGCATCTTGCCGAACATCAACGCACCCCGGCGCACGGCGTAGCGCTTGACGAAGTACTTCAGTAGCTGCGTGTTCACCCGCCCCAGCGTTGACAGCGGCAGCGACGCCATACCCTCGGCCAGCCAACCGCCATTGGTGCGGCCCGGGCCGATCAGCTCGCCCAGGGCGCGCCTGCTGTCGTCACCGACCAGAACGGACAGCACCAGCGCACGGCGGCGTTCCCGGTGATCGGCGGGAACGCCGTAAACCACGGCATTGGCCAGGACGAACACCGCCGTCGCCTCGAGGAAGAACACGGTTTCGCCGGCGCCCGCCGACATCGCCGTCACCGTTCCGATCCCGGGGAACGTGGCCGCCGAACCCACCGCGGCACCGCTGGCGGTCAACGCGGCCAGATACCGCTTTTCCAGCTTGGTGACGATCTCGGCGGGGCTCGCGCCTGGGTAGGCGCGCCGCAGCCGGGCCACGTAGGCCTCCGCGACCGGGCCTTGGACTCGCGCGCTGCGCTCGATGATCCGCGCCAACGCCCGGGTGGAAGCCCTGGGGCGACCGGTGTCGCCCAGCGGATCGGCGTCCGGGGCCGGGTCGGATCGTCGCAGGGCCTTCATCACCGATCGATTGCGTCGCGCGCGCATAGTGCCTCTCTTGCAAATGGCGTTCCTGTCAGGCTAACGCCCGTTTGCTGTGCCCGAGGCGGCGGTAATCGGCGCGGCCTCGCCCGGCTCTGTCCCGCGCCCGGGTGGCCCGGGGGTGGGCAACGAGTCGCCGCACCGGAATAATGCGGGCTGAACACGGGTCGCTGGCGACACGGGCCGGTCGCCGGTTGCGGCGGGGGACACATTGTGCGCGTGCGCTAGCTCACCTGCTCACGGCGGGGGCCGGCGATCGGGCGCTGAAGCGAGGTGACTGCATGACCACGGCCAGGCGCGGGTTGTCCGGGCACGCCCGGCGCGCGGGGCCCAGTCGTGCCGCACCGGCCGGGGTTAGGCGCTTCTTCCCGTCAAGCCTGTCGCGCGGCCGGAACCCTTGGCACGCGCTGTGGGCGATGATGGTCGGCTTCTTCATGATCATGGTCGATGCGACCATCGTCGCGATCGCCAACCCGACCATCATGGCCGACCTGCACATCGGGTACGACGCGGTGGTGTGGGTCACCAGCGCCTACCTGCTGGGCTACGCCGTGGTGCTGCTGGTGGCGGGCCGGCTAGGCGACCGGTTTGGCACGAAGAACCTCTATTTGATCGGTCTGGTGGTGTTCACCGCCGCCTCGCTGTGGTGCGGATTGTCCGGCAGCGCCGGCATGCTGATCGCCGCCCGGGTGGTTCAGGGGATCGGCGCCGGGGTGCTCACCCCGCAGACCTTGTCGACCATCACCCGCATCTTCCCGCCGGAGCGACGCGGGGTGGCGGTCAGCCTGTGGGGCGCCACCGCCGGGGTCGCCAGCCTGGTAGGTCCGCTGGCCGGCGGTGTGCTGGTCGACGGACTGGGTTGGGAATGGATCTTTTTCGTCAATGTCCCAATCGGCGTCGTCGGGTTGGCGTTGGCGGCGCGGCTGGTCCCGGTGCTACCCACGCAGGGGCACCGGTTCGATCTGGTCGGCGTCGTTTTGTCCGGGGTCGGCATGTTCTTGATCGTGTTCGGTCTGCAGCAGGGGCAGGCCGCTCATTGGCAGCCGTGGATTTGGGCGACCATCGTCGCCGGCGCCGGATTCTTCTCGGTCTTCGTCTACTGGCAGTCGATGAACACGCGGGAGCCGCTGATCCCGCTGAACGTATTCGCCGACCGCGATTTCAGTCTGTGCAATGTCGGGGTCGCCATCACCTCGTTCGTGGCCACGGCGATGATGCTGCCGCTGACCTTTTACACGCAGTCGGTGTACGGGCTGTCGCCGACGCGTTCGGCGCTGCTGATCGCCCCGATGGCGATCGCGAACGGTGTGCTTGCGCCGTTCGTCGGCCGCATTGTCGACCGTTACCACCCGCGGCCGGTGATCGGGTTCGGCTTCTCGATGCTGGCGATCGCGCTGACCTGGCTTTCCTTCGACATGTCGCCGGCCACGCCAATCTGGCGGTTGGTAGTGATCTTCGGCGCGGTGGGTGTCGGGATGGCGTTCGTGTGGTCGCCGCTGACGGCCACCGCGACCCGCAACCTGCCACCGGAGCTGGCCGGTACCGGCTCCGCGGTCTATAACGCCGTCCGCCAAGTCGGCGCGGTGCTGGGCAGCGCGGCCATGGCTGCGTTCATGACCTGGCGGATCGGTGCCGAGATGCCGCGGTACCAGACGGCGCAGGACGCGGACACCGGCGCGACGCTGCTGCAGCTGCCCGAGTTCGTGCGCGCGCCGTTCGCGGCCGCGATGTCTGAATCGATGCTCTTGCCCGCGTTCATCGCACTGTTCGGGATCGCCGCCGCACTGTTTTTGCTCGGGTTCGTCCCTGCGCTGGCGAGCCGGGCGCGATCTGGCGGGGCGCGGGCGGAAAGCGACGACGACTACGGCCGCTACGGCAGCTACGAAGGCTGCGAAGGCTACGAAGGCTACGAAGACGACGACACCTACGTCGAACTCATTCTGCGCCGTGAGCCGGACATCCGGCCCGCTGCACAGCGCGAGCCGATCGCGCCCCGGCGCGCCGGCGAGGGCATGTCGCCGTCGGCTCCGACAGCGTTCGCCCACAACGGTTCCCGCGCCGACGGGGGTCCGCATACGCGTCCTGTCGTCGAGCTTCCGCCGCACCTGTCCGGTCCCGCCGTCCAACCCGGTCGCCGGCCGGTGATCATCGCCACCGAACGACGGGTCAACGGCGCGACGGGGTTTCGTCGATTGGGCCCCGACGGCGGATACGGCCAGCATCAGGCGTGGGGCCCGGGCGACGACTCAGCCAGCTACGGCCGGCATGCCAGCAGGTAGCCGGGATCCGCGCCGCCTCAGTCGCCGGCGGTCAACGCGAGAAACGCGCCTAGCTCCAGCAGACCGGCGGGGGTGGTGGGCAGGTACTCGGTGAGCAGCTCCGAGCGTACGATGATCGCGGCGTATTGCGCCCGGCTGACCGCCACGTTGAGCCGGTTTCTGTTGAGCAGGAAAGAAATTCCGCGCGGCACTTCCTCGATCGAGGAGGCCGTCATGGAGATGAAGACCACCGCCGCTTGCCCGCCCTGGAATTTGTCCACGGTTCCAACTCGGACCGCGTCCAGACCCGCCGCCGCCAACCGTCGGCGTATCAGCGACACCTGGGCGTTGTAGGGCGCCAGCACCAGCACGTCCGAGGCGGCCAGCGGCCTGGTGCCGTGCTCGTCGGTCCAGCAGGATCCGAGCAATTGCCGGATCTGGTCGACGATCGCGTCGGCCTCCTCGGGGCTTTCGATCGAATTGCTCCGGTGGACAACCGACAGCGTCCGCACGCCCGGCCGGCAACCGTCGAGCCGGCGTGCGGCGGTGCGTTCGTCGTGGGAGTGCAGCCGGCCTTCATAGGCCAGCTCGGACACCGCCGCGCACACCGCCGGATGCATCCGGTAGGAGCGGTCCAGAAAGTAACCGCGCTCGTCGGGCAGCGTGCGCTGGCCGTCGACCAGCCACTCGAGCGCGGACGTGTCGACCGGCTCGGGATGGGTGCCCTGGCTGACCTGCGGAAGCTGCTGCGGGTCGCCGAGCAGCAGCAGGTTGGCCGCCGCCGGTGCCACCGCAATCGTGTTGGCCAAACAAAACTGGCCCGCTTCGTCGATCACCAGCAGGTCCAGGCTGCCCGGCGTTACCCGATTGGCATTGGCGAAATCCCAAGCGGTGCCGCCGATTACGCAACCAACGGTGGTTGAGATGAAGGCGGCGTACTCGCTGCTGTCGATCTGCTGCCACCGTGCCGCGCGGTTGTCGTACTTCTTCTTGGCGACCCGGCCGGATTCCAGGCCGGCGTCGATCACCGCGGTCAGCAGGTTTTCCACCGTCGCGTGCGACTGCGCCACCACGCCGACGCGCCAGTTGCGCTCGGTGACCAGCCGGGTGATCACCTGCGCGGCGGTGTAGGTCTTCCCGGTTCCGGGCGGTCCGTGCACCGCCAGGTAGGACGAGTCGAGAGCCAGCGTGGCCTCGGTGATGTCGGCGATGGCGTCGGAGCCACGCGGCAGCGGTCCACCCCCGCGGGTGCGGGGCGCGCGGCGCAGCAGGACGTCGATGATCGCGGTGCGGGGCAGTTGCGGCAGCCCGGCCGCCACTGCGGCCGCGGTCGATTCGATCGATTCGCGCATCGCGGTCGTGGCGATGGGTGGCCCCGGGGTCAGCGCGAACGGAAGCTGGTCGAAAGTGTTGCCGTCGTTGCCCACTCGCTCGGCGATGACGACCTCGCTGGGCACCGCCGGGTCGTCAACCTCGACCACCCTGGCCCGGCCGGCCGCCCGCCGATCGGGGTTGTCGCTCATGCTCGCCGGGGCCGGCGGGTCATAGAGCGCGAACACCTCGGTCATCAGGTCGCCGCGGGCCAGTTCGCCGCGCATCGTGACGCGGCGCTGTCGCTTGCGGGCACGCGGGGGTATGTGCCAGTCGACGCTCACCGACGCCGTTTCGGCGACGAAGACGTCGGTGTTGTCCGCCCATTCGTCGACCGGAAAGTTCAGCCGGTCGAAATGGGCCCACCAGAAGGGCTTGTCCTCGCGGCGATGGTAGCCGCGCGCTGCGCTCACCAGCGCGACCGCGACCTGCGCCGGTGTGCGTGGGTTCACGGCGGGATCACCGGCGAACGCGGCCAGCCGCGCCGCCAGCTGGTCCTGGTCGTCGACGGTGTTGCCGTCGGAAACCGGTTGGGCCCCAATGGGTGTGACGCCGGATTCCCAGGCGCGCACCAGTAGCCAGTTACGCAGTTCCTGCGTCGACCGACAGTCGTAGTGGTTGTAGTCCTCGATATCCTTAAGCACGGTTTGGGCCTCGTCGATGCGGCCCGCGTCGCGCAGTTCGCAATACCGGGCATAGGACGTGATCGAGTCTGCGGCGGTGGTGACGTCTCCCTCGCGCAGCTGCGCCCCCATGTACAGCGGTTCGAGCGCCTTGAGGCTGAACGACTCCGCGCCCACCCGAATGCTCTTGCGCACCAACGGATACAAGTCCACAAGCACCCCGCACCGCAGCAGCTCGTCAACCTGATCCTCGCCGACGCCGTACCGGCCGGCCAGCCGCAGCAGGGCGGTCTTCTCATACGGTGCGTAGTGGTAGATGTGCATGTTGGGGTGACGTTTGCGGCGCTTGGCCACCAGCGCCAAAAAGTCGATCAGCGCCCTGCGTTCGTCGGCGCGGTCGTGTGCCCACAGCGGCTGGAACTTGCCGCCGGCGTGCAAGACGCCGAACAGGTACTCCAGGCCCCAGTCCTGACCGTCGGCGGTCCACAGCGGATCGCCCTCGAAGTCGAAGAACAGGTCACCCGGGTCGGGCTCCGGCAGCAGGGCCAGCGGCCGGGGATCGACGACCTCGAACTGAGCAGTGGCGGTATCACGTTGCAGGACTTGAATTTTCGCCTGGGCGATCAGCTTCTCCAGCGCACTGGCCGCCAGGTCGGGTACCGGCCCACGGTGCTCGGCGAGGTCGGCTACCGTGCTGATTCCGGCGTCGATGATCTTGTTGCGCTGGCTGATTCGCATGCCGGCGACCAGCAGGAGGTCGTCGCTGGCTCGTACTTGCTCCGTGCACAGCGGGCAGCGAAAACACGCCCGTACTGCCATGTCGTCCCAACTGACCGCCGTGCCGCCCGCGTAATGCCCGTCGAGCAGCCGCTGCAGAAGCGCGCGCTGCGACCGGAAGACGGGGATCAGATCGCCGACGCGATACCGCATTACCGAGCCGTCGCCGAGCCGCAATTCGGCCTCGTCGGCGACCGAGACCCCCAGGCCGGTCAGCGTGTCGGCGTAGGCCGCCAACTGCAGCAGCGCGGTGACTTTGGGGGTGCGGGCGAGCTTGGTGTCGACCAGTCGGTACTGATCGCCGTCGCGGACCAAAAAGTCGGCGAACCCGACGAACCGGCCGTCGAACATCGCCGCCTGGTACACCACCGGTGCGCGCTCGGCGATGGCGCGCCGCGTTGCCTGCGCGGCGGCGGTCAGCCCGGCCAAGGTATAGGCCGGGCGACCGATGACCGCGACGCCGTCGGGGAACTCTTGGCGCAGCCGGTCCAGCTCGCGGTGCTCGTGCTCGTCACCAAGGGCGGCGGTGCGTGCCAGCAGTTCGTCCTCGACGGTGACCGCGGGGCCCCGGCCGAGCTTGGCATCGAAGTCCCGGAGCAAGGCGTATTCGCATCGGGCGGCGGCGGCCAGGTCCGACGCGCTGTAGACGACGCTGTCGCCGGTGACGAACACAGCAGCCACTGTAGGGGAGAGCACCGACACGGCGGCCGGTTGCGGCGGTGCGCCCGTTCAGCGACCCGTGGTGTTGCCGATCAGCTCTACGGAGTTGCCGTTCCAATGGAATCGGACGTTGGTGTTCAACCCGGCGATCCCGCTGGGGTAGGTCAACGCCACGGTGTCGCCGGTGGTCTGCGACGCGTCGATGCCGTTGAATCCGTAGGTATCCGGCACCCCCTGCGGGATGAACTGGCCGAGATGAAACAGCACCGCCCGGGTGGTCGGGTTGGCTTCGTTGGTGTTGGCCTTGATGATCACTGCGGAGAGCTGGGCGCATTGGTTGTAATTGCCCGCCAGCGGCTCGGGGTTCCAGGCCTGTTGACTGCGCGGGTCGCGCGGCAGATCGGACACCACCTTGGCGATGGTGGGCGAGGCCAGGTTGACCGCGCATGGGTCGGCCGGTGCGCTGGTGGCGGGCGACGCGGCCGGGATGGGAGTGGGGGGAGCGGTGATCGACGGGGTGGCCGTGGTCGTGGCTTGGGGTGTCTTCGCGACCGTCGAGTCCCCCGAACCGCAGCCGGACAACGTCATGGCTACCAGAACGCCAGCGGTCAGCGGCTCGGCACGACAGGGTAGGCACCACACATCGCGCCACCGTACCGGGATCGCGCGCACGGGTGGGACAGGCACTCCGCGTGCCGCGCCGCAATTCGCGCGATCGCCCACGGCGCCCAGCTGTGCTGCGCTCGCGGTCACCGCGGGGCTGTGGGTGGTGACGCGCTGCGCCCAGCTGCGCTGCGCTCGCGGTCACCACTAAACTGCATGCACGATGACAGTCCCCGACGGTTCGCCCGATGCGGCCGCTACGTCGTTTGCCGACCTGCAGATCCACCCCTCCGTCTTGCGGGCCATCGCCGACGTCGGATACGAATCGCCGACGGGGATCCAGGGGGCGACGATCCCGGCGCTGATGGCCGGCTCCGACGTCGTCGGGCTGGCGCAGACCGGAACCGGCAAGACCGCCGCCTTCGCGATCCCGATCCTGTCCAAGATCGATGTGACCAGCAAGGCGACCCAGGCCCTGGTGCTGGCGCCCACCCGCGAACTGGCCCTGCAGGTCGCCGAGGCGTTCGGGCGCTACGGCGCTCACCTGCCGCAGATCAACGTGCTGCCCATCTACGGCGGCTCGTCCTACACCGTGCAACTGGCCGGTCTCAAGCGCGGCGCCCAGGTGGTGGTCGGCACGCCCGGCCGCGTGATCGACCATCTCGAACGCGGCACCCTCGATCTGTCGCGGGTGGACTATCTGGTGCTCGACGAGGCCGACGAGATGCTCGCGATGGGTTTCGCCGAGGACGTCGAGCGCATTCTGTCCGAAACGCCGGAATACAAACAGGTGGCCCTGTTCTCGGCGACCATGCCGTCGGCGATTCGCAAGCTGAGCGCGAAGTACCTGCACGATCCGTTCGAGGTCACCTCCAAGGCGAAAACCGCTACCGCCGAGAATATTTCGCAGCGTTACATACAGGTGGCCGGGCCACGCAAGATGGACGCGCTGACCCGCATTCTGGAAGTCGAGCGGTTCGAGGCGATGATCATCTTCGTTCGCACCAAGCAGGCGACCGAGGAGGTCGCCGAAAAGCTTAGAGCGCGTGGCTTTTCCGCTGCGGCCATCAACGGGGACATCGCGCAGGCCCAGCGCGAGCGCACCATCGCCGCACTGCGCGACGGCAGCATCGACATCTTGGTCGCCACCGATGTCGCGGCGCGGGGCCTCGATGTGGAACGCATATCGCACGTGCTGAACTACGACATTCCGCATGACACCGAGTCCTACGTCCACCGCATCGGACGCACCGGCCGGGCCGGTCGTTCAGGTACCGCGGTGTTGTTCGTGTCGCCGCGGGAACGCCATCTGCTCAAGGCGATCGAAAAGGCGACGCGGCAGACGCTGACCGAAGCCGAACTGCCCACCGTCGAAGACGTCAACGCGCAACGGATGGCGAAATTCGCCGACTCCATCACCGGCGCGCTGGGCAGCCCGGGGCTCGACCTGTTCCGCAAGCTGGTGCAGGACTACGAACGCGAACACAACGTCCCGATGGCCGACATTGCCGCCGCGCTGGCGGTGCAGTCGCGCGACGGCGAAGAGTTCCTGATGGCGCCCGAACCGCCGGCCCGGCGCCGAGAGCGGCCCGACCGCGACGGGGAGCGCCGGGAGAGGTCCGAAACGTCAAGGGAAACAAGGCCATTCCAGACCTACCGCATCGCCGTTGGCAAGCGTCACAAAATCGGACCGGGGGCGATCGTCGGCGCCATCGCCAACGAGGGCGGACTGCATCGCAGCGATTTCGGCCACATCGCCATCGGTCCGGATTTCTCGCTGGTAGAACTGCCCGCGAAGTTGCCTCGTGCGACACTGAAAAAGCTTGAACGCACCCGCATCTCGGGTGTGCTGATCGACCTTCGGCCAGACCGTGGGTCCGGCAAGTCGTCGGACAAGCCCCGGCGCGGCGGTGCGAAACCACGCCGAAGAG
Organism: Mycobacterium sherrisii; assembly: GCF_002102355.1. Classification (GTDB taxonomy): domain Bacteria; phylum Actinomycetota; class Actinomycetes; order Mycobacteriales; family Mycobacteriaceae; genus Mycobacterium; species Mycobacterium sherrisii. Next base: position 279,485 of record NZ_LQPT01000081.1, on the reverse strand, counting down.
ACGGCGAATGACCCTTTCCGACGAGCGGGACGCCCAGGGCGGACTCGAGCAGGTCTCGCATGTCGACAGGGTGGCCTCCCTGACCGGCATCCGCGCGGTCGCCGCCATCCTCGTGGTCGGCACGCACGCGGCCTACACCACCGGCAAATACACGCACGGCTACTGGGGCCTGGTCGGCGCCCGGATGGAGATCGGCGTGCCGATCTTCTTCGTGCTGTCCGGCTTCCTGTTGTTTCGCCCCTGGGTGACGGCGGCCGTCCGGGGCGGTCCCGCCCCGTCGGTGAGTCGCTATGCGCGGCATCGGGTTCGGCGCATCATGCCCGCCTACGTCATCACGGTGTTGTTCGCCTATGTGCTCTACCACTTTCGCGAGGCCGGACCCAATCCGGGACACTCCTGGCTTGGCCTGATTCGCAATCTCACGCTGACGCAGATCTATACCGACGGTTACCTGGGCAAGTATCTGCACCAGGGCCTGACCCAGATGTGGAGCCTGGCGGTGGAGGCGTCGTTCTACCTCGTCCTGCCATTCCTGGCCTACCTGCTGCTGGTGGTGATCAGCCGGCGTTCATGGCAGCCGCGACGGGTGCTAGTTACCCTGGTGGCGCTCGCCCTGATCAGCCCGGCCTGGCTGGTTCTGGTGCACACCGATCACTGGTTTCCCGACGGCGCGCGGCTGTGGTTGCCGACCTACCTGGCCTGGTTCTGCGGAGGCATGCTGCTGGCGGTGTTGGAGGCGATGGGCGTTCGCTGCTACGCGTTCGCGGCGATACCGCTGGCGATCGTCTGCTATTTCATCGTCGCCACCCCGATCGGCGGCGCCCCGACCACGTCGCCGGCCTCGATGATGGAGGCCGTCGTCAAGACCGTCTTCTACGCCGTGATCGCCACGCTGGCGGTGGCGCCGCTGGCACTGGGCAACCGCGGTTGGTACGCCCAGCTACTGGCCAGCCGTCCGATGGTGTGGCTGGGCGAAATCTCCTACGAAATCTTCCTGATCCATCTGGTGACCATGGAGTTCGCCATGGTCTACATCGTTCGGGCGCACGTCTATACGGGTCCCATGCTGCATCTGTTCGTCGCGACGCTGGCGGTGACGATCCCGCCGGCGTGGTTGTTGCACCGCTGCACACGCGTGCCCGGCTGATTGACAGCTGGGTTAGGTTACCCTAACCTCACTGTCGTTGACGGGTAGGGAGGCGCACGGCGATGGGCGAACAGCGGGCATCACGGGGCTGGGCGGGTGCGGTGTTGAGGTTGATGGGCGCCGGGGACTACCGGCTCACCGTCACCGGCCGCCGCGAGATCGGCCCGCATTATCTGCGGCTCGATTTCGATGCCGGCGGGCTGCTCGCACCCCACGATGTGCACCCGACCATGTGGATCCGGATGTGGTTCGCCGACGGCGACAAGCTGCACCAGCGTGGCTACACCTTGGTCGACCCCGACCCGGTCGCCGACACCGTCAGCGTCGAGTTCGCCCTACACGACGGCATCGCCTCGCGATGGGCGGCCGCCGCCCGGCCCGGGGACACGATCGAGGCGACGGTGCTGGGCAGCAGGTTCGCAATACCGGATCCGGCTCCCGCCGGCTACGTCATCGTCGGGGATTGCGCGTCGTTGCCGGCGATCAACTCGCTGCTGGCCGCGATCGAGGACGCTCCGGCGTACGTGTTCATCGAGGCCGCCCGCGAGGAGGACCGCGACCTGCCGGTGACGCCGGGACCCGACATCACCTGGGTGCCGCGCACGAACAACGGACAGGGGTTGCTGGAGGCCGTCCGATCCGCGGCCTTCGACGCCGGTGACCACTTCGGCTGGGTGGCCTGCGACAGTCGCACCACCCGCTCGGTTGCCAGGGCACTACGGGAGGACTTCGGTATCCCGCGCAAAGCCATTAAGGCGCAGGCCTACTGGGTGGCCTGAACCCGCAGAGGGGGATGGCTGCCAGCTAACGGCGGGCGCTTGCCGGGGCGATGATCGGGACGAGAAATTCCTCGATCATCGCCCGCTCCTCGTCCGCGTTGCGGCCCGGAAACATCAGCAGTGAGATGATCACCCGGACCGTCCAGCGGGCCCGGCGCTGCAACACGGCGGGATCGTCAGGGCCCAGCGAGTGCAGGAATGCCGTTGCCAGGGCGGCGATCACGTCCGATTCTTCCGCCAGCTCACCAGCCACCGGCGGGCGGGTGCTGGCGAACCAGGATGACAGTGCGGGGCTCTCCCGCACCATCGCCAACGTGACGAGGATGCTCGCGATCAGTCGTTCCCGCGGATCCTCGACGGCCGCGGTCCGGGCGGCGATCTGCCGGCCCAGCCGATGTGTCTCCCGGTGGATGTATGCGGTGCGCAGCGCCTCACGATTGTCGAAATACCGGTACAGCGTCGCACGGGAACAACCTGCGGCCCTTGCGATTTCATTCATTCCGATGGAATCCGAGTCACGCTCGGTGTACAACCGCTCGGCCGCGTCGAGAATTCGGTCGACGGCGGCCTCGCTGCGGCCGCTGCCAAGCCAGTCGTTGCTCGGCATCAGCGGTGCATGGTGATCGGTACCGACAACGGGCGGCGCACGTAGTTGCCGCCCGCCCACCCGATCGCCTTCGCGTCGACGTCGAAATCCGGGCAACGGGACAGCAATTCGGACAGCGCGACACGGGACTGCATCCGGGCCGCGGCGGCGCCGAGGCAGTGGTGGGCGCCGTGGCTGAAGGTCAGGATGTTGCGTGGGCACCGGGTGATGTCCAGTTCGTCGGCATCCGGGCCGTACTGGCGTTCGTCGCGGTTGGCCGACCCGTACAACAGCAGCACCCGGCGACCGACCGGGATGGCGGTGTCGCCGATCGTCACGTCTCGGGTGACGGTGCGGGCCAGTCCTTGCACCGGCGAGGTCAGCCGCAACAGCTCCTCGACCGCGTCGCCGATCAGTGCGGGATTGTCCGCCAACAACTTTCGCTGGTCTGGCCGCTCGTGCAGCAGCGGCATCGAACCGCCGAGCATGCCCGTCACGGTGTCATTGCCACCGGTGACCATTGTGAAGGTGAACGCCAGAATCGACAGCGTGCCCGAGACGTCGCCGTCGGTGCCGCCCACCCCGGCGGCGACCAGGTGTGAAATGGTGTCGTCGGCGGGGTCGGTCCGCCGGCGCTCGATCAGCCTGGTGAAGTAGGCCATCATCGTCCCGACCGCGTCACCGACCGTGTCCAGCGCACCCGCGACGCCCCCGTCGGCGGTGTTGGCCGCCACGATGGCCTGGGTCCACCCGTCGAATTGATCCCAATCCTCCTCGGGCACACCAAGATAATGGGCGACCACCATCGAGGGCAGCGGCTTGAAGAGCTCGGCCACGATATCGCCGCCACCGTCGGCGCGCAGCTTCTCGATGCGCTGCGCGACGAACTCGCGGACCTTGGGCTCGATCGCCTCGACCTGGCGGGGCGTGAACCCGCGCGAGACCAGCTTGCGGAACTCGGTGTGTGACGGGGGGTCCTGCATGACGAATGGAGGATTGTCTTGCAGCCCAATCATCTCCAGGTCGCCGTAATTGACCGTGAGTCCCTGCGCGGAGGAGAACGTGCCGTGGTCCCGGGCCGCCGACCAGACATCGGCGTGCCGGGACAGCACGTAGTAATCGTGATCGGGATGCTTCGGGGGCACCACGTGGTGCACCGGGTCGTGGTCGCGCAACGCGCGATACATCGACCACGGCGTGGCCCAGGTGTCGGCGGTGGCCAGCTGGAACGTGACCGGCGGGGTATGAGACATAACCGGTGTCATGTCTCATTGGTACGACACTAGTCGTATATTGTCAACTGCCGATCGCGGGCGGGCCACCCGCCGAGCACCGGAGGAACTAGATCGCCGACCCGGGGTTGAGGATGCCGAGCGGGTCGAGCGCGTGCTTGATGCGCTGATTGAGCATCATCACGTCGGGCCCCAGATAACCGTCCAGCCACGGCCGCTTCAGCCGGCCCACCCCGTGTTCACCGGTGATCGTGCCGCCCAGCCCGATGGCCAGATCCATGATCTCGCCGAACGCGCGGTTGGCCCGCTCGGTCATCTCGGCGTCGGCTGCGTCATAGACGATCAACGGGTGGGTATTGCCGTCGCCCGCGTGCGCGATCACCGAGATCATCAGGTCGTGGCGCTCGGCGATGTCTGCCACCCCGGTGACCAGGCTGCCCAGCGCGGGTAGCGGCACCCCGACGTCTTCGAGCAGCAGGGAACCCTTGGCCTCGACCGCGGGGATGCAGAACCGCCGCGCGACGACGAACGCCTCACCCTCGTCCGGGTCGCTGGTGCTGAAAACGTCCGTTGCCTTGTTTTCAGCGAACACCGCCGCGATCAGCTCGGCGTCCTCGTTGCCCGTCCGGCCCCGCTCGTCGGAGCCGGCCACCAGCATCGCGGCGGCCCCGCGGTCGAGATCCATGCGCAGGGTGTCCTCGACGGCGTTGATCGACACCTTGTCCATGAATTCCAGCATCGAGGGCCGCAGCCGGGCGGTGACCCCGAGCACCGCGTCCACCGCTGATTCCAGCGACGCGAATGTGGCCACTACGACGCTCGACGTGTTCTGGGCGGGCAGCAGCCGCAGCGTCACCTCGGTGACGATGCCCAGCGTGCCTTCACTACCGACGAACAGCTTGGTCAGGCTCAGGCCCGCGACATCCTTCAGCCGCGCACCGCCCAGCCGGATGGCGGTGCCGTCGGCCAGCACAACCTGCATGCCCAGCACGTAATCGGTTGTGACGCCGTACTTTACGCAGCAGATACCACCCGCGTTGGTCGCGATGTTGCCGCCGATGCTGCAGATCTCGTACGACGACGGGTCGGGCGGATACCACAGCCCGTATTGCGCGACCGCCTTTTTCACCTCGGCGTTGAGCAGGCCGGGCTGGCATACCGCGGTGCGGGTGACGGGGTCGACGGTGATGTCGCGCATCTTCTCCGTCGACAACACGATCCCGTTCGCCAGCGCCGTGGCTCCGCCGGACAGGCCCGTGCCGGCTCCGCGGGCCACCACGGGCACCTGGTGTGCGGTGGCCCAGCGCATCACCGTCTGCACTTCTTCGGTGCGGCGCGGCCGGACCACGGCCAGGGGGGTGCCCGCGGAGGGGTCGAAGGCGCGATCGTGTCGGTAGCCGTCGGTGATCGCCGGATCGGTGACCACCGTCCCCTCGGGCAGGCTGGCGATCAGGTCGGCCATGATGTCTGCGTTGACTGTGATACTCACGCAGCGATTTTACGTTGCGCAACCCTCAGCAAACTCGGCTTCGCGGTCGAGGTCGCGCAGCGACGGCAGGCCGCACGCGAGCAGACCGACCAGCAGGATCGGCACCGCCAGCGCCAGAAATGTCACCCGCAGCCCGGCGGCGTCGGCGAGCGGTCCGGCCACCAGAAGACCCAACGGGCCGGCGGCGAAGGTGAGGCCGGTCATCACCCCGACCACCCGGCCGCGCAGCTGCTGCGGCGTCCGCGTCTGCATCACGTAGTTGTAGATGGGCTGGATCGGTCCGTAGACCAGACCGGTCACCGCGCACAACACCAGGATCACCGGCAGCGGCGGCAGGAAGGCGATGCCGACCGAGGCGGCGCCGAAGATCAGGGTCGCGGTCAGCACCGCGGTGCGCCTGCGGGTGTGCTTCGACAGGGCCGCATAGCCCAGCGCACCAACCACACCGCCGACCCCCAGCGCCATCAGCGCCCAACCCAACTGGGCGGGCTGCCGGTGGTCGCTGAAGTACTTGGGAAACAGGACGCTTTCCATCGGTAGGTATAGCGCCGTCACCACCAGGTCGATCAGTCCGAGCGTCCGCAGCACCCGTACGTTCCAGACGAAACGCAGCCCTTCGGCGACGCCGGACACCAGCCCCCCGGGACGGGCGGTGTGGTGCGGCACGCCGGTACCCGCAAGCCGCAGTGCGCCGATGGCGAGGAACGACACCCCGAAGCAGCCGGCCGTCAGCCACATCGTGTTGACGCCACCAACCGCGGCGATCATCAGGCCGCCGATCCCCGGCCCCACGATGTAGGCCAGATTCAGGATGGCTTCGTAGACGCCGTTGGTGCGATCCAACGACCAGCCGGCCCGGGCCGCCGCCTCGGGCAACATCGACTGGCGGGCGGTGGTCCCGGCCGGGTCGAACGCTGCCGAGCAGCAGGCCAGCGCGGCGAGCGCGGGGACGTTGACCGCGTCCGCGCCGATGCACCAGGCGAGGACGGGGACGGCGGCCACGGCCATGCCGGACAGCGCGTCGCAGACCAGCGAAACCCTGCGCCGCCCGAAATAGTCGACGGCGGTGCCCGCGACCAGGGTGGACCCCACCAGCGGCAGCGTCACCGCGGCGGCCACCAGCGACGCGTCGCGCGCGCTGTGGTGGTGCTGCAGCGCCAGCCAGGGGAAGGCGACCAACGAAATGCCGGTACCCGCCGTCGCCGCCAGCGTGGCCAACAGGATCAGCAGTGCCGGAAAGCGGCTGGAAGGTGTCATGACTATCGCCGGGGAGATTTAACCGCAAACCGGCGGCTGCAGCCACCGATTTCGTGGTCGCCAGGGCGGAATGCAGGATGTTTAGGTGCTTGTTCATCCGAACACCGGGGTGGCGTTCGAGTCGCCGGTGCCACCGGGCAGCGGGTGGCCCGGCGATCCGGCCACGCCACTGACCGCCACGGCCACCGATGCGGCACAGGTTCGGGCGCTGGCTGGGTCGGCCGGCTCGGTCCCGGAACTGGACGCCCGGGTCAGCGTCTGTCGGGCCTGCCCCCGCCTGGTCACCTGGCGTGAGGATGTTGCTGTGACCAAGCGTCGCGCGTTTGCCGACCAACCGTATTGGGGCCGACCGGTCCCGGGGTGGGGATCGCAGCGCCCGCGGATCTTCATCGTGGGGTTGGCACCGGCGGCCCACGGTGCCAACCGAACCGGCCGCATGTTCACCGGTGACCGCTCCGGCGACCAGCTTTACGCCGCTTTGTACCGGGCCGGTCTGGTGAACCAACCGATCAGCGTCGACGCCGCGGACGGCCTGCGAACCGAGCAGGTTCGAATCTCCGCGCCGGTCAAGTGCGCGCCACCGGCCAACGTGCCCACCCCGGTGGAGCGCGACACCTGCTGGCCGTGGCTGGAATCTGAATGGCGGCTGGTCAGCGAGCATGTCCGCGTCGTGGTGGCGCTGGGCGGGTTCGGCTGGCAGATCGCGCTGCGACTGCCCGGCGCCCCGGAAGTGCAAGCGATTCGGGGGACGCCCAAGCCGCGGTTCGGCCACGGCGTCGTTGCCACGCTGGCGTCCGGTGCCCGGCTGCTGGGTTGCTACCACCCGAGCCAGCAAAACATGTTCACCGGTAGGCTTACGCCCGCAATGCTCGACGACATCTTCATCAAAGCGAAGGAGCTGGCAGGGATCCGGTGACCGAAGTATTGATTTCCGGGGCCAGCGTCGCCGGTACAACATTGGGATATTGGCTTGCCCGGCACGGCTTTTCGGTCACCGTGGTGGAGCGGCACCCGGGGCTGCGTCCGGGCGGGCAGGCCATCGACGTGCGCGGCCCGGCGCTGACGGTGCTGGACCGCATGGGGCTGCTGAGCGCGGCCGCGGACCGCAAGACGGGCATCCGGGGGTCTTCCGTCGTCGACCGCGACGGTAATGAGCTGTCCCGGGACACCGAGTCGACACCCACCGGCGGCCCCATCGACAGCCCCGACATCGAGCTGCTGCGCGACGACCTGGTCGAATTGCTGTACGGTGCAACACAACCCGACACCGAATACCTTTTCGACGACACCATCGCCACGCTGGACAACCGCGGGTCCGGCGTCGAGGTGACCTTCGAACGCGCGCCGGCCCGCAGCTTCGATCTGGTGATCGGCGCCGACGGCCTGCACTCCAACGTGCGCCGGCTGGTTTTCGGTCCGGAGGAGCGGTTCATCAAGCGGTTGGGCACGCACGCCGCGATCTTCACGGTGCCCAACTTCCTGGACCTCGACTTCTGGCAGAAATGGCATTACGGCGACACCACGATGGCCGGGGTGTACAGCGCCCGGCACAACACCGAGGCGCGCGCCATGCTGGGCTTCATGGACCCCGAACTGCGGATCGACTACCGCGACATCGAAGCTCAGTACGCCGAGATCGAACGGCGGATGGCCGACGACGGCTGGGTGCGGCCGCAGCTGCTGACCTTCATGCGCGGCGCGCCGGACTTCTACTTCGACGAGATGGCGCAGATCGTGATGGACCACTGGTCGATCGGACGGGTGGCGCTGGTGGGCGACGCCGCGTACTGCTGCTCGCCGCTGTCGGGCCAGGGCACCAGCGTCGCGTTGCTGGGCGCCTACATCCTGGCCGGCGAACTCAAACGCGCGACTCAGGGCGACTGGGTCGACCACGGCGTGGCGTTCACGAACTATTTCAAGCGCTTCCACGGCTACACCGAACGCACCCAGTTTCTGGCCACCGACAACATCCCCGGCGGTGCGCCGATCTCGCAGGAACAGTTCGAGGCCATCGTGAACTCGCTGGCGCTCAGCAACTACTGATCGGGAACGTTCCCCCACGCGGCAGCGTTGTCTCGGTCGTGCGTCTTTCCGTCCTTGACCTCGTCCCGGTGCGCACCGACCAGTCGACCGCGGATGCGCTGGCGGCCACCGTGCAGCTGGCGCAGGCCGCCGACCGGCTGGGCTTTACGCGTTACTGGGTTGCCGAACACCACAACATGCCGTCGGTGGGGGCGACCAGCCCGCCGGTGCTGCTGGCTTACCTGGCCGCGCAGACGTCGCGGGTGCGGCTGGGATCCGGTGGCGTGATGCTGCCCAACCACGCCCCGCTGGCGGTCGCCGAGCAGTTCGCGTTGCTGGAGGCCGCCGCCCCCGGGCGCATCGACCTCGGTATCGGCCGCGCTCCCGGATCCGACCCGGTCACGTCGTACGCGCTGCGCGATGCCCGCTCGGCCGCCGAACAGGATCGCGACATCGAGAACTTCCCCGAGTACCTCGACGACGTGGCCGCGTTGATGAGCGCGCGTGGCGTGCTGCTCCCGCTGCGTTCCGGCGACTACCGGCTCAAGGCCACCCCGGCCGCGGCCAGCGAACCGCGGCTGTGGCTGCTGGGCTCATCGATGTATTCGGCACATCTGGCGGCGGCCAAGGGGTTGCCGTATGTCTTCGCACATCACTTCTCGGGCAACGGAACCGAAGAGGCGCTCGAGGTCTACCGCTCCCGATTCGTGCCCAGCGCACTGACCCCCGAGCCCGTCACATTCTTGACGGTCAATGCCTCGGTAGCCGAAACACGCGACGAGGCAACGGCTTTGATGCTGCCGAACCTGCAGATGATGGCGCGGCTGCGGACCGGTGCATCGCTGGGGCCGGTCCCGTTGGTGGAGGAAGCCCAGGTGGCTGAGCTGACCCCGCAGCAGGAACACATGGTGGAGAGCGGGCTGCGACGTGCGGTGCTCGGCAGCCCCGCCGAGGCGGCCGAGCAGGTGCGCGGTCTCGCCGAGCGGTTCGGCGTCGACGAGGTGATGGTGAACCCGGTCGCGTCCGCCCGCAAAGGCACCGACCCGGCGACCGCGCCGGGACGGGTCACGACGCTGGAGCTGCTGGCCAAGGAACTGTTCTAGCGCTCAATCGGCGACGCCTGCCTGCTCGGTTTGGTTCGCGCGGCTGGCGATCCACTCCTCGAGTTCGCTGGGCGGCAGCGGCCGGCTGTGCACGAACCCTTGGGTGATGGTGCAGCCGAAGCGGTGCAGCGCGGCCAGGGTGACGTCGTCCTCGACGCCCTCGGCGACCAGATCCGCGCCCAGGCTGTCGGCCAGCGCCACCGTCGAGCGCACAATCGCGACCGACCGGGCGTCCTGGGCCAGCCGTGCCACGAAGATCCGGTCGAGTTTCAGCTCGTCGACCGAGACGTCTTGCAGGCGTGCCAGCGACGACCATCCGGTTCCGTAGTCGTCAAGGGAGACGCGGACCCCGAGTTGCTGCAGTTCGGCCACCGTGTTGCGGGACCGCGCCGAGTCGACCAGGGCGCTCTCGGTGATCTCCACGATCAGCGCGTTGGCGGGTAGACCGCGGGCCCACAGCAGTCGTTCGATCGTGCCGACCAGCTCGAGGTCCAGCAGGTTCGTGGTGGCGAGGTTCACCGCGACCGACGAGGCGATGCCCCTTTCGCGCCAGTACTGGATCTGTGCGAGCGCGAGTTTGAGGGTGCGGTCGGCGATCTTGCGCATCAGCCCGGTGCGTTCGGCGGCGGGCAGGAAGTCTTCCGGCAGCAGCACACCGCGGGTGGGATGGTTCCAGCGCAGCAGCGCCTCGACGCTGTGCACGCTGCCGTCGACGGCGTTGATTTTGGGCTGGTAGTACAGCGTCGGCTGATCGCCTTCGAACAGTGCGGCGCGCAGTTCCTCGATGACGTTGGGGTCGGTTTCGCGGTACACCTCGAACGTCGAGTCGTACACCGCGATCTTGCTCATCGCGGATTTGGCGTGCGGCATCGCCGCCTCGGCGCGGCTGAGCAGCTCGTGCGGATGCTCGCAATGGTCGGGGCATAGCGCAATGGCGATACGCGCGTCGACGCGCAGGGTGAGCGGATCCATCGCGAACGGTTCGCCCAGGGCTTCCAGCAGCCGGCCCGCCTGAGCGCGCGCGCCGATGAGGTCGGATCCCTCGGTCAGCAGGATGGCGAATTCGTCGTCGCCCACCCGGGCGAGCAGATCGTCCTGACGCACACTGGCGGCAAGGCGTTCGGCGATGTGGCGCAACAACTCATCGCCGAAACGGCGACCGATTGAGTCGCTGATCTGGTGAATCTCGTAGAGCTTCACCAACAGCAGTGCCTTGCGTGACGACGTCTTGCGCGCCGAATCGGGATCCGCCGGTGACGCCGATTCGGACAGCGCGGAAAGCGCCGTCGCCAACGAGCGACGGTTGGGCAACGTCGTCAGCTCGTCGGTCATGGCGTGCTTGTAGTTTTCGGCGATCATGCTGGCATCGCGCAGCGTCAGCGAGAACCGCACCGTTGCGGCCAGCAAACTCAGTGCGGCGAATGTCGTTGCCAAATACGAGTTTTCGTCGATCACCGCAACGCTTAGAGCGACGACGGTACACGCCACCGGTACTGCGTAGGAGCCGAACCCACGTTGCAACGCCCGTGCCGGCACCGATACGGGCACCCAGCTGGCCATTGCCAGCAAAAGCGCCGCGGCGGGCCACGCGGCGGCCAGCGTGGCGCCGACTCGGTTGCCACCCGCCGCGGTCTCGACCAACTCGGCGGTGTCGGCGACGGCGAATCCGAGCAACCCGGCAACCACCATGAGCAAGCGAAACTCGTTGCGCCAACCCACTACTGGCAGTATGCCGGCGGCCAGCGCCAGCAGGATCAGATCGCCCCACGGATACAGGGAACCAACCGGGACGGTCTCGCGCGCGGTTGCCGAGTGCAACGGGCCCGCCTCGAGCGCGACACCCACCGCCGCCATGGCCATGCCGCAGAGCAACGGATCGAGCCGGATCGGGATCGGCACCGCCGCCAAGCGTGAACGCAGGAGCAACAGCACGCCGCCGTAGATGAGCGGATAGAACGCAAGGTATTCCGCGTCGGCGACGGACGGTGTCTGCCCGACGGGTAGCCGCAGCGCGTAGACGACGTCGCCGATGCCAGAACAGGTCATGCCGCCCGCGATCAGCGCCCAGGCCCACCGATCGGTCGTGATCCGGTGCGCGCGTACCGCGATCAACCCGGCGGCCACCAGGGTCAGCGCGGCATAGAACCACGTGGTGAAGGACGTGTCGTCGGTGGCGTTGATCCCGGCCAACGCGGTGGCGGTGAAGGCCAGCACGCTGACCGTCAGCAACACCAGGGCAATGCGGACTGGCATCGGCGGCCAATGGGTGTCGTCGGTCCCGTCCCGCGGCTGGCCGGGCGGTACCGCCCTCGGCGGCGTTTCGGTGCGAGCGGTCCGGGCCGGGGTAACCGCCCGCACCGACGGTGAATAGCCCGAGGCTGCGGCGGAGATCGGCAACCAGTCGGACCGGTCCGGCGGTGCCGCGGCTGCCAATGTTTCGGTCGAGCGGGCGAAGCTGTACGAGAGCGGAAGGTCGGGCACGAAGCTGCGAACGCATTGGCCGCCTTCGCGTTTGGCGGTGTACATGGCCAAGTCTGCATGCCGCAGCAGCTGGTCGACGGTGCAGGCCGAGCCGGCCGTGGCGACGGTGAAACCGATGCTCGGCCGGACAGCAATGGGGACGCCGTCGATCACGATCGGGGCACGAAACGCCTCGAGCACGTCGTGCGCGGCCGCGCGGGACTCCTCGACCGAAGCCTCGAGCAGTACCGCGAATTCGTCGCCGCCGAGACGCGCGATCAGGCCCCGGTCGTGCAAGGCCGCGGTGAGCCGCCCGGCGACCCGGATGAGAAGTTCGTCGCCGGCCGGGTGACCCAGCCCGTCGTTGACCGCTTTGAAGTTGTCCAGGTCGAGGCACAGCACCGCGATCGGGTGGCTGTCTTCTTGCCGGGCCGCGACGGCATCTTCCAATCGATGCAGGAAGTGCGCGCGGTTGGCCAGGCCGGTGAGGCTGTCCCGGAATGCTTCGCGCGCGACCACCGCCAACAGGTCCTGGTTCTCGGCGAGCGCGATGAACTGCCGGGCCAGTACCGAGGCGACGAGGATGCCCAGCAGCGCCGTCAGCACGCCGTGCTCGGCCCGGGCGACCGTGCCCCAACCGACGATCGCGGCCAGCGAGAGCGGAAGGTAGGGCAACCACAGCAGCGCACGCGACAGTGCCTCGCTTCGCGACGCCGTGTCGCTGGCGGGCGGTTCACGGACGCTGGCCAGGGCGGCCAGCGCGATCATCGCCAACCCGGCCACCCGGCCCAGGTCGCCCAGATCGCTGACGTGGTAACTGCCTATCCCGGTGTCGAACACCATCGTGATGTCGGCGATGCTGATCGTCGCGATGCCCCCGGCCACCAGGGCCCGGCTCGGCCGCTCCCCGGGTCGGCCCCGCGACAGCATCAGGATCGCCGTCGTCATCAGGATGCCGTCGTTGACCACCTGGGCAACCGTCGCGATTCGGGAGCCGTTGTCGTGATGCAGCTGCTTGTCCAGCACGAACACCCAGGAGATCACCAGCAACGAGCTGACCAGGATGAGCCCGTCCAGCACCAGTCGCCGAGAACTGTGCCGGGACAGGTTGGACAACAGCACCAATGACGTCATGGCGCCCAACGGCCACAACAACAGCACGATCTCGGCCGCCGCCGGATGGGTGGCGTGATCGAGCTGGGAACGCACGTCGTAAAACGCCCAGATGATCTCGCCGACCGCCCACCCCAGCTGGGCCGTGACCATCGCCAACCAGCCGTATCTGCGACGTCCGCGCGCGTGACGGGCGGCGCGCAGCCCGCAGACCGCACCGAACAACAGGCTGCCGGCCAACGCGACCTCGTCGACGGGCCGGGTCGCGTACACGCCTTCGAGATCTCGAACCGAGGCGATGACGATCAGCAGCCCGGCGAACAGGTAGCCGGCAACGACGAGCCAACCGGCGTGCGCGGACAGCCCGAAGCGCCGCCACGGATTACCCGTCCAGCGCTTCATTGCTGCTCCGGCCGATCTGCTCCCCAGGTGAACGAATGGAGGCGCCACCACTGCTAGGGCAGAATAAACGGCCCCGCCTGCTTAGCTCGTGCTTTTGTGCAGGTTGGTGCGATCAGGTGGGGGTCAGCGCGACGACCGGGATCGGGCGCGACGTGCGGATCTGATAGCCGTTGTACCGGTTGGAGTTGTTCTTGTTCACGATGTCCCACACCCGTGAGTAGTCGGCGTCATCCGGGGTGATGATGCGGGCGGTGACCGGAAATCGCCGCGGGCCCACGTTGATCTCGCACTCGGGGCGTTTTCGCAGGTTGTGGTACCAGCCGGGCGCGCTGTCGCTGCCGCCGTAGGACGCCACGATCAGATACGAGTCGCCGTCCTTGGCGTAGGTCAGGGTGGACGAGCGCTGCTGACCGGTCTTGGCGCCGATGGTGTGCAACAGCAGACTGCCCGGCATGCCAGGGACGTGGTGGCCGATCCGGCCGTCGGTCTTGCGGTACAGCGAGTCGTGCAGACGCAGCAGCGGAGCCAGAATGAGCCGCTCCAGCGTGGTGAGGTTGCTCATGACCTCAGTTCTACTGACTGGCGTCGATGCGTGCCAGCGCGTCACGCAGAATCTGCCCGGTGGCCTCGCGGTCCGGGTCGCGGCGCAGCAACATCCCCTTGGCCACCGACAGCTTGTCGCCGTTGCGGCGCGGCAGCACGTGCAGATGGATGTGGAAAACCGTCTGGAACGCGGCGCCGCCGTCGTTGATGCCGATGTTGGTCGCGTCGGCCAGTTCCGTGGCCCGGGCGGCCCGGGCGATCCGCTGGCCCACCGCGATCATCCCGGCCAGCGTCTCCGGCGGGGTGTCGGTCAAATCGACGCTGTGCCGCTTCGGGATCACCAGCGTGTGTCCTCGGGTGAACGGGCGAATGTCGAGGATCGCCAGGTACTCGTCGTCTTCACAGATCCGGATTGCCGGGGCCTGGCCGGCGATGACCGCACAGAACACGCAGGACATGTCGACACGGTACTGGTTGGTGCCAGTCGGAGTTACGCTGCCGCAGTGGATGCTCGCGAACTTGCCTTCACCGGCGCGGGGGCGTTGGCACGAATGCTCGCCACCGGCGAGGTCAGAGCTCCGGACCTGCTCGAGGTGTACCTGGACCGGATCGCGCGGCTGGACAGCAAACTGCGTTGCTATCGCGTGGTGCTGGCGGACAGTGCCCGCGAGGATGCCGCGGCGGCCCAGGAGCTTCTCGAGGCGGGCGAGCGACTGCCGCTGCTCGGCGTGCCGATTGCGATCAAGGACGATGTCGACGTCGCCGGCGAGGTGACGGCGTGCGGTAGCGGTGGGCACGGCCCCGCGGTGTCCTCCGACGCCGAGGTGGTGCGGCGGCTGCGGGCCGCGGGTGCGGTGATCCTCGGCAAGACCCAGGTGCCCGAGCTGATGATCTTCCCGTTCACCGAGTCGCTGACGTTCGGCGCCACCCGCAACCCGTGGCATCTCGGCCGCACCCCCGGCGGCAGCAGCGGGGGGAGCGCCGCCGCGGTCGCCGCCGGGCTGGCGCCGCTGGCGCTGGGTTCCGACGGTGGCGGTTCGATTCGCATCCCGTCGTCCTGGTGTGGCCTGTTCGGGGTCAAGCCGCAACGTGACCGGGTCTCGTTGGAGCCGCACGACAACGCCTGGCATGGCCTGAGCGTCAACGGTCCGATCGCCCGGTCGGTGTTGGACGCGGCAATATTTCTCGACGTCACCGCGTCGGCGCCAGGCTCCGACGGAGAATTCGTTGCCGCGGCGACCCGAGAGCCGGGCAAGTTGCGAATTGCGTTGAGTACCAAGGTTCCAACGTTTCCGGTGCGAGTGGGGCGGCAACAGTTGGCGGCCGTCGAGAAGGCCGGTGCGTTACTGCGCGAGCTGGGTCACGAGGTCGTCACCGCAGACCCTGACTATCCGCTGGCCCAGATCTACGGGAACTTCCTGCCCCGGTATCTGCGGGGCATCAGCGACGACGCCGACGCGCAGGCGTACCCGGAGCGGCTCGAGGCGCGCACCCGCAACATGGCGCGCGCGGGGTCGTTCGTTTCCGATCGACGCATCGCTGCCCTGCGCGGCGCCGAAGAGCGGGTGGCCGCCAGGATCCAGTCGATCTTCGACGATGTCGACGTCGTGCTCACGCCGGGCACCGCGGCCGGCCCGTCGCGCATCGGCGCCTACCGCCACCGGGGTTGGGTGTCGACGCTGTTGGCTGTGGCCCAACAGGTTCCGTACTTTCCGGTCTGGAATTTCACCGGTCAGCCCGCCGCGGTGGTGCCGTGGGATTTCGACGGCGCCGGCCTACCGTTGTCGGTGCAACTCGTCGGCCGGCCCTACGACGAAGCGACGCTGTTGTCGTTGTCGGCGCAGATCGAGGCGGCCCGACCATGGGCGCACCGCCGGCCGCCGGTGTCATGATGGGTTGTCCTCGAGTATGGCGCGCCACGCCGCCAGCTTGACACCCGGTCTGGTGGCGTGTGCGGGACTGGTCGACGGCAGCCGCTGGTAGCCGAGTCGCGGCGGCGCGTGCGCCCGCCGGCGATACACCACTTCTGCTTTGGCGCCGTTGAAGTAGACCCGCACGATGCCGGGGTGGCCCGCGTAGAAGTCGGCAAAGTCGTTGACCGCCAAGGATTTCGGGTCGATTGCGGAATCTGCGCTACCGACTCGGCGGCAGCTGCGCAGGACGTCCCACAACGCGATGCCGCGCGCTTGCAGCGCGGTCAGGCGGTGGTCGTATGGCGCGGCCGGGTCGAAGCCCAATAGCTCGCCGGCGATGTGCCAGAACGCATTTCGCGGGTTGGCATAGTACTGGCCGGCCACCAGCGACTGGGCGCTGGGGAAGGAGCCCAGAATCAGCACCCGGGCTCGGTCGTCGACGACGGGCGGCAAGCCGTGCAGCAGGGGAGTAGCGGTCATCCCTCACATCATCGCGCGTCAGCGTTGTACGTTGGCCACGTGGACGACGCGGTCTCGCAGAACATCGACGATCTGCTCGACGGACTCGAGGGCGCCGCGCGCCGCGAACGTGCCGAGCTGGTGGGTTGGCTGTTGGACCAGGGCATCACCGCCGAAGAGATCCGGAGCGCGAACCCTCCGCTGCTGCTGGCCAGCCGCCACCTGATCGGCGACGACGGCAGCTACGTGTCGGCGCGCGAAATCAGCGAAAAGCACAACATAGACCTGGTGCTGCTGCAACGGGTGCAGCGCGCGATCGGCCTGGCCAGGGTCGACGACCCGGACGCGGCGATTCACATGCGCGCCGACGGCGAGGCGGCCGCCTTCGCCCAACGTTTCGTGGAACTGGGACTCAACCCCGACCAAGTGGTGCTGGTCGTGCGGGTGCTCGCCGAGGGCTTGTCGAGTGCCGCCGAGGTCATGCGGTACGCGGCATTGGCGGCCATCCTGCGCCCAGGAGCGACCGAGTTGGAGATCGCCAAGGCGTCCAAGGAGCTGGTCAGCCAGATCGTTCCGCAGCTCGGTCCGATGCTCGAGCGGATGCTGTTCATGCAGCTGCGCCACATGATGGAGACCGAGGCGATCGACGCGGCCGAGCGGGCCGCGGGCAAGCCGTTGCCCGGCGCGCGTCAGGTCACCGTCGGCTTCGCCGACCTGGTCGGCTTCACCCGGCTGGGCGAGGAGCTGTCGGCCGAGGAGCTCGGTCAGCTCGCCGGCAGGTTGGCGAGCCTGGCCCGCGACGTGACGGTGCCGCCGGTGCGGTTCATCAAGACGATCGGCGACGCGGTGATGTTCGTCTGCCCGGAGCCCGAGCCGCTGCTCGATGTCGTGCTGAAGCTCGTCGAGGCCGTGGACACCGACAACGACTTTCCGCGGCTGCGGGCCGGCGTCTCGGCCGGGATGGCGGTGAGCCGCGCCGGCGACTGGTTCGGCAGCCCGGTCAACGTGGCCAGCCGGGTCACCGCCGTGGCGCGGCCGGGTACCGTCCTGGCGTCGGAAACGGTGTGGCAGGCGGTCGCCGACGCCGGGGACTACGCAGCGTCGTTCGCGGGCGCGCGCCGGCTCAAGGGCGTGAAGAATGAGGTCAAATTGTTCCGCATTCGCCGCGGTGGCTCGCGCGGCTCCGACTGACCCGGGGCCGGACATGTGGGCAGGCCCGGGCGGCGCTGGGGGCGTCTGACACGGTCCGACGCGGCCGGCTCCTTCCCCGCTGCCGACACTTTGAACGGCCGCTTCCGGGCCTGCTTCGTTGTCAAAAATACGCCGTTGAGCGGGCCATATCAACGGTTTTCCGGTGCCCGCATACAGCGCGGATCGCGAAGGGTGTTCGCCGTGGGCGAATCGGTGGTACGCCCTGTGGCAACGGTGTAATGATGTAATCATGAAATCACAGCACACGCATGGGCGGCGTTACGGTCGCCCCGGCGGCTGGCAGCAAGCACAGCAACCCGACGCCAGCGGAGCGGCGGAATGGTTCGCCGGCCGCGTGCCCCAGGACTGGTTCGACGGCGACCCGATCGTCATAGTCGATCGCGAGGAGATCACCGTCATCGGCAAGCTGGCGGGGCAAGCCGGCAAGCAAGAAAGCGGGCCGCGCGCCGAGGGGCGGGCGTCGCGCTTCCGCGAAGAGACGCGTTCCGAACGCATGTGTATCGCCGATGAGGCTCAGGATCGCTACGGGCGCAAGGTTTCCTGGGGTGTGGACGTTGCTTCCGAAGACGGCACGGAGCGAATTCTGTTCACCCACATTGCCGTTCCGGTGATGACTCGATTGAAGCAACCGGAACGTCAGGTGCTCGACACGTTGGTCGACGCCGGTGTCGCCCGGTCACGCTCCGACGCACTCGCGTGGTCGGTCAGACTCGTCGGTGAGCACACCGAAGAGTGGTTGGCCAAGCTGCGCGACGCCATGTCGGCGGTCGACGAGCTGCGCGCGCAGGGGCCCGATCCGCAGCAGTAAACGGATTGGCCACCGCCGCAACCCTTTCGGGGCGGGCGGACGTCGCTAGATGTCGTTGATCTTCTCGACGATCTTGTCGGCGATCTGGCCGGCTTGGTCGCTGATGTGGTACCCGCACGCGTTGATGTCGACCACCACGTTGTTCGCCACGCCCATCGCGTGCTCGCACTCCCACCCGTCGGCGCCTTCCTGCGTCTGCAGCACCGAGATCTTCGGTGGGCTGCCCTGAATTTGGGCGAAAGTCCACCGATAGGTCTTGTTGCTCGAGTTCGTCACCGTCACCGTCTGTCCGGCACAGCTTTTCCATTTGCCGGCTTCGCTTTGTAGAAACGCCTCGGCCTTGTCGGCGGTCGGATAGGCCACCACCGCCTGGTTGACCCAGTGGTCGTTGTTGTCACCCGGTTCCGACGACACCAACCCGTTGATCCCGGTGTAGCCGCTCCCGGCATACACCCGGTCCTGGGTCGTGTACAGCGCGCCCTGACAGTCCGGGATCGACACCGTCATCGACGCGGTACCCATCGACGTGATCGGCTTGCCGGGCTGGATGTTCGTCGCGCCCATGATCGCGTTGATCTCCGAGGGGCTCAGCAGCAAGGAGTTCAGCTGGGTGGCCGCGACCGGGTCGGGTGGCGGCTTGGGGTCGGGGATGATCAGCCAAATCGCTACGGCGCTGACGACGACGACCACCACCACCGCGACCGCGGCGATGATCGGCCAGGGATTGCGCTTGGGTTTGGGCGGCTGTCCCACTCCCCACGGTGGGTGTCCGACCGGCTGGACCGGCGGCAGAGTGCCCGGGGGCGGGCCACCCCAATTACCGCCGCCGCCTTGGAAATACGCCGGGGCCGGGGTCGGCACGGGCCCGCTCTCGGGCGCCCAGGGCCGGGGGCTCGGTGGATGGTGTGCTGCGGCCGGCGCGGCACTCGGTCCTGGGCGCGGATAGGGGGTCGGCGGCGTGTTCACCCGCGGCGGCGGCGGAGCCGCCTGGGTGCCCGCGACCGTCGGCGGTTGGACGAGTTTCGGATCGCCGGGCAGGGTGGCTTCCTGGCTGCGGCGCAGGATGTCGGAGGCGTGGTCTTGATCCGGGGTGCTCAGCGCCTCGTGTGCGGCCAGCGCCAGGTCGCCGGCGCTGGCGTAGCGCTCCGCGGGTTTTTTGGCCATGCCGCGCGCGATCACCGCGTCGAACGTCTTAGGAATGCCGGTCCGTACCGCGCTGGGCTGCGGAATCGGGTCGTTCATGTGGGCCCGGACCAGCACGCCGGCGCTGTCCGCGCGATACGGGGCCGCACCGGTCAGGCATTCGTGCAATACGCACGCCAGCGCGTAGATGTCGGCCCGGTAGGTCACCTCGGCGTTGGTGAACCGCTCCGGGGCCATGTATTTCCAGGTGCCCACCGCGGTGCCGAGCTGGGTGAGTTTCTCGTCGGTGGTCGCGCTGGCGATGCCGAAATCGACCAGGTAGGCGAAGTCGTCACGGGTGACCAAGATGTTGGGCGGCTTGACATCACGATGCATGACGCCGGCGGCGTGGGCGGCGTCGAGGGCCGAGGCGATCTGGGTGATGATGGCCACCGCGCGCGGCGGCGTCAGCGGGCCATACCGTTTCAGCAGGCTGTCCAGGTCGGTGCCCTCGACGAGGCGCATCTCCATGAACATTTTTCCGTCGATCTCGCCGTAGTCGTGGATCGGAACGACGTGCGGTTCCTGCAAACGGCCCGCGGTGCGCGCTTCGCGCTTCATCCGCTCCCGGAACACCGGGTCCGCGCTGGACTGGTCCGACATCAGCTTGACCGCGACCGTCCACTCCTTGACGGTGTGTTCGGCCTCGTAAACCTCGCCCATTCCGCCACGCCCGAGCAGCCGTTTTAGGTGGTAGGGCCCGAATGTCGACCCCGCCCGTGAGGCCTGCTCGTCGCTCATCGTTGACCCTCCAAACCAACCGCGGACCCGCCGACCATATCAACATCCCGCCGGCGAAACCCCCCGACGGCCATGGCTGCGCGCCCGCCCATTCATTCGATCACGGCAAACATCGGCGGCCCCGAATGTCGGTTGCGTCCAAGGATTCATCAAGGATAGGGCAAGCCATGCCAGCGCAGGGACTCTCAATGCCCACCACTGCCGGGACCGCGCGGATGTGCTCGTACGGGGTCTATTACGTCGGCTACCGAATGCTGTCGGTTCAGGTGACGTTCGGGCGGTGGGCGGTCAGCGTGCTGCCGTTGGTCGCCAAACACCCACAGCGCCCCTCACCTGCCCGATTTGCGTTGTGGGTCAAGCTGTTTGAGTTGAGCCGCGATCAGGATCGCCAACACGACCGCCTGGGCGCCGCATGCGCCCGCGGCCATCCACCAGCTGCTCGGTGCGTAGTCCCAGATCGGGTCCTCGTCGCCGCCCGCGGTCCGGCGCAGATCGTTGAGGTCGATGGTCGAGGCGGCCATCGCGTAGGCCCAGCGCGACGGTGACAACCACGCCAACTGCTCCAGCGGGATGCGCCCCTTGACCCCGAACATGCCGCCGCACAGCACCAATTCGGCCATGACCACCAGCACGAGCATCGGCATGCCGCGATCGGCATTGCCGATCGCCGCCGAGATCAGCAGACCGATCATCATCGAGACCACGGTGACGGCGACGACCGCGACGGCCACCTCGACCCGGGGCCAGGGCAGCACGACGGCTTGATCCGGCGGGGGCAGACCCACCGCCCCAAGAAATCCGAGAATCAGGCCCTGCAGCGTCGTCAATGCGGTGAGGACCGCCAATTTGGAGGCCAGGTAGGCGCCGCGGGACCGCCCTATCCCGTGTTCGCGTTGATAGATGGCCCGTTCTTTGACGATCTCGCGGATCGAGGCGGCGCAGCCCATCAGTGCGCCGCCGATGATCAGCAGCACCAGCAGTTGCGACGGCTGGGTGGACTTCGTCTCGATGGCCTTGGTCAGTGACAGCCCGGCGCGACCCGGGACGGCATGCGCGAACAGGCTCAGCAGCAGCGGCAGCACCAACAGCGTCACCGAGTACTGACGATCGGCGGCGATCACCGCCAGGTACCGCCGGCACAGCGTGGTGAATTGGGCGAACGCGCTCTGCTGGGCGACCGGCCGGCTGGCCGGCGGCGCCGGTCGCGGCGCTTTGAGCGCGGGGTGAGGCCCGGTGAGGGCGGTGTGGATCGGCGAGGCGACGTATCGGCCGGTCCAGTCGGTGGTGGTGTCGTGCTCGAGCAGGTTGAACAGGTCGGCAAAGTCGCGGCAGTTGAAGTAGCCCAGGGCCTGCTGCGGCGGACCGAAGTAGGCCAGCCGCCCGCCCGGCGCCAGGATGAGCAGCCGGTCGCACAGGTTCAGCTGCGCGGTGTTGTGGGTGACCACCACGACCGAGCGGCCGTCGTCGGCCAGCGCCCGCAGCGTCTGCATGACGGATTTCTCGTAACCGGGATCGAGGCCGGAGGTGGGTTCGTCGAGGAACAGCAGCGAGGGCTTGGTCAACAGTTCCAGGGCCACGCTGGTCCGTTTGCGTTGTCCGCCGGACAGGCTGTCGATTCGCTGATTGGCATGGGCCGCCAGCCCCAGTTCGGTCAGCACCTCGTCGATGCGCTGCTTTCGCTCGGCGGCGGAGACTTCCTGTGGAAACCGCAGCCGCGCAGCATAATTCAGTGCCCTGTGCACGGTCAGCGGCGTATGCAGGATGTCGTCCTGCGGTACGAACCCGATGCGATGGCGGAGCTCGGCGTAGTTCTGGTAGAGGTCACGATTGTCGTAGCGCACCTCGCCGCTGCTGGCCGGGCTGAAGCCGGTCAACGCGCCCAGCAGTGTGGATTTCCCGGCGCCGCTCGGCCCCACCACCGCCATGAAGCAGCGCTGCGGCAGGGCGAAGCTGACGTCGCTGAGTAACGTCTTGCCCTTGTTGGTGACGACCCGCAGGTTGGACGCCGCGTAGGAGATGTCGCCGGTGTCAACGTATTCGACAAGCTGGTCACCGGAAAGGTGCAGCAGTTGGTGGCCGATGCCGACGATGTCGTTGGGTCCGATGAGCGCTCGGACGATCCGGTTGCCGTTGACGTAGGTGCCGTTGGCGCTGTTGTTGTCGACGAGTTCCCATTGGTGGCCGGTGCGCCGCAACACCGCGTGCTGCCGAGAGACCAGGAGGTCGTCGAGGACGACTTGGTTGTCGGTGGCGCGGCCGATCCGGATGTCGACCTGGCCCATGTTGTACACCGCGGTCGGTGGCCGGGCGACCGTCGTCTCACCGACCGGTTGGGTCGGCGGCGCAACGGTTTGCGTGCGCGCGGGGGCGGGCGGTTGGGCGATCGGGTAGACCTCGAGCGCCGCCCCGGACGACGCCGACCCGAGCCGCACGGTGACGGGCCGGTCGATCGTCAGGCTCTCGACACGTCGGCCGTTCACGAACATCCCGTTGCGGCTGCGATTGACCAGCACCCAGCCCGCGGGCGTCGGTTGCAGCACCGCGTGGTGGCGCGACACCCGGGGGTTTTCCAGTTGGATGTCGGACTCGTAGGCGCGGCCGATGTTCCAGGACCTGTTACCGGTGGCCTGCCAGGCGCGGGCACCGGACCGCAGTTCCAGCCGGGGAATGGTGGTGACCAATTCGGTCCTGTCGTCCACGGGTAGCCTCCGCTGCGTTAGCTAGCCAATGTTGTTGGGCTCGTTGATCTTTAGCGTCATGCGATGCGGTTCAGGTCAACCACCGTACTTCGTCCACCAGGTGTGCAGTTCCTCGATGGTCGGGGGGTCGCCGAAGACGTCGCACAGCAGCAGCCGTTGCTGATTGCTCCAGACCATGTTCGGGTGGTTTTCATAGGTGCCGCACGCAATCATCCCGACGTCCACCTTGGGGGCGCTGGGATGTTGCCACGGTTCGGGATTCGTGGTTCCGCCGGGACACGTCACCATCTGCAGCAATTTGACATCGGCATCGAAAGCGTCTTTGAGAACGGCCGGATTGGGGAACAGGGCGTAGCGAGCCTTGGACGGCCCGCCGGGGTTGGTGTTCTGATCGCAGTCCACGATCGCCAACGCCTCCGACCAGACGCTGTTCGGTTTGGGCGTGGCCGGGGTGCACACGCCGCTCGGGTAGCCCGGCGGCACGATCGACAGCAGCTGGCTTTCCACGTCCCCGGGCGGGGTGGAAATCGTGCTGGAAGTGCTGGGCGCGCTGGACGTCTTGGGCGTCACCGTGGTTGTCGGCGCGGCGGTGGGTTGCGGTGCCGGGTTGTCCTCGTGCTGCGTCGCGATGTAGATGCCGACGACGGCCAGCACGAGGACCATGACCAGCGCGCACACCCCGACCACGATCGGCCAGGGATTGCGTTTGGGTGTGCGGGGCTGCTGGGTCGGGCCCCAGTGCGCGGGACCGCCCGGCGGTGTGGGGGTCCAGTTGCCGCCGCCGCCTTGGTAGTACTGCGGGCGGGAGACGTGCTGGGCCGGGGCGGGGACGGGGCCGTTGTCGGGCGCCCCCGAGCCGGCACCCGGCCACGGGCTGGGGGCGTGGTGCGGTGCCACCGGACCTAGCCTCGGACGCGGCGGCTGGGGCGTATTGATCGGCGGCTGGGCCGTGGCCGGCGCGGTGGGTGGCGGGTCCAGTGCGGTGCCGGCGGCCAGGGTGGCCTCGCGGCTGCGGCGCAAGATGTTGTCGGCGTGGTCTTGGTCCGGCGTGCTGAGGGCCTCGTGCGCGGCCAGGGCGAGGTCGCCGGCGCTGGCGTAGCGGTCCTCGGGTTTCTTGGCCATGCCGCGCGCGATCACCGCGTCGAAGGCCTTGGGAATTCCCGAACGCTCGTCGCTGGCCCGCGGGATGGCGTCGCTGGTATGCGCCCTGACCAACTCACCGGCGGTGCTCGCGCGATACGGTGGCGTGCCCGTCAGGCATTCGTACAGCACGCACGCCAGCGCGTAGATGTCGGCCCGGTAGGTCACCTCGCCGTTGGAAAACCGTTCGGGCGCCATGTATTTCCAGGTGCCCACCGCGGTGCCGAGCTGGGTGAGTTTCTCGTCGGTGGTCGCGCTGGCGATGCCGAAATCGACCAGGTAGGCGAAGTCGTCGCGGGTGATCAGGATGTTGGGTGGCTTGATGTCACGGTGCATGACGCCGGCGGCGTGGGCGGCGTCGAGGGCCGAGGCGATCTGGGTGATGATGGCCACCGCCCGGGGCGGCGCCAGCGGCCCGAACCTTTTGAGCATGTCGTCCAGATCGATGCCCTCGATCAGGTGCATCTCCATGAACATCTGCCCGTCGATTTCGCCGTAGTCGTGGATGGGAACGACGTGCGGTTCCTGCAAACGGCCGGCGGTGCGCGCTTCACGGCGCATCCGCTCCCGAAAGACGGGGTCCTTGCTGAATTCTGTGGCCATCACCTTGACCGCGACCGTCCACTCCTTGACGGTGTGTTCGGCCTCGTAGACCTCGCCCATGCCACCGCGTCCGAGCAGCCGTTTCAGGTGGTAGGGGCCGAACATCGCCCCCACCCGTGAGTCCTGCGCGTCGCTCATCGTTGATCCTCCAAACCAACCGCGGACCCGCCGACCATATCAACAATTTTCGCCGGATCCCCGTCCCGTAACCACCGCGACCAGCAACCATCACGGTAAGCCGTAAGCGACTTGCGGGCAGCGAAATTGCGAGAGCGAAATGTGACGGGCGGGCACCTCATGCCGTTGGCGCCCAGTAGGTCTGGTGTGTGCGGCCGTCAAATCGGTGAAATTACTTGTGCGACAGTTGGTTTAGGCTATTTGGAGTCAGTGTCGTGGGGGATCTCGAAGATGAATTCGTGGTCGCAGATCCGGATGTGATCGCCGTCTTTGACGGTGGCGGCAGACCGGATCCGCTGGTGTTGCACATGCACTCCGTTGGAGGACCGTAGGTCGTTGATGACGAAGCTGGTGCCGGTGTCGACGATGACGGCGTGATGGCGGCTCACGTTGGCGCTGGCCAGGATGATGTCGTTGTCGCTGAGGCGTCCGATCCTGGTCTCGGCCGCGCGCAGCGGGTAGCTGCGGCCGGACGGTTCGCGCAGATAGGCGAGCGGTTTTCCGATGGGCACTTTGGTGCGTTGGTCCAGCAGGGTGACGGTTCCGACGGCCGTCGTTCGCGCGGATTTCTTGGCGTCCAGCGGCTCTTGACGCAGGATCCGTTCGTTGAGGTCGCGAAGTGTGGGGCCGGGATCGATGCCCAGTTCCTCGGCGAGGGTCGTTTTCACCCGGCGGTAGGCGGCCAGCGCGTCGGACTGGCGGTCGGTCAAGTAGTAGGCCGTGATCAACTGGGCCCACAGCGGCTCCCGGTAGGGGTGCTCCGCGGTCAGCGCTTCCAGTTCGGTGATCACGGTGGCGGCACGTCCGCAAGCGATTTCGGCCTCGGCCTTGGCGGTGTGGACCAAGATTTTCTCCTCCACCAAGGAGGTGGCGAAGCTGTCGACGAACTGGAAATCGCGCAGATCCTCGAGTACCGGTCCCCGCCATTGTGCCAGCGCCACCGACAGGTGCTGACTGGCTTGCTCGAACCGGCCGGAGGCGGCGGCATGCACGCCCGCGGTCTTCTCGGTGATGAACCGCCCTATGTCGCAATTGTTTTCGGCGACGCTGAGCCGATAACCCGGGGGCGCCGCGGCCAGGGCCACCCGGGGATCGATGCCGGCGCCACAATTCCGTCGATTCGGTCAAAACCGAATGCTCGGTGTGCCGCGCCACGACAACCGTGCGGCCGGATCCGGCACTGAAATGTCTTTTCCGCCAGCAGAACCCAACGTATCCGCGGGTATGGCGTGCTCGTCGCGGCCTGCGGGTGCCGCCGTCGTTGAGGTGCAGCCAGCTCGGCGTGGATCTCCCGTCAGCTTCAGCAGCGTCGGGACAACGGCAAGAGTTTGGGTTCTCGGCGTATCGGAGGTCGGTGCCGGTCGGTGATCGGCTAGTTGCAGGCCCACGTGTCGATAACGCCCCCACCGAGTTTAGTCAGCGCGTCGCGCATCGCCGAGGCCAGGGTGGGTCCGACACCGCCCTGAAGGCTCTGCCGTTGGTCGCGACGGCGCCGCACTCGGTGAAGCTGGTGAGCACTTTGCAATCCCGGTAGGCGCAGTTCTTGACCGCGGTGGCCTCGGCGGCCGCTCGGGTCGGGTAGTCCCAGGCGCGGCCCCAGGAACCGTTGCTGGAGTAGGCGATTGCGCCATGTTCGTCGGCTGCACCGGCCGCGGGCGCCAACCCGACGCCGACCGCGGCGGCGGCGACGAAACCAGCAGCGGCCAACGTGAACCGCCGTCGACGAGTAATCATCCCCATTGGTGATTCCTTTCCGAAGGCCGGCGGTCCGGCGGTTGCAGCGGATTGCGATTCACGGTGTCGCACCGGGGCGGTGTGTCAGCTGGGCTTGGTTGCGGTGACGGTCTTGCCCCAATCGGACATGGTCAGCGTCACCGAGGTGTCATTCGTCGGGCGGATCTGCAGCTGCACCAGATGCGCGGAGCCGTCCGCGGCGATCCAGACCGTGGTCGGCACCGTCGTGACGCTTTCGGCGGTCAGCTTGGATCCGGCCAGCGTGGCGATGTCGTCGGCGGAGGAGTTGCCGCTGATCTTGGTGGTCGCCACGCCACTGACCTGTTCGGTGCCCGCCACCGAGCCGCCCTGCAGCTTGGCCAACACGTTGGCCAGACCCTTGTTGGGGTCGAGCAGCACCGACACGTTGTAGATCGAGGCACCGTTGCCGAAGTCGGTGTAGGTGCCGGGTTGTCCCAGGTCGGAATACAAGTGCCCGTCGACGTAGACGAACTTTGCCTGTTGGGCTGTCTTGCCGACGATCAGCGATGCGTTGCCGGTGGCCACGGTCTGCGGGGTGCTGGAGATGTCGCCCTCGAGCTTGGTCACCCGCAGGTTTGGCACGTCGCCTTGCACGGTCACGGTCACGTGCATCCCGGTGACCTTGGCCATGGCGTCGGCGGCCTGCTTGAGCAACGTGGCCGCTTCGCGGCTGGACGTGGTGGCCGTCGTCGCGGGCGGCTTACCGCCGTTGGAATTGCCCGAACAGCCACCGATAACCAGGACGAGGGCGAGCGCGGTGGCCGCGGTGGCGGTGACGGTGCGAGGCGAGAGCTTCATCGACATCTCCTTGGGATCGGCCACGGCTGCTTCTTGAATAGCAAATCGCGGTGCAGCAAAGCAACAGCGCGGGCTAAGGATCGTGGCAGCGAATTCCTCTGGTTGAGGCGGAATTTCAGCCGCGCGTTTTCAAAAATTTGCGCCGCGACCGGCTTGCCCCGGGTCACCGGCAACCGTGACCGGGGGGTGAATGGGGGGATCCCGGTTACCGAGATCCCCCCATTCGGGTTGGTGGGCGCTTAGGTGAGTTGCCAGGCGTACTGCGGGCAGTAGGCCTTGGTCGCGTCGACCACGAAGTAGGCCGCCTGGTGACTGGTCAGGTTCGTCTGCTTGAGGACCTCGGTGGCGACGTCGGTCCCGGTCTTGCCGGAAGCCAGTTCCCGGCACACCGGGTGGCCTTCCCGGACCGCTTCGGCGGGGGAGCTGAAGGAGATGCCAAGGCCGTCCATCTGGGAGATGAACGCGTCGTCCGCGGTGGTGGCCGCGGCGGTGCCGGCGGTGCTTAGTGCGACAAGCCCGACGGCGGCGGCGCCGATCATGGTGCTAGCAATGGTCTTGACGGTTTTGATGGTCTCGACGCGGTGAGTCAACATTGCGGTGATCCTTTTCAGGTTCGGTTGGGGTGCTGATGCGACTAGGGTCAGCACCGCGCCTAAATGGATCCTCAATAACTTCTTGGCGTCGTTTCAGTAACGCCTCAGGTAGGCCGAACTACGCCCGGCTCATCGCATAGTAGGCGCCTCGCCGCGCCATGAGGTCGCCGTGGTTGCCCTGCTCGACGATGCGTCCGGCCTCGAGAACCACGATCAGATCTGCATCGCGTATCGTCGAAAGTCGGTGTGCAATAACGAAACTGGTGCGATCACGGCGAAGTTCGCGCATGGCGCGCTGAATCAGCGCCTCGGTGCGGGTGTCCACCGAGCTGGTGGCTTCGTCGAGGATCAGCAGTTGCGGGCGGGCGAGAAACGCGCGTGCGATCGTGATCAGCTGCTTTTCGCCGGCGCTGATGTTCTCGCCGCCCCCGCTGACCCGGGTCTGGTAGCCGTTCGGCAGCGTGTGCACGAAGCGGTCCACGTAGGACGCGGTGGCCGCCTCGATCACTTCGTCGGGGGTGGCGTCGGGCCGTCCGTAGGCGATGTTCTCGGCGATGGTCCCGTCGAACAGCCAACTGTCCTGCAGCACCATGCCGATGCGCGAGCGCAGGGCTTGTCTGCTCATCGAGGCGATGTCGATGCCGTCGACGAGGATCCGTCCGGAATCGGGTTCGTAGAACCGCATCAGCAGGTTCACCAGTGTGGTTTTTCCGGCCCCGGTCGGCCCGACGATCGCGACGGTGCTGCCCGGCACCACCGTCATCGACACGTCGTGGATGACCGGGATGCCGGGTTGATAGGCGAAGCTGACGTGCGCAAACTCCACCCGTCCGGCGAATGCCTGCCCGTTGGGTCGCTCCGGCTCACCGGCGATCGGCGGGTCGGGTGTTTCCTCGGGCTCGTCGAGCAGGGCGAACACCCGCTCCGCGCTGGCCACCCCGGATTGCAGGGTGTTGTACATTCCGGCCACCTGACTCAACGGCGTGTTGAACTGGCGGACGTACTGAATGAACGCCTGGATGCTGCCGAGGGTGAGCTGTCCGGTCGCCACCTGCAGCCCGCCGAGCACCGCGACCGCGACGTATCCCAGGTTGCCGATGAATGTCGTGGCGGGCGCCACCAGTCCGGAGAAGAACTGGGATCCGAAGCTTGCGTCGTAGACGTCGTCGTTGAGGGCGCGGAATTGTTCGCGCGCCGCGGCCCGGTGACCGAACGTCTTGACGACGGTGAACCCGCTGTAGGTCTCCTCGATGTGGGCATTGAGGCGGCCGATGCTGGTCCACTGGGCCGCGAAGAGCCGGTGCGAGCGGCGGGTGATCGCCCGGGTCGCCAGCAGCGAGAGCGGCACGGCCAGCAGCACGATCAGGGTCAGCAGCGGGGAGATCGACAGCATCATCGCCAGCACCGCCACGACGGTCAGGATCGCCGTGAGCAGTTGGTTGATCGTCATCGACAGCGACGATTGGACGTTGTCGATGTCGTTGGTCATCCGGCTCAGCAGTTCGCCGCGCAGCCGCCCGTCGAAGTAGGACAGTGGCAGCCGGTGAACTTTGTCTTCGACGTCGTTGCGCAGCGCGACCATGGTGCGTTGCAGGGTCAGGTTGAGCAGCCGCGATTGGGCCCAAATCAGCAGTGCGGCAATGAGGTACAGGGCCAACGCGATGGCCAATGTTCGTGCGACGGCTCCGAATTCCACCCCGCGGCCGGGGACCACGTTCATCCCGGACAACAGGTCGGCGAAGGTGCTTTCACCGCGGCCGCGGGCCTGGGCAACGGCCTGGTACTTGGTGAGTCCCGCCGGCAGGCCGCGGCCGATTACGCCGTTGAAGAGTAGATCCGTGGCGTGGCCGAGGATCCGCGGCACGACGACCCCGATGGCGGTGCCGGCCAGGCCCAGGGCAATCACGGCGATGCTCAGGTTCCGTTGTGGCGCAAGGCGTTGCACCAGTCGCGCGGCGGTACCCCAAAAGTCGCGCGAACGGGTCGCCGGCGTGCGTGGAGTGGTCGCCGTGGTCACGGGGTGCCCCCGACGTGGTCGGATCGCACCGCGTCCACCGACTGGGAGTCCGCGAATTCCGCGTAGGTCGGGCAGGAGTCGAGCAACGACTCGTGAGTGCCCGAGCCCACCAGCTCCCCATCGTCGATGACGACGATGTGGTCGGCCCGCGAGGCGGTCGAAATCCGCTGCGTGACAACGATGGTGGTGGCGTCACCGGAAACCTCGCGCAACGCGGCGCGGACCCGCGCCTCGGTATGCACATCCAGCGCGGAGAACGCGTCGTCGAAAAGATAGATTGCCGGGCGGCGGATCACGGCCCGGGCGATCGCCAGCCGCTGCCGTTGTCCGCCGGAGAAGTTCATGCCGGCCTGGGCGACGCGCAGGTGCAGCCCGTCGGGATGTGCACGGACGAAATCGTCGGCCGCCGCCACGCGCAACGCTTCCCACATGTCGTCGTCGGTCACGGCCCTACCCGGCACCGCGCCCATTCGCAGATTCTCTGCCAGTGTGCCGGAGAAGAGGTAGCCGCGCTGTGGCACCAATCCGATTGCTGCCCAAAGCCGTTCGGTGTCGTAGTCGCGGACGTCGAGGTCATCGAGCAGCACCGCGCCGGCGGTCACGTCGTAAAGCCGGCAGATCAGCGACACCAATGTCGATTTGCCCGAGCCGGTGCTGCCGACGATCGCGGTGGTGGTGCCGGGCCGGGCGGTCAGCGAAATATCGTGCAGCACCGGCCGCTCGGCCCCCGGGTAGGTGAATGTCGCTGCGTCCAGACGCACCACGCCGGTGAGTGGGTGCGCCGGAAGCTTCGGGTGCTGCGGGCTGGCGACCGCGGCGCGGGTCGACATCACTTCGGTGATTCGCTCGGCGCACACCGACGCTCGCGGCAACACCACCAGTGTCATCGTCGCGACCAGCACCGCCATCAGGATCTGGGTGAAGTAGGCCAGGAACGCGGTCAGCGAACCGACCTGCATCTGACCGCGATCGATGCGCAGTCCGCCGAACCAGATCAGCGCGACGCTGGACAGGTTGATGGTCAGCGTCGTCACCGGCAGCATCAACGCTTGCCAGTTGCCCGCCGTCAGGGCCGCGTTGGACAGGGCGGCGTTGGCGCGCGAAAACCGGTCGCGCTCAAAGTCTTCACGGGTGAACGCCCGAACCACCCGCACCCCGGACAGCTGGTCGCGCACCACCCGGTTGATGCCGTCGATCAGGGCCTGCATGCTGCGGAACAGCGGCAGCATGTGCGACATGATCCAGTAGTTGGCCACGCCCAAAATCGGGACGCTGACCAGCAGCAGCCACGTCAGCGTGGCCTCCTGGTGGATGGCCATGAAGATTCCGCCGATGCACATGATCGGCGCCGTCACCAGCACCGTGCCGGCCATCTGCACCAGGTACTGGATCTGCCGGACGTCGTTGGTGCTGCGGGTGAGTAGCGTCGGGGCGCCGAATCGGGCGGTCTCGTGTTCGGAGAACGTGGTGACGTGTTCGAACATGGCCATGCGCAGGTCGCGGCCGAACCCCATTCCGGTCCGCGACCCGAAGTAGGTGGCGCCGACCGAACACAGCACCTGCAGCCCGGTGACTGCCAGCATCAGGATGCCGAGCCTGACGATCGTCGCGGTGTCACTCTTGGCGACGCCGTCATCGATGATCGCGGCGTTGAGTGTCGGCAGGTACAGCGTTGCCAGGGTGCTGATCGTTTGGAGCACCAGCAGCGCCGCCACCAGCCGGCGGTACGGCCGGATGTACTGGCGCAGCAGTGCCAGAAGCATTTGGTAACTGTCGCATATGGCGCGCGGCGCGGTGGTGCGCACCGCCGGACGGTTGCGTGCGGGTGCGCCATCCGCCGAGCGCACCGAAAATGCCTGATCAGGTGGCGTGTCGGTGGTTGACCCGCTGGGCTGCCGCTACAGTGCATCGTGTGGACCAGCAGCAAGCTGAGCGGAAGCAGGGTAGCGGTGCGTCGTAACCTCGCGGCGCTGGCCATGACGGCCGTGACGATCCTGGTCCCGTCGCTGGCGGGCTGCTCCGGTTCCGGCGACAACAAACCGCCAGGCACGTCGTCGTCGGCGCCGGGCGACGCCGAGGGGCATCACGGGCCGATGTTTCCGCAGTGCGGCGGCGTCAGCGATCAGACGGTGGCGGAACTGACCAAGGTGAGCGGCCTGATCAACACCGCGCGCAATTCGGTGGGCTGCCAGTGGCTGGCCGGGGGCGGCATTCTCGGGCCGCATTTCTCGTTCTCCTGGTATCGCGGCAGCCCGATCGGGCGGGAACGCAAGACCGAGGAGTTGTCGCGTGCCACCGTCGACGACATCACCATCAACGGGCACAGCGGCTTCATCGCGGTCGGCAACGAGCCGAACCTGGGCGATTCGCTGTGCGAGGTCGGGATCCAGTTCCAGGACGACTTCATCGAGTGGTCAATCAGCTTCAGCCAAAAGCCCTTCCCGCCGCCGTGTGACATTGCCCGCGAACTGACTCGCCAATCGATTGCGAACGCGAAATGATGACAAGACGCATCCGAACGGCGGCCGTCGTTGTGCTCAGCGCGCTGATTGTGTTGACCGGTTGCTCGAGGTCGATCGGCGGTAACGCCGTCAAGGCGGGTTCGGGCAGTGTGCCCCGCAACAACAACTCGCAGCAGCAATATCCCAACCTGCTCAAGGAGTGCGAGGTGTTGACCAGTGACATCCTGGCCAAGACCGTGGGTGCGGACCCGCTGGACATCCAGAGCACGTTCGTCGGCGCGATCTGCCGCTGGCAGGCGGCCAATCCCGCCGGCCTGATCGACATCACCCGGTTTTGGTTCGAGCAGGGCAGCCTGAGCGAAGAGCGCAAGGTGGCCGAGTTCCTCAAGTACAAGGTGGAAAGCCGGGCGATCGCGGGCGTGAATTCGATCGTGATGCGTCCGGACGATCCGAACGGCGCGTGTGGAGTGGCCAGCGACGCCGCCGGAGTGGTCGGCTGGTGGGTCAACCCGCAGGCGCCCGGTATCGATGCGTGCGGTCAGGCCATCAAGCTGATGGAGCTGACGTTGTCGACGAACTCGTAGCGGCTTCAGCGCGGAACGTAGAAGCAGTTCAAAGCGGCCCGGCCCGGTTGTAAGTCGCCCCACTCGCCGATCAGCCCAAGTACCGCGATGCCCGACGTCGGGTACTTTTCTGAAATGCGTTGCCTCGCGGCGTTGTTCGCGTCGTCATCGGTTGTCAGCCCCAGTGCCAGCGCGGACATGGTCGGTTCGTGCCCGACGACGAGCAGGGTACCGACCGTGTCGGCGACCGCGTTGATCTCGTCGATCACCGTCCCCGGTGTGGTGTCGTAGAGGCGGTCGCGGTACTGCACCGGGGCGTCAACGCCCGTGTGGGACAGCGTCTGCCGGGCGCGGGTCGCCGTGGAGCACAACACGAGATCGATCCTCGGCTGGTTGACCCGCAGCCAGTCACCGCCCAGCCCCGCTTCCCGTATCCCGCGCGGCGCCAATGGCCGGTCGTGGTCCGCGACTCCGGGCGGGTAGCCGGATTTCGCGTGCCGCATCAACAACAGGGTCCGCCGAGATTCGCTCACCCGCATCACGTTAGGTGACGCCGCCGGTGTCGGTGTCGTCGGTGAGCTGTCGTTCGGGGTGGTGATAGGTGTTGGTGCGGGGTTGGCCGCGGTCCTGGTGGGGTGGTGGGATCCATTCGGTGTGGCCGTTGGTGTTTCGGCGGGTGGTCCAGCCTTGGGGTTGCAGGAGGCGGTGGTGTGGTCCGCAGGCCAGGGTGAGGTTGTCGATGTCGGTTTCTCGGCAGGTGGCGTAGTCGGTGACATGGTGCACCTCGCAGTAGTAGCCGCCGACGTCGCAGCCGGGCGCCGAGCAGCCGCGGTCTTTGGCGTAGAGCACGATGCGTTGGCCGGGTGAGGCCAAGCGTTTGGTGTGATACAGCGCCACGGGCTTGGCGCCGTCGAAGACGGCCAGGTAGTGGTACGCATGGCGGGCCAGCCGGATCACGTCGCTGATCGGCAGCCGGGTCCCCGCACCGGTGCTGCCGTGGCCCTGCACGGCCTGTAATTCGGTCAGGGTGGTCGACACGATGATGGTGGCCGGCAGCCCGTTGTGCTGGCCGAGCTCCCCGCTGGCCAGGACCGCGCGCAGGGCGGCGTTGAGACCGTCGTGGTGGCGTTGCGCCGCGCTGCGGACGTCGCCGTCGATGGCATCCTGACCCGGCGATCCGTCCACCGTGGGTTGCTCGTCGGTGGGGTTGCACATGCCGGGGGCGGCCAACTTCGCCAGGACGGCTTCCAGGGTGGCGCGTAGCTCCGGGGTCAACCAGCCGCTGACCGCCGACATCCCGTCGGGTTGCTGTTTACCCAGGGTCAGGGCGCGGCGGTGGGCGCGGTCGTCGTCGCTGTGGCTGCCGTCGGGGTTGAGACAGTCAGCGAGCTTGTCGGCGAGCCGGGCCAGTTGATCGGGGCGGTACTGAGTGCCCAGGGTGGCGAGGTGAGTTTCGGCGTGGCTGCGGGTGTCGTCGTCGATCCAGCCGGGCAGGCGGTGATAAAAGCGGCGGATCACCGCCACATGCTCAGGCCCCAACCGTCCCTCGGCTTGGGCCCTGGCGGTGGCGGGCAGCACCGGGGCCAACGGCGCGCCGGTCAACGCGCACCGCGGGCCCAGGTCGGCGGCCTCGCGCACGCGGCGGCCAGCTTCGGCGCGGCTGATCTGGGTCCAGTCGGCGACCGCCTGCGATAAAGGGCAGCCCAACTCCGCCGGGGTGGCCTCGCGGGCCAGCTGGTTGATCAGCGCATGCTCCCCGGCGGGCAACATGCGGCGGATCCGTTCGTAGCGCCCCAACCGCTGCAGCCGCTGCCGGGTGTTCAGCCGGGTCGTGTCCAAGCCGAGCACCCCGTGCAGGGCAGCCTCCAACGCATCGAACGCATCCGCCTCATCATCGACGCCGGCGTCCGCCTCATCATCGACGCCGGCGTCAACTCCGCCAGCGCCAGCACCATCGACCAGGGCTGTACTCATACCCCGAAGCTAGGCCGGGTCACCGACACAAAACCGCGCGTTGTGACTGCAGAAACGAAAGTGACACGAGAAATTTCACCAGTGTGCAACCACGGCGAAAGTCGCTCAAAGCCGGGCACAACGACACACCCGCCGATACTGCGTCGAGGCATGCCGGTGCGCGTCCCCGGAGTTGTCGGTGAACCCACTTAGACTTCGCGGTGCCCTGATAGCCACGCCAATTCCGAAGGGAGCGCCGGGATGCGATTCCTGCACACCGCCGACTGGCAGCTGGGCATGACCCGGCACTTCCTTGCCGGGGACGCCCAGCCGCGGTACTCGGCCGCCCGCCGCGATGCGGTGGCCGGCCTGGGCGCCCTGGCCGCCGAGGTGGGCGCGGAGTTCGTCGTGGTTGCCGGCGACGTTTTCGAACACAACCAACTCGCTCCCCAGGTGATCGGTCAATCGCTGGAAGCCATGCGCGCCATCGGGATTCCGGTCTATCTGTTGCCCGGCAACCACGATCCCCTCGACGCGTCGTCGGTGTTCACCGGTGCCTTGTTCAAGGCCGAATGCCCGGATAACGTCATCGTGCTCGACCGGCCCGGCATCCATCACGTGCGGCCCGGTGTCGAGATCGTCGCGGCGCCATGGCGGTCCAAGGCGCCGACCACCGACCTGGTCGCCGAGGTCCTCGACGGCATCGAGGCCGGCCAGAGTCCAACCACCCGCGTGCTCGTCGCGCACGGCGGCGTCGACGTCCTCGATCCCGACCGCGACAAGCCGTCGCTGATCCGGCTGGCCGCGCTGCAGCACGCACTCACGCACGGCGTGGTGCACTACGCCGCGCTCGGGGACAAGCATTCGCTCACCCAGGTCGGCGACAGCGGCCGCATCTGGTACTCCGGGTCGCCAGAAGTCACCAACTTCGACGACGTGGAATCCAACCCCGGGCACGTGCTGGTCGTCGACATCGATGAAGCCAACGCCGTGTCGGTGACACCGCATCGAGTAGGGCACTGGCGGTTCGTCACGCTGCACCGTCAGGTCGACAACAGCCGCGACATCGCCGATCTCGACATGAATCTCGACCTGATGACCGAGAAGGACCGCACCGTGGTGCGGCTGGCACTGACGGGGTCGCTGACGGTGACGGACCGAGCCGCGCTGGATGCCTGCCTGGACCGTTATGGGCGGCTGTTCGCGTACCTGGGCATGTGGGAACGGCACACGGAGCTGGCCGTCATCCCCGCCGACGGCGAGTTCACCGATCTCGGCATCGGCGGGTTCGCCGCAGCGGCGGTCGAAGAGCTGGTCGCCACGGCCCGCGGCGAGGATCCCGATTCGGCCGGCGACGCCCAGGCCGCGCTGGCGCTTTTGCTGCGGCTGACCGATCGGGGCGCGGCATGAAGCTGCACCGGCTGGTCCTGACGAACTACCGGGGAATCCGGCACCGCGAGATCGAATTCCCCGACCGCGGGGTGGTCGTGGTCAGCGGCGCCAACGAGATCGGCAAGTCGTCCATGATCGAGGCGCTGGACCTGCTTCTGGAGTCAAGGGACCGCTCGACCAAAAAGGAAGTCAAGCAGGTCAAGCCAACCAACAGCGATGTCGGTTCCGAGGTCACGGCTGAAATCAGCTGCGGTACATACCGATTCGTGTACCGCAAGCGTTTCCACAAAAAGTGTGAGACGGAGTTGACCGTGCTGGCGCCGCGCCGCGAGCAACTGACCGGTGATGAAGCGCACGACCGGGTACGTGTGATGCTCGCGGAGACGGTGGACAACGATCTGTGGCATGCGCAGCGCGTCCTGCAGGCCACCTCGACCTCCCCGGTCGACCTGTCCGGTTGCGATGCGCTGTCGCGCGCACTCGACGTCGCGGCCGGCGACCAGGCCGCGCTGTCGGGCAACGAGCCACTGCTGATCGAGCGGATCGACGCGGAATATGCCCGTTATTTCACCGGCACCGGACGGCCCACCGGCGAGTGGGCCACGGCCATCTCCCGGCTGGACCAGGTGGAGGCCGCCGTTGCCGAGTGCCAGGCGGCGGTCGACGAGGTCGACGACCGGGTGCGTCGCCACGCCGCGCTGACCGCGCAGGTCGCCGAGTTGTCGCAGCTGCAAGTCGCGACGGGGCCGCGACTGGCCTGCGCACGGGCCGCGGCAGACAAGATCGCCGACCTCACCCGCCAAGCGCGGGAAGCCACGTTGGTCGCGTCCGCCGCGGCCGCCACCAGCAACGCCGCCACCGCCGCACACACCGGGCGGCTGCGACTGGTGGCCGACATCGACGCCCGCGCAGCGGCCGTCGCCGCCGCGGAGGCCGCCGCACAGCAAGCCGTGGAGGCCGAGTCCGCGGCGCGTGCCGAGGCCGACGCGGCCGGGGCCGCGCTGCGGCAGGCCACCCAGGTCGTGGCCGACCTGCAGGCCCGGGCCGATGTTGCACGGCACACCGTCGATCAACTGTGCGGCCGCGACGAGATCGATCGCCTGGCCGCACGACTGGCCAAGATCGACACGATCCAGCGCGACCGCGACCGCATCACCGCCGAGCTGGACCGGATCGTCGTCACCGAGGAGCTGCTTGGGCGGATCGAAAGTGCCGCCGCGGCCGTCGACCGGACCGGCGACCAGCTCGAGTTAATCTCTGCGGCAATCGACTTCACCGCCGTCGCCGCGACCGAACTCATCGTCGGGCAACACCACGTATCGTTGGCGGCCGGAAAGACCTGGTCCACCACTTGCACCGGTCCCACCGAGATCGAGATTCCCGGTGTGCTGACCGCGCGGATCACCCCCGGCGCGACCGCGCTCGACGTTCAGGCGAAACACGCTGCGGCACAACATGAATTGGCTGCCGCGTTGGCGGCCGGTGGGGTCGCTGATCTGGCCGCCGCGCGATCGGCCGACCAGCGTCGCCGTGAATTGCAGAGCAGCCGCGATCAACTGACCGCGACCCTGTCCGGGGTGTGTGGCGACGACGACATCGACCTGCTACGGGAACGGCTGGCCCGGCTGCGTGCCGATCAACCGGCCGAGCCCGACCTTTTCGCCGTCGATATCGACACCGCCCGCGCCGAACTCGACGCCGCGCAAGCAGCCCTGCTCACCGCGACCGCCGACTGCGAGGCCCGCCGTCGCGACGCCGTGGCCTCCGACACCCGACTCACCGAAACCTCCACCACCGCAACGGTGTTACGCAACGACGTGGCGACCCAGCAAGCCGAATTCAGCAGGGCCGCCGACCAGCTCGTTCACGAGCGCTCCTCGGTGAGCGACGAGGACCTGGCCGCGTCGGCACAGACCGGCCAACGCGCCGCAGCGGCGGCGCAGCAGCGGGCCGACGAACTGGACCGGCAACTGGCCGCCGCGGCGCCGGAAGCCGTGACGGCCGAACTGGCCGCGGCCACCGAGGCCGCCGAATCGCTGCGCCGCCGCCACGATGAGGCGACCGTGCAGCTGCGCGAATTGGCCATCGAGCTCTCGGTTTTCGGCAGTGAAGGCCGGCAGGGCCAGCTCGATGCCGCGCAGACGGAGCGTGAGCATGCGGCCAGCCAGCACGCACGGATCGGCAGCCGGGCCCGGGCCGCACAGCTGCTGCGGTCGGTGATGTCGCGCCACCGCGACACCACGCGGTTGGGCTATGTCGAGCCGTATCGCACGGAGTTGCAGCGGCTCGGTCGTCCGGTGTTCGGGCCGACTTTCGAAGTCGACATCGACAGCGACCTCTGCATCCGCAGCCGAACCCTCGACGGCGTCACGGTGCCCTACGACTCGCTGTCGGGTGGGGCCAAGGAGCAACTCGGGATCCTGGCGCGACTCGCCGGTGCCGCCCTGGTCGCCAAGGAAGACGCGGTCCCGGTGGTGGTCGACGACGCGCTCGGCTTCACCGACCCCGACCGGCTCGCCAAGATGGGCGAGGTGTTCGACACCGTCGGCGCGCACGGGCAGGTGATCGTATTGACCTGCAGCCCCGACCGCTACGACGGCGTGAAGGGTGCGCACCGCATCGACTTGACGGTCTAGGACGACAACCCGAGCGGCGCCGAGCGCCGTGCTGCTGATCGCCGTCGGGCTAGGCAGAATAAGCGGCGATGGCAATACACGCGAAACGGCGTCGGGTGCGGCAGAAGCTTGCCGGAATGCCCGGCGTCCGCCCGGTCCGGCGGCCGATCTTTCCGGGCAGCCCCGACGAGTTCGATCTGTACTACGTGCGCACCGGACGCAAGTCCGCCCATCCGCTGGTCATCGTCCCCGGTGGTCCGGGTGTGGCCTCGCTACAGGTCTACAAGGGGTTGCGCCGCCGCGCGGCCAACGCCGGGCTCGACGTCATCATGATCGAACATCGCGGCATCGGAATGTCGCGGCAGGACGACTCCGGCGCCGACCTACCGCCCGAAGCGATCACCGTCGACCAAGTGGTGGACGACATCGCCGCCGTACTCGACGACGCCAGGGTCGACTCCACCGTCACCTACGGCACGTCCTACGGCAGCTACATCGCGGCCGGTCTGGGCGTGCGTCACCCCGGCCGGGTGCACGCGATGATTCTCGATTCGCCACTGCTGTCGCGCCACGACATCGTGCTGGTCCGCGACGCGGTTCGCGGCCTGCTCTTCGACGGCGGTACACCGGAAACCGCCGCGCTGGTGCCAAAAGTCCGCAAGCTGGTCGACGCGGGACTGTTGGCCGGATCGGCGGCAGAGATCGCCACCACCAGTTACGCCTACGGTGGGGCGTCGCTGCTGGACCGTGAACTGGACCTGTTGTTGAGCGGCCGAAAACTCCTGTGGTGGGCCCTGTCTCGTATGTCCGCAATCGTCAGCCTCAACGTGGCCTACCGCCACGAGGTCGACCTGGTCAGCCGCATCGCGTTCCGCGAACTCGACTATGCGGCCGAACCGGATGGCCTGCCGTTCGATCCCGCCGCTGCGATGCGCGAAATCATGGATGTAACAGAGGCTTTCGAGAGTGAACCCTATGATCTGGTAAGCGAGATGCCGAAATTCAACTGGCCCACGGTCGTGATATCCGGCGGCCGAGATCTGGTGACGCCGCGCGCGGTGGCCGAGCGGGTGGCGTCGCTGGTACCCGGCGCGGTGCTGCTGGCGTTGCCCGCCACGGCGCACAGCGTGCTGGATTTTCGTGAGCCGGCCGCGCTGGCCGTCGCCGCGGCGGTGTGCCGCGGCGACATCGACACGCTACCCGGACGGGGACCCGCGCTGGATATGCTGCCGGCGCGTCCCGCCCTGCGGGTGTTGTGGAAGGCGGTGCGGGCGGCGGCCATCGTCGAGGGTGCATTACCGGCCCTGCCGCTGCAGCGGCGGGTCAAGTCCGCATGAATCCGATTGCGGTGTAGTCGATGTCGGCAAGCCCCGGTGCACCGAAGTTGGCCAGATCGCTGCGCACCGCGTGGTTGCCGGGCGACTGGAACAGCGGCAGGTTGAACCCCTCCCGCCAGATCATCGAGTCCACTTGATTCGCGAGCGCCCGGGCCTTGTCCTGGTCCAGCTCCGAGAGCGTCTCGGCGATCTTTGCATCGATCGCGGCGTCGCCGATCTTGCCGAAATTACTGTCGCCGTCCGAGGTGTAGATCTGCGGAAGCGCCGACAGCGGGAACGCATTGCCCGCCCACCCGAACTGGGCGATATCGAAATCGCCGACGCCAATGTACTGGCTGAAGAAACCGTTGCCGGCTTTGACGTCGAGGACCAGCTTCACGCCGATCTGCGCCAGGCTGTTCTGCGCGACCATCGCGACCTGGCGGTTGGCCGGCGCGTCGAACAGCACGTCGCGCACGATCAGCTGCTTGCCGTCCTTCTCCCGCACCCCGTCGTGCAGCTTCCAGCCCATGGCATCTAGGTCGCGGCGGGCCTTGTCCGGATTGTAATCGCCTGGTGCGCTGTTGTTTTGGTATCCGACCTGGCCGGCCACATAGATGTGGTTGTTCAGCGGCGTGGGATGGGTGGTCAGCCCGTGCTGGACGACGTCGACGATGGCCTGGCGGTCGATGCCCTGACAAATCGCCAGCCGCAACCGCTCGTCGGCCATGATCGACCCCGCGGCGCCGTTGAAGGTCAAGTGGAACCAGGTGGGGGCCGGCGCGCGGCGGATCACGATGCCCGGTGTGCGTTGGGCGGTCACCATATCGTCGAGCGTGGTGATGCCCGCCGTGTCGATCGCCTTGTTCTGCAACGCGGGGATGATCGCCGACACGTCGAGCACCAGGAAGGTGATCGAGTTCAGCCGTGGCTTGCGGCCCCACCAGCGGGGGTTGCGGGTCAGCACGATGCGCTGGGCGGTCCGGTCGATGGTGGACACGATGAACGGGCCGGCCGACGGCCCCGGACGCTCGAGCTGACCGGTGTTGAAGACCTCCGGATTGGCCGTCATGCGGTGGGGCTGTATCCCCCCGGCGAACATCCCCCGCCATTCGGAATATGGAACGGAGAAGGTGACCACCGCCTGCCGGTCGTCGACTCCGCGGGTCACCGACCGCACGCGTTCGAAGCCGGCCCGGCTGGCGATCAGGTACCGCTTGTCGTGACCGTTGCACGCCTCGACTTCGGACTTGAGGTCTTCCCAGGTGATCGGGGTGCCG
The DNA here is from genome assembly GCF_002102355.1 of Mycobacterium sherrisii. Classification (GTDB taxonomy): domain Bacteria; phylum Actinomycetota; class Actinomycetes; order Mycobacteriales; family Mycobacteriaceae; genus Mycobacterium; species Mycobacterium sherrisii. Next base: position 237,674 of record NZ_LQPT01000081.1, on the reverse strand, counting down.
TCGCTCCAGGTCGCCTTGGGATTGATTGTGTATGTGACGGTTTGGGGGTTGGTGCCGGTCAGTTCGGCACCGAGGAAGTAGTCGGTGTTGAGCCGCAGCGTCCCGTCGGGCTGGGTCATGAACGCCCCCGGCAGCGTGGCCCCGAGCACCGCGGCGGTGTCGGAGGTGTTGCCGTCGATGTTCAACTGGTTGAAGTTGTCCGGGAAGGCCGTCAGCGGTAGTCGCAGGTCGCCACCCTCCCGCAGCGTGGCGGGATCTTGCGGGTTGATGTCGCTGTCCGCGCCGAGCTGCGCGGCCCGGGTCTCGGGCAGGTCCTGGTAACCGGTGGAGCATCCGGCGACCAGCAGCACCGACGCCATCGCCAGCGCCGCGATCTTGCGGGTCCTCGGCATCACCGTCACCCTGCCGATGCTAACCAGCCGCGACATCACCGATGCGCTCGCGGAACCGCGGCCAGCAGCCGCTGGGTGTACTCGTGCTGTGGATCGGTGAAAACCTCGTCGCTGTCGCCCTGCTCGACGATAGCGCCGCGATAGAGCACCACAACGCGATGTGCCAGATGCCTGACGACCGAAAGATCATGCGAGACAAACAGATATGACAACTCGAAGCGGTCCTGCAGGTCGAGCAGCAGGTTGATGATCCCGGCTTGGATCGACACGTCCAGCGCCGATACCGGCTCGTCGAGCGCCAATATCTTGGGCCGCAACGCCAGCGCCCGCGCGATGCCGATCCGCTGCTTCTGGCCGCCGGAGAACTCGGCCGGGTAGCGCGCGGCGTCGGCGTGCCGCAGGCCGACGATGTCCAGCAGCTCCGCGACTCGCGCGTCGGCCTCGCTCTTACGAAACCCGTTCGCCTGCAGGGGCTCGGCGATGACCTCGGAAACGGGAAGCCGGGGATCCAGCGACGCTACCGGATCTTGGAACACCACCTGGATGTCGCGTCGCAGCGCGCGGCGGCGCTGCGGGCTCAGCCCCGCCACGTCGGCGCCCAGCACCTCGACAGCGCCCGACTGCGGAGGTGCCAGTTCCAGGATCTGTTGCAACGTGGTCGATTTGCCCGACCCGGACTCCCCGACGATCGCCAACGTGCGGCCGCGCTCCAAGGTGAAGCTGATGCCGTCTACGGCCCGTACTTCGCCCATCCTCCGGCGGAAGATGACGCCCTTGGTCAGGGGGTAGGTCTTGGCGAGGTCGGTGACCCGTAGCACCACGTCGCGTTCGCCGTCCGCCGCGGCCGCGCCGCTCGGATGCGTTGACACGGCGAAGATTTCGGCGGCACTGCGACCCGCGACGTCGTCGGTGCGAATGCAGGCCGCCCGGTGCCCGTCCGCGACGGGAAGCAACGGCGGTTCGGCAGCACGGCACTCTTCGATCACCAGCGGACAGCGCGGCGCGAACGGGCAGGCGTCGGGCACCGGCTCGGCGACGGTGGGCGGTGCGCCCGGAATCGGGATCAGCCGGGTGCCCTGCGCGGCATCCAACCGCGGTACCGACCCGAGCAGCCCAACCGTGTAGGGCATGCGGCGGTCTCGGTACAGCGCGTCGACCGTCGCGATCTCGACGGCACGCCCGGCGTACATGACCATCGCGCGGTCGGCGAACTCCGAGACCACCCCCAGATCGTGGGTGATGATCAGCACACCGGCGCCGGTGACGTCGCGGGCCGTCCGCAGCACGTCGAGAATCTGCGCCTGCACCGTCACGTCGAGCGCGGTGGTCGGCTCGTCACAGATCAGCAGATCCGGATCGTTGGCGATCGCGATCGCGATGACCACCCGCTGCCGCTCGCCACCGGACAACTCGTGCGGGAATGCTTTCGCCCGGCGGTCCGGCTGCGCGATGCCGACAAGCTCGAGCAGCTCCACCGCCCGCTTGCGCGCGGCTGCCCGGCCGACGTCGCGGTGGTGGACGGTGATGGCTTCGGCGATTTGGTCCCCGACGGTGTAGACCGGCGTCAGCGCCGACATCGGGTCCTGGAACACGGTGCCGATCGTCTTGCCGCGGATCTGCGACATCGCCTGGTCGGGAAGCCCGAGTAGCTCCCGGCCCTGCAACCGCACCGATCCCGAAACCTGTCCGTACTCCGGCAGCAGCCCGACCACGGCCATGGCCGCGGTGCTTTTGCCCGAGCCGGATTCGCCGACGATGGCCAGCACTTCGCCGGGATCGATGTGGTACGTCGCGCCGCGCACGGCGGGCACCCGCACGTCCCCGGTGTCGAACGTGACCCCGAGATCGGTCACCTGCAGCAGGGCGCTCACCGCGGCCGCCCCGCCGTCTTTCGTTTCTTGCGTGGCTTGCGGGGGACGGGCCGCGCGGACGGATCGACGGCGTCGCGCAGTCCGTCACCGGCGAGGTTCGCGCACAACACAATCGCGACCAACGCCGCGCCCGGGAACAGGAAAACCCAGGGGAACGTGGTCGCCGAGGGCGTGCCTTCGGCGATCAGGGTGCCCAGTGAGACGTCCGGCGGCTGAACGCCGAACCCCAAAAAGCTCAACCCGGTCTCCGCGAGAATCGCGAAACCTACGTTCAGGGTGGCGTCGATGATCAGGATCGAGGCCACGTTCGGCACGATGTGGTGAACGATCACCCGCCGACTTGAAACGCCCATATACCGTGCCGCGCGGACGAATTCGCGCTCTCGCAAGCTCATGGTCAGGCCGCGCACCATCCGTGAGCTGACCATCCAGCCGAAGGCGGCGAGCAACACGATGAGCCACAGAACGCTGTTCGACTGCTTGGTGCGCGGCGTGACGATGGCGATCAGCAGGAAACTGGGCACCACCAGCAGCAGATCCACCAGCCACATCAGCGTGCGATCCCGCCAGCCCCCGAAATAACCGGCGATCGATCCGACGGTCGCGGCGATGGTGGTCGAGATCACGGCAACGCATACGCCGATCAGTAGCGATTTCTGCATCCCGGTCAGGGTGCGGGCCAGCAGATCCTGTCCCAGGGCATTGGTGCCGAACCAGTGCCGCGTCGACGGCGGCTGCAGCAGCGCGTGCAGGTCCAGATCGAGATAGCTGTAGGGCAACAGCGGCGGCAATGCGTAGCAACCGACGAATGCCAGCGCCAGCAGGACCAGTGCGGCCGCGGCCGGCCTATTGCGAAGAAAGCGGCGAACCAACAAGTTTCGGCGCGACGTGAACGTCGCGGCCGGGTCGACGCCGGTGCGCGTGGTCATGACACCCGCACCCTCGGATCCAGTGCCGCGTAGATGACGTCGGACAGCAGGCCCGCCAAAAGCACTGCCGCGCCGGAGAACAGCGTGATCGCCGCGACGACGTTCGCGTCCTGGGTCGCGATTCCCGACACCACCCATTCGCCCATGCCGTGCCAGCCGAAGATTTTCTCGACGAACACCGCGCCGACGACCAGCCCGCTCACGCCATAGGCGAACAACGTGGCCATTGGGATGAGCGCGGTACGCAGGCCGTGCTTGAACAGCGCGCGCCGACGGGTCAAACCCTTGGCCCGCGCGGTGCGGATGAAGTCCTCGCCGAGCACGTCGAGCATCGCATTGCGTTGGTAGCGGCTGAAACCCGCGATCGCGCCCAACGCCAGCGTCAGCGTCGGCAGCACCATGTGCTGCAACCGCCCGATCAGCTCGTCCACGGTTCCGCTGGGCGGCAGCGGCGAGGTCTCACCCGTGTATTGAAAGATCCCGACGCCGGCGAGCATGTTGACCCGCAGTGCGCCCAGGATGAGCAGGCTGGCCAGCACGAACGACGGGATGCTCAAGATGATCAGCGACAACACCGTGATTACCCGGTCGCTGAGCCGGTATTGCCGCACCGCGCCCCAGGCGCCCGCGACGACGCCGATCAGGGTGCCCAGCACCGAACCCGTCACCACCAACCGCAGGCTCACCCCGACCCGGCGCCATAGCTCCTCGGAGACCGGATGGCCGCTGACCGTCATCCCGAAATCACCGCGGATCACACCCCCGATCCAGTGGGCGTAGCGAAGCACCACCGGTTTGTCCAAGCCCAGCGCGACGGCCTTGGCGTGAATGGCCTCCGGTGGCGGCGTCGGATGGCGCTGCACGAAACTGTCGAGCGGATGAAACGTCTGGGAGGTCAACAGAAAAGTCAGGAAGGACGCCAGCACCAGCAGGACGACGTAGTTGAGGAACCGTCGGGCGAGGTACCGGATCATGCCCGGGCGGCCTGCCTGCATCGCATTGGGACAGGTTAGCGAGACCGGCGCGGGCCGGCTGGGATCGCGGTGCCCCGGTCGCGTCGGCCCCGGGCCACACCGCCAACGGCCAGGCCGTATGATGAGTTCTTCAACTGATCAATTGCACAAGTATTGAAGTCTTCAGGAGCGACGCTGGAATCGAAGCCCCTTTACAAGCTCAAAGCCGACTTCTTCAAGACCCTCGGGCACCCGGCGCGCATCAGGATTCTCGAGCTGCTGGTGGAGCGGGACCGCTCGGTCGGCGAGTTGTTGGTGTCCGATGTCGGACTCGAGGCATCGAATCTATCCCAACAGCTGGCGGTGTTGCGGCGCGCGGGAGTCGTCGTCGCGGACCGCGACGGCAATGTCGTGACCTACTCGATCGCCTCACCCGATATCGCCGAGTTGCTCGCGGTGGCTCGCCAGGTACTGGCGCGGGTGCTTACCGATCGGATCGCGGTGCTCGAGGATTTGCGCACCGGCCCCGCGGCCCATTAGCGCCATGGGTTGGCTCGCCAAAATCCGTCGTGTCGGCCGGATCGTGGAACCCGCGCCGGCGGCACCGCCATCGGCAACCGAACCGCCTGCGGGAGTGAAAGGTTCATTGCAGATCCGGCACGTGGACGCGGGGTCGTGCAATGGGTGTGAGGTGGAGGTTTCGGGCGCGTTCGGCCCGGTGTACGACGCGGAACGATTCGGGGCCCGGCTGGTGGCCTCGCCCCGCCACGCCGATGCGCTGCTGGTGACCGGGGTGGTCACGCGCAACATGGCCGAGCCGCTGCGCAACACCCTTGCGGCGACGCCACACCCACGGGTGGTGATCGCGTGCGGCGATTGCGCCTTGAACCGAGGGGTGTTCAAGGATGCGTACGCCGTCGCCGGTTCGGTGGGCGAGGTGGTGCCCGTCGACGTCGAGATTGCGGGCTGCCCGCCCACCCCCGCCGAAATCGTGGCGGCCCTGCGATCGGTGACCGGGAAGTGACGATTACCACACCGACCGTCGTTCCCGCCTCGACGCCAAACATGTTGCCACGCCTGGGTTTCGGTGCGCCCGCCGGCGGGCTGGCGACGTCGGCGGTGGGCCTGGTCGGGCTGTGGCTGGGCCTGCAGGCCATGTTCGGCTTGCTACGCCCGGTACAACTCGACTGGCTGCTGCCGCTGTCCGGGGTGCGGATCGAACTCGACCCACTGGGCGGTTTCTTTCTCGCGCTGACGGGCGCGGTCGCCGTACCGGTGGGCTGCTACCTGATCGGGTACGCCAGACGTGAGCAGCTGGGCGGGGTCACGCTCGCGGTGCTGCCGGTGTTCGTCGCCGCGATGGAGCTGGTGCCGGCCGCGGGATCGGTACCGACCTTTCTGGTGGCGTGGGAGTTGATGGCGATCACGTCGCTGATCCTGGTGCTGTCCGAATACACCCGCGCACAGGTCCGTTCGGCTGGTCTGTCCTACGCGGTGATGACTCAGCTCGGGTTCGTCGCCATTCTGGTCGGGCTGATCGTGCTCGCGGCGTCCGGCGGATCCGACCGGCTCACCCAACTCACCGGGGCATCCGGCGGGGTCCGCGCCGCCGTGTTCGTGCTGACGTTCGTCGGCTTCGGGTCCAAGGCGGGCTTGGTGCCGCTGCATGCCTGGCTGCCACGGGCCCATCCCGAAGCGCCCAGCCCGGTGTCGGCACTGATGAGTGCGGCGATGGTCAACCTGGGGATCTACGGCATCGTGCGCTTCGACCTGCGCTTGCTCGGACCGGGCCCGCGCTGGTGGGGGCTAGCGCTGATGGCCGTCGGCGGGATCTCCGCGCTCTACGGGGTGCTGCAGGCCTCGGTGGCCACCGACATCAAACGGCTGCTGGCGTATTCGACGACGGAGAACATGGGCCTGGTGACGTTGGCACTTGGTGCCGCAACGCTTTTCGCGGACAGCGGTGACTACGGTCCGGCGACCATCGCCGCGGCCGCCGCGGTGGTGCATCTGATGGCGCACGCGGCGTTCAAGAGCCTGGGATTCCTCGCGGCCGGATCGGTGCTGGCCGCGACACACCTGCGAGACCTCGACCTGCTTGGCGGACTGGTCCGCCGGATGCCGAGCACGACCGTGTGCTTCGGGGTGGCTGCGCTGGGTGCGTGCGGGCTGCCGCTCGGCGCCGGCTTCGTCGGCGAGTGGCTACTGGTGCAGTCCCTGGTTCACGCCCCGCCCGCACACGACCCGATGGTGGCTTTGACGACACCATTGGCGGTCGGCGTGGTCGCACTCGCCACCGGCTTGAGCGTCGCCGCCATGGCAAAAGCATTCGGAATCGGATTCTTGGCCCGCCCCCGCTCCAGCCAGGCCGCCGCCGCGGCCGAGGCGCCGATCAGCATGCGTGCCGGCATGGCGGCCGCGGCGGGCGCCTGCCTGATACTCGCGGTGGCGCCGGGCGTCCTCGCTCCGGTGGTGCGGACGACCGTCGCAACCTTGCCGTTCGGAAAGGCCGTCGGGTTCACCGACTTCGGCACCGTGGTGCGACTACCCGGCCTGCCCGGCTCGATCGCGCCCGGCGTGATCGTCGCGGGCGTGGTCGGCGCCGCGCTGTTGGCGTCCGGGTTGGCCCGGCTGCGTTCGCGGCGCCGACCGGCACCGGTCGTGCGGCCGTTATGGGCTTGTGGCGCAGACGATCTCACCGAGCGCATGCAATACACGGCCACGTCCTTCGCCGAGCCGTTGCAGCGAGTTTTCGCCGACGTGCTGCGCCCCGACACCGATATCGAAGTCACCCCGACGGCCGAGTCACGGTACATGGTCGACAGGATCGCCTACCGGACCGCGATCACCGACGCGATCGAACAGCGTTTGTACACCCCGGTGGTCGCCGCCGTCGGCGCCGTGGCCGGCCTGATGCGGCGGGCCCACACCGGAAGCGTGCACCTGTACTTGGCCTACGGTGCGCTGGGCGTGCTGATCGTGTTGGTGGCGGCCAAGTGAACGCGATGTCCTACGTCGCCGGGGCGGCTCAGCTCGGCGTGGTGATGGCCGGCGCGCCGCTGGTGGTCGGTGTGACGCGTCAAGTGCGCGCCCACTGGGAGGGCCGCGCGGGCGGCGGATTGCTGCAGCCGTGCCGCGATCTGATCAAACAGCTTGGTAAGCAACACGTCAGGCCAATCGGTACGACAATCGTGTTCGCCGCCGCGCCCGCGGTCGTCGCCGGCACCGCCCTGCTGATCGCGGCGATCGCGCCGATTGTCGCGACCGGGTCGCCCCTGGATTTCAGCGCCGACCTGTTCGCCGTGGTCGGCCTGCTTTTCCTGGGCACCGTCGCGCTTACCCTGGCCGGCATCGACACGGGGACCTCGTTCGGTGGTATGGGCGCAAGCCGCGAAATCACCATCGCCGCGCTGGTCGAGCCGACGATTCTGCTGGCGGTGTTCGCGCTGTCCATTCCGGCCGGATCGTCCAATCTGGGTGCCCTGGTGACAAGTACGGTCACCCACCCCGATCACGTCCTGTCCTTGACCGCGGTGCTCGCCTTCGTCGCGCTGGTGATCGTCATCGTCGCCGAGACGGGACGGCTGCCGGTCGACAACCCGGCAACGCATCTGGAACTGACCATGGTGCACGAGGCGATGGTTCTCGAGTACGCCGGTCCTCGGTTGGCGCTGGTCGAATGGGCGTCCGGGATGCGGCTGACGGTGTTGCTGGCGTTATTGGCAAACCTGTTCCTGCCGTGGGGGATTGCCGGCGCCACGCCGACGGCGCTGCAGGTGGTCACGGGCGTGGCGGCGATAGTAATCAAGGTGGCGGTGTTGGCCGCGCTGCTCGCGACATTCGAGGTCTTCGTCGCCAAGCTTCGCCTGTTCCGGGTGCCCGAGCTGTTGGCGGGTTCATTCCTGCTGGCATTGCTCGCCGTCACCGCCGCCAACTTCTTCACCGTCCGCACGTGAGGCCCCAGCGATGACCGACACCAACTTTTCCACCCTGGTCGACTTTGCCGCGGGCGGGCTGGTGCTGGCCGCTGTTCTGATCGTCTGGCGCCGCGACCTGTCCGCCATCGTGCATCTGCTGGCCTGGCAGGGCCTGGCACTGACCGCCATCCCGGCGCTGCGCGGCATCCACGACCACGATCTCGCACTCATCGGAGTGGCCGTCGCCGTGCTGGTGCTGCGGGCGGGGGTGTTGCCGTGGCTGCTCGGCCGCGTGGTCGGTGCCGAAGTCGCCGCGCGCCGCGAGGCCACGCCGCTGATCAACACCACGAGCTCGCTGCTGCTCACCGGCGGCTTGACCGTCGCCGCGTTCGCGATCACCGCGCCGTTGGTGGACCTGCAACCGGGTCCCAGCACCAATGCCGTGCCCGCCGCGTTCGCGGTGGTGCTGATTGCGCTTTTCGTGTTGACCACGCGGCTGCATGCCGTCTCGCAGGCGGTCGGATTTTTGATGCTGGACAACGGGATTGCCGCGACCGCGTTCCTACTCACGGCGGGGGTGCCGTTGATTGTCGAACTCGGAGCCTCACTCGATGTGCTCTTCGCCGTCATCGTGATCGGCGTGCTGACCGGGCGGCTGCGTCACACTTTCGGCGATGCAGACCTGGACAAGCTGCAGGAGCTGCGCGACTGATGACCGCGTTGCTGCTCACCGCCATCCTGGCGCCCCTCGTCGCGTCGCTCGCCGCCCTGGCCGGCGGCTGGCGCCACGCGACTGCGGCGCTGACCGTGCTGTCCGCGGTCACCGTGCTCGGGTGCGGCGCGGCGCTGGGGTTCGGCGTCGGGTCCGGTGCCCGGTTCAGCCTCGGCGGGCTGCTGCGTGTCGACGCGCTGACGGTGACGATGCTGATCGTCATCGGGACCGTCGGCACCTTGGCCACCTTTGCCAGCATTTCCTACATCGACCACGAGCTCGCCCGCGGCCACGTCGATCAACCTGGTGCCCGGCTGTATGGGGTCCTGACGCCGGCGTTCCTCGCGGCAATGGTTCTGGCGGTGTGCGCCAACAACATTGGCGTGGTGTGGGTGGCGATCGAGGCCACCACCGTGATCACCGCCTTCCTGGTGGGGCATCGCCGCACCCGCACCGCGTTGGAAGCCACCTGGAAGTACGTCGTGATCTGCTCGGTCGGTATCTCCGTCGCATTCCTGGGCACCGTGCTGCTCTACTTCGCCGCCCGCTACGCGGGGGCGCCCGCCGCGCACGCGTTGAACCTTGACGTCCTTGCCGCGCATGCCCGCGGCCTGAATCCCGCGGTCGCGCGGCTGGCCGGGGGACTGTTGCTGATCGGCTACGGCGCCAAGGCCGGGCTCTTCCCGTTCCACACCTGGCTGGCCGACGCGCACAGCCAAGCCCCCGCGCCGGTGTCCGCACTGATGAGCGGGGTGCTGCTGTCGGTCGCGTTCTCGGTGCTCATCCGGTTGCGGACGATCATCGACGCTGCCACCGGACCCGCCTTCCTGCGCGGCGGCCTGCTGGTGGTCGGGCTGGCCACGCTGCTGGTCGCTGCCCTGATGCTGACCGTCACCGCCGACATCAAGCGGATGCTGGCGTACTCGTCGATGGAAAACATGGGGCTGATCGCAATCGCTGCCGCCGCCGGGACCACGTTGGCGATCTCCGCGCTGCTGCTGCATGTGCTCGCCCACGGGGTCGCCAAGACCGTGTTGTTCCTGGCGGGCGGCCAGTTGCAGGCCGCGCACGACTCCACCGCGATCGCCGATATCACCGGCGTCATGCGCCGGTCGCGGCTGGTCGGCCTGTCGTTCGGCACTGGACTGATCGTGCTGCTGGGCTTGCCGCCGTTCGCGATGTTCGCCAGCGAGCTGGCGATTGCGCGGTCGCTGGCCGGTGCCCGGCTGGCCTGGGTGCTGGGCGTGGCGATGCTGCTGATCGCGATCGCCTTCGCCGCGCTGGCCCGCAACTCGGGGCGAGTCCTGCTCGGCACGCCCGCCGCGGGTGCGCCCACGCTTGCGGTGCCGGTGACGGCGGCAACGGTGCTGATCCTCGGCATCGCCGTCAGTACCGGCCTCGGCGTGACGGCCGGCCCGCTCACCCACCTGTTCACCGTCGCCGCCGATACCGTCGGAGCCGCCCGGTGAACCGGAACTGGTTGCGGCACAGGGTTTCCCAGCACGATCTCATGGGGATGGCCGAACAACTGCTGGACGATTCGTTTCGACTGGCGCTGGTCGCCGCGCACGACGACATGGACAGTCTGCGCGTGGTCTATCTCTTTCTGTCCGGCCGGCCCGACCGTCGCGTCGAGCTGGAGTGCATTGTGCCGATTGATAATCCAAGCATCCGGTCGTTGGCCTCGGTATCGTTTCCGGCGAGCCGGTTCGAGCGCGAGATGGCGGACCTGTACGGGATCCGCCCCGTCGGTCACCCCAAGCCGCGTCGCCTGGTCCGCCACGCGCACTGGCCCGACTGGCATCCCATGCGCGCCGACGCCGGGCCGGCACCCGATTTCGCTACCGCCGGCGCGTTCCCGTTCGTCAACGTCGAAGGACCCGGTGTCTACGAGATCCCGGTCGGCCCCGTGCACGCCGGCCTCATCGAACCCGGCCATTTCCGGTTTTCCGTGGCGGGCGAGACCGTGGTGCGGCTCAAGGCCCGGTTGTGGTTCGTCCACCGCGGCATCGAGAAGCTGTTCCAGGGCTGCTCCGCCCTGCGGGCGGTCGATCTCGCCGAACGGATCAGCGGCGATACGTCGGCCGCGCATGCCCTGGCCCACAGCCTCGCCGTCGAGGACGCGCTGGGTATCGAGCTGCCCGACGAGGCGCACCGGCTGCGCGCCATGCTCGTCGAGCTCGAGCGGCTCTACAACCACGTTGCCGATCTCGGTGCTCTGGCCAACGACATCGGCTATGGGATCGCCAACGCACACGCCCAACGCATCCGCGAACGGTTGCTGCGGCTCAACGCCACCGTCACCGGCCACCGGTTGCTACGCGGCGCCATCCGTCCGGGCGGCGTTGTGCTGCAAGGCCTTCCCGACACCGGGGAAATTCAACGGCTCGCGGTCGACGTGGCCGAGGTGGCGTCGTTGACGCTGGGCAACGGCATCGCCTACGACCGGTTCGCCGGCACCGCCGTGCTGCCCACCGAAGACGCCGCCGCGCTGGGCTGTCTGGGGTATGTCGCCCGCGCCAGCGGCCTGCGCACCGACGCCCGGGTCGAGCACCCGACCGTCGAGCTGCCCATCACCGAAGTCGTCGCCACCGCCGGTGACGTCCTGGCCCGCTACACCGTGCGCCGCGACGAATTCGCCGCATCCGCCCTGCTGCTGCAGCACCTTGTCGAAGCACAGAGCGGCCCAATCGCATACCAGCCGAGCGCGGACCAACAAGGCGCCGCACCCAGCAGCGGCGTCGGCATTGTCGAAGGATGGCGCGGCACCATCGTGCACCGCGTCGAAACAGACGCAACCACTCACATCACCCGTGCCAAGATTGTCGACCCATCCTGGTTCAACTGGCCGGCGCTGCCGGTGGCCATGGCCGACACCATCGTTCCCGACTTCCCGTTGGCCAACAAAAGCTTCAACCAGTCGTACGCGGGTAACGACCTCTAGCCGACCTTGTAGGTCGCCAGGGCCTTGGCGATCAGCCTGCCCTCCGGGTCGACGATCTCGGCCTCACAGTTGGTCAGTGAGCGGCCCCGTCGAAGCACCCGGCCCACCCCGATCGCATCGGTGGCCCGAGCCGGGGCCAGGAAGTCCAGCGCCATCGACACCGTGACGCCGCGGAATTCCGGTGGTGCTTCTCTGCCGCACCAGGCGGCGGCCATGACGGTGAGGTCGGCAAGCGTGGCGATGGCACCGCCGTGCACCATGTCGCCGACGGTGACGTTGGACGGATCCCACGGCAGCCGGAGCCGGACTTCGTCGTCGCCGAGCTGATCGGCGATGATGCCCAACTTGGCGACGAACGGCGATTGTGGGAGAAATTGCGCGATGACGTCACGCCCGCTCGCGGGCGCCGAGGAGGTGGCCATCCGCCCATGCTCGCGCACCGATGCTCGGCTGGGGAAGCGCCCACGCGGCCACGGGTGCGATTTGTCCGGTGCGTGGCCGCCGCTGGTTGCCCATTGACACCGCCGCGACGGGCTGGTTCTATAAACGCCAATGACCGTAAACATGGTCAGTTCTACCAAGTTTATCCGGATAAAAGGATGCCATGACTAGTGGGGTAGCGGCGGGTCCTTCGGCCGGCCAATACGAGTTGAGCCATCTGCGCTCGCTGGAGGCCGAGGCCATCCACATCATTCGGGAGGTCGCCGCGGAGTTCGAGCGGCCGGTGCTGCTGTTTTCCGGTGGCAAGGACTCCATCGTGATGCTCTATCTGGCGCTCAAGGCGTTCCGTCCCGGACGGCTGCCATTTCCGGTCATGCACGTCGACACCGGTCACAACTTCGACGAGGTGATCGCGACCCGCGACGAACTCGTCGAGGAATTCGGGGTGCGCCTGGTGGTGGCATCGGTGCAGGAAGACATCGATGCGGGCCGGGTCGTCGAAACCATCCCGTCGCGCAACCCGATCCAGACGGTGACGCTGCTGCGCGCCATTCGGGAGAACAAGTTCGACGCCGCGTTCGGTGGCGCGCGCCGCGACGAGGAGAAGGCACGCGCCAAGGAGCGAGTGTTCAGCTTCCGCGACGAGTTCGGGCAGTGGGACCCCAAGGCCCAGCGGCCCGAGCTATGGAACCTCTACAACGGCCGCCACCACAAGGGTGAGCACATCCGCGTCTTCCCGCTGTCGAACTGGACCGAATTCGACATCTGGTCCTACATCGGCGCCGAGAAGATCAAGTTGCCGTCGATCTACTACGCCCACCGGCGCAAGGTGTTCGAGCGCGACGGGATGCTGCTGGCCGTGCATCGGCACATGCAGCCGCGGGCGGACGAGCGGGTGCTGGAAAAGACGGTGCGGTTCCGCACGGTCGGCGACGTCACCTGCACCGGGTGTGTCGAATCCAAGGCCGCCACGGTCTCGGAGGTGATCGCCGAAACCGCGGTGTCCCGGCTGACCGAACGCGGCGCCACCCGGGCCGACGACCGCATCTCCGAAGCTGGCATGGAAGACCGGAAACGGCAGGGTTACTTCTGATGGCTGCACCGACGACACTGCTACGCATCGCGACCGCCGGCTCGGTCGACGACGGCAAGTCCACACTGATCGGCCGGCTGCTCTACGACTCCAAGGCCGTGATGGAAGACCAGTGGGCCGCGGTGGAGAAGACGTCCAAAGAACGCGGCCACGACTACACCGACCTGGCACTGGTCACCGACGGCCTGCGCGCCGAGCGTGAGCAGGGCATCACCATCGACGTGGCCTACCGCTACTTCGCCACGCCCAGGCGGAAGTTCATCATCGCCGACACCCCGGGGCACATTCAGTACACCCGGAACATGGTGACGGGGGCCTCGACCGCGCAACTGGTGATCGTGCTCGTCGACGCCCGGCAGGGCCTGCTCGAGCAGTCCCGTCGGCACGCGTTCTTGGCCTCGTTGCTGGGCATCCAGCACATCGTGCTGGCCGTCAACAAGATGGATTTGATCGACTGGGATCGGGCGAAATTCGAGGCGATCAAGGACGAATTCCACGCCTTCGCAGCACGTTTGGACGTGCAGGACGTGGCGACCATCCCGCTTTCCGCACTGCACGGCGACAACGTGGTGACCAAATCGGGGCGGGCACCCTGGTACGAAGGCCCGGCTTTGCTGTCGCATCTCGAAGAGGTGTACATCGCCGGTGACCGCAACCTCGTCGATGTGCGCTTCCCGGTGCAGTACGTCATCCGGCCGCAGACTCACCAACATCACGACCACCGCAGCTACGCCGGAACGGTGGCCAGCGGCGTGATGCGTCCGGGCGACGAGGTGGTGGTGCTGCCGGTCGGCAAGACCAGCAGGATCACCGCGATCGAGGGCCCGAATGGCCCTGTGGATGAGGCATTTCCACCGATGGCCGTCTCGATCAGCCTGGCCGACGACATCGACATCTCCCGCGGCGACATGATCGCCCGCACCAACAACCAGCCCCGGGTCACCCAAGAATTCGACGCGACGGTGTGTTGGATGGCCGACGCGGCGTCGTTGGAGCCGGGGCGCGACTACGTCATCAAACACACCACCCGAACCACCCGCGCCCGGGTCACCGCGCTGGATTACCGGCTCGACGTCAACACCCTGCACCGGGACAAGACCGCTACGGCGTTGAAGCTCAACGAACTTGGCCGCATCTCGCTGCGCACCCAGGTGCCGTTGCTGCTCGACGAGTACACCCGTAATGCCAGCACCGGCTCGTTCATCCTGATCGACCCGCACACCAACGGCACCGTCGCGGCCGGCATGGTGTTGCGCGATGTGACGGCACAGAAGGCGAGCCCGAACACCGTGCGGCACCAGTCGCTGGTCACCGCCAAAGACCGGGCGTCTCGCGGACGGACGGTGTGGCTGACCGGACTGTCGGGAGCTGGCAAGTCGTCGGTGGCCATGCTGGTCGAACAGAAGTTGCTCGAAAAGGGGGTTCCCGCTTACGTTCTCGACGGCGACAACCTGCGGCACGGCTTGAACGCGGACCTCGGCTTTTCCATGGCCGACCGGGCCGAGAACCTGCGCCGGCTGGCCCATGTCGCGACCTTGCTGGCGGATTCCGGTCAGACCGTGCTGGTGCCCGCCATCAGCCCGCTGGCCGACCACCGCGAGATGGCTCGTAAAGTCCACGCCGACGCCGGATTTGAGTTTTTCGAAGTCTTCTGCGATACCCCCCTGGCCGAGTGCGAGGCGCGTGATCCCAAGGGTTTGTACGCCAAAGCTCGCGCCGGTGAAATCACGCATTTCACCGGTGTCGACAGCCCCTACCAGCGTCCGAAAAACCCCGATCTGCGACTCGTCCCGGACCGCCCGCTCGAGGAACTGGCGCAAAGCGTCATCGATCTGCTTGGGTTGCGGGACTAGCCGCGCGCACCCGAGCATCAGCCCCGATCCGGGCCGGGTGGCACAATCCTCAGGGTGCGGATGTCAGCGAAAGCCGAGTATGCGGTGCGGGCGATGATCCAGCTCGCCACCGCGGACAAGGGCACGCTGGTCAAGACCGACGACCTGGCTCAGGCGCAGGGCATACCCGCACAGTTCCTCGTCGACATTCTGACCAACCTGCGCACCGACCGCCTGGTGCGCAGCCACCGCGGCCGCGACGGCGGCTACGAGCTGGCCCGCCCGGGCAGCGAAATCAGCATTGCCGACGTGCTGCGCTGCATCGACGGACCGCTGGCCAGCGTTCGCGACATCGGACTCGGCGACCTGCCGTACTCGGGGCCCACGGCGCCCCTGGCCGACGTCTGGCGGGCACTGCGCGCCAGCATGCGCTCGGTACTGGAAGAGACGACCCTGGCCGACGTGGCGTCGGGATCCCTGCCCAAGCACGTGGCGAAACTCGCCGACGACTATCGGGGGCAGGAGAGCGTCCGGCACGGCGCGCCGCGGGTCGATTAACCCGCCGAGCCGTAGGGCCTAGTCAGGATTTCCAGGGCGTGCCCGGCGGGGTCCAGGAAATACACCCCGCGCCCACCGTCGTTGTGGTTGACCTCGCCCGGCCGACTTTGCCGCGGATCGGCCCAGTGCGCTAGGCCGCGTGAGCGGATCTTGCCGTAGATCGCGTCGAACTCGGGCTCGGAGACCAGAAACGCGTAGTGCTGGCGCCGGATGTCGTCACCCTCGGGCGCGTCCGCGAAGTCCAGGCTCACGCCGTTGTCGAGTTGCACAACCATGAAGTGGCCGAACGGCTTCGGGCCGGGCAAGCCGAAAAGCTCGGTGAGGAACTCCGCGGATTCGCGCTTGTCGCGGGCCGCCACGATGGTGTGATTGAAACTGATGCTCATAGTCCTTCCCAGTCAACCACCGCCGCGGTCGCGCGACAATGAGCCGGCGCTACTTGGGCGCGGTCAACTCCAGCGCGATGTTGTCCGGGTCGCGGAACTCCAGAATGTACGACGGTCCAATGTCTTTGACGGGTTCGTGTGGGACGCCGATGTCATCCAAATGCGCTGCAGCAGCGTCTAATTCGTCCCTGCTGGCCAACCGGAACGCGATGTGGTCAAGCCCGGCGCGATCCTCGTGGAAGCGGTCGGTGGCGACGGGGCGCAGTCCGAGCAGCGTGCCACCCAGGTCGTAGATGACACCGCCGTACAGGAAGCTCAACTGCTCGCGGGTCGCCTCGTCCGCGGTCTCGGGAACCTCCAGCAGCACCGGCCAATCGAACACGCTCTCGTAGAACCGGCGGGATCGTTCGATGTCGGTGACGGTGAGGCGGACATGTGCGATGGACGTACTCGTTAAGGCCACCGGACCATGCTCCCACTTCAACGAGCGCGTCTTGCGGGCGTGCCAGAATCGCGAGCGTGCAGATAGCAATGACGATGCCGGTGATGGAGCCGGACCTGGACGCCCAGCTTCTCGAGACGTGGGCACGCACCGTCGACGAGGGACCCTTTTCGGCGCTGGCGTGGGGGGAGCGCATCGCGTTCGGCAATCCCGACAGTCTCACGCTGCTCGGTGCGCTGGCCGGCTGGACCACCCGGGTGCGGTTGGTGACGACGGTGATCGTCCCGCAGCTGCACGATCCGGTGCTGTTGGCGAAGGGTCTGGCGACCGGCGACTTGTTGTGTGGCGGACGGTTGACCGTCGGCGTCGGCGTCGGTGGCCGGCAGGAGGACTACCTCGCGGTGGGCGCCGACCCGGCGACCCAGACCATGCGCGACATGGCCGAGCGGGTCGCCGTGATGAAGCGGGTGTGGGCCGGGGAAAAGATCACCGAGTCGGTGTTGCCGGTCGGCCCGCCGCCGGTGCAGCCCGGCGGTCCGCCACTGTTGGTCGGCAGCATCGGTCCCAAGACCATCCGCAGCGCCGCCGCGTGGGCCGACGGGCTGGCCGGCACCACCCTGGACCTCGATGTCGACAAGCAGAACGAGTTGTATGACGTGGCGCGCCAGGCATGGGCGGAAGCGGGCAAGCCCAAACCGCATCTGGCGACGTCGTTTTGGTTCGCGTTCGGTGCTCCCGAGGAGGCGCGCGCCCAGGTGCACCGCCACCTGCGCCGCTACATGAATTGGATTCCGGCCGAATTCGTCGACGCGATGGCCCCGATGACCGGCTGGGCCGGCAGCGAGGACGAGCTGCTGGCGGTGCTGCGGAAGTTCGAGCAGATCGGCACCGACGAAGTCCAGCTGATCCCGACCAACTCTGACCTCGATCAGGTGCGGCGCGCCGCCGACGTCGCCGCCCGCCTGTAGGGCTACGCCGGGCGGCGCGCTTCGCCGGCGACGTCCGGCCGCCGCGGCGGCTGGCCCTTGCGCAGCGTCGTCATCAGCTCGCGGTACGGGCCGACGAGGTAGACGGTGTCGCCCGCCCGCAGTCGGGCATCGCGGCGCGGGTGCAGCCGGACCGGGGAGTCGTCGCGCGTGATCGCAATGACGCGGGTCTGCGTGGACAGTTCGAACATCCGCAGGCCGTCGAGCTCGCTACCCGAGGCGACACGCATGCCGCCGACCATGAAGTAGCGCTGCCCGACCGAGAACGTTCCCAGAACCTGCAGGCCCATCGCGGCGCCGATGAACCAGGGCGCGGCCAGCTCGACGGTCGAGCGCACGGCGTGAAATCCGAACCGTTGGGCTATGGCGCTGCCCAGTGCGTGGTCGTAGATGCGCAGCACGATCGGCATGGCGGACCGAATGACCTTCGGCATCACCCGCGGGCCCAGCATCTCGCGCAATACGATCCCGGTCTCGATGTTGGTCATGTCGTCGTGGGTCAGGACCGCCACCGCGCGGGCGGTGTCTACCCGGGCCGCGGCGAGGGTCTGACGCAGCGTCGCATCCCCGAAAATCACCGGCACCCCGAGTTCGGCCGCGGTCTGAAGGTAGCGGTTGTTCTCGTCGAACTCGATCACCACGACGTCGTATCCGGCGGCGGTCAGGTCGGCGGTGACCCGGCTGCCGAACGAGCCCAGCCCGACGACCACGATGTGATCGCGTAGGTGCCGGGCCCGACGGCGACCCGCCGTATAGGCGAAGCGGCGCGAGATCAGCAGATCGGCGATGAACGCGACGAGCACGGCGGTGGTGATCAAACCGCCGAACATCAACGTGATGCTGAACAGACGCAGCCAGGTCGGCTGGGACAGGAAGCTGAAGTCGCCGTAACCGACCGTCGCGATCGTCTCGGTGCTGAAGTACAGGGCATCCACCCAGGTCATCCTCGACTGGGGCTGATAGCAAAAGCGCAACAACACCGTGGAGCCGATCAAGACGGCCAGCACCGCGACCACCCCCGCAGGAACATCGGGTTGACGTCGCTGCGCAGGGCGCGGGCGGCGTCGACGGCGCGCCGCAGCCGGCGCTGGCGGGTGCGCCTCGGGTTGGCCCGTGGCGCCCGGATGCCGCGCGCCGCAAGCTCTTCGGCGGTGCCGATCATTGCCGTCCAGTCACCGGCATGCACCTTCAGGTCTCGGCCCGGGCACGTCTGGACCAACCCCGGCACCGGCGAGTTGTTGCCGTGAATCACCGCGACCGGCGCCAGATCGGCGTAGATCTCGCGCAGCGTTGCATCGTAGGGCGCCTCGGAGACCGAGACCAGGAACTCGATGCCCGCCGCTTCGAACGGGTGCGCGGTGTGGGCCAGGCACGCCTCGACCACCGACGGAGCGGCGAGCTCGGCGACGTCGAGAACGGCCCCGGGTCCGTTGTCCACGGCTACCGCCTCGCGCAGCACATCGTTGCTCAGCCGGGCCGCTACTCGCACAGTCGGATTGGCTTTCCTTGCCAGCAAGGCGATTTCGAGATTCATCGCGTCGTCGTTATCCGCGCAGATCACCGCCGCCGCGTGCGTGATTCCGGCCTCGACGAGATCGTCCTTGGTGTCGGCGACGGTGTCATCGGTCAGCTTGACGACGGTTGCGCCCGAGTTGGCCAGCTCTTCGCCGATCGTCGTGGCCAGCGCGTCGTCACCGCTGACGATGATGTGAGGTCGCATGCTCAGCACATCCCGTGTGGTGGGAGCCGAGGTCGGGGCCGGTCAGCCATGCCATGACTATCAACCACGACGCCGATTTGTGCTACCGAACGCCCGCGTGGCGCTACAGAACGCGGACGTCGGATGGCGACCAAAAGGCGCGCATCGAGGCAACCTTGGCGTCGTCGTCGAACGTCATCACCGAGATGGGGGAGATGCGGGTGCGGCTGTCGCCGGCGTCGAGGGTGAGATGCCACAGGAACGCCGCCTCGTCGCGGCCGACCCGGATTTCGGCCAGTTCGGTGTCCTTCTTGGCATCCTGGATGGCGGCGTAGAACGCGCGGATCGCGTCGTGCCCCCGCAACACGTCCGCCCCGATCGGATCCTCGATGGTGGCGTCGGCGGTGTAGAGGCTCACGATCTGATCGGTGGCGCCCTCGGCGAGATGTCGGAGATAGCTGTTGACGGTCTGCGTGATGGCTGCTGCGGACGGCATGGCTTCGGACGCTACCTCGTGGATCTGGCCGTCCCCGGGGGTTGGCGATACTGAGCAACGTGGCTTTCATCGAACGGGTCGCGTCGCGCGAGCTCTATCGGAATCCGTGGTTGATCTTCCGGGAGGACGACATCCGCCGAGCGGACGGCAGTCCCGGCATCTACGCCGTGGTCGACAAACCGGTCTACGCGCTGGTGGTGCCGTACGACGGCAGCCGGTTCCGGCTGGTCGAACAGTTCCGCTATCCCGTCGGTGCGCGTCGGTGGGAGTTCCCACAGGGCACCGCGCCCGACTTGGCCGAGTCCGCGCCTGCCGAGCTTGCCGCGCGCGAGTTGCGCGAGGAAACCGGGCTTACCGCAACGTCGTTCGAGGCGCTCGGTTTCCTCGATGTTGCTCCCGGAATGACCAGCCAGCGGGGCTGGGTTTTCGTGGCGACCGGGATCACCGAGGGCCCTCCGGAGCGCGAGCCCGAGGAGCAGGACATGCGCAGCGCGTGGTTCTCCCGCGCGGATGTCGAGGAGATGATCCGCACCGGCGTGATCGCCGACTCGCAGTCCGTCGCGGCCTACGGCCTGTTCTTGCTGCACGGGCTATGAAGCGCGGAGGACGCAACCCGATCGGATTCTAAGGGCAGTAGTTCGATTCGGCGGCGCTCACCACGCCGGTGGCGTCGCTCAGGCTGATGCCCGGGTTCTTACTCTGCACGACCTGGGCCAGCTGGTCGGGGGTTTCGCCGGCACTGCGGTCGGCGCAAATCAGGTGCCCGAGCTGGATCAGGCCGTCCTTGTCGCCGGTTAGACCGATCTTCTGGATCTGGGCGAGGTAGGCGTCGTCGTCGGCGATGGCGATGCCGGTGCCGAATGTCAAGGCCGCGGCCACCATGGCCGGGGCACTGAGCAAAGACAGTTTGCGAGCAGATATCACGGTCGGCTCCTTGTCTGAGGGGGGTGGGCAGACGACGGCATCAGTATGCGGTCGGGTAACGCGACACGCGAGGCGAATTGGCAAATCGAGCAAATTCGCCTCGTGGTGAGCTGGCGTCCACCCGCGCAGGATCTTCCCGGGCTGATCGGGTATCCAGCTCGGGGCGCGCCGGGCTTGTGTGCCGATCGGCAAACTCGGCGAGCGGGCACCGCCGCGCGGCGACGGCACGCATTGCTATGTGGTGCCGCGCGCGGATGGTTAGGTCGGATCGTGGCGTCCCTGGCGAAGTTGGTCCGCGATACGGTCGCTGTCCGGATAACAGTTGCCGTGCTGCTCGGAGTCGTCGTCGCGATCGTCGTGGGTAATGCCGCCGGGTGGCGCTTCGCCCTGGCGGGATGGATTGCCGCCGCCGGGGTGTATGTGGTGTGGACGCAGGTCATCTTCTTCGGCATGAACGCCGACCAGACCCGCATCTGGGCGACACGAGAGGACCCGACCCGATGGGTTGCCGACGCCGTCATCCTCTCGGCGAGCATCGCGAGCCTGGGCGGGGTGGGCTACGTGGTGGCCGCCACGTCGCGCGCCGGCGCGGAGTCCGGTCAGGCCGCCGTCGTCGGCATCTTGACCGTGGCCGCGTCCTGGTTCGCCGTCCACACCTTGTTCACCGGGCATTACGCGCGGCTGTACTACTCCGACGACCCGGGCGGGATTGATTTTCATGACCCGGAGCCGCCGCGATTCCGCGACTTCGCCTACGTCGCCTTCACGGTCGGCATGACGTACCAGGTATCCGACACCGAGATCAACCTGACGTCCATCCGCGGCACGGTGTTGCGGCACGCGCTGATTTCGTACCTACTGGGCGCTGTCGTGCTCGCGGTCACCATCAATCTGATCGCCGGGCTGAGCTCCAAGCTGTGAGCGGCCCTAGCTGAGTTTGGTGAGGGTAAAGGTGTCGTGCGCCTCGTTGAGGCCACATGGCGCCGAGCTGTCCAAGAAAATCGCAACCCCGTTGAGCGTCAACGGATCCCAGGACTGTTGAACTGTCACCGGGTGCTGGCTGAGATCGTTGCTGCAGATCGCGGCCTCCGGGATGGTGCGCGTCACGATGTAGCGACCGTCGAGTAGCGGAGCGTTGAATCCCTGGCCCGGCCCGGTCCACACGTGGGCGACGCACACCTGCCTGCAGGTCGTGTCGATGGTCCAGGTCCCGGTATCACCGTCCTCGTCCGCGTAGCGGTAAGTGCCGTTCATCTTCAGTTCCTCGACCGCTGTCAACGGTTCGGCCGCGGCCGACGGGGCGGGCAGAGTGGCGATTGCAGCAAACGCGGAGAACCCGGCAAGGACAGCGCTGATCCTCATGATTGAGCCTTCTTCCCATGGTTTTCCGGCCTCGCGAGGAATACGTATGGAAACTATCAGCTAACTGCGGTCAGGAGCTCGGTCCCACTCGAACGCACACGAAACTGAAAGACTGATCGATCGGTCGGGCCCACGACATCTATGAGATCGACATGCGCCCGGTCGCCCGGCTAACGCGGACGGGCCAACGGGATTCGGCGGGTGCGAGTCGATCACCGTCGCGGGCCGTGGTTGCGGTCAGGCCTGATTCAACCAGCCGATGAAATCCGCGGCCTGCGCCTTCCACAGCGCCGGGTGGGCGATCGACGAGTGGCCGGTCGAACCGGCCGAGATCGGACGGACCGTCAGGCGTCCGTTCTGGACCTTCGGCACGTCACGTTCGGCGATCTGCAGGCTGTCGCGGTAGTACTCGTCATCGGCGAAGTTGAGCGCGAAGACCTTCGCTTTGATTTTGCCCAGGTCCGGTTCGGCGTTGTAATCGCGCGACGCTTCGAGGGTGTAGAGGTAGTCGTTCGCGTCCTGGGTCGCCGACTGCTGTTTGGTGGTCTTCACCAGCGCATCGGCCTTGTCGATGGTGGGGGCCTCGTCCTGGAGGTCGGGCACCCCGTCCACCAGCGTCCGCGCCAATAACATGCCCGGGATCAACGACGGCGGTTGTTGCTGATAATTTCCACCCGCCCAGGCCGGATCGGATTTGATGCTATCCACGATAATTCGTCGCCAGAACAGGTTGCGTCCACTGATGGGCGCCGGAAAGCATGCGACCGGCATGGCCGCATCCATCATGTCCGGATAATTTTCCGCCCATTGCCAGGTATTCATGCAGCCCATCGACATTCCCGACACTGCCCGCAGATGAGTAATGCCGAGAGTTTCGGTGACCAATTTGTGTTGCAAGTCCACCATATCGGAATACGTGTAATGCGGGAACTTCGCCGCGAGCTTTTCGCTGGGTCTGCTGGAATTTCCGTGGCCGATCGCGTCGGGAATGATCACGAAGAAGCGCGTGATGTCGTACGGGGCGCCCGGCGCAAAGAGGGAATCCTTGTATTCCTGAGTCACCAGGGCCTGGCTGCTGGCCGCCGTCCAGTGCAGCAGCAGCACGGCGTTGTCCACCGCGCCGCGCGCGTCCCTATGTGGCTGACCCAGCGTCAGATAGTGAATGCGCAGTTCAGGCAGCATCTCACCATCCCGGAACGTGTAGTTGGCGAACGTCGCATCGCCCGGGCGCGGATTGATGACGGCGGGTTGAGCGGCTTGCGTGGACGGCGCGGGCGGCTGCGAGTGCGCGGCGCCGGCCTGCCGGGAACTCGAACAGCTCAGCGCGGAAAGGCAGAGGGTGACGGCGAATAAAGCGGGTAATTTACGTCGAATCTTGCATTTCGCGGAAGGTGGGTCAGCACGGAACGCGCCGGATTCGATTCCCATGAAACGGATGCTCCCTCTTTCGGCCGAAATGCAATCACCGCGCGACTGCACGGAGAATAGGCGTACGGATGTTGCCCGCCTCATGCCCGGGCGGAACCCGCTGAGTTCCACGCCCGGCCGCATTTCGGCAGTGCGATGGCTCACACCATACGACTACCAGCTTGCGCGCGACAATAAATATCGCGTATTAGACGCCGTGGGGTCGCCGGATTAATATCGCCCGACCTTTGAAACCGGGGCCGGACAATTTGTTGGTCAATAGCAAAGCCGACGGTGGATTGGTGTGGGGACGTCGCGCCTGCTGCCACGCAACGAGTGGCAACGAACCAGCAAAACCATAAGCGGGCCTGACCCGCGGTAACCTGGTGCCCCCGGCAGGATTCGAACCTGCGGCCTTCTGCTCCGGAGGCAGACGCTCTATCCCCTGAGCTACGGGGGCGCACGCATCGACGCTGCGCCGTGGGGCGTGAAACTGTCCGGGACAGACTAACGCATCCCGGGGGCCGCTTCGTCACCGCAATGGATTCGGGGCGTGGCCACGCCAACCAATAGGATGGACGCTCGTGACACCCGCTGACCTGGCTGAGCTGCTCAAGACCACCGCATCCGCGGTGCTGGCCGAGCGTGGCCTCGACGTGTCCGCCTTGCCGGCCACGGCCACGGTGGAACGCCCGCGTAATCCCGACCACGGCGATTACGCCAGCAACCTGGCGATGCAGCTCGGTAAGAAGGTCGGCACGAATCCGCGCGAGCTGGCCGGATGGCTGGCCGAGGCGCTAGCGGCCGCCGACGGCATCGCCTCGGCGGAGGTGGCCGGCCCGGGCTTCATCAACCTGCGCCTCGAGGCCTCGGCGCAAGCCAAGGTGGTCAACGACGTCATCGATGCCGGTGACCGTTTCGGCCACGGCACGGCGCTGGCCGGCCACAAGATCAACCTGGAATTCGTCTCGGCCAACCCGACCGGACCGATCCACATCGGCGGTACCCGCTGGGCCGCCGTCGGCGACGCGCTGGGCCGGCTGCTCACGACGCAGGGCGCCGACGTGGTCCGCGAATACTATTTCAACGATCACGGCGCGCAGATCGACCGATTCGCCAACTCGCTGATCGCCGCGGCTAAAGGCGAGCCCACTCCCGAGGACGGCTACGCCGGCACCTACATCAACGACATCGCGGCACAGGTGCTGCAGAAGTCGCCCGACGCGCTGGACCTGCCCGCGGCCGAGATGCACGAGACATTCCGCGAAATCGGCGTCGACCTGATGTTCAGCCACATCAAGGAATCGCTGCACGAATTCGGCACCGACTTCGACGTCTACACCCACGAAGAGTCGATGCACACCAGCGGTCGGGTCGACCAGGCCATCGCCAGGCTGCGCGAAAGCGGCAACATCTACGAGAAAGACGGCGCAAGTTGGTTGCGCACCAGTGCATTTGGTGATGACAAGGACCGCGTCGTGATCAAGAGCGACGGCAAACCCGCCTACATCGCCGGCGATCTCGCCTACTACCTGGACAAGCGGGAACGCGGCTTCGATCTGTGCATCTACATGCTCGGCGCCGACCATCACGGCTACATCGCCCGGCTCAAGGCCGCCGCTGCCGCCTTCGGTGACGACCCGGCGACGGTCGAGGTGCTGATCGGGCAGCTGGTCAACCTGGTGCGCGACGGTCAGCCGGTGCGGATGAGCAAGCGCGCGGGCACCGTGATCACCCTCGACGATCTCGTGGACGCTCTCGGTGTCGACGCGGCGCGCTATAGCCTGATCCGCTCGTCGGTGGACACCGCAATCGACATCGACCTGGCGCTGTGGTCGTCGGCGTCGAACGAAAACCCGGTCTACTACGTGCAATACGCACACGCCAGGCTCTCGGCGCTGGCCCGCAACGCCGCAGAACTCGGCCTGATCGCCGACACCGGCCACCTGGAATTGCTCAACCACGACAAGGAGGGTGCGCTGCTGCGCACCATCGGTGAATTCCCGCGGGTGCTGCAGACCGCCGCGGCGCTGCGCGAACCGCACCGGATCTGCCGGTACCTGGAAGACCTCGCCGGTGACTACCACCGGTTCTACGACTCGTGCCGGGTGTTGCCCCAGGGTGATGAACAGCCCACCGACCTGCACACCGCTCGCTTGGCGCTGTGCCAGGCCACCCGTCAGGTCATCGCCAACGGACTTTCGATACTCGGCGTCAGCGCTCCGGAGAGAATGTGAACGTTCATCCCGCCGGCCCGCGGCACGCCGAAGACCTCCGCCCTGCGGAGAACCCTCCTCGACCGCAGTCGCCCGAGGAGCTATTGCTTCTCGCGCCGAATGTCTGGCCGCGCAACATGATTCGCAACGAATCCGGCGTCGCACAGATCGCCGGCATCCCGGTGACCGAGCTTGCCCAGGAGTACGGCACACCGTTGTTCGTCATCGACGAAGACGACTTCCGCTCGCGCTGCCGCGACATCGCATCTGCGTTCGGGGGCGGCTCCTACGTTCACTACGCGGCAAAAGCGTTCCTGTGCACCGAGATAGCCCGTTGGATCGCGGAGGAGGGCCTGTCGCTCGACGTATGCACCGGCGGCGAACTGGCGGTCGCGCTGCACGCCAACTTCCCGCCGGAACGAATCACCTTCCACGGCAACAACAAGTCGGTAGTCGAGTTGACCACCGCCGTCAAAGCCGGTGTGGGCCATGTGGTTGTGGACTCGATGACCGAAATCGAGCGTCTCGAGACCATCGCGTCCGAGGCCGGCGTCGTCCAGGACGTGTTGGTACGACTCACCGTTGGCGTCGAGGCGCACACGCACGAGTTCATCTCTACCGCCCATGAAGATCAGAAGTTCGGCCTGTCGGTGGCCGGCGGCGCGGCCATGGCGGCGGTGGAACGGGTCTTTGCCGCCGATCACCTGCGGCTGGTCGGGTTGCACAGCCACATCGGCTCGCAGATCTTCGACGTGGCCGGCTTCGAGCTGGCCGCGCGCCGCGTGCTCGGTCTGCTGCAAGAGGTGGTCGCGAAGTTCGGTGTGGAGAAGACCGCGCAGATCTCCACCGTCGATCTCGGTGGCGGTCTGGGCATCTCGTATCTGGCCTCCGACGACCCGCCCCCAATGACCGAACTGGCCGCCAAGCTGAGCGCGATCATCCGCAATGAGGCGGCGGCGGTGGGGCTGCCGACCCCACGGTTGGTGGTCGAGCCCGGCCGCGCCATCGCCGGGCCGGGAACCATCACGTTGTACGAGGTCGGCACCGTCAAGGACATCGAGGTCAGTTCGACCGCGATCCGGCGTTATGTCAGCGTCGACGGCGGCATGAGCGACAACATCCGCACCGCGCTCTACGACGCGCAGTACGACGCCCGGCTGGTCTCCCGGATCAGCGACGCGCCGGCAGTGCTGGCCCGCATCGTCGGAAAGCATTGCGAGAGCGGCGATATCGTCGTGCGCGATACCTGGGTGCCGGGCGATCTGCGGCCCGGTGACCTGCTCGGGGTGGCCGCGACGGGGGCCTACTGCTATTCGCTGTCGAGCCGCTACAACATGATCTGCCGGCCCGCCGTCGTGGCGGCGCGCGACGGGCGGGCACGGCTGATTCTGCGCCGGGAAACGGTCGACGATCTGCTGAGTCTGGAAGTGAGGTGAACTGTGTCCGGTAATGGAAAGCCAGTCGGCGTGGCGGTACTGGGCTTCGGCAACGTCGGCAGCGAAGTGGTCCGCATCATCAAGGGCAGCGCCGACGATCTCGCGGCCCGGGTCGGGGCGCCGCTGGCGTTGCGCGGCATCGGAGTCCGACGCGTCGCGGCCGATCGCGGCGTCCCGGTCGAACTGCTCACCGACAACGTCGACGAGCTCGTCTCCCGCGAAGACGTCGACATCGTCGTCGAACTGATGGGGCCGGTCGAGCCGGCCCGCAAGGCCATCCTCACGGCCCTCGAGCACGGCAAGTCGGTGGTGACGGCGAACAAGGCGTTGCTGGCGCAGTCCACCGGAGAATTGGCCCAGGCCGCCGAAAACGCGCATGTCGACCTGTATTTCGAGGCGGCGGTGGCCGGCGCGATTCCGGTGATCCGCCCGCTCACGCAGTCGCTGGCCGGCGATACGGTGGTGCGAGTGGCCGGCATTGTCAACGGCACCACCAACTACATCCTGTCCGCGATGGACAGCACCGGAGCCGACTACGACAGCGCGCTGGCCGACGCGAGTGCACTCGGTTACGCCGAGGCCGACCCCACCGCCGATGTCGAGGGGTATGACGCCGCGGCGAAGGCGGCGATCCTGGCCTCCATCGCGTTCCACACCCGGGTGCAGTCCGATGACGTCTACCGCGAGGGCATCACCAAGATCACCCCGGCGGACTTCGCGTCCGCGCATGCGCTGGGCTGCACCATCAAGTTGCTGTCGATCTGCGAACGCATCACCACCGACGAAGGCCAGCAACGCGTTTCGGCACGCGTCTACCCCGCGCTGGTGCCGCTGTCGCATCCGCTGGCCACCGTCAACGGGGCGTTCAACGCGGTGGTGGTGGAGGCCGAGGCCGCGGGCCGGCTGATGTTTTACGGCCAGGGGGCCGGCGGTGCACCGACCGCGTCGGCGGTGACGGGCGACCTGGTGATGGCGGCCCGCAACCGGGTGCTGGGCAGCCGGGGGCCGAAGGAATCCAAGTACGCCCAACTGCCCATCGCCCCAATGGGTTTCATCTCCACCCGCTACTACGTGAGCATGAACGTCGCCGACAAACCGGGCGTCTTGTCCTCGGTGGCGGCCGAATTCGCCAAGCGCGAGGTCAGCATCGCCGAGGTCCGCCAGGAGGGCGTCGCGGACGAAGGCGGTCGCCGGGTGGGTGCCCGCATCGTGGTGGTCACCCACCGTGCCACCGATGCTGCGCTCTCCGAAACCGTTGCCGCGCTGGCCGATTTGGACGTCGTACAGAGCGTGACGAGCGTGCTCCGACTAGAAGGAACCAGCCTATGAGCACGCCGCGCACCGCCACGCACACCCCGTGGCCGGGCCTGATCGCCGCCTACCGCGACCGATTGCCGGTCGGCGACGACTGGACGCCGATCACCTTGCTGGAGGGCGGTACGCCGCTGATTCACGCCACCCGGCTCTCGGAACAGACCGGCTGCACGGTCCATCTCAAGGTCGAGGGCCTCAACCCCACCGGCTCCTTCAAGGACCGGGGGATGACCCTGGCGGTCACCGACGCGGTGGCCCGCGGCCAGCAGGCCGTGCTGTGCGCGTCCACCGGCAACACCTCGGCCTCGGCGGCGGCCTACGCCGCGCGCGCCGGCATCACCTGCGCCGTGCTCATCCCGCAGGGCAAGATCGCCATGGGCAAGCTCGCGCAGGCCGTTATGCACGGAGCCAAAATCATTCAGATCGACGGAAATTTCGACGACTGCCTGGAATTGGCCCGCAAGATGGCCGCCGACTTCCCGACGATCTCGCTGGTCAACTCCGTCAACCCGGTGCGCATCGAGGGGCAGAAGACGGCGGCGTTCGAGATCGTGGACGCGCTCGGCACCGCGCCGGACGTGCACTCGCTGCCGGTCGGCAACGCGGGGAACATCACCGCCTACTGGAAGGGCTACACCGAGTACCACCACGAGGGCATCGCCGACAAGCTGCCGCGGATGCTGGGCACCCAGGCCGCCGGCGCGGCGCCGCTGGTGCACGGCAAGCCGGTCAGTCATCCGGAGACCATCGCGACGGCCATCCGCATCGGGTCGCCGGCCTCGTGGACCGCGGCCGTCGCCGCGCAGCAGCAGTCCAACGGACGGTTTTTGGCCGCAACCGATGACGAGATCCTGGCCGCCTACCATCTGGTCGCGCAATCCGAAGGCGTGTTCGTCGAGCCCGCGTCCGCGGCCAGCATCGCCGGCCTGCTCAAGTCCGTCGAGGACGGATGGGTGGCCCGCGGATCGACCGTGGTGTGCACGGTGACCGGCAACGGTCTCAAGGATCCCGACACGGCGCTGCGGGACATGCCCAGCGTGTCCCCGGTGCCGGTGGACCCCGTCCTGGTTGTCGAAAAATTGGGGCTCGCCTAGTGGCGGCTCGGCACGCATCGACTCCGAGAGTCGGCCGGTGACTCGACTGCTGCCCGCCGGGCTGGTCGCCAGCGCCGTGGTGTCGGCGTCCAGCGCCAACCTCGGTCCGGGTTTTGACAGTATCGGCCTGGCGTTGCGGCTGTGCGACGAGATCGTCTTGGAGACAACCGATTCCGGACTGGTCGTCCAGGTGGAGGGCGAGGGCGCCGACCAGGTACCGCTGGGTCCGGAGCATCTGGTGGTCCGCGCCGTCGAACGCGGCCTGGCCGCGGCCGGGGTGCGGGCGCCCGGCCTGGTGGTGCGTTGCCGCAACGCCATCCCACACTCGCGCGGGCTCGGCTCGTCCGCCGCGGCGGTGGTCAGCGGCCTGGCCGCGGTGAATGGCATTGTCGCACAGACGGATTCGCCGCCCTTGAGCGAAACGCAGCTGATCCAGCTGGCGTCGGAATTCGAAGGCCATCCCGACAATGCCGCCGCGGCGGTGCTGGGGGGCGCGGTGGTGTCGTGGACCGGCGGCACCGGTGCCCGGGCTCGGTATTCGGCGGTGCCGCTGGCGCTGCATCCCGACATCCGGCTGTTCTGCGCGATCCCCGAGGACCGCTCGTCCACCGCGGAGACCCGCGTGCTGCTTCCCGGCCAGGTCAGCCACGAGGATGCCAGGTTCAACCTCAGCCGGGCCGCATTGCTGGTCGTTGCCCTCACCACCCGCCCCGATCTGCTGATGGCGGCCACCGAGGACGTGCTGCACCAGCCGCAACGTGCCCCCGCGATGCCCGCGTCGGCGGAATATCTGCGGCTGCTGCGGCGTCTTAACGTGTCGGCAACGCTTTCGGGGGCGGGTCCATCGGTGATTGCATTGAGCACCGACCCGGAGTTGCCCCTTGAGGCGCTGGACTACGGTGCCGCCAACGGATTCAAGGTCATGCAGCTGACACCCGGCGAAGGAGTTCGCTGGGGCCCGGGTGCCACGATCACCGGATAGTCCACAGGCTCACCGGAGGGTTTGCTTGCTTCCATCACCGATGCGGGCTATCCTCGGCATCGTCCAGCAATCGCAGGATCTGCATCTGCATAAATACTGCCTTGCCGCTGGGACAATACCAATTCTTCTCGTGGACGAGGTCGCCTTTTTATCCGCCCCTCCAGGCGATCACCGTTGCAAGTCGATTGGGCGCACTCGGCAATTTGGCTGACTGCAACGAACCCCCCTATGACGCGATCAGCGGGGGAAGAAAGGAAATCCGTGACCGATACGGACCTGTTCACGGCTGACGAAAGCACCGACGGCAACCAGCTGTCGACCGCCGTGACCACAGACACTCCCGACGTCAAATCCAAGGCTTCGACGGGCTCCCTGTCGACCATGGTGCTGCCCGAGTTACGTGCGCTGGCGAGCCAAGCCGGCGTCAAGGGGACGTCGGGCATGCGCAAGAACGAACTCATCGCCGCGATCAAGGAGATTCGGGGCCAGGCGAACGGCGCTGCCGCCGCGGCCGCCCCGACCGCCGGCACCGACAGCGATGCCGGCAACACCGACCAAGCCAAGGCCGAAGCCCCGGCCGCCCAAGGGGAACAGCAGGATTCGGCGCCCGAAGCCGCGCCGCGCCGGGAACGCCGCGCCGCGACCCGCGGGGCGGGCTCGTCCGGCCGCGGTGGCGAGGAGTCGGACCGTGCCAACGCGCAGAACCGCAATGGCACCGCCGCCGAGGAGACCGACAACCGCGATCGCGGACCGAAGGAAAACAAGAGCGAGGACCGCGGATCCGATTCCGGCGACCAGGGCGGGGACCAACAGGGCTCCGGCGGCCAGCAGGGTCGCGGCTCGAACCAACAGGACGACGACGGCGAGGGCCGTCAGGGCCGGCGCGGACGCCGGTTCCGTGACCGCCGGCGGCGCGGCGAGCGCAGCGCCGAAGGCGGCGACACCGAGTTGCGCGAGGATGACGTCGTCCAGCCAGTGGCCGGCATCCTTGACGTCCTGGACAACTACGCCTTCGTGCGCACGTCGGGATACCTGGCCGGCCCGCACGACGTCTACGTCTCGATGAACATGGTCCGCAAGAACGGACTGCGCCGGGGCGACGCGGTGACCGGCGCGGTGCGGGTGCCCCGCGAGGGTGAGCAGCCCAACCAGCGGCAGAAGTTCAACCCGCTGGTCCGGCTGGACAGCGTCAACGGCGGCCCGGTCGAAGACGCCAAGAAGCGGCCCGAGTTCAGCAAGCTCACACCGCTCTACCCCAACCAGCGGCTGCGCCTGGAAACCACCCCCGACCGGCTCACTACTCGCGTCATCGACCTGATCATGCCGATCGGCAAGGGGCAGCGCGCGCTGATCGTGTCACCGCCCAAGGCCGGTAAGACCACGATCCTGCAGGACATCGCCAACGCGATCACCAAGAACAACCCGGAATGCCACCTCATGGTCGTGCTCGTCGACGAGCGCCCCGAAGAGGTCACCGACATGCAGCGCTCGGTCAAGGGTGAGGTCATCGCCTCGACCTTCGACCGCCCGCCGTCCGACCACACCTCCGTCGCCGAGCTGGCGATCGAGCGGGCCAAGCGCCTGGTCGAGCAGGGCAAGGACGTCGTGGTGCTGCTCGACTCGATCACCCGGCTGGGGCGCGCGTACAACAACGCGTCGCCGGCGTCGGGCCGGATCCTGTCCGGCGGTGTCGACTCCACCGCGCTCTACCCGCCCAAGCGGTTCCTGGGCGCGGCTCGCAACATCGAGGAAGGCGGCTCGCTGACCATCATCGCCACCGCGATGGTCGAGACCGGCTCCACCGGTGACACGGTGATCTTCGAAGAGTTCAAGGGCACCGGTAACGCCGAGCTCAAGCTGGACCGCAAGATTTCCGAGCGTCGGGTCTTCCCCGCGGTCGACGTCAACCCGTCCGGCACCCGCAAGGACGAACTGCTGCTCTCGCCCGACGAGTTCGGCATCGTGCACAAGCTGCGCCGCGTGCTGTCCGGTTTGGATTCGCATCAGGCCATCGACCTGCTGATGTCGCAGCTGCGCAAGACGAAGACCAACTACGAGTTCCTGGTGCAGGTGTCCAAGACGACGCCGGGAGCCATGGACAACGACTGACGTACGCCCGACGCACCGCGACACTTAAACCGCTGACACGACACGCCGATTGACGTCGCCATGGTTTAAGTTTCGGCGTCACCCACGCGTCGGGAATCCCGGGGGATGCCCCATTGTTTTGGGGGGAAGCGGCTGACCTGGCATAATCGACGCTCGACAAGATCGAAGAGGACATCATGAAAACTGACATTCATCCCGCCTACGCGGAGACCACGGTGGTCTGCGGCTGCGGTCACACGTTCCAGACCCGCAGCACCAAGGAGGGCGGCCGGATCGTCGTCGAGGTCTGCTCGCAGTGCCACCCGTTCTACACCGGCAAGCAGAAGATTCTGGACAGCGGCGGCCGGGTCGCGCGCTTCGAGAAGCGCTACGGAAAGCGCAAGGCCGGAGCTGACAAGGCTGAATCAGCCGATAAATAGCTGCCTGACCGACGCCCGAACTGTGCAACCAGTGCGCAGGCCGGGCGTCGGTTCGCGTTTGCGGCCGATCAGTCCAGACGACCGGGGGAGACCGGGGGAGGAGGTGTGTGATGACGCAGCCGGTACAGACGATTGACGTGCTGCTCGCCGAGCACGCCGAGCTGGAGCAACGATTGTCGGACCCCGAGCTGCACAGCAACCCTGACGAGGCACGCAAGGCGGGTCGACGATTCGCCCGCCTGGCCCCGATTGTCGCCACGCATCGCAAGCTTGAGGCCGCTCGCGGCGACCTGGCGGCCGCACGCGAACTGGCCGCCGACGACGACTCGTTCGCCGACGAGGTCGTCGAACTCGAGACGCGCGTTGCCGAACTGGACACGCAGCTCACCGACATGCTGGCCCCGCGCGACCCGCACGATGCCGACGACGTCGTGCTGGAGGTGAAATCCGGTGAGGGCGGCGAGGAATCGGCACTATTTGCCGCGGATCTGGCCCGGATGTACATCCGCTACGCCGAGCGGCATGGCTGGACGGTGACGGTGCTGGACGAGACCACTTCCGACCTGGGCGGCTACAAGGATGCGACGTTGACCATCGCTAGCAAGGGCGACTCGGTCGACGGGGTGTGGTCGCGGTTGAAGTTCGAGGGCGGCGTACACCGGGTGCAACGCGTACCGGTGACGGAATCCCAAGGGCGGGTACACACTTCGGCCGCGGGTGTGCTGGTCTATCCCGAACCCGAAGAGGTTGGCGAAGTGCAGATCGACGAGTCGGATCTGCGCATCGACGTCTATCGCTCGTCCGGCAAGGGCGGGCAGGGCGTCAACACCACCGACTCGGCGGTGCGAATCACCCACCTGCCCACCGGAATCGTCGTCACCTGCCAGAACGAAAGATCGCAGCTGCAGAACAAGATTCGGGCCATGCAGGTGCTCGCCGCCCGGCTGCAGGCACTGGCCGAAGAACAGGCGCAGGCCGACGCGTCGGCGGACCGAGCCAGCCAGATCCGCACGGTGGACCGCAGCGAACGGATCCGCACCTACAACTTCCCGGAGAACCGCATCACCGATCACCGGATCGGTTTCAAGTCACACAATCTCGACCAGGTCCTCGATGGTGACCTCGATGCGCTCTTCGACGCGCTGAGCGCCGCCGACAAACAAGCCCGGTTGCAACAGGCATGACCGCCCTGAGACGCGCGATCGACTCGGCCGCGGCCCTGCTCGCCGAGGCCGGAATCGACTCGGCGCGTTTCGATGCCGAGGAGTTGGCCGCCTACGTCGCGGGTGCCGAACGCGGGCGGTTGACGCTGATCGAATCGATCGACGACGACTTCCTGGTGCGCTATCACGACGTGGTCACCGCGCGGTCGCGGCGGGTGCCGTTGCAGCATCTCACCGGGACGGCCGCGTTCGGCCCGGTCGTGCTGCAGGTGGGACCCGGGGTGTTCATTCCCCGCCCGGAGACCGAGGCCATCTTGGAATGGGCCGTCGCGCAACGCCTGCCTGAGTCACCGGTGATCGTCGATTTGTGCACGGGCTCCGGCGCGTTGGCGGTCACGCTGGCCCGGAACTGGCCGGCGGGCCGCGTCATCGCCGTCGACGACTCCGATGCGGCCCTGGACTACGCGCGCCGCAACGTCGCGGGAACCGCTGTGGAGCTGGTGCGCGCCGACGTCACCAACCAGGGACTGCTCCCCGAGCTGGACGCACGGGTTGACCTGATCGTGGCCAATCCGCCCTACGTGCCCGACGACGTCGTGCTGGAACCCGAGGTGGCCTGGCACGATCCGCCACACGCGGTATTCGGCGGCGCCGACGGCATGGCCGTGATCCCGGCCCTGGCCGGTCTGGCCGGGCGCTGGCTGGGCCCCGGCGGCCTGTTCGCCGTCGAGCACGATGACGCCACGTCGTCGCAAACCGTCGACGCCGTCGCGACCACCGGGCTTTTCGACGACATCCAGGCGCGCCAAGACCTCACCGGGCGGCCTAGGTTTGTCACTGCTCGCCGACGGGGTGCCCGTGGCTGAGGTGTTCGATTGTGCTGTGCCCGAACGGCGTTCGGCCGGGATCGCCGCGGCGGTCGGGGCGCTCAAAAGCGGGCGGCTGGTGGTGATGCCCACCGACACCGTGTACGGCATCGGCGCCGACGCCTTTGACAACTCCGCGGTGAGCGCCCTGCTCGCCGCGAAGGGGCGGGGCCGCGACATGCCCGTCGGCGTACTGGTCGGGTCCTGGCACACCATCGAAGGCCTGGTCTACACCGTGCCGGACGGGGCGCGGGAGCTGATCCGCGCATTCTGGCCCGGCGCACTGAGTCTTGTTGTGGCACAAGCACCGTCGTTGCAATGGGATCTCGGCGATGCCCGCGGCACCGTGATGCTGCGGATGCCGCTGCACCCAGTGGCCATCGAGCTGTTGCGCGAGGTCGGCCCGATGGCGGTGTCCAGCGCCAACGTCTCCGGGCGCCCGGCGGCGGTGGACGCCGCCGACGCGCGCGCCCAACTCGGCGAGCGCGTCGAGGTCTATCTCGACGCCGGGCCCTCCCAACAGCAGGCGGCCTCCACGATCGTCGACCTCACCGGGGAGACGCCGCGGCTGCTGCGCGCGGGCCCGGTGAGTGCGGAGCGGATCGCGGAAGTGCTCGGCATCGATCCGGGGCGACTGATCGCCTAGCCGCGCCGCAGCAAGAATTCAGCTCTGATGGAAGGTGGCGTACGGTCGCGTGGTGTCTAGCGAGCCGGGCAGTGATCTAGCCCTTCTTGCCACAGGTCTGCACGCCCTGGCCGACCGTGGCGCCGGCGTACCGCTGCGTGAGCTGGCGTTGGTCGGACTGACCGCCGCGATCATCACCTACTTCGCAACCGGGCCGGTGCGGGTGCTGGCCACCCGGTTGGGCGCGGTCGCCTACCCGCGGGAACGGGATGTGCACGTGACGCCGACCCCCCGGATGGGCGGGTTGGCGATGTTCGTCGGCGTTGCCTCCGCGGTGTTCCTGGCCTCGGAGCTGCCCGCGCTCACCCGCGGGTTCGTCTACTCCACCGGCATGCCCGCGGTCATGGTGGCGGGCGCGGTGATCATGGGGATCGGGCTGATCGACGATCGCTGGGGCCTGGACGCGCTGACCAAATTCGCCGGTCAGATCACCGCCGCCAGCGTGCTGGTGACCATGGGCGTGGCCTGGAGCGTCCTGTACATCCCGTTCGGCGGGGTGGGCACCATCGTGCTGGACCAGGCGTCGTCGATCCTGCTCACCCTGGCCCTGACGGTCTCGATCGTCAACGCGATGAACTTCGTCGACGGGCTCGACGGGCTGGCCGCCGGGCTGGGTCTGATCACCGCGATGGCAATCTGCGTTTTCTCGGTCGGACTGCTGCGCGACCACGGCGGTGACGTCCTGTTCTATCCGCCGGCCGTGATCTCGGTGGTGCTTGCCGGGGCGTGTCTGGGGTTTCTGCCGCACAACTTTCACAAGGCCAAGATCTTCATGGGCGACTCCGGCTCGATGCTGATCGGACTGATGCTGGCCGCCGCCTCCACCACCGCCGCCGGTCCGATCTCGCAGAACGCCTACGGCGCCCGCGATGTCTTTGCCCTGCTGTCCCCGTTTTTGCTGGTGGTGGCGGTGATGTTCGTCCCGATGCTCGACCTGCTGCTGGCGATCGTGCGCCGCACCCGGGCCGGCCGCAGCGCATTCAGCCCCGACAAGATGCATTTGCACCACCGGCTGCTGCAGATTGGTCATTCGCATCGTCGGGTGGTGCTGCTCATCTATTTGTGGGTCGGCATCGTCGCGTTCGGCGCCGCCAGCACGATCTTTTTCAATCCGCGCGACACCGGCGCGGTGATGCTCGGCGCCATCGTCGTTGCGGGGGTTGCGACGGCCATCCCGCTGTTGCGCCGCCGCGACTACTACGACGAGGAGTAGTAGTGCCGTGACCTTGTGGTACGGTGCTGGTAGAACCCCAAATTGAAACTTGTGGGTTGCCGGCCAATCGGGTTGCCAGATCGTTTTTCGGCAGTGTCGATTGTCGACCGACCGAGGGAGCTACCCCTTGAGTGATTCGGCTGTGACGTGCGATACGCTCGGCGGGCCACCGATCAGTCGGTCGGAAGGTTCCCGCTCCATCAATCCGGATTGAGGTGCTGCAGTGACGACACCAGCGCAGGACGCGCCGTTGGTGTTTCCCTCTGTTGCCTTCCGCCCGATCCGGCTCCTGGTGATCAGCGCCGTGCTCACTGCAGCGGCCGTCGCTGCCGCCGGTTTCGCCGGCCACCTGATGGTCGGAGTCTTCTTCGGTGTCGGACTGCTGCTGGGTTTGCTCAACGCGTTGTTGGTGCGTCGCTCGGTGGCATCGATCACCGCGAAGGAACACCCGCTGAAGAGTTCGATGGCGATCAACTCGGCTACCCGACTCGCCGTCATCACCGTCATCGGGCTGGTCGTCGCCTACATCTTCCGGCCCGCGGGACTGGGTGTGGTGTTCGGCCTGGCCCTGTTCCAGCTGGTGCTGGTGCTGTCGACCGCACTGCCGGTCTGGCAGAAGCTGCGCGCCGGCGACGCGGCGGAGTCGGCAGGCGACCACACCCCGGACGGCACGGAAAGAGGGAACAGCAACGATGCCTGACACGTCGTTTTTGGCCGAAGGTGCGATCGAGGTCGGCGAGCACAGCCACGCGACCTGGTTCGGGCTGACGGTCAACACCGACACGATCCTGTCGACCGCGATCGCCGCGGTCATCGTGATCGCCCTGGCTTTCTTCCTGCGCGCAAAGATCACGTCCACCGGCGTGCCCAGCGGCGTTCAGCTGTTCTGGGAGGCGATCACCGTCCAGATGCGCGATCAGATCGAGAGCGCCGTGGGGATGCGGATCGCGCCGTTCGTGCTGCCGCTGGCGGTCACGATCTTCGTCTTCATCCTGATCTCCAACTGGCTGTCGGTGCTGCCGCTGCAGTACACCGACGCGTCCGGGCACACCACCGAGCTGCTGAAATCGGCTGCCGCGGACATCAATTACGTGCTGGCACTGGCCCTGTTCGTGTTCGTTTGCTATCACGTGGCCGGCATCTGGCGTCGCGGCATCATCGGGCATCCGGTGGCGGTGCTGAAGGGGCATGTGGCGTTCCTGGCGCCGATCAACCTGGTCGAAGAACTCGCCAAGCCGATTTCGTTGTCGCTCCGACTTTTCGGCAACATCTTCGCCGGCGGCATCCTGGTCGCACTCATTGCGCTGTTCCCGCCCTACATCATGTGGGCGCCCAACGCGATCTGGAAGTCCTTCGACCTGTTCGTCGGCGCCATCCAGGCGTTCATCTTCTCGATCTTGACCATCTTGTACTTCAGCCAAGCCATGGAGATCGAGGATCACCATGACTGAAGCCCGCCCGATTCGGCCCACCAATTGGCCTGAGCGACACACCATTACAGGAACCTGGTAGACCCCTACCAGATATAAGGAGGATAAGAATGGCCCTGGACCCCCAAGTAGCTGCCGCTGCTCTCATCGGCGGTGGAATCATCATGGGCGGCGGTGCGATCGGTGCCGGTATCGGTGACGGTATCGCCGGTAACGCGCTGGTCGCGGGCATCGCCCGGCAGCCGGAGGCGCAAGGCCGGCTGTTCACGCCGTTCTTCATCACTGTCGGTCTGGTTGAGGCGGCCTACTTCATCAACCTGGCCTTCATGGCGCTGTTCGTATTCGCAACCCCCGTCGGCTAGTTCGCTGTGATGGGAGATGCGAGCCGCGGCGTTCTGGCATCCAGCCAGTTAGCAGCAGAGGGGGGCAACAACTTCCTTGTCCCCAACGGCACGTTCTTCTTCGTGCTGGCGATCTTTCTGATCGTGCTGATCGTGATCGGCACGTTCGTCGTGCCACCGGTCATGAAGGTGCTCCGCGAGCGCGACGCGATGGTCGCCAAGACCGCCGCCGACACGAAGAAGGCGAACGAGCAATTCGAAGCCGCCGCAGCGGACTACGAAAACGCCATGCGGGAAGCCCGTGTTCAGGCGTCGTCCCTGCGGGACAACGCCCGGGCGGAAGGTCGCAAGGTCGTCGAGGACGCGCGCGCCCGTGCCGAGCAGCAGGTCGCAGCGACGGTGCAGAAGGCCGCCGAGCAATTGAAGCGGGAAAGGGACGCCGTGGAGCTGGATCTGCGTGCCAACGTGGCTTCCATGTCAGCGACTCTGGCCAGTCGCGTCCTCGGTGTCGACGTCACAACCACTGCCGCAACAAGGTAACTATCAATGTCGACGTTTATCGGGCAGCTGATCGGATTCGCCGCCATCGTGTTCCTGGTGGTGCGTTATGTTGTGCCGCCGGTACGCAATTTGATGACCGCCCGGCAAAACACCGTGCGCCAGCAGTTGGAGGACGCGGCCAAGGCCGCGGACCGGTTGACCGAATCGACTGCGGCGCACAGTAAGGCCGTCCAGGCGGCCGAATCCGAAGCCAAGCAGGTGGTGGAAGAGGCCAAGGCCGACGCCGAGCGCATCACCGAACAGCTGTCCGCCCAGGCCGAGGTTGAGTCGGCCCGCATCATCGGCCAGGGATCGCGGCAGGTCGAACTGCTGCGTACGCAACTGGCGCGTCAGCTGCGCCTGGAACTGGGTCACGAATCCGTACGCCAGGCAACGGAATTGGTGCGCAACTACGTCGCCGATCCCGCCCAGCAGGCGTCGACCGTCGACCGTTTCCTGGACGAACTCGACGAGATGGCGCCGGCCTCGGCCGACGTCCAGTACCCGCTGCATTCCAAGTTCCGCTCGTCGAGCCGGGTCGCGCTGGCCAGTCTTACCGAACAATTCCGTGCCACAGCCAAAGACCTTGACAGCAAAGCTCTTTCCACCCTATCGGCCGAACTCGTATCGGTCGGACGGCTGCTCAGTCACGAAGCGGTCGTGACCCGGTACCTCACCGTGCCGGCCGAAGACGCGTCCCCGCGCGTCCGGCTGATCGAGCGACTGGTATCGGACAAAGTCGGAGAGAACACCCTCGGGGTGCTGCGCGCGGCCGTCTCCGAGCGCTGGTCGGCCAACGACGATCTGATCGATGCGATCGAGCACGTGTCGCGACAGGCGCTGCTGGAGGTCGCCGAACGCGACGGCAAGGTCGACGAGGTCGAAGATCAGCTGTTCCGATTCTCCCGCGTACTCGACGCCCAGCCCCGCCTCGCCATCCTGTTGGGCGACTACGTCGTCCCGGCCGAGCAACGGGTGGCTCTGCTGCGCAAGGTACTCGAGAGTGCGAGTGGCCGGGTCAATCCGATCGTGCTCTCGCTGCTGAGTCAGACCATCGAATTGCAGCGCGGTCAGTCGGCCGAGGAAGCCATCCAGTTCTTGGCTGAAGTCGCGGTGGCGCGCCGTGGCGAGGTCATCGCCCAGGTCAGCGCGGCGGCCGAGCTCAGCGACGTCCAACGCACTCGCCTCACCGAGGTGCTCGGTCGCATCTACGGGCATCCGGTGACGGTGCACCTGCAGGTCGAACCGGAACTGCTCGGTGGGCTGCTGATCTCGGTGGCCGACGAGGTGATCGACGGGACGCTCTCGTCTCGCCTTGCCGCGGCCGAGGCCCAAGTGCCCGACTGACCACCAACCCGATCCCCGCGAACGACAGAACCAAGTAGGAAGACGAAAAGCCATGGCCGAGTTGACAATCTCCGCTGATGACATCCAGAGCGCAATCGAGGAGTACGTAGACTCCTTTACTTCCGACACCTCCCGCGAAGAGGTCGGCACCGTGGTGGACGCCGGAGACGGCATCGCGCACGTCGACGGTTTGCCGTCGGTCATGACCCAGGAGCTGCTCGAGTTCACCGGCGGTGTGTTGGGCGTCGCGCTCAACCTCGACGAGCACAGCGTCGGCGCGGTCATCCTGGGTGACTTCGAGAAGATCGAAGAAGGCCAACAGGTCAAGCGGACCGGCGAGGTCCTGTCGGTGCCCGTCGGCGACGCGTTTTTGGGTCGCGTGGTCAACCCGCTCGGCGAGCCCATCGACGGCCAGGGCGACATCGAGACCGACACCCGTCGGGCACTTGAGATCCAGGCCCCCTCGGTGGTGCAGCGCCAAAGCGTCAGCGAGCCACTGCAGACCGGCATCAAGGCCATCGACGCCATGACCCCGATCGGGCGCGGCCAGCGGCAGCTGATCATCGGCGACCGCAAGACCGGCAAGACCGCCGTCTGCGTCGACACCATCCTCAACCAGCGTAAGAACTGGGAGACCGGTGACGAGAAGAAGCAGGTGCGCTGCGTCTATGTGGCCATCGGCCAGAAGGGCACCACCATTGCCTCGGTGCGCCGCGCCCTCGAAGAGGGTGGGGCGATGGACTACACCACCATCGTGGCCGCACCGGCGTCCGACTCCGCCGGGTTCAAATGGCTTGCGCCGTACACTGGTTCGGCGATCGCGCAGCACTGGATGTACGACGGCAAGCACGTGCTGATCGTCTTCGACGACCTGAGCAAGCAGGCGGAGGCGTACCGCGCGATCTCGCTGCTGCTGCGCCGCCCGCCGGGTCGCGAGGCGTACCCGGGCGACGTGTTCTACCTGCACTCGCGGCTGCTGGAGCGCTGCGCGAAGCTCTCCGACGAGCTCGGCGGTGGTTCGATGACCGGCCTGCCCATCATCGAGACCAAGGCCAACGACATCTCGGCCTACATCCCCACCAACGTCATCTCGATCACCGACGGGCAGTGCTTCCTGGAGTCCGACCTGTTCAACCAGGGTGTGCGGCCGGCCATCAACGTCGGTGTCTCGGTGTCCCGAGTCGGTGGCGCCGCGCAGATCAAGGCCATGAAGGAGGTCGCCGGCTCGCTGCGGCTCGACCTGTCCCAGTACCGCGAGCTGGAAGCGTTCGCCGCGTTCGCGTCCGACCTGGACGCCACGTCCAAGGCGCAGCTGGACCGCGGCGCGCGGCTGGTCGAGCTGCTCAAGCAGCCGCAGTACCAGCCGCTTCCCGTTGAGGAACAAGTGGTTTCGATCTTCCTGGGCACCGGCGGCCACCTGGACTCGGTGCCGGTCGAGGATGTCAGCCGCTTCGAGACGGAGCTGCTGGACCACATGCGGGCCTCGGAGGAGAGCCTGCTGGCCGGAATCCGGGACAGC
The DNA here is from genome assembly GCF_002102355.1 of Mycobacterium sherrisii. Classification (GTDB taxonomy): domain Bacteria; phylum Actinomycetota; class Actinomycetes; order Mycobacteriales; family Mycobacteriaceae; genus Mycobacterium; species Mycobacterium sherrisii. The sequence continues at coordinate 195,656 of NZ_LQPT01000081.1, read as the reverse complement.
GGCAAGCTTTCCGAAGAAGCCCAGGCGCAGCTCGAAGACATCATCGGCAAGTTCAAGAAGGGCTTTGCGGCCAGCGACGGTGGGTCGGTGGTTCCGGATGAGCACGTCGAGGCCCTCGACGAAGAGGAATTGGGCAAGGAGTCGGTCAAGGTCAACAAGCCTGCGCCCGAAGACAAGAAGAAGCAAGAGAAGAAGTAATACTCGATGGCTGCCACACTTCGTGAGTTGCGTGGACGGATCCGCTCCGCCGGTGCGATCAAGAAGATCACCAAAGCCCAAGAGCTGATTGCGACCTCGCGCATCGGTAGGGCGCAGGCCCGGCTGCAGGCTGCCCGCCCGTACACCGAAGAGATCACCAACATGCTGACCACGCTGTCCAGCGAGGCGGCGCTGGATCATCCGCTGCTCGTCGAGCGGCCGGAACCGAAGCGGGCGGCCGTGCTGGTGGTGTCCTCGGACCGCGGTCTGTGTGGTGCCTACAACTCCAGCGTCTTTCGTCGCGCCGAGGAGCTGTTCTCCTTGCTCCGGGAGGAAGGCAAGACGCCGGTACTGTACGTCGTCGGCCGTAAAGCGTTGGGCTACTACAGTTTCCGCAACTGGGAGATCACCGGGTCCTGGACCGGCTTCTCCGAACAACCCACGGTCGAGAAAGCCGCCGAGGTGGCGTCCACGCTGGTGAACGCCTTCATCCCCGGCAGCGACGGTGTTGAGGAGGGATCGGACGACGCGGGTGTCGACGAATTGCACATCGTCTACACCGAGTTCAAATCGATGCTGTCCCAGTCCACGACGGCCCACCGGATGGCACCGATGGTCGTCGAGTACTCCGACGAACCGGAAACTCTGCACACCCTGTACTCGTTCGAGCCGGACGCGACGACGCTGTTCGACGCACTGTTGCCGCGGTATGTGACCACCCGCGTGTACACGGCGCTGCTCGAGTCCGCGGCATCGGAGTTGGCGTCGCGCCAGCGGGCGATGAAGTCGGCCACCGACAACGCCGACGACCTGATCAAGGCCTTGACGCTGATGGCGAACCGCGAGCGGCAGGCCCAGATCACCCAAGAGATCAGTGAAATCGTCGGCGGCGCAAACGCGCTCGCGGACGCCGGAGCCAGATAGCACCACGAGGAAGCGAAGAAATATGACTGCGACTGCCGAAAAGAGCACCAAGTCGACAAGCGCCGACACCAGCGGCCGCGTGGTACGGATCACCGGGCCGGTCGTCGACGTCGAGTTCCCGCGCGGCTCCGTCCCGGAGTTGTTCAACGCGCTGCACGCCGAGATCACGTTCGAAGAGCTCAAGAAGACGCTCACGCTCGAGGTCGCCCAGCACCTCGGCGACAACCTGGTGCGGACCATCTCGCTGCAACCCACCGACGGCCTGGTGCGCGGTGTCGAGGTGACCGACACCGGTGCCCCGATCTCGGTGCCGGTCGGGCAGGAAGTCAAGGGGCACGTCTTCAACGCGCTCGGACACTGCCTGGACGAGCCGGGCTACGGCGACGACTTCGAGCACTGGTCGATTCACCGTAAGCCGCCGCCGTTCGAAGAGCTGGAACCGCGCACCGAGATGCTCGAGACCGGCCTGAAGGTCGTCGACCTGCTCACCCCGTACGTGCGCGGCGGCAAGATCGCGCTGTTCGGCGGTGCCGGCGTGGGCAAAACCGTGCTCATCCAGGAGATGATCAACCGTATTGCCCGCAACTTCGGTGGTACCTCGGTGTTCGCCGGCGTGGGGGAGCGCACCCGTGAGGGCAACGACCTATGGGTCGAGCTGCAGGAAGCCAACGTGCTCAAGGACACCGCGCTGGTGTTCGGTCAGATGGACGAGCCGCCCGGCACCCGTATGCGGGTGGCGTTGTCCGCGCTGACCATGGCCGAATGGTTCCGCGACGAGGCCGGCCAGGACGTGTTGTTGTTCATCGACAACATCTTCCGGTTCACCCAGGCCGGTTCCGAGGTCTCGACACTGCTCGGCCGGATGCCGTCGGCGGTGGGTTACCAGCCCACGCTGGCCGACGAGATGGGCGAGCTGCAGGAGCGCATCACCTCGACGCGAGGCAAGTCGATTACCTCCATGCAGGCCGTCTACGTGCCCGCCGACGACTACACCGACCCGGCGCCGGCGACCACGTTCGCGCACTTGGATGCCACCACCGAGCTGTCGCGTTCGGTGTTCTCCAAGGGCATCTTCCCCGCGGTGGACCCGCTGGCCTCGAGCTCGACCATCCTCGACCCCAGCGTCGTCGGCGACGAGCACTACCGCGTGGCCCAAGAGGTCATCCGAATCCTGCAGCGGTACAAGGACCTTCAGGACATCATCGCGATCCTCGGTATCGACGAGCTGTCCGAAGAGGACAAGCAGCTGGTCAACCGGGCCCGGCGCATCGAGCGTTTCCTGTCGCAGAACATGATGGCCGCCGAGCAGTTCACCGGGCAGCCGGGTTCGACGGTCCCGCTGAAGGAGACCATCGAGGCCTTCGATCGCCTGACCAAGGGTGAGTTCGACCACGTGCCCGAGCAGGCGTTCTTCTTGATCGGTGGCCTTGACGACCTGGCCAAGAAGGCCGAGAGTCTTGGCGCCAAGCTGTAGCTTGCGGTGGCAGCGGACAGGGCCGGCAAGGCGTCGAAAGGGTTTGTGGCATGGCTGAATTGAACGTCGAGATCGTCGCCGTCGATCGCAAGATCTGGTCCGGCGAGGCAACGTTCGTGTTCACCCGCACCACCGTGGGCGAGATCGGTATTTTGCCGCGGCACATCCCGTTGGTGGCACAGCTCGTCGACGACGCCATGGTGCGGGTCGAGCGGGAAGGCGACAACGACCTCCGGGTCGCGGTCGACGGCGGGTTCTTGTCGGTGACCGAGGACGGTGTGACCATCCTTGCCGAATCCGCCGAGTTCGAATCGGAGATCAACGAGGCCGCGGCGCGGCAGGACGCCGGTTCGGACGACCCGCGTATTGCCGCTCGCGGTCGCGCGAGATTGCGCGCCGTCGGCGCGATCGATTAGCCGCCTCGGACCAGGCCATGAGCGCGCCCATGATCGGCATGGTCGTGCTCGTCGTCGTCCTGGGCGCGGCCGTCCTCGGATTGAGTTATCGGCTGTGGAAACTGCGCCAGGGCGGGACCGCCGGAATCATGCGCGACATCCCCGCGATCGGTGGTCACGGCTGGCGACATGGCGTGATCCGGTATCGCGGCGGGGAGGCGGCCTTCTACCGCCTGTCCAGCCTGCGGCTGTGGCCCGACCGCCGGTTGAGCCGGCGCGGTGTCGAGATCGTGGCCCGGCGCGCACCGCGGGGCGACGAGTTCGACATCATGACCGACGAAATCGTGGTGCTCGAGCTGCGCGATACCACGCAGGAACGCAGGTCAGGCTACGAGATCGCCCTTGACCAGGGTGCGTTGACGGCCTTCTTGTCCTGGCTGGAATCGCGTCCGTCGCCGCGGTCGCGTCGCCGGAGCGTCTGAAAAGCGCCCCCGCGCAACCGATCACGTCGTTCAGTCGACGGCTTCGGCGTCCGGCGTGCCGGCGGGCTGCCACAGCACATCGCCGTCGGGATTGGCCGCCCGCGACAGGATGAACAGCAGATCGGACAGCCGGTTGAGGTACTTCGCCGGCAAGCTGTTGACGGTATCCGGCGCCGAGTCCACGGCCGCCCAAGCCGACCGCTCGGCCCGGCGTACCACCGTGCGCGCCACGTGCAGCAGCGCCGAAAGCGGCGAACCACCGGGCAGCACAAAGGAATTCAGGGGAGCCAACGGCTCGTTATATTTGTCACACCAACCTTCGAGCCGGTCGATGTAGGACTGGGCCACGCGCAGCGGCGGGTACTTCGGGTTCGGCACGACCGGGGTGGACAGGTCCGCCCCGGCATCGAACAAATCGTTCTGAATCTGGCGTAGCACCGCCGCGATCTCGGCGTCGGGGCGACCCACGGCGATGGCGACGCCGATCGCGGCGTTGGCCTCGTCGCAGTCGGCGTAGGCGATCAGACGGGGATCGTTCTTGGAGACCCGCGAGAAGTCGCTCAGCCCCGTGGTTCCGTCATCGCCGGTCCGCGTATAGATGCGGGTCAGATGCACTGCCATGCCCAAACCGTACTCGGCCAACCGCTTAGCTGACTGACAAGCCGATAGCGCTTCACTAGACTGACGCGGGTGGCTGAGCGATTCGTGGTGACCGGAGGCAACCGGTTGTCCGGCGAAGTCGCGGTGGGGGGCGCCAAGAACAGCGTGCTCAAGCTGATGGCCGCCACGCTGCTGGCCGAAGGCACCAGCACCATCACCAACTGTCCCGACATCCTCGACGTGCCGTTGATGGCCGAGGTGCTGCGCGGCCTGGGTGCCACGGTCGAACTTGACGGCGACGTCGCCCGCATCACCTCGCCGGACGAACCCAAGTACGACGCCGACTTCGCCGCCGTGCGGCAATTCCGGGCATCGGTCTGCGTGCTCGGCCCGCTGGTCGGCAGATGCAAGCAAGCCAGGGTGGCGCTGCCGGGCGGCGACGCGATCGGATCCCGTCCGCTGGACATGCACCAGGCGGGGCTGCGGCAACTTGGCGCCACCTGCAATATCGAGCACGGCTGCGTGGTCGCCCACGCGGATACGTTGCGCGGCGCGGAGATTCAGTTGGAATTTCCCTCGGTGGGGGCCACCGAGAACATCTTGATGGCCGCCGTCGTGGCCGAGGGCGTCACCACGATCCACAACGCGGCGCGCGAACCGGACGTCGTCGACTTGTGCACGATGCTCAACCAGATGGGCGCGCAGATCGAAGGCGCCGGCTCGCCGACGATGACCATCACGGGGGTCGACCGGCTCTACCCCACCGAGCACCGGGTGATCGGCGATCGCATCGTGGCCGCCACCTGGGGAATCGCCGCCGCGATCACTCGCGGCGACATTTCCGTGACCGACATCGACCCGGCTCATCTGCAGGTGGTGCTGCACAAGCTGCACGACGCGGGTGCCACCGTCACCCAGACGGACAACAGCTTTCGGGTCACCCAGTACGAGCGTCCGAAGGCGATGAACGTTGCGACGCTGCCGTTTCCCGGCTTCCCGACCGATTTGCAACCAATGGCGATCGCGCTGGCATCGATCTCCGACGGCACCTCGATGATCACCGAGAACGTGTTCGAGGCGCGCTTTCGTTTCGTGGAAGAAATGATCCGACTCGGGGCCGACGCCCGCACCGACGGGCACCACGCCGTGGTGCGTGGGCTGCCACAACTGTCCAGTGCGCCGGTGTGGTGTTCGGATATCCGTGCCGGCGCGGGCCTGGTGTTGGCGGGCCTAGTCGCCGACGGTGACACCGAGGTGCACGACGTCTTCCACATCGATCGCGGCTACCCGTTGTTCGTCGAAAACCTGGCGATTTTGGGAGCGGAGATCGAGCGGGTACAGTAACCAAAGTCAGTGCCCCACAGGCGCGGTCGCCTCCCGAAGGAGACCGAGACCGAGGCTTGACTCCCTCGCCGGATTGGTACTAACCTGGCACGGCTGCCCTCGCAGCGATCACCTAGATCGCCAAAAATTGGGGTTGACGAACTGGCCAGATCGGTATTAAGCTGGCAGGGTTGCCCCAAAGAGGGTGAAAACAAGCAAGAGTGTTGTTTGAGAACTCAATAGTGTGTTTGGTGTTTTTGTTTGTTGTTGTTTTTTTGACCATACTTTTAACACTCCCCGTGTGTAGGTATGGTCGTTTTTGATGCCAGTATTTGGTGTCTTTTTGTTAGGTCAGATTATCTCTGATTTGAATCAACCTCGGTTGTCGAGGAGATTTTGTTTGGAGAGTTTGATCCTGGCTCAGGACGAACGCTGGCGGCGTGCTTAACACATGCAAGTCGAACGGAAAGGCCCCTTCGGGGGTACTCGAGTGGCGAACGGGTGAGTAACACGTGGGTAATCTGCCCTGCACTTCGGGATAAGCCTGGGAAACTGGGTCTAATACCGGATATGACCACGAGGCGCATGCCTTGTGGTGGAAAGCTTTTGCGGTGTGGGATGGACCCGCGGCCTATCAGCTTGTTGGTGGGGTGACGGCCTACCAAGGCGACGACGGGTAGCCGGCCTGAGAGGGTGTCCGGCCACACTGGGACTGAGATACGGCCCAGACTCCTACGGGAGGCAGCAGTGGGGAATATTGCACAATGGGCGCAAGCCTGATGCAGCGACGCCGCGTGGGGGATGACGGCCTTCGGGTTGTAAACCTCTTTCAGCAGGGACGAAGCGCAAGTGACGGTACCTGCAGAAGAAGCACCGGCCAACTACGTGCCAGCAGCCGCGGTAATACGTAGGGTGCGAGCGTTGTCCGGAATTACTGGGCGTAAAGAGCTCGTAGGTGGTTTGTCGCGTTGTTCGTGAAAACCGGGGGCTTAACCCTCGGCGTGCGGGCGATACGGGCAGACTGGAGTACTGCAGGGGAGACTGGAATTCCTGGTGTAGCGGTGGAATGCGCAGATATCAGGAGGAACACCGGTGGCGAAGGCGGGTCTCTGGGCAGTAACTGACGCTGAGGAGCGAAAGCGTGGGGAGCGAACAGGATTAGATACCCTGGTAGTCCACGCCGTAAACGGTGGGTACTAGGTGTGGGTTTCCTTCCTTGGAATCCGTGCCGTAGCTAACGCATTAAGTACCCCGCCTGGGGAGTACGGCCGCAAGGCTAAAACTCAAAGGAATTGACGGGGGCCCGCACAAGCGGCGGAGCATGTGGATTAATTCGATGCAACGCGAAGAACCTTACCTGGGTTTGACATGCACAGGACGCCGGCAGAGATGTCGGTTCCCTTGTGGCCTGTGTGCAGGTGGTGCATGGCTGTCGTCAGCTCGTGTCGTGAGATGTTGGGTTAAGTCCCGCAACGAGCGCAACCCTTGTCTCATGTTGCCAGCGGGTAATGCCGGGGACTCGTGAGAGACTGCCGGGGTCAACTCGGAGGAAGGTGGGGATGACGTCAAGTCATCATGCCCCTTATGTCCAGGGCTTCACACATGCTACAATGGCCGGTACAAAGGGCTGCGATGCCGCAAGGTTAAGCGAATCCTTTTAAAGCCGGTCTCAGTTCGGATCGGGGTCTGCAACTCGACCCCGTGAAGTCGGAGTCGCTAGTAATCGCAGATCAGCAACGCTGCGGTGAATACGTTCCCGGGCCTTGTACACACCGCCCGTCACGTCATGAAAGTCGGTAACACCCGAAGCCAGTGGCCTAACCTTTTGGAGGGAGCTGTCGAAGGTGGGATCGGCGATTGGGACGAAGTCGTAACAAGGTAGCCGTACCGGAAGGTGCGGCTGGATCACCTCCTTTCTAAGGAGCACCACGAGAAACATCCCAATTGGTGGGATGTGAGCCGTGAGGGGTCCTCGTCTGTAGTGGATGAGGGCCGGGTGCACATCAGCAGACAATCGCCAGACACACTATTGGGCCCTGAGACAACACTCGGCCGACTGAGGTCGAAGTGGTGTCCCTCCATCTTGGTGGTGGGGTGTGGTGTTTGAGTATTGGATAGTGGTTGCGAGCATCTAAATGAACGCGTTGCCGGCAACGGTTACGTGTTCGTTTTGTGTAATTTTTTCTTTTGGTTTTTGTGTTCGTAAGTGTTTAAGGGCACATGGTGGATGCCTTGGCATCGAGAGCCGATGAAGGACGTGGGAGGCTGCGATATGCCTCGGGGAGCTGTCAACCGAGCGTTGATCCGAGGATTTCCGAATGGGGAAACCCAGCACGAGTTATGTCGTGTTACCCGTATCTGAATATATAGGGTGCGGGAGGGAACGCGGGGAAGTGAAACATCTCAGTACCCGTAGGAAGAGAAAACAAAAGTGATTCCGCTAGTAGTGGCGAGCGAACGTGGAACATGGCTAAACCGCACGCATGTGATACCGGGTAGGGGTTGTGTGTGCGGGGTTGTGGGAATGATACGTCTCAGTTCTACCTGGCTGAGGGACAGTCAAAAAGTGTCGTGATTAGCGGAAGTGGCCTGGGATGGTCTGCCGCAGACGGTGAGAGCCCGGTACGCGAAAATCCGGCACCTGTCTTGTATCAACTCCCGAGTAGCAGCGGGCTCGTGGAATCTGCTGTGAATCTGCCGGGACCACCCGGTAAGCCTAAATACTTCTCGATGACCGATAGCGGATTAGTACCGTGAGGGAATGGTGAAAAGTACCCCGGGAGGGGAGTGAAATAGTACCTGAAACCGTGTGCCTACAATCCGTCAGAGCCTCCTTGTGGGGTGATGGCGTGCCTTTTGAAGAATGAGCCTGCGAGTCAGGGACATGTCGCAAGGTTAACCCGCGTGGGGTAGCCGCAGCGAAAGCGAGTCTGAATAGGGCGTTTGAGTGGCATGTTCTGGACCCGAAGCGGAGTGATCTACCCATGGCCAGGGTGAAGCGCGGGTAAGACCGCGTGGAGGCCCGAACCCACTTAGGTTGAAGACTGAGGGGATGAGCTGTGGGTAGGGGTGAAAGGCCAATCAAACTCCGTGATAGCTGGTTCTCCCCGAAATGCATTTAGGTGCAGCGTTACGTGTTTCACCACGGAGGTAGAGCTACTGGATGGCCGATGGGCCCTACTAGGTTACTGACGTCAGCCAAACTCCGAATGCCGTGGTGTATAGCGTGGCAGTGAGACGGCGGGGGATAAGCTCCGTGCGTCGAGAGGGAAACAGCCCAGATCGCCGACTAAGGCCCCTAAGCGTGTGCTAAGTGGAAAAGGATGTGCAGTCGCAGAGACAACCAGGAGGTTGGCTTAGAAGCAGCCACCCTTGAAAGAGTGCGTAATAGCTCACTGGTCAAGTGATTGTGCGCCGATAATGTAGCGGGGCTCAAGCACACCGCCGAAGTCGCGGCAACCGTAAGGTTGGGTAGGGGAGCGTCCCCCATGCAGCGAAGCTGTCGGGTAACCGATGGTGGAGTTTGGGGGAGTGAGAATGCAGGCATGAGTAGCGATAAGGCAAGTGAGAACCTTGCCCGCCGAAAGACCAAGGGTTCCTGGGCCAGGCCAGTCCGCCCAGGGTGAGTCGGGACCTAAGGCGAGGCCGACAGGCGTAGTCGATGGACAACGGGTTGATATTCCCGTACCCGTGTATGAGCGTCCCTGACGAATCCATTCTGCTAACCACCCAAATGACGGTCTATCAATCCCTTCGGGGTGCGAAGATCGCCGGCTGCGTGGGACCCGGGTGGGTAGTAGTCAAGCAATGGGGTGACGCAGGAAGGTAGCCGTACCAGTCAGTGGTAATACTGGGGCAAGCCGGTAGGGAGAGCGATAGGCAAATCCGTCGCTCACGTTCCCGAGAGGTGATGCATAGCCGATTGAGGCGAATTCGGTGATCCTCAGCTGCCAAGAAAAGCCTCTAGCGAGCGCATACATGGCCCGTACCCCAAACCAACACAGGTGGTCAGGTAGAGAATACCAAGGCGTACGAGATAACTATGGTTAAGGAACTCGGCAAAATGCCCCCGTAACTTCGGGAGAAGGGGGGCCGGCTTACCGTGAACAGCCTTGCGCTGGGAGCGGGAACCGGCCGCAGAAACCAGTGGGAAGCGACTGTTTACTAAAAACACAGGTCCGTGCGAAGTCGCAAGACGATGTATACGGACTGACGCCTGCCCGGTGCTGGAAGGTTAAGAGGACCCGTTAACTCGTAAGGGTGAAGCGGAGAATTTAAGCCCCAGTAAACGGCGGTGGTAACTATAACCATCCTAAGGTAGCGAAATTCCTTGTCGGGTAAGTTCCGACCTGCACGAATGGCGTAACGACTTCCCAACTGTCTCAACCATAGACTCGGCGAAATTGCACTACGAGTAAAGATGCTCGTTACGCGCGGCAGGACGAAAAGACCCCGGGACCTTCACTACAACTTGGTATTGGTGTTCGGTACTGTTTGTGTAGGATAGGTGGGAGACTGTGAAACTCGGACGCCAGTTCGAGTGGAGTCGTTGTTGAAATACCACTCTGACCGTATTGGACACCTAACTTCGAACCCTTATCGGGTTCAGGGACAGTGCCTGGCGGGTAGTTTAACTGGGGCGGTTGCCTCCTAAAATGTAACGGAGGCGCCCAAAGGTTCCCTCAACCTGGACGGCAATCAGGTGTTGAGTGTAAATGCACAAGGGAGCTTGACTGCGAGACCTACAAGTCAAGCAGGGACGAAAGTCGGGATTAGTGATCCGGCACCCCCGAGTGGAAGGGGTGTCGCTCAACGGATAAAAGGTACCCCGGGGATAACAGGCTGATCTTCCCCAAGAGTCCATATCGACGGGATGGTTTGGCACCTCGATGTCGGCTCGTCGCATCCTGGGGCTGGAGCAGGTCCCAAGGGTTGGGCTGTTCGCCCATTAAAGCGGCACGCGAGCTGGGTTTAGAACGTCGTGAGACAGTTCGGTCTCTATCCGCCGCGCGCGTCAGAAACTTGAGGAAACCTGTCCCTAGTACGAGAGGACCGGGACGGACGAACCTCTAGTGCACCAGTTGTCCCACCAGGGGCACCGCTGGATAGCTACGTTCGGACAGGATAACCGCTGAAAGCATCTAAGCGGGAAACCTTCTCCAAGATCAGGTTTCTCACCCTTTTAGAGGGATAAGGCCCCCCGCAGACCACGGGATTGATAGGCCAGACCTGGAAGCTCAGCAATGAGTGCAGGGAACTGGCACTAACCGGCCGAAAACTTACCAACACAAATCGCAACCACTATCTTCGCGGCTTATTGCCGCGCCGAATGCCACACCCCCCACCAGAACAACTAATAAAATAGTGTTCCGTAATAGAGTTACGGCGGCCAAAGCGACAGGGAAACGCCCGGTCCCATTCCGAACCCGGAAGCTAAGCCTGTCAGCGCCAATGATACTGCCCTTCGGGTGGAAAAGTAGGACACCGCCGAACATACACAAAAACACCCCCTGCAAAAGGGGGTGTTTTTGCATTTACCTGCTAATCGAAAAGCGTCAAACTCTGGCGCTCTTTTTCCAATTCGAGCAGTGTCCGCTTGCGGCCGAGGCCGCCGCCGAACCCGGTGAGACTTCCATTGGCGCCGATGACCCGATGGCACGGCACGACGATGGCGATCGGGTTGTGTCCGTTGGCCAATCCCACCGCACGGGCGGCGCCGGGGGCGCCGATCTGCGCGGCGATCTCACCGTAGGAGCGGGTTTCCCCGTACGGAATGGTGCGCAGCGCCTGCCATACGCGGCGCTGAAATTCGGTGCCGCGCAGATCGAGTTCGACGTCGAAACGGGTCAATTCGCCGGCGAAATACGCCGTGAGTTGATCGACGGCCGCGCCGAACGCTTTCGGGTCGGGCGACCAATCGGCCCGGCTGGGTTCGTACGTCTGATCGACCATTCGAAGATTGGTCAACACCTCGCCGTACCCGGCCAGGGTGAGCGGCCCGATCGGGCTGTCGACGGTGCGGTACTGGATCATGCGACCTCCTGTGGCGGCCAATGGTTTACCGGATGCTCGAGGGTGGTCCACAAGTGCTGGGTGGCATACGAGCGCCAGGGCCGCCAATGTGCGCTGTACTCCATCAGTATCCGCTGAGTCGTCGGCAGGCCCAGCCCCTGGGCGGCGAGTTGCAGGCCCAAATCACTGGCGGGGAAGGCGTCCGGGTCGCCGAGCCCACGCATTGCGATGACCTCGGCAGTCCAGGGACCGATGCCCGGCAGGGCCAGCAATTGGCAACGCGCCCTGCCCCATTCGCTTCCGGCGTCCAGCACCACGCTGCCGTCGAGGAGGCCCTCGATCAGCGCGCTCATCGTCCGCCGCCGCGCCTTGGGCACGGCCAGATGGACGGGATCGATCTCGGCCAACTGCTCGACCGACGGAAACGTATGCGTCAGTGCCCCGCCCGGATCCGTGACCGGCTCTCCGTAGGCCATCACCAATCGGCCGACGTGCGTTCGCGCGGCCTTCGTCGACACCTGCTGGCCCACGACGGCGCGCACGGCCAGCTCGGCCTCGTCGACCGTGCGGGGAATGCGTTGCCCGGGGGCCTTGGCCACGACCGGCGCGAGCAACGGGTCGCGGCTCAGCGCGTCGACGATCGCCTCGGGATCGGCGTCGAGGTCGAGCAGGCGCCGGCAACGCGCGATCGCGGTGGTCAGATCGCGGAAGTCGTCGAGTGTCAGCAGGCAGCGAACGTGGTCGACCGCCGGGGTCAGCGCGACAACGGCCTTGCCGGCCGGCAGCCGCAGGCTGCGCCGATAGGCGCCGTCGCGGACCTCTTCGCATCCGGGTGCCGCGCCGGCCGCCAGGTGGCCGAAGACACCCTCGTAGGCGAACGGAGTGCGCACGGGCAGCCGAAGACACACGGTCCCAGGCGAAGCCGCGTCCGATCCGGATCGCGAGGCGGCGCGCCGGCGTAATTCGGTCGGCGTGCTTTCGAACACCAGGCGCACGGTGTCGTTGAATTGGCGAATGCTGGAAAAGCCTGCGGCGAAGGCGACGTCACCGAACGGCAGGTCGGTCGTCTCGATCAGCAGCCGGGCGGTCTGGCTTCGTTGGGCCCGGGCCAGTGCGAGCGGCCCGGCGCCGACCTCGGCCTGCAGCAGCCGCTCTAGCTGTCGGGTGGTATAGCCGAGGTGGCCGGCCAAGCCGCCGACACCCTCGCGGTCCACAGTGCCGTCGGCGATGAGCCGCATGGCCCGCGCGACGACGTCGCCGCGGACGTTCCACTCGGGTGAACCCGGCGACGCGTCGGGCCGGCACCGTTTGCAGGCCCGGAAGCCGGCCCGCTGCGCGGCGGCCGCGGTCGGGTAGAACCGCACGTTCCGGGCGAACGGCGGGTGCACCGGACAGCTGGGCCGGCAGTAGATCCGGGTGGTGAGCACGGCGGTGACGAACCAGCCGTCGAACCGGGCGTCCTTGGATTGGACCGCCCGGTAGCAGCGTTCGAAATCGTCGTGCACCCCTCCACAGTTACACCTGAGCGCCGACAAGACTGGCGGAAAACCGACATGATGGTGGCGGGCGGAGGCGGCAACCCGCTGGTGCCGCTGCACCGCTGAGCGCCCGCTTCGCACGTCGATGATTCACCGGGCAGGAGGTGGCGTAGAGCACGAAGTAGGGCAGGATCAGGTACGCCCCGATGAATTTGAACCCGACGCCGAATGCTCCCTGTCCGATGTCATGGAACCCCGCGCGCACCTCGGCGACGTAGTACGCGGTCGTGCCGGTGATCAGCACGGCGATGCCGAAGAAGCTCAACCACAGACTGCGAATTCATGACTCGTCGGACTGGTTGCGGCGCAGCATCCGGGTCCACACCACAAACAGCATGATCCGGCGAGGACGGCGCCGAACCCAGACCGAAGAAATTGTCGTCGCTGCGGTAGCGCGTATCGGCTGGCCCGTATTGCCACCACAGCCATTTGCATCCGGGATCGGACGTGGTTCCCCACAGGTTGAATGGCACTGGCAAGTACGGCAACCCGTAGCTGAGCTGGCTGCCGGGTGTCAGCGGTAGGTACACCATGACGAGCTCTTGCGCCGATGGGGGCGCACTGTCAGGCGAGCTCGGGGTGGGTTTTGGCTGCATTGCGTTCCCGCCGCCTCGACCAGTATCAGGGCGCCCGCTGTTGCGCGAGGGTTGGCGCCCACTCGCCGCGGTCTCGCACGGACATGGCCGACGCGACGAAGTCGCGTGCGGCCCGCGACAGCGGTCGTCCCGAATCCCAGATCAACCCGATATCGCGGTAGGCGTCGGAGTCGGCCAGGCGCACCACGGCGACCCCGGGCGCATACTCGCTGCCGTCGATCGGTGTCAGGCTGATGCCCAGTCCCGCGGCGACCAGCCCGGCGGTGGTGGTCAGGTTCGGCGATTCCAAAGCGATGCGCGGCTGGAATTGTGCTGCCGCACAAAGCTCGTCGAGCAGCTGTCGCATGCCGAATCCCGGATGCATGCTGACGAACGGCTCGTCGGCAAGCTCCGTCATCGACACCGCCGAGACGTCCGCGAGCCGGTGTCCGCGTGGCACCGCGATGCCGAGACGTTGACGAAACAGGCTGCGCCAGGCCAGGTTTGGTTGGTGCGGACGGGGTGAGACCACCGCCACATCAAGCGCGCCGTCCAGGACGCGTTCGCTCATCAGTTCCGCGGCCCCTTCCTCGAGCGTGAAGGTCACCCGCGGCGAGCTCTGCGCGAATCCCGCGATCAAGCGCGGCACGACGACCGACCCGAACGACCCCAGAAAACCCAGCCGAATCTCCCCAGCGGCGGGGTTGTCCAGGTCCTCGATTTCGCGGCGTGCCGAGTCGAGTTCCAGCTGGGCGCGCCGCGCATGTTCGTAGAAGATGCGGCCGTAGGTACTCAGCGACAGTCGCCGGCCATGCCGATCGAACAACGTCACCCCCAGCCGGCGTTCCAGGCGCGCCAGCATTCGAGTCAGCGTGGGCTGGGCGATGTGCAGCTGCTGGGCGGCCGCGGTGACGTGTTGCAGCTCGGCGAGTGTGAGGAACCACTCGTAATCCCCGTCAGCCACCGTCGCCACCTCTGCTTATGTACTTCTTGCATCGTACAGTCGGCAATAATTCATTTCCGAATCAGCCGGGGCGCGCGGACGATTGTCGCTGTGTCAGTGCTCGCCGCGCCTCCTACCGCTTATCAGGTCGGCAGCAGGGGATACCGGCGAGTGACCGCCGCGTTGTGTTGCGCCGGCGTGGCGAGTTTCGCCGCGATGTATTGCACGCAGGCACTTCTTCCCTCGCTGTCGTCGTATTACCGCATCAGCCCCGCCGCCGCGGCCCTGACGATCTCGCTCACCACCGGCATGTTGGCGGTGTCGATCGTTCCGGCCAGCGTGCTCTCCGAGCGCTACGGGCGGGTTCGGGTGATGCTGATTTCCGGCATCGCGTCGAGCGTGATCGGGTTGCTGCTGCCGTTCAGTCCCACGCTCGGTGTGCTGCTGGTCGGACGAGCGTTGCAAGGAGTTGCGCTCGCCGGAATCCCCGCCGTCGCAATGGCTTTCCTGTCCGAAGAGGTGCACGCCTCCGCGCTGGGGTCGGCGATGGGGCGCTACATCGCCGGGGCCACGGTCGGCGGTTGCTTGGGCCGGATCGTGCCGGCCTCGGTCCTGGGAGTGAGCAATTGGCGGATCGCGTTGTTGGTGTGCTCGGCTGCGACGCTGGTGGCCACCGTCGTGTTCGCGCTGCTGGTGCCCCGGTCCCAGTTTTTCACGCCGAAGTCGGTGAGCATGCGCGCGACCGTGCGAAGTCTGCTTGCGCATTTGCGAACCCCGTTGCTGCTCAAGCTGTTCGCGCTCGGGTTCATGCTGATGGGCGGATTCGTCACTGTCTACAACTATCTCGGTTACCGGTTGGCCGCCGCGCCCTTCGGGTTGGCGCCGTCGGCCGTGGGGTTGTTGTTCCTGCTGTACCTGGTGGGCACCTGGACCTCGGTGATGGCCGGACGGCTGGCCGACCGGCGCGGACGCATGCTGGTGTTGGGCGCGTCGTTGCCGATCACCGCGGCGGGGCTGCTGATGACGCTGCCCGCACAGTTGCCCCTGATCGTCCTGGGCGCCGGGGTTTTCGCCGGCGGGTTCTTCGCCGCCTACACCGTGGCCAGCGGCTGGGTGGGGGCGGTGGCCGACCGCGACCGCGCCGAGGCCTCCGCACTGTATCTGTTCAGCTATTACCTCGGCGGCTCGTCGGCCGGCGCGTTCGGTGGGCTGGCCTACGGCGTGGGCGGCTGGTCGGACACGGTATGGTTCGTGGCCGTACTGCTGATCCTGGCCGTGCTGATCGTGGTGTCAATGATGAAAATGCCTGTGCGCATTAGGGTTCGCAGCGTCCCGTCCTAGGGCGTGCTCCTCGCCGCGTCGCTCCCAGACGCGCTCACTGCCGCTCGGTGTCGCCGACCGGCGCGGCCAGCCGGGTCGGATGCTCGTGCCCGCGCAGCGTCGCGGTCTCGCCCAAAGACCAACGGGCGCGCTCGCTTTCGCTGGCACCCCGAATGGTGTCGGCAGTCGTCAGCAACCGGCCCGGGTGCGACTTCGCCAGCTCACACAGCCGCGCCGCCTCGTTGACCGGGCCGCCGATCACGGTGTACTCGAACCGTTCCTTGGCACCGACATTGCCGGCGACGACCTGCCCGGCCGCGACGCCGATTCCGGCGTCGAGGTCCGGCATTTCGCCGGCCAACCGTTTACAGATAGAGCGCCCCGCGGCCAGCGCCTCGTCCTCGGGGGTGTCGAGGTGATTCGGGGCGCCGAAGATGGCCAGCGAGGCATCCCCCTCGAACTTGTTGACCAGCCCGTGGTGTCGGTCGACTTCTTCGACGACGATCGCGAAGAACCGATTGAGCACCTGCACCACCTCGGTCGGGCGCTGGCTGGTGACCAGTTGCGTGGAACCGACGATGTCGATGAAGACGACGGCGACGTGGCGTTCTTCTCCACCCAGCTTCGGGCGTTCGCGTTCGGCAGCCAGGGCCACTTCGCGCCCGACGTGCCGGCCGAAGAGATCGCGCACGCGTTCGCGCTCGCGCAGGCCGTCGACCATCGCGTTGAAGCCGCGTTGCAGCTCGCCCAGCTCGGTGCCGTCGAACACCACCAGGTCGCCGCGTAAATCGCCCTGCTCGACGCGTTTGAGCGCCGCCCGCACCACGCGCACCGGGGTGGCCGTCAGCCAGGACAGGATCCACATCAGCACGAAGCCGAAGATCAGCGTCACGCAGGACACGATCAGCACCGCCACGCTGAGTTGGGTCTCGGTCAGATTGCCCAGCACCAGGGCGAAGAAGGCGATCATCGCGATGCCGAACACCGGCACGCCCGAACCCAGTAGCCAGACCGTCAGGGTGCGGCCCATGATGCCCGGCGCCAGCCGCCGCGGGGCTCGTCCGGCCTCGAGGGCCTGGGCCGCCACCGGTCGCAAGGCGAACTCGGTGAACAGGTAGCACGCGGTGGCGACCAGGATGCCGCAGATGCTCACCGAGAACCCCACGATCGGGATGAACAGCGTGTTGACCAGGCCGTAGAGGGTGGTCAGTAACGCCGTCCCCACCCCCCACAGCACCAGCACGCCGATGGCGAGCCAGAACGGCACCAGGAAGGTGTTGCGTTCGTCGTCCAGGGTGGGCTCGCGCTCTTCGATCGCCCACCGCAACGCCTTGATGGTCCGGTGCGTGATCCAGTAGGTACCGAGCGCCAACGCGATCGCGATGTAGGCCGGCGACACGGCGAACGTGATCCACCCCGGGGCGTCGCTGAAGACACTGGGCGAAGGCAGCGCGACCGCCAGCAGCAGCACCGCCACCCCGATGCCGATCAGGTTCGCGCCGAGGATGAAGACGGTGAGGATGATTTGGATGCGCACGCGGCGGCGGGCCTGGCTCTCGGTGACCCGGCCCAGCAAAAACGAACCGTACGCGGGCGTCTCCGGCAGCCGGCCACTTTGACGAGTCACCGTCTCGAGCACCCGGCCCAAGCGCTGCGCCAGAGTCTTGTTGGCCGACGTCCTCGTGGTGGCCGACGCCGTCGTTTTCGCCGACATGGTGGCGTCAGCCTAATTTGTCGGCCACGCTCTAAGGTGAGTCGGGTGCGTTTAGTGATCGCTCAGTGCACCGTCGACTACGTCGGCCGCCTCACCGCGCATCTGCCGTCGGCCCGCAGATTGCTGCTTTTCAAGGCCGACGGGTCGGTCAGCGTCCATGCCGACGACCGTGCCTACAAGCCTCTGAACTGGATGAGCCCACCGTGCTGGCTCAGCGAGGAGCTCAGCGGCGAGACGCCGGTGTGGGTGGTGGAGAACAAGGCGGGCGAACAGCTGCGCATCGCGGTCGAGGAGATCGAGCACGACTCCAGCCACGAACTGGGCGTCGACCCCGGGCTGGTCAAGGACGGCGTCGAGGCGCACCTGCAGGCGTTGCTCGCCGAACACGTCCAGTTGTTGGGGGAGGGGTACACGCTGGTGCGGCGCGAGTACATGACCGCCATCGGTCCCGTCGACCTGTTGTGCCGCGACGAACGGGGCAATTCCGTCGCGGTCGAGATCAAGCGGCGCGGCGAGATCGACGGCGTGGAGCAGCTCACCCGCTACCTCGAACTGCTGAACCGCGACAGCGTGCTGGCCCCGGTCAAGGGGGTGTTTGCGGCCCAGCAGATCAAACCGCAGGCCCGAACTTTGGCCACCGACCGTGGAATTCGTTGTCTGACATTGGATTACGACAAGATGCGGGGAATGGACAACGACGAATACCGGTTGTTCTGACCGGCCCGATTAGACTCGTGGCATGGCCCGGCGCCGCACACCGCCCCGTCGGCAGCAACCGTCCGCGCTGTCGCCGCTGTTTCATCGGATCGAGATGGGGCCCGACGGCCACGAGTACGAAGTGCGCCCGGTCGCCGCGGCGCGGGCCGTCAAAACCTACCGTTGTCCCGGGTGTGACCACGAAATTCGTTCCGGCACTGCACATTTGGTGGTGTGGCCGGCGGATTCGGCCGGGGGTGCGGCGCAGACCCGGGAAGCCGACCGTCGGCACTGGCACACGCCGTGCTGGACGAATCGGGCAAACCGGAGCCCGACCAGAAAATGGTCGTGACAGGGTGCGCTAGCGGGCCGGCTCCACCAGCTCCATCAGCACGCCGCCAGCGTCCTTGGGGTGGATGAAGTTGATCCGGGAGTTCGCTGTGCCGCGCCGCGGTGCCGGGTAGACGAGCCGAACGCCCTTGTCGCGTAGCTGCTCGCACAGGGCGTCGAGGTCGCTGACCCGAACCGCCATCTGCTGGATGCCCGGGCCCCGCTTGTCCAGGAACTTCGCGATCGCGGAGGACTCGTCGATCGGCGCCATCAATTGGATCTGCGCGGTGCCCGGCTCGCCGTCCTGCACGGCAATCATGGCTTCGCGGATTCCCTGGTCCTCGTTGACCTCTTCGTGCACCAGCACCATCCCCAGAGTGTCGTGATACCAGGCGATGGCCGCATCGAGGTCGGCGACCGCGATGCCGACGTGATCGACCGCAGTCACGAGCGAGGTGGCCAGGATCTGACGGGCGTCAACTTGATCGGTCGTCATCACATAACGGTAACCTGACGGCAAAGATCGCGCTTCCCCGGGAGGCCGCAACGGCCGTCCATCCGTCGCTAGGAGGTTGTTATGACGACATCGGTGATCGTTGCTGGAGCCCGGACGCCGATAGGCAAGCTCATGGGTTCGCTGAAGGATTTCAGCGCCACCGATCTGGGTGCCATCGCCATCAAGGGCGCCCTGGAAAAGGCCTTCCCGAACATGGAGTCGCCGGCGTCGCTGGTGGAGTACGTGATCATGGGTCAGGTGCTGACCGCCGGGGCGGGCCAGATGCCCGCTCGCCAGGCAGCGGTCGCGGCCGGCATCGGCTGGGACGTTCCGGCGTTGACCATCAACAAGATGTGTTTGTCCGGCATCGACTCGATCGCGCTTGCTGACCAGCTGATCCGGGCGGGGGAATTCGACGTCGTGGTGGCCGGAGGCCAGGAGTCCATGACCAAGGCGCCCCATTTGCTGATGGACAGCCGGGCCGGCTACAAGTACGGGGATGTGACGGTACTGGACCACATGGCCTACGACGGTCTGCACGACGTGTTTACCGACCAGCCGATGGGCGCCCTGACCGAGCAGCGCAACGACGTCGATCAGTTCAGCCGCGCCGAGCAGGACGAGTACGCCGCCCAATCGCATCAGAAGGCGGCCGCGGCGTGGAAGGACGGCGTCTTCGCCGACGAGGTGGTGCCGGTGAACATCCCGCAGCGCAAAGGCGATCCGTTGCAGTTCACCGAGGACGAGGGCATCCGGGCAAACACCACCGCCGAGTCGTTGGCGGGCCTGAAACCGGCGTTCCGCAAGGACGGCACCATTACCGCGGGCTCCGCGTCGCAGATCTCCGACGGGGCCGCCGCGGTCGTGGTGATGAACAAGGCCAAGGCCCAGGAGCTGGGGCTGTCCTGGCTCGCCGAAATCGGTGCGCACGGCGTCGTCGCCGGGCCGGATTCAACCCTGCAGTCGCAGCCGGCCAACGCGATCAAGAAGGCCCTCGGGCGTGAGGGCATCTCGGTCGACCAGCTCGATGTGGTGGAGATCAACGAGGCGTTCGCGGCGGTGGCCTTGGCCTCGACGCGCGAACTCGGCGTCGACCCGGGAATCGTCAACGTCAACGGCGGTGCGATCGCGGTCGGCCACCCGATCGGCATGTCGGGTGCCCGGATCGCGCTGCACGTGGCCCTGGAACTGGCGCGCCGCGGCACGGGTTACGGGGTCGCGGCGCTGTGCGGCGCCGGCGGCCAAGGCGACGCCCTGATACTGCGGGCCGGCTAACCGATTCTGACCACCGGTCAGCGTTGCTGGAGCGGTGCCTGCGGGGCGGGTTGTGATTTTGCTCTCATGAGCCCTCTCGTGGGCCTTGCGATGCCTCTTCGGGGGCTGATTTCCGCTTCCGGAAATGCCGGAGCGGGGTGGCTGCCCGGTTGCCGCGCATGACAGACTTGTCGCTGTGACGCGTCCGAGATCTTCGATTGGTCCTGCGCTGGCCGGAGCGGTCGACCTGTCCGGTCTTAAGCAGCGTGCCCAGCAGAGCCCCTCGGCCGGCGCCGCCTCGGGCGCGCCGAGGCCGGGCACCACAGAGGTCAACGAGGCCAACTTCGAAGCCGAAGTGCTGATTCGCTCCGACGAGGTGCCCGTGGTGGTTGCCTTGTGGTCGCCGCGCAGCGAGGCCTGCGTGCAGCTGGTCGACACGCTGTCCACCCTCGCCGCCCAGGACGGTGGCAAGTGGTCGTTGGCGACGGTCAACGTCGACGTCGCGCCCAGGGTGGCACAGATTTTCGGGGTCGAGGCGGTGCCCACCGTGGTGGCGTTGGCCGCCGGTCAGCCGCTGGCCAGCTTCCAGGGCGTGCAGCCAGCCGACCAGCTGCGTCGCTGGCTGGACCAACTGTTGTCGGCGACGGCCGGAAAGCTCAAAGGCACAACGGGTTCCGAGGACGACGCGGAGGTGGCGCCCGAGTTGGCGCAAGCACGTCAGCAGCTCGAGGCCGGAGACTTCGACGCGGCCAAGCAGTCCTACCAGGCGTGGCTGACCACCAATCCGGACAGCGTCGAGGCCAAGGCCGCCATCCGGCAGATCGACTTTTTGACCCGCGCCACCACTCATCCCCGTGACGCCATCGCCGTCGCGGATGCGGCTCCCGGCGACATCGACGCGGCCTTCGCGGCCGCCGACGTGCAGATCCTCAACCAGGATGTCAGCGCGGCGTTCGACCGGCTGATCGCCTTGGTGCGCAGCACATCCGGGGATGAGCGCACCCGGGTGCGGACCCGTTTGATCGAGTTGTTCGAGTTGTTCGATCCCAGCGATCCCGAGGTCGTCGCGGGTCGGCGCAATCTCGCCAACGCGCTCTACTGAAGTCGCGCCGGGCCCGGCTGGCTTACTCGGGCTCCAGCCACAGGGCCGAGTTGGGCGGCAAGACCAGCAGCGCCGACGCGGGACGCCCGTGCCACGGGTCCTCGGTGGCATCCACCCCGCCGAGATTGCCGATCCCAGAACCGTTGTAATCGGTCGCGTCGGTGTTGAGCACCTCGCGCCAGCGGCCCGCACTGGGCAGGCCGAGTCGGTATCCGCTGTGTTCGGCTCCCGCGAAGTTGAACACGCAGGCCAGCACCGAGCCGTCCTTGCCGTACCGCAGGAAGCTCAGCACGTTGTTGCCCGAGTCGTTCGCGTCGATCCAGGAGTAGCCGTCGGGCGTGGTGTCCTGGCTCCACAGCGCCGGGCGGCTGCGATAGATGGCGTTGATGTCGCGCACGAAGCGCAGCACCCCGTTGGAAAAGCCTTGCTCGTCGAGCTGCCACCAATCCAGGCCGCGTTCCTCCGACCACTCGGCGCGCTGCCCGAATTCCTGTCCCATGAACAGCAATTGCTTGCCGGGATGAGCCCACTGGTAGGCGAGCAGGCTGCGTAGTCCGGCCGCCTTCACGTGATTGTTGCCCGGCATCCGGCCCCAAAGCGTGCCCTTGCCGTGCACCACTTCGTCGTGGCTGATCGGCAGCACGTAGTTCTCGCTGAACGCATAGAGCATGGAGAACGTCATCTCGTGGTGGTGGTAGCTGCGGTAGATCGGATCGCGACTGATGTAGTCGAGTGTGTCGTGCATCCAGCCCATGTTCCATTTCATCGAAAAACCTAGGCCGCCAAGGTTTGTCGGCCGCGTCACGCCGGGCCATGAGGTCGACTCTTCGGCGATGGTGACGATGCCCGGCGCGGCCTTGTGCGCAGTGGCGTTCAACTCCTGCAGGAACTGCACCGCCTCGAGGTTTTCGCGGCTGCCGTAGATGTTCGGCGTCCAGCCGCCCTCGGGGCGCGAATAGTCCAGGTACAGCATCGACGCCACCGCGTCCACCCGTAGACCGTCGACGTGGAACTCCTCGAGCCAGAACAACGCGTTGGCCACCAAGAAGTTGCGGACCTCCCGTCGGCCGAAGTCGAAAACATAGGTGCCCCAGTCGAGTTGCTCGCCGCGCTTGGGGTCGGAGTGTTCGTACAGCGGGGTGCCGTCGAATCGGCCCAGCGCCCACGCGTCCTTGGGGAAATGTGCGGGCACCCAGTCGACGATGACGCCGATGCCCGCCTGGTGCAGCGCGTCGACGAAGGCCCGGAATTCGTCGGGGGTGCCGAACCGCGACGTCGGCGCGTAGTACGACGTGACCTGGTAACCCCACGAGCCGGCGAAGGGATGCTCGGCGACCGGCAGTAGTTCCACGTGGGTGAAGCCCTGCTCGACAACGTAATTCGTCAGTTCCTCGGCGAGCTGGCGATAGTTGAGGCCGGGGCGCCACGAACCGAGATGGACCTCGTAGGTGCTCATCGGCTCGAACACCGGGTTGGTCTGGGCGCGCCGACTCATCCACTCGTCGTCGGTCCAGCTATAGGAACTTTTCGTCACGCGTGATGCGGTGTGGGGCGGCACCTCGGTGGCGAAGGCCATCGGGTCGGCGCGTTCGGTGACGACGTCGTCGGCGCCGTGCACGCGGAACTTATAGAGGCCGTCCTCGGGGAATCCGGGCCAAAACAGCTCCCACACCCCGGTCGACCCCAACACCCGCATCGGCGCCTCGTTGCCGGTCCAGCCGTTGAACTCGCCGATCAGGCTGACGCCTTTGGCGTTGGGTGCCCAGACCGCGAACGACACGCCGTTGACCACGCCGTCGGCCGTGGTGAACGAACGATGATGAGCGCCAAGAACTTCCCAGAGGCGTTCGTGGCGGCCCTCGGAGAACAGATGCAGGTCGATCTCGCCCAGCGTGGGCAGGAAGCGGTACGGGTCCGCGGTGACGTGGGCGCCGGAGCCGTAGTCCAGTCGGAGTCGGTAGTCGATCAGATTCGTGAACGGCAGCGCGACGGCGAACAACCCCGACTCGACATGCTGCAACGGGAATTCGTCGTCGCCGACGACGGCGACCACCTCTCGCGCGTGCGGGCGGTAGACGCGGATGACCGTGTGGTCGTCATACTCGTGCGCGCCCAGCATGCTGTGTGGATTGTGGTGGGTGCCCGACAGCAGTCGGGCCAGATCCCCGGGGTCCGGCGCCAGGTGCGTTTGTTGGGTGTGGCTCTCGGTACGACTCATCTTGTTTCCCCTCTCGGACCCTCTTACCTCCTGCGCAGCAACGTGTTTCGCGATTCCTGCGGGATGAGGGGCATGTTGATGATGTGGGCGACCGCCTGTCCGGGGTCCAGGCGAATGTAATTTGACTGCCCCCACTGAAATTCCTGGCCGGTAATCTCATCGCGCACCCAAAACCGCTCATAGGGCTCCATACCCAATGCCGCCACGTCTAACCACAGCGTGGCTTCCTCGGGTCCGAACGCGTTGAGCGTCACCACCACCAGTACGCAGTCCCCGGTGGCCGGGTCGAACTTGCTGTAGGCCAGCAGCGCGTCGCTGTCGATGTCGTGGAAGTGGATGGTGCGCAACTGTTGCAGTGCGGGATGCACCCGGCGAATCTGGTTGAGTTGCTTGATGAACGGTTCGAGAGATCTGCCCTCGGCGAGCGCACCCGCGAAGTCGCGCGGACGCAGTTCGTACTTCTCCGAGTCAAGATATTCCTCGCTGCCCTCCCGTACCGCTCGGTGCTCGAACAGCTCGTAACCCGAGTAGACACCCCAGGCCGGGCCCATGGTCGCGGCGAGCACCGCACGGATGGCGAACATGCCGGGGCCGTTGTGCTGCAGGATCGCGTGCAAGATGTCCGGGGTGTTCACGAACAGGTTCGGCCGCCGGAAGTCGGCGAGCGCCGCGATGTCGTTGCCGAACTCGGTGAGCTCCCATTTGGCGGTGCGCCAGGTGAAGTAGCTGTAGGACTGGGTGAAACCGAGCTTGGCCAGACCGTACTGGCGGGCCGGCGGGGTGAACGCCTCGGACAAAAACAGCACGTCCGGGTCGATGTTCTTCACCTGCCCGATCAGCCACGCCCAGAAGTCGGGTGGTTTGGTGTGCGGGTTGTCCACCCGAAAGAACTTGACGCCGTGGTCCATCCAGTGCCGGACCACCCGCAGCACCTCGTCGTAGAGGCCCGCCGGATCGTTGTCGAAGTTGAGCGGATAGATGTCCTGATACTTTTTCGGCGGGTTCTCCGCGTAGGCGATGGTGCCGTCCGGCAACTCGGTGAACCACTCCCGATGGTCGCGTGCCCACGGGTGATCGGGGGCGCACTGCAACGCCAGATCCAGGGCGACCTCCAGGCCCAACTCACGCGCGGCGGCGACGAAGTTGTCGAAGTCGTCGATGGTGCCGAGGTCCGGGTGGACGGCGTCGTGGCCGCCCTCGTCACTGCCGATGGCCCAGGGTGAACCCACGTCGCCCGGCGCGGCGGTCGGAGAATTGTTGCGTCCCTTGCGGTGCACCTTGCCGATCGGGTGAATCGGAGGGAGGTACACCACGTCGAATCCCATGTCGGCGATGCGCGGAAGCTGCGCCGCCGCCGTCGCGAAGGTGCCATGCACCGGCTTGCCGTCGGCATCCCAGCCGCCGGTCGACCGCGGAAACATTTCGTACCACCCACCGAAGCGGGCCAACGGCCGGTCGACCCAGATGCCGTGCTGTTCGCCGCGGGTGACGATGTCGCGTAACGGGTAGGCGCCCAGCAACTCCTCGACGTCCGGTGCCAGGGCCAGCGCGGTGCGCGTCACCGGATCGCCGGGCGTCCGCAACGCGGCGGCGGCGGCCAACAGCGGCTCGCGGTGAGCCCGCGGCACGCCGGTCGCGGCGCGCTCGAACAAATCGGCGCCCACCAACAGGTCGTTGCTCAATTCCTTTTCGCCCTGACCGGCGTCCAGTTTGGCGACCACGCCGTGTCGCCAGGTGTGAATCGGGTCGCCCCAGCCGTCCACCCGAAAGCTCCACAGCCCGACCCGGTCGGGCGTGAACTGACCGTGAAAGACGTAGGGCTCCAGGCCCATCGTCATCGGCAGCTGCAGCGGTTTGACCCGCTCGGTGGACTGCGGTTCGGGCGGGGACGCCAGCTTCTCCGGCGCCTGCACCGCGGTGATGCGCCGGGTCTCGGTGACCTGCGGGTAGCGCCGACCCAGGTAGCGAACCACCAGGGTGGCCGCGACGGCGTCGTGCCCTTCGCGCCACACCGCGGCTCGCACCGGCACCGTCTCGCCCACCACCGCCTTGGCGGGGTACGCCCCGCAGGAGACTACGGGCTGGACGTCATCGATCTCGACACGACCGGGCACCACCACTCCGTTCCGTCCGATTGGGTGCGGGCAAACCGCGGATTGTGCTGCACGCGGCGTGCCTTTCGTCTGGAGAAACTTCGTCTCGGGGAGAAATTACTGTACGGGGAAGCGTCTTTGCGGCCCCGATACTTACCCGTACCCACCCTAGTGTCTGGTCACACTCAACCGACGGCGAACGCCGACGTCGGATGCGAGCCCGGCGATCCGCAGTAAGGTAGTCATGCGTGAAAGCCCTCCGTCGCTTTACCGTCCGTGCCCACCTGCCCGAGCGGCTCGCCGCACTCGAACAGTTGTCCATCAACTTGCGATGGTCCTGGGACAAACCGACGCAGGATCTATTCGCCAGCATCGATCCCGACTTGTGGGCGAGTTGCGGCAACGATCCGGTGGCCTTGCTGGGGGCGGTCAACCCCGCTCGGCTCGACGAGCTGGCAATCGACGACGACTTTCTGCGCCGGCTCGACGAATTGTCGACCGATCTGAACGACTATCTGAGCCGGCCGCGCTGGTATCAGCAACAACGGGAGGCCGGCGCCGCAATGCCGACCGGGATCGCCTACTTCTCGATGGAGTTCGGCGTCGCCGAGGTGCTGCCCAACTACTCGGGCGGCCTGGGCATCCTCGCCGGTGACCACCTCAAGTCGGCGTCCGATCTGGGCGTGCCGCTGATCGCAGTCGGTCTTTACTACCGGTCCGGCTACTTCCGGCAATCGCTCACCGCGGAAGGCTGGCAAAACGAGACCTATCCCGCGCTGGACCCGCAGGGGCTACCGCTGCGGCTGCTCACCGACGCCGCCGGGGCGCCCGCATTGGTGGAACTGACGCTGCCCGACTCGGCGCGCCTGTCCGCGCGGATCTGGGTGGCCCAGGTGGGGCGGGTCCCGTTGCTGTTGCTGGATTCCGACGTCCCCGAGAACGAACACGACCTGCGCGGCGTCACCGACCGGTTGTACGGCGGTGACCAGGAGCATCGGATGCGGCAGGAGATCTTGGCCGGCATCGGCGGGGTGCGGGCGATTCGCGCGTTCACCGCCATCGAAGGCCTGCCCGACCCCGAGGTGTTCCACATGAACGAGGGGCACGCCGGGTTCCTCGGCCTGGAACGCATCCGCGAGCTGATCACCGACGCGGGCCTGGATTTCGAGACCGCGCTGACCGTGGTGCGGTCCAGCACGGTGTTCACCACGCACACCCCGGTGCCGGCGGGCATCGACCGCTTCCCGGTCGACATGGTGCGGTTGTACTTCGACGACCACCTGGGCGAGGGCCGCACAGAGCGGATGCCGCAGTTGCTGCCGGGCGTGCCGATCGAACGGGTGCTCGCACTCGGCGCCGAGGACGATCCGGCCAAGTTCAACATGGCGCACATGGGGCTGCGGCTGGCGCAACGGGCAAACGGTGTGTCGCTGCTGCACGGCCGGGTGAGTCGAGCCATGTTCAACGAGTTGTGGCCGGGATTCGATCGCGGCGAGGTACCCATCGGTTCGATCACCAACGGCGTGCACGCGCGGACCTGGGCGGCGCCGCAGTGGCTGCAGCTGGGGCGGGAGCTGGTCGGGCCGGACGACGCGGCGTTCAGCGATCCAGGTGTGTGGCTGCGCCTGCGCGAGGTCGACGCCGGACATCTGTGGTCGATCCGATCGCAACTGCGCGCACTGCTGGTCAACGACGTTCGTCGCCGGCTGCGTCGCTCGTGGCTCGAACGTGGCGCATCTGAAGCCGAATTAGGTTGGATTGCAACGGCTTTCGATCCGAACGTGCTGACGATCGGGTTCGCACGCCGGGTGCCGACCTACAAACGACTGACCCTGATGCTCAGCGACCCCGCCCGCCTGGAACAGCTGCTGCTGGATGAACAGCGGCCCATCCAGCTGATCGTGGCCGGAAAGTCGCACCCCGCCGACGACGGCGGCAAAGCGCTGATCCAGCAGGTGGTGCGGTTCGCGGACCGGCCCGAGGTGCGCCACCGCATCGCATTCCTGCCCGACTACGACATGTCCATGGCCCGGCTGCTGTATTGGGGTTGCGACGTCTGGCTCAACAACCCGCTGCGCCCGCTGGAGGCCTGTGGCACGTCGGGAATGAAGAGCGCGCTCAACGGCGGGCTGAACCTGTCCATCCGCGACGGCTGGTGGGACGAGTGGTACGACGGCGAAAACGGTTGGGCGATACCGTCGGCCGACGGCGTCAGCGACGAGGCCCGGCGCGACGAGCTGGAGTCCAGCGCACTATACGGCCTGCTCGAGCAGGCGGTCGCGCCGAAGTTCTATGAGCGCAACGAGCAGGGTGTGCCGCCGCGCTGGATCGAAATGGTGCGCCACACGCTGCAGACGCTGGGGCCCAAGGTGCTGGCCTCCCGGATGGTGCGCGACTACGTCGAGCGGTACTACGCGCCGGCGGCCCAATCCTTGCGCAACACCATCGCCGACGCGGGCGACGGTCCGTTCTCCGCCGCGCGCGAACTCGCCGACTACCGACGGCGCGCCGAACGGGCGTGGCCCAAGGTGCAGATCACCGATGTCGACTCCACCGGCCTGCCCGATACACCGGTGCTCGGCTCGAAGCTGACCCTCACGGCCACCGTGCAACTGGCCGGGTTGGCGCCCGACGAGGTGACCGTGGAGGCGGTGGTCGGCAAGGTCGACGCCAGCGATGCACTGCTCGACCCGGTCACCGTCCAGATGTCGTACACGGGCGCCGCCGACGGCGGCAATCAGGTGTTTTCGACGACGACCTCGCTGCCGGTCGCGGGTGCGGTCGGATACACCGTGCGGGTACTACCGAATCACCCAATGCTGGCCGCCCCCAACGAACTTGGACTGGTCGCCCTGGCCCGATAGGTCAGGCCGTCACGCCGTCGGGTGCGGTCCGCAGCCGCTGCAGCGCGCCCCGGACCTGCGCGGCGTCGGTGGTCTGCCAGAACGGCGGCAGCGACGCGCGCAGGTAACCGCCGTACCCGGCGGTGACCATCCGCGAGTCCAGCACCGCCACCACGCCGCGGTCGGTCACCCGGCGCAGCAGCCGCCCCGAACCCTGGGCCAGCAACAGCGCCGCGTGGCTGGCCGCGACGGCCATGAAACCGTTGCCGCCGCGCGCCGCGACCGCGCGCTGCCGCGCACCCAGCAGCGGGTCGTCGGGCCGCGGGAACGGAATCCGGTCGATCAGCACCAGCGACAGCGACGGGCCCGGCACGTCGACGCCCTGCCACAGCGACAGCGTGCCGAACAGCGAGGTCTCCGGGTCGTTGCTGAACTGCTCCACCAGCGCCGAGGTGCTGTCGTCGCCCTGACACAGCACCGGCGTGGACAAGCGCTCGCGCATGGCCTCGGCCGCGGCTCGCGCGGCACGCATCGACGAGAACAGCCCCAGCGTGCGCCCGCCGGCCGCGGTAATCAGTTCGGCGATCTCGGTCAGCTGTTCGGCAGAGCCGGTGCCGTCGCGGCCGGGCGGTGGCAGATGCGCGGCGACGTAGAGGATTCCGGCTTTGGCGTGCTGGAACGGCGACCCGACGTCGAGCCCGCGCCAGGATGGGTACTCGATGGTGTCGTCCGGCCCGGTCAGGCCCCACGCGGTGGCCATCGCGTCGAACGACCCGCCGACGGTCAGGGTGGCCGAGGTCAACACGGTCGTGGACCGCGAGAACACGTGGTAGCGCAACAACCCGGCCACGGTCAGCGGCGCCACCCGTAGCACCGGTCGCGGCGAACCGCGGTTGTCCTCGTGCTCCAGCCAGACCACGTCGGTGCGATCGGGGATGGCGGGCCCGAACGACGTCAGCATCCGCGACGCCGTGTCGGTGATTTCGCTCAGTGCGGCAACGGCTTCCGCACGCGCGGCCGCGGCCTTGGCGTCGCTGGTGGTGTCGATGTCGGACCGCGCCGCGGCCGCCACGTCGCGCAGCGCCCTCAGGTAGGTCGCGATTTCATCGTCGAGCCGGTCGATGCGCCCCGGGTTGGCGTCGTGGATGGCCGCGGCGAAATTGGCGGTCGTCGCCTCCAGCCGCGTGACCAGCTCCGGATTGACCAGACGGGCGATCCGTCGGGCGGCGACACCCAGGTTTGCCGCCGTCAACTCGGCGGTGGCCGCCGAGGTCACCCGGTCCACCAGCTCGTGCGCCTCGTCGACCACCAGGAGCGAATGTTCGGGCAGCACCGTTGATTCGGCGACGGCGTCGATGGCCAGCAGTGCGTGATTGGTCACGACGATATCGGCAACGCCGGCCCGGGCGCGGGCTCGCTCGGAGAAACATTCCGCGCCGAACGGGCAGCGGGCCACGCCCAGGCATTCCCGCGCGGACACGCTGACCTGAGCCCAGGACCGTTCCGGCACACCGGGTTTGAGATCATCGCGGTCGCCCGAATCAGTGGCCGAGGCCCATGCGGTGAGCCGTTGCACGTCGCGCCCCAGGGCGCTGGCGGCCATGGGATTGAACAGCTCCTCCTGGGGACGATCGTCGTCAGGCCCCGGGTCGTCACCGGCACCGTTATGAACCTTGTTCAGGCACAGGTAGTTTCGTCTTCCTTTGAGCAACGCGAATCGCGGTCGGCGTGGCAGCGCATCGGCAAGTGAATCGGCCAGCCGCGGCAGGTCGCGGTCGACGAGCTGGCGCTGCAAGGCGATCGTCGCCGTCGACACCACCACCGGCGACTCATCGCCGATCGCGTGCACGATCGCCGGAATCAGGTACGCCAGCGACTTGCCGGTTCCGGTACCGGCCTGGACGGCAAGGTGCTCACCGGTTTCGAAGGCGCGCGTGACCGCGGCGGCCATCTCTTGTTGGCCGCTGCGCTCGCTGCCGCCGAGCGCGGCCACGGCGATGGCCAGCAGCTCGGGTACGGACTTCAGATCCGCCTCGGTCGCGTCCGGCGTGTCGACTCCTTGATTCGGCCCGGATTCGGCTGGGTGTCGGGTAGTTCCAAGTTAGCCGAATCGAACGATCAGGCCGGGATGTGCACGGTCGGAATGGCGGGTTCGCCGTGCGCCAGTTTCAGCCCTTCCCAGGGAAGGCTGCGCAACCCGGCGGCCACCAGCTCCCGGGCGGCGGTCAGCGCCGCCGGGCCCGTCTCGGTCACGACTTCGCCGCCGCGGACCAGCGGGGTGGTCAGCACCCGGGACGGTTCGCCGGTCGACGGCGGTCGGCCGGCCGGATGCACCATTTCTTCGGTGATCGTGCCGGTGGGCCGGGACAGCCGCAGCGCCTGCTTGTGACCGCCCTGGGATTCCTTGTGGCTGCTGCGTTTCTGCACCCCGACGCCGTCCACTTCCACCAGCTTGTAGACCATGCCCGCGGTGGGCGCACCCGACCCGGTCACCACCGCGGTGCCGGCGCCGTAACTGTCCACCGGTTCGGCACGCAGCGCGGCGATGGAGAATTCGTCGAGGTCGCCGGAGACCACGATGCGGGTGCCGGTGGCGCCCAGTTGGTCCAGTTGTGCGCGCACCTGACGGGCCAGCACGCCGAGCTCGCCGGAGTCCAGCCGCACTGCCCCCAGCGTGGCCCCGCCGGCGGCGACCGCGTTGGCCACGCCGGTGCTCACGTCGTAGGTGTCCACCAGCAGCGTGGTTCCCACGCCGAGCGCGTCGACCTGCGCGCGGAACGCGGCCAGTTCGTCGGGTCCGTCGGCATCGGTGTGCAGCATGGTGAAGGCGTGCGCGGCGGTGCCCTCGGCGGGCACCCCGTAGCGCCGCTGCGCCTCGAGGTTGGAGGACGCGGCGAAACCGGCGATATAGGCCGCGCGGGCCGCGGCGACCGCGGCGCGTTCATGAGTCCGCCGCGAACCCATCTCGATCAGCGGTCGCCCGTCGGCCGCGCTCACCATGCGTGCCGCCGCCGACGCGATGGCCGAGTCGTGGTTGAGAATCGACAACGCCAACGTTTCCAGCACCACGCACTCGGCGAAGCTGCCGCGCACCGTCAGCACCGGAGAACCCGGGAAATACAGCTCACCCTCGGCGTAGCCGTCGATATCGCCGCGGAACCGGAAGTCGCGCAGGAAACGAACCGTGCCGGGGTCTAGAAATTGGGCCAGCAACCGGCACGCATCGTCGTCGAACCTGAACTGCGGCAACGCTTCCAGCAAACGCCCGGTTCCGGCCACCACGCCGTAGCGTCTGCCTTCGGGAAGCCGGCGTGCGAAAAGCTCGAACGTGGTCCGGCGCTCGGCGGTGCCGTCACGCAGCGCCGCGGCCAGCATCGTCAGCTCGTACTTGTCGGTCAACAGCCCAGCGAAGGCCGGCTCGTCCATTCCGCAACGGTAACGTCTGGGGGCGCACCATCGATCTCTCGCTATCCTGGAGGTCATGGCTGTTGCGTCAGCACCTACCAAACCCGGGACCACCGGGCAACGTGAGTCCTCTCCGGTCGAGGTCACGGCCAGTCCCTGGGTCACCGTCGTCTGGGACGACCCGGTCAATTTGATGACCTATGTGACGTATGTCTTCCAGAAACTGTTCGGCTACAGCGAGCCGCACGCCACCAAGTTGATGCTGCAGGTGCACAACGAAGGCAAGGCGGTGGTGTCGGCCGGAAGCCGGGAGTCCATGGAAGCCGATGTGTCCAAGTTGCATGCCGCCGGTCTCTGGGCGACGTTGCAGCAAGATCGATGAGGTTTGAGGACACCGGGAAGTCTTGTGCGCAAATGGAAACGGGTCGACACTTCCGACGGCCCACGTTTCCGTTCCTCGCTGGCCCCGCATGAGGCGGACCTGCTGAACAACCTGGTCACCGCGATGATCGGTTTGCTCGACGAGCGCGAATCCTCTGCGCCGGCAGATGAACTCGAAGAGATCACCGGCATGAAGACCGGAAACTCCGCGCCTCCCGCCGACCCGACACTGCGTCGGCTGCTGCCCGATTTCCACCGGCCCGACGATGTTGCCGGCTCGACGACCGAAGCGTCCGAGGGGCTCAACGCCGCGCTGCGCAGCCTGCACGAACCGGAGATCATCGACGCCAAACGTGGTGCGGCACATGAACTGTTGGACACCGTGCCGGGCGGCGGCGGCCGATTCGAGCTGACCGAAGACCAGGCGAACGCCTGGGTGTCGGCGGTCAACGACATTCGGCTGGCGCTGGGCGTCATGCTGGACATCGGTCCGGACGGGCCGGAACGGCTACCCGTCGACCACCCGATGGCCACGCACTTCGACGTGTACCAGTGGCTGACGGTGCTGCAGGAGTACCTGGTTCTGGCGTTGATGGGCAAGCCGGCCGGATGAACGCGCTCACCGACGTCGGCGGCATCCGGGTCGGCCACTATCAGCGGCTGGACCCCGAGGTGACGCTGGGCGCCGGGTGGGCGACCGGAGTCACCGTCGTGCTGACGCCCCCGGGCACCGTCGGGGCGGTGGATTGCCGCGGCGGCGCCCCCGGCACCCGCGAGACCGACCTGCTCGACCCGGCCAACACCGTGCGATACGTCGACGCGGTGGTGCTCGCCGGCGGCAGCGCCTACGGACTGGCCGCCGCCGACGGTGTCATGCGCTGGCTGGAGGAACACGATCACGGCCTGGCGCTGAGCGGCGGCCTGGTGCCGATCGTGCCGGGCGCGGTGATCTTCGACCTGCCGGTCGGCGGCTGGGATTGCCGACCGACCGCGGAGTTCGGTTACGCCGCATGTGAGACCGCCGGCGCCGACGTGGCGATCGGCACGGTCGGAGTGGGGGTAGGGGCGCGCGCCGGCGTGCTCAAGGGCGGCGTCGGGACGGCGTCGACCACCCTGCCCTCGGGCGTCACCGTCGGCGCCGTCGTCGCGGTGAACTGCGTCGGCGACGTCGTCGACCCGACCACCGGTCTGCCGTGGATGACGGAGCTGGTGAGGGAGTTCGAGCTGAGGTCGCCGCCGCGTGACCAGATCGACGCGCTCGGGCAGCTGCGGCGCGACCCGGAACCGCTCAACACCACGATCGCAGTGGTGGCGACCGATGCGGCGCTGACCGCCGCGCCTTGCCGGCGCGTGGCGATCGCCGCGCACGACGGCCTGGCGCGCGCCATCCGGCCTGCGCACACGCCGCTGGACGGCGACACGATCTTCGCGCTGGCGACCGGCGCCGTCGAGGTGCCACCGCCGGCGGACACGCCCGCCGGGATGTCCCCGGAGACGCCGCTGGTCGCGGACGTGGGCGCGGCCGCCGCCGACTGCCTGGCGCGGGCCACGCTGGCCGGCGTGCTGGCGGCCGAATCGATCGCCGGAATACCGACCTACCGCGGCGCGGTGCCCGGCGCGTTCGGGCCAGGAAGCGGCTGACGTGCTGGTGATCCGAGCCGATCTGGTCGACGCGATGGTGGCGCATGCGCGACGCGATCATCCGGACGAGGCGTGCGGGATTCTGGCCGGCCCCGAGGGTTCCGATCGTCCCGAACGACACATTCCGATGACTAACGCGGAACGCTCGCCGACGTTTTTCCGATTCGATTCCCAGGAGCAGCTCCGCGTCTGGCGCAGCATGGAAAAGTCGGGCGACGCCGCCGTCGTGATCTACCACTCCCACACCGCGACCGAGGCCTACCCAAGCCGCACCGACGTGCAGCTGGCCGGCGAACCGTCCGCGCACTACGTGGTGGTGTCCACGCGCGACCCGGAGCGTGACGAGGTGCGTAGCTACCGCATCGTCGACGGCGACGTCGTCGAAGAGCCCATCGATATCGTCGAACAGTACTGACTCCCCGAGGAAGCAGCCATGACCGTCACCGTTTCCGTCCCGACCATCCTGCGTCCCCACACCGGCGGCGACAAGCGCGTCTCGGCGACCGGCGAAACGTTGGCCGCCGTGATCAGCGACCTGGAATCGCACTACCGCGGCATCGCCGAGCGGTTGCTCGACTCCGAGCATCCGGGCGAGCTACACCGCTTCGTCAACATCTACGTCAACGACGAGGACGTGCGGTTCTCCGGCGGATTGGACACCGCGATCGCCGACGGCGACTCGATCACCATCCTGCCCGCCGTGGCGGGTGGGTGAGCCCGTGATCGAACCGGGCGCATGACCCGCTACGACTCGCTGCTGCAGGCCGTGGGCAGTACCCCGCTGGTGGGCCTGGGACGGCTGTCACCGCGCTGGCATGCCGGACCCGACCGGGCCGCACGTCCGGCTGTGGGCCAAGCTCGAGGACCGCAACCCGACCGGGTCGATCAAGGACCGGGCGGCGCTGCGGATGATCGAACAGGCCGAGGCCGACGGGCTGCTGACGCCGGGCGCGACGCTGCTGGAACCGACCAGCGGCAACACCGGCATCTCCCTGGCGATGGCCGCGCGATTGAAGGGCTACCGGCTGATCTGCGTGCTGCCGCAGAACACGTCGGTGGAGCGGCGTCAGCTGCTCGAGCTCTACGGCGCGCAGATCGTCTTCTCGCCCGCCGAGGGTGGCTCCAACACCGCCGTGGCCACCGCCAAAGAGCTGGCCGCGGCCAATCCGTCGTGGGTGATGTTGTACCAGTACGGCAACCAGGCCAACGCCGACGCGCACTACTACGGCACCGGTCCCGAGCTGCTGGCCGACCTTCCCGAGATCACCCACTTCGTCGCGGGGCTGGGCACCACCGGCACGCTGATGGGCACCGGCCGGTTTCTGCGGGCGCGGGTGCCCACGGTCAAGGTCGTGGCCGCCGAGCCCCGTTATGGCGAGGGCGTGTACGCGCTGCGCAACGTCGACGAGGGGTTCGTTCCGGAGCCGTACGACCCCGAGGTGTTGACGACCCGGTACTCGGTGGGCTCGCTGGACGCCATCCGGCGGACCCGGGAGCTGGTGGAGTCCGAAGGCATCTTCGCCGGCATCTCCACCGGCGCGGTGCTGCACGCCGCCCTGGGCCTGGCCGGGAAGGCGCTTGCGGCCGGCGAACGCGCGGACATCGCCATGGTGGTTGCCGACGCCGGCTGGAAGTACCTGTCTACCGGCGCATACGCCGGTAGCCTGGAGGACGCTGAGAACGCGTTGGAAGGGCAACTGTGGGCATGAGCAGGCCGAGCGGATACCCCGCCGTGCCGGACCCGAAGAAGCGGCCGGGCTGGATGGTCGGCGGTCTGACGGTCGTCAGCTTTGTGGTGCTGCTGTGGGTCATCGAACTGTGGGACAGCCTGACCAATCACCGCCTGGACAACAACGGCATCCGACCGCTGGAGACCGACGGCCTGTGGGGCATCCTGGTCGCGCCGTTGCTGCACGCGAATTGGGATCACCTGATCGCCAACACCGTTCCGGCCCTGGTGCTCGGCTTCCTGATGACGCTCGCGGGGTTGTCCCGGTTCATCTTCGCCACGGCCATCGTCTGGATTCTCGGCGGCTTGGGCACCTGGCTGATCGGCAACGTCGGCGCGCACTGCCCGTACGTCGGCGTGCACTGCGAGACCAACCACATCGGGGCGTCCGGGCTGATCTTCGGCTGGCTGGCGTTCCTGATCGTGTTCGGTTTCTTCACCCGCAAGCTGTGGGAGATCGTCGTCGGCGTCATCGTGTTGTTCATCTATGGCGGAGTCCTGCTGGGCGTGCTGCCCGGCACCCCCGGGGTGTCGTGGCAGGGTCACCTGTGCGGGGCGATCGCGGGAGTGGTCGCGGCATACGTGTTGTCCGGACCGGAGCGCAAGGCCCGCGAGCGCAAGACGGCCATCCGTTCGTCGAACCTGAAGACATGAGCTCACCGTTGGCACCCGTCGGGGTCTTCGACTCCGGCGTCGGCGGGCTGACCGTGGCCCGCGCGATCATCGATCAACTGCCCGACGAGGACATCATCTACGTCGGCGACACCGGCAACGGTCCGTACGGTCCGCTCACCATCCCCGAGGTCCGCGCGCACGCGCTGGCCATCGGCGACGACCTGGTCGCCCGGGGCGTCAAGGCGCTGGTCATCGCCTGCAACACGGCCTCGGCCGCGTGCCTGCGGGATGCGCGGGAACGCTACGACGTGCCCGTCGTCGAGGTGATCCTGCCCGCGGTGCGCCGCGCGGTCGCCACCACCCGCAGCGGGCGCATCGGCGTCATCGGCACCCAGGCGACCATCGCCTCGCACGCCTACCAGGACGCCTTCGCCGCCGCCCGTGACACCGAGATCACTGCCGTGGCCTGCCCGCGCTTCGTCGACTTCGTCGAGCGGGGGGTTACCAGCGGGCGCCAGGTGCTGGGACTGGCCGAGGGCTACCTCGAGCCGTTGCAGCGCGCTCAGGTTGACACGCTGGTGCTCGGCTGCACGCACTATCCGCTGCTTTCCGGGCTGATCCAGCTGGCGATGGGCGACAGTGTGACGCTGGTCTCGAGCGCCGAGGAAACGGCGAAGGATGTGCTCCGGGTGCTCACCGAGCGGGATTTGCTGCGCCCCCACGACGCCGCGCCGGCGACGCGCGTCTTCGAAGCTACCGGCGACCCCGAGGCGTTCACGAAGTTGGCGGCGCGGTTCCTGGGGCCGGCCGTGAGCGGCGTTCGGCCGGTACAGCACTCACCCATCGGCTAGTTCGTGGGAGATTCTCATCACATCAATGCGTCAATGTTTTTCTCATGGGGGTTCCGGGCATGGCACAGTAGTGTCCGTGCGAATAACCGTGCTCGGCTGCTCGGGCAGCGTGGTGGGTCCGGATTCGCCTGCGTCGGGATATTTGCTTCGTGCCCCCGACACTCCGCCTTTGGTTCTCGACTTCGGTGGGGGCGTGCTAGGGGCTTTGCAGCGTTACGCCGACCCTGCTTCAGTGCATGTGTTGTTGTCTCATCTGCATGCCGATCACTGCCTGGATATGCCGGGGCTGTTCGTGTGGCGGCGCTACCATCCGTCGGCCCGTCCGCTGGGCAAGGCCATGCTGTACGGCCCGAGCGACACCTGGTCTCGGCTGGGCGCCGCGTCGTCGCCCTACGGCGGTGAAATCGACGACTGCTCGGACATCTTCGACGTCCACCATTGGGTCGACGGCGAGCCGATCGTCATCGGCTCGCTGACCGTGACGCCCCGGGTGGTTGCCCACCCCACCGAGTCCTACGGCTTGCGCATCACCGACGCCAGCGGGGCGTCCTTCGTCTACAGCGGTGACACCGGAGTCTGCGATCAGCTTGTCGACTTAGCCCGCGATGCCGACGTGTTCCTCTGCGAGGCGTCCTGGACGCACGCCCCGGACCGCCCGCCCGCCCTGCACCTGTCTGGCACCGAAGCCGGCCAGACCGCGGCGGCGGCCGGCGTTCGCGAGCTGCTGCTCACCCATATCCCACCGTGGACGTCGCGCGAGGACGTGATCAGCGAGGCCAAGGCCGAGTTCGACGGCCCGGTGCACGCGGTGGTGTGCGGCGAGACGTTCGACGTGCGCCATTCCGAACGAGTCTGATCCGACCGACCCGCTGCCTGCCGCCCCGGGGGGTCCGGGTGGCTAGGGTGATTGGGTGTCAAAACGAGAAGACGGTCGCAACGACGACGAGCTTCGCCCGGTAGTCATCACCCGCGGCTTCACCGAAAACCCCGCGGGCTCGGTGCTAATCGCATTCGGCCAGACCAAAGTGCTGTGCACCGCCAGCGTCACGGAAGGCGTGCCGCGCTGGCGCAAGGGGTCGGGCCTGGGATGGTTGACCGCGGAGTACGCGATGCTGCCGTCGGCCACCCACACCCGATCCGACCGGGAGTCGGTGAAGGGTCGGCTATCGGGCCGCACCCAAGAGATCAGCCGGCTGGTCGGCCGGTCGCTGCGCGCCTGCATCGACCTGGCGGCGTTGGGGGAGAACACAATCGCCGTCGACTGCGACGTGTTGCAAGCCGACGGCGGCACCCGTACCGCGGCGATCACGGGCGCCTATGTGGCGCTGGCCGACGCCGTCACCTACCTGTCGGCGGCCGGCAGGCTGTCGGATCCGCGGCCGTTGTCGTGCGCCATCGCGGCGGTCAGCGTCGGCGTGGTCGACGGCAGGATCCGGGTGGATCTGCCGTACGAGGAGGACTCGCGCGCCGAGGTGGACATGAACGTCGTCGCCACCGACACCGGAACGCTGGTCGAAATCCAGGGCACTGGCGAGGGCGCGACGTTCCCGCGCTCGACGCTGGACAAGCTGCTCGACATGGCGCTGGGCGCGTGTGACACCCTGTTCGCCGCGCAGCGCGAGGCGCTGACGTCGCCCTACCCGGGCGTGCTCCCCGACGGACCGCCACCACCCAAGGCATTCGGCAGCTGAAGTACGCCCAGGGGCCGCGAAGACCCTTGGGCGGCAACGTATTCCGGTCACTCCACTACGAAAACGGGAATCTTTCGTTCGGTGAGCGATTGCAGCGTCGTGTAGTGGGGGTAGGCCTCGACTCCCCTCTGCCACCACGTCTCTCGCTCGGCCCCGACGACCTGACGGGCCGTGCCCTCGAAGACCCGATCGCCGTCCTGGACCGAGACCGTGGGGTTGGCACGGAGATTGGCGACCCAGGCCGGATCCTTGGGTGCACCGCCGGTAGAGCCGATCATCGCGTAATGCCCGTTATGCTCCACCCGCATCAACGGGACATACCGCTTCAGGCCTGTCTTTGCGCCGGTCACGGTGAACAGCACGATCGGGCGGTTCTTGGTTCTCTCGTCGCTTTCG
Organism: Mycobacterium sherrisii; assembly: GCF_002102355.1. GTDB lineage: Bacteria > Actinomycetota > Actinomycetes > Mycobacteriales > Mycobacteriaceae > Mycobacterium > Mycobacterium sherrisii. The sequence goes on along the minus strand of NZ_LQPT01000081.1, from coordinate 156,417 downwards.
CCGATTCCCGCGGTGGTGCCCTGTGCCAGAATTTGTTCGGTGTGTTCGCGCACCCAATCGGTGGTGCTGAATGCTGTCTGTGTCATGAGCGGCAAAACATCTGGACATCGCGCGGCATTCCCGGCGCCGGGCACGGGGGCCGGTGTCGAACGAACGGGGACATATGAGTCGATGGGGCAACCGGTGACCCGGCTGCTGGTCGCCAGCCGCAACCGCAAGAAACTGGCCGAATTGCGTCGGGTGTTGGACGGTGCCGGGCTGACAACCCTCACGCTGGTGTCACTCGACGACGTGACGCCCTTCGATGAGGCACCCGAAACCGGCGCGACGTTCGAGGACAATGCGTTGGCCAAGGCGCGCGATGCGTTTGCGGCCACGGGCTTGGCCACGGTGGCCGACGACTCGGGTTTGCAAGTGGCCGCACTCAACGGCATGCCGGGTGTGCTGTCGGCGCGCTGGGCGGGCGTACACGGGGACGACGCCGCCAACACGGCGCTGCTGCTGGCTCAGTTGCGTGAGGTGCCCGACGAGCGCCGCGCCGCGGCGTTCGTGTCCGCCTGCGCACTGGTGTCGGCCCACGGGGAGCTGGTCGTCCGCGGCGAGTGGCCGGGCGCGATCGCCCGGCAGCCGCGCGGTGACGGCGGGTTCGGCTACGACCCGGTTTTCGTTCCGGACGGCCCGGAATTCGGGGGTCGCACCGCGGCGGAACTGAGCCCGCACGACAAGGACGCGGCCTCACACCGGGGCCGCGCCCTGGGCCTGCTGCTGCCGGCGCTGCGCGAGCTGGCTCGAACCTAAAGCCCGAAGCGCGCCTTGATGTCCTTGGTCTGAAAATGCTCGACGATGATGCCCGCCAACGGGATCGTGCCGGACAACAGCACCCCGATCGTCTTCCCGATCGGCCAGCGGACCTTGATCGCCAAGTTGAAGGCCGTGAGCACGTAGACGAAATACACCCAGCCGTGCACCACCTCGATCCACCGGATCTCGTGGTGGAACGCAAGGTGCGACACGATCTCGTAGCACAGGGCGATCAGCCACAGACCGGTCGTCCACGCCATGATCCGGTAGCCGAGGAGGGCAGGGCGGATCCGGTCGGCGGATACCGCCGCGGGGGGCTCGGGCGTGGTCATGCGGTGGTCCTGTTCTGTTTTTCGGCATCTGCGGCGGCGAGCTCGGCCAGGTAAGCGTTGTACTCCCGCAGCGCGGGATCGTCGGCTGGTTGCGGCGTGGGCTTGGGCCGCTCGGGAAGCAGCCCGGCCGGGATCTCGCTGGCCGCGCCGGCGTGACGCGGCTGCGGCGGCGCCTGTTCGTAGCGGACGAAGTTGCGGTAGGCGTAGAGGCAAAACCATGCGAACAGGGGCCACTGCAGAGCGTAGCCGAGGTTCTGGAAGGTGCCGGACGGCGACTGAAATCGGGTCCATTGCCACCAGCCGAGGGCCAGGCACCCGCAGGCTGCGACGACGGCCAGCACGATCAGCGCGGGCCGGTGCTGGCGCCGATGATGGGGCTGGCCGGACACCCCTCGACGGTACCGCGAGCCTGGCACCGCTGACAGCCGCCGTCGCCGGGCGCCGTGCGCGTGGCAAAACTCTTGGTTGAGTAGGCTAGCCTAACCTTACTGACAACCTGTATGGTCGGTCGCCATGGGCTCCTCTGCCGCGGTGACAGCCGCGCTGCAAAATATTCTGCGTGATGACCTCAACGTCGATATGAGCCGGGTGCGCCCCGAGGCGCGGTTGATCGACGACGTCGGACTCGACTCGGTGGCATTCGCGGTCGGCATGGTCGCCATCGAAGAACGTCTCGGCGTGGTGTTGTCCGAGGAGGAACTGTTGGCCTGCGACACCGTCGGCGATCTGGACGCGGCCATCGCGGCGAAATCCCGCAATGAGTGAACTCGCGGCGGCGATGACGCGGTCGATGCAGACCGCCACCGCCGACTTGGCCGTTTTCGACCGGGAGATCGCGCAGTGGCGCCGGTGCCCGTGGCCGGAGGTGCACGGGCTGGCCGAGGGAATCGCGGCCTGGCTGCTCGATCATGATCGGCCCGGCGCCGTCGGGCTGGTGGGCGAGCCCACCATCGAATTCATCGCCGCGATCCAGGGCGCGTGGCTCACCGGCGCGGCCGTGTCGATCTTGCCCGGGCCGGTCCGCGGCGCCGAACTGCGCCAGTGGGCGACCGCGACGCTGACCCGATTCGACTCTCTCGGCGTCGGCGCCGTGCTGAGCCACGGATCGGACCTGGCAGCACTGAAAGATGTTGCACCCGAGGGTATTACCGTCGAGCAGCTGGCCACGGCGGCCCGCGCCAGCCGGTCCGCAGCGGGACTGCCCCGGGTCGAAACTGCCAACCACGCCATTCTGCAGGGCACGGCGGGATCGACAGGATCACCGAAGACCGCGATGCTCTCGGCGGGCGCCGTGCTGAGCAACATGCGCGGACTGTCGCAACGGTTCGGCCTGGATGCGTCCCGCGATGTGGTGTGCTCCTGGCTGCCGTTGTTTCACGACATGGGACTGACGTGTGTGCTGGCCCCGGCGTTGGCGGGTCTGCCGCTGTGGGTGTCGTCGCCGGCGGCGTTCTCCGCGTCGCCGTTCAATTGGCTGGGGTGGCTCTCGGCCAGCCGCGCGACGATCACCGCCGCGCCCAACCTCGCCTACAACATCCTGGGCAAGTATGCGGCGCTGGTGTCCGATGTCGATCTCGGCGCGCTGCGGGTGGCGATCAACGGTGGAGAACCGGTCGACTGCAAGGGATTCGGGCGCTTTGCCGAGGCGATGGCACCGTTCGGGCTCGACGCCGGGGCCCTGGCGCCGTCCTACGGCCTGGCCGAATCCACCTGCGCGGTGGCACTGCCGTCCCCCGGCGCGGGACTGCGGTTCGCCACCGTCGCCGACGACAGCGGCCCGCACGAGTACGCCATTCTGGGGGACGCGATCCCGGGCATGCAGATCCGGGTGGTGGCCACCGATCGCTATGCCACGACCGATCGCGAGATCGGCGAGGTCGAGATCCGCGGCACGTCGATGATGGACGGCTACCTGGGTCGGACGCCCATCGATCGCGAGGACTGGTTTCCCACCGGGGATTTGGGGTTCTTCGACGACGGCGGCCTGGTGGTCTGCGGACGGGCCAAGGAGATCATCTCGATTGCCGGGCGCAACATCTTCCCGACCGAGATCGAACTGGTCGCGGCCCAGGTCGACGGTGTCCGGCAAGGCGGTGTGGTGGCGCTGGGCACCGGCGCCCGGTCCGCCCGCCCCGGCCTGATCGTCGCGGCGGAGTTCCGCGGCGACAACGAGACACAGGCACGCACCGAGATGATTCAACGCATCGCGTCGGTGTGCGGCATCGTGCCGGCCGACGTGGTCTTCATGTCACCGGGATCGCTGCCGCGTACCTCCTCGGGCAAACTGCGGCGGTTGGAGGTCCGGCGCTCACTTGAGCTGGTGGACTGACGTGGCCGCGGCGGACCAGCCCATCTTCGATGCGGACTATCGCACCCTGCTCGCCGGCGTGTTCGACGAGCGCGTCACTGCGTGGACAGCGGAAGCCGAAGCGCGGCAACGGTTTCCACGGGAATTGATCGAATACCTGGGAGCCCGCGGTGTCTTCGCCACCAAGTGGACAGATCAGGCCCAGCCCGACGTCGGCAAGCTCGTCGAACTTGCACTGGCGTTGGGTCACCTGGCATCCGCCGGGATCGGAGTCGGGGTGAGCCTGCACGATTCCGCCATCGCGGTGCTGCGACGGTTCGGCAAGTCGGATTACCTGAAAGACGTGTGCGAGCGCGCGATTCGGGGCGAGGTGGTGCTGTGCGTCGGCGCCTCCGAAGAATCCGGCGGCTCCGATTTGCAGATCGTCGAGACCGAGGTCCGCTCGCGGAACGACGGTTACCACGTCCGCGGTATCAAGAAGTTCGTTTCGCTTTCACCCATTGCCGACCACATCCTGGTAGTGGCCCGCAGCGTCGATCACGACGCGTCCAGCCGGCACGGCAACGTCGTGGTGGTGGCGGTGCCGACCAAGGATGTCGACGTGCGGCAGCCCTACAACAAGGTGGGTGCGGGACCGCTGGACACCGCCGCGGTCCACATCGATACCTGGGTGCCGGGTGACGCGCTGGTCGCCCGGGCGGGCACCGGCTTGGCCGCCATCAGTTGGGGATTGGCCCACGAACGAATGTCGATCGCCGGCCAGGTTGCGGCGTCGTGTCAGCGGGTGATCGGGATCACCTTGGCCCGCATGATGGTTCGGCGCCAATTCGGTCAGACGCTGTTCGAGCACCAGGCGCTCCGGCTGCGGATGGCGGACCTGCAGGCACGCGTCGACCAGCTGCGCTACGCCCTACACGGCATCGCCGCGCAAGGCCGATTGGATCTGCGTGCGGCCGCGGGTATCAAGGTCACCGCGGCTCGGCTCGGCGAAGAGGTGATCGGCGAGTGCATGCACATCTTCGGCGGCTCGGGCTACCTCGTCGACGAAACACCGCTCGGCAGCGTATGGCGGGACATGAAGTTGGCCCGGGTCGGCGGCGGCACCGATGAGGTGCTGTGGGAGCTGGTCGCGGCCGGGATGAAGCCCGACCATGCCGGCTACGCGGACTGGGTGGTGCGCTCCAACGCGTAGAGCACCATGCGGCGGTTCGGCGCCTGATGCTCACCCAGGCAGCGGCATCCCACGTAGTCGCACAACCGGCGGACCGTGGTGTTGCGGTGGTCGGGGTCGAACATGATCCGCCGACAGCGGGGCTCCCGGGCGAACACACTCGCCACGATCTGCGGCAGCAGCCGCGGACCCAGGCCCCGGTTGACCAGCGGCAGGTCCGCGATCGCGGCGTGCAGCCCGATGTCGTGCGGTTCGGCGTCATAGTGCCGCGAGATCATGTCCTTTGCTGCCCAGTAGATCTCCAGGTAGGCGCACTCGCTGCCGCGCACCGTGCCGATCAACGGCAACGAGTAGGTGCCCTCGAGCTGCGCCTCGATATGTTGACGCCAGCGTGCGGTGGGCCACGCGTACTCCCACGTCTCGGCCAAGTGGGGGCGATTCATCCACTCCGACACCATTTCTGCGTCGTCGCTCACCGCCGTTCGCATGGCGTAGGGCGGATCCAGCACGGGGACGGGAAGAGCCCCGACGCGACGGACATCGTCGGAAAGATCCTTGCGTTCGCGCTTCAATACCCGAGTCAAGGCGCCGTCGGCATGGCTGCTCGCTGCTCCGTTCATCGTTTGCTGACATTACCGGAGCGGCTTTGCCGCTCGGCCAAGGAGGCATGCCAAAGCGAGCCTGCGGTGCCGGCCTGGCGTTAAGATCGCAGGGCCCAGGCGCGAGTGGCGGAATTGGTAGACGCGCTGGATTTAGGTTCCAGTGTCTTCGGACGTGGGGGTTCGAGTCCCCCCTTGCGCACCCGTGTGAGAGCCGCACCGCCGCTTTTTCGGCGAACAAGTGTTTAGCGAACGGTGGCGCCGGGGTAGCCGTCGAGGAGCCGCGCGTCGGCCGGCCGCGGCACATCCGACCGGATCGCTGAGACGAACGATGAGTTCTGCGCTACACACCTTGACACGATGGACGAAGGCGCCGACGCAAGGTGTCGCCGCCGCGAGATCCTGGGTCAACGTGCCCCGCGGGCTCGCCGCGCGGGCCACGACACCGCTGCTGCCCGACGACTACCTGAAGATGCTCAACCCGTTATGGTCGGCCCGCGAGCTGCGCGGCCTCATCGTGGCCGTGCAGCCCGAGACCGCGGATTCGGCGACCGTGACGATCAAACCCGGCTGGGGTTTCGCCAGACAATATCGGGCGGGCCAGTACGTCGGCATCGGATTGCGGATCGACGGCCGCTGGCACTGGCGGTCCTATTCGTTGACCTCGGTTCCACGGCGCGCCAACAAAAACATCACTATCACCGTCAAGGCCACCCCGGAGGGCTTTCTGTCCACCCACCTGGTCAACGGGGTGCAACCCGGCACGATCGTCCGATTGGCCACGCCGAAGGGCGAATTCGCGCTGCCGGACCCGCCACCGGCGAAGATCCTGTTCGTCACGGCGGGCAGTGGAATCACGCCGGTGATGGCCATGCTGCGCACCCTGAAGTCCCGGGGGCACGGTCCCGACGTCGTGCACATTCACTCCGCGCCCACCACCGACGACGTGATATTTCACGACGAGCTGCGCGAGCTCGAAACACGCCAGCCCGGCTACCGGCTTCACCTGCACCTCACCGAAACCGCCGGGCACTTCGATTTCGACGGGCTCGCCGACGTCGTTGCCGACTGGCAGGACCGCCCCACCTGGGCATGCGGGCCGGCCGCCCTGCTCGACGCCGTCGAGCGGGTATGGAAGGACGTGGGTCGCGATGACCAGCTGCACCTCGAGCGCTTCACCATCGCCGCGACCGACAAGGGCGGCGAGGGCGGCACGGTTCGCTTCGCGATATCGGACAAGACCGTCGAGATCGACGGTGCCACATCGCTTTTGGAGGCCGGGGAGAAAGTCGGCATCCAGATGCCATTCGGGTGCCGCATGGGCATCTGCCAGACCTGCGTACTGCCGCTGGAGTCTGGTTACGTCCGCGATTTTCGTTCCGGGACCGAACATCGCGAGGGCGACCGCATCCAAACCTGCATCTCCACGGCATCGGGAGACTGCACCATCAAGATCTGAGGGGGACCCGGTGGCCATCACCGACATCAAGGAATACGCCCATCTGAGCAGCGCGGACGTCGAACAGCTTGCCCACGAGCTGGACGCGATCCGGGCCGAGATCGAGGAATCGCGCGGCGAGCGCGACGCGCGCTATATCCGCCGGGCCATCAAGCTGCAGCGAGCCTTGGCCGCCGGCGGACGAATCCCCTGTTCGGCAGCCGAAACCGGGTGGCGTGGATCGCCGGAACCGCAATGCTGGCGATGGCCAAGATCATCGAGAACATGGAGCTGGGACACAACATTATCCACGGTCAATGGGACTGGATGAACGACCCGGAGATCCACTCCACTGAGTGGGAATGGGATACCACCTGCCCGACCGTGCAGTGGAAGCATTCGCATAACTTCGTGCACCACAAGTACACCAACGTGGTCAACCTCGATGCCGACGTCGGCTACGGGATCATGCGCGTCACTCGCGACGAGCCTTGGGAGCCATATTATTTGGGCAACCCCATCTATAATTTGTTGCTCGGCACGCTGTTCGAGTGGGGCGTCGCCCTGCACCACATCGAGTCGAAAAAGCTTCGGAAGAAAGAAAAGACCTGGGCCGAAGCGCGCAAGGATCTACGCGTCATCGGCACCAAGGTGGCCAAGCAGGCCGGCAAGGATTACCTGGTGTTTCCGGCGTTGACCGGGCCGAATTGGAAGCACACGCTGAAGGCCAACCTCACGGCCAACCTGATCCGCAACTATTGGGCGTACATGGTGATCTTCTGTGGCCATTTCCCGGACGGTGCCGAGAAGTTCACCGTCGAGGAGTTCGAAAACGAAACCCCCGGGGAGTGGTATCTGCGCCAGATGCTTGGGTCGGCCAACTTCAACGCCGGCCCGCTGATGGCGTTCATCAGCGGCAACCTGTGCTATCAGATCGAGCACCATCTGTTCCCCGATCTGCCCAGCAATCGCTACGCCGAAATCGCCGTGCGGGTACGTGCGCTGTGCGAAAAGTACGACCTGCCCTACACCACGGGCTCGCTCGGCCGCCAATATTCTCAGTCGTTTTGGACCATCCTGAAACTCGCACTGCCGGATCATCTGCTCACCGCGACACCCGACGACGCCCCGGAGACCCGCTCCGAGCTGAAGTTTCGGGTGCGCGATGGTCTGCGCGCGAGCTTCGTCGACCCCGGCACCGGCAAACGACGGGGTCTGCGGACCGCGCTGCGTGAATTGCACGGGGGTCCACGGGCCGCCTGACGGGCCCGCGCCGCGGTGGCGCACCCGCAACCTCGACCCGGCATCGGCCATCAGCTATGGTAAGGCAACCCTTAGTTCGGGTCGAGGTCGTGGCGGACCATCTCGCCGCGGGAGAGGACCGCTGATGGCACGCGGGTTCCAGGGCGCGATACTGCGCGGGTTCGGGGCGCGCGACCACGTCGCGACGGTCCTCGAAACCGAGCGGATCGCACCGCATTTCGTGCGGATCCGAATGGAGTCGGCGACGCTGTTCGAAGACGCCGAGGCCGAGCCGGCGGCGTGGTTGCGGTTCTGGTTTCCGGATCCGAAGGGCTCGGACACCGAGTTCCAGCGCGCCTACACGATTTCCGAGGCCGACGCGTCCACCGGACGTTTTGCGATCGACGTCGTGCTGCACGAGCCCGCCGGTCCGGCGTCGGGCTGGGCACGCACGGTCGAACCCGGCGCCACGATCGCGGTGATGTCGCTGATGGGCGCGTCGCGATTCGACCGACCCGAAGAGCAACCGGCCGGCTACCTGCTGATCGGCGATTCGGCCTCGATACCGGGGATGAACGGAATCATCGGCACGGTTCCCGATGACGTTCCGATCGAGATGTACCTCGAACAGCACGACAGCAACGACCCGTCGATACCGATAGCCCGGCATCCGCGGCTGCGCGTGCATTGGGTCGTCCGTCGCGACGACAAGTCCCTGGCCGAGGCGATCGAGGCGCGGGACTGGTCGGACTGGTATGCCTGGGCGACGCCCGAGGCCGCCACGTTGAAGAGCGTCCGCAAGCGCCTGCGCGATGCGTTCGGGTTCCCCAAGTCCGAGGTGCACGCGCAGGCGTATTGGAGCGCCGGCCGCGAGATGGGCATCACCCGTGGCGGCGAGACGAACCCCGCCGAGACGCAGGCGCCAACAGGGGTGCTCGCAGAACCCACCGAACCCGCCGAACCCGCCGAAACCATTGCGGCCCAGGGGCATACGTCCGTCGCCGCGTCCCCGGCGACCGTCGAAGTGCCGGCCAACCGCGGTAGCTGGCGTGCTCAGGCCGCGGGCCGGCTGCTCGCGCCGCTGCGGTCGGCGCTGATCGTCTCGGGTGTGCTGCAGGCCGTGATCACCCTCGTGCAGCTCGCCCCGTTCGTGCTGCTGGCGGAGTTGGCCCGGCGGCTGGTATCCGGGGAATCTGCGGCCCGGTTGTGGCAGGTCGGCATCGCTGCCGTCGTATTGCTGGCGGTGGGGACGGTGCTCGGTGCCGCCCTGACCCTGTGGCTGCACGTCATCGACGCACGCTTCGCGAGCGACCTGCGTTCGCGGCTGCTGGGCAAGATGTCCCGCCTGCCCCTGGGATGGTTCACCGCCCGCGGATCGGGCGCGATCAAGCAGCTGCTGAGCGACGACACGCTCGCGCTGCACTATCTTGTCACCCACGCCATCCCCGATGCGGTCAACGCGGTCGTCGCCCCGGTTGCGGTGCTGGTTTACCTGTTCGCCGTCGACTGGCGCGTGGCGCTGGTCCTGTTCAGTCCGGTACTGGTTTACCTGGTGATGACCTCGGCGTTGACGATTCAATCCGGTCCCCGCATCGTGCAGGCCCAGCGCTGGGCCGAACGCATGAACGGCGAAGCCGGTGCCTACCTCGAGGGCCAGCCGGTGATCCGGGTCTTCGGGGGTGCCGCGGCGTCCAACTTCCGTCGCCGGCTGGACGAGTACGTCGGGTTCCTGGTCGCGTGGCAGCGCCCGCTGGCCGGCAAGAAAGCCGCGATGGACTTGGCCACCCGCCCGTCCACCTTCCTGTGGCTGATCACGCTCGCGGGCACCCTGCTGGTGGTCTCGCACCGGATGGACCCGGTCAACCTGCTGCCGTTCTTGTTGCTGGGCACCACCTTCGGCGTCCGGCTGCTCGGCATCGCCTATGGGCTCGGCGGTATTCGTGGCGGCCTGCTGGCCGCCCGGCGTCTGCAAGTCGCGCTCGATGAACAAGAACTCGCGGTGCGCGAACGGCCGACCGGCCCCGGCGCCGGGGCCACGGTGGTGTTCGACCGCGTCGGATTCAGCTATCGTCCGGGCGTGCCGGTGATTCGGGAGGTGTCGCTGGAGCTGCGCCCCGGCACGGTGACCGCGCTCGTCGGCCCGTCCGGATCGGGTAAGTCGACCCTCGCGGCGCTGCTGGCCCGTTTCCACGATGTGGAGCACGGCGCGATTTACGTTGACGGACAAGATATCCGGTCGTTGACCGCGGACGAACTCTACTCGCGGGTCGGGTTTGTGCTGCAGGAAACCCAGCTCGTGCACGGCACGGTCGCGGAGAACATCGCGCTGGCCGTCCCGGACGCCACCCTCGACCAGATTCAGGCCGCCGCGCGCCAGGCGCAGATTCATGATCGGGTGCTGCGGCTGCCGAACGGCTACGACACGATGCTGGGCGCGGCGGCCACGCTGTCAGGGGGAGAGCGGCAGCGGCTGACGATCGCCCGCGCCATCCTGGCCGATACCCCCATCCTGATCCTCGACGAGGCCACGGCATTCGCCGACCCGGAATCGGAATATCTTGTGCAGCAAGCACTTAATGGACTGACTCACGATCGGACCGTGCTGGTGATCGCGCACCGGTTGCACACCATCACCCGGGCCGACCAGATCGTGGTGCTCGATCACGGCCGCATCGCCGAACGGGGCACGCACGAGGAATTGGTTGCCGCCGACGGGCGGTATCGCCGGTTGTGGGACACCGGGCGGGGCAAATCCGCCGCCGTCACCGGGGCGGCGTCAAAGGGCGCGCGATGATCCGCACCTGGATACGCCTCGTTCCGCCGGACCGCCGTGCCAAGGTCGACGGTTACCTGGCGCTCGCATTCGTGTCGGTCGTCATCCGCGCGGTCGGCACGGTCTTGCTCGTCCCGCTGGTGGGGGCGTTGTTCAGCGCGACACCGCACCGCGCACTGGCGTGGCTGGGCTGGCTCACGGCGGCGACGGTGGCGGGCTGGGTCGTCGACGCGATGATCGCGCGGATCGGCTTCGAGCTTGGTTTCGCGGTGCTGGATCACTCGCAACACGATGTGGCAGAACGCCTTCCGGCGGTCCGGCTGGACTGGTTCGGCTCCGAGAACACCGCGATGGCGCGCCAGGCCATCGCCGCGACCGGTCCCGAACTCGTCGGCCTGGTGGTCAACCTGCTGACACCGCTGACCACCGCCGTGCTGCTGCCGGCGGTCGTCGCCCTGGCGCTGCTGCCGATCTCCTGGCAGCTGGGGGTCGTGGCGCTGGCCGGCGTGCCGCTGCTGCTCGGGGCCCTGTGGGCCGCGGTGCGGTTGACGCGGCGTGCCGATGCCGCCGCCGGCGCGGCCAACACCACCCTGACCGAGCGGATCATCGAGTTCGCGCGGACCCAGCAAGCGCTGCGCGCCGCGCGACGCGTCGAGCCGGCCCGCAGCATGGTCGGCTCCGCCGTGGCCGCGCAGCACACCGCGACCATGCGTCTGCTCGCCATGCAGATCCCGGGCCAGCTGTTGTTCAGCGTCGCCAGCCAGCTCGCCCTGATCGCGCTGGCCGGCACCACCGCGGTGTTGACCGTGCGCGGCACGTTCACGGTGGCCGAGGCGGTCGCCCTGATCGTGGTGATCGTGCGCTACCTCGAGCCGTTCACCACGGTCAGCGAGCTGGCGCCGGCGCTGGAGAGCACCCGGGCCACCCTCGACCGGATCCGCGGCGTGCTCACCGCGCCGACCGTGGTGTCCGGATCGGCCGGCCTGCCCGGCGGCACCGGCGGCGTCCGCATCGAGCTCGACGACGTTGCCTTCGGTTACGACGGCGGCGCCGCGCCGGTGCTCGACGGCGTCAGCTTCGCCCTGCAGCCGGGAACCACGACCGCCATCGTCGGGCCGTCGGGCTCCGGAAAGAGCACCATCCTGGCGCTGATCGCCGGCCTGTACCAACCGACCCGCGGCCGCGTCGTCATCGACGGCGTCGATGCCGCCACGCTGAGTGCCGACGCGCGGCGGGGGACCAGCAGCGTCGTCTTCCAGCACCCCTACCTCTTCCACGGCACCATCCGCGACAACGTCTTCGCCGGCCACCCCACCGCCGGCGAGGACCAGTTCGATCGGGCGGTCGCCCTGGCCCGGGTCGACGAGCTGATCGGCAGGCTGCCCGACGGCGCGGACACGGTCGTCGGCGAGGCGGGCTCGGCGCTGTCCGGCGGTGAGCGGCAGCGGGTCAGCATCGCGCGGGCGTTGCTCAAGCCCGCTCCGGTGCTGCTGGTCGACGAAGCCACCAGTGCCCTGGACACCGAGAACGAGGTTGCTGTGGTGGACGCGCTGACGGCCGACCCGCGGGCGCGTACCCGGGTGATCGTCGCCCATCGATTGGCCAGCATCCGCCACGCCGACCGCGTCCTGTTCCTCGACGGCGGACGCGTCGTAGAGGACGGTTCGATCGATGAATTGCTCGCCGTGGGTGGCCGTTTCAGCGAATTCTGGCGGCAGCAGCACGAGGCCGCGGACTGGCACATCGGCGCCGAATAGGGCCTGGCCCGCGGGCGTTGCCGAATGCCTTACAGTTGAGCCGTCAGTCCGTCGGTGAAGTCCTGGAGGCGTGGTTTCTTATGGTCTCGATTCCGCGGTATCCCGGCGATGTGACACCCGAATGGCTGTCCGCGGCGCTGCGTGTGCGCGGGCCGGTCGACGTGTCCGGAGTCGATGTGGTGGCCATCGGCACCGGGCAGACCGGCGCGACCTACCGGGTGACGGCACGGTATGCCGCCAATCCCGGTGCGCTGCCAGAAACTTTCGTGATCAAGTTGCCCGCCCAGGACGACGCCGTGCGGGACCGCGTGGTCATCGGCTACCGCAGTGAATGCGCGTTCTACACCGCGGTGGCCGAGCGGGTCCGGGTCCCGACGCCGAGGTGTTACTTCTGCCAGATCTCCGACGACGCGACGGAGTACGCGCTGCTGCTCGCCGATCAGGCCCCGGCGGTGCAGGGCGATCAGATCACCGGGTGCGGCGCGCAGCAGGCACGGCTTTCGGTGGTGGCACTGGCCGGGCTGCACGGGCCGAGTTGGTGCGATCCGGCCTGGCTGGACCTGCCCGGCCTGGCGTTTCCCCGTCCGGACGAGGCGGCCGCCAAGGGGCTCGGCGACGTGGCGAAGATGAGCGCCGAGATCACCCTGGCGAAACTGGGTGATCGGATGAGTGCCGAAGATCGCGAAACACTTACCAACACAATGGATTTGGTGACGCCCTGGCTGTTCACCGAGCGGGACCGGTATGCATTGCTGCACGGTGACTACCGACTCGACAACCTGCTGTTCGACCCGGCTCACTCCTGGGTGAGCGTGGTCGACTGGCAGACCCTCGGCGTCGGCCTCCCCGCCCGGGATCTGGCGTATTTCGCGGCGACGAGCCTGAATTCAAAGCTGCGGCTGGCGATCGAGAAAGACCTCGTCGGCGACTATCACCGGGCTTTGGTGGGTTACGGCGTCACCGACTACGACCGGGAAAGCTGTTGGCGCGATTACCGTCTGGGCATGCCGCAGGCGCTGCTCATCTCCGCTCTCGGGTTTGCCTTCGCCGCCAGCACCGAACGCGGCGACGACATGGTGCTGGCCATGCTCCGTCGCGGCTGCCGAGCCATCCGCGAGCTGGGAACGCTGGAACTGCTCGGGTGAAGCCGGATTACCGGTTGAACCGGCCGGCCAGATATTCCGCCCGGCACGCGTTGCGCGCCAGCTTGCCACTGGTGGTGCGGGGGATCGTTCCCGCGGCCACCAGCCGGATGTCGGCCAACCGAACCTGATGCTCGCGTGAAACCGCGGCCCGAACGGTTGCGGCGATCGCCTCGGGATCGGCGCGCCCGACGCCCGCCGCACGTTCGGCGACGACGACCAGCTGCTCGACCGGGCCGCCGCTTTGGCCGTCGGCCGGAACCGAGAAGGCGGCGACGTAGCCCGTCCGGATGGCGTTCGACGAGTTGCTGACCGTGGTCTCGATGTCGTGCGGGTAGTGGTTGCGCCCATCGATGATGATGAGGTCCTTGATCCGGCCCGTCAGGTACAGCTCGCCGTCGATGTACACGCCGAGATCGCCGGTGGCCAGCCAGTAGCAGTTGTCGGGGGCGCCCTCGGCGTGGCTGCCCTCCTCGAGCCGGGACTGCAGCTTGTTGGCGAACGTACGCTGGGACTCTTCCTCGCGGCCGAAGTACCCGCGCGCGATGTTGTTGCCGTGCAACCAGATCTCCCCGACGGTGCCATCGGGCACCTCACTCCCGTCCGGGCTGGCGATTATCGCCCAGAGATCCCGGAACGGGTATCCGCAGGAGACGTAGGCGACCGCGTTCTCGGCGTCCGGCTCGACCGTCGCCGCGCGGCCGGCGGCCAGTTGGACACGGTCGAGGTACACCCACCGCGCCCCCTCGTGCGGCGGGGTGCTGGCCACACCCAGCGTCGCCTCGGCCATCCCGTAGGAGGGTTTGACCGCGGTGGCGGGCAGGCCGTAGGGCTCGAACGCCTTGGTGAACTTTTCGATGGCCGCGATCGTGACCGGTTCGGAGCCGTTGAGGAGGCCGACGACGTTGTGCAGGTCGATCGTCACGCCGGCCGGGGGGAGTCCGCGCTCGGCGGTCAACTCGTATGCGAAGTTGGGTGCGGCGGCAAACGTCGGGCCGTTGGCGGCCTCGGCGCTCAGTTCTTTGATCCAGCGGAAGGGCCGGCGCACGAACGCCATGGGATCCAGCAGCGTGAGGTACTCGCCGCCGCACAACGCCGGGAACATGATCATGATCAGTCCCATGTCGTGGTAGAGCGGCAACCAGCTCACGCTGTGGGTGTTGCGGTGCAAATCACCCGCCAGGATCATCTGCAGCACATTGGTGCAGACGGCGCGGTGGGTGACCTCTACGCCGGCGGGACTGCGCGTCGACCCCGACGTGTACTGCAGGTAGGCGATGTCGTCCGTGCCGATCGTGCGCTCGGTGAACATCGAGGCCAGCGATGCCGGTATCGCGTCGACGGCGATCAACCGGGGCCGTCCGACCACCGGATGCGCGCGCAGCGATTCCCGCACGGACTCGGCCGCGGCGGTGGTCGTCAACACCACCGCGGGCCGGGCGTCGGCGAGCACGGCGGTGAGCCGCTCGGTGTGACCGGCCAGTGTCGGGGCGAACAGCGGCACCGCGATGTTGCCGGCGTGGACGGCGGCGAAGAACGACGCCACGTACTCCAGGCCTTGCGGCGCCAGGATGGCCACCCGGTCGCCGGGCTTGGCGACTTGCTGCAGTCGGGCGCCGATCGAGCGCACCTGGGTCCACAGGTCGTTCCAGCTCAGCTCGAGGACGCGGCCATCCTGGTCTTTCGCGTAGTCGATGAACCGGTACGACGGGCGATCACCGAACGCCGCCCGGTTCTGATCGAAGAACGAGGTCAGCGTCAACCCGTCCGGCAGGACGATGTTGCCGTCCGCGGACACGTAATCGTTGATGTCAGCCGCTAGTGGCTTAACAGCGTCTATCGACAATTGGGACCGTCCCATGTTGAAAGAATAAGAGAGTTACTTAGTGTTTTGCTCCACCGGGTAGGTGTGTCGCCCAGCACGTTCGATTACGAAGTGATGTACATCACATAACCTTCGCCGTGATGACCAGCGGATTTGCGTCTTGACGAGGGCAATACGGCGGGCGTTGTCAGCGCGAAATTCGTTGCGGCAGCGGCCCGCTCGGCACCTCGCTGGGTTGCTCACCCCGGGTTGTGGGTTTGCCTTCGGCATCGCTGTTCGGCGGTGCACGTGCTCGAGGTTAGTACCGCCGTATCAGTACTGACTGGATCCCTGGTCGATGCGGATCTGCGCCGCGGTGACCTTGCGCGACTCATCGCTGGTCAGCCAGCACACCGCGTCGGCGATCTCTTCGGGTTCGGCGACCCAGTCGGGCAGAAACGGCGTCAGGACGTGCGCCAGCTGCGGGTTGGTCTCCATGGCGCGGGCCACCGCCGCGCCCATGTCGCCCGAGCCCATCGGCGTGTTCACCGGGCCGGGGTGCACGCTGTTGACCCGGATCGAGTGCCTGCCCAACTCGGCCGCGAAGGCCCGGGCCAGGCCGGTGACCGCGTGCTTGCTGGCGGTATAGTGCACCATGAACGGCTGTTGTTTGACCCCGGCCGCCGAGCTGATCAGGATGATCGAGCCGCCGCGGCCGCCCTCGATGATCTTGGCCGCGCCGGCCATCACCGTGTTCCAGGTACCCGTCACGTTGATGTCGAGGACGTCGGCGAAGTCTTCGGGTGTGATCTCGTGCCACGGCTGTGGCGCCGCGATGCCGGCGTTGGCCACGATGATGTCCAGCCGCCCCAGGACGGCCACCGCCTCGTCGACGGTCTTGCGCAGCGCCGTCAGGTCACGGGTGTCGGCAATCGAGGCGTGGATGCGGCGGCCGGTGCCCTCGACGAGGCGGACGGTTTCGGCGAGGTCCTCCTCGGTGGCGGGGCTATAGGGAACGCAGGGCGGCAGCTTGCCGGCGATGTCGACGGCGATGATGTCGGCACCCTCCTGCGCCAGCCGGACCGCATGCGCGCGGCCCTGGCCGCGCGCCGCCCCGGTGATGAAGGCGACCTTGCCCTCGAGTTTGCCTGCCATCAACGCTCCTTCGTGGTGGTGGCTCGGGCCTTGACGAGGTTCGACCCGATGATCAGACGCTGAATCTCGCTGGTGCCCTCGTATAACCGCAGCAGCCGAACGTCGCGGTAGATCCGCTCCACGGCGACACCGCGCATATACCCGCTGCCGCCATGGATTTGGACCGCGAGATCCGCGACGTTGCCGGCCATTTCGGTGCAGAAGAGTTTGGCGGCCGACGGCGCGATGCGACGGTCCTCGCCGGTGACCCACAGCCGTGCGGCGTCGCGCACCAGCGCACGCCCGGCCAGCACCCCGGTCTGCTGGTCGGCCAGCATTGCCTGGACCAGCTGGAAGCTTCCGATGGCCGCGCCGCCCTGGGTGGCGGTCGCGGCGTAGGCGACGGATTCGTCGAGCGCCCGAGTGGCGAGACCCACCGCGAGCGCCGCGATGTGTACCCGCCCGCGGGCCAGCGAGGTCATCGCGGCGCGGTAGCCGACGTCTTCGCTGCCGCCGACCAGTGCCGCGGATCCGACGCGAACGTCGGTGAAATTGACGTCGGCGGTCCACGCGCCTTCCTGTCCCATCTTGGCGTCCTTGGGGCCGATTTCGACCCCGGCGGTGTCGGTGGGCACCAGGAAGACGGCGATGCCCGGACCGTGATCATCGGCGGGGCGGGTGCGCGCGAAGACCACGAACAGATCGGCGACGGGAGCGTTGGTGATGAAGCGCTTCTGCCCGTTGATCACCCAATCTTCATTGTCGCGAACGGCTTTGGTGCGCAGTCCGGCCGGGTTCGATCCGGCGCCGGGTTCGGTCAGGGCGAAGGAGGCGACGACGTCGCCGGAGGCGATCGGCTCCAGCCACCGGGCCTTCTGTTCGTCGGTGCCGAACCCGACCAGAACCTGTCCGGCGATGCCGTTGTTGGTGCCGAACATCGAACGCACGGCCAGCGACGTGTAGCCCAGCTCCATCGCCAGCTCGACGTCCTGGCTCAGGCTCAGCCCGAGGCCGCCCCATGCCTGCGGAATCGCGTAGCCGAACAGGCCCATTTTCTTGGCCTCGTCGCGCAGGTCGTCGGGGACCCGATCCTCGTCGAGAATCTCCTGCTCGCGCGGGACGACGGCAGTACGGACGAATTGCCTTGTCTGGGCGAGGATTTCGCGGAAATCTTCATCCGACACGGCGGCGACGTCGGCGGCGACCATGGGGTCCACGCTCCTCTCCGAATCGGGGGCCACCCCGGTCCAGAGCAGAATCCTATATCAAATACGATATTTGGCTGGAGGCGGCCGGCCGGCGACATCAGCGAGCGACAACAGCGCGAACAGCGAAGGATGGGTGGGCAAGTGGGGTTGTTGGAAGGACAGACCGCGGCGATCACCGGCGGTGCGCAGGGATTAGGACTGGCCATCGCGCAACGCTTCGTCGCCGAAGGCGCACGAGTGGCGCTCGGCGACGTCAACCTGGAGGCGGCCCAGGCCGTGGCCAAGCAACTGGACAACGACGCGAACGGTGCGGGGGTCGCCGTCGCGGTCCGCTGCGACGTGACGCAGGCGGCCGAGGTCGAGTCCCTGCTGCAGACCGCGGTTGACCAGTTCGGCGGCCTCGACATCATGGTCAACAACGCCGGAATCACCCGTGATGCGACGATGCGCAAGATGACCGAGGAGCAGTTCGATCAGGTCATCAACGTCCATCTGAAGGGGACCTGGAACGGCACCCGGCTGGCCGCCGCGATCATGCGGGAGAACAAGCGGGGTGCGATCATCAACATGTCCTCGGTGTCGGGCAAGGTCGGCATGATCGGCCAGACCAACTACTCGGCGGCCAAGGCCGGCATCGTGGGCATGACCAAGGCCGCCGCCAAAGAGCTGGCCTATCTGGGCATCCGGGTGAACGCGATCGCCCCCGGGCTGATCCGCTCCGCCATGACCGAGGCGATGCCGCAACGTATTTGGGACGCCAAGGTCGCCGAGGTGCCGATGGGCCGCGCTGGTGAACCCGGCGAGGTCGCCAGCGTGGCGCTGTTCTTGGCGTCGGATCTGTCGTCGTACATGACCGGCACCGTCCTGGAAATCACCGGCGGCCGGCACCTGTGACCGCGATGCGCGACGTCGTCATCTGCGAACCCGTCCGCGCGCCGATCGGACGCTACGGCGGCATGTTCACCGCGCTGAGCGCCGTCGACCTCGGCGTCACGGCGCTCAACGGACTACTGCAGCGCACCGGGCTGGCCCCCGAGGCCGTGCAGGACGTAATCCTGGGGCACTGCTATCCCAACAGCGACGCCCCGGCGATCGGACGCGTGGTGGCGTTGGACGCCGGGTTGCCGGTGACCGTGCCGGGCATGCAGGTCGACCGGCGGTGTGGGTCCGGACTGCAGGCCGTCATCCAGGCCGGTCTGCAGGTGGGCAGCGGCGCCCACGACCTCGTCGTCGCGGGGGGGTGCGAAAGCATGAGCAACGTCGCCTTCTATTCCACCGACATGCGGTGGGGCGGCGCTCGCACCGGTGTTCGGGTGCACGACGGCCTGGCGCGCGGACGCACGACCGCCGGCGGCCGCAACCATCCGGTTCCGGGTGGAATGCTCGAGACGGCCGAAAACCTGCGCCGCCGGTACGGCATCACCCGCCAGGAGCAGGACGAGTTGGCGGTGCGGTCGCATCAACGCGCCGCGGCCGCGCAGCGCGACGGCGTGCTGGCCGAGGAGATCATTCCCGTCGCGGTGCCGAGCCGAAGGGGTGAGCAGATCGTCGACACCGATGAGCATCCCCGCGCGGACACTTCGGTGGAGTCGTTGGGCAAACTGAAACCCGTTCTGCTCGACGATGATCCGCAAGCCACGGTGACGGCCGGCAACGCCAGCGGGCAAAACGACGCCGCCGCCATGTGTGTGGTGACCACCCCGGACAAGGCGACCGATGCCGGCCTGACTCCGTTGGTCCGGATGGTGTCCTGGGGGCTGGCGGGCACCGCACCCGACATCATGGGGATCGGCCCGGTGCCGGCGACCGAGGTCGCGCTGGCCAAGGCCGGTCTGCGGCTGTCTGACATCGACGTCATCGAGCTCAACGAAGCCTTTGCCGCGCAAGCGCTGGCGGTGACCCGGGAGTGGCGCTTCGGGCCGTCGGATTTCGACCGGACCAACGTGCACGGTTCGGGGATCTCGCTGGGCCATCCGGTGGGTGCCACCGGCGGGCGCATGCTGGCCACCCTGGCACGCGAACTGCACCGTCGCCAGGCGCGCTACGGACTGCAGACCATGTGCATCGGCGGCGGCCAGGGGCTCGCCGCGGTTTTCGAACGGGTCGCCTAGCCATGGGTCCCGGAGCGCCGCTCGCCGGTCTCACCGTTGTCGAGGTATCCAGTTTCGTCGCCGCGCCCCTGTGCGGGCTCACGCTGAATCAGCTTGGCGCCCAGGTCATTCGGATCGATCCTATCGGTGGCGCCGCCGACGTGCAGCGCTGGCCACTGGCCCCGGGCGGTACGTCGATCTACTGGACGGGGCTGAACAAGGGCAAGCGTTCGGTCAGCATCGACCTGCGCTCGGCGGACGGCCAGGAACTGGTCACCCGGCTCATCGCCGAGGGTGACGGCATCGTCGTCACCAACGCCGCGGGGTTGTCGTGGCTGCGTCATGAGCAACTCGCGAAAAAACGCCCCGACGTCATCACGGTGCACTTGCTCGGCCGGGGCGACGGCTCCACCGGTGTGGACTACACCGTCAACGCCGGCGTCGGGTTCCCGCTCGTCACCGGACCCCGCGATCACGCCGGTCCGATCAACCACGTGTTACCGGCCTGGGATGTCTGCTGCGGGCTGTATGCCGCACTGTCCGTGGTCGCCGCGGTGCACCGCCGCCACCGCTGCGGGGTGGGTGCACGGATCAGCCTGGCGCTGGAAGACGTCGCGCTGGCCACCGCCGGAAATCTCGGGCTGCTGACCGAGCCGCAGGTGAC
The DNA here is from genome assembly GCF_002102355.1 of Mycobacterium sherrisii. GTDB lineage: Bacteria > Actinomycetota > Actinomycetes > Mycobacteriales > Mycobacteriaceae > Mycobacterium > Mycobacterium sherrisii. The sequence continues at coordinate 135,954 of NZ_LQPT01000081.1, read as the reverse complement.
CGGTACCGAGCGGCAACGTCTGGGTAACGCCATCTACGGCCAGTACGGCCAGGATTTCACCAGCCGCGACGGGGCGCGATTCATGGTGGTCACGTTGACCGGCAGGCACTTTCGCGACCTGGTCGAGGCGACCGGTACCGGTGCCGCGGTGTCGGCGCTGGCCGACGCGCTGGGCGTGGACTTCGCCAGCGAAGGGGACCGGTACCGGTACCGCGACGTGCTGTCCGGCCTGTTCGCCACCTGGTTCGCCGAGCATACCGCCGACGAGGTCACCGCGACGCTGTCCCGCACGACCGTGCTGTTCGAACGGTACCGCACCTTCGCCGAGACCGCGGCCGACCCGAAAGTGACTGCCAATCCAGTCTTTTCCGTGCTAAACCAACCGGGCGTGGGCGAATACCTGGCGCCCGGCCTGCCGGCGGCGTTCGACGGCGCACACGGCACCAGCACCGCCGCCCCGGCCATCGGGCAGGACACCGCCGATGTCCTGACGCGGCAGCTGGGCCTGACACGCGAGGACATCGAACGCCTGGCGAGCGCCAAGACCATTGCCTGCTGAGCCCGTTCTACCGAAAGACGACCGATGACAAAGCTTGCACAAACCCTCGGGCTGACCGAATTCCAGGCCGAGATCGTCGCCACGGTGCGGCAATTCGTCGAGAAGGAGGTCATCCCGCACGCTGCCGAGCTCGAGCGCGGAGACACCTATCCACAGCAGATCGTCGACCAGATGCGGGAGATGGGCCTGTTCGGGTTGATGATTCCGCAGGAGTACGGCGGGCTGGGGGAGTCGCTGCTGACCTACGCGCTGTGCGTCGAGGAACTGGCGCGCGGCTGGATGAGCGTGTCCGGCGTGCTCAACACCCACTTCATCGTGGCCTACATGCTGCGCCAGCACGGCACCGACGAGCAGAAGCAGCGTTTCCTGCCCCGCATGGCCGCCGGTGAGACCCGCGGCGCCTTCTCCATGTCGGAACCCGAGTTGGGGTCCGACGTCGCCGCGATCCGTACCCGCGCCCGCCGCAACGACGACGGCACCTACACCATCGACGGTCAGAAGATGTGGCTGACCAACGGCGCCACCGCGACCCTGGTCGCGGTGCTGGTGCGCACCGACGAGGGGTCGGACAGGCCGCACCGCAACCTCACCGCGTTCCTGGTCGAGAAGCCGGTCGGGTTCGGCGAAGTCGTTGCAGGCCTGCATATTCCGGGCAAGATCGACAAGCTGGGCTACAAGGGTATCGAGACCACCGAGCTGATCTTCGACGGCTACCGGGCGGGTGCCGACGACGTGCTCGGCGGTACCACGGGTCAGGGGTTCTTCCAGATGATGGATGGCATCGAGGTCGGCCGGGTGAACGTCTCGGCGCGCGCCTGCGGGGTCGGCCTTCGCGCGTTCGAGCTCGCGGTGCGTTACGCCCAACAGCGTCAGACCTTCGGCAAGCCGATTGCCGAACATCAGGCCATCGCGTTCCAGCTGGCCGAGATGGCCACCAAAGTCGAAGCGGCGCACCTGATGATGGTCAATGCCGCGCGGCTGAAGGATTCCGGCGAGCGCAACGACGTCGCCGCCGGAATGGCCAAGTACTTGTGCAGCGAATACTGCACCGAGGTCACCCAACAGAGTTTCCGGATTCACGGCGGCTACGGCTATTCCAAGGAGTACGAGATCGAGCGGCTGATGCGCGACGCGCCGTTCCTGCTGATCGGCGAGGGAACCAGCGAGATCCAGAAGAACATCATCAGCAAGCGGCTGCTCGCCGAATATCAGGTGTGATGCGATGAGCGTTCCGGATTTCGCTGCGCGGCCTCAACTTTCCGAGGACGTCGCCCGGATCATCCGCGGCCGGATTTTCGACGGGGCCTACTCCGCCGGGTCGTACATCCGGCTCGACCAGTTGGCGGCGGAGTTGGGCATCAGCGTCACGCCGGTTCGCGAGGCGTTGTTCGCGTTGCGCGCCGAAGGCCTGATCGCCCAGCAACCCCGCCGCGGGTTCGTGGTGCTGCCGGTCACCGGACGAGACGTCACCGACGTCGCCAACGTCCAGGCCCATGTCGGCGGCGAGCTGGCGGCGCGGGCCGCGGTCAACATCACCCCCGAGCAGCTGCACGAGCTCAAGGAGATTCAGAGCCAGCTCGAACAGGCCTATGCCGGCGACGACCACGAACGGACCGTGCGGCTCAATCACGAGTTCCACCGGGCCATCAACGTCGCGGCGGACTCGCCCAAGCTTGCCCAGTTGATGTCGCAGATCACCCGCTACGCACCGGAATCGGTGTTCCCCACGATCCAGGGCTGGCCGAGCCAGTCGGTGCAAGACCATCGACGGATTCTTGACGCGCTTGCGATACACGACGACAAGCTCGCCCGCGCGGCGATGTCGGAACACCTTGCGGCGGGGGCGGTGCCGTTGATCGATCACCTGCTGTCGCGCGGCGTACTGGTCCGGGAGGACGGCGGGTCTAACTAGCGCCCCGGTTGCCCTGGTCGCGGAAGGTCTGCCGATAACTCTGCGGCGATACCCCGACCAGCCGCCGAAACTGCTCACGGAAATTCGTCGTCGATGCGAAACCCACTTGGCGCGAGATGTTTTCGATGCCGTCCGCGGTTCGTTCCAGCAGCTGTTGTGCATGCCTGATCCGGACGCTGTTGACCCACTGCATGGGCGTTTGGCCCGTCTCGTGCCGGAACCGTCGATTGAGCGTCCGTTCGCTGCTGGACGCCTGGCGAGCGATGTCGCGCAATGTCAGCGGCAGGTGCGCGTTGTGCTCGATCCAGGCCAGTAGGCGTCGAGTTCGGTGTGCGACCTGCGGTGGTTGCGGATGATGAATTGCGCTTGCCCACCGCTGCGGTGCAGCGGCGTGACGGCCAGGCGGGCGGCGTCCGCGGCGGCGGCCGAACCATAGTCGCGGGCGATCATGTGCAGGCACAGGTCAAGTCCCGCGGACGCGCCGGCCGAGGTGAGGATCTGGCCTTCGTCGATGTAGAGCGCCTCGGCGTCGACGCGCACGGCCGGGTAGGTCGCCGCCAACAGGTCGGCCGCGACCCAGTGGGTGGTGGCCCGCTTGCCGTCCAGGATGCCCGCGGCTGCCATGGTGAAGGCTCCGCTACAGATGGACGCGATCCGAATGCCCTTCTGGTAGGCGGACTTCAGCGCGACGACCACGTCGTGGCGGACCGGTGCCGTGGCGTCGTTGCGGCCCGGCACCCCGATGGTGTCCGCGTCGGCGAGCTCGGCCAGGCCGTAATCCGTCGCAATCCCGATCGGCCCGGCCGCCACGACGGGTTCACAACCGCACACCCGCACTTGGTAGCCCGGCTCGTCTCCCTCGAGATAGACCCGGCCGAACACCTCGATCGCGATGGCGAGGTCGAACGCGATGGCATCGGGCTCGGCCAGGATCGCGACAGCATGCATGGCTTGGCAATATACCGGTGCAACGTGGCAATCCAGCCACTGTTCTGGGGCGCGGTCACGGGCCACGATAGCCGGGTGCATGCGCAGATCGTGTTGTACGACGGGTTCGACCCGTTCGACGTCGTCGCGCCATTCGAAGTTCTCGCCGCCGGTGCCGAAATGCTGGGCGGCGACCTCGCGGTGAGCTTGGTGGCGGCCGAGGGGCCCCGTGACGTCATCAGCGGTACCCGCGCTCTGGCGCTGGCCGCCACCGCCGCACTCGATCCGGCCGAACCCGGCTGCGTGATCGTGCCCGGCGCCAGCGGGCCGACCGTCGGCGACCCCGATGACGGCGTCGACACCATCCCCGTGTTGTTGGCGCGGGCCGCCCAGACCGAGCTGACCCCGTTGTTGCACAAGGCATCCGCGAACCCGGAGGTGACGCTGGCCGCGGTGTGCGGCGGGTCGATCATCATGGCGATGTCGGGATTGATCGAAGGGCGCCACGCGGTCACGCATCATCTGGGATTGGAGTTGCTGGAGGCCACCGGTGTACATCCGGTCGCGGCGCGGGTCGTCGACGACGGAGATCTGGTCACGGCCGGCGGGGCGACCTCGGGCCTCGAGCTGGCCCTGCATCTGCTCGATCGGTTCTACGGTCCGCGCGTCGCCCACGCCGTCGAGCGGCTCTTCGAATACGAGCGGCGCGGCACGGTGTGGCGGCCGACGGGTCGCGAACCCGCGGAGGTGTGACAGTGAGCATCCAGGGCGATTGGGACGTGACGATCAAGACCCCGATCGGCACGCTGGCGGTGCGGTACGCGTTCGTCGAGTCCGAGGATGGATTGGCGGGCACCGCGACCTACAAAGACGAAACGGTTGCGCTGCAGGACTTTACGAGCGAGCCGGCCGTCGGCGGCACCCGGCTGCGCTGGCGGCAGGCGGTGACCAAGCCGATGCGGCTGAACCTGGCATTCGACGTGCTGGTCAACGAGGACGTCTTGAGCGGACATTCGCGCGCCGGCCGGCTACCACAGTCGGCGGTATCCGGCGCTCGTCGGTAGGCATCTTTGTCTCTTGTAGCAAAGCCCGGTCAGGCATACGCTGCGATCAGATCGGGCAACGAATGGAGAACGAGATGCCTGCGATGCCCCGCGCAGTGGCCGGATTCGTCGCGTGCGTGACGGCGATCGCCTTCGCCGCGCCCGCGCATGCCGACCCACTTGACCCCATACCCGGCAACGGGGTCTTCGTCGTCGGACCCGATATCGCACCGGGGCTGTACCACACGGCCGGATCGGGCTCGGTCTTCGGCGTGTGGATCAACAACGTGCCCACCCAGGACTCCATGTGCTCGTGGTTCACCTACAGCACGCCCGACGCGAACAAGGACCACGTCCTGCAGACGAACACCTCCATCGGCCCGATGTTCGCCAACATCAACACCTCGGTGAAGGCGTTCGAGTCACTGAACTGTCAGCCCTGGACCCGGGTCCCGTGAGATCGCTCGCGCGACGCGGTTGAACCGCCGCGGTACGACGATGCGGTCCACCTTCCGCCGCAGGTGCCTGCGCACGGTATGCCAGCGGTGCAGTGGTTTTCAGTTGTTTCAGTTGCTTTCAGGGGTCAGGCTCGCGGTCAGGGGCGGCCGCCGCAGCCAACAGTTCCCGCAACCGGCGAAGGTCGACCTTGCCGGTACCGCCGCGCGGCACGTCCTCGTCCGAATCCAGCACCAGCCACACCGCCGGAACCTTGAACGCACTCAGCAGCGCCTTCGCGGCGTCGCGCAGCCGCGCGGCGCTCAGCGCGCGGCATACCACCGCCGCGCCCACCCGATTGCCGCCGCTGCCCGGCACATTGGTGACGAAGGCGCCCTCGACGCCGTCGATCGTGCGCAGTGCGCGCTCGACCTCGCTGGGATAGACGGTCGCCCCGCTGACCTTGAACATGTCGTCGGATCGCCCGTGGTAGAACAGGAATCCGTCGTGGTCGAGGTGACCCAGATCCCCGGTCGGGTAAAACCCGTCGGCAGTGAACAGCTCCTCGCGGCGGCGGCCGCAGATGCCGCGCAACGTGTGCGGTCCGCGGATCTGGATCTCGCCGGTCATTCCCGGCGCGACCGGTTCGCCGTCAGGGTCGACGATGCGAATCTCGATGCCGGGGAACGGTTTTCCGCAGCTGCCCCACGCCGCCGGTGGCAGGTCGGTGTCGGCAGGGTGGCCGCAGTACGGTCCGAACGCCTCGGTCATGCCGAACAGTGTGGCGCGCGCGCCGGGCCGGGCCCGCTGCTCCGGTGGCAACAGCGCCTCCAGGCTGCCGGGCCGCAGCGCCGACAGATCGGCGCCGAGTGCACCGGCATGCCGGGCCAGCGCCTCAGCCTGGTCGGGCCAACCCCGAAACAGGGTGACCCGCTCGCGCTCCAGCAGTCGCAGCGTGGTCTGCGGGGTGGGAATCTCCTCGGTGACAAGGGTGGCACCGGCGACTAGTGCCGACAGTATGCCGCTGCCGAAGCCACCCACCCAGAAGAACGGCATCGGCAGGTACAGCCGGGTTTCGGAGGTGATGCAACGCGCGGCCAGGCCGGACTGTACGGCCCCCAACGCACTGCCGTGCGAATGCACGACCCCCTTGGGCGGTCCGCTGCTCCCGGAGGTGAACATGATGACGAGTGGGTCGGCGGCGGTGACCGTGCCGGTCATGGCATCGACAACCCGTCGGGCCCGGTCGCCGGCCGCGGCGCCGTCGAGCTGACCGACGGACCAAACTCGTTGCAGCGCCGGAAGTTCGGACCGTGCCCGCGCAACGTCGTCCAGGTAACGATGGCCGCGGAATTCCTCGACGCTCACCAAGAACTGCACGGCTGCCACGCGCAACTGCGCGACGATTTCGCCCGCCCGCAGCAGGGTGCTCAACGGCACCAGGACGGCACCGATGCGCGTCAGCGCCAGCGCGACCTGCACCCAGCGCGCGCTGTTCGGCATGATCAGCCCCACCCGGGTGCCCTTGCCCACGCCGGCTTCGAGGAAGGTGGCGGCCAATTCGCCGGTGCTGTGCTCGAGCTCGCGATAACCGAGTCGCGCCGACGGATCGATGACCATCGGGGTCTCCGGGTCGTGGTCGGCGCGAAATCTCAGCCACTGGTCGATGGTGCTAGGCATCAAAGAGTTCCCGCAACCGCCGGGTGTCGACCTTGCCGCTGGACCGCAACGGTACGTCGGCACGGGACACGGTGACGAACCGGCGCGGGATTTTGTAGGCCGACAGCTCGGATTCGAGCCGCTCGCACAGGGCGGCCATGTCCAACGTCGCGGCTTCGTCCCGCACCACCACCACCACCACCGCCGCCACGAGTTGGCCGCGACGAGGGTCGGGGAGCCCGACCACGTACGCGGGCTCGCCCGTGATCCTGCTGATCGCCTGCTCCACCTCCGGGGCCGACACGTTGGCGCCCGCCGTCTTGATCATCGCGTTGCGCCGCCCGACAAAATAGACGAAGCCGTCGGCGTCGACGCGGACCAGATCGGCGGTGTGGAACCATCCGTCGGCGTCGAAGCACTCCTCACGGGCACGTCTGTGGTAGGCCTGCATCAGATACGGCCCGCGGATGCACAGCTCGCCGACAGCACCGATGCCCATGCGTTTTCCGGTGTCGGGGTCGATCAGCATCGTCTCGAACCCGGGTGCCGGCCTGCCGAACGATCCTCGCCGCGTCTCGGGCTGGTCGGATTCGTCCGGGTCGATCAGCAGCACACCGCCGGCCTCGGTCATCCCGAACATGTTGTGCCGCAGCTCGGGATCGCCGGGCCTGCACTCCGGCGCCATGATCGGGTAGAGGTTGCCGCGGCGCAGCGAGGAAAAGTCACGCGTGGCGTAGCTGGGGTGTTCGGTCAAATGTGCGATTCCGGCCACGAATCCGTTTGTCATTGTCGGCTTTTCAGCTTCGATCAGATCCAACGTCGCCGCGGCACCGTCGCTGTCCGCGGGGGCGGCAGAACACACCAACGTCGATCCGGCGACCAGCGTGGCGAGCAACCCGAACGCGAACCCGCCGATCCAGAAGAACGGCGAATTGCAGAACAACTTGTCGGCCGGGGTCAGGCCGCGCAGCTTGTTGAGATTGCGCTGATGCTCGAGCAGCGCGGCATGCGTGTGCACCACTCCTTTCGGGGTGCTCGTCGACCCCGATGTGTAGATGACTGCCAGCACATCGCCGTCGTCGACGTCCGCCTGGATCGCCCCGAGCCGCGCGGGCGATACGGCCGGCGCGGACCGGCGCAATCCGTCCAGCGAGAACACGACATGCCGCAGGTTGGGCACGGCGGCACACCACAGCCGCTCCCCGGATTCGGCATGGGCCCCATCGCCCGCACTGGCCTCCGGAAGAATCTCGGACAGCCGCCGCACGTAGTCGTGGGAGCGAAAAGACCGCGCCGCCAACAGGATCTCGACGTCGCTGTCGACCAATTGCTCGCGCAATTCGGGAGCGGTGACGAAGGTGGAAAACGGGATCACTACCGCGCCGATGCGCGTTGCGGCCAACGTCGCCACGACGAAGTCGCTGCCGTTGGGATAGAGCAGTCCCACGTGGGTGCCCTTGCCGGCACCGAGATCGATCAGTCCGCGGGCAAGTTCTGCCGACCGCGAATCCGCCTCGGCGTACCCGATGCGGTCGGTGTCGCACACCAGCAGCGGATGGTTGCCGCGCGAGCTCGCCTGACGGCGCAGGATCTCGCCGAGGGTCGACTCACCGGGCATGATCGTGTCGCGTTGCGGATTCTTCGAAGAAGCGACGGATCGCCCCGAGGTCGGCCTTGCCCGACGGGGTTCGTGGCAGCGCGGCGACGATCGCGATGTCTGTCGGGATCTCGTAGCGGGCCAGGCGTTTTCGCAGATATGTGACCAGGGCGTCGGTGTCGGTGGGTGTTCGCAGCTCCACCATGGCGACCGGTGTCGCACCGAGGCGTGCGTCGGGCCGCCCGATCACCGCCGCGGCGGCCACCGCGGGATGCTCTTCCAATGCGACCCGGACGTCGTCGGGCATCACCTTGAACCCGCCGCGGATGATCGCCTGATCGGCTCGGCCGAGGATCCACAGGAAGCCGTCGGGGTCGATGCGCGCCAGGTCCGTGGTGCGCATCCACTGCGCGGCGCGCCCGAGCTGCGCCGGCCACACCTCCAGCACCCCGACCCGGTCGGGTCCGAGCGGCGCGCCGGTGTCGTCCACCACCCGCAGTTGCGCGCCGGGGTTGGCCCGTCCGACGCTCCCGCGCTTGGCGGTCCAAAACTGTTGGTAGTCGGCCAGCGTCCAGCCCGCCACACCGCCACCGAATTCGGTTGCGGCATAGGAAGTCAGGACGGGGATGCCGAATTTTCGGGTGAACGCGTCGGCATCGTCGGCCGAGAGTGGGGCGGTGCCGCAGGTGACGGCGCGGATACCGTCGAGGTCGGTCCGCGACAGGTCGGAGTGCAGCACCGTCCGCAACGCGGCCGGCACCAGCGAGACAGTGCGCGGTCGATGCTTGCGTACCGCCTCGGCCCAGGGCTCAAGCTCGAAGCGTTCCAGCAGCACAAAGGGTCTCGCTTCGGCGATGCACTGCAACACCCGGAACACGCCGCCGATGTGTACCAGCGGTGAGTTCACGATCGCGACCGCGCGTCGCAGCTCGGTCGGCGGCGGTGCTTGCTCTGGATCCGGTCCCAGCACACTGCGTGCCAGCACGTCGTAGCCGAGGTCAATCCGCTTGGGCGGGCCGGTCGTTCCGCTGGTCAGCATTCGCACCGCGACGCAGGACGCCGCCGGGGTGTCGCCGCGTCGCACCTCTGGGAAGGGATCATCCAGACCTCCCGAGATCGGTGCGGTCGGCGTGTCCGGATGATCCCGGCCCACGAGCGTGGCCAGATCGTCGGGCTCGCCCACCACCAGCGGCAGTCGCAGCGCGGCGATCTCGGCGCGGGTGCGTTCGTCACCCCGGGACGGATTGATGGTGACCACGGTCCCGCCGCCCAGCAGTACGCCCAAAAATGCCGCCACCTGTCCGGGCCGATTACGCAGCAGCATCCCGATACGCGGATCGTCGCGGTGTTGGGCGGTCAAAGACGCCATCCGCCTTGCGGCGTCGCCGATCTGGGCCCAGGACAACCACCGGCCGTCGTATTCGATCGCGGGTGCGTCGGGTTGCAGATTCAACACGTCGGCGATGCGTTGCCGTAGCGGATGCTCGGTCATCAGCGGATCCTGGGATCGCTTCGTGGGCCGGCAGCAACGTTGTCGGGCGAGTCCTGCCGCGCCGTCAGTTCCGCGGTGCCCATCGGGTTGCCCAGCCGGGTGTAGATCAGGTTCTGTTCCATCGCGGTGCGATAGGGCTTGTCCAGTGATTCCCAGATCGCCTTGACCGTGCCCTGAGTCGCCGACGGTGGCTTGGCGGCGATCGTCGCGGCGATTTCGTGGGCACGATCCCATAGCTGATTTGGCGCCACCACCTCGGTGACCAATCCGATGCGCAACGCAGTTTCGGCGCTGACCCGCTCGTCGTTGCCCAGCAACGCGATCCGCAAGGTCTCGCCCAAGCCGACCCGGCGCATCAAGCCGATCGGTTCCAGCGCGCAGACCAGGCCGGCCGACACATGTGAATCGAAAAACGTTGCCTCCGTCGAGCAAATGACCACGTCCGATTCGTTGACGAAGTAGAAGGCGCCGGCGGTGCACATGCCCTGAACCGCACACACCACCGGCTTCCACAGCTTTTGCCACTTGGGGCTGAGCAGCTCGCCGGGATCCTCGTGGTTCCACACGTTATCTGGCTGACCGTAGGGCGTCTTGATGTCCAGTCCGGAGCTGAACGCTCGGTCGCCGGCCGCGCGCAGCACCACGGCATGCACCGCGTCGTCGAGTTTGACGATGCGCCAGGCCTCGGCCATCTCCGTGCACATGGTGCGGTCGAACGCATTCAGGCGCTCGGGCCGATTCAGTGTGATGGTGGCGACGTGGTCGGCTCCGTCCACGTCGAGCAGGATCGTGTCGAACCCTGGCGTATTCACCGGCACTGCCAATTCGGTTTGCGTTTTTCCACAAAGGCTTTGGGGCCTTCGGCCGCGTCCTCGGTGCGCAGCACCCGCTCACGGAAGGTCTCGGCGAGGATCTCCGCCTCGTGCAGCGGGACGTTCAGCCCCTTCAGAATTGCCAAGCGGGTTCCCCGGACGGCCAGGGGCGCATTGGAGTTGACAACATCGGCGATCTGTCGGGCCCGGTCCATCAGCCGATCATGTTCGACCACCTCGCTGACCAATCCGAGCTCGTAGGCGCGGGCGGCACTCATCCGTTCATGCTTGCCCATCAAGGCCATACGCAGCGCGACCGAGCGGGGCAGCACCCGCGATAGTCGTACCAGTTCGCGGCCGGCGACCAGTCCGATGCTGACGTGCGGGTCGAAGAACGTTGCCTGCTCCGATGCGATCACGATGTCCGTCGTCGTGACCCAATCCATGCCGGCGCCACAACAGATTCCGTTCACCGCGGTCAGCACCGGCTTGGCCGAGGTGCGAAACGGTGGGGTGCCCTCCTGCGGGGCCTCCCATTGGTCGTAGGTCGACAGGTACGGCCGCTCGTAGATCACCTTGCCGTCCTCGGGAATCTCCTTGACGTCGGCGCCGGTGCAGAACGCGCGGCCGGTACCGGTGACGATCGTCAGCCAAACCTGGTCGTCGTTCTCGGCCTCCTGGTAGGCGGCCCGCAACTCCGCGATCATGTGCGGGCTCAGCGCGTTCAGCGCCTCGGGCCGGTTCAGGGTGATGGTGGCGGTGTGCCCGTCGAGTTCGTAGGTGATGGTGTCGTACGCGTCCGCTGGCATCCGCGTCCCTTCGTCAGCGACCACGGAAATCCGGATCGCGTCGCTGCCGGAAGGCATCCAGGCCCTCCTTGAAATCGAGTGTCCGACTGGACAACTCGAGGTTGAACAACTCCTGCGTCAGGGACTCACTCAGCGAGGCGTGCTGGGCGTAGTTCAGCGCCTGCTTGGCCATCCCGATCGCCACCGTCGGTCCGGTGGTCAGCCGGCCCAGCAGCTGCTCGGCGGCGTCGTCCAGGTCGGCCGGGTCGACGGCGCGGTGGATCAACCCCCAGTCGGCCGCGTCCGCACCGCGCACCTTTTCCCCGAGCAACAGCATCCGGCGGGCCCGGGCCACCCCGATCAGCCGGGGAAGCAACCAGGTGGCACCCGAATCCGGGCTGAACCCGCGCTGTACGAACGGCTCCCAGAACACCGCGTCGGTGGCGGCGACGGTGAAATCGGCGGCCAGCGCGAGATTGCAGCCCATGCCCACCGCCCAGCCCCGCACGCTGCAGACGACCGGAAGCTGGATGCCGTGCACGAGCTCGATCACCCGGTGCGCGGCATGCGGAATGCTGCGCACCAGGTTGCCGGTGCGCGGACGCGTCGCGGTGCCGCTGTTGGTGCTCACCCAGTCGGCGCCCGCGCAAAAGTCCCCACCGGCTCCGCTGAGGTGTATCGCGCGCAACGAATCGTCGGCGGCGGCCCGCGTCAATTCGCCGATCATCGTATCGATCATCAAGTGCGTCAACGAATTACGTCGCTGGGGGCGATCGAGCGTGAGTCGGAGAATCGCGCCGTCGCGGCGTGCTGTCACCGAACCCTCGGCATCGGCCGCACCGGCGTCCTGACTCACCGTCGAATCCGGCCTTTCTCAGCGATACGGTTACCCATACAGTAGGCAATACGATTGATACGCTGTATAAGTTATCAAGTAAACGCTGCCGACGGAACAACCGGGTCGCACCCGGGCGGAAGAGAGTCGCATGACCGAAGGTGCACCGACGCGCACGGATGACCCCAAGTTCGGCGAGGTGCCCCTGCCTCAGACCGTGGCGGCCGCCGCCGCGATGCGGCGGTTGAGTTCACTGCTGGTGTCGCTGGAACATCCGCACCCGACGGTGGACGCCATGCTGGCCAAGTTCGGGGAATGGGAAGACGAGCTGACAAAGGCGGCACCGCCGGACCAGACGCCGCGCATCGGTGCGGTCGATGACGATGCGCGCCGTGTTTATCTCAATCACGCCACCGACATCGGCGCCTACAATCCGGCCTTTCCGGAGTACGAGTTCGATCACCTTGACCCCGAGGGGGCGACGGGCCGGGTCGTCTTCCCGCTGGTCTACGAGGGTCCGCCCGGACTGGTGCACGGCGGCTTTCTCGCCGTGTTCTTCGATTGCGTCATCCAGCACCACAGCTGCGTGATGGGACTGTCGGGCAAGACGCGCTCGCTGCACGTGTCGTTTCGGCGGCCGACGCCATTGCTGACCGAGCTGCGGTTCGACATCGCCCGGTCGCACGTCGAGCGTGGCATCGCATCGACGGCGCGACTGCTGCGCGCCGACGACGTGCTGTGCATCGGCAGCGTCGAAACCCTGGCGTCACAGCCGGACAAGCTGACCGGATACCGATTCGGCAGGCGGCGAAAGGAGTCCGCGAGATGACCGCCTCGCACGACGATCGGGTGCTGTTCGAGGTCGACTCCGCCCGGCGCATCGCCACGATCACGCTGAACAATCCCAAGCGGCGCAACTCTTATGACGCGACGATGCGGGAGGCCATCGGCCGCTGCCTGGATTACGCGGCCGACGACGACGACATCACGGTGGTGTTGCTGCGCGGCGCCCAAGGCGTCTTCTCCACCGGTGCCGACATGAACAACGCCTACGGCTGGTACGGGGACAAGAGCGACAAGCGCGACGGGGCCGAGGCGAGCGCCCAGCGCCGGCCGAGTCAGCGCAGGCGACTCACCGTGGACCGCAAGTCATTTGGCTTCTACCACAACTTCATGGGCTTTCCCAAGGTCACGGTGGGGGAGATCGGCGGCTATGCCCTGGGCGGCGGGTTCGAGATGGCGCTGATGACCGACATCTCGGTGATCGCCCGCGATACCAAAATCGGGATGCCGGCGACGCGTTTTTTGGGTCCGGCGCTCGGCAGCCTGCACATGTTCTTCCACCGGTTGGGGCCGGTGTTGGCCCGCCGGCTGCTGCTGACCGGCGATGTCATCGCGGCCGGCGAGATCGAGCACCTCGGAATCTTCACCGAGACCTGCGATCCCGGCGTCGTGACCGCGCGTGCCCGCTATTGGGCCGAGAAGGCGGCCAAGATGCCTGCCGACGGTGTCGTGATCGCCAAGGAGGCGTTCCGTCTCGTCGAGCAGACGCAGGCCTACAACGGCGAGGAAGTCGCGAGCTATCTATTCCACGCCTACGGCACCAACCTGCAATTCGGGCCGGATGAGTTCAACTTCGTCAAGACGCGCGCCCGGCACGGCACCAAGGAGGCGTTCCGGCTGCGTGACGAGCACTTCCACGTACCCGAACCCGAAGGCTGACAACCGGTTCTGTGGCGTGCTAGCGTTCCGCGGTCGCTTTGGAGCGGGGGGACGATTTCGTTGCCTTGCGCGGCCGGGAACCCGATTTGGCCCCCGACCTAACCTTTGCCCCCTCTTCGATCAGCCGGGCGGCGTGGTCGAGGATGCAGGTGAGGCCGTACTCGAAGTTGGTCTCGTCGGGCGCCCCGATCCGGTGCCCTATCCGGCTCACCTGGGCCAGCAGCGGCGTCTTCTCCGGGTCGATCGAGACGGCGTCCTCGATGGCGCGTGAACCGGCATCCGAGGACTGGTTCTTCTCGTAGAGCCGTTGCAAAACCACTGAGCCACGGACGTGTACGGATACCGCGGAGTAGGTGTCAAACGCGTCCTCCGGTGACAGGCCGGCCTCGACGAGATTGGCGATCGCCTTTTCCATCTCCTGGGCGCCCAGCCGGGCGGCCTTGGGGCTCAGTGCCGCGCGAATCAAAATCAGATCGCACAGAATCGGGTTGCCCATGAACGTCTTACGCATCAAGCGCGCGTGGTTGCGCAGGGTTTCGCGCCAATCGCTGGCTTGGACGTACGGCGTGGCGAACACGTACTTGCTCAGCGCGCGGTCGGTCATCGCGTTGAGCAGGTCGTCCTTCTTACGGAAATACCAGTAGATGCTCGTCACTCCGACGCCGAGGTGTTTGCCGAGCAGCGGCATGCTCAGGTTGTCGATCGAAACCTGTTCCGCGAGTTCGAATGCGCCGCTGATGATGTCGTCGGGGTTGATGGATCCGCGTTCGCGTCGCTGACGCTTATCAGCGGTTGCCTGCTTGGCCACTACGGGCACCTCCATCAAACTGTATGCTGTGCGTACGGTCTACGGCCGCGCCGCCGACTGCACCAAATCTACCGGCGTAGGTGCTCCCACCTGCACATATGTGGGCGTGTCGCCATTCGGATATGACCGTCAACCGGGCTTTCGTGCGTAGTTTCCTCTGCTACTGTAATACCTATCGTAGGCTTTTTGGTATATGAGGCTGGACGGGCAAAGGTGACCGGACGCATGCCATCGGGTAGCTCATCGAGACGGCTGCGGATCTCGCCATGGACTTAGGTCTGGCCGATGCAACGGCGGTTGTCGTCGGTGGTAGTCGTGGCATGGGTTTGGCGTCGGCCCGGTGTCTGGCCGAGGACGGTGCCCGGCTCGCGCTGGTCGGCCGGACACCGGCGTTTCTCGACGCCGCCGTGGCCGAGCTTGCCGAGCGGGGCAGCCCGGACGTCGTGGGTTTCGCCGTGGACGTCGGTGATGCCGCGGCGGTCGATCAGCTCTTCGTCGATATCGCCGACCGGTTCGACGGCGCACTCAACGTGCTCATCAATACCGTCGGGCCGGGGGCGCCGGGCGCCTTTGCCGATCTCACCGACGATCAGTGGCGCGAGGCCGTGGAGGACGGCGTGCTCGGCATGGTGCGCTGCGTGCGCGCGGCGCTTCCGTTGCTGCGCAACGCCGCCTGGGCGCGGATCGTCAACTTCTCGGCGCACTCGACGCAGCGGCAAAGCGTGCTGCTGCCCGCCTACACCGCGGCCAAGTCGATGCTGACCAGCGTCTCGAAAAACCTGTCGCTCTCGCTCGCCAAGGACGAAATCCTGGTCAACGTGGTGTCGCCGGGCAGCATTGCGTCGGAGTCGCTGGTGGGTTGGGCGATCTCGGTCGGCGTCGACGGCAGCGATCCCTATCGCCTGATGGAAGCGATCGACAAGTATTTCGGGCATCCGGCGCACCTGCCGCGTGCCGGTCTACCGGAAGAGATCGGCCCGGTGGTCGCATTCCTGGCCTCCCGCCGCAATTCCTACATGACCGGAGCCAATATCAACGTCGACGGTGGTTCGGACTTCACCTGACGTCAAATCGGTTGGCCGACAGAAGGAGTGACTTGTGGCGACAGCGGCGCAGGCGCGCACCTGGGCGCGCGGAGCATTGCGCGGCATCGGGGACTCCCTGTACACGCCGTTTCGTGGCACCGATGGCGACGACATCGACTGGGACGCGTACCGGACGCTGGTGCGTTACTGCATCGGCGACCTCGGGCATCCGATGTTGTGGTGCACCAGCGGAATCGCCGAATTCTGGTCGTTGACCATCGACGAGCGCAAGGACCTGCTGGAGGTGGCGATCGAGGAATCGCGTGCCATCAATCCCGACGTTGTGGTGCAGGCGTGCACGGCGGCGATGTCGGCGAAGGATTGTGTCGAGTTGACGCGCCACGCCCAGGAGGCGGGCGCCGACATCGCCTACATCCAAACACCGATGATGGAGGTCCACGGCGGCGACGGTGTGCTGCGGTTCTTCAAATACGTTGCGGCGCATACGGATATCGCTTTAGGCATGTTTAACTCGCCGTCCTCGGGGTACGTGCTGACCCCGGCGGAGAGCGCCCGGATCTATGCCGAGGTGCCCGCAGTGTGCGCCACCAAAGAAGGGGCGTTCCGGCCGGCGGGCAGCCGGATGCTCCACGAACTTGCGCCCGGTCTGCTGGTCTGGGAGTGCGACAAGACGGTGTACCGGGCGGGCTGGCTGCGCGACGGGATCGTGTGCCCGGCACAGCTGGGCACCGCGGGTTACCTCTTCGAAACTCCGCAGCGGCGGCTGTTCTCCGACTATTGGGATCTGGTGTTGGGAGACAAACTGCTCGAGGCCATGGATTACGCTCGCGACAACGGGCTGGATCAATTCGATCTCGACCTCGGTCCGTGGTGGACCTGCTATCCGGCGCGATCGGACTACTTCACCCACTGGGCCGGTGCCTTCAAATACGCGGCGTCGCTACTCGGTCTGCCGATCGGTGACTACCCACACTCGCGGCCTCCGCAAGCCGAACTGCCGGCCGAGGCCAAAGTCCAGATGACGGCGGCGTACCGCCGACTCGGCCTCATCACCTGAGGGATCGTGCCGAAATAGCTTGTGGATCAGGCTAATCCTGCTCGGCGCGTTCGCGCGCCTCGTGCACCTTCGCCTCGGCCCGCGCGCGCTGCGCCTGAGCCTGCGCCTTGCCGGCACTGCGCAGCGCTTCTGCCTTGTCTTGGCGCGCTTGACCTTCGGTGATCCAATCATTACGACCCGCGACCGTGCCCACGACTTCTTTGGCCTTACCGATCACGTCGTCCACGACGCCCCTGATGACGTCAACCATCGGCGCTCCCTCCTCCTGCCTGTCGGGTGGCTCCGGTTACCTCTTCCCAATGGGCGGAGGGGCAGAAACCCGGCCGGGACGTGGCGCTCGCCACATTCACCGGCAGCAATCAGTTGGCCAGCCCATTCGCCGCCGCCTTTTCCTGGACGTCCGGATTCGGCTGGGGCTGCCCGGTGTGGCGTTGATGGCGTTGCCGCCGCCGGGCCCACAGCGCCACACTCACGACGCCGCCGATCAGGGCAGCGGCGGCCAGAAACTGAATCGCGGCCCAAGTGAGCTCGACTCGCACGAGCGCCGTACGGGCCTGCCGTATCCGACGCACGGCGGCTTTGGCTGTCGACTTCACGGCTGGTCCCTTTCGCTGCGGGGTGTACACGTCCTTGGCTCCGATAACCCGCCACGCGGGCCGCTCAAACCGCGCGGCAGCGATCAGTACCCCCGACGAGGTGCGAAATTGCCTGTCTGACATGGCTTCGGGCAGCCGCCGGGACGGTTGTGGAATGCAGTACCGATAGGTATACAGTATGGGTACCACACATGGCCGAAACCCCACCGAAACCCGTAGTCAAAGCATGAGGAGGTGCCGCGGACGATGCCCGGCAGCGATGGTGCCTCCCAGGACTTTCCGGCCGGCGACGCGGTGCTCTACGAGGCCATGGACAGCGGTGTCGCCGTGGTGACCCTGAATCGCCCGGAACGTCTCAACGCGTGGGGTCCCGACATCGCCACCGGGTTCTACGCCGCGATCGACCGCGCCGACAACGATCCCGCGATCCGGGTGATCGTGTTGACCGGCCGGGGCCGGGGGTTTTGCGCCGGCGCCTACCTGGGCGGGCCGGGCGACGCCGACAAGGTCGGCAACTCCCTGGACAAGGCCGGACAGACCAACCTCGCCGAACTGGTCGGCGACCGGCCGCCCCACTTCCTGACCACGCTGCGCAAGCCGGTCGTCGCGGCGATCAACGGTTCGTGCGTGGGCATCGGGTTGACCCAGGCACTGATGTGCGACGTCCGCTTCGCCGCCGCCGGCGCCAAGTTCGGCGCCGTTTTCGCCCGCCGCGGGCTGATCGCCGAATTTGGCATCTCATGGATCCTCCCCCGGCTGACCAGCATGGGGATTGCGCTGGACCTGCTGCTGAGCGCGCGCACCTTTCTCGCCGAGGAGGCCGCCGAGCTGGGTCTGGTCAAGGAGGTCGTCGCGGCGGACGACCTGATGAAACGCGCGCTGGAATACGCCGAAAACATGGCGGCCAATTGTTCGCCCGCGTCGATGGCGGTGATCAAGCGCCAGCTGTACGCCGACACCACGCGCGACGTCGCGCAGGCGAACGGCCACTCCGAAGTCCTGGTGCAGGAGGCGATGTCACGGCCGGACGTCATCGAGGGAATCACCAGTTTCCTTCAGAAACGACGCCCGCAGTTCCCTCCGCTCAGTTCGCACGATGCCTAACACCTGGGGAAGGACGACCATGAATAGCTTGGGCTGCCACGCGATTGACGTCGACAACCATTACTACGAACCGCTCGATGCTTTCACCCGTCACCTGGACAAGGCGTTCAAGACTCGGGGTGTGCAGATGGTCACACAGGGCAAGCGCACCCTGGCCGTGATCGGGGGCCGGGTTAACCACTTTGTTCCCAACCCGACCTTCGATCCGATCATCGTGCCGGGCTGCCTGGACCTGCTGTTCCGGGGCGAGATCCCCGAGGGCGTCGATCCGGCGTCGCTGATGAAGGTCGAGCGTCTGGGCGAACACCCGGAGTATCAGAACCGCGAAGCGCGCATCGCGGTGATGGACACCCAGGACATCGAGACGGTGTTCATGCTGCCGACGTTCGCGTGCGGAGTTGAGGAGGCGCTCAAGAACGACATCGAGGCCACGATGGCGTCGGTGCACGCGTTCAACCTGTGGCTCGACGAGGACTGGGGCTTCGACCGGCCCGATCACCGGATCATCGGCGCGCCCATCATCTCACTCGCCGATCCCGACAAGGCGCTCGAGGAGGTCGAGTTCGTGCTGGGCCGTGGCGCCAAACTGGTGCTGGTGCGGCCGGCGCCGGTGCCCGGGCTGGTCAAGCCACGCTCGCTCGGGCACCGAAGCCACGACCCGGTGTGGGCGCGGCTGGCCGAGGCCGGCGTCCCGGTCGGATTCCACCTGTCCGACAGCGGTTATCTGCACATCGCGGCGGCGTGGGGCGACAAGGCGACATTCGAGGGGTTCGGCGCCAAGGACCCGCTCGACAACGTGCTGCTCGACGACCGCGCCATCCACGACACAATGGCCTCGATGATCGTGCACGGGGTGTTCACCCGCCACCCGAAACTCAAGGCGGTCAGCATCGAAAACGGGTCGTACTTCGTCCACCGGCTGATCAAGCGACTGAAGAAGGCGGCCAACACCCAGCCGCGCGAGTTCCCCGAGGATCCGGTGGAGCAGTTGCGCAACAACGTCTGGATCGCTCCCTACTACGAGGACGATCTGCCGGAGCTGGCCGAGGTCATCGGCGTGGACAAGATCCTGTTCGGCTCCGACTGGCCGCACGGCGAAGGGCTAGAGTCGCCGGTGTCGTTCGCCGATGAACTCAGCGACTTCAGCGCATCGGAGGTCCGAAAAATTATGCGCGACAACGCGTTAGACCTTCTCGGCGTGAAGACGACAGTAGCGGTCTAGGCGGCGCGACCCGTGAGCGAATGGACTGTTGGCGCGGCTTTCGACGCCATCGCCGACGTCATCGGTGACCGCGTGATGAGCGTGTGTGGGTCGCGCCGTAGCACCTTCGCCGAGGCGGCGCGCCGAACCAGTCGATTGGCAAACTTCCTCAGCGCCAGGGGTTTCGGGGTGCAGCACGAGCGACACACGCTGAATCGCTGGGAGTGCGGCCAGGACCGCGTCGCCTTGCTGATGTTCAACGACCTGTACCCGGACGCCGTGATCGCATGCCTGAAGGCCCGCGTCGTCCCGGTCAACGTGAACTACGGCTATTCGCCGCTGGAGATCGCTGAACTGTTTTCCTACGTGCGGCCCCGCGGTGTCATCTACCACCGCTCACTCGGCGCTCGCTGTGCCGATGTGCTGTCGGCGGCGGGCATCGAGTTGCTCATCTCGGTCGACGACGGCGGAGACGACGCCGAACTGCCGGGTGCGGTACCGCTGAACGACGCGATAGCACAAGGGGGTTCCGGTGACCCCGCGCCCGGCTCGCCGGACGACCTGATCATGATGTGCACAGGCGGCACCACCGGCCGGCCCAAGGGTGTGCTTTGGCGGCAAAGTGATATGTATGTCGCGTCGATGGTGGGCGCCGACCACGCCGGCGTCGACGAAATCCATGCCAAGGTGCGCGCTGGCGGACCGCCATGGTTCGCGGTCTCGCCGCTGATGCATGCCGCCGGCCTGTGGACCGCCTTCTCGGCGATCATGAACGGGTTGACCGTGGTGCTGTACGACGGCCGCGGCAAGCTGGATGCGCGCGCGGTCTGGCAGACCGCCGAGCGTGAGCGAGTGGGCATGATGACGATGGTGGGCGATGCCTACGCCGGCCCGCTGGTCGCCGAGTTGCACCGAGGCAGTTACGATTTGTCCTCCCTGAACGCGATCGGGACAGGCGGGGCCGCAACGAACCCGAAGTTCAAGGCCGCGCTGATGGAAAAGATCCCGCAGCTCACCATCATCGACGGGTACGGCTCGTCGGAATCCGGCAACATGGGTTTCGGGCACAGCCAGCGCGGCCGGCAGAGCGAGACGTTCGCGCTGCGCGACGGTGGAGCGGTGGTGTCGGCGGATCGCACCAGGTTCCTGCGACCGGGTGACCCGGAGATCGGCTGGGTGGCCAGGAGCGGGCGAATCCCGCTCGGCTATTTCGACGACCGCGATGCCACCGAGCGAACCTTCCCCGAAATCGGCGGCACCCGGGTGGTGATCCCCGGCGATCGGGCCAGCATCGAGAAGGACGGCACCCTGCGCCTGTACGGCCGCGACTCCCTGGTGGTGAACACCGGCGGTGAAAAGGTTTTCGTCGAAGAGGTCGAAGAGGTACTGCGCGCCCACCCGGGTGTCGCCGACGCGTTGGTGGTGGGACGGCCCAGCGACCGGTGGGGCCAGGAAGTCGTGGCGCTGATCGCATCGGCTCCCGGCGCCCGCGCGGTCGCGGAGGCGGAACTTGCGGCGCTGTGCAAGTCGCGGCTGGCCCCCTTCAAAGCGCCCAAGGCGATCCTCTTCGTCGACCGGGTGCGGCGACTCGGCAACGGCAAGCCTGACTATCGGTGGGCCAAACGGGCGGCGACAGAACAGCTTTCGGAAACCGTGCTGACCGGCGCCGAGGCGGAGGGGCCCCGATGACCGACAAGGCGATCGACTGCTTGGTCAACGTCCATTTCGGCGAGGCCGACTCGCAGCCCGGGTGGATGCTCAAGGTTCGCGACGATTACTTCAAGGGCCCGCAGTCGATGTTCGCACCGGTCGATATGTCGGAGCTGCTCGAGGAGATGGACGCCCACGGCGTGCACCGCGCGATCCTGATGGATAATCTGGCCAGCCCGTCGACCACCGCCCGCAAGTTCGTCGAAGCCAGGCCGGACCGGTTCGCGTTGGCGATGGGGGGAGTCAACTTGTTGCGCCCGGTGGGGCCGCTGCGCGAGCTGAGTGCCGTCATCGCCGACCTACCCGTCGCCTACGCCGTAGTGGGGCCGAGCTTTTGGGGCGATGGGCAGTATCCGCCCAGCGACGCTGTGTACTACCCGCTCTACGCCAAATGCGCGGAGCTGGGCCTGCCCTTGTGTGTCAACACCGGAATTCCCGGCCCGCCGATCCCCGGCGAAGTACAAAATCCCATTCACCTCGACCGTGTGTGCGTCCGGTTCCCGGAACTGAAGCTGTGCATGATCCACGGCGCCGATCCGTGGTGGGACGTGGCGATCCGGCTGATGCTGAAATACGCGAATCTGCGGCTGATGACGTCGGCCTGGTCACCCAAGCGGTTACCGGAGAGCCTGCTGCACTACATGCGCACCCGCGGACCGAACAAAATCATCTATGCATCGGATTGGCCGGTGTTGCGGATGCATCGCGTGCTGCCGGAGGCACGCGCTCTCGACCTGCCGCCCGAGGTGTTGGACAACTACCTCTACCACAATGCACAGGAATTCTTCTTCGGACAGGAGCGCTGACCATGGACCGCTACGAACTTCGCAGGTTGGACTACAGCCTGTCCGATGACCATGTGGACCTGCAGAACGCCTACAAGCAGTTCTTCAAGACGCATTGCCCCATCGAAACAGTGCGCGCGGCAGAGCCTTCCGGGTTCGACAAGAACCTGTGGGAACGGTTGTGCGCGATGGGCGCGACCACGATGGCGTTGCCAGAGTCCACCGGCGGCGACGGCGCGACGCTGGTCGATCTCACGTTGGTCGCCGAGGAGATCGGGCGATCATTGGCGCCGGTGCCGTGGATCGACCACGTGTGCGCGGCACGGCTGCTGGGCCGGCTGGGCGCACTCGATGCCGACACCGCCGGTGTCGCCGACGGCGAGCAGCTCGCCGGCATCGACGCGCGGTTCGACGCGGCGCCGGGCCCGCGGCTGATTCCGACCGGATCGATCGCCGACCACATCGTCGTCCGCGACGGCGACGAGGTGGTGCGGCTGACCTTCGGGACCCGCCCGGCCAAAGTCGACAACCTGGGCCGGTTGCCGATGGCCTGGGTCGATCCGAGCACCGCCGACACCCGCACGGTCATCGCGCAAGGGCCCGAAGCGCTGGCGAATTACGAACTCGCGCTGGATGAGTGGCGACTGCTGACCGCGGCGGCCCTGGTGGGACTGGTGGAGGAGACCATGACGATCGCGGCCGAGTTCGCCAAGACCCGTTACACACTGGGTGTCCCGATCTCGACGCTGCAGGCCATTTCGCATCCGCTGGCCAACATGGCGATCACCGTGCAGGGCGGGCGCAACCTGGCCCGGCGGGCGGCCTGGTTTCTCGACAACGAACCGGGTGAACGCGGCGAGTTGGCGCCGTCGGCGTTCGTGTTCATGGCCGAGGAGGCGGCCAAGGCGGCCACCATGGCCGTGCACATCCAAGGCGGACTTGGCGTTTCGGCCGAAGCGGCGGCGACGGCATACCTGGTGCGTGCCCGGGGGTGGCCGCTGGCGGCGGGGGATCCGGGTGCGACGGCCAAGCGGGTCGCCGAGATCGTGACGGCCCGCGAGAGCGCCGCAGCGGCCGTCTAGGACAGGAGCAAACATGGACTTCTCCCAGGTGGAGCTCTCCGATGAGGACAGGGCGTTTCGCGACGAAGCCCGCGAATTCTTGCAAACCCAGGTGACCGACGAGGTGCGGCGCCGCGACCGGGAGACCGGTGACAATTTCGACGAGGGCGTGCACTTGGCTCTTGGTGCGGCCGGTTATCTCGCGCTGGAATGGAAGCCGGAATCCGACGGCGGATTCAGCCGGGTGCGCCGGCGCATCTGGGAACTCGAGAAGCGTCGCGCCCACGTGCCGTGGGTGACTTGGGGGACGACCGCCATGGTGGCGCGGTCGGTGGCCAAGTTCGGCTCGGCGGAGCTGCAGGCCGAGGTGATGCCGAAGGTCTTCACCGGCGAGGTTCGCCTGTGCCTCGGCTACACCGAGCCCGAAGGCGGCTCCGACATCGCCACCTGCAAGACCCGCGCCGTGCGCGACGGTGATGGTTGGGTGATCAACGGCTCGAAGATGTTCACCACCGGCGCGCACAACTGCCAGTACGTCTTCCTGATCACCAACACCGCCCCGGATGCGCCAAAGCACAAGAGCCTGACCATGTTCCTAGTGCCCCTGGATTCCCCGGGCGTCGAGATCCAGGGCATCCGCACCGTGGACGGCGACCGGACCAACATCGTCTACTACAGCGATGTACGCGTCGACGACAAGTATCGGCTCGGCGAGGTGAACGCGGGCTGGACCGTGCTGCGTGAGCCGCTCAACACCGAGCACGGCGCCGTCGCGGCCGCACCCGACGGCTTGCAGGACACCTCGATCATGATGCACCAGGCGGGTTCGATGGCCACCGCGGTCGACAACGCCGTGGCGGCCGTGACGAGACCGGACCCCAACGGGCGCAGGCTTATCGACGACGAATCGGTGGCATATCGGCTGGGTCGTTGCGTCGCTCGGCTGGAGGCGGCGTTGTCGTCGCCGAACATTTACGGCCGCGTCGCCATTGCCCAGACGATGCGTGACATCTCCCCGGACCTGATGGACATCCACGGCGCCGCGTCGGCCCTGCCCTTCGGCACCGACGGGGCCGCCGATGACGGCAGCGCCGAATACGTCTATCGCTTCGCGCCGCTGGTGGGGATCTACGGCGGGACCCTCGAGGTGTTCCGCAACATGATCGGCCAGTACATGCTCGGGCTGGGAAAGCCCAGCTACTCGGCGCCGGAGCAGAAGGTCTCCTGACCCCTCAACCCTGCGCCGAACGTGCTCTGCTGGCGGTGTTTTCGGCGTGTCGTCGCCACGATTGCACGTTCGGCATCAAAGCGCCATCGATTGGTCCCGTCAGGTCGTCAAGATGGTCGCCGCGGCGGTGCCGGGGGCGCCGTACAACTGAGTGAAACCCACCTTTGGATTCCCAGGCACCTGGCGTTCGCCCGCTTCACCGCGCAGCTGGCGCACGATTTCGTGAATCTGCCGCAACCCGGAGGCGCCGATCGGCTCGCCGTTGGCGATCAGCCCGCCGTCGGTGTTGACCGGCATCGAGCCGCTGATCTCGGTGGCGCCGTCGGCCAGCAACTTCTCCTGGTCGCCGTGCGCGCAGAAGCCGCACTCGGCCAGGTGGATGATCTCGGCGCCGGCGTCGGTGTCCTGCAGTTGGATCACACCCACGTCGCCGGGGGCCACGCCGGCCTTCTCGAACGCGGCGCGGGCGGCGTAAACCGTTGGTGCCACGTCTTCCTCGATCGGGGCGAAGGTGGTGTTGACCTCGTACGCACCGTACCGGCGGGTGCGGACCTCCACCGCCCGCAGATAGACCGGTTTGGCGGTGTAGCGGTGCGCGATGTCGGCCCGGCACATCACCGCCGTCGCGGCGCCTTCGTCGGGCGCACAGAACATGTACTGCGTCAGCGGGTAATTGAGCATCGCCGAGTTGAGGATGTCCTCTTCGGAGATCGGTTTGCGGCGGAACGCATTCGGGTTCAGCGCACCATTGCGGAAGTTCTTGGCGGCCACCTTGGCGAGGGTCTGCTGGGAGATGTTGTTCTCGTGCAGGTAGCGGTTGGCTTTCATGCCGAAAAACTGGGTGGTCAGGTATTGGCCGTTTTCCGCATACCAGCGCGGCATGCCCACCAGCGCCGGATCCTCGGTGAATGCTCCGCGCGGATGCTTGTCCAGGCCGATTGCGATGCCGATGTCGTAGTCGCCCAACCGAATTCCGTCGGCGCAAGCCTTGACCGCACTGGCCGCGGTCGCGCACGCATTGAACACGTTGGTGAACGGGATCCCGGTCAGGCCGACCATGCCGACGATCGCGTCCGGATTGGCCACCGTCCAACTCCCGCCAGTGGCGAACTGGACGTCTCGCCACTGGATGCCGGCGTCGGCGACCGCGGCCAGGATGGCGTCGACGCCCATCTGCATCGCCGACTTGCCCTCGAAGCGGCCGAACGGATGCAGACCAACCCCGATGATGGCGACGTCGTTGCTCGTCACGCAATGGCCCCCGATTGCTTGAGCTCTTCGATCCGGTCCCAGTCCATGCCGAGCTCCATCAGCACGAGCTCGGTGTGCTCGGACGCTTGCGGCGCGCCGGTAGTTTGCAGCGGCTCATGGTTGAACTGCACCGGGCCGCGCACCACCTTGAACGGTTTGCCCCCGCTGGCCAGCTCGACTTCGGCGATCATGTCGTTGGCGAGGGCCTGTTCGTCATGGGCCAGGTCCAGCAGACTCTGGAACGGCGCCCACTGGCCCTGCATCGTTTTGAGGTGCTCGCGCCAATAGTCGAACGGCTTGGCTGCGACGGCTTTCGAGATGAGTTCGGCGGCCGCGCCGGCGTTTTGGATCAGCGGGAGGACGTCGGAGAAACGCGGGTCGTCGGCGGCCTCGGGAATACCGAGATGTTCGAAGGTGTCCCGGATCAGGCCCGTCGGGCTGATGATGCACAGATTGATGGTGCCGCCGTCGGACGTCTCGTAGTTGCCCATGAACGGATTCACCGACATGGCGGTGGCGGTCCCGGGCATCGGCGTGCGCATGACCTCCCCGGTCTCCATGCCTTGGGTCATGCTGGCCCCGGCCGCCCACCAGGCGGTACTCAACAGCGACACGTCCAGTTCGACGGCCTCCCCGGTGCGCTCCCGGTGCAGCAGTGCCGCCGAGATGCCGCCCGCGATGAACATGCCGCCGATCGAATCGCCGAACGCGGGAATGCCTTGTCCCAGCGCGCCGCCCAGCTCCTCGGGGGTCAGCGCATACCCGATACCGCTGCGAGTCCAGAACGCCGTCCCGTCGTAGCCCCCGACGTCGCGTTCGGGGCCCTTGTCGCCATAGGCCGAACCGCGGGCGTAGACGATGTTCGGGTTCACCGCGCGGATGTGCTCGACGTCGAATTTGTTCTTTTGCCGCTGGGCGGGCTTGTAGTTGGTCAAGAACACGTCCGAGGTCTTGGCCAGTTCGTAGATGACCTCCTGACCGCCGGGCGTGGACACGTCGATCCCGACGCTGCGCTTGCCCCGATTGGGGTGCTCCATCAACGGGTGCCGGTCCGGGTCGACCTGAATGCCGCCCATGTTGAGGAATCCTCGCTGCGTGTCCCCGCGTGTCGGGTGTTCGACCTTGATGACGTCGGCGCCCCAATCTGCCAGGATCGCGCCCGCCGCAGGCACGAACGTGAACTGCGCAACCTCGAGGACGCGAAAACCCTGCATTACCTTGACCATTGGGCATCAACTCCTATTTGGCGTCGAACGTCACCGGAAGCGCCGTCGGCGAACGGAAGGGCTGTCCGTGAATATGCGGGTCGTCATCGGTGAGCAGGGTGAAGTTGGTCAGCCGGCTCAGCAGGCATTCGACCGCGACGCGGGTCTCCAGCCGCGCCAGGTGCAGCCCCAGGCAGGTGTGCTCGCCGGCCGCGAAGGAGATGTGCGGAACGGCCTTGCGGAAGATGTCGAATTCTTCCGCCCGCTCCCAGCGCTTTTCGTCACGGTTGGCCGATCCGATGCACACGCCGACCACCGAGCGTGCCGGGATCGTCACGCCTTCCAGCTCGACGTCTTCGGTGGTGAACCGTTGCACGGTGGTCAGCGGCGTCTCGAAGCGCAGGCCTTCCTCGATCGCCTGGCCGATCAGCCCGTGGTCGGCTTGCACCGCGGCGAACTGCTCGGGATGGGTGAGCAACAGGTAGAGCAGGTTGCCCGAGGACCGGTAGGTGGTTTCCAGCCCGGCGGGCAGCAGCAGCCGCAAGAACGAATAGATGGCCTCGTCGCTGAGCCTTTCGCCGTCGATCTCGGCGGTGACCAGATCGCCGATGATGTCCTGCGTGGGCCTGGACTTGCGTCGCTCGATCTGTTCGATGAAGTAATCCTTCAGCGCCGCCGACGCTTCGAGAGCCGTCTCGTAGTCGATGTGGTAGCTGATCAGTTGCACGGCCCGCTTGCGGAACACCGGCAGATCTTGGCCGGGCAGCCCCAACAGCCGGGCGATGACGCGGGTGGGGAATTCGAACGTGAAGTTGCGGATCAGGTCCGCGTGGCCGGTCTCGATGAATTCGTCGATCAGTGCGTTGCAGACCGGGCGGACGATGGTCGGCTCCCACTGGGCCAGTGCCTTGGACTTGAACGCCGCCGATACCAGGTTGCGGTGGTCGCGGTGTGTCTTGCCCTCCATCGCCAGGATGGTCGGACCGATGAACAGGCCGATGGTCTTGTCGTACGGTTTGGAGCTGAACACCCGGCCGTCGCGAAAGACGGTGTTGACGGCGTGGAACGACACCGCAGAGTACTCGTTCTCGGGGCGCAGCGACTCGGGTGTCTTGGTGTAGTCCATGACCGTTCCGCGGAACACACCGGACCGGCGACGCCGGTAGGCGAAGTACGGGTAGGGGTCACGCAGATCGACGGTGCGGTCGCCGGGGGTGTGAACGTCGGTCGTCACTGGATCTCCAGCACTCTCTTCCATCGCGGCGCGGACGGGCAGGCCTTACGCAAGATCGTACTGTAATTATTACAGTAGACAATATGGGCCTGTCGCGGGCGTAGCCGCCTCGGATGCGGCACCCATCCGGGTGGGTTGTCGAGAAGTTGCAGGTGCTCGCGACGACGAGCCCGGTCAGTGCTTTGAATATCTGACCCGCGCCGCGCGGGGTCGCCGCATCCGCGCGGGCGCGAGCGGCTTGCGGCACGGCGTTCGTGGCTACGCAGCCCTTAGTGCCGCGCCGCAGACCCGCCGGGGTCAGGCGGAAAAAAAGTTCACTAGTGCGGCGGTGGTCTCGTCGGGCAGCGCTTCAGGGAAGAAGTGTCCTGATGGCATCGTCATCGCCGTGACCGTCGCGGCGCATTGGGCCTGCCAGAGGGCATGCGCATCGAAAAGGCGGTGCACCACTCCGTCTTCGGCGATCAGGACCTGTGTGTCGCAGCCGATTCGATGCCCGGAGTCACGACTGTGCTGGCCGTGTTCGAGGTCGATGCCCGCGCTGGCCCGGTAGTCCTCGGCGGTGCTGTGCAGCGCTTCTGGTACGCAAAAAGCGCGATCGTATTCGGCGACCACGTCGCGTTCCAGAAAGTCGCCGTTCCCGCCGGAGAATTGTCGCAGCACGAGGGCCAAGTAGGCGGCCGGGTTGCCTCCGATGAGAACCTCAGGCAGCGGGGTGGCCTGGATGAGCAGGAACCAGTGAAAGTAGGCTTTCGCGAAATCTTTGCTGGTGGCGTCGTACATGTCGAGCGTTGGCGCGACGTCCAACAGTGACAGCTTCCGGACACGGTGCGGGTGATCTAGCGCCAGGCGTGCCGCGACGCGCGCGCCGCGGTCGTGCCCGCAAAGGTAGAACGAGTCTCGCCCGAGTTGGTCCATGTCCGCGACGAGGTCGTTGGCCATGGTCCGCTTGCTGTAGTTGCTGTGATCGGGTAACCCGACCGGCTTGGCGGAGGCGCCATAGCCGCGCAAGTCGGGCATGACAATGAAGTAGCGGTCCTGGAGCCGCCGCGCGATGTGGCGCCACATTAGGTGCGTCTCGGGATAGCCGTGCACCAGTAGCAGTGCATGGCCGTCGGGGTTGCCACCCCAGCGTGCGTAGATGGAAGTTCCGTCGTTATCGAAGATTCCAGCGTCGAACCCTCGGAACCAACGCGAGTCTGGCTGTGTGACAGTACATTTCGACTGTCTGCGACCCTCGCATGGGGAGTTAGCGGCCATGTTGACCGCGGCTCAACGGGTGCGCTCTCAGGACGACGGCCCTTTGTGGATCCAGCTGCGGCGTTCTTCCAACTCGGACTCGACTGGGTGGTAAAGCCGGCGATGTCGTATGGAACAACAATTCCTCCATTCCGCGCACCAGCGCCCTTCTAATCGACGTAATCGACGTAATCGACGTGATCGACGCGTCCCGCGACGGTGCCACCACGAAAGGGGTTTATCAGGAACCGGTCTCGATTCACCGGTCATCGTAAGAGCCGCCACCGAAAGCTGCTCACTCACCGGCTGAAATCGAGCGCTGTCAACTCAGTTTCGCCGTGATGTCACCGCCTAGTTCGTCAGCTCGCGTCGCGGGGCGGTCGCCACCCGCGCGTCCGGCGGACGGTCGCTGCTCCTGCGGGCCCGGGGGTGGAAGACCACGTAGTGAAGACGTTGCCGGTCACGCTTCGCTCACGGCCTGCTCGCGTGCCCACCGGTAGTCGGCCTTGCCCGACGGACTGCGTTCGATCGCGCGGCGGAAAACGATTGCCTTGGGCAGCTTGTAGCGCGCCAACGACTTTGCGGCGTGGCCGACCAGTTCGTCGGGTTGGGCGTGCGCACCGTCGGCGAGCGCGACCACCGCGACGACCTCCTGGCCCCAGCGCTCGCTCGGCCGCCCCGTGACCACCACGTCGGCCACCGCGGGGTGCGAGGCTATCGCGGTTTCGAGCTCCTCGACAAAGATCTTCTCGCCGCCGGAGTTGATCGTCACCGAATCGCGGCCCAGCAGTTCGATGTAGCCGTTGTCGTGGTGACGTGCCCGGTCGCCCGGAATCGCGTAGCGCACACCGTCGATGACGGGGAAGGTCGCGGCGGTCTTGGCCGCGTCGCCCTTGTAGCCGAGCGGAACGTAGCCGCGCTGTGCCAACCAGCCGATCCCGTCATGGCCCGGCGACAGGATGGACGACAAGTCCTCGGCCGCCACGAACGTGTCCGGGCCGGCGTTGAAGGTGCCGGTGGACACCGCCCCGGAGGCGGACAGGTGATGCATCTGCGCGCCCGTCTCCGACGATCCGACGCCGTCCACGACAACGAGATTCGGCAGGGCTTCGATCAACCGTTCCTTGACGAAGGGGGTCAGCAGGGCGCCGCCGTTGGCGATCACGGCCAGCGACGAGACGTCGGGGGTGCCGTCGGTGCGGGCCCGCTCGATTGCGGCGAGCAACGGTCGGGCCATCGCGTCTCCGACCACGGTCACCACCGATACCCGTTCCCGCTCGATCGTCCGCACCACGTCTTCGGCGTCCAAATGGTCGACGACAGTGGGGAAGACGACGGACTGCCCGGTGGTGAGGGCGGTCATCACACTCCACTGTGCCGCCCCGTGGATCAGCGGCGGCAAGATCATCAACTTGGTGCCGGGCCCGGCCGCCACTCGCGCCACGATCTCGTCGACGGAGTCGACGGGTTCGCCGGTCATCAGGTTGCGCCCGCCGAAGGAGGTCATGAAGATGTCGTGCTGACGCCACAACACACCCTTCGGCATGCCGGTGGTGCCGCCGGTGTACAGGACGTACAGATCGTCCGGTGAATGCCGCACCGGCGGCGGATCGGACGGAGTCGACCCGATGACGCTCTCGTAATCGACTGCCCCGTGAATCAACTCGTTGCCCGAGTCGTCGGCGATCTGAATGAGCACCCGCAACCGCGGCAACTCGGGCAGCACCTCGGCCACCCGCGGCGCGAACGCGGCGTGATAGACCAGGGCGGTGGCGCCCGAATCCGCCAGCAGATACTGCAATTCGCTCTTGACGTAGCGGAAGTTGACGTTGAAGGGGGCCACCCGGGCAGCGAAGGCGCCGAGCAGCGATTCGACGAATTCGTTGCCGTTGTAGGCGTAGAGGCCGAGCAGGTCCTGACCCGTCTCGTGCCCGGCAAGCGCGGAGCGCTCGGTGTGGCAGCCCAGACCCCGCGAATGCAGATAGGCGGCCAGACGGTGGGATCGTTCGACGGTCTGCGCGTAGCTGAATCGCCGGTCGCCCTGGATGACGAACTCGCGGTCGCCGATTGCGGCCGCGACGGCATTCGCAACGGCGGGAACCGTGAATTGTGTTGCAGTATCGGACATCAAACCTCTCACAGTTGGTGTGGTAGCTGGCGGGCCAGTGGCCTACTGGCGTCGCCGTCGGTCATATCATGAGGCCTTCCATGCGTCGAGCAGCTCGTCGGTGGTGGTGATGGTCGCCAGCAGCGACAGGGTGTTGGCGATGACGGCCTCGCCGTACTCGCTGGGTATGCCGGCGACGGCGTCTTTGGGTAGCACCACGCGATAGGCGGCGTTGACGGCGTCCATGACCAGGTTGGGGATCGCGATGTTCAGCGACACGCCGACCGCGACGATCGTGGTCACCCCGAGGTTGCGCAGGACCGCGTCGAGGTCGGTGCCGCCCATCGGTCCGACGCCATGCCACCGGGTCAGCACCAGATCGGTTGGCTCCGGCCCCAATTCGGGGAGTAGCGCCGCCCCGGGGGTCCCCGGGGCGATGTCCACCCGGCCGGATCCGGCGAAGATCCTGGCGTTGTGGCTGGACCCCAGGCCGTCCGGGCGGCGCTGCGCCAAACAGTGCACCACGCGAGCCCCGGCCGCCCGCGCCGCGGGCACGAGCCGCACGATGTTGGGCAGCGCCACGCGGCGCGCCTCGTCGGCGAGCAGTGCCAGCCCGGCGTCGGGCCCCAGCACCGCGCCCGGGCACTCCTGGGTGAGGATCGCGGTGTGCGTGGGCGCGACAAGGTCGGCGAGGCCGCTTGTCATGCCGGCACGTCGTAGAACTGTGTAGCCCATTTC
The DNA here is from genome assembly GCF_002102355.1 of Mycobacterium sherrisii. Taxonomy (GTDB): domain Bacteria; phylum Actinomycetota; class Actinomycetes; order Mycobacteriales; family Mycobacteriaceae; genus Mycobacterium; species Mycobacterium sherrisii. The sequence continues at coordinate 103,806 of NZ_LQPT01000081.1, read as the reverse complement.
CGCAGTGCCATATAGCCTTTCGCGTCGGTCTTGGACAGCGCCGGATTTTCCACGTACTTCTGATAGCGCCAGATCTGTAGGTCGTCGAACACGGTGGACAGAAACCGTCTTTCGATGAGGTCGCGCAGTTTGCCCTCCGGCACGTCGCCGGCGTCGCCCGGGGTGCGGGGCCACCAGATGGAGTAGAAGAGGTCGGAACATTCGTCGTCGACGGGCGTGCAGGTGAAGATCAGCCGATGGTTCTGTGCGCCCTCGAACACGCTGATCGCCCCGCCGAGGCCGAACAGGTGGCTGTGGAAGCGCAGCGCGAGGTCGTCGGGGTTATCGCTGCGCGCATTCGGCCAGCCGGCGGTGAACTGCCATTCGTGGTCGACGATTTTCCAGTCCAATACCCGGGGTGTCACGGCCGCGTGGTGAACGTATTCGAAGTGGGCGCTGTCGGGTGCGTTCTCCGCGACCATCTGCGGATGCACGGGTTCTCGTTCGGCGCGCCGGGAGAACTCCGGGTACGCCCGGTAATAGGCCGCCGGATCGGTCTCGAATTGCGGGAACTTGCGAAAGATGTCCGGCATCGCCCACTGCGGTTCCTTACCTTCGGGGTGGTGCCAAATGAACACGCAGTCGTACTGCTCGTGAACCTCAAACACCCGCAGCCGTAGCACCCGGTTCGGCCGTTCGGGCTGATAGGGGATGTAGCGGTTGGTACCGTCCGGGCCCCAGCGCCACCCGTGGAAGGGGCACTCGACGCAGTCGCCGATCACCTTGCCGCCGTGTCCGATGTGGGCGCCCAGGTGCTTGCAATGCGCCTGCATTACGTGCAGCTGACCGGACTCGTCGCGATAGGCGATGAGATCCTCGCCGAAATACTGCAGTGGCCGGCCTGGCCGACGGGGAACTCGGGTGACCACCCGATCATGAACCACCCGGTGACTTTCCAGGTGAAAGGGACCCGCACGGCTGTCCTCCGCTAGTAGTTCCGCCCATACTAAGGTCGTTACAGTATAGATTTCAGCGGTACCGCCCCGGGACGGCAAGGAGCGAAATGGCGGAAGCGGCCGATCAGCCGGGATGCGCCGGCTTCAAGTTGAGTTAGCGGTCCGGGATGAGCGGCATGGCGGGATTCGCGCTGGCGAAGCGGTCCTTCGAGCTCTCCAGGGAGGTGGCCCGCGAACTGGGCCTGGTGTTGCCGCGCACGGTGTCGGGTTTGAACGAGTCGACCGGCTGGGTGCCGGCCTCGCCGCGGGGGATGCGCTAGTTCGGCGAGGTCTTGTTGGACGAATTGGTCCTCAGCGGCTTTTCGCTGCTGAGCGGAAATCTGTCCGACGATGTCCGGCCCCTGCACGCCTGCGCACCGGCCGCCGAGGAACTCTTTCGGCTCGGGATCGACGGTGCGCACGCCGCGCCAAAACCGTTGCGAGAGACTTCGATACGACAACACCGACTCGGCAGGCTGAGCTACGAGCGGATGACCTTCGAACACGATCCGCAGTTGCCGTCGACGCTGGCGGCCGAAGGGCTGAGTGGCCCGTGCCGGGCGGTGGTGCACCTGTGCCGTCATCGCGGCGCCGCGCGGCCGTGGCTGATCTGGGTGCATGGCGCCGGTCAGGGCGGTACCGAGGATCTGCTGTTGTCGCGCATCGGCCGCATCCACCACGGCCTGGGATTCAATGTCGCCCTTCCGGTGCAGCCCGGGCACGGCTGCCGTCGCCGCGACTGGCCGGCGTACCCGGACATGGATCCGCTCGGCAATGTCGCCGGCATGATGCGGGCGGTGTCCGAAGTACGCGCCGTGGTGCGCTGGGTGCAGCCGCAAGCCAGTGCCGTTGTGGTGTCCGGGATTTCGATGGGCACCCCGGTGGCCGCACTGGTTTCGCACTTGGAACGGCAGATCGACGCGGTGGGCCTCTACACCCCGATTCTGGGATTGAACGCCATGATCGCTCGGCACCTGTCGCGCTGGGGCTCGGCACGCGAGGGATTCCGGGAGCTGCTGGCATCGTCGGTGGTCGCCCAGCTGACGTCGGTGATCGATCCGCTGGCCGTCGACCCGGCACCCCCGCCGGCACGGCGCCTGATCGTCGGGGCCTGGCACGACCGCATGGCGATGCGTGAACCCGTCGAAGCGCTACAGCAGCGCTGGGGCGGCCAGCTCTACTGGTACGACGGCAGTCACGTCGGCCACATCTTCTCCCGGCGCGTGCAGCAGGTCTCGGAGCGATTCCTGCGCGAGGTGGCGGGGGCGCAGCGATGACCACAGCGATGACCAAGGACGGCGCCGAAGCCCGGAATTTCGGCTACCACCAAGGAGTTTGGAATTGACCGATCGGGTGCTCGACGAGCTAGGCTACTACCTGCTGGCCGGCGCCGGCGGCGAGGGCCCGGCGGCCCTGATGGACGAGGCGCGTCGTGGCGAACAGCTCGGCTTCGGCACCGCCTTCATCTCCGAACGGTGGAACGTCAAGGAAGCGTCGTCGCTGACCGGTGCGGCCTGCGCGGTGACCGACAGGATGCAGATCGCCACGGCCGCAACCAATCACAACACCCGCCATCCGCTGATCACCGCGTCGTGGGCGACCACCATGCACCGCCTTTCCGGCGGACGCTTCACCCTGGGCATCGGCCGCGGGATCGCGGCGATCTACGGCGCGTTCGGCATACCCGCGGTCACGACCGCGCAGATGGAGGACTGGGCTCGCGTCATGCGCCGGCTCTGGCACGGCGAGATGATCGTCAACCACGACGGACCGATGGGTAAATACCCGATCCTGTTCCTGGACCCCGCGTTCCACGAAGACATTCGGCTGGCGCTGGTCGCCTTTGGCGCCGACACACTCGCGCTGGGCGGCCGCGAGTTCGACGACGTCATTCTGCACACCTACTTCACCCCGGAGACGTTGCAGCGCTGCGTCAAGACCGTGAAGTCCGCCGCGGAGCGAGCCGGCCGCGACCCGGACAGTGTGCGGGTGTGGTCGTGCATGGCCACGGTCGGTGACCACCTTCCCGAGGCGTTGCGGCTGAAGAAGACCGTCGCCCGGTTGGCCACCTATTTGCAGGGCTACGGGGACCTGCTGGTGCGCACCAACGACTGGGATCCCGCCGTGCTGGCACGGTTTCGGGCCGACCCGGTGGTGACCTCGATCGCGGGCGGCATCGATCACAAGGCCACCGCGGAGCAGATCGAACACATCGCGACGCTGATCCCCGACGAATGGCTGGCGCCCTCGGCCACCGGCTCGGCCGGGCAGTGCGCGGACCGCATCCGCACGGAGTTCGGCTATGGGGCCGACGCGGTCATCATGCACGGCGCGACACCCGACGAGCTGGAGCCGGTGCTCACCGCCTATCGGGCCGGGTCCTGACGGGGCCGGGTCAGGGCATGATCACGGTGCGCGTCACCGGCGCGGCGGCGGCCTGACGGCTGGACAACCCGCGCAGCAGGGCCGCCAGCAACGCATCCCGCGTCTCGCGGGGATCGATGAGCTCGTCGAATCCCATACCTTCGGCCGACCGGTAGGACGCCTGCAACTCGGCGTTGCGCAGTTTCTCGGCCAGATCCTCCCCGGCGTGCGACGCCCGGCTCAACGCGGCGGCGCTCATCGCCCCCATCGTCGCTCCCGGATAGGCGAACGTCGCTACCTGGTGGTCGAAACCCAACAGCGACATCACCATTGAGCCGAACCCGTACGCCTTACGCAGCGTCACGTGCAGCTTCAACGTGGTCGCCGCCGTCTGGGCGGCGAACATCCGCGCACCGGCCCGCAGGACGCCGCTGCGTTCGGACCGGCTGCCCGGCAGCATGCCGGGATTGTCGGCGAGAAAGACGATCGGCAGGTGGAAGGAGTCCGCCACCATGATGAAATGCGCGGCCTTGTCCGCCGCCGCGGCGTCGATCGAACCGGCAAGCACCTGTGGCTGATTGGCGACGACCGCGACGGGATGGCCACCGAGATGGGCCAAGGCGCAGATGATCGCGGTGCCCAGCCGTGGCTGCACCTCGAACCAATCGGGGCGATCGAAGACCACGTCGAGCACCGCGCGCATGTCGTAGACACGGCGGTTGTCGCGCGAGACGATGTCGAGCAGTTCCGGCGTAGGCCGCGGTCGACTGTCCTGGTCCGCGGGCAGCGCCGGCGGGTACGACCAGGCGCTGGGCGGAAAGTAGGACAGGTAGCGCCGGATGTCGGCAAGGACGGCCTCGTCGTCCTCGGCCACGTTGTGGATTACTCCGCTGGGCAGCGCGACGTCGGGGCCGCCGAGATCCTCCTTCGAAATCTCTTCTCCGGTGGACTCTTTGACGACGGGCGGGCCGGCGGTGAAGATCGCGCCCTGTCGGCTCATGATGCGAAAGTCGCACACCGGGGCCACCAGCGCACCGTGCCCGGCCGACGGGCCGAGCACCGCGGCAACCGTCGGTACCCGGCCCGAGCACTGCGCCTGGGCGAGCAGGTCGGTGGGGGTGCGTCCGTAATGCCCGCCGGTCGGCCGAAACCCCGCGCCCTCGAGCAGCATCACCAGCGGAATTTTGTCGCGCAGCGCCAGCTCGGCGATCCGGTAGCGCTTGGAGTTGCCGCCGGGGCCGATGCTGCCGGCCATGGTGGTGAAGTCCTCGGCGCCCAGCATCACCGGGGAACCATTGATCGACCCGGACCCGACGATCAGCGCGTCGGCCGCGACGTCGCCGCCCACCAGGGTGCCGATTTCGCGAAAGGTGCCGGGGTCGAGCAGGTGCTCGATGCGGGCGCGCGCGTCGAGCTTGCCCTTGGCCCGGTGCTTGTCGAGCCGCTCGGGCCCGCCCATTCCCCACGCGTGCTGACGGCGACGTTCGAGGTCGTCGAGCGTCCCGTCCCAATCCTGGGCTTTCGTCATGCGTCAGTCCTACCTCACGGATGCCAGCGGGCGCGCCACCGATGCGCTTGCGATCGCCGCGCGATGTGCAGGGTCACATACTGGATTGCTTACTGTAAAGTTACCCGCATGGGTCGCGGGGCGAGGTGATGACCGAGATGTGCGGCGAGGTCGCCGACGGTCATTTGGGCCACCCGACGGTGTCGCGGCGCTGTCTGAACGAGGTGACGATGCCGGGAAGGAGTTTCGCCAGTGAGCACGACGACGATGGATGACGCCGGTCGAGTGCTGGCCGACCCGTTGGCCTACACCGACGAGACCCGGTTACACGCCGCGCTGACTCATCTGCGCGCCGCCGCGCCGGTGTCCTGGGTCGAGGTGCCGGGCTACCAGCCGTTCTGGGCGATCACCAAACACGCCGACATCATGGACATCGAGCGGCAGAACATGCTCTTCACCAACTGGCCCCGCCCGGTGCTCACCACCGCCGAGGGCGACGAGCTGCAGGCTGCCGCCGGTGTTCGTACGCTGATCCACCTGGACGACCCGCAACATCGGGTGGTGCGCGCCATCGGTGCGGACTGGTTTCGCCCGAAGGCGATGCGCGCCTTGCAAGTGCGTGTCGACGAGCTCGCCAAGAGCTACGTCGACAAGATGCTGGCGGTCGGCCCCGAATGCGACTTCGTGCAACAGGTGGCGGTGAATTACCCGCTGTACGTGATCATGTCGTTGCTGGGCATCCCGGAAGCCGACTTTCCCCGCATGCTCAAACTCACCCAGGAACTGTTCGGCAGTGACGACTCCGAATTCAAGCGCGGCACCACGAACGAGGATCAGATCCCTGCGCTGCTGGACATGTTCGGTTACTTCAACGGCGTCACCGAGGCGCGCCGCGCGCACCCGACCGAGGATCTCGCCTCGGCGATTGCCAACGCTCGCGTAGACGGTGAACCGCTGTCGGATATCGACACCGTGTCGTACTACCTGATCGTGGCTACCGCGGGGCACGACACCACCAGCGCGACGATTTCCGGTGGCCTGCGGGCACTCATCGAGAACCCCGACCAACATAGGCGCCTGCGTGACAATCCCGACCTGATGCCGTTGGCCACCGAGGAGATGATCCGCTGGGTCACCCCGGTCAAGGAGTTCATGCGGACCGCCAACCAGGACACCAGCGTGCGGGGGGTGCCGATCGCGGCGGGGGATTCCGTTCTGCTGTCCTATGTTTCGGCCAACCGCGACGAGGACGTCTTTGCCAACCCGTTCTGTTTCGACGTCGGCCGTGACCCCAACAAGCACCTGGCCTTCGGCTACGGAGTGCACTTCTGCATGGGCGCGGCCCTGGCCCGAATGGAGGTCAACAGCTTCTTCTCCGAGCTGTTGCCCCGGCTCAAATCGATTGAGCTGACCGGTGATCCGGAGTTGGTCGCGACCACGTTCGTCGGCGGCCTCAAACACCTGCCGGTGCGCTACTCGCTGATCTGACCCGGCTACCTCCCGCTCGTTACCCTCGCGGTACAGGACTACCCAATGGCTACGCAATGACGTGCAGGACGATTGTCATCACCGGCGCCAGTGACGGTATCGGCGCGGCCGCGGCGCGCCGCCTCAGCCGCGGCGGTGATCGGGTCCCCGGCGAGCATCACGTCAAACGCACCATCGCCAAGCCCAGCCGGTTGGCCGCCGATCCCGGCCTCGCCCGCGCGCTGTGGGATGGCACCCTGGCAAGGGTCGGCTAGTCAGGCGATCCCGAAGTCGATGATGCCCCGGACGATTTTGCCGTTGCGCAGATCGTCGTACGCCTCGTTGATGTCGTCGAGACGGTAACGCCGGGTGATCATCTCGTCGAGCAGCAGCTGACCAGTGTGGTACAGCCGGGCCAGCCGGAAGATGTCGGACTTCGGGTTGCACGAGCCGAATACGGTGCCGGCGAGCGATTTGTTCGACAGGATGAAGTCCTGCAAATCAATCTTGACCGAGTCGGTCAACTGCGAGGTCATGCCGGTGAGCACGCAGGTCCCGCCCTTGCGGGTGAGCCGGACGGCGTCGCGCACGTCCGCGGCGGTGATCAGCGACGGCGACACCACGACGGCGTCGGCCATCACCCCGTAGGTCAGGTCGCGCACCATGTCCAGCGCCTCGACGGCGCTCGCGGCGGTGTGAGTGGCACCGAACTGCAGGGCCGACTTCTGTTTGAAATCCACCGGATCCACCGCCACGATGTAGGCGGCGCCGCCGATGCGGGCGGCCTGGATCGCGCCCGTGCCGATGCCGCCGACACCTACCACCACGACGGTGTCGCCCGGTCGCATGTTGGACCTGTTGGCCACCGAGCCGAAACCCGTGGGTATGGCGCAGGAAAGCAGCGCGCTGGGCGCCAACGGAAGGTGTGGCTCGATCTTCACCAGTGAATCCGTCGACACCACCGTGTGATTGGCGAACGCGCCCACCTTGGCTAAATGGCCCAGGGGTTTGCCGTCGGCGGTGTGATGCCGGTAGGTGCCGTCGGTCGGCATGCCGGGCGTCAGCACGCCGGCACCCATGTCGCAGATGTATTCCTGACCGCTCGCGCACCAGCGACACTGTCCACACACCGCAACGAACGACGTCACGACATGGTCGCCGGGAGCGAATTCCGTTACACCGTCGCCTACTTCGCGCACCACGCCGGAACCCTCGTGGCCGCCGATCATCGGGAACATGGTGGGCAGCCCCAGCGCGCGCAGGGTCTCGTTGGGCGCGGACATGTCGCCGGAGAGGATGTGGTCGTCGGAATGGCACATTCCCGCGGCGGCCATCTCCACCAGCACCTCGCCGGCCTTCGGTGCGTCCAGCTCGAATTCCTCGACGGCCCAGGGCCCGCCGACATCGTGCAGGATGGCCCCCCGGCTTCTCATGCGGCCGGGCTGAAGGTGACGGGAAGCTTGTTGGGCGAGCGGAACGTGAGCCCGATGATGCGAGACTCCTCGCCGGTGCCGTCGTCGGCCACCAGCTCCAGGTTTTTTACGCGGTCGAGCAGGCTGTTGAGCATCACCCGGGTTTCCAGCCGGGCCAGATGCATGCCAAGGCACATGTGGATGCCGCCGGCGAATGCGATGTGGGTGTTGCGCGGCCGGTGGATGTCGAAGCGATTCGAGTCGGGCCAACGACTTTCGTCGCGGTTGGCCGACCCGATGCACATGTCGATCTGGGCGTCGGCGGGGATCACCTTGCCGCCGAGTTCGACTTCCTCAGTGGTGGTGCGCATCACCATGGTCAGCGGCGTCTCCACCCGCAGGCCCTCTTCGATGGCGGCGGGGATCAACGCGCGGTCTTGCCGGACCATCTCCAGCTGGTCGGGGTGAGTCAGCAAGAGGTACAACAGGTTTCCCGACGAGCGGTAAGTCGTCTCCAGGCCGGCGGGCAACAGCAACCGTAGGAACGCGATGATGGCGTCATCGCCGAGCTTCTCGCCGTCGATCTCGGCGGCCACCAGATCGCCGATGATGTCGTCGGTGCGCTTGCGGCGCCGCTGCTCGACCTGCTGCAGGAAGTACCCGTGCAAATCCGCGGCGGCATTGAGCCCCGCGACGATGTCGGTGGGGATCGAGATGAGGTCGAGCGACAGCCGCCGGAACATGTCGAGATCCTCCGGCGGCAAACCGAGCAGCACCGAGATGATCCGGGTCGGGAACTCGAACGTCAACGCCTTGACCAAGTCGGCCTGACCGTCGTCCTTGATTTCGTTGATCAGCTGATCGCACACCGGCCCGATGACGGCGGGCTCCCAGCGTTCCAGCGCCGTGGCCCGAAATGCCTTGGCCACCAGGCTGCGGTGGTCGTGATGTTCCTTGCCGCCCATCGCCAAGATGGTGTGGCCCATGACCAACCCGATCGTCTTGTCGTAGCCGGCCGAAGTGAAGATCCGGTCGTCGCGGAAAGCCTGGAATACCTCGTCATAACCGAACAGCGCCCACTCGTCGTTCGGCCGCAGCTCCTCCGGCATCTGCGAGTGATCGCCGAGCGCTCCGTGCCAGACCGGGTCGGTGCGCCGCATGTATTCGAAGAACGGGTACGGGCTGGTTTCCCCCGTGAAATCGAGTGTGACCGGCGGGGCCGGTACATCGGTCCGGTCGCTGCGTATCGGCATCGGCGCTCCTCCTGGGGCAACCCGTTGACCCTTTGACGCAGGCCAGCTCCTGCGGAATATCGCTATCATAGTATAGATAGCAACGAAGCCCAATGGCTTGTGGTGGTTACCGTAAGAGGCTCAGTATTGACCGGACAGGTCCCGGATATGTCGGCGAGGCGGTGATGCCCTGGTGCCTCAGCGGCGTTTCGTGTGCGCTCTCGACGAGCTTCCGCCCGGCGCGATGAAACTGGTCGACGTCGGTAAGTTCGGCGTCGGCGTGTACAACCTGCGCGGCGAGCTGTACGCGATCGTAAATTACTGCTCGCACGAGGGTGCTCCGCTGTGTCTGGGCCTGCTCGGCGGTACCACCGAACCGTCGCCGGACTCTCCCGGCGGTGTGCGTCGGGTGCGCGACGGTCAAATCGTCCGATGCCCTTGGCATAATTGGGAATTCGACATCACGACCGGTCGCAACGTCGCGGACCCGCAGCGCCGCGTGCGCACCTACCGCGTCGACGTCAGCGACGGGGAGGTGTACCTGACCGCATGAACGAACCCGTCATCGATGCCAACGTGCAACCGCATTTCCGTTACAACGCCGAGATCCGGCGCTACTTGCCGGCCGCGCATCGACTGCGGGCGATCCCCGACGTGGAGCAGCAGTGGTACCAGGCGCCGGGAGGCGATTATCGGCAAGACCTGTACGGCCCGGCTTACCCCGGCTCCGACCCGGAGACGGTCGGCGGCCACCTGTTCGACGAGCTGGGCATCAGCTTCGCCATCCTCAACCCGCTGACTCGCGGCAACATCGCCGACTACCTGCTCAACAGCCGCATCTGTGCCGCGGTCAACGACTGGCTGCTGGACCGCTGGCTCGAGCCCGACACCACCGACCGGTACGCGGACCGGTTTCTCGGCACCATTCGCGTCAACCCCGAAGATCCCAGGGGCGCGGTAGCCGAGATCGAGCGGCTGGCCGGGCATCCCAAACTGGTGCAGGTCGGCGTCCCGATGCAGTCACGCGAGCCCTACGGCAAGCCGATGTTCGAGCCGATCTGGGAGGCGGCGGCCGCTCACGGGCTGCCGGTGGCGGTGCACATCAACGGCGGCAACGGCGTCGACCATCCGCCCACCTTCGCCGGGCACGCCCACACCTACCCCGGGTACGCGGCGTTCATGCCGCTCAATTACTTCGTGCATCTGGCCACGCTGATCATCGAGGGCGTGTTCGGCCGGCTGCCCGACCTGAAGTTCGTGTTCGCCGACGGCGGCTATGACATCCTCACGCCGTTGATGTGGCGGCTGGACACGTTCTGGTTGTCCATGCGCGACCAGACGCCCTGGGTCGACCGGTATCCCAGCGAGTACCTGCCCGGCCATGTCCGGTTCTGCTCGTCGGCCTTCGACGGCCCGGTCGACGCGGCCTCGGCTCAGCGCTGGATGGAGTTCAGCGGCAAGACTGCCCTGGTGATGTACGGGTCGAGCTACCCGCATTGGTCGACGTCCTCGCCCGAGGCGATGGCCCAGGGTCTCGACGCCGACCAGCGTGCACAGGTCTTGTGGCGAAACGCCAGCGAGCTGTACGGACTCGAGGAGCGTGTCGGATGACCAGCGTGGCCCGCATCGATACCACCGCCGATACCGCGGCCGCTCAGGACGACCAGGTCGCGGTCAGCATCGTCGACACCGACGTCCATCCGATGCCCGTCTCGGCCGACGTGCTCAAGTCCTACGCGCCGCCGGACTGGGTGGACAAGATCTGGCCGACCGGCAACGCCGTCACGCCGGTGCCACACTTCTATGACACGCCGGATTCCTACAAGACCATGTCGCTGCGCCTGGATGCCGCCCCGCCCGGCGGTGGACTCGCCGGCACCGACCCGGACTATGCCGCCAAGCAACTGCTGCTCGACGCGGGCGTGAGCATCGCGACGCTGGAGCCGATGTGTGACGCGCAGCTGCCCGACGCCGAACACGTGCTGAAGTCGACCTACAACGACTGGCTGGCCGATGTATGGCTGGACAAGCACAACAAGCACGGCCGCTGGCGCGGATCGATCAGCGTCAGCGCGCAGACGCCGGAGCTGGCGGCGCGCGAGGTGGAGCGCTGGGCGGGACATCCCTACCTGGCCCAGGTGCTGATGACACCGCAAACGCGCGGAATCCCGTTCGGCCACCCACATTTCGACCCGCTCTACGCAGCCGCATCCCGCCACGGGCTCCCGGTGGCCACCCATCTGATGGGGCAGACGCCCTTCGAGTTGGTGCCGCTCTATCCGGTCGGCAACCCGGCGCACTGGCATGACTTCTTTGCGTCCTGGCCGTTGCTGTATGTCTCGCACCTGATGAGCCTGGTGTTCGACGGCGCCTTCGATCGGCATCCCGATCTGCGGGTGGTCTTCGTGGAGGGCGGATTCACCTGGACCATGCCGGTGATGTCGCGGATGGATCGGATCTGGCAGGCCCGCCGGGGCGACTTGCCGCAGGTGCGGCGCCGTCCGTCGGAGTACGTGCGCGAGCACGTCCGCTTCACCACGCAACCCCTAGAAGACGTCGACACCGTAGAGTTCCGCGAATATCTGCAGATGATGGACCTGGGTGACAACCTCATGTTCTCGACGGACTACCCGCACTGGAGCTATGACTCGCCGGCCTACGCGATCAACAGGTTCCCCGCCGACCAGCGGGAGCGGATCATGCGCGGCAACGCAACGGCCCTGTACGGCCTCCCGGCGACCGTCACGGCGCTGCCCGGTGAGCGGTCGGCAGCCGGCGCCGGCGAGAGCTGAGTCGCCCGGGTTTACCTTGGAAAAGGTCTCCGGCGGGATCCGCCGGGACCGGATGACGCGCCCGACCCAACCCCGGAAGCTGAGAGGGTATGACACAAACGGATCTGACCCGTCCACAAGGGATCAACCGCATCGACCCGGTGCTGCGCGACGCCGCGAGCGAGCTCGGCGTCGTCGAATTCCGCGCGGAGACATTGCCCGCCGAGCGCGAACACGCCGACCGGTTGGCGGCCGAGCGTGCCGCCGCAGCCGATACCGCGGGCGTCACCATCGAATCGCGGTCGATCGCCGGGCCCGGCAACCGTCAGCTGAACCTCCGTTTGTATCGGGGTCGCATCGACGGTGACGCCGGGGCGCCGTTGCTGCTGTACGCCCACGGCGGCGGCTTCGTCACCGGCAACCTGGACACCGATCATGCGCAGTGTGTGGAGCTGGCCCGCGACGGCGCCTGCCTGGTGGTGTCGGTGGACTACCGGTTGGCGCCCGAACACCCGTGCCCGGCGGCGCTCGACGACGTCGAAGCGGGCTTCTACTACGCCATCCGCAATAGCGTCGAGCTCGAACTGGATCCGAGCCGAATCGCGGTGATGGGTCGAGACGCCGGTGCCGCCCTCGTCGCGGGCCTGGCTCAGCGCATGTTCGACAACGAGGGCCCGCCGATCCTGATGCAGATCCTGCATCAGCCGATGCTCGACAGCGACACCACGCCGTCGCGACGCGAGTTCCAGCGCACCCCCGGACTCAACGGTCCCGCGGTGAGCCGCGCGTGGGGGCACTACCTGGGCAACGACAGCGCCAGCGGTCAGCACGTGCCGGCCCACCGGGCGAACCTGGAGGGGCTGCCACCGACCTTCATCAGTTGCTCCGAGATCGATCCGTGCCGCGACGAGGCGATCGACTACGCCAACCGGCTGTTGCATGCTTTCGTTCACACCGAATTGCACGTCATCGCAGCGACATTCAACGGCTTCGACGCGGTGGTGCCGGATTGGGCTGTGTCGCAAGAAAACCGGGCCCTGCACGCGCAGTCGGTGCGCCGCGTGTTCGCGATGTAACGGTTCGACCGCGTTACCGACCTAACTCCGGTAGTACTTACGGTATCGACCGTTGCTAGCATCGGGTGGTGACCCTGACCGCGGCCGATTCGCCAGAACTCGCGCTGTTCGCCTCGACCACCGCGGCCTTCCTGCAGAAGGAAGCGCCGCTGGCCCGCGTCCGGGAACTGCACGCGGCGGGGCGTTCCTTCGATCCGACCTGGTGGCGGCGCGCCGCCCAACTCGGCTGGACGGCGTTGCTCGTTCCGGAGGAGCTGGGCGGCGGCAGCGTCTCGGGCAACGGCGTCACGGATTTGGCCATGGTGGCCGAACAACTCGGCAAGACCGTGGCGCCCGGGCCGCTCTACCCGGTCAGCGTTGTGCTCACCGCGCTGGCCGAATGCGCTGACGCCCAAGCACATGCGGCCGCGATCGAGTCGTTGATCTCCGGAGCAGTGGTGGCATCCTGGGCGGTCTGCGAACCCGGGCGCGGCTGGGCGCCGCTGCAGCCCACGGTGACCGCCACCCGGGCCGACTTCGAGGCCCGCGGGGCCGCCGGTGGCTACCAGCTGGACGGCGTCAAGGACCGCGTCGAAGCCGGCGCTCAGAGTGCCCTGCTGCTGGTGGTGGCGCGATGCGGTGACGAGGTTCGCCAGTTCCTGGTACCGACGGACGCGGCGGGCGTTCGGGTAGAGCCCCAGCAGTCGGTCGATCTGGTCAAGCAGTACGCGCGGGTGCGCTTTGACGGGGTCGTCGTGGACGCGTCGGCCGCCGTCGGCAGCGCCGCCGAGACGGCCGCGTTGATCGACCGGCAGAGTCAGATCGCACAGGTGTTGCAATGCGCCGAGGTGGTTGGCGTGCTGCAGACGGTGTTCGACTTCACCGTGCAGTGGGCGCTGGACCGGCACACGTTCGGTCGCCCGCTGGCGTCGTATCAAGCGCTCAAGCACAACTTCGCCGACATGAAACTGTGGCTGGAGGCTTGCCGTGCCACCACGGCCGCCGCGGTCGCCGACGTCGCTGCCCGCGCGCCGGGGGCGGGCTTGTCGGCCAGCATCGCCAAGTCCTACGTCGGGGAGATGGCCGGGCGCATCGTGCAGTGCTGCGTGCAGATGCACGGCGGTATCGGTGTCACCTGGGAGCACGACCTGCACCTGTATCTGCGCCGAGTCACCTTGTACCGGTCCCTGTTCGGCACCCCGGAGGAACACAACCTGCGGGTGTACGCGGCCGAGAACGCCGGGCGGTACGCGAAATGACGGGTCAACCGCCGGAATCCGTCGCCGCATTCGCCGCCCGCGCCCGGGCCTGGTTGGCCGACAACATGCCGCCGATCGACCCCGACTCTCCGCCGCCTGCACCCCGGGACGATGCGGACGCGTGGAAGCGGGCCCGCGAGCTGCAAAAGCGGTTGTACGAAGGCGGATTCGCCGGGATCTGCTTTCCCCGCGAATACGGTGGCCTGGGCCTGGATTATGCGTATCAGAAGGCGTTCGACGAGGAATCGTTGCGCTACGAGATGCCGCTGATCCTCAACATCCCGACCTTTACCATCTGCTGCGCCACGTTGCTCGACACCGGCAGCGAAGAGCAGAAGAAGCAACACATCGGCGCGGCGCTGCGCGGCGAAGAGGTACTGGTGCAGCTGTTGAGCGAACCCAGCGGCGGGTCGGATCTGGCCGGGGTGATCACCCGTGCCGAACGCCGCGGCGACCGCTGGGTGATCAACGGCGCCAAGACCTGGAGCACCAGCGCCTTCGCCGCCGACTACGGCCTGTGCTTGGCGCGCACCGATTGGGATGTGCCCAAGCACGAGGGCCTGACGATGTTCCTGGTCCCCATCAACCACCCGGGAATCACGTTGCGCCACATCACGATGCTCAGCGGGTCGACCGAATTCTGCGAGGAGTTCCTCGACGGCGTGGACGTCGGTGATGACGCCGTCGTCGGGGATGTCAACGGCGGCTGGGCGGTCGCGTCGCGTCAGCTGTATCACGAACGCCGGGCGGTGGGGCAGGGTTCGGAGTTCGCCAGTGGCAGCGGCAATGAGGGCGGCAACGCGACTCCCGTCGACTACGTGGCGCTGTTGAACGCGACCGGTCAGGCGGACAGCGAACGCGCACAAGAGATGGCGGGCCGGGCATTGGTGCACCGGGCGGTGGCCGATCAGCTGATCGACCACGTCTACCGCAGTGTGCGAGACGCGACGCTACCGCCCGCCGCCGGGACGCTCATCCGGCTGTTCCACTCCGAGACCGTGACGACCGAGATCGACATCGCGACGGCCGTCGCCGGTGCAGCCGGTGTGGTCGGCGAGATCGGCGAGGGGCTGCAGACCGGCCTGCGTTATCTGGCCAGGCAGACCGTCGCCATCGGGGGCGGCACCACGGAAATGGCGCGCAACGTGATCGGTGAACGGGTGCTGGGCTTTCCGCGCGAATACGCCGCCGACCGCGGCGTGCCGTTCAACCAGGTGCGGCACGGCAAGACCCGCTGAACGTCAGTCCTCGGCGAAGACGTTCTCGCTGTCCCCGCTGGCGACGGGGATTTGCACCATCGACAAAATGTGGTGGGCGGGGCTGCCCGGTGGCGCGATCAGCACGCAGCTGCCGCCCTGCCGGACGGCTCGGTCCCGTGCGGCGGCCAGTGCGCTGACGCCCGCCGAGCCTAAATGGGTGACCGCACCCAGGTCGACAGTCAAAGGTGCTATGCCCGAACGACTTTCAACCGCGATCTGACGGTCCAGGATCGATGCGGTGGTGGAGTCGACGTCCCCGCTGACCACGATGTGTCCGGGCGCTTGGACCACCGAAGTGAACTCGTGATCGGCGGGTCGTTGGGAACCGCCGCGACCGACGACGGTATCGGTCACGAAGTTCGCCGACCGCGACAGACGATGGGTCACGCTGGCCGTCGTCCCGCCGTCGCTGCGGGTGATGAGTGCCTCCGACACCAGCGCCTCGGCCATCGCAAGTCCACGCCCGCGGCCCTGTTCACCCTCACGATGATCCTTCCATTTCCCGCGGTCGATCACCGCCGCATGCAGGCAGCCATCGCCGGACAGCGACGCGTTGACCGCGACACCGTCGGAAACCTCGGTGCCGTAACCATGTTCGACCGCGTTCTCGACGAACTCCGAAATCGCGTGCACGATGTCGGAGATGTCGTCGGCGTCGGCACCGACCTCGGAGAGCCACTCGCGAAGCCGGCCCCGCACGACGCGCGCGGCGTGGATCGTCGCGTCCAGCGTCAGGTGCAGCGGTTGCGGGGGAGTGCGCCGTTGCGCCGCGAGCAGTGTGACGTCGTCGCTGTAACCGGTTGAGCGGAGCAACAATTCGAGGGTCTCCGAGCACAGTCGGTCGATCGTCCGCGTGGGAGTGTCCATTACGAAACCGCTGGCGCCGCCGGCGATATTGGCGGCCAGGTCGGCAAATTCGGCGGTGCTGGCGCCCAGCGGGCGGCCCGGGCGTTCGATCAGGCCATCGGAGTAGAACAAGATCGAGTCGCCGATGTCGAGCAGTTCGCTGCGCACCGGAAACCCGACGTGGCTGCCCAGCGGCCCGGCGCCGGACGGTTCGACGTAGTGGGCGGCGGCGCCCGCGGTCACCACCAGCGGCGGCGGGTGACCGGCCGTGCAGTACTCGAATTCGCCCGTGGTGTGGTCGAGCGAACCGACGCACAAGGTGGCGGACCTCGAGCCGGGGACATGCTCGTGAAATCGGTCCAGCGCGGCGAGTGCCTCGGTGATGGTGTGGCCGCCCAGGATCTGCATCCGCAGCGCGGTACGCAGTTGCGACATCACCGCTGCGGCCTCGACGCCGTGCCCGACGACGTCGCCCACGACGAGCACCAGCCGATTCTCCAGCGGAATCGCGTCAAACCAGTCACCACCGGCCGCGGTGTCCTGCGCGGCGACCAGGTACTCCGCGGCGATGTCCGCGCCGGGAACAACGGGCACGGTCGCGGCCAGCAAAGCCTGCTGCATGACGATGGCCGAATCGCGCACGTTGCGGTAGCGCTCGGACAATTCCTCGATGCGCGCCTCGGCGGCCGTGCGCGACCGCACCCGTTCGGTGACGTCGTCGAAGAGGACCTGCACACCCTCGATCGCACCGTCGGGGCCGCGCCGGGGCGTGACGAGGAAGTCGAAGTATTTTTCTTCGATGCCCGAGCCGGCGAAGTCGGCCTGTAGCCGCCACTCGGTCCCGGTCTGGGAATGGCCGGTCCGATAAACCCGGTCGAGCATCTGGAAGATCTGCTGGCCCGCTAGCTCGGGATAGACCTCGCGCACCAGCTTGCCAACCGGGCTGAATCCCGGATTGAGGGAACGGTAGGCCGCATTCGCCGCGATGAAGCGATGCTCGGGACCTTCGAGTCCGAGCAACATCGCGGGGACATTCTCGAAAATACGGCGAACGTCGTCGGCCGTACCGACAATCTTGTCCCAGTCCTTTTCGGCCACCATCTGGCCGTCCCTCCTACGGAGCCTCCCGCGGGCTTTCCTTTGGACCGAATTGAAAATCTAGCAAAGCGCGGCCTATTGGACACACGCAAGTAATTAGATTAGCAACGGGTCGAAGGGGTCAGTGCATCAGTTTGGCAACGGGGGCGCGGCCGGGCGGCCCGGCTCGGGCCTATCGCCGCGCCCGGCCGTGGCCAGCGCGGTTTCCACGGTCGGATGTAGCGGCAATACGCCGCCCAGATTGCACGCTTGAATCACCCGGGCGACGCTGGGATCGCAGCTCACCAGCCGCACCGCGACGCCGCGCGCCCGGCAGCGCTCCGACTCGGCCGCCAGGACGGCGAACGCGCCGCATCCCACGAAATCGAGGCCGTTGAGGTCGACGACGAACGGTCCCGGTGGCGTCGCGACCGCGGCAGCCTCCTCGACCAGCCGCCGCCAGGTGTGCTCGTTGGCGCCGTCGACCTCGCCGCCCGCCCGGACGATCACCACCCCGTCACTGCGCTGGGTCACCGCCCGCAACGTGCTGTGCGGGTCGCCGAGTTCGGACACCAGTCGGGCGCTCAGCGTCACCCTGGTCACTGATGATGCGGCCGCAGCCGGGTTCATCGTCTGCTCCTAACCGGCCGCGTCGGCGGGGCCTTTTCGGAGGGGAGCTTCTTTTCTATAGCACCGCCGAACGCCCCGTCTATACCCGAGTCAGGCGGAGACGGGCTTTTTGGCCGGCTTCGAAACCGGCTCAGACACCTTCATGAGCTTCATCAGGTTGCCGCCCATGATCTTGGCCTTGTCCTCGTCGCTGAAGTCGGTCAACTCGTCGACGAAGCTGATCGGGTCCTTCAGACCCTCGGGATGCGGCCAGTCGGATCCGAAGACGACCCGGTCGGTGCCGACCATGTTGACGATCTCGGTGAACCGATCTTCCCAGAACGGGCTGACATAGACGCACCGCTTGAATGTCTCGATCGGATCCTCGGCGAAGGACTGCGGCATTTTCTTGTAGACGCCCTTGAGCCCCTTGAACAAGTGCGGTACCCAGTCGGCGCCGTTCTCGATCGACAGGATCCGCAGATCGGGGTTGCGGGTCAGCGCGCCGTGACAGATCAACGCGCCGAAGGCGTCCTCGACCGGCCGGTGCCCCATGGCCAGGCTGCGGAAGGCGGTCGGCTTGAACGGCAGGAACTCGTCGCCGGGCTCCCAGATGTTGAGCAGCTCGGAGTAGCCGCTGTCGGAGGCGTGCATCGAGACCGGGATCTCGGCGGCCACACAGGCCTGCCAGAACGGGTCGAACTCTTCCAGTCCGAACGAGCGGCTGCCGCGGTAGCCGGGCACCGGGGCGGGGCGGACCAGCACCGTGCGGGCGCCGCGCTCCAGGCACCACTGCAGCTCTTCGAGCGCGCGGTCGACGATCGGCAGGGTGATAACCGGGGTGGCGAAGATGCGGTCTTGGTAGTTGAACGACCACTGTTCGTACATCCACTGGTTGAGCGCGTGGATGACGTCGTGGGTCATCTCCGGGTCGTCCTTCATGCGTTCCTCGACCAAGCTGGCCAGCGTCGGGAACATCAGCGCGTAATCGATACCGAGGTCGTCCATCACCTCGAGGCGCGCGCCCGGTTCGCGGAAGGCCGGGATAGCCTTCATCGGCTCGCCGAGGATCTCGCGGTAGCTCTTGCCCTGCGAGCCGTTGCGGAAGTAGTCCTCCTGGGCGCCCGGACGCGCCACCACCTCGAACGTCGGGTTGGGGATGTAGTCGCTGATGTGGCCGCGGACCACGATCTTGGTGCGGCCGCGCACCTGCACGTAATCGATGACATGCTTTCGGTTTTCGGGCAGGAACTTGGTCAGCGCCTCCTGCGGTTCGTACATGTGGTTGTCGGCGTCGAACACCGGAAACGGAAGCTCGCGAGACGGCATGGCGATCTCCTTGCAGACTGAATTCTCGATACGTGGTAATGACGTTACCACTGCTGCGCAATACCCCGTACCGGGGCTAGCCGCCGTCGCGCATTCCCTTCGGCGTCGCGCCGTTGATGATGGCGAAATTGACTGTCGCAGTTGCGGCGACCTTGTCGTCGCCGTCGGCATAGATGTCGATCTGCATGACCATCGACCGTCGGCCGGCCCGCAACATCCGCGGGACGGCCACGGCCGAACCCTGCCGGATCGGGCGCAGGTACCGGACGAACAGGTCGGCCGTCGTCATGGTGGTGCCGGGCGGCAGATAATCCAGCCCGAACTGCCCGCCCGCGACGTCGACCAGCGTGGCGATCAGCCCGCCTTGCAGTGCGCCGGAGGTGTTCACCACATGCGGACTCACGGGCAGTGTCATCGCGAATTCGCCGTCGCGAGAACCGGTTCGCAGACCGATGGCGCCGAACAGCGCGGCCAGCGAGGGCGGGGCGGTCTCGTCGTCGGCGTCCCGGATCCCCAGCGCGCGGGTGAGGAACTCATACAGTTGCCCGGCGTCCACCGGCGTTCCGTTCAATTCGGCGCCCAGCCAATGCAATCGCTGTGCCCCCACCATCGTCTGCATGGCGATCGCCGCCGAGGACTCGACGTCGAGCGCGGGATTGAACACCCCCTCGGTGATGCCTTGCCCGACGATGTCGCGGATCAAGCGATGCAGCGGGGACAACACCCGGGCGTATTCGCGCGGACGCGTCTCCGCCAGGTGGTGGTTGTAGAGGCCCAGCGCCCGGTTCAGGCTGTCCTGGGTGCTGGACTCGGGTTGTTGACTGACGCGGTCGATCAGCAGCTTGAGCGCGGCGGTGCTGTCCAGCCCCTCGGTCTCGGCCCGCCAGGTCGCCACCGACTGGGCGATGGTCCGGTCGAACAGCGCCAGCAACAGCTCGTCCTTGGTGCTGAAATGCTGGTAAAAGGCCCGCAGCGAGGTCTTGGACCGGGCGACGACCTCCTGCACGGTGAAGTCCGTGCGGCCCGTCTCGCGCAGGATCTCCACGGCCGTCTTGATGAAGCGGTCGCCGCGCGTGACTTCGGCTCCATCACTCGGGGCGGTCATGGGCGATAGGTCCCCTTCCGTCGCGCAGGTGCGCTTGAGAATGAGGTTACCGCGCGAGCCGGGCCGTTCGCTGCCTCGGTTACCGGGCCGTTTGCACCTGCGGACGCGCGGCGCCGGCCGCCGGCGCCGCGGAGTCGGTGGTGTCTTTCGGGAGCAGCCACCGCACCATCGGGTAAGCGGTCGCAAAACCCAGCCACATGCCGGCCCACATGACCAACCAGAACGCCATGGAGTCGGGGGCATACCGCAGCACGAATGCCACCACCAGCATGGAGGCGCCCATGCCCACGTCGAATGCGGCAATCGCGAGAATCGAAATGCGCGACGCCACACACCAACGGCGGCCCGCCGACTCGATCTGCCCGGCCGATGTGAGGGCGTGATACTCAAAGGCGGACAGCAGCGGTAGGGCAAAGGCCGCGATCAGCAGCATCATCGGCCAGACCCCCTGACCGCCGATCGTCCATCCCGTCCACATCACCAGCGGCATGGCGATCATGTGGCCGACGAATGAGACCGCCCCACCGGGCAGGGTCTGCGCGGCAGCCGTTGCGGCGCGGCCCATTTGGGGCGCCCGGCCGTGGTGTTCTTGCCAGCGGAGGGTGGCTGGCCGGCCCCACCGGTAGTAGGCCCACCAGGCGGCCGGACCGGCGTAGATCGCCGTCACCGGCCAGACCGCCTCCATCGCCTTCAGCGGTTGCCGATAACCGCCCAGATAGATATCGGCGAGCATGACGCCGGCAACCATCCCACCGAGGATGGTTACTATCCAGGCCACGACTGTCACCCACTGGGGCGCGGGCATTGCCATCATCATCATGATTTGAGTCCTTGCTACTTTCAGGTCGTTTGGGTCGAGGAAAACATGAAGTTCCGGTTGTACTGCGCGCCAACCTTTTTCAGGCGACGCCTTGGCCGGCTAGCAGCACGTTGGCCAACTCGGCCACCTCGAGGGCGCAGCCCCAGGACAAGGTGACACCGGCACCGCCATGGCCGTAGTTGTGCACGATCCGGGTGCCGGGCTGGACTTGTAACCGCACCCCGCCGTCGCGGAACGGTCGCAGTCCGACCCGGACCGGGTCGTGCGGGTCGAGCTGGGCTCCCCGGAGAATGGGCAGGAATTCGGCGCAGCGCTCGAGCATGTCGCGCAGCGGCGGATAGTTGCCCAGGTCGAGTCGGGTGTCGTATTGGTCCGGCTCGACCAGGCCGCCTATCAACAGCCGATCGGCGCCGCGGGGCACGATGAACACCATGTCCTGGTTGTCCGTGCTGGTGTCGTTCGCGACGGCATGCACGGCCGTCACCCGCGCCATCGCGTTGCCGTCGTTGATCATTCGCAACAGCGCGCCCCGGTGCGGCTCCATCGTCGAGTCGCCCGCCAGCTCGCGCGCACCCAGCCCGGAACAGTTGACGATCAGGTCGGCGGCGTACTCGGTGCGTAACTCGTTTTCTTGGTCGGCAAGCGATCCGCGGATGCGGCGACTGGTCAGGTTCACGCCGGCCGTCACGGCCTGGCGGTACAACCAGGCCAGGTACTGATCGGTGTCGATCGTCGGTGCCAGGTATGAGTACGCGTCGACCATGCCGGCGCCGGGATTGATGCCGTGGGCGTCGATGAGTTCAGCGTCGTGAACGAACCCGGGGACGAACTGTTCGACCTCGGCCATTTTTGCCGACTCGGCAGGATCCTCCGCTACCGGCCGCGGGAAGTAGAAGATCGCGGGTCGCAGGCTCACACCCGTGCGGGGGTCGGCGGCCAGCCGGGCAAAGCGTGGGTAGGAATCCCTGGCCCACCCGGCCGAGCGAGCCAGGACGGTGTGGCCGTGGTGGCGGCCGCACACCGACGGGGGCCACTCCCACACCGCACCTGCGACCGTCGACACCGTGTCGCGGTCGAACTGATCGGCGGCGACGGTGACTCGCCAACCGTCACGGGCCAGCGTCAACGCCGTGGTAAGGCCGCTGACCCCGGCTCCGATCACCAGCGCGTGCGGTCTTAGCGCGCTCATGACCGCGACGCCATTGTTGGATTGTTAAAGACGTTGGCAGGCAACGTATTGCGATATTCGGATACGACAACGTTCATCTGACATGCTCGTTTCTGAATCTCCCGCGCGGGCGCGCGGCAGCGGACGTGGGCACCGATGCCAGGCGCAGGCGGTGAACGCTGCGGCCCGGCGGTGGCCGGTCAGATTCGGGCGATGCAGTGGCGGGTCAAAATGAGCCGACCCGGCCGAGGTGGAACGAAGCCGGCCCGTCGCGGCGGGCCGCGGGGTGTCGACACCACCGGCCAAGCCAACGATGCGGCTAACGCCATGAGCGTGACCGCAACGGCAAGGGCTACCAAATCGGTTGTCGTGCATGACTGCGCCACGTGTTGGCAGTCCAGATCCATCGGCGAGCACTGCTGGCCGCCGATGGGGGGATGCTGGACCGCCGCGCTGACGGCATGGTGTGCCGCGGCTGCCGACATGGTCGGCGCATGCAAAAGTGGCATTGCCAGGTGCGGCAGGTGACACCCGGCGGCGGCGCCCAGCGCCCAGAAAAGGGCCGCGACCGCGGTCGCGTAGCGCAGCCACTTGTTCGTGCGGGCAGTGATCGGGCGCATAACGACTCGATGCTAGCACCCCCGGGGGGTATGCGCGAGGAGCGCAACGCGCGAGGCGGCCCCTCGACATGACGAGATGTCAAAGGTGCTACCAAGCAGTCGATCCAGCCGTTTGCTGCACCGCGCACGGTGAAACGTCTGCCCAGACTGTACGGGTACGGGGTATCGCTTCGCTGGGGAGCGGCGGTTCGGGCCGGACGTCGAAGCGGCGGCGGTTACCCGCCGCGAGCCGCGATCAGGGCCGACCGATTGACCTTGGTTGCCGCGGTGCGGGGGATCGCGTCGACGAACTCGACGGTCTTGGGCGCCTTGTAGGGCGCCAGCCGAGTCTTGGCGTACTCGATCACCTGTTGCTCGGTCGGCGGCGCTTCGCCGTCGCGCCGGGCGGGTTGCACGACGGCGTGCACGCGTCGTCCCCATCGCTCGTCGGCCAGGCCGATGACCACCACATCGGCGATCCCCGGGTGGTCGGCCAGAGCGGATTCCACCTCCGCCGGAAAGACATTGGCGCCGCCGGTCACGATCATGTCGACGCGGCGGTCGACGATGTAGAGAAAGCCGTCCTCGTCGAGATGGCCGATGTCGCCGGCGGAACGGAAGCCGTCCTCGGTCGACGGCAACGGCGGTGCGCCGCCCAGGTACCGATAGCCGGCACTCATCATCGAGCGCAGATAGACGTCACCGTCCTCGCCGGGGCCCAACTCGTTCTTGTCGGCGTCGAGGATCTTGATCTCGGTATCGCGGAAACCGCGACCGACGCTGCCGGGATGAGCCAGCCACTCGTCACCGCGCAGCGCGGTGAGGCCGAGGTTCTCGGTCATGCCGTACGCCGTCACGATCTGTTCGGGGCTGAGCAATTCGAACCAGGTGTGCAGCAGCGACGGTGGCATCACCGCGGCGCCCTGCAGGATGAATACGACGCTGGACAGATCGCGCTGACGGATGTCGGGCAGGGCCGCGATGCGGGCCAGCATCGTCGGCGTGGCGGTGAAGTTCGTGATCCGGAACCGCTCTACGGTGTCGACAAACAGTGCGGCGTCGAACTTTTCGAGTATCACCAGATGATCACCACTGAGCAGCATCAGGAAGGTGGCGAAGCCGTTGGTGTGATACATCGGCGCGGGCACCAGGATGGTCTGCGGCTTGGCCACCGGTGTCCAATTCGCCAGGAAAGGTTCGCCGTGCTGCGGGATCCATAGTGACGGGGCGAGATTGAGAATCACTTTGGGCACGCCGGTCGACCCGCTACTGCAAATACCATTCGCGGTGGGAGACACGGCGACCGGTAGCGCGCCGTCGGATTCGGCGGCCGCGCGCGCGTCCAGCTCCCAGCGGCTGGCTTCGTCGACGACCACGGCGGGGTTGATCACGCCGCGCACCCGGTCGCGCTCCCACTCGGGCAGATCCCAGTGCATCGGGATCGGCACCGCACCGACTTTCCAGCACCCCAACGTCGCCAACACCAGGTGCAAGGAGTTGGGGATGGCAAGGGCGACAAGCGAACCCACCTCCGTGCCGCGGTCGGCCAGCGCCCGTCCCCACTGATTGGCGCGGGCGTCGAGTTCGCCGAAGGTCAGCGTCTGGGCGGTCCCATCGAGCGCGACGACCGTGACGGCGGCCGTGTCGGCCTGCTCCTCGGCAAGTTGCTGCAGTTTGGTTGCGAACGGAATGCCGTCTTGAAGCGGGTTGGCGACCTGCGACGCCAGGGGCTCGGTGCGACTCACGCGGATACCCGCTCGCTGAACAGGGTTTCCAGGGAACCGTCGCGCACGTCGGCGATCAGTCGCAGTCCCAGCGCCTCCGCGCCCAGCGGCAACCGGATCAACGGCTGGGTATGGCGATCCAGCACGC
Organism: Mycobacterium sherrisii; assembly: GCF_002102355.1. Lineage (GTDB taxonomy): Bacteria > Actinomycetota > Actinomycetes > Mycobacteriales > Mycobacteriaceae > Mycobacterium > Mycobacterium sherrisii. The sequence goes on along the minus strand of NZ_LQPT01000081.1, from coordinate 79,081 downwards.
TCACGTCGGACTCGTCGCAGAAACCGAGCGCGCCCAGCAACTGATGCGACGTGCGCAGCACCTGCCTTGCGGTGTCGGCGGCCTTGAACCGCAGGACCAGCGCATCCGCGGTATGCACCCGCAGCGGCAGGGATTGCGGCCGGCAACTGGTGTACTTGGCGAGTTCGTGCAGTCCGCGCACCGCGACCGAGGCATCCGCCACGGCAAAGCGCACGGCCTGGAAGTCCGCCAACGGCTTACCGAATTGGATGCGGGCCTGGACGTGATCGGTGACGATGCGCAGCGAACGCTGCACCGCTCCCAGAATCCGCCATGATCCCAGCACGAGATGAAGATTAACGTCGGCACCCGGCACCGTCCCATCGGATGCGCTCAACGTGGCCGGCACCAGGAACGGCCCCAATTTGGCGGGTGTCCGCGACGCCCTGTGCAGCCGATACCGGTTGCCGTCCAGGTCGGCGGCGATCCAGTCACCGGCAAGATCGCCGTGATCGACGCGCGGCGCGCCGGGATCGACCAGCGCCAGCCGGGCGCCGTCGATGGCCAGCAGCTCCTCGACCAGCGGGTAGGGCAGCACGTTCGCGCCGGCGGCCTGGCACAGCACCGCCGCGGCCAGCAGATCGTCGGGACCGGACCGCACATCGAGGTCGAACGCGCCCAGCTCGCGTAGCGCAGCACGGGCGGCGTCGCGGACGCTGTCGTCGGTCTCGGCGCGCAGCGCGGCCTGCGGCCCGCCGAGCCGATCGAAACGCTTGGCGGCCACCGCCGCGAAGTCGCTGACATCTTGTGGCAGTGCGGTTTTCACCGGTGCTCTCCCAGCGCGTCCCGGGCCACCAGCATGCGTTGCACCTCGATGGTGCCCGACGCCACGGTGGCCGCCTGTGCGTAGCGCCAATGGTCTTCGATCGCGCCATGCAGGGCGGCCGTGGTGCCACTGTCCAGCGCGGTCGGCCCGAGCGCGTCGAACAGCAACTCGGCGACCTGCTGATCACAGGTGGTGGTGGCGATCCGCGCGGCGCTGGCCGCAGCGCCCGCGGCCGGATCGTCCTGCAACGACACGGCGCGATAGGCCAGCAGCCGCGCCACCCGCAGGTCGACCAGGGCCCGGACCCAGCGCGCCCGAAGCGATTCGGGCAGCCGGTCCCAGCCGTCGCCGAGCTCGTTGCGCAAGCGATGCAGCAGGGACTCGCAGCGCGCGTACCGGGCAATGCCGACGCGTTCGAACGCGAGCGCTTCCCGCATGACGCGCCAGCCGTCGCCCGGCTCGCCGAGGACGTCACCGGGGAAGGCCCGCACCTCGTCGAGGAACATCTCGTTGAGATGATGCGGCCCCAGCATGGACGGAATCTGCCGCACCGTGAAGCCGGGCCGGTCCATCGGGATCAGAAAGAGGGTGAGCCGCTTGTGCTTTGGCGCGTCGGGATCGGTGCACGCCGCGAGCACGCACCACGACGCCATCTGGGCGTACGACGTCCACACCTTCTGCCCGGTGATGCGCCAACCGTCCCCGTCCGGCACCGCCCGGGTGCGCAGCGACACCAGGTCGGTCCCCGCCTCCGGCTCCGAAAAGCCTTGACACCAAATCACATCACCCGAGGCAATGGCGGCCAGGTGCTTGGCCTTTTGCTCGGCGGTGCCGTACCGCATCAACGCCGGGCCGACCCAGTTGATCCCCATGTATTGCGGGCCGCGCGGCTCGTGCTGGGCCCACATCTCCTCGCGCAGCACCGTCTGCTGCCAGACCGACCCGCCGCCGCCGCCATGCTCTTTCGGCCAGGCCAGTGCCAGCAGCCCCTCGGCGGCCAGCAGCTTGCAGAACGTTTCGGTGGTGGCCAGGTCTTGCGGGTCCTCGGTGCAGGCACCGAGAAAATCGGGGGGCACATGGGTGGCGATCAGCCTCCGCAGCCGGTGTCGCAGTTCGACGGCGTCGTCGCCGAGGTCGTAATCCATCGTCATCCCTTCGGCAGCCCGAGCAGTCGCTCGGCGATGATGTTGCGCTGCACCTCCGACGTTCCGCCGTAGATGGTGGCGGCCAACGCGTCCTGACGTTCGAACAACAGGTCCGCGTCGACGGTCGACCGGGGCCCCTGTGCGGCAGCAGCCAATTCCCAAACACGTTGCAGGGTCAGCGATCCGAGCAGCTTCATGATGTCGGCTTCGGGACTGGGCCGGCCGGCCAGTTCGTTGTCCAGTGCGCGATACCCGGTGGCACGCAGCGCCTCCGCATCGGCGAGCAGGGATCCGAGTTCGACGCACAGGTCCTGGCCAGCCACGGCCTCGGGATTGGCGTCACGTACCGCGCCGAGTCCACGCTTGATCTCGACCCAGTTCATGATCCAGATCATCTGACGTTCATGGTGCAGCGACGCCAGCGCCACGTTCCAGCCGCCGTTCTCCGGGCCGAGCAGATTCTGCACCGGGATCTCGACGTCGTCGAGGAAGACCTCACAGAACGTCTCGTCGGAGATCGACGACATCCGTATGGTTTCGATGCGCACGCCGGGGGAGTGCAGATCGAGAATCAGGCACGAGATGCCCCGGTGTTTCGGGGCATCCGGATCGGTTCGTGCGTACAGCGTGCACCAGCGCGACTCGTGCGCCTGCGTGGTCCAGATCTTGTGGCCGTTCACGCGGTAGACATCGCCGTGTCGCTCGGCCCGGGTGCGCAGGCCGGCGAAATCCGATCCGGCTTCCGGCTCGGACATGCCCAGTGCCCACCATTCGTCACCACGCAGCAAGGGCACCAGCAGCCGCTGAACCTGAGCGGGCGTACCGAACTGCCGGATGCCGGGTGCCGCGACGCCGGGCCCCTGAATGTTGGGCAGCTTGGGTGCCGATCTGAGCGCCCCCTCGATGCGAATCTCCATCGCATCGCGCAGGCCCAGCGATCGCCCGCCGTGGTCGCGCGGCCAGGTCGGCTGCAGCCAGCCGCCCTCGAACGCGGCCCGTTGATAGTCGCGACGCAACGGGATGTCCCACCGGTAGCGCCGGTAATTCTCGTAATAGTCATGCGGCAGAAACGCGGTCAGCCAAGCGGAGAATTCGGCGACCGCGCCGGACCGCGACGCGGTGCTGGTCATGCGGCGCCTCCAGCGAACCGGCAGCCAACCTCGTGATACAGCGCCCGGCTGTCGCCCAACAGGGCCGACCCCTGCCAGGCGTGTCGCATATAGAGGTGGGCGTCATGCTCCCAGGTTTGTCCGAGCGCGCCGTGCACCTGGATCGCGGTGCGGGCACACCCGACGGCCGCGTCACCGGCCGCCGCCTTGGCCATCGCCGCCGCGATCCAGTCGTCACCCGGCGCGGTGTCCGGGTCGGCGAGGCGGCCGGCAGCCGCGTAAGTGAGGCTGCGGGCACGCTCCACGGCGACGTAGTTGTCCGCCAGCGCGTGTTTGACGCCCTGGAACGCCCCGATCGGTGTGCCGAACTGGCGGCGCGTCTTCGCGTGGTCGACCGAGCGCCGCAGCACGGCGCCGGCCACACCGACCAGATCCGCGGCCGCCGCCACCAGCGGTGCCGTCAACGCCGATTCGAGGTTGACCGGTGCAAAGGCCAAGGGTGCGGCGTCGACCTCGATATCGGCCACCGGGTGGGCCGGGTTGGTGGACTCGCCGGGAATGACGGTGACACCGTCACCACCGCGCACGACGACGGCGACATACCCGTCGATGGACTTGGCCAGCGCGACGATCAGCTCGGCCCGGGACACGTTGGGCACCGCCACCGCGCGGCCGCGGACCCGCCCGTGCCGCAACGTCAGCGGCGCCCCGGCGAGCCGAGATCCCTTGGTATGCACGGCCAGAGTGGCGACGGCGCCGTCGGCGATATCGGTGAGTACCGAATCGAGCCCGGCCGCATGCAAAGCACCCGCCGCCAGTCCGACGCTGCTGAGCAACGGTATGGGGGCCAGCGCCGCGCCGCATTCCTCGAGCACCACGGCCAGCTCGACGGGGCCGTGGTCACCGGTGCCGGGTGTGGCCAATTCCGTCCAGCCGAGGTCGACTACGGTCTTCCACAATGCGCGCCAGCGCTCCGGATCCGTCAGCGCCTGCCTCGCCGCGTCAGGGGGGCTTTCGGTGCGCAGGATGTCACGCACGGTGTCGCGCAGCGACAGCTGATCGGAAGTCAACCCGACATCCATAACACTCCTAACATAGTAAAGATAGTAAACTAGCCGGGCCGTGGCAATCGGGACGAACAAGGGTGAGCGGATGGTCGAGTGGTACCTGTTCCTGCCGCAGGTGCGGTTGTCGATCGGCGACATCACGGACCGGGCCCGCCACGCCGAGGCCAGCGGCTTCGACGGCATCGCGTTCATCGACCACCTCGAGGCGCCCGGGTTGCCCGACGAAAGCATTTGGGAGGCAATGTCCGTCGCCACCTGGGTGGCGGCCAAGACGGAACGGTTGCGGATCGGTCACCTGGTGCTGTGCGACGCCTTTCGACATCCCGCCGTGCTCGCCAAGCAGGCCGTCACGCTTTCGGACGCGTCGGGGGGCCGCTTCGATTTGGGACTGGGGTCGGGGTCCTGGCCCGCCGAGTTCACCAAATTCCAGGTGGGCCGGCAGGATGGGTTGGCCCGCGTCCGGCAACTCGGCCGGCACCTAGCCTTGATCGAGCAGTACTGGGGCGACGGAACCCCCACTGACACCGTCGTGCAGTCGCCGAGGCGCACCCACCCAATCCCGCTGGTGCTGGGCGGCAGCGGACCGCGGATGATGGAACTCGTTCGCGCCCATGCGGATTGGTGGAACTTGCAGGCCGACCATCTGGACCGGTTGCCAAGGCTGGCCGCCGCGGCGGGCGACGCACGGATCTCGGTGCAGCAGATGATCGGGTTCGTGCGCTCCGGCGCCGACCCCCGGGCGGTGCGCGAGGTCAGCACCCGACGGTTCGGCGTCCTGGGGTCGGGGCTGGTGTGCGGCGACGCCGACGAGCTCAGGGAATACTTCGCGGGTCTGGTGGCCCAGCGAGTCGAGCGGTGCTACGTCTGGTTCGCCGACTTCGCGCCGCCCGATTCCCTGCACGAGTTCGGCGAAACGGTGATCAAGGCGTTTTCTGGCGCCGGCGACGGGCCTCGGTAGGGACCACCGGCGGCCGGGCGTATGGACCCCGCTGCACCGCGGAGAGCCGGATCTCCGGCAGGTCGACCGACGGGTCGACGGTGTCCAGCCACGCCACCGTCTCGGCGACGTCGGACACCTGGATCGCGTACATCTCGAACGGAACGTCTTGCAGCATCTCGGTTTCGACCGGTCCGGGCGTGACGATGTGCACCGCGATGCCGTCCCGGTCGACCTCGAGCGCCAAGGCCCGAGCGAAGGCGTTCATGCCTGCCTTCGATGCCGAGTAGGCGGTACGGGCCGGCATCGGTTCGTGCGCCGCCGACGATGAGATGAACACCAGACGCGAGCCGGGGCGCATCCGGGGCAGCACGGCCGCGGTCACCACGAAACAGGAATCCAGGTTGGCCGAGAGGATGGTTCGCCATTGCTGGAAAGTCTGCTTGCGCGCATAGGTTCCGCCCAGTGCGCCGGCAGCGTGGACTACCAGGTCGATGGTATTCAAAGTGCTTACCGCAGCGGCAAATTCATCCGGAGCCGACGCGTCGGCCACCAGGTGGCGGGCCCCGATCTCCGCGGCGGCCGCGCGCAGCGGCGCCGGGCGCCGTGCCGCCAGCACGACGTCGTAGCCCAGCTCGGCAAGCTTGCGGCCGCATCCTTTGCCGATGCCGCCGCTGCCCCCGGTGACCAACGCGGTTCGCATGGCGTGCGTGGATTCCTCAGGACTGCCGGATAGCCGCCGGGCGCGTTCCCGGACGTGAAAGAGACTGCGGTGAAAGTGCGTAAATCCGTTGCTGGGGACGGCCGGACAACACATAGGTTTGGGTGTCGGCCAGGTGACGGCCCGCGATGCGGCGGGCCCGATCGACGTCGCCCTCGGCGATCATCTCAGTGAGCTTGATATGGGTGTTGAGCACCGCGCGTCGCTGGGTCAGCGAAGGATAGGTGCCCCGTGCCGCGCTCTCGTCGGCCCACTGGCGTTCATGGCTGGTCCACAACGTCTCCAGGCTGCCGACCACCGCGATGATGGTGTGGTTGCCGCAGCCCTGGACGATGAGATCGTGGAACTGGCGCCCGATTTCGGTGAACAGCCGGCCGTCGTCGAGATGTTCGGCCATGGCGTCGTTGACTCCCTTGAGTTGCGGCACCAGGGTATCGGCCCGGTCGGGACGCTGCGCGGCCAGCGCGGCGCAGGCCGGCTCGAGTTCCTGCAACGCCATACCCAAATCGGCGACCTGCACGGATTCGCTTTGCAACAGCAGGCCGAGCATGTAGGCGGCACTGGTCTTCGCCGGCGCATGCACGACGGCGCCGCCGCGATTCCCCCGCCGCACCGAGACCAGCCCCTCGGTCTCCAAGATGCGCAGCGCTTCACGCAGCGAGACGAGGCTGACGTTGAACTGCTCGACCAGCACTTCCTGGCGTGGTAACAGATCACCGTCGGCGAGTTCGCCGTCAATGATCTGGCGGCGCAATTCGTCGGCTACGATTTCGGCGATCCTCGGCGCCGACAATCGGCGACGGGCGTCGGGACCAATTCCCAGGGCGGTCATCCAATCCTCGCAGGAGCAGCGGGAAGAGCGACGCGATCCGGGCCCGCGCACTCAGCTGGCTTAGCTATTTTAGCAGTGATGGTATAAATAGCATCTCTGATCGCGGTGTCGGTCGGAAGGGGCGGATGCAATTGACCCAGGGGCCCGATAACCGTGCAACGCCGCTGTGTGGCCTGCGCGTCGTCGAGATCAGCAACCGGGTTGCGGGCAGCTATGCCGGCAAGTTGCTGACCGACGCCGGCGCGCACGTCCGCAAAATCGAACCGCCGCAGGGAGATTGGCTGCGACGATACACCGCGACGTGCACGCCGGTGGCCGACGGTGAGCCGTCGCCGTTTTACAGCTACCTCAACGCCGGCAAGCGCAGCATCACTCGCACGCCCGGCAGCACGCGATGGCGCGCCGAGCTGGCCGGCGCCGACGTGATCATTTTCACCGCCGGTCCGGCGTGCGCCGCCGAGCTGGGCATCGACCCCAAGCAGCTGCTGGCCGACTCGCCCCGGACGATCGTCGTCACCATCTCCGACTTCGGCTGGACCGGTCCCTATGCCGACCGTGCCGCGAGCGAATTCACCCTGCAGGCCTGGGCGGGTTCGCCCGGCTTCCGTGGCGATCCCGCCGGGCCTCCGATCGCGATCGGCGGTGACCTGGGGGAGTACATGGGCGGCGTGTTCGCCGCGTTCGGGGCGCTGGCCGTGCGCCGGCGCGTCGAGAACGGCGGCCCCGGCGAACATCTCGACCTGTCGATGCTCGAGGCGATGACGCTGATGCAGAGCAGCGAATGGCTACATTCGCAACTGTTGCGCGTGCCCCCGGTCGGCCGCACCACCGAAGTCCCGTCGATCGAGCCAACCAAGGACGGCTACGTCGGGATCACCATGGTCACCGGGCAGCAATGGCTCGATTTTTTGGCCATGGTCGAGTGCCCCGAACTGGAAGAGATTGAGCAACTACGTTTTCAGATCGGTCGCTGGGCCTACCGCGACCTGATCCGGGAGCACATCGGACCGTGGCTCGCGCAACGGACCGTCGCCGAGATCGTCGAGCTCGGCCAGCTGTTCCGGCTGCCGATCGCCGCGCTGGGCAACGGCGCCACGATCCGTGAAACGGAGTACGCCGTCCAGCGCGCAGTCTTTCTGCAGAACCCGGCCGGCTTTCATCAGCCCCGCCCGCCGTGGCTGATGTCGGTGTGCGCGCCCGCGCCGATCGGCGACACCGCCGCCCCCGGCGCGGACAACGACGAATCACCCTGGGATGCACCCGGAACCGGGCAGTGCGCGGCATCCCGAACCCGTCCGTTGGAGGGCGTGCGGATCGTCGATTTGACCGCGTTTTGGGCGGGCCCGGCGGCGACCCATCTGCTGGCGGCATTCGGCGCCGAGGTGATCAAGGTCGAGTCGATTCAGCGCCCCGACGGCATCCGCTACTCGGGCGGGATGCGCAAAGACGTGGACGACTGGTGGGAGTACGGCTGGGTGTTCCACGCCATGAACACCAACAAGCGTTCGGTCACTTTGGATTTGGGCTCCGACGAAGGTCGCCGTCTGTTCAAGCGGTTGGCCGCCGGCGCCGACGTGGTGATCGAGAACTTCTCGCCGCGGGTGATGGAGCAGTTCGGCCTGACGGCGGACGTGCTGCTCGAACTCAACCCCAAATTGGTGGTCGCGCGGATGCCCGCGTTCGGACTGGACGGCCCGTGGCGCGAACGAGTCGGCTTTGCCCCCACCATGGAGCAACTCGCCGGCCTGGCCTGGGTGACCGGGCCTCCGGACGCCCCGCCGGTGACCCCGCGCGGCGCCTGCGATCCGCTGGCCGGCGTGCACGCCGCCTTCGCCGTGCTGGCCGCACTCAACTATGCCGAACGCACCGGCACCGGTCAGCAGGTCGAGCTGCCGATGCTAGAAACGGTGTTGAATGCCACCGCAATTCAGGCCATCGAGGCCGAGGTGTTCGGTCGGACGTTGAGCCGCCGCGGCAACCGCGGCCACGGCGGGGTGCTGCAAAACCTGTACCGGTGCGCCGGCGCGCCGCAGACCGACGACTGGATCGCGGTCACGGTGCGCGACGACGCGCAGTGGCGTGCCCTGGTCGAGGTGCTGGGTCGGCCGGCCTGGTGTGACCAGGATCTGGCTTCGTTCGAGGGTCGGCGTGCGCGGGCCGACGAGATCGATGCGCGCCTGCACGAGTGGTTCGCCGCGCAGCCGCTGGCATCGACGGTGGAGCGGCTGGCGGGCGCCGGCGTGCCCGCCGCGCCCGTCGTCTCGCCCTCGCTGGTCACCGAGAATCCCCAGCTGCGCGCTCGGGGCTTCTTCGAAGAGTTGCAGCATCCGAGCATCGGGTCGGCGCTGTACCCATGCCCGCCGTTCGCGGCGTTGTCCGGCCAAGATCGTTGGCTGCTACGGCCACCTCCGCTGCTGGGTGAGCACAATACGGAGGTGCTGCGCGGGTGGTGCGGGATGACCGACGAAGAACTTTCAGCCCTCGCCACCGGCGGGGTGATCGGAACCCGTCCCAAAGGCCTTTAGGAGGCAGCTGATGCGTGTAATCGTCGACGAAACCCTGTGTGAGGCCAACGGGTTTTGCGAATCGCTGGCCCCGGAGGTGTTCGAGCTGGGCGAAATGGACGTGGTGCAGATCGCGGCCGGCCCGGTGCCGGCGCGGCTGGAGATCGACGTTCGCGCCGCGGTGGATCAATGTCCGAAGGCCGCCTTGCGGTTGCAGGACTAAGTCAGCGGCGCGGCGTGACCGATATCGCCATCTCGTCGTAAATCGACATGTTGGTGGTCAAATTCGGGTGCGACACTCGGGCGGGCCCGATCTCGATTCGGTCGCAGCGCAACAACAACTCGTCGAGCACCGCACGCAATTCCGCGCGGGCCAGCATCGCACCCAGACAGTGGTGTGGCCCGCCACCACCGAAGGCGACATGCGGATTGGGTTGGCGCCCAATGTCAAAGGTGAACGGGGAGGCGAAGACCTCCTCGTCGCGGTTGGCCGAACGCAGCATCGACACCACCCGTTCGCCCCGCCTGATCTGCTGGCCGTCTATGTCCACGTCCACCTTCGCGGTGCGCGTCCAATAAGCGACCGGCGATGCCCATCGCAGTACCTCCTCGACAGCGCTGGGCCGCAGCGCTTCCCGGTCGCGATACCGTTGCATCTGTTCGGGATTGGCGACGAACGCCTGCAGCCCGATCGCCAGTGCGTTCTTGGTGGTGTCGCTGCCGGCGAAGGCCAGCACGAAGAAAAAGAACTCGAGTTCGTTGGCGGGCAGCCGGAACTGCTGGCCGTCATCACCGGTGATCTCCGCGGTGGCCAGGGTGCTCCAGATGTCGTCGGTGGGATTGCGACGCTTTTCGGCGGTGAGCTCCATCGCATAACCGAAAACCGAGGCAAACAAGTCGAGTTCCACTCGTTCGCCCGGGCGTGAGTCGGGCGCCGCCTTGAGGATGCGGTCGAAGATGTCGAATATTCGCGGCCGGTCCTCGTCCGGAATGCCGATGATGTCGCCGATGACCGTCATCGGCAGCGCGTCGGCCACGTCGTTGATCCAGTCACCGCCGCCCCGGGACAACAGGTTGTCGATCATTCGCGCCGCCCGCGCCCGGATGCCGTCTTCCAGCTTGGCGATCGCACGCGGGTTGAAGGCGTTCGAGATCAGCTTGCGGCGCTTGTTGAGCTCCGGCGGGTCCAACGTGATGATCGTCGGGGACGCCGAGAACATGGCGACCGGCCCGATGAGCGGGCCGTCGGCGGCGGTGAACGACTCGGTGTCGCGGTGCAGCCGCACGGCGTGCCGGTGCTTGGTCGCCACCCAGAAATCCCGGTGCACGGTCTCGGCCACACCGGGGGTCAGGTCGTGCCGGAAAAGCGGCCTGGCCGAGCGCAATTCGGCGAACACGTCGTCGGGGAAGCCGTTTCGCCACAGGGCGAAGTCGGACAGATCCACTGCAGCTGCCGTCATGCATCACCCCCCTGTCCGGGCGCCGCGCGGCGCCGCGTTGACGTTCAATGCTTAAAATAGTAAAAATAGACCCTAGTCGGCCGCGTGAGAAATGGAGTTCTCGTGGCGTACACGATCTCGGAGCCGGACCCGTCGGAACGCGAGTTCGGACCGTCGGGCATTGCGCTGTCCACCTATCGGTTCCCGACCGGGTGGTTCATCGTCGCCTTCGCCGACGACGTGCGGCCCGGCGACGTCAAACGCCTGCACTACTTCGGCGAAGAGTTGGTGTTGTTCCGCACGGCGTCGGGCAAGGTCAACGTGCTGGACGCGTACTGTCAGCATCTCGGTGCAAACCTGGGGGTCGGCGGGACGGTCGAGGACGAAAACATCGTCTGCCCCTGGCATGGGTGGCAGTGGCGCGGCGACGGCAGCAACGCGTTGATCCCGTACAGCAAGATCGGTTGCAAGAACAACGTTCGCATCCGCACCTACCCGACCACCGAGTGGTACGGCTTCGTCCTGGTCTGGCATGAACGGCACGGCCGCGCCCCGTACTGGCAGCCGCCGGTGCTGCCCGAGCTGGAGACCAACGAGTACTACCCGCTGCATCCGCACACCCAGATGCTCAACCGGGTCAAGGTGCATCCCCAGATGATCATCGAAAACGCCGCCGACCCCTACCACGTCCAATACGTGCACAAGGCCGCCAATCCGGCCACCACGGCGTCGTTCGAGGTGTCGGGTTACCACCTGCACGCCAGCGTCAACGCCCATTTCGGCGGCGGTCGGGCCAAGACGTGGCTGACGCCGAACGGCCCGGTGGACGCCAAGATCATCTACGACAACTACTCGCTGGGGCTCGGAGTGGTTCGCTTTCCCAGCGAACTGGTGGCCACCGTTCAGGTCACCGGGCAGACACCGGTCGACGAGGACTACACCGACTACTTCTATACGCAGGCCTCGGTCCGCGAGCCCGGCGACACTGGCGACGTGCCGACCGGACGCGCCGCCCGGTTTTTGGCGCTGCAGCAAGAAGTCATCAAGCAGGACTTCTTCACCTGGGAAAACATGAAGTACTTGGAGAAACCGAACCTGGCTCCCGAAGAGGCGCACGACTACGCGGCCCTGCGACGGTGGGCGCATCGCTTTTACCCCGGCGCCGAGCCGTCCGCCAACGACTTTGGGTACACCGCCGACGGTGCACCCGACCCGGCGGCCGCGAAAGCCTGATGCCGGGGCCCTCCGCCTTCGGCGTCGACCGGTTCACCGTTCCGGCAGTCCTGGACCAGCGGGCGGCCCAGCATCCGGACCGGGTGATGATGTCGATCGGCGGAATCGCCGTGACCTTCGAGCAGATGCGGCAGCGCAGCTGCGCGGCGGCCCGTCTGCTCGCCTCGCTGGGGGTGGGGCGCGGTGACGGCGTGGCGCTGTTCACCGCCACCTGTCCGGAATGGGTTTACTTCTGGCTGGGCGCCGCCCGGATCGGCGCCGTCAGCGCGGCGGTCAACGCCGCCAACAAGGGCGATTTTTTGCTGCACACCCTGCGGCTCGCGCGGGCCAAGGTCATCGTGACCGACACCGGGCTACTGCGCCGCGTCGATGAGGTCGCGGCGCGCCTCGACTCCGCGACCCAGGTTGTGGTGCGCGACGATTCGTTGCGCGACACCCTCGAGCGCGACGCCGGCCGGTCCGGCGCCGACGACCCCGCCGCCCCCGACGAGGTGGGCGCGCTGTTCTACACCTCGGGTACCACCGGCCCGTCGAAGGCCGTTGCCACCACGTGGAATTACCTGTTCTCGGTCGCTGCGACCGTGGCGGCGGCCTGGCGGCTGCGTCCGGGGGAGGCGCTGTGGACGGCGATGCCGCTGTTCCACCTGAGCGCGGCCCCCAGCGTGCTGGTCCCGATGTTGCTCGGGGCAACCACGGTGCTGGCGCAGTCCTTTCATCCGGCCGAAGTGTGGGATGACGTCCGCGCCCACGGGGCCGTCGGGTTTGCCGGCGCGGGCGCGATGGTGTCGATGCTGCAGAACCTGCCCGCCGATCCGCGGGACGCGCGATTACCGCTGCGATTCATCTCCGCCGCACCGATAGACGCGGGCTCTTATCACGTCATCGAAAAGCGCTACGGCTGCCGGATTGTCACGATGTATGGCATGACCGAGGCGTTCCCGATCGCGGTGCAGGGCGTCTCGGACGACGGCGTCCCGGGAACGTCGGGACGGCCGAATCCGGACTTCGACGTGCGCATTGTCGACGACGAGGGCAACCCGCTGCCTGCCGGCAGCGTGGGCGAGATCGCTTGCCGACCCAGGCATCCGCACGTGATGAGCGAGGGGTACGTCGGCGCGGACGGGCGACTGCAGCCGCATCCGGAATGGTTTCGCACCGGCGATCTGGGACGCCTGGACGCCCAACAGAACCTGACCTACCTGGACCGCATCAAAGATTCGCTGCGCCGGCGCGGGGAGAACGTCTCCTCGGTCGAAGTCGAACGCACCGTGCTGGACCATCCCGCCGTTGCCGAGGCCGCCGTGATCGGAGTGGCCAGTGAACTGGGCGAGGACGACATCCTGCTGGTCGTGGTGCCGCGCCCGGGCGGGACCCTGGATTGCGTCGAGTTGCTGGACTTCTGCGCCGCCCGCATGCCGTACTTCTGCGTGCCCCGCTACGTTGAGCAGGTCAATGAACTTCCGAAGAACATTCTCGGACGGATTCGTAAAGATTTGTTGCGGGCCAAGGGGTTAACTGGTGAAGTCTGGGATCGAGAAACGTATGGCTACCCGGTCAGGAGATAAGTTAGTTTGAAAGTTCGTCGTTCATTTCGTTTTCATCTCGGGGAGAGGCTGGCGAGCAAGAGATGACACTGACCTACCAACAAGAACAGTTCCTCAACGCCGCGACCGGCCGCGACGCGATCCTGAACCTGAATGCTCGACACAATCGCGCCTATGCCGAGGGAGACCGGGACCGCTGGATCGGTACATTCCGCCATTCCGGCGCCAACTTCGTCCGGGACGGCGAAGTGTTCACCGACCTACGGCTGGGTTTCGACGGCGGCGACGGACAACGGTTGGTGACCGTCGACCACGAGATCGCCATCGACGGCGTCAACGCGGTACAACGCTGTGTCGCACTGCTTTTCGCTTCGTCATACGGCGACGCCTCGCTGCGGGCGACCGGGACCTACCGCGACGAACTGATCTACGAGCGCGGCGGCTGGTACTTCACTTCCCGCAACCTCACTTGGGATGCGGTGCCGAGCCGGCACCCACTCGTCATGTGAGCGGCACCGATACGTGGATCCCGACCTCAGCTATCAATTAGCGTTCGGCACGTACGAGGACGCGCTGCAGATGGTCGGCGCGGTCAGCGAAGCGCGCACCGCGGCAACACCGGTCAGCGGTGCGCGGATCCAGCTGTTCGCTGCGATGATTCACGACGGCAATCGCTCCTATTGGGACACCGAGTTCGCCCGCCGACAGTGGGGTGGTTTGCTGGCGCCGCCGGCGCTGTTGATGGGATGGCTGATCCCGCCGCCGTGGCAGCCCGGCGGCCGGCCGCCCGCCGCGTCGCTGATCCTGCGAGTACCGTTGCCGGGCACCACGTTCATCAACGCCGCCAACGACGTCGAGTTCCTGGAACCCATCGTCGAAGGCGATACTCTCACCGTCGTCGAGGAATTGGTGTCGGTGTCACCGGAAAAGCAGACCCGGTTGGGCGTCGGACATTTCATCGAGACGCTGGAGACGTATCGCCGCCAGGACGGTGCCGTCGTCGCCCGATCGCGAAATACGTTGTTCCGCTTCACCCCGGCGGCGCCGGCATGACGGCCGCGGAATTGAATTGGAACGAGATCACCGTTCCCGCGGCGCTACCCGAAGTCGTCGACGAGATCAGCTACCAGCGGGTGGTGGAGAACGCCGGAGCGACGTGGGACTATTTTCCCGGTCACTTCGATCCGGAGTACGCCCAAAAGCAAGGCAACTCAACGATTTACGTTAACACGATGCATCTCGCCGGGTTCGCTGACCGAGTCGCCACCGACTGGGCCGGGCCGCGCAGCCGCGTGGTGCGCCGCTCGCTGCGGCTCGCCGGCTCCATCTATGCCGGCGACACGATGATCGGGCGGGGCCGTGCTGTGGCCAAGCGTCGTGACACGTCCGTCGACCCGCCGCGCTGTCTCGTCGACATCACGATCGAAGTGACCAACCAGCATGGCGTCCTGTGTTGCCCGGTCGAGCTCACGTTGCAGGTGCCGGAAAGCGGTTGACGGCGCAGCAGAACTGCATCTGAGGGTGTGTCGGCACTTCGGCGAGGCGGTTGCCTCGGCCGAGGGCAACTGGCAGCGGTGCAGCCCATGCGAGGGGTACAGGCACGGCAGCTCGCGCGCCTCGGCCGTGACCCGTGCTGGCGCAACTCAATCGGCTAGCGGCGGCAGTTGCCCCCGGCACACTAGGGTCTGAAGCTCGACGTACTCCTCGAGGCCTTCCGGGCCGAATTCGCGGCCGAGGCCGGATTGCTTGAAGCCGCCGAACGGGGCGCCGATGTCCAGGGTATACATGTTGATGCCGTAGGTACCGGTGCGCACGCCCGCCGCCACCTCCAGGCCGTGGGCGATGTCGGAGGTCCACACCGATCCGGCCAGACCGTAGTCGGTGTCGTTGGCAATCCGGATCGCGTCGGCTTCGTCGCGATAGCGCAGCACCGTCAGTACCGGCCCGAAAATCTCCTCCCGGGCGATGCGCATGTCGTTGGTGGCATCGGCGAAAAGCGTTGGCCGCACATACCAACCGCGATCGGTCGGACTGTCTTGAGCGGTATTGAGGCCGCCGACCACGACGCGGGCGCCCTCGCTCTGACCGGACCTGATGTAATCCTGAACCCGTCGCTGCTGTCGCTGTGCCACCAGCGGCCCGACATCGGTGGCTTCGTCGGCCGGGTCGCCGACAGTCAGCGACGACATCATGCCGGCCAGCGCGTCGACGACGTCGTCATGACGCTTGTCGCTGACCAGGATCCGGGTCTGGGCCACGCATGCCTGACCGTTATTCATCAGCCCGGCCGACTTCAGCCCGGCAACGGTCTTGTCGATGTCGGCGTCGTCGAGGATGATCGCCGCGGACTTGCCGCCCAACTCCAGGCTCACCCGTTTGAGCTGCTCCCCGCACAGCATGGCGATGCGGCGTCCTACCGCGCTGGAACCGGTGAAGGCGATCTTGTCCACGCCGGGATGGCGTACCAGCGCCTCGCCGATCTCGGGTCCGCCCGGCAGCACCGACACCACGCCTTCGGGCAGGTCGAGCTGCTCGATCATCTCCGCCAACCACAAAGCGTCCAAAGGAGTTTCGGGCGCCGGTTTGATGATGACCGGGCAGCCGGCGATCAACGCGGGGATCAGCTTGGGCATGATCAAGAACTGCGGAACGTTCCACGGCACGATCGCCCCGACCACGCCGACCGGCGCCCTGCGCAGGTGCACTTCGCCCAGCACGCCCTGGCGACGTTCGGTCCAGGGGAACTTGCGGGCGTCCGCCAGGTTGAGGTGAATGATTGTCGCCGCCGCCGCCGTTTGACCCAATCGGCTGAAACTGCGGGGCGAGCCCATTTCCTCGGTGATGAGGTCGGCCATCTCCTCGAGGTGGCCGCCGTAGATCGCGGCCAACTGTTCGACTTTGGCCATTCGATCGGCATGCGCCATGCGGGGCCACGGCCCGTGGTCGAAGGCGTGCCGCGCCGCGGCGACGGCCGCCTCGACGTCCTGTGGTCCGGCGACCTGGACGTGGCCGACCGGCTCCTCGGAGTGCGGCGAGATCACGGACAGCTGTTGTGGGTTTGCGGGCTTGCGCCAGTGCCCCCCGATGAAAACTTCGTTGTAGGTCCGATGGTCGGAATTGTCTGGCATCGGGGCACTTCCTTACGGAGGAATTGAGGCCGTGACCGTAACGCTGTTGACGCTAACATAGCGAAAAAAGCATGATGGCGCCGTGGCAAGGAAGCCGACATGAGAAACGATTGGCGCAGTTACCCGTTTCACTTGGTGCCCGGGGACAGCCAGCTGGATTTCCCCGCCGCCGAGGGTGAGCATCCCGACCAGGAGTCGGATACCTGGTTCATCGCCGGGCAATTGCAAGCCGTCCAGAGCGACCGGTCGCTCGCCTTCCTGACCATCTTCAACAAGAACCAGCCCGGGGGCACCGTCGTCGCCGACTTCTACACGATGGCGTTGTTCGATCTGGATTCCGGCGACTACGGGACGTTCACCGATTACGACATGCCTCCCGCGAACATGCAGCCGGGTGCGTGGCGCAAAATGACAATGGCCGCAGGATATCTCGACCTCAGCTACCGCAGTAGCGCCGGGACCGCGTCGTGGACGACCTGTCGTGACGGCGACGGCGAATTGTTGCCGTATACGTATCGCGTCAGCCTGGTGGGCAAGGATCAGCAGGGGCGATCCATGCGGTTGGATCTGGTCGTCACCCCGACGCGCGCGCCGACGCCGGTGGGGGCCTCGACCTACAACGGCAAGATCGTCTGCTTCGGCCAGAGTGACACGTACTCGTACTTCCAGACCGGCATGTCGATGACCGGAACGTTGCGTTGGGGGGACACGGTCGAGCAGGTCTCCGGCAGCTCCGGGCATGTGGACCGGCAGTGGTTTCCCAAGTACGCCGGTGGCGGCGGTACGGGGGGAGACCCGCGGAGCCGCTCGCACGAATGGCGAACGATCAATTTCGACAACGGCGTTGATCTGAGCATCTGGCGCCAGTTCGACCGCGCGAATGGCAATGCGCTGCAACCGTTTACCGGTGTCACGACGAGCCATCCGGACCCGGCGATCGCGCCGGAGTGCGCCGAAGACGTAGAAGTCACCGTCAGCAGCTACGTCCGCTGGCCCGAGACCGTACGACCGCTGGTGCGTCCGCCGGCGCCGGCGCGGTATTTGCCCGACCGTCACCGGATCACCTGCGCCACACTGCAACTCGACCTCGTGGGCGAGCCGCTGGTGCCCGCCCCCGCGCATGGGCTGCCGATCGAGTACATGGAGGGCCCGTATCGCTATCAAGGCACGATGTGGGGCAAGCCGGTCAGCGGCTTCGCGTTCAACGAACGCTCGCTGGCGTTGTACCGGGACTGGGAACTGATCGAGGTATTCACCACCACCGTGTCCAACATGGAACCGGCCGATCGAGAACTGCAGATGACCGCGGGCCTGTTGGTGCAGCTGGTGGCCGGGGGTCGCCGGTCAGATGCGGTCGAAATGCTGACCATGGTGCGTCCAACCCAAAGCGGGCTGCTGGCAACGCTTTTGGGCGATTTGATCGCCGTGCTTTCCGAAGCGGAATCAACCACCGGCGGCTGACTCCGACAGCGCCCGGGCCCAGGCGAGGTGGCGATGCTGCAGCCCCGGCTCGTTGCGGCCGAATACCAGATGGTCGCGGGCGCCCGAGGAGAGATTGGCTTGCAACCCCTCCACCAGCCGGTAGTCTTCGTCGCGCACCGTGGCATGCGCGTAGTCGAAGACGGCCTGCGCGCCGGTTGCCACGGATTCCTCGGAGAGGTCCAGCGGCGTCGAATTCTGGTGCACGGTGATCGATCTGCCGGGCTCGTCGCCGGGGTAGATGCGGAACAGCTCGCCGTTGGCGATCGTCACCGACAGCACGATATTGGGGAACAACGCGTAGATCACCACCATGTTGTGGAACGGGTCCCATTGTTCCTCGGGGACGTTCTCCAGCTCGAGGATCGTGTTGAGCGGGAAGATCAGCCGGTGATGAGGGCCGTAGGAGTCGAACACCGTGCAATTGCTGCGCGCGATGGTGGCGAACGTCTGTCGATGTACCGTGGCGAAGTGGTAGTTCTCGGCGAAGGTGTCGACGGCCAGCTTCCAATTGATCGGGGCGTCAAGCACTTTCTCGCCCAGCGGCGACCAGCGGCCGATGCCCCACGAATCGAGCTCGTCGGCGAGCGGCCCCAGGTGTGCGGCGACGTCGAGGGTGGCGTCTTTGTCCAGCCCCACCCACAGGAAGCCGCCGAATTCGGCCGCCGGCAGTTCGGTCAGTCCGTCGGACCTGATCGTCATCTCCGGGAAGCCCTCCCGGCCCGGTAGGCCGACCAGCTTCCCGGTGTTGTCGTACGTCCAGGCGTGATACGGGCAGGTGAACCGCTTGGCGGTACCGCATCCCGTCGCCACCTGTGACTGTCGGTGTAGGCAGACATTCTCGAAGGCCCTGACCACGCCGTCCGCGGCTCTGGTCATCAGTATCGAGCGCCCCATCACCGTCTTGGTGCAGTACGAGCCGGGGCCGGGCAGCTCGGAGACGTAACCGACCAACTGCGGGCTGGCGAGCATCAGCGCGCGGTCGCGGTGGTGGCGTTCCGCCGAGGTGTAATCGCGGGCGTCCACGGTGTGTTGGCCGGGTGCGAGGTCGGTCGTCTTGTCGCGGGCCAACTTCAATGCCCGCCGGGTCAGGTCGATGAGTTGGTCACGGTCCATCACACGCCCCCTGCGTCGCTGAGCTCTCCGGCGCTAACTTTATAAAGTTAATTGTGACAATAACAATGCGGGCGGGCGGCACGGCGGTCGGACGGGTGGCCCGTCGGACGGGTGGCCCGTCGCGGGGGCGTCCCATGGGTGTGCACTGCTGGCTTTCGGTGTGCGTTCCGGGCGGCGAGCCCCGGCGTGTCGACGCCGTAGGCGCACACTCGACGCCCCAGGCGCACACTCGACGCCCCAGGCGCACACCCGACGCCGCAAGCTCTCAAAGATGTGACGGACCTGTTACCTGTGTGACTAATGTGTCTGCTGAGGTTTCTGTCGTACCCTGTGCGATGTGTCGATGTCGCGTCGTGACGTGCTCAAATTCGCGGCCGCGACGCCGGCCCTGATAGGCGCGGGTGTCGCGGCGACGTCACTGTCCACCGCTGTGGCGTCGGCATCGCTGGGCACGTTGTTGGACTACGCCGCGGGGGTGATCCCGGCCAGCCAGATCCGCGCCGCGGGCGCCGTGGGCTCGATTCGCTACGTGTCGGACCGGCGACCCGGCGGCAACTGGATGCTGGGTAAGCCAATCCAACTCGCCGAGGCCCGTGACCTGCACAGCAATGGCTTGAAGATTGTCTCGTGCTACCAGTACGGCAAGGGCAACACCGCCGACTGGCTGGGCGGAGCCAGCGCCGGGCTGCAGCACGCCAAGCGGGGGCTGGAGCTGCACAGCGCGGCCGGCGGTCCCGCCACCGCCCCGATATACGCGTCGATCGACGACGATCCGTCCTATGAGCAGTACAAAAGCCTGATCGCGCCGTACCTACGGTCCTGGGAGTCGGTGATCGGACATCAGCGGACGGGCGTTTACGCCAACTCCAAGACGATCGACTGGGCCCTGCACGACGGACTGGGTTCCTACTTCTGGCAGCACAACTGGGGCTCGCCCAAGGGCTTCACCCATCCGGTGGCGAATTTGCACCAGGTTGAGATCGATAAGCGCAGCGTCGGCGGGGTCGGCGTGGATATCAACGAGATCCTCCAGCCGCAATTCGGGCAGTGGGCCTAGCAACTGTTGGTCCCATGTGGACGTTCCGGACCTAATAACCGATAGCACGGCGCTTGCGCAAGTCGGTTCCAGCAAACAGTCGTTCGCCGATCTCCGCTCCGGCCGGAGCCGGACGGACCCGCGAGACTCGCACGGGCGCGGCGTCCTGTGCGAAACGCCATACGAATTCTTAACATAACGATTTGATAACAATGCCGCCTTGAACTGCGCAGTTATAGCTACTCGACCGTAACCACCTGCATGCAGGACATTTGTTCTGGATACCCGTGGGGCCGGTTAATCCGGGTGTTACCCACAACACGGTTACCCGTGCGTAGAACTCGCCAGTAACCGATCCGGCCCGAAAAATGAGCCGAAATCTTATGACACTCTTAGTGCAGCCGATGCAGTCCGCCGCGCCGCTCGGTCCGCAAGAGTGGCCCGCCGAGAACACACCGGTGACCATTTTGGCTGCGATTCAAAGCGGAATCGGCCTCAAGGCAGTTGGGGCCCCGCCCGCCGGGCGTTCAGCCGGCCGAACGAACCGATACGGAAGACGCATACAGGGAGATACAGGTGACGATCCACGAGCACGACCGGGTGTCCGCCGACCGCGACGAGAACGGCCCGCTGAGCACCCACGCCCTGGTTGACCGTCTCGCCGCCGGGGAGCCCTATGCGGTCGCGTTCGGCGGCCAAGGCAGCGCTTGGCTGGAAACCCTCGAGGAGCTGGTGTCCTCGGCCGGAATCGAAACCGAAATCGCGACGTTGGTCGGCGAGGCCGAGCTGCGGCTCGAGCCGGTGGCCAAAGAGCTGGTGGTGGTGCGCCCGATCGGCTTCGAGCCGTTGCAGTGGGTGCGTGCGCTGGCCGCCGAGGACCCGGTGCCCGCGGAGAAGCAACTGACGTCGGCCGCGGTGTCGATGCCGGGTGTGCTGCTCACCCAGATCGCCGCCGCACGCGCGCTGGCCCGCCAGGGCATGGACTGGGCCGCGACGCCACCGGTCGCCGTCGCCGGGCACTCGCAAGGGGTGCTCGCCGTCGAGGCTTTCAAGGCTTTACAGGACGGGGACGCGGCGCGCGACGTCGAGCTGCTGGCGCTGGCCCAGCTGATCGGTGCGGCCGGGACGCTGGTGGCGCGGCGGCGTGGCATCTCGGTCCTCGGCGACCGCCCGCCGATGGTGTCGGTCACCAATGCCGACCCGGAACGCATCCTGCGGCTGCTCGAAGAGTTCTCCCAAGACGTTCGGACCGTGCTGCCCCCGGTGCTGTCCATCCGCAACGGCCGCCGTTCCGTCGTCATCACCGGCACCCCGGAGCAACTGTCCCGCTTCGAGCTGTACTGCCAGCAGATTTCCGAGAAGGAAGAGGCGGAGCGCAAGAACAAACTGCGCGGCGGCGACGTGTTCGCGCCAGTCTTCGACCCGGTACGCGTCGAGGTGGGTTTCCACACCCCGCGGTTGGCCGACGGCATCGACATCGTCGGCGGCTGGGCCGAGAAGGTTGGCCTGGACGTCGCGCTGGCTCGGCAACTGACCGAGTCCATCCTGGTGAGCCAGGTCGACTGGGTCGAGGAAATCAACCGGGTGCACGAGGCCGGTGCGCGCTGGATTCTCGACCTGGGTCCCGGTGACATCCTGACCCGGCTCACCGCCCCGGTGATCCGCGGCCTCGGCGTCGGCATCGTGCCCGCCGCCACCCGCGGCGGGCAGCGCAACCTGTTCACCGTCGGCGCCACCCCCGAGGTGGCACGTCCGTGGTCGAGCTACGCGCCGACCGTGGTCACCCTGCCCGATGGGCGCACCAAGCTGTCGACGAAGTTCACCCGGCTGACCGGCCGGTCGCCGATTCTGCTGGCCGGCATGACCCCGACCACCGTCGACGCCAAAATCGTTGCCGCGGCGGCCAACGCCGGACACTGGGCCGAGCTGGCGGGCGGCGGTCAGGTGACCGAGGAGATCTTCGCCAACCGCATCGACGAGCTGTCCCGGCTGCTCGAGCCGGGCCGCACCTATCAGTTCAACACCCTCTTCCTGGACCCCTACCTGTGGAAGCTTCAGGTGGGCGGCAAGCGGCTGGTGCAGAAGGCCCGCCAGTCCGGCGCCGCCATCGACGGGTTGGTGATCAGCGCCGGCATACCTGACCTCGAGGAAGCCGTCGAGCTGATCGACGAACTGAACGACGTCGGCATCAGCCACGTCGTGTTCAAGCCCGGCACCGTCGAGCAGATCCGTTCGGTCATCCGCATCGCGACCGAAGCACCCACCAAAGCCGTGATCGCGCACATCGAGGGCGGCCGCGCCGGCGGTCACCACTCCTGGGAAGACCTCGACGACCTCCTGCTGGCGACGTACTCGGAGCTGCGCTCGCGGCCCAACATCACCGTGTGTGTCGGCGGCGGCATCGGCACGCCCGAGCGGGCCGCCGAGTATCTGTCCGGTCGCTGGTCGCAGCCGTACGGGTTCCCCTCGATGCCGATCGACGGCATCCTGGTCGGCACCGCGGCGATGGCCACGCTGGAGTCGACCACCTCACCATCGGTGAAGCGGATGCTGGTCGAGACCACCGGCACCGACCAATGGATCGGCGCCGGGAAAGCCCAGGGCGGCATGGCCTCCAGCCGCAGCCAGTTGGGCGCCGACATTCACGAGATCGACAACAGCGCCTCGCGCTGCGGCCGGCTGCTCGACGAGGTCGCCGGCGACGCGGACGCCGTCGCCGAGCGCCGCGACGAGATCATTGCGGCGATGGCCCGCACCGCCAAGCCCTACTTCGGCGACGTCGGGGAAATGACGTACCTGCAGTGGCTGCAGCGTTACGTCGAACTGACCATCGGCGACGGCCACTCGACCGCGGACACCGCAGGAATGTTGGGGCCCGACAGCCCGTGGCTGGCCGACACCTGGCGCGACCGCTTCCAGCAGATGCTGCAACGAGCCGAGGCCCGACTGCACCCGCAGGACCACGGCCCGATCCAAACCCAATTCGACGACGAGGCGCTGCTGGAAAACCCGGGCCAGGCCATCGCGACGCTGTTGCAGCACTACCCCGAGGCCGAAACCGTGCAGTTGCACCCGGCCGACGTGCCATTCTTCGTGACCTTGTGCAAGACGCTGGGCAAGCCGGTCAACTTCGTGCCGGTCATCGACAAAGACGTGCGCCGCTGGTGGCGCAGTGACTCGCTGTGGCAGGCACACGACGCCCGCTACGACGCCGACCAGGTCTGCATCATCCCGGGTATCGCCGCGGTTGCCGGCATCACCAAGATGGACGAGCCCGTCGGTGAACTGCTCGACCGTTTCGAGCAGGCCGCCATCGACGAGGTGCTGGGCACCGGCGTCGAACCGACGCCGGTGCGTTCGCGGCGGCTGGGCCGTTCCGACGTGATGGGACCGCTGGCCGTCGTGCTGGATGCCCCCGACGTAGTGTGGGCCGGACGCACCACCACCAACCCGGTACACCGCATCGCCGACCCGGCCGACTGGCTGGTGCACGAAGGCCAGCGCGCCACCCATTCGTCCACCGGCGCGCGCCTGCAGGTGCAGTCGGACAATGGCGCCGGAACCGAGCAGGTCGTGCTCAGCGTGCCGGTGTCCGGCGTGTGGATCGACATCCCATTCACATTGCACGCCAACACAATTGACGGCGGAGCACCGGTAGTTTCCACCGAAGACGCCACCGCCGCGATGCGGGCGGTCCTGGCGATCGCCGCCGGCGTCGACGGTCCGGAGCTCCTCCCGCCGGTCACCGACGGTTCGGCCACCGTGACGGTGGACTGGGACCCCGAGCGCGTCGCCGACCACACCGGAGTCACCGCCACCTTCGGTGAGCGGCTGGCGCCCGGTCTGACCATCGTGCCCGACGCACTGGTCGGCCTGTGCTGGCCCGCGGTATTCGCGACGATCGGATCGGCGGTCACCGACGCCGGGGTCCCGGTTGTCGAGGGCCTGCTGAGCCTGGTGCACCTCGACCACGCCGCTCACGTGGTCGGCAAGCTTCCGGCCGACCCCGACCAATTGACCGTTACCGCAACGGCTTCGCCCGCCACCGACACCGACATGGGTCGGGTGGTCCCGGTCTCGGTACGGGTCGTCGGTTCCGACGGCGCGCCGATCGCCACCCTCCAAGAACGGTTCGCCATCCTCGGGCGTACCGGTCCCGGCGAACTCTCCGACCCGCCCCGGGCCGGAGGCGCGGTGTCAAAGAACGCGACCGACACCCCGCGGCGTCGCCGCCGCGACGTGAAGATCACCGCGCCGGTCGACATGCGGCCGTTCGCGGTGGTGTCCGGTGACCACAACCCGATCCACACCGACCGGGCGGCTGCGCTGCTCGCCGGACTGGAATCGCCCATCGTGCACGGCATGTGGCTGTCCGCCGCCGCACAGCACACGGTGACCGCTACCGACGGCCAGGCCCGTCCGCCGGCTCGGCTGATCGGCTGGACCGCGCGCTTCCTGGGCATGGTGCGTCCGGGTGACGAGGTCGACTTCCGCGTCGACCGAGTCGGAATCGACCAGGGCGCAGAGGTTTTGGAGGTCGCGGCACGCGTCGGATCCGATCTGGTGATGTCGGCGACCGCGCGCCTGGCCGCACCCAAGACCGTCTACGCGTTCCCCGGTCAGGGCATCCAGCACAAGGGCATGGGCATGGAGGTCCGGGCCCGCTCCAAGGCCGCCCGCAAAATCTGGGACGACGCGGACAAGTTCACCCGCGAAACCCTGGGTTTCTCGGTGCTGCACGTGGTGCGCGACAACCCGACCACGCTCATCGCCAGCGGTGTGCATTACCACCACCCCGACGGTGTGCTGTACCTGACGCAGTTCACTCAGGTCGCGATGGCCACCGTCGCGGCCGCCCAGGTCGCCGAGATGCGCGAGCAGGGCGCGTTCGTCGAAGGCGCTATCGCCTGCGGCCACTCGGTCGGCGAATACACCGCGCTGGCCTGCGTGCTCGGCGTCTACGAGCTGGAAGCGTTGCTGGAGACGGTGTTTCACCGCGGGTCGAACATGCACGACATCGTGCCCCGCGACGAGATGGGCCGGTCCAACTACCGGCTGGCGGCGATCAGGCCGTCGCAGATCGACCTGCCCGACGACGAGGTCAAGAACTTCGTCGCCGAAATCGCCGAGCGCACCGGGGAATTCCTGGAAATCGTGAACTTCAACCTGCGCGGTTCGCAGTATGCGATCGCCGGCACGGTGCGCGGTCTCGAAGCCCTCGAGGAAGAGGTGGAGCGGCGCCGTGAAATCACCGGCGGCAAGCGCTCATTCATCCTGGTGCCGGGCATCGACGTCCCGTTCCACTCGCGGGTGCTGCGGGTCGGTGTTGCCGACTTCCGCCGCTCGCTGGAACGTGTCATGCCGCGTGACCAAGACCCAGAGCTGATCATCGGGCGCTACATCCCCAACCTGGTGCCGCGGCCGTTCACGCTGGATCGCGACTTCATCCAGGAGATCCGCGACCTGGTCCCGGCCGAGCCGCTCGACCCGATCCTGGCCGACTACGACACCTGGCTACGCGAGCGGCCGCGGGAAATGGCCCGGACCATCTTCATCGAGCTGCTGGCCTGGCAGTTCGCCAGCCCGGTGCGCTGGATCGAAACCCAGGACCTGCTGTTCATCGAGGAGGCCGCCGGCGGCCTGGGCGTGGAACGATTCGTCGAAATCGGTGTCAAGTCCGCGCCGACCGTCGCCGGACTGGCCACCAACACCCTCAAGTTGCCCGAATATGCCCACAGCACAGTCGAAGTGCTCAATGCCGAGCGGGATGCGGCGGTGCTGTTCGCCACGGACACCGACCCGGAGCCGGAGGCCGAGGAGGTCGAGGTGGTTGCGGATGATTCCGCGGCTGTCGCCGCGGACGGTGCACCCCTTTCTAACGTCGCCCCGGCCGTCGCTGCGGCTCCCGCCGGAGCTCCGTCCGGTGCTCCGAGGCCCGACGACCTCGGATTCGACGCGGCCGACGCTACGTTGGCGCTGATCGCGCTGTCGGCCAAGATGCGCATCGACCAGATCGAGTCGCTGGACTCTATCGAGTCCATCACCGACGGCGCGTCGTCGCGGCGCAACCAACTTCTGGTTGACCTGGGTTCGGAGTTGAACCTCGGCGCGATCGACGGAGCCGCGGAAGCCGACCTGGCGGGGCTTCGGGCGCAGGTGACCAAGCTGGCCCGCACCTACAAGCCTTACGGCCCAGTGCTTTCCGACGCCATCAATGACCAGCTGCGGACGGTTCTTGGTCCGTCCGGCAAGCGGCCCGCCGCGATCACCGATCGGGTCACCAAGACTTGGGAGCTGGGCGAGGGCTGGGCCAAGCACGTGACGGTCGAGGTCGCGCTGGGCACCCGCGAGGGCACCAGCGTTCGCGGCGGTGCCCTGGGGCACCTGCACGAGGGCGCACTGGCCGATGCCGGCACCGTCGACAAGGTGATCGACGCGGCCGTCGCCTCGGTGGCTGCGCGCCACGGCGTCTCGGTCGCGCTGCCCTCGGCGGGCGGTGGCGGCGGCGCCACGATCGACGCGGCTGCGCTCAGCGAGTTCACCGACCAGATCACCGGCCGGGACGGCGTGCTGGCTTCGGCGGCCCGCCTGGTGCTGGGCCAGCTGGGTCTGGACGACCCGGTCAGCGTCTCACCGGCGGCGACCGACGCCGAGCTCATCGATTTGGTCACCTCCGAATTAGGTTCGGATTGGCCGCGTTTGGTGGCACCGGCGTTCGAGGCCAAGAAGGCGGTCGTGTTCGACGACCGCTGGGCCAGCGCCCGCGAGGATCTGGTCAAGCTGTGGCTGTCCGACGAGGGTGATATCGACGCCGACTGGAAACGCCTGTCCGAGCGCTTCGAGGGCGCCGGCCACATCGTCGCCACCCAGGCCACCTGGTGGCAGGGCAAGGCGCTGGCGGCCGGCCGTGGAATCCACGCGTCGCTGTACGGCCGGATTGCCGCGGGTGCGGAGAACCCGGACCCCGGTCCGTACAGCAGCGAAATCGCCGTCGTGACCGGCGCATCGAAGGGTTCGATCGCCGCCTCGATCGTGGCGCGGCTGCTCGACGGTGGTGCCACCGTGATCGCGACGACGTCCAAGCTCGACGACGACCGGTTGGCGTTCTACCGCAAGCTGTATCGCGACCACGCCCGGTTCGAGGCGGCGCTGTGGGTGGTGCCGGCCAACATGGCGTCGTACTCCGACATCGACGCCCTGGTCGAGTGGGTCGGTACCGAACAGAACGAAAGCCTTGGGCCGCAGTCGATTCACATCAAGGACGCGCAAACCCCGACGCTGCTGTTCCCGTTCGCTGCGCCGCGGGTGGCGGGCGACCTGTCGGAGGCGGGTTCGCGTTCCGAGATGGAGATGAAGGTCCTGCTGTGGGCTGTGCAGCGGCTCATCGGCGGCCTGTCGAAGATCGGCGCCGAGCGGGACATCGCCTCGCGACTGCACGTGGTGCTGCCCGGCTCGCCCAACCGCGGAATGTTCGGCGGTGACGGCGCCTACGGCGAGGCCAAGTCCGCCCTGGACGCCCTGGTCAGTCGCTGGCACGCGGAGTCGTCGTGGGCGACGCGAGTCAGCTTGGCGCACGCACTGATTGGCTGGACACGTGGTACCGGGCTGATGGGCCACAACGACGCCATCGTCGACGCCGTCGAAGAAGCGGGTGTCACCACCTACTCCACCGACGAGATGGCCGCGATGCTGCTGAACCTGTGCGACGTGGAGTCGAAGGTGGCGGCGGCCAGCCAGCCGATCAAGGCCGATTTCACCGGCGGTCTCGGCGACATCGAACTCGACATGGCCGAACTGGCCGCCAAGGCGCGCGAGGAGATGTCTTCGGAGACAACAGAAGATGACGGGCCGGCCGAAGGCGCCATCGCCGCGCTGCCATCCCCGCCACGCGGTTTCACCCCGGCGCCGCCGCCCCAGTGGGCCGACCTCGACGTCGACCCCGCCGACCTGGTGGTGATCGTCGGTGGGGCGGAACTGGGCCCGTACGGGTCGTCGCGCACCCGCTTCGAGATGGAGGTCGACAACGAGCTGTCGGCGGCCGGCGTGCTCGAGCTGGCCTGGACCACGGGGTTGATCCGCTGGGAGGACGACCCCCAACCGGGTTGGTATGACACGCAATCCGGCGAGCTGATCGACGAGGCCGACCTGGTCGAGCGTTACCACGACGTGGTCGTCGAGCGCTGCGGCATCCGGGAGTTCGTCGACGACGGATCGATCGACCCCGACCATGCGTCGCCGCTGCTGGTGTCGGTGTTCCTGGACAAGGACTTCGCCTTCGTCGTCTCCTCCGAGTCCGACGCCCGCGCCTTCGCCGAGTTCGATCCCGAGCACACCGTGATTCGCCCGGTGCCCGACTCGAGCGACTGGCAGGTTATCCGCAAGGCGGGCACCGAGATCCGGGTGCCGCGGAAGAACAAGCTGTCGCGCGTCGTCGGTGGGCAGATCCCGACGGGATTCGACCCCACGGTGTGGGGCATCAGCGCGGACATGGCGAGCTCCATCGATCGGCTCGCGGTGTGGAACATCGTCGCGACCGTCGACGCATTCCTCTCGGCCGGATTCAGCCCCGCCGAAGTGATGCGCTACGTGCACCCGAGCCTGGTCGCCAACACCATGGGCACCGGTATGGGTGGCGGCACCTCGATGCAGACGATGTACCACGGAAACCTGTTGGGCCGGAACAAGCCGAACGACATCTTCCAGGAAGTTCTGCCGAATATCGTTGCCGCGCATGTGGTTCAGTCCTACATCGGCAGCTACGGGGCGATGATCCACCCGGTCGCCGCCTGCGCTACCGCAGCGGTTTCGGTGGAGGAAGGTATCGACAAGATCCGATTGGGCAAGGCCGAAATGGTCGTGGCCGGCGGTATCGACGACCTGACGCTGGAAGGCATCATCGGATTCGGTGACATGGCAGCCACCGCCGACACCCAGATGATGCGAGCCCGGGGCATTCACGATTCGAAGTTCTCCCGGCCCAACGACCGACGGCGCCTCGGGTTCGTCGAGGCCCAGGGCGGCGGCACGATCCTGTTGGCCCGCGGTGACCTCGCGCTGAAGATGGGTCTGCCGGTGCTCGCCGTCGTCGCGTTCGCGCAGTCCTACGGCGACGGTGTGCACACCTCGATCCCGGCTCCGGGGTTGGGCGCCCTGGCGTCCGGTCGGGGCGGCAAGGACTCGCCGCTGGCCCGCGCCCTGGCCAAGCTCGGGGTGAGCGCCGACGACGTCGCGGTAATCTCCAAGCACGACACGTCGACGCTGGTCAACGACCCCAACGAGACCGAGCTGCACGAGCGGCTGGCCGACTCGCTGGGGCGGTCCGAGGGTGCGCCGTTGTTCATCGTGTCGCAGAAGAGCCTGACCGGGCACGCCAAGGGTGGTGCGGCGGTCTTCCAGATGATGGGCCTGTGCCAGATACTGCGCGACGGCGTCATCCCGCCCAACCGCAGCCTGGACTGCGTCGACGACGAACTATCCGGGTCGGCTCACTTCGTGTGGGTGCGCGACACTTTGCGGCTGGGCGAGAAGTTCCCGGTCAAGGCCGGCCTGGTGACCAGCCTCGGGTTCGGCCACGTGTCCGGGCTCGTCGCGCTGGTGCACCCGCAGGCGTTCATCGCCGCACTGGATCCGAGCCAGCGCGAGGACTACCAGCGGCGCGCCAACGCACGGTTGCTGGCCGGTCAGCGCCGACTGGTGTCGGCCATCGCCGGCGGCGACCCGATGTACAAGCGCCCGCCGGACCGTCGCTTCGATCACAGCGCTCCGGAGAAGCGGCAGGAGGCGACGATGCTGCTGAATCCGGTCGCGCGCCTGGGCGACGACGACGCCTACGAGGTGCCTGCCGGGTGATTTCGGCGATCGGTTAGCCTGGCCAGCCATGGGCATCGTCGGTGTGGGGATAGACGTCGTATCCATCCCTGATTTCGCCGAGCAGGTCGACCAGCCGGGGACCGTCTTCTCCGAGACGTTTACCCCCGGCGAGCGTCGGGACGCCTCGGACAAGAGTTCGTCGGCCGCGCGTCATCTGGCGGCGCGCTGGGCGGCGAAGGAGGCCGTGATCAAGGCATGGTCGGGATCGCGGTTCGCCCAGCGTCCCGTGCTGCCGGAGGACATCCACCGCGACATCGAGGTCGTCACCGACATGTGGGGACGGCCGCGGGTCCGGCTGACCGGGGATATCGCCAAACATCTTGCCGAGGTGACCATTCATGTGTCGCTGACGCACGAGGGCGATACCGCCGCCGCGGTGGCCATCCTCGAAACGGCCGGTTAACGCCCCTGCGGCCCGCAACGAATGCGCGCCGGTGTTTGTAGCCGGCACCCCCTTCGGCGTCGTGCGTGAGGAGAAACCGTGACCGAGCTAGCCCAGCGCGTCCGCGACGTATTGCCGTCGGTGCGCCGTGACCTCGAGGATCTGGTGCGCATCGAATCGGTGTGGGCCGACCCAAAGCGGCGCAGCGAAGTGCACAAGAGCGCGCAAGCGGTGGCGGACCTGTTGTCGCAGGCCGGGTTTGGCGATGTGCGCATCGTCAGCGAGGGCGGCGCCCCGGCCGTCATCGCCCACCACCCGGCGCCCGACGGCGCGCCGACGGTTTTGCTGTACGCCCACCACGACGTGCAACCCGAGGGTGACAGTAGTCAGTGGGCATCGCCGCCTTTCGAGCCGACCGAGCGCGAGGGCCGGTTGTACGGGCGCGGCAGCGCCGACGACAAGGCCGGTATCGCAACGCATTTGGCCGCATTTCGGGCCCACGACGGCAATCCGCCGGTTGGTGTGACGGTGTTCGTCGAGGGCGAGGAGGAGTCCGGGTCGCCGTCGCTGGGCCGGCTGCTGGACGCCCACCGCGACGCGTTGGCCGCCGACGTGATCGTGATCGCCGACTCGGACAACTGGAGCACCGAAGTCCCGGCGCTGACCGTGACGCTACGTGGTCTGGTCGACTGTGTGGTCGAGGTCGCCACGCTCGACCACGGGCTGCACTCCGGCCTCTGGGGCGGGGTGGTCCCCGACGCGCTGAGCGTGCTGGTCCGGCTGCTGGCCAGCCTGCACGACGACGACGGGAACGTAGCCGTCGCCGGGCTACACGAAAGTTCTGCTGCCGCAGTAGATTACCCACCCGAGCGAGTGCGCGCGGACGCGGGACTGCTGGACGGCGTGTCCGAAATCGGTTCCGGGTCGGTGCCGCAGCGACTGTGGGCCAAACCCGCGATCACCGTGATCGGCATCGACACCACCCCCATCGACAAGGCGTCGAACACGCTGATCCCGCGAGCGCGGGCCAAGATCAGCATGCGCGTCGCGCCGGGCGGTGACGCCGCCGCGCACCTGGACGCGCTGACCGCTCACCTGCAGGCGCACGTGCCGTGGGGCGCCCAGCTTCGCGTCACCCGGGGCGACCTTGGCGAGCCCTACGCGATCGACGCCAGCGGCAGCGTCTACGACGCCGCCCGTCAGGCGTTTCGGCGGGCGTGGGGGACCGACCCGATCGACATGGGCATGGGCGGGTCGATTCCGTTCATCGCCGAGTTCGCCGCCGCGTTTCCCCAGGCGAAAATTCTCGTGACCGGTGTCGAGGACCCCGCCACGCAAGCCCACAGCATCAACGAAAGCCTGCATTTGGGTGTGCTGGAGCGCGCGGCGATCGCCGAAGCCTTGCTGCTGGCCAATCTGGCCTAGACAGACAGGTCGCGGCGCAGCTTAGCGACGTGCCCGGTGGCCTTCACGTTGTACTGCGCGACGGCGATCTTGCCCTTCTCGTCGACCACGAAGGTGGATCGGATGACGCCGGTGACCGTCTTGCCGTACATCTGCTTTTCGCCGTAAGCGCCGTAGGCCGTCAGCACCTTGCGATCCGGGTCGGACAGCAGCGGGAACGTCAGCCCCTCGGCGTCCCGGAACTTGGCCAGCTTCTCCGGCTTGTCGGGCGAGATCCCGACGACGTCCAGACCTGCCCCGTTGAGCTCGGCCAGGTTGTCGCGGAAATCGCAGGCCTGTTTGGTGCAGCCCGGGGTCGAGGCGGCGGGGTAGAAGTACACGATGACGCGTCGCCCCTTGTAATCGGCCAGCGACACCTTGTTGCCGTCGGCGTCGGGCAGGCTGAAGGCGGGCGCTTTGTCTCCCGGTGCCAGGCGCGTGGTCTCGGTCAAGGTGCTTCCCCTTTCGGTTCGCCAGGGCGTCGGCACTAGGGTAGTTCGTCAGGCGCACCGGGCGACTTGGAGGACAGACACGTGGTGGACCGCGATCCCGACACCATCAAGCAGGAGATCGATGCCGCCCGCGACCAGCTCGCGGCCACCGTCGACTCCCTTGCCGAGCGCGCCAACCCGCGCCGCCTGGCCGACGACATCAAGGTCCGGGTGATCGGATTCGTCACCAAACCCGCGGTCGCCGCGTCACTGGCCGGCGTCGGGGCCCTGGTCGTCGTGGTGGTGGTGCGCCGGGTCAGGAACCGCTGACCCCCGCGCCGCGGGCTAGACAGACGGTTCTGTCTAGCGCCGGCGCCTCTGTTAGCGTCCTGGAAATGGACATCCTCGACCGGGATACCGCTGCTGCGGCCGTCGAACCGCGACGGACGTCGTCCCCGGCCGATCGGATGCTCACCGCGGCCACGAAGCTTTTCGCGGCGCACGGCATCCGGGCGGTCGGCATCGACCGGATCCTTCGCGAATCCGGATGCGCCAAGGCCAGCCTTTATGACCTGTACGGCTCCAAAGCGGGCCTGATCAGTGCCTACCTGGCGGCCCTGGACCACGCCGATCGCAAGCGCTGGGAAGAGGCCGCCGCGACCCGGGCCGACCCGGCCGAAAAGGCGCTGGTCTTTTTCGATTTGGCCATCGCCAACGGGCCGCGCTGCGACTTTCCGGGTTGTCTGTACGCCAACGTCGCTACGGAATTTCCCGCCGTACGTTTCGCGCCGATCGACGCGCACCGCGAATGGGTGCGGTCATGCCTGACGGAGTTGATGCGATCCGCCGGTGCCACGCGGCCCGCCGCGACCGCTCGGCAGCTGCAATTGCTTTACGACGGCGCGTTGGCGGGCTCCAAGCTCGAGCAATCCGTCGTGCCGATCGAGATCGGCCGGGGCCTGGCCGCCGACTTCATCAACCGAGCCCGGCGGCGCTGACCCGGCCGACGGTTCCGGGCGGTTCCGCTCAGCGCGATCCGATTTCGGGTGGCCGGCAACCCTGTGGTCGCGTCGGCGTCATGTCAGCACCCGACGCGTCGGCGCTCAGCCAGTGAGATGCCTATTGAGTTGCACGACAATGGTTTTCGCTGCGGCGATTGAGCACGTTGAGCGGGATGCCGACGGCCACCGCGGCGCCCGCCCGCGTCCACCGAGCACGGGACGGCGGACACCGGCCGCAGTGCGATAGACAGAGCGTCTGTCTGTGGCAGCGTCGCGACCGTGCCGTGCCCCGGTGACACGCGTAGCCGGTACCGGATCGCGCCGAAAGGACTACCAGCGAAAGGACTACCGGAGTGGCAGCTGGCACAGTACGAATAGTCAATGGCCACAAGCGGTTCGGTGCGTCCCGTCCCGCGTTGACCGGTATCGACCTGACCATCGACGACGGCAATTTCCTGGCGGTTCTCGGGCGAAGTGGCAGCGGCAAGTCCACCTTGCTGCGGGTGATCGCCGGTCTGGAAAACCTGACGTCGGGGACCGTCGAATGGTCCGGCAGTGACGGCGTGGCCCGCCCGCACACCGGCGTGGTGTTCCAACAGCCGTTGCTGATGCCGTGGTTGACGGCCGGCGAAAACGTGCTATTCGCCGGGCGATTTGCCGCGAATCGCAAATTCTTCGAGCCCGAGTACGCCCGCGAGCTGCTGCGCCGTTTCGACCTGGAGCGCGTCGCCGACCAGTACCCCGACGAACTCTCGGGCGGGCAGGCCCAGCGGGTTTCGATCATCCGGGCGGTTGCGACCCGGCCGCGGCTGCTGTTGCTGGACGAGCCGTTCAGCGCCCTCGACCCCGCCATCCGCGGCGATTTGCAGACCTGGCTGGCCGAACTGGCCGCCGAACTCGGCATCACGGTGGTCCTGGTCACCCACGACGTCGATGAGGCCTTGCTGCTGGCCAGCCGCATCGTCCTGCTCGGCGCCGACGGCCGGATCCGCCGCGAATGGCGCCCTGGCGATGCCGGCACCGACATCGACACCAAGAGGGGCCAGCTTCGGCAGGAGATCCTGGATCACTACCGGGAGGCCGAACAATGAACGGCCGGTTGCTCTCTCGTCGCTCGGCGCTGACGGGCGCGGTCGCGGTGGCGGCGGCCGGCGGGTTGGCAGGCCTGGCAGACCTGGCTCGCGCCGCGACGGTCGACCGCACCAATACCAGCGGGCAACTGCGCATCGGCTACCTGCCGATCACCGATGCGGCGCCGCTGCTGATCGCCCATGCGGCCGGCCTGTATCAGCCGGGCGTGGTGAGTGCGGCTCGTCCCGTGCTCTTTCGCAGCTGGGCGTCGTTGGCCGAGGCGTTCGTCACCCGCCAGGTCGATGCCGTGCACATGCTGATGCCGACCGCTTTGCAACTGCGTTTTCTGCTGGGCAGTGCGGTCCGGGTATTGAGCTGGAACCACACCAACGGCAGCGCATTAACGGTCGCCCCGGACATTACCGACCTCGGGCAGTTGGCGGGAACTCAGGTTGCGATCCCGTTTTGGTGGTCCATCCACAACATCATCCTGCAAGAGCTGTTGCGGGCCCACGACCTGGTTCCGGTGGTGCGCCGCAGCGCTTCACGCGGCGCCCGGACGGTGGAGCTGATCGTGATGAGCCCGTCCGACATGGTGCCGGCGCTGGCCAATCGATCGATCAGCGGCTACGTGGTGGCCGACCCGTTCAACGCGATGGCCCAGGTCCGCAACATCGGACGCATTCACACCTTTCTCGGCGATGTCTGGCGCGACCACGCCTGCTGTGTGGTGATTGCCCACCAGGACCTCATCGATAATCGACCGCAGGCGGCAGCCTCCCTGGTCAACTCGATAGTTCTTGCTCAGCAACGGATTAACGCCGACCGCGCCGCGGCGGCGACGACATTGTCGACGGGGGGTTACCTGCCGCAGCCGGCGCCGGCCATCAAGACCGCCCTGACCTACCGGGCCCAGGACTACCATTTCGCGCACCCGGATTGGCAACCGCAGCGGCTGGGATTTCAGCCGTTCCCGTTCCCGAGTTTCACCAGCCAGCTGGTGGAAGCCATGCATACCACCGTCGTCGACGGCGATCGTCAGTTCCTGAACCGGCTCGACCCCGCTACCGCGCACGCGCAGCTGGTCGACGACACGTTTGTGCGCAGTGCGCTGACCGCGCACGGTGGTCCGCAAAACTTCGGTCTACCAACCGATCTGACCCGAATTGAACAGGTGCAGCCGCTATGACCACCAAGGGAATCAGCTCCGTCGACGACTTGGCTGCCGGTGCCGCAGTGATACCGCCGGCCGGATCGACGCCCAAATGGTCGTTGCTGCACCGCTTCTGGCCACCGACACTGGCGATCGCGGTGGCGGTGGCGATCTGGTGGCTGGGCACCGCGGTGCTGGCCTCCCCGCATTCGCTGTTGCACCAGACCACCCCCGGGCAGGTGGTCCACTCGCTTGCCGAGCTCTACAGACGCGGGGTGCTGGTCTCCGACGCCGAGGTCAGCTTGTGGCGCCTGCTGGTCGGCCTGCTGGTGGCCGCCGTCATCGGGGTACCCGCCGGCCTGCTGATCGGGCTCAACGATTTCGCCGACCGTGCCAGCCGGCCGGTGGTGCAGTTTCTGCGGATGATCTCGCCGCTGTCCTGGGCGCCGATATCGGTGGCGATTTTCGGGATCGGCAACCAGCCGGTCATTTTCTTGATCGCCGCCGCGGCGGTGTGGCCCATCCTGATCAACACCGCCGCCGGGGTCCATGCCGTCGATCCTGGTTACCTGCAGGTCGCAAAGTCGTTCGGCGCCACCCGCGGGGAGTTGCTCACGGTCGTGGTGCTGCCTGCCATCCGCGGGCATTTGCAGACCGGCCTGCGAGTCGCATTGGGAATCGCGTGGGTGGTTTTGGTGCCGGCCGAGATGCTCGGTGTGCGTTCGGGTTTGGGCTACCAGATACTGAACGCGCGCGATCAGCTGGCCTACGGCCAGGTGGTTGCGGTCACCGTGGTCATCGGTGTCATCGGCTACGTGCTGGACCTTGCCGCGCGGCGCCTGCTGTCGTCTGCGCGTGGCGACCGGTGACTCGGTCGGGACAGGTCAGGACATACCTGCGGGGGCGCTGCTGGTCACGTGCACCCGCAGGTCGTCGGACCACGGCTGGGCGGTAACCATCTCGTCGACCTCGACGTAGCCGCGCTCGAACTCGCCGGTCGCCGCGTCCACGAGTCGATACTCCTGGCGCCGTCGGCCGATGGGCTGCGCATCCAGAATCACCACTCGCACCTCGCCCGGCTCGAACCCGCACCGCTGCTGCATCGCCTGCACCAGGCACTCGTTGTGCATATGGCCGTCGCCGAAATTCCAGCCCAGCACCATCGAACAGAGCACCTCACCCTCGCAGAGGTTGTAGTCGTCCTCGTCGTAGCCGGCCAGGGCGCGGTGGACCAGGGTGAGCAACGCACGACCGTGGGTGTTCATCCCCCGGAACGCCAGCGCCAGGTGCAGCGGCACCAGCGTCTCTTCCTTGCTGCCGTAGAGGCGCTCCAGCTGCAGGTGCTGCATCGGGCCCAGGGCGCGCGAACCCGTGCGGAACTTGTCATCGACGGACGGCTTGACGCACCACACCGTGGTGTCCCAATTGCCGGCGTAGTAGCGCATGCCGGGCAGGAACGAAACCTTGCGCGGAAACAGGTTTCCCAGCACGACGACCGTCGCGATGACCGCGAACAGCACCAGTGGCCACGGGCTGGCCAGGTCGGCGAGGCCGACGGGGGCATGGGCGACGAACAGCCACAGCAGGCCGAAGATCATGAAGACGTTCCACTCCAGCGGGACCCCCATCGGGAAGGCCAGCAGGATGTTCAGGTGGAACACGACCATCACGAACGCCGCGATCGCCGTTGGCCAGCCACCGTGTGCGAAGAGCAGGGCCAGCGGCACCAATCCTTCGACCGCGGTGGAGAAGTGGGCGATAAAGCCGGACAGCGCGCTGGGTCTCAGGTCGTCCGGGAAGCGCCGGAACAACGAGCGCTTCAGGACTCCCGAGGGCAGGAACGGGTTGTTGGCCAGCATCGTGGAGATCACGAACGGGAAGTGCTTTGTAAGCTTGGATGCGGCCGCACCCAGCCAAATCGCCATGAACACGAGCTTGGCCCCGATTACGATGTCGACCCCGGAGAACAGGAACACCAGCGCCAGCGGCCCGTACACCTCGGCGCGAGCGGCCAGAAAGATCACCTTGTCGCGCAAGCTGATCGCCGCCAAGACCGCCAGGACCGCGACGGTCTGCCAGCGCGGCAGCACACCAATCGTCGTGTGCAGGGCCGGAATCGGGCCGCTGCCGTCGGATACCAGCGCCAGCGCGATCAGCGCCAGCAGCGCCGCGTACAGCAGCACGTCGAACGGCGTTCGGTCGATGCCCTTGGTCAGCGGTACTCGGTCGGGCCACGGTGGCAGCCGGATGGTGCCCGGCCGCAGCCAGTACAGGATCGACCCCATCGGTGGGAAGTAGCGACCGGCCAGCGGCCCGAAACAACAACCGAGGCCGACCACCTCGAAGAGCATGGTGAACAGCGCTGCCTTCTGGAAAACGATCGGTTCCGCCCACCAGCTGCCGACAGCGGTGAAGTTGCCGATGCCGTTCGTGGTCCACGCGAAGAACCAGCCGCCGAGGATGTACAGCGCGATCTTGATCCCGTACATGACGTGCATCACCAGGGGCGTGCCGAATCCGTTCTCGGCGATGTGGCGCGTCATCGGGATGATCCGCTGGGCGCGGGGCAGCGTGCTCCATTCCGCAACGTCAACGACCGGCAAGTTTGGCCGGATGAACCCCATAGCAGCTCCTTCGACGCAGCTCGCTTGGCGTTTGACGCCGAGAAGAAACTACTCCCAGCAACCACCGATCGGCCAGGATTTGCCGATCCTCAGCCACGGGTTGGGCCGATCTGTCCAGCCCGGGGAGTCGTTGACATTGAATGTTGCCTTCACGTCAATTAACCTCGATTTGAGGGTGGGGTGCAGCAGGCTGGTTCGAAGTGCGGCGTGCTGGGTAGGTGGGGAGCGGGGGCATCAGAGGGGCACTCAAGACTTCCGTTCCTCGACGTGTGTACGAGATTGGGTGCGCGCCGAGCGGACGCGAAGGGAGGGAAACAATCCTATTCCTGGATCATGTCAGCGCGTTGATTGACGCTGCGAGGCTGCACGCCCTCGTTCGACGGGGAAAGCCGGTGCGTGTCAAAGTAAATGGCGGGGACTATTGGCTGAACCCGGAATCCACGGCGCTTTATCACGCCCGCCACTCAGTGCCGAAGATCGCCCGCATGGTCGAGCTGATCGGCGATGCCAAATCCATTTTCGACGTCGGTGCCAATTGTGGGATTTTCGCCGCCCTGTGTGCGCAGAAATTCCCGGCCGCTAACATCCACGCGTTCGAACCCGCCAAGGGACTGCAACCCATGCTCGCGCACAACTGTGCCGCCGAGAACATTTCGGTGCACCAATTGGCGGTGGGTGAGCGCGATGAGGTCGTAACGCTCTACGTTCACCCCGATTCGCAGCAGGCCAACAGCCTGCAACCGGCGGCGGTCGAGGCGTTCCTCGAACCGGACAAGATCGAGACCGAAACCACGCGGTGCGTCGCGCTCGATTCATTCATGGCCGAGCACTCGATCGAGCATGTCGACGTCTTGAAGGTTGACGTGCAGGGATCCGAGGGCGCGGTGTTGCGCGGCGCGCGGTCCGCACTCAGCCACGTACGGTATCTGTTTGTCGAAGCAAGCTGGCTCGATCCGGAGAGCGTGCAACGCCTCTTGCCCGCCGCCGAACATCACGGTTTCAATCATGTTGCGGTGGTCAACCCCGTCCACACCGGCGCCGACCTACTTTTCACCCGAGAACCGATCACCACCGATATCCCGTCGGTGCTGCGTTTCCCGATCGGGCTCGCAAACGCCGGACAACCCTGGTTCTAGCGCGGACCGCAACCGCCTGACGGCGACCACCGAAAGCTGGACAGCACTGTCCGCGTCATGCCCCGGCGCTCCCGTCGGACCGCGACCAAAGCAGGCAATTCAAAAACGCCGGCGTCTCGAGCGGTATATCCAGATGGCATATGGCGATTGCGGGTTTCGCCGCATTCGACGGGCGCGGGAGCCGGCGCGGATATTCGGGTACGACCCAGGCTCGACGGCCTCGCCGGTGGGCGATCTCGAAGGAAGTGCGCCGTCAGGGTTTCGAACCCCGGACCCGCTGATTAAGAGTCAGCTGCTCTACCAACTGAGCTAACGGCGCCTCGGTCACCAGACCGCTTTGCGACAATAACAGGCGTTCTGCCGCAGCACGAAATCTCGGATCGCTTCCAGCGTAACCGCTGCGGCCGGCGGCGCTCATCAAGGCTTGACGATCGTCATGATGGCCGCCGCGGTCGTCAACTCGCGTGGCCAGCTGTCGCCGCGGCCCGCGCGGTGGCGGCGGCGGCGCGGCAGACTCGTGCCGGTCAACCGGCGTAGTCTTCGCGGCCGCGACACCCTGGCGGGCAACCCGCCGAAGTGGGCTTAAGGCGGCCGACATTGCCATTAGAATGCTGGCAACAATGCAGGGTCAGCGGTGACCGGACGTAACAGAATGATGTGGAAGGTCACTTGATGGGTCCTTTGCGCAGTAAACAATCGTGGCTGGCTATCGCCATGATTGTGTTTGCTGTGATTCCTGTGTTTGCTGTGGGGTGTAGTAGCAGCCATCCCGCCGCACCGGCGAAGGTCATTTTCGACAAGGGCACCCCATTTGCCGACCTGCTGGTCCCCAAGCTAACCGCCTCGGTCGCCGACGGAGCCGTGGGCGTCACCGTCGACTCGCCGGTGACGGTGAGCGTCGCCGACGGCGTGCTCGGCTCGGTCACCATGGTCAACGACAACGGCCGGACCATCAACGGCCAACTCAGCCCCGACGGGTTGCACTGGTCCACCACCGAGCAGCTCGGCTACAACCGCCGCTACACGCTGACGGTCAAGGCGCTCGGGCTGGGCGGCGCAGCGAGCCGCCAAATGACCTTTTCGACCAGCTCGCCCGCCCATTTGACGATGCCCTACGTCGCTCCGGCCGACGGCGAGGTCGTCGGCGTCGGCGAGCCGGTAGCCATCCGGTTCGACGAGAACATCGCAGACCGCGCCGCGGCGCAGAAGGCGATCAAAATCACCACCAACCCCCCCGTCGAGGGCGCGTTCTACTGGCTGAACAACCGCGAAGTGCGCTGGCGCCCAGAACATTTCTGGAAGCCCGGTACTACCGTCGATGTGGCGGTCAACACCTACGGGGTGGATTTGGGCGACGGGATGTTCGGCGAGGACAACGTCAAGACCCACTTCAGCATCGGTGACGAGGTGATTTCCACCGCCGACGACACCACCAAGATGGTGACCGTTCGGGTCAACGGTGAGGTGGTGAAGACCATGCCCACGTCGATGGGCAAGGACAGCACCCCGACGGCCAACGGCGTCTACATCATCGGCGGCCGCTACCGACACATCATCATGGACTCCTCGACCTACGGTGTTCCGGTGAACTCGCCCAACGGATATCGCACCGAAGTCGACTGGGCCACCCAGATGTCCTACAGCGGCGTCTTCGTTCACTCCGCGCCGTGGTCCGTCGGTGCACAAGGTCACACCAACACC
Organism: Mycobacterium sherrisii; assembly: GCF_002102355.1. Classification (GTDB taxonomy): domain Bacteria; phylum Actinomycetota; class Actinomycetes; order Mycobacteriales; family Mycobacteriaceae; genus Mycobacterium; species Mycobacterium sherrisii. Next base: position 38,174 of record NZ_LQPT01000081.1, on the reverse strand, counting down.
AGCCACGGCTGCCTGAACGTCAGCCCGAGCAACGCCCAGTGGTTCTACGACCACAGCAAGAGCGGGGACATCGTGGTGGTCGTCAACACCGTCGGGCCGACCCTGCCCGGCGACGAGGGTCTGGGTGACTGGAACATTCCCTGGCCGCAGTGGAAGGCCGGCAACGCCGACACGTGACCGCGTCGCGCAGAAGCCGGTTGCGCCGCAGCGGATTACGTCCGGCCGCGCGGTAGCTGTCTAGGCGCAGACGAACAGGGGTTCGCAGACCACGGTGAACGTGCAGCCCGACGCGGCGGGGGCCGTGAACGCAAGCACCAGGGCGAGGACGACTTTGCACTTCAGACCAGACATGACCACTCCGTAGCTAAGTAATTTCGCGATAATACGCGATGCAGCAGCGGTGATAGGTGGCTGCCGGCAAATTTGGCGCATGCCTCGCGCGGGCGTCGGCGACCGGGCGGTCTTGGCATCGGCGCGCGGCGGCAACGTCCTTGCGCCGCAAGGCAATCGCCGAGCAAAAAAGGTCAGAGGGCGCTATGCCCTCTGACTTGTGGGGTGAGTGACGGGACTCGAACCCGCGACATTCAGGATCACAACCTGACGCTCTACCAACTGAACTACACCCACCATGGCTACTGCCGGCCGCAGCCTAACAAGCAGCGACTGTCGATACTAGCGGTTAGGTGGCTCGACGGCCGAATCAATTGGCTGTGGTGCGTCCTGTCCGTCCGTCAGATCGGCGGCGACCACCGCAATTTCGCTGGTAGATGGGCCCGGCAGCGGCACGAACGCGGTGCGGCGATAGAACTGTAGTTCGCGGATGGACTCGCGGATGTCGGCCAGCGCCCGGTGCGCCAGCCCCTTGGCCGGCTGGCCGTAGTAGATGCGGGGGTACCACCGACGGCAGAGCTCTTTGATCGAGCTGACGTCGATCATCCGGTAGTGCAGAAACGCGTCCAGGGCGGGCATGTCGCGGGCGATGAATGAGCGGTCGGTGGCGATCGAATTGCCGGCCAGCGGCGCCGTCTTGGGCTGCTTGACGTGCTCGCCGATGTAATCCAGCACCATCGCCTCGGCGGTGGCCAGGTCAACGGTGGACGCCCGTACCTCCTCGATCAGCCCGGAGCGGGTGTGCATGTCGGTGACGACCTCGATCATCGACGACAACGTCGCGTCGTCCGCGTGGATCACCACGTCGATGCCGTCGCCGAGAACGTTCAGATCCGCGTCGGTGACCAGGGCAGCGATCTCGATCAACTTGTCGGACTGCAAATCCAACCCGGTCATCTCGCAGTCGATCCACACCAATTCGTCGCGCACAGCGCTCAGCGTATGCCCATGTGGGGCGCTGCCCCCGCCGCACCCTGGCAAGTAGTGTGAGCCTTGCTGGACTTTGCAACTCCCAGGGGGGAGAGGGCGGGGCGCGATGAGTACCGAATCGGCGGGCGGGGCGGCGCAACGGATCGCGAGCGGTTACACCGTGGCAGGTCAGGCGCTGGGACTCGGGTCGGTTGTCATCGACGGCACCGCCGACCCCGCGGCGCAGATTCGCATCCCGCTGGCGACCATCAACAGGCACGGTCTGGTGGCCGGCGCGACGGGAACCGGCAAGACGAAAACCCTGCAGCTGATCGCCGAACAGCTCAGCGCCGTGGGGGTGCCGGTGTTGATGGCCGACGTGAAGGGCGATCTGTCGGGCCTGTCCCGGCCCGGCGCGGCCAACGACAAAACCGCCGCGCGTGCCCACGACACCGGCGACGATTGGGCGGCGACGGCGTTCCCCGTCGAGTTCCTGTCACTGGGTACCGGTGGGGCGGGGGTGCCGGTGCGGGCCACCATCGCCAGCTTCGGCCCGGTGCTGCTGTCGAAGGTGCTGGGGCTCAACGCGACTCAAGAGTCCACGCTGGGGCTGATCTTTCATTGGGCCAAGGAGAACGATCGTCGGCTGGTGACCCTGAGCGAGCTGCGCGCGGCCATCAGCCACCTGACGAGCGACGAGGGCAAGGCGGACTTGAAATCCCTCGGCGGAGTGTCGTCGACCACGGCGGGTGTCATCCTGCGGGCCCTGGTGAATCTCGAATCCGAGGGCGGCGACACGTTCTTCGGCGAGCCGAAGCTCGACCCGCACGATCTGCTACGCGTTGACGATCAGGGCCGGGGGATCATCTCGCTGCTCGAATTCAGCGGTCAGGCGCTGCGGCCGGTCATCTTTTCCACCTTCCTGATGTGGGTGCTGGCCGATCTGTTCACGGTTTTGCCCGAAGTCGGCGATGTCGACAAGCCGACGCTGGTGTTCTTCTTCGACGAGGCCCACCTGCTGTTCACCGACGCGTCCAAGGCGTTCCTCGAACAGGTCGAGCAGACCGTCAAGCTGATCCGGTCGAAGGGCGTCGGGGTGTTCTTCTGCACCCAGTTGCCCACCGACCTGCCCAACGATGTGCTCTCGCAGCTGGGCGCGCGCGTCCAGCACGCCCTGCGCGCGTTTACCCCCGACGACCAGAAGGCGCTCGCCAGGACGGTCCGCACCTACCCGAAAACCGATGTCTACGACCTGGAGTCGGCGTTGACCTCGCTGGGGATCGGTGAGGCCGTGGTCACCGTGCTGTCCGAGAAGGGGGCACCGACACCGGTCGCGTGGACGCGCATGCGGGTGCCGCGCTCGCTGATGGGCGCCATCGACGCCGAAGCAATGGCCGCCGCGGTGAAAGCCAGTGCGTTGCAAGCGAAATACGGCCAGACGGTGCAACAGCCCGCACCCCCGAAAGCGCCCGGAGCGACCAAGGCGCCCGCTCCGGAGCCCCGCGCTGAGCCCGATGTCCCGGCGCCGCCAACCGGCATCGACGTCGACATCCCGCCGATGCCGGAGCCCTACGAACCCAAGGGCCCGGCCATGTGGGAGGAAGTACTGAAGAACCCGACCGTGAAAAGCGGCATCAACACCGCGATCCGCGAAGCGGTCAAGAGCATCTTCGGTACCGGGCGGCGCCGCAAATAATTCTTAGCCCAGCGCCCGCGAATCTAACGGCATGGCGACATATCGCCCGGATCTTCGCCACCAGGTCAGGCTCGCGGTGATCGCCGAACGGCACTGCGTGTCAGCCGCCGCCCAGCTTCTTGTAGAAGCTGCCGACGATCGGCGCCACGATCGCGCGCGGGGCGTATCCGCTGCCCACCGACATCGCCTTTGAGGTCAACCCCGGAACGACGCGCATCTTGTTGCGCTCCAAGGCATTCAGCGACGCCCGCGCGGTGTGCTCGGTCGAAATCCACAGAAAGTCCGGCACCAGCCGCTCGACCAGCGAACGTTCCGCCTCGTCGGGCAGGTCGGTGCGCACCGGTCCGGGCGCCAGCAGCGTGACATGCACACCCGAGCGGCGCAGCTCCCCGCGCAATGACTCGCTGAACGTGTTGACGAACGCCTTCGAGGCGGCGTACGTCGCGTTGTAGGGAATTGGCGAATTGCCGGCCGCCGAGCCGGAAATCAAGATGCCGCCCGCGCCGCGTTCGACCATGCCCGGCAACACGGCCAGCGTAAGGTCGTGCACCGCCACGGCATTCAGCTGCACCTGAGCCTTTTCACCCGCCGGGTCCAGACCTGCCACCGGACCGAACGTTCCGGTGCCCGCGTTGGCGCACAAGATCGAGATGTTGCGGTCCGCCAACTCCTCGCACAGCTTGGCCCGCTCGGTGGGGTCGGCGAGGTCGGCCGGACGCACCTCCACCGTGACGCCGAACTGCTCGGTCAGCCGCGCGGCCAGGGCGTCGAGCAGCTCCTCACGTCGGGCGGTGACGATCAGGTTGTGCCCGCGCGCGGCCAATTCGGTTGCCAGCGCTGTACCGATGTTCTGCGACGCTCCGGTGACAACGGCGCGCGCATCTGGGCTGGGAGCGGGTACCGGCATGCCGCCAATCGTAGCCAGCCGTCCCTCTTCGCCCGACAACGACCACAGCAGCGGCGCGCCCGGACGCGGCGGCCGGCCGGACCAACAAATAGAGTGCCGGGAATGGGTCAGCCACAGCCGGGCACGAGCGTGATCGAGCGATCCCGGGTGGTGGCATGGGCGCTGTGGGACTGCGGATCCACTGGCCTCAACGCGATCGTGGCGACGTTCGTCTTCTCCGTGTACCTGACCAGCAGCGTGGGCGAGGGTCTGCCCGGCAAGACGACGCCGGAAAGCTGGCTGGGCCGGGCCGGGGCGCTGGCCGGGCTGACGGTCGCGGTGCTGGCGCCGCTGGTCGGCGTGTGGGTGGAGTCCCCGCATCGCCGGCGGGTGGTGCTGAGCGTGTTGACCGGACTGGCGGTCACCTTGACCGGTGCCATGTTTCTGATCCAGGACCGGCCCGGCTATCTGTGGGCCGGTCTGGCGTTGCTGGGCGCGACGGCCGCCTGCGGTGATTTGGCGAGCGTGCCCTACAACGCCATGCTGCGACAGCTCTCGACGCCGCAGACGGCCGGCCGGATCTCCGGCCTGGGGTGGGCCTCGGGCTACCTCGGCAGCGTCCTGCTGCTGTTGCTGATCTACACGGGCTTCATCGCCGGTTCCGGGTCGGGGCCCGGTGCGGTGCGCGGACTGCTGCACGTGCCCGTCGCCGACGGCCTTTACGTCCGGGAGGCCATGCTGGCGGCGGCGGCCTGGCTGGCCGTGCTGGCTTTACCTCTGCTCATGGTCGCGCACCGGCTGCCCGACACCGGCGAGGTGTACCGACCGACGACCATGCTGGGCGGTTACCGCAAGCTCTGGAGCGAGATCTCCGCGGAATGGAAGCGCGACCGCAACCTGGTCTACTTTCTGGGCGCCAGCGCGCTCTTCCGGGACGGCCTGGCGGCGATCTTCGCGTTCGGCGCGGTGCTGGGCGTCAACGTGTACGGAATCTCGCAGGCCAACGTGCTGATCTTCGGGGTCGCGGCCAGCGTGGTCGCCGCGATCGGTGCGGTGGCCGGCGGCTTGGCCGATCACCGGGTCGGGTCCAAACCGGTCATCGTCGGGTCGCTGATAGCGATCATCGCCATGGCGCTCACCATGATGGCGCTGTCCGGCCCGATCGCCTTTTGGGTGTGCGGGCTGGCGCTGTGCCTGTTCATCGGGCCGTCGCAATCCTCGGCACGGGCTCTGCTGTTGCAGATGGCCCACAACGGCCGGGAAGGGGTGGCGTTCGGCCTGTACACGATGACGGGCCGGGCTGTCGCCTTCGTGGCGCCGTGGCTGTTCTCGGTGTTCGTCGACGTCTTCGGCGCGGTGCGCGCCGGGCTGGGCGGCATCTCGCTGGTGCTGATCGCCGGGTTGCTCGCGATGCTGGCGGTCCGGGTGCCGCCGCGCCACGCGGTGGTCGACCAGCTCTAGCGTGCGGCGGAGTCGCAGACGGTGATGCCCGCCCCGACGCGCTGGCGCACCTGAACCCCGTCGATGGTGACGGTGCAGGTGACGTTGTGGCCGATGTTGATGATGGTGACGCTGGCCGGGTGCGCCGCGGACTGCGACAGGCTGACCTGCTTGCTCCACGGCAGCGCGACATTGAATTCGGTCTGGATCACGTCCCCGGTGTCCCAGTAGGTGACGCTGATCGCACGGCCTTCCCCGCTGACGTCGTAGACGACGTTTTGCATCGCGCCGGGGGTGGCCGACGGACCGGCCGAGCCGCTCGGCGGCGGCGCGGGCAGCACCGTTCGCGGCGACGTCCGTGTCGAGGGCGTGGACGTCGGGCTTGGTGCGCTCGATCCCGGCATGGCCGGCAGCGGCGGCACCGCCGTCTGCGTCTTGATCGCGCCGTTGGTCAGCACCAGCGCGATCAGCAGCGCGACGACAAGCAGTACCGCCGCGCCCGCGCCGATGAGCAACCAGCGCGGTGATCGCGGCCCGTCCGGCGGCGGGGGAGCCGTGCCGTCGGGTGCCGTGCCCGTCGGCGGCAGCTGATCCTGCCGCCAGTACGCGGGCAATTCTCGGGTGGGGTTGGTCTCGTTACGCGGCGCCCACTGCGGGTCGTACCCGCCGTAGCTGGGCGCGTAGGGCGTCTGGTCGGCGTACGCCGGATCCGCGAGTGGCGCATTCCGCGGGCCGATCGGCCCGGTCGGTTGGGACCACACGTCGGGGCGACCATGCCGGTCGGGTCGACGTGGATCGTTCATGTCCACCTCACAAATTGCAGGGTACCGAAGCGGGGCGCTCGGGCGGGGATTCGCTCGATCCTGCCCGGATCAGCCGCCCAGGTCTTCGGCCCCCAGCGCCGCAACGGTCATGGCCCGCATCACCGCGCGCGATCGCGCTGCACGGGCGGGCTTCTCCGTGGCCTTGATGCTGTGTGGTGTGGAGTTCAGCAGCCCGAACACGGCGTGCGCCGCCACCCGGGCGTCGGCCTCGGCCAGGACCGGATTCAGCTCGCGTAGCACCGCGACCCACACCTCGACATATTGGCGCTGCGCTCGGCGGACCTGCCGTTCGGCGGGCGCGGGCAGGTGTGCCAGGTCGCGGTCCTGGATGCGGATCAAGTCGGGCTCGGTGAAGGCGAAGTCGAGATGAAAGTCGATCAGGCCGCCCAGCGCGTCGACCGCATTTTCGTTGCGCGCGGTCACCTCCCGGGCCCCGGCGAGCAGCCGGGCGCTGATCCCGACCAGCAATTCGGCCAGCATCGACTCCTTGTTGGGGAAGTGCCGATAGATGGCTGGACCACTGACCCCCGCGGCGGCGCCGATGTCTTCGAGCCGGACCGCGAGGAAGCCCCGTTCGGCGAAAAGATGTTCGGCCGCGGCGAGCAGTTGTAGTCGCCGGTCGGACTTCAACCGGCTGCGGCGATTTGGGGTTTCGGGCTGATCGACTGCGCGATCCGGGCTGGACGCTGTCATGACGTTGCCTACGGCCGGAAGTTTCGGTTAATCATCACTAACATAGCACGAGTTATTCACGGTTAACCCAAATTGCGCAGGAATGCGGACACCTCCGTCACGTCGGCGATCGGCAGGTCTGCACCGATCAGCCCGAGCTGGCGCAGCACCGCGGCCTGGTCCCAGTACAGCCGCTCGCCGGCCATCAGGTCGCCGCGAAACTTCACCACTACCACCGCGGGCACCTCCACGGTTTTTCCGGTCGGTGCCAATCCCGGCAGCAGGAACGGCATGTCCCGGTCGTGGGTCATCCGCATGATGAACTCGTCGACCAAAACGTCGTCGCCCACCGACCGGGCGATCGGCTCGCTGCTGGTGTCGCGTGGAATGCCCGGGATGAACACGTCGGCGTAGTAGCGCCGCAGGTTCTCCTTGCCGGCACCGCCGCTCATCGTCGGCAAGTGCATGACGGTCGCGTCGTCGACCATGGTGGCGACCGCGAGATCGGCATCCTTCAGCTCGAACTCGCAGGACATGTGGTGTTCCCACAGGTCGTTCATCGCGTCGCGGTCCACGTGGCGTCCTTTGTCGGTGCGCGAGCCTAGGCGCACCGCAGCTGTTGGTGTATCCGGGAGCGCACGGCGCGGGCTTCGGGCAACCATGACGTCATGGCCCAGTCGTGGATCACGCCGGCGCGCAGATCGAAGGTGAACTCCGCATCCGGTGTGACGGACGATTTCTCTTGCAGCGCAATGGCATCGGGGGCGAGTATCTCGAGCGACCCGGCGTAGACGGCGGTCGGCGGAAGCCCGCTCAGCGATCCGTACAGCGGGCTGACCAGAGGATCGGTCAGATCCAGATCTGCCGCCCAGCGTGCGAAATTCGCCTTGAGCACATCGATGTTGAGGACCGGGTCGTTGACGAATCGGATGGCCGGGTTGCTCAACGAGGCATCGACGACCGGGGACAGCAGCACCATCCCGGCCGGGACGGTTTCGTCTCGCCGCACCAATTCCTGGACGGCGCTGAGTGCGATGCCGCCACCGGCGGAGTCGCCGTAGATGCTGACGTTGTCGGGTCCGTACTCGGCGACCAGTTCGGTGATCAGGTCGGCCATCTGCGGGACGACGGTGCCTGCGGTGCCCCGTGGCGCGAGCGGGTAGCAAGGCACCAGGACGGTCGCCCGGGTGTCGCGGGCGATTGCGGCGTAGTCACCCCAGTGCAGGACGGTGGCTTCGCAGACGAACGCGCCACCGTGTACCGCCAGCACGTTTTTGCCCGACAGCGATTTGCCTCGCAACGTCCACAGGTCCCAGCCGTGGAAATCGTGGTGCTGCACGGTCAAGCCCCGGGTCACCAATCGGGGTGGTTGACGAGAGGCCATCAACGCGTTGAGACCGGTACCCAGGTCGAGGCCGACCAGACCGGTGAGCGTGCGCCAGAAACCGAACGCCGGAGCGCTGATCCGGGCCTGCAACGACGGTCGCCCGGCGAAACCGGGTCGGGCGGCGGTCGTGTGCGGCGGCGATTCTGGCATGACTCCCTTTGCGGTGATTGTCTTTCTCGAACGCGACGCACGAGAGGCCGGACGACAGACCGGATGATTGAAATGTAGGAAATTTGGGCGCCTCGGGAAAGCAAACTCGTGTTGTCGTTTGACGATCGGTCCTGGGCCTGGGACCAATTCGTCCCTGGACGCGGCAATGCCGCCGATGGTATTCTCAGGTCCAGTTAATGGACATTAACTGAATTGATTCCGACGGCGAGGAGGCCGCTGCGGCGATGGACGAGCTGCTGGGGCAGTCATGAGCGCGCCCGCGAAGGCCGCACCGTCGTTCGTCGACGAGCACCGGCGGCTGGTCGGCGAACTGAACGCCAAGCTGGCCGCCGCGGCGCTGGGCGGCAACGAGCGCGCCAGGCAGCGTCACGTCAGCCGCGGCAAGCTGTTGCCGCGCGAGCGGGTGGACCGGTTGCTGGATCCGGGCAGCCCGTTTCTGGAGCTGACGCCGCTGGCCGCGAACGGAATGTATGACGACGAGTCCCCGGGTGCCGGCATCATCACCGGTATCGGGCGGGTGTCCGAGCGCGAGTGTGTGGTTGTCGCCAACGACGCAACGGTCAAGGGCGGCACCTACTATCCGATCACGGTCAAAAAGCACCTGCGCGCACAGGAGATCGCGCTGCAGAATCGGCTGCCCTGCATCTACCTGGTCGACTCCGGCGGCGCGTTTCTACCCCGCCAGGACGAGGTGTTCCCCGACCGTGAGCACTTCGGGCGCATCTTCTACAACCAGGCGACCATGAGCGCCAAGGGGATCCCGCAGGTCGCCGCGGTACTGGGGTCGTGCACGGCCGGCGGTGCGTACGTGCCGGCCATGAGCGACGAGGCCGTCATCGTCCGCGAGCAGGGCACGATTTTCCTCGGCGGCCCGCCACTGGTCAAAGCCGCAACCGGCGAGATCGTCTCGGCCGAAGACCTCGGCGGTGGAGACCTGCATTCCCGCGTCTCCGGAGTCACCGACCACCTCGCCGACGACGACGAACACGCGCTGCGCATCGTGCGTGCGATCGCGGCCACCTTCGGCCCCCGCGAGCCCAGCCCGTGGGAGGTGCGCCACGCGGTCGAGTCCAAGCACGCGCAGTCCGAGCTCTACGACGTCGTACCCCCCGATCCCCGGGTGCCCTACGACGTACACGAAGTGATCGTGCGGCTGGTCGACGGCAGCGAATTCGGCGAATTCAAGGCTAACTACGGCAAGACGCTGGTCACCGGGTTCGCACACATCCACGGCCACCCGGTCGGGATCATCGCCAACAACGGCGTTCTGTTCAGCGAATCCGCCCTCAAGGGAGCACATTTCATCGAGTTGTGCGACAAGCGCAACATCCCGCTGCTGTTCCTGCAGAACATCGCCGGCTTCATGGTCGGACGCGACTACGAAGCCGGGGGTATCGCCAAGCACGGCGCCAAGATGGTGACCGCCGTGGCCTGCGCCCGGGTGCCCAAGCTGACCGTGGTGATCGGCGGATCGTATGGCGCGGGCAACTATTCGATGTGCGGGCGGGCCTACTCACCGCGCTTCCTGTGGATGTGGCCCAACGCCCGGATCTCGGTCATGGGCGGCGAGCAGGCCGCCTCGGTGCTGGCGACCGTGCGTTCCGAGCAGCTCAGCGCGGCGGGCACACCCTGGTCGCCGGACGAAGAGGAGGCGTTCAAGGCGCCCATTCGCGAGCAGTACGAGGACCAGGGCAACCCGTACTACTCGACGGCCCGGCTCTGGGATGACGGCATCATCGATCCCGCCGAGACCAGAAGCTATGTCGGGCTTGCCCTTTCCGTGTGCGCCCAGGCGCCACTGGAACCCGTTTCCTACGGCGTCTTCCGGATGTGAATGCAGTGTTCGACACCGTCTTAGTGGCCAACCGCGGCGAGATCGCGGTGCGGGTGATCCGTACCTTACGTCGGCTGGGCATCCGGTCGGTCGCCGTCTACAGCGATCCCGACTCCGGCGCGCGACACGTTCGGGAAGCCGACACCGCGGTTCGGCTGGGCCCGGCCGCCGCCCGCGAAAGCTACCTCGATATCGACAAGGTGTTGGCCGCCGCGTCCCGCACCGGGGCCCAAGCGATTCATCCGGGTTACGGATTCCTCTCGGAGAACGCTCATTTCGCCGCCGCGTGCGAGCGCGCCGGCGTCGTGTTCCTCGGCCCGCCCGCGCGCGCGATCGAGGTGATGGGCGACAAGATCACCGCCAAGAACGCGGTCGCCGCCTTCGATGTGCCGGTGGTTCCCGGGGTGGCCAAACCCGGACTGACCGACGAGGAACTCGTCGCGGCGGCCGACCAGGTCGGCTACCCGGTATTGATCAAGCCGTCGGCGGGCGGCGGCGGCAAGGGCATGCGGCTGGTGCAAGACCCGGCCCGGCTGCTCGAAGCCCTGGCCGGGGCGCGCCGCGAGGCTGCGTCGTCGTTCGGCGACGGCACGCTGTTCCTCGAACGGTTCGTGTTGCGGCCCAGGCATATCGAGGTGCAGGTGCTGGCTGATGGCCACGGCAACGTGGTGCATCTCGGTGAACGTGAATGCAGCCTGCAGCGACGTCACCAGAAGGTCATCGAGGAGGCCCCGTCACCGCTGCTGGATCCACAGACCCGTGCGCGGATCGGGGCCGCCGCCTGCAACACCGCCCGCAGCGTCGACTACGTCGGCGCTGGCACGGTGGAGTTCATCGTCTCCGCCGAGCGGCCCGACGAGTTCTTCTTCATGGAGATGAACACCCGGCTGCAGGTCGAACACCCGGTCACCGAGGCGATCACCGGGCTCGATCTCGTCGAGTGGCAGCTGCGCGTCGGCGCCGGCGAGAAGCTCTCGTTCGGCCAAGATGACATCGAGCTGCGCGGCCACGCGATCGAGGCCCGGGTATATGCCGAGGATCCCGGACGCGGCTTCCTGCCCACCGGTGGGCGAGTGCTCGACGTGTTCGAGCCCGCGAGTTCCGTTGTGCGCGTGGACTCCTCACTGCTGTCGGGAACCGTGGTGGGCAGCGACTACGACCCGATGCTGAGCAAGGTGATCGCGTGCGGGGCCGACCGCGACGAGGCCCTCGCAGAGTTGGATCGGGCGCTGGCGCAGACGACGATCCTGGGCGTGCAGACCAATATCGAGTTCCTGCGGTTCCTGCTGTCCGACGCGCGGGTGCGGGCGGGCGACCTGGACACCGCGCTGCTCGAGGAACGGCTGCCCGACTTCAGCCCGCTCCCGGCGCCCGACGACGTGCTGGCCGCCGGCGGTCTCTATCGCCAGTGGGCGCTGGCCCGGCGCGCGCAGGGCAACCCATGGGCGCAGCCGAGCGGGTGGCGCGGCGGCGGATGCACGGCACCGGTGCGCACCGCGATGCGTACGCCGCTGCGCACCGAAACCGTCGCGGTGTGGGGCCTGCCGTCGGCCGCCGAGGTGCAGGTCGGCGACGGCCAAATCTTTTCGGCCACCATCGAAGTCGAGCGCCGTACTTGCACGGTGACACTGGATGGCCTGCGCAGCGAATACCGTTGGGCGCAGGCCGACCGCCATCTGTGGATCGCCGACGAGCGGGGAACATGGCAGCTGCGTGAGGCCGACGAGGTCAAGATCCACCGTGCGGCCGATGACCGGCAGGCGGAGATTCTCAGCCCCATGCCCGGCAGCGTGATTGCGGTGCAGGCGGACTCGGGCGCCGAGGTGTCCGAGGGTGATGTCGTCGTGGTCGTCGAAGCAATGAAGATGGAACACTCGTTGACCGCGCCGGTTGGCGGCCGCGTGGAGCTATTCGTGGCGGTTGGCGATCAGGTGACGGTTGACCAGGTGCTGGCCCGCCTGCTCCAGACTCCGAACAAGGCTCCGAAAAAAGCAAGGAATGAAAGATCATGACGACAACCATTCCCGCGGGCACGTTACCCAACGAATATGAGGAACTCCGCAGCACCGTCGCCGACTTCGCGCGAACCGTCGTCGCTCCGGTGTCGGCCAAACACGATGAGGAGCACAGCTTCCCGTATGAAGTTGTCGCCAAGATGGGCGAGATGGGGTTGTTCGGGCTGCCGTTCCCGGAGGAGTACGGCGGCATGGGCGGCGATTACTTCGCCCTGGCGCTCGCGCTCGAGGAGCTCGGCAAGGTCGACCAATCGGTGGCGATCACCCTCGAAGCCGGTGTGGGACTGGGTGCGATGCCGATCTACCGGTTCGGCACCGAGGAGCAGAAGCAAAGGTGGCTGCCCGATCTGGTCGCGGGGCGGGCGCTGGCCGGGTTCGGGCTGACCGAGCCGGGCGCGGGTTCCGACGCCGGCAGCACCCGCACCACCGCGCGGCTGGACGGCGGCGAATGGGTGCTCAACGGCGCCAAGCAATTCATCACCAACTCTGGCACCGACATCACCTCGCTGGTTACCGTCACCGCGGTGACCGGCACGGTCGGCGAAGGCAAGAAAGAGATTTCGACCATCGTCGTGCCCAGCGGCACACCGGGATTCACCGTCGAGCCGGTCTACAACAAGGTCGGCTGGAACGCTTCGGACACCCACCCGCTGACCTTCGCCGACGCGCGCGTCCCCAGGGAGAACCTGCTGGGAGCTCGCGGAACCGGGTACGCGAACTTCCTGTCGATCCTCGACGAAGGGCGCATCGCGATCGCCGCGCTGGCCACCGGCGTCGCACAGGGGTGCGTGGACGAGAGCGTCAAATATGCCAAGGAGCGGGAATCGTTCGGTAAGCCGATCGGTTCCTACCAGGCCATCAGCTTCAAGATCGCGCGGATGGAAGCCCGGGCCCACGTCGCCCGGACCGCATACCACGATGCCGCGGCAAAAATGTTGGCGGGCAAGCCTTTCAAGAAGGATGCTGCCATCGCGAAGATGATCTCCTCGGAGGCCGCGATGGATAACGCCCGAGATGCCACCCAAATCCACGGCGGGTACGGCTTCATGAACGAGTATCCGGTGGCCCGGCACTACCGCGACAGCAAGATCCTCGAAATCGGGGAAGGGACCACCGAAGTGCAGCTCATGCTCATCGCACGATCGCTGGGCCTGTCGTGACTTCGGCCGGGCAAGGCGGCAAAGCCGTCGTCCAGCGTGGCTTGTGGTTCGAGGAGTTCGAGATCGGCACGACCTACCTGCACCGGCCGGGCCGCACCATCACCGAGGCCGACAACGTGCTGTTCACCACGCTGACCATGAACACCCAGTCGTTGCACCTCGACGCGGCCTGGGCGGCGCAGCAGCCGGGCTTCCGCGGTGAGCGGCTGGTCAACTCGATGTTCACCCTTTCGACGCTCGTCGGGCTGTCGGTATCGCAGTTGACGTTGGGCACCATCGTGGCCAACCTCGGTTTCTCCGAGGTCTCGTTCCCGAAGCCGGTGTTCCACGGCGACACCCTGTACGCGGAAACCGTCTGCACCGCTAAGCGCGAGTCGAAGAGCCGCCCGGGCGAGGGCATCGTCACCCTCGAGCACACCGGTCGCAACCAGCACGGCGACGTCGTCGCCCGCGCGGTGCGAACGACGCTGGTCCAGAAGCGCCCGAGCAACCAGGAGGCCGAGTGAATCTGCAAGCCGCGGGCCCCGCGTGGCTGTTCTGCCCGGCCGATCGGCCCGAGCGCTTCGCCAAGGCCGCCGCCGCTGCCGACGTCGTCATCCTCGACCTCGAGGACGGCGTGGCCGAAGCGGACAAGCCCGCCGCCCGCAAGGCGTTGCAGGAGACCCCGCTGGACCCGGAGCGCACCGTGGTCCGGGTCAACGCGGCCGATACCGCCGACTATGCCCGCGACCTCGACGCGTTGGCCGGCACCGCGTACACCGCGGTGATGCTGTCCAAGACCGAATCCGCCGCGCAGGTGACCGCCCTGGCGCCGCGCGCCGTCATCGCGCTGCTGGAGACCCCACGCGGCGCGGTGTTCGCGACCGAAATCGCCGCGTCACACAACACGGTGGCGCTAATGTGGGGCGCCGAGGACCTGGTTGCCGCCCTCGGTGGCAGCTCTAGCCGCACGGCCGACGGCTGCTACCGGGACGTCGCCCGGCACGTGCGGTCGACGGCGCTGCTCACCGCGAACGCCTTCGGTCGGGCTGCGCTCGACGCCGTGCACCTGGACATCCCAGACCTCGACGGGCTTCGAGCCGAGGCCGAAGACGCGGCGGCGCTGGGTTTCGCCGGTACCGTGTGCATTCATCCCACCCAGGTTGCCGTGGTGCGCAAGGCTTTTCGCCCGACCGAGGAGAAGCTGGACTGGGCGCGCCGGGTGTGGGCGGCGGCGCGGGACGAGCGCGGCGTGTTCGCGTTCGAGGGCCAAATGGTGGACTCGCCGGTGCTCAAGCATGCGGCAACACTGCTGCGCCGTGCCGGCGAATCCGTTCCGCGCTGAGGTTCGCTACGCCGGCGGTCGGGCTCCACGGGACGCGGTGGAAAACCGTTAATATTCGCCGGTCCACTCTGCGAATTTATGACGTTGGAGTTACCGTGATGTTTCTGCGCTGCCGTCGCCCCGTGGAGATGTTGCGGTATTGCGCAACGGGCCTTTTCGGGTGTTTACAAGATTGCAAAAGAGCAGAAACGTATGAGAATGCCGAGACCGCGAAACTGTCGTAATCTTTGGTCGACCACATCACAGTTGCTCGCTGCACTGACTGGCTGTACGGAAGGAACAAGAACATGACCATCGCGCGGGCCTTTGCCGTAACCGCTATCTGCGCCGGTTTGGCTGTCGGTTCAGCAGGCGCAGCGTGGGCCGACACACCGACGATGAGCGGGTCGTACACCGAGACCGTCACGACGCCGAGCGGTCACTCCATCGACAACAGCTGGTCGGTCAACTCCTGCGGCAACGGGTGCCTCTGGATCAAGGCCGGATTGGGCGCCAGCCAGGCGCGATTGGTCGACGGTCAATGGGTGATGGACACCATGAGCAACGTGAGTTGCCCGGACGGTGGGTACACCCTCTACGGAACTAGCACCCACACCGTGTGGGATCCCAACACCCTGACCGGGACGTCCGCACACACCTACATCACGGGAGCCTGCGGCAACCCGCCGGGCTTCACCCAGGTCGACCAGATCACCATCAAGGCCGACTAAAACCGATCCGCTCAAAGCCCCTGAGTCTGTGGGATTCGGGGGCTTTGAGCCGTTAGCTGACAACAAATTGTTCCCGATAGCCTCACGGTGATTCGCGGGCCTGTTTTTCGTGATCCGAGCGCGCCGTCGCTGGAAGAGGCCGGGCGGCCGGGTCCAGTGCAGTGGCGGCATATTGCCCGTCCTCGGGCCGGACCGCTGCGACATAAGGCAAGCTGACTATTCGCGCCGATCAATCCGACGGCCAGCGCGCGACGACATCGTGGAGCGTTATGGGCAACCAGTACTTCCCGTTGGTTGCTGCCGTGGTCATGCTTGCCCTCGGGCTAACACTGTCCGTCGATGACTTCAAGCGGGCCGCCACGCTGCGGCGGCCGCTGGCGGTGGCGCTGGTCTGCCAGGCCCTGGTGCTGCCCATCCTGTGTCTGTTGATCGCCGAGGCCTTCCACCTCGAGCCGCAGCTGGCGGTCGGGCTGATGCTGATGGCCGCTACTCCGGGCGGGACGATGGCCAACATCTTGAGCCATCTGTTCAACGGAGATCTGGCGCTCAACCTCACGCTGGCGGCCATCAACGCCGCGCTGTCGGTGTTCACCCTGCCGGTCATTCTGGCGGCGTCGATGACCTGGTTTCTGGGGCAGGGGCGCTTCATCCCGTTGCAGGTGGACAAGTTCTTTACCGTCTTCGCTCTGGTGCTCATTCCCACCGCGATCGGCATCGCGATCCGCCATCGTCTTCCCGGCCTCGCGCGGCGCTTGCAACGTCCCATCAAGGTCGTCGCCGCGGCGCTGCTCGTCTTGGCGGTCGTGGCCGCTCTCGCCGGGGGCCGGACGACGCTGTGGCACAACGTCGGTGTGCTCAGCGGGGCGGTCGTGTCCTTCTGTGCGGTCAGCCTGGCCGTCGGCTACCTGGTGCCGCGGGTGATGCGGCTGGGCGCACCCCAGGCGACCGCCGTCAGCCTGGAGATCGGGCTGCACAATGCCGTGGTGGCGCTGAGCGTGGCCCTGAGCCCACAGCTTCTCAATAGCGCTGAAATCGCAACTCCCGCAGCGGGTTACGGTGCGCTGGCGCCGTTCGTCGCCGTGGCGTTCGTCGTGACCGCAGGCAGGGTGGACCCAGGGTCTCGGGTCAAGGGCCCGGCCGGGGTGGTGAGCGAACCCCGCGGCTAGGCGCTACTTGCGACGCGCCGCGGCCAGCCGCTCGGCGAACTGCGGTGACTGGATGGAGGACACCTGCGGCCCCAGCTCGGTACGCATCGCGAATGCGTGCTGCTCGTTGTCCAGCGATCCGGGACTGGCCGTGGCGCGCATGCTGGCCTTGGTGGCCAGCACCACCTCGCGCGGCGCCGATGCGGGTCCGGCGGCCAGCTACAACGCCGCGGCCACCGGATCGTCGGCAATGCTGAGCGCCAGCCCGTACCGCACGGCACTGTCGGCGTCGAAGCGCATGCCGAGCAGTAGGGCCGCGCGCGCGACCTGCGGGCCGACCGCCCGGTGCAGCATCCAGGTCGCGCCGCCGCCGGGATGCAACCCCAGCTTCTGAAACCGGGGGTCGAACAGTGCGCCCGGCCCGGCGATGCGCACGTCGGCCGCCAGCGCCAGGTTCAACCCGGCGCCCACCGCGGCGCCATTGACGGCCGCGATGGTCGGCAGCGTGCAACTGCCCACGGCCATGAACCCGTCGTAGAGCTGCTGCAGACCCGATTCCGCGGCACCGGTCCCCGCGGCGCCCAGCGCGCTGAGGTCCGCGCCGGCGCAGAACGCCTTGCCCGCCCCGGTGATGACGAGGGCGTGCACGTGCGGGTCGGCTTCGGCCCGTTCGACGGCCGCGCGCAGCTGCGCCGAGCTCTCACCCGTCAGCGCGTTGCGCCGGTCCGGGTCGTTGACCGTGATGAGCGCGACGCGATTGTCCACGCGGAGCAGGACGAAATCGGATTGGGCCATCGGGCACCTCCGGGTCGGCGACGTCAGTGGGCGAGCTAAAGGCTACTTGGCGGTCGGACGTTAACCCGCCCGCGCAGGTTCAACCGTGTTCGCTGCGGTCCGCGGCCATGCGCGACGCCGCAGCCACCCGACGACCTGGTGCGGCAGTACACGCTGGGTTCCTGACCGCCCGCTAATCTGGCCGAATGGCCAGCCAACGCATACCCGGCGGGGTGGTGCACGAGTTGCCCGCGGACCTGCGCGAGGCATTGATCGGCAACCCGACCGCCTTTGCCGCCTGGAAAGACATCACACCCCTGGCGCGCAACGAGTTCATCTGCTGGGTCGAGGACGCCAAGCAAGAGGCGACCCGGCGGCGGCGCATTCGGCGGACTCAGGAAGAGCTGCAGGAAGGCCAGCGCCGGCCGTGTTGCTGGCCGGGCTGCAAGCACCGGGAACGCACCGGCAGGCCGTAGCTGCTCCTCGAGTTGCGCTCCACGGTCTGCTATTTCAGGCTGGGGAATGGCCGGTGCGTGCAAACTCATTTCCCACCTCATCCGGCCGGCACTGATTACTGCCGCGATCGTGATGGCTCGGGATACGGCGACGGCCCGCGCTGCACCACCCGAGGTGGTGCCGATGGAATGCGGTATCACGTGGACGATGGTCGGGAAAACGATCATCGTCGTGCCGGACTGCGCACATCCGGTGCCGGGCGGACCGCCGCCGTATCCCGAGCCGCCGCCCGATACCGGCGCGCCCCCACCACCGTGAGTGGCAGCCCCGCGTTGCAGGTTTGCTTTAGTCCGCGCCCTCCGGGATCGTTGTCGACCGGGTACCCGTAATCAATATCATCTTGAGTGAATTCGGCTGTCACGCCGCGATTTTCGATTGTCGAGCGCTGTTCGCCGCATAGTGGCACCGCAAGGAGATTGTGATTTAAGTTGTGTCCCAAGGAGATTCGGTTCGGCAGCGGTCGTTGTCATGGGGTTCGGCGCGGTGAACCCGGTTTACCATCCCAGATGTGCATATTCCCGAGGTGGTACCGGCCAGCTCCCTCGCCCGCCGTGTGGTCACGCAACTGGCCACATCGCCGTTGGGCATCTGGGTGATGCGCAACATCGCCCCGCGCCTCGATCCGGCCCTGCTCCGGTGCAGCGGCGGCCGGTTGTCGATGGTCACACCGTTTCCGGCATTGTTACTCACCCACACCGGCGCCAAGTCCGGAATTCGGCGTACCTCGACGGTGGTCTACTTCACCGACCGGGGCGGATCATCGTGATCGCCTCGAACTTCGGCGCTACCCGTCACCCGGCCTGGTATCACAACGTCAAGGCCCACCCGGAGGTGACGATCGAGGCGGGTCGATTCAGCGGCCGCTTTATCGCCGAGGATGTCACCGGCACGGAGCGCGACCGGTTGTTCGGCCTCGCCGGCGGAGCGACATCGCCGTACGGCACATACCAGGACACCGCGGGATCCAGACTCATTCCGGTGCTGGCGTTCACCCCCGCCAGCTGAACCGTCTGCGTCACAGCCGGCCGGCTACGAAAGTTGCTGCCTGACTTGGCATTCCGGATTGCGCATAGGAACGCGCGACCGGCGAAAACAGCTCGTCGTGCGATGGCAGCGCCAGTGGTCCACCGGGCGTGCACACCGGATCGCCGGTGGCGCACAGGTCGATGGCCTTGGCCCCGTACCAGGGACTGACCTCGCTCACCGGCGCCCCCAGGTAGCGGTCCGACGGGTTGCCGAACAGCGCCAGCGCGGCGACGTGGTCCGCCTCGTCCGCGGTGAGGATGTCGGGGATCAGCCCCGCGATAGGGGCCCGGGCGATGGTGGCCAGATCGATTGCCATGGCGCCCAACGAAGTTCCGCCCAGCACCAGCTTCGTGTTCGGACAGTCGGCGACCATCGACCGCACGTGGGAGTGCACGTCGCTGCCTCCAGCGGAGGCCGACGGCGCGAAATTGTCGTCGGCCGGGTAATTGACCGCGTACACCCCAACGGTGCGACCGCCCACCTGCGAGCGCAGCGAATCGACGAATTCTTGGCCGGCCGCACCCACGCCGGGCGCCTCGTCGGTGGCACGAGCGAAGGTCACCTCGACGTCGGGGCACGTTGCGGCGGACGCGGGGACGGCCGCGATGGACAGGTTCAGCAGGGTCGCGCATGCTGCCGCTGCTGCGACACCCCACGGACCATCGAGTCGGCGTGCAATCACGCTCCCATGCTGACATATCGGACGGCGAAACTAAGGGTGGCCTTACCAACGGGGTGGCCCATTTCACCCGTTTGAGCCCTCGTCCGGAACGTAGCGATAACGGCGGGTGACGTCGTGGTGAACGAGGTGGGCGTCAGAAGGCGTAGGGACCGAACCTGCCCCACGCGACGACGGCCGCCGCCACCAGAAGGACCGCCGGCGCCAGCAGGGCCGCGTACTCGGCGCGGCGGACATGGACGACGATCGCACCGACCATCACGATCCCCAGGCAGGTGGCCGCCACCGGCACGAGGACGGGCGCGATGTGCACGATTGCCGGCAACACCACGCCGATAGCGCCCAACACTTCGGCGGCTCCCAGCGCCTTCACGGATCCGGCGGAAAGCTCGTCGAGGTTCATGCCGCGGTCGGCGAGCGCCTTTTTGGAGAAGCCCAGTTTCATCCCGCCGGCGCCGGCGAAAGCAACGGCCAAAATGCCTTGCAGGATCCACAACGTGACGTTCATCCGGTCGCCTCCGCGGTCAGTTGACGCTTCAAGCCAATGGTGAAGACAACCTAGCCCGCTTCAGTTGAAGCGTCAAGTCATCTAGGGTCGGAGTATGGCCAAGGGGACACAGTGGTTAACCGACGCGGAGAGTGCTGCGTGGCTGGAGCTGGTGCGCGTCCTGTTCACGCTGCCCGCGGCGCTCAACGCGCAACTTCGGCGGGATGCCAGCCTGAACCAATACGAATACCGGGTGTTGGGTGTCCTCGCCGAACAACCCACGCGGATGCTGGGGATGAAAGCGCTGGCGGTGGTGACGAATGGGTCGCTGTCCCGGCTGTCGCACGTCGTCAAGCGCCTGGAGGCCGCCGGATATATGCGTCGCCAGCCCAACCCCGACGACGGTCGTCTCACCGATGCGATCCTGACCGACAAGGGTTTTGGCAAGGTGAGCGCCGCGGCGCACGGTCACGTCGCGGCCGTGCGTACCTATGTCTTCGACAGGCTTACCACCGATCAGGTTGCCCAGCTGACCGATGCGTTGCGGCGCATCGCGCCCGACGTTGCCCTGCCTGCCGACGCCGGTTGCCCGGCCGCCGGCAACCCTGCGCCGGGGTCGTGACGGGTCCGTTGGAGGTGGTCAGGGTTGTCCTCGACGTCTCCTCGTCGTCTCCTCGTCGGCTATTCGGAGAGCAGGCGAGCACTGGCGGGTTTGGTGTTCGCCGAACCGAACTGGGGAAGGCTGGGCAAGAGTTTGTCGAGATCGCTGCCCGCCGCCATCACGGTGCCGTCCGGGCGCACGACGGCAACATTGGTCCGGGCGCGGGATAGCCATACGAACAGCTCGGTGTTGCGTTCGGCGATGATCAGACACGCTCCGCGGCCGTCGATGGATGCGCGCTGATCTGTGCGCGGCGACTTCGTGGTGATCACCGCGAACCTGCGTCCCTGAATGTCGTCGAGCCGAATGCCGTTGGCCTGCAGTGTGTTCGGTGCGAGCTGGCCGCCCAGTCCACGGCGGAGCCCGCCGTTCCTGGACACGAGTGCCGACCGGCGCAGTGCGGGGGTGACACCGTCGACGAGCTTGTCATGGAGGCCGGGTACGAGACGCAGGCGCGGCACGATCAGATGGCGGAGGGCAGCTCCGAGCCGTCCGCCTGCCGTCATCGCCCTCCCCATCGCCAAGGCCGTCGCGATCATGTAACGAGCGTGCGGTTTGCGTTCTGCCTCATAGCTATTCAGCACCGCATCGGGCAACGCGCCGTGCAGCACGCCGGCGGTTTTCCAGGCCAGATTCATCGCGTCCCGCAACCCGGCGCACAGTCCCTGGCCGATGAACGGGGGAGTCAGGTGCGCGGCGTCTCCGAGGAGGAAGATCGGCCCCCGGCGCCACTTGTCGGCGATTCGGGCTCGAAAGGTGTACTCGGCGACTCGAATCAGCTCGAGATCATGGTGGTCGGTGCCGGCCGTCCACGCGCCGATCAAGGGCGCCAGAGCGGGCAGATCGGCGAAGTCCTCCGCCGTCTCGCCGTCAAGAAGGCGGAATTCCCAGCGGTAACGTGTTTCGCCGATGCGCATGTAGGTCGCCGCACGCACCGGATCGCACACCTGATGCACGCCCTCCCATTGATCGAGAGCTGCGGCCGTGGCGATGTCGACGACCAGCCAGCGCTGCTCGAAGCGCATGTCCTGCATGGTGCTACCGATGCGCGAGCGGACGATGCTGTTGGCACCGTCGCAACCCAACGCGTAGGTCGCGTCGACGACACGCTCCGCTCCGCCGCCGCGGTCGGTGTAGGTAACGCGCACCAGGCCCTGGTGGCCCTCGGCGACTTCGGTGACCTCGCTGTTACCGCGCAGGACGGCACGCGGGTGGTCCTGCAGGTTGGCGCGCAGCAGACGCTCCAATTCTGGCTGGTCGTACATGTTCGCCTGCGGAAAACCATGCACGCCAACGTCGGTCGTACGACTGAACTCGGCGAGCACCCGATGCCTCTTGTCGAGCAGTCGCAATCCGAGCGCCGGACGCGAAATCTCCGCGAATCGGTCGGCGATGCCGAGGCGGGCGAGGACGCGCATGACCTCGTCGTCCATGTGGACCGCGCGTGGCTGGGGGTAGACGCCCTCCCACCGATCGAGGATCAACACGTCGATGCCGTACTGCGCGAGCAGGGTCGCAACCGTGACGCCGGTGGGTCCAGCGCCGATCACGACGACCGGGACGAACTCCACGCCTTCGGTGTGCATACTGACCAGGGCGCTGAGTAGCTAACGGCTCACGCGTAGACGACCGTCGTGCGTTGGGTGCCGAGGTCGATGGCACCGTCGTCGGTGGCCACCCGGGCCTCGACGACGTCGCCGTGCTGTAGGTATTTCTTGTTGTCCGCCTGACGTTTGAAGAATGCCTTCCACCTCACCGCGGGCGGCAACAAGGAGCCGATGATCTCGATCGGCTTGGGCGGCGCGCTCAGCGCCGTGCCCATGGGTGTGCCGGTCAGGATCAGGTCGCCCGCGAAGAGGTCCTGGAAGCGGATCAACGACTGCAGGGCGCGCAGGGGCCGGTAGAGCATGTCGCCCTCGACGAGTGCGTTCTGCCGTTCGTCACCATTGACCGACAGCCGCAGCCGCAGATCGCCGAAGCGGACGAGCTCTTCGGCGCTGAGCAGGACTAGCGCCGGGCCGGTGGGGGTGAATGTCGGATAGGACTTGGCTTCATAGAACTGCGTCTGGGGCAACTGGACATCTCGCGCAGAGACGTCATTGGTGATGACCAGCCCCGCGATGGCCTCGGGCAAATTAGCGTCGGTAATCGAGGTTCCCACCGGCAGATCCCGCCCGATGACGAGGCCGATCTCCACCTCGTAGTCAAGGAAGCGGACGTGGCGGGGTTTGACGATGTCGTCGTAGGGGCCGCTGATCGAGGCCGACGACTTGCGGAAGAAGGTCAGCGGCATGGTTTTGGGATCCATCCCCGAATCCTTGACATGGGACTCGAAATTGGTCATCTGTGCGATGACCCGGCACGGCTTCGTGAGCGGAGACTGCAGCTGCAGTTCGGCGGGGTCGACGACGTCGGCCCCGCTGTCGGCGGCGGCGGCCGCGATTGCGGCGCGGTCGGCGAGCAACTCCGCGGTGGTGCTGGCATCGGTGCGAATTCGTTTGGCGCCGTTGCTGTTTCGGACGTACCAGGCGTTGGCGGTGCGCAGGACGGAGATGGTCACGAGGAGGCTGCTCTCAGTAGGCCGAAAAGGCGGTGGCGGTCGAATTCGTTGTCGCGGCGAAGTCCGGTGATCATCGACAGCGCTTCGTCGAGGACGAGCCGGGGGCTGGTTCCCAGAAAGTCTTTGGAAACCGGGGGACCCCATTGCGCTAGTCCGGTTGCGGTCAACGGTGCCCATCCGGGTTCGACGGTGTCGTCGAACATGTCGCCGTCAGCGAAATGCTCGACCAGAAAACCGTCCGGATCGCGCCAGTAGTCGAACAGTTGGCTGCCCTGGATGTGACGGCCGATGCCCCATGACCGGGCGTAGCCGCGATCGGCCAGGTACTCACCGCCGGCCGCCAGTGCGTCGAGGTCGGCGACCTGGTAGGCGGAGTGAACGTAGCGGTCGCGCGGGCCAAGAGCCATCGCCAGGGTGTGGTGGTCGGTCGGCGTGGCGCCCCGGTCGCAACGGATGAAGCTCATGGTGGGTCCGCGTTCTCGCTGACCCGGGAAGAACAAAAAGTCGCTGACGATCATGCCGAGGTTGTCGAGATACCAGTCGAGCGACTGCAGATACCTCGTCGACTGCAAGACCACGTGCCCGAGTCGCTGCACGCGCGCCGGCACCCGCGGCGGACGCAGCGTCGTGTTGATCTGTGCAACCTCGTGGTCGGCATTGACGGGCTGGGGTGGTTGCGACGGGAGTGCGGGTAACTCACGCATGCCGGCCACGACGCGCACCGGTATGCCGCTGGGATCGACCAACTCGGCCACCAAGCCCCCTGTGGTCTCGGGGAGCGGTCGCGCCGGCACTCCGACGGCGTCCGCGAGCTTGATGACGTCGATCTCGTCGTGCGCGGCGAAGGCAACTCCGGCGAAGCGACTGCGATCGCCGCGCCGGACGATCACACACGCCGCACCGGGATCGGTTCCGCGCAGGTGCAATTCGTCGGGCGAGCTCAGCGACACCTGGAACCCGAAAGCGCGGGCGAAAGCCTCAGCGCGTACCAGGTCGGGTTTGTCGAACTCCAGCCAGGCGATGTCGCGCACCTTGATCACCGGATTGCGCGACCTTCCGGGATGCTCGCCGCGAAGTGCCCCGTGCGCACTGTGGATGTCGTGATGGACGTCGACTCTGTGACTCACCGGACCTCTTCCCGCGTGTCTGACGAAATCGTCACATACGACGTTACGCTCAGTCAAGACATTTTGACGAAATCCTCATTTCTGAGATAAGGGCCTAGAATGTGCGCAGCGCACGATGCCAAGGAGTCCCATGACCGTTCCAAACGAGCAGACGGCGAACCGGGTCGAGCGCCGGAAACAGCGCACCCGCGCCGCACTCATCAAAGCCGCTCAGACGTTCATCGCCGAAGGGCGGCTGAATGTCCCGGTGCTGGACATAACCCAGGCCGCCGACGTGGGGATGGGCTCTTTCTACAACCACTTCAGCAGCAAGGACGAACTATTCGACGCCGCGGTAACCGACGTCCTCGACGCGCACGGAGCGCTGCTCGACGCGTTGACCGCACCCATCGACGATCCCGCCGAAACCTTCGCGTGCAGCTTCCGGTTGACCGGACGGCTGTTCCGTCGACGTCCGCGGGAGTCCCAGATCATCCTGAACAACGGGCTCGCGCTCATCAGTTCCGAGCGCGGCGTCGCCCCGCGAGCGCGACGCGATCTCTCCGCCGCCATCAAGGCCGGGCGCTTCACCATCGCCGACCCAGACCTAGCGCTCACCATCGCGGGTGGCGTCCTGATAGGTGCCGGCGTCCTCATCAGGGACCGCCCCGATCGCGATGACGGAGTCATCGCCGACCAAGTGACCCAGGAACTTCTACGCCTCTTCGGACTGCCCGACCGCGAGGCTCACGGAATCTGCAGCAAGCCCCTGCCGGACCTCGACAGCCTGTCGAAGCCCGACTCGGCCGCCTGATCCAAGCATCACCCGAGGTAATACAACCTGCTGGTGCCCCCGGCACGACTCGAACGTGCGACCTAGGGATTAGGAAATTTAGCGTTATGGCACATTCCGGAAAGTAACGTGAGATAACGACTCACGCTGTGGCACAAGGGTTTAAGCCAACTGGATCAAACCGGAGCTAACGGGAATTAACGGCGTAGGCCCGCCATATTCGCCGAATAAACGGCAGAAATTGAAGAGTCCCCGCGCCTGCGCGAGCAGGCCGGGGAGTGACCGACTGACAAGGAGTCGATGTGTCTATCTTAACCTCGGAGAACGTGCTCAACGCCGGCCGTCGCGAATCTGGTAGATCCGGGGCACTGATACCCCTACGGCGTCGGCAAGCTCCCGACCGGGAATGCCCTGGGCGAAGCCTTCGCAGACGAGGCGACGTATCTCGGCGTCGTCGTCCGCGCGATGCCGTTCACGGCGCCTGACGGCGCGTCTGATCAGGGCCAAGTGATTCATGGTCCGATCAGTATAGCGTCGCTAGAAGCATCTCCGTCGCCCCCGCCTTGTTTTTCGGCGTTTGCCGAAAATGCCCTTGTTGAATATGTTATAGCAATGCTATAAATAATACTTCTCCAAACAACTCCTCTCGAAAGGAAGTGGCCATGACCACCACCAATAATCTGCGACCTGACGTCCCTGATGTCCCGTTGCCCGCGGGCGCCCTCTGGGTTGACGGCTGGGAAAACCTGGGGCAGCCGGATGATTACCGCAGCTTCGGCTACAGGCATTGCATGATCCCGGCGGACGACGGCTCTCAGGAAAGGTTGTTCGGGCGGCGGGCAAGGGTGTAATGCGTGTCGCGGAGACCAAGACAGAGGACAGTGCCCGGACGGTACCGCTACCGAAGTTCGCTGCCGACGCGCTCAATGCGCGCCGCAGGCGGGCAATCGAAGGGGAGTGCGAGGTGATCTTCCCGTCATCGGTCGGCACGTTGCGCGATCCAGACAACTTCTCGCAACAGTGGCGCGAGGCCCGTGCCGCGCTCGGCGTACCGGACGTGACGTCGCACTCGTTCCGCAAGACCGTCGCGACCTTGATCGATGAGGGCGGCTTGTCTGCCCGCATCGGTGCTGACCAGCTCGGCCACGCCAAGGTGTCGATGACACAGGACACGTACATGAAACGAGGCCAGGTGCACTCCGAGGTCGCTGACCTGCTCGACACGGCCGTGTCGGGTACCGCTCCAAATCCGCCGAATAAGCGGTGAATCGAGGTATATTTGAAGCACTAAAAATCTTCTCTGACCTGCGCCCCCGGCAGGATTCGAACCTGCGACCTAGGGATTAGAAGGCCCTTGCTCTATCCACCTGAGCTACGGAGGCAATGCGCAGGTCAGTCTATCCAAGAATGCCCGCAACCCCGACTCGCCGGCGCGACACGCGCGAAAAGCATTGCACCGCTAGCGAAACCGGTTATCGTATAGACCCTCGACACACGGACAACATCAGCCGGTAAACGGCTGTTAACCGCAACGAGGCGTGTGCATGAGGTCGAGGAGAGCCGTTCGATGGGCGTGGCCAGGAGCAAGACCGGGCGGTACGCCAGTGCTGGTGCGCAAGCGTTCCGCCTGTTGGCCGAGGCCAGGGGCGCGTCCCGGGCGGCCGCCCTGCTGCTGCGCGGTTCGCCGTTCGCCGTGGGCTGGTTTGCCGGCTGGCTGACCACCGAGTTTCCCCCGCACGTGGTAACCGGGCACGCGCTGTCGCGAGTCTCGACGCCCGCGATCGGTCGGGTCGGCGCCACCTGGGCCGGCCAGCGCGCGGAGCAGACGCTCACCGCGGCGCTCGAGGAGACGTTCGGGTCGGGATATGTCGACGATGTGTGCCACCCCGCCTGCGAAGAGTCCGAATGCGCACCACGCGGCGGGCTGTTGAAGCGACCCGGCCCACACCGTCGGTATGCCGCACAGACCTCCGATATCGCTTACGGGCCGCACGGTCGCGACAATCTGCTGGACATCTGGCGCCGCCACGACACGACGCCTGGCCGGCGCGCGCCCGTGTTGATCCAGGTCCCCGGCGGGGCGTGGGCCGTCAACGGGAAACGCGGTCAGGCCTACACGCTGATGAGCCGGATGGTCGAACTGGGCTGGATCTGCGTGTCGATCGACTACAGCAAGAGCCCGCGGGCCACCTTCCCGGCGCACCTGATCGACGTGAAGCGGGCCATCGCCTGGGTCCGCGAGAACATCGCCGACTACGGCGGCGACCCCAGCTTCATCGCCATCACCGGCGGCTCGGCCGGCGGACACCTCGCCTCATTGGCGGCGCTGACCCCCAACGATCCGCAATTCCAGCCGGGATTCGAAGAGGCCGACACCACGGTCCAGGCGGCGGTGCCCTATTACGGGGTCTACGACTTCACCAACGCCGACACCATGCACGAGCTGATGATGCCGTTCCTCGAACAGTTCGTCATGCGCGCTCGATACACCGAGACACCCGAACGGTTCCGCGCGGCGTCGCCGATTTCCTACGTCCACGACCAAGCGCCGCCCTTCTTCGTACTGCACGGACAGAAGGACGAATTGGTGCCCTGCACCCAGGCCAGGGACTTCTGCGCGGCGATGCGTGCGGCCGGCGCCCCGGTGGTGGCGCACGCCGAGCTCGCCAACGCCCACCACGCGTTCGACATCCTGTCCACGGCCCGGTCGCGGCTGGCCGCCAACGCCGTCGGCGACTTTTTGGGCATCGTCTACGGCCGTCGGGACAGCTCGCTGATCGACTCGTGGCCGCTCTCGGCGACCTCAGCCAGCTGAGTTGCGCACGGCTCACGACCCGTGACCGGCTCGCGTAGCGACCGAATCGTGCCTTTCACCGGCCCGTCATCCCGACTAGCGTTGGTGGGGCTATCCGGGTGATGAAGCTGAATCAGGAGGCTTGATCGGCTGTGACGAGGTTGACGCGTCGAGTTGATGATCATGGCTGAGCCCGACGGACGTCCCAGATTGCCCGACGAGCTGGGGCCGGTGGACTATCTGCTGCATCGTGGCGAAGCCAACCCGCGTACCCGCTCGGGCATCATGGCGCTGGAACTGCTTGATAGCACGCCGGACTGGGACCGGTTCCGGACCCGGTTCGAGAACGCGTCGCGAAAGGTGCTGCGGCTTAGGCAGAAGGTCGTCGTGCCGACATTGCCCACCGCGTCCCCGCGCTGGGTGGTCGACCCCGACTTCAACCTGGACTTCCACGTCCGCCGGCTGCGGGTGTCCGAACCGGGCACGCTGCGCCAGGTGTTCGACCTCGGCGAGCTGATTTTGCAGTCGCCACTGGACATCTCGCGGCCGCTGTGGACGGCCACCCTGGTGGAAGGATTGCCCGACGGCAAGGCCGCGACGCTGCTGCACGTCAGCCACGCCGTCACCGACGGTGTGGGTGGTGTCGAGATGTTCGCCGAAATCTACGATCTCGAACGCGATCCGCCGGCCAAACCGACACCGCCGGTGCCGGTCCCGCAAGACCTGTCGCCCAACGACCTGATGCGCCAGGGCCTAAACCGCTTGCCGCTGAACATCGTCGGCGGTGTCGTGGGTGCGGTGGCCGGGGCGGTGTCGGCCGCCGGTCGGGCCGTCCTGGAACCGGTGTCGACGGTTTCGGGAATCGTGGACTACGCGGTGTCGGGAGTGCGGGTGATCAATCGCGCCGCGGAGCCTTCGCCGTTGTTGCGTCGGCGCAGCCTGGCGTCGCGCACCGAGGCGATCGACATCCGACTCTCCGATCTGCACAAGGCCGCCAAGGCCGGCGGCGGATCGATCAACGACGCGTACCTGGCCGGTCTATCAGGCGCGCTGCGCCGCTACCACCAGGCGCTCGGAGTACCGATCGGCACGTTGCCGATGGCGGTGCCGGTTTCGCTGCGGGCCGACGCCGACACTGCCGGCGGCAACCGGTTCACCGGCGTGAACCTGGCCGCGCCACTGGGTACCGCGGATCCGGTGTCGCGCATGAAGAAGATCCGCGCCCAGATGACCCAGCGCCGCGACGAGCCGGCGATGAACATCATCGGTGCGTTGGCGCCGGTGCTCAGCGTCTTGCCCTCGGCGGTGCTAGAGGGCATCACCGGCTCGGTCATCGGCTCGGATGTACAGGCCAGCAATGTTCCGGTGTACCCGGGCGACACGTACATTGCCGGCGCAAAAGTCTTGCGGCAGTACGGCATTGGTCCGTTACCCGGCGTCGCGATGATGGTGGTGCTGATTTCGCGAGGGGGTTGGTGCACCATCACCGTGCGCTATGACCGCGCGGCGGTGCGAGAGGAGGCGTTGTTCGCCCAATGCCTGCTGGAGGGCTTCGATGAGATCCTCGCGCTCGCCGGTGACCCGCCGCCACGCGCGGTGCCCGCGTCGTTCGTCGCCCAAACCGAAGCGACGTCGCGATCGGTGTCGAGCTCATGAGCCCCGCCGAAGACAACCAGAAGGGAGCGCCCGCAAAGGATTTGCGGCTACCCGGTTCGGTCGCCGAGATCCTCGCCAGTCCGCCCGGGCCCAAGATCGGCGCGTTCTTCGACCTGGACGGGACCCTGGTCGCCGGTTTCACCGCCGTCATCTTGACCCAGGAGCGGCTGCGGCGGCGCGACATGGGGGTTGGGGAGTTGCTTTCCATGGTTCAGGCGGGTCTCAACCACACTCTTGGGCGCATCGAGTTCGAGGACCTGATCGGTAAGGCCTCCGCCGCGCTGGCTGGGAGGCTGTTGACCGACCTGGACGAGATCGGCGAGCGACTGTTCGCCCAACGGATCGAGTCGCGCATCTACCCGGAGATGCGGGAACTGGTGCGCGCCCACGTCGCCCGCGGCCACACCGTGGTGCTCAGCTCGTCAGCGCTGACCATCCAGGTCAACCCGGTGGCCCGATTCCTGGGCATCACCAACACCCTGACCAACAAGTTCGAGACCAACGAAGACGGACTGCTGACCGGCAAGGTGGTGAGGCCCATCCTATGGGGACCGGGCAAAGCCGCTGCGGTGCAACGGTTTGCGGCCGAACACGACATCGATCTCAAAGACAGCTACTTTTACGCCGACGGCGACGAGGACGTCGCGTTGATGTATCTGGTCGGCAATCCACGCCCCACCAATCCTGAAGGCAAGATGGCCGCGGTCGCCAAGCGGCGCGGCTGGCCGATCCTGCGTTTCAACAGTCGCGGTCCGGTGGGATTGCGACGGCAGATACGGACCCTGGCCGGCATCGGGTCGATGTTCCCGGTCGCGGCCGGCGCGGTGGGGGTGGGTTTGTTGACCGGCAGCCGCCGCCGTGGCGTCAACTTCTTCACCTCGACGTTCCCGCAGTCGTTGCTGATGACCGCCGGTGTCAGCCTGAATGTCATCGGCAAAGAGAACCTGACCGCGCAGCGCCCCGCGGTGTTCATCTTCAATCACCGTAACCAGGTTGATGCCTTGATTGCCGGCTCGCTGGTGCGCGACAACTGGGTCGCCGTGGGCAAAAAGGAGTTACAAAAGGACCCGATCATCGGCACGCTGGGCCGGTTGACCGACGGCGTGTTCATCGACCGCGACGATCCGGTCGCCGCCATGGAAACGATGCGCACGGTAGAGGAGCGGGCCAAGAAGGGCCTGTCGATTCTGATCGCGCCCGAGGGTACTCGGATGGACACCACCGAGGTCGGGCCGTTCAAGAAGGGGCCCTTCCGGATCGCGATGGCGGTCGGGATTCCGATCGTGCCCATCGTGATCCGTAACGCGGAGCTCGTCGCCGCCCGCAACTCCACCACGATCAATCCGGGCACGGTGGACGTCGCGGTGTTCCCGCCGATTTCGGTGCAGGACTGGACCGTTGAGACGTTGCCCGACCGCATCGCCGAGGTGCGCCAGCTGTATCTGGACACGTTGGCCAACTGGCCGGCTGACGAACTGCCCGAGGTCGATCTGTACGCCGAGAAGAAGGCGGCGAAGAAATCAGGGCCGGCCAAGTCCCCGACCAAGAAGGCCAAGGCGCCGGCCAAGAAAGCGAAGCCCAAGAAGGCGGCGCCCAAGAAGGCGGCGCCCAAGCCTGCTGCCAAACCCCAGGCCGCCCCGCAGCATCCGAACCTATCGGAAGTTGCGCTTAAAGACGGTCAGACGCCGCAGCCGGCCCCGAAGGAATCCGACACCGAGATGACCTCCCCGCCCGAAGGGCGCACGTGACGCAATTGGCCGCGGCTAGCAGCGCAGTCCTGACGGCACAGGATTCGCTGGTGCTGGCGTCCATGCGGTCTGGTGTCGAAACCCAGCTGGTGATGGACTGGCTGGGTCAGCAACGAGCACGCAACCCGGATGTGAAGCTCGATGTGCTCAAACTGCCCGCCGGCGCGTCGTCGTCGGCGCTGAATCTTCTTGCCGATCAACTGGCTTCGGGGGAGGACCGGTTTATCGTGCCGGTGCGGGTGTTCTGGCTGCCCGCCCCGGATCGCGGCAGAGTCGCGAAAGTCGCCGGGCTGCTGCCGGGTTGGGATCCCTACCACCCCAATGCCCGTCGCCAGCGCCACATCGTGCGTAGCGATCCGCACCGAGCCCGGGTTGTAGCCGGTGAAGCAGCCAAGGTGTCCGAACTCCGTCAGCAGTGGCACGACACCACCGTCGGCGAGGACGAGCGCGACTTCGCCCAATTCGTCACGCGCCGAGCGCTTTTGGCGTTGGAGCGGGCCGAGTACCGGATACTGGGCCCGCAATACAAATCTCCTCGACTGTTGAAACCCGAGATCCTGGCGTCCTCCCGGTTCCGCGCCGGGCTGAAAGCCATTCCGGGCGCGACCGTCGAGGAGGCGGGCAAGATGCTCGACGAGTTGGCCACCGGGTGGAGCCGGGTGTCCGTCGACCTCGTTTCCGTCTTGGCCAGGGCGGTGTGCCGCGGATTCGACCCCGAAATCGATTATGACGCCTTCCAGGTCGCCGCCATGCGCAACGCGCTGGAAATCCATCCCGCGGTCCTGCTGTTCTCGCACCGCTCCTACATCGATGGCGCCGTGGTGCCGGTGGCGATGCAGGAGAATCGGCTGCCACCGGTGCATGTATTCGCCGGCATCAACCTGTCATTCGGCCTGATGGGCCCGCTGCTGCGGCGCTCCGGCGTCATTTTCATCCGCCGCGACATCGCCAACAACCCGCTCTATCGGTACGTCCTGCGTGAGTACGTCGGTTACATCGTCGAGAAGCGGTTCAACCTGAGCTGGTCGATCGAGGGCACCCGCTCGCGCACCGGCAAGATGCTGCCGCCCAAGCTCGGTTTGATGTCCTATGTGGCCGACGCGTATCTCGATGGCCGTAGTGAAGACATTCTGCTGCAACCGGTTTCGATCGGTTTCGATCAGCTGCACGAGACGGCCGAGTACGCGGCCTACGCTCGCGGCGGGGAGAAGACACCCGAGGGCGTGCTGTGGCTGTACAACTTCATCAAGGCGCAGGGCGAACGTAACTACGGCAAGATCTACGTCCGCTTCCCCGAGGCCGTGTCGATGCGACAATACCTCGG
The DNA here is from genome assembly GCF_002102355.1 of Mycobacterium sherrisii. Classification (GTDB taxonomy): domain Bacteria; phylum Actinomycetota; class Actinomycetes; order Mycobacteriales; family Mycobacteriaceae; genus Mycobacterium; species Mycobacterium sherrisii. Next base: position 5,487 of record NZ_LQPT01000081.1, on the reverse strand, counting down.
CCCGTCGCACGGCCCGCTGGACCACGACCGCGACGCGAAACGCCTTGCGCTGCAAAAGATGTCGTTCGAAGTGGCGTGGCGAATTTTGCGTGCGACGCCGGTGACGGCGACGGGTCTGGTATGCGCGTTGCTGCTGACCACGCGTGGCGCGGCGCTGACGCTGGACCAACTGCACCACACGCTGCAGGACTCCTTGGACTACCTCGACCGCAAGCAGACGCCCGTGTCCACCAGTGCGCTGCGGCTGCGCACCCGGGATGGGGTGCGTGCGGCCGTTGACGCCCTGTCGAGTGGGCACCCGATCACCCGCGTCGACAGCGGGCGAGAACCGGTGTGGCTCATCGCACCCGACAGCGAGCACGCCGCCGCGTTTTACCGGAACTCGGTCATCCACGCCTTCTTGGAGACCTCGATTGTCGAACTTGCGCTGGCTCATGCCCGTACCGTCGACGGCGACCGCATGGCGGCATTCTGGGCGCAGGCGATGCGGCTGCGTGATCTGCTGAAATTCGACTTCTATTTCGCCGACTCGGTGGCGTTCCGCGAGCACATCGCCGAGGAGATGGCCTGGCACGACGACTGGCAAGCGCACGTCGCCGCCGGCGGCGAGGAGATCGACGCGATGCTATTCGCCAAGCGCCCCCTGATGGCCGACGCGATGTTGCGGGTGTTCTTCGAGGCCTACGAGATCGTCGCCGACGTGCTGCGCGATGCGCCCGCCGACGTCGGGCAGCGGGAACTCACGGAGTCGGCGCTCGGAGTCGGCCGCCAATACGTGGCACAAACCCGGGTGCGCAGCAGCGAGTCGGTGTCCACGCTGCTCTTCGCCACCGCCCGGCAGGTCGTCGCCGATCAGGATCTGATCGGCCCGGCGCCGGATCTGGCCGAACGCCGGATCGCCTTCCGGCGCGAATTGCGCGCCATTCTGCGCGACTTCGACTACGTCGAGAACATCGCGCGCAACCAATTCCTTGCCCGCGAGTACCGGGCACGCGAGGAGCGCGCCGCCCGACCGACCGGGTAGCGCGGGGTTTGCCGGCGACCGCCCATACCCTGGACGCATGACGGGTCGGCAGTCCACAGCCAGTGCGCAGGAGACGGTGTGGCCACTGCTCACCGGCGTCGCGGTGCTGGCCGGTGGCACGGCCGCCGGCATCGGAGCGCTCTCGCTGGCCGAGGCATTGACGGCCACCGGGTTACCCGACCCCGGCCCGGCGACCACGCTGGGCCTGCCGTTCGTGCGGGCGGTGGGGGAGATCGCCGCGGTACTGGCCGTGGGATCGTTCCTGTTCGCGGCATTTCTGGTGCCGCCGCAGCAGTCCGGCGTGCTGGACGCCGGCGGTTACCGGGCGCTGCGGCTGGGAACGGTCGCCTCTGCGGTCTGGACGGTGTGCGCCGTCCTGCTGATCCCGCTGACGATTTCCGACGTGTCCGGCCATCGGGTGTCCGAGCAGCTCGATCCGCTCCGGCTGTGGTCACTGGCCAGCCTCATCAGCACCGCCTCCGCTTGGCGCTGGACGGCGGTCCTGGCCGCGCTGGTGACGCTGGCCAGCTCCGCGGTGCTGCGCTGGTCGTGGACCCCGCTGTTGTGCGTCGGAGCCGCGATCACCTTAATTCCCCTCGGGCTCACCGGTCACTCGTCGGCCGGCGGCTCGCATGACCTGGCCACCAACAGCCTGCTGATTCACCTGGTCGCCGCCAGCGTGTGGGCCGGTGGCCTGCTGGCGCTGCTGGCCCATTCGCTGCGCGGGGGCGACCACCTCGCGCTGGCCGCGCGACGCTTCTCGATGATCGCGCTGTGGTGCTGGGTCGCGATGGGGTTCAGCGGCGTGATGAACGCCTTGGTGCGGGTGTTGCCGTCGGACCTGCTGACCACCACCTACGGGCGGCTGGTGCTGGCCAAGTTCGTCGCGCTGTGCGCGCTGGGCGTGCTGGGCTGGCGGCAGCGCCGGACGGGAGTCGCTGCCCTGCAACGCGATCCCGCGGCGCGCAAGCCCCTGATCCGGTTGGCCCTCGCCGAGGCGGCCCTGTTCGGGGTGACGTTCGGCATCGCCGTCGGGCTGGGCCGCACCCCGCCGCCGCCACCACCGAACCCGCTGCCGTCGATCCCGGAAGCCGAGATCGGCTACGACTTCGACGGACCGCCTACCCTGGCCCGCGTCTTGTTTGACTGGCGCTTCGATCTGGTCTTCGGCACGGCCGCCATCGTCTTCGCGGCGCTGTATGTGGCGGCGGTACTGCGGCTGCGGCGCCGCGGCGACCACTGGCCTGCTGGCCGCATTTTGGCCTGGCTGTTGGGGTGTTTGACCCTGCTGTTTGTCACCTCGTCGGGCGTTGGCCGGTACATGCCGGCGATGTTCAGCATGCACATGGCCGCGCATATGGGGTTGTCGATGCTGGTGCCGATCCTGCTGGTGCTCGGCGCCCCGGTTAGCCTCGCGCTGCGCGCGCTGCCCGCCGCCGGACGCAACGACCCACCCGGCATGCGGGAATGGCTCCTCGCCGCTCTGCACAGCAAGGTGTCGCGCGTGCTGACCAATCCGATCGTGGCCACCGTGCTGTTCGTCGCCGGGTTTTACGGCCTGTACTTCAGTAGCATTTTCGACGCCGCGGTGGGCAGTCACTCCGGGCACCTGGCGATGAATGTGCACTTCCTGGTCAGCGGCTACCTGTTCTATTGGGTGGTGATCGGCGTGGACCCGACACCCCGGCCGATCCCGCCGCTGGCCAAGGTGGGTGTGGTGTTCGCCTCGCTGCCCTTGCATGCCTTCTTCGGGGTGGAGCTGATGGGCACCCCCACCGTGCTCGGCGAGGCCTACTACCGGTCCCTGGGTTTGAGTTGGCACACCGATCTGGTGGGTGACCAGCACCTGGGCGGGGGTATCGCCTGGGCGGCGGGGGAGGTGCCGCTCGTGATCGTGATGCTGGCCCTGCTGGTGCAGTGGGCGCGCAGCGACGAGCGGACCGCACGGCGCCTCGACCGGGCGGCCGATCGCGACGACGACGCCGACCTGGCCGCCTACAACGCGATGCTGGCCCAACTGGCTCGCGGGTCGGTTCGGCCGTCGAGCGATCCGCGAGCGTAACGGCAGCGCTTGCCGATAGCCCGACGGCGGTGTGCCTGTCGGATTTCTGGTGACCGGTGATTGGCTGGCTTCGGCGACAGGCGCTCGAATGCATTCGCTTGCAATCGGCTGTGTGCAGTCTGTCGTCGGCTTGAACCCAGACTTTGACGCTCTGGCCAAGCTCAATGCCCGCGGTGTGATCGTCACCGGTCGCGGCGACGCCGATGCTGACTTTGACTCCCCGATTCTTTGCGCCCGCCGCCGGGATAGACGAAACGCTTATCGGTTCTCAGTTGCCACCTAGTGCTTCGATGACGTGCCGCACCTCCGCGCCGGTGCGGGTCACCCATGTGAGACGAAATCGTCTATGTCCCAATGGGTTTGGGTGTTGTGGTTTAGTTGGGTGGTGGTTGGGGTTGGAAGGGTTGGTACCACCACCATTGGGCGCGTTCGCCGGTGGGTCCGGGACACGGTGGCACGTTGGGTGGGGGTTGTTGGGGTGGGCGTGCCAGTGATGCGTTGCTGAGTTGGCGGCCGGTGTTGTCGGTGATGATCAGGTGGTCGGCGGGGCCGGTGAGGGTGATCAGGCCGCGGTGGTGGGCCCGGTGGTGGTAGGGGCAGACCAACACGAGGTTGGCTAGCTCGGTGGCACCGCCGTGTTCCCAGTGCAGGAGGTGGTGGGCGTGCAGACCGCGGGTGGCCGCACAGCCGGGTACCACGCAGGTGCGGTCGCGGTGTTCGAGGGCGCGGCGTAGCCGCCGGTTGATCACCCGGGTGCTGCGCCCGGCGCCGAGGGGTTGGCCGTCGCGTTCAAACCAGACTTCACAGGTGGCCTCGCAGGTCAGGTATTGGCGTTCGGCTTCCGACAGCAGCGGACCCAGATGCAGCGCCGCGGCCCGGGCGGCCACATCCAGGTGCACCACCACCGTGGTGTGTTGCCCGTGTGGGCGGCGGGTCGCCTCGACATCCCAGCCCGTCTCCACCAGGCGCAGGAATGCCTCCATCGTCCCCGGCAGCGGTGGCACCACCTCACCGTTGCTGGTGGCGTGATCCTGTTTCCACTCTGCGAGTAGCGCCTCGCGGTGCGACGCCAACGCCGCCTCGAACCTCGCCGCATCGAGGTGGGCAAGTTTGATCCGCCAGCAGGTGAACTCCTCATCGGAGGTCTTGTTGATCGAGGCGTGCGGGGCCGGGCGGGGTTCGGGGGCGGGTCGCGGTTGGAGTTTGACCGCGGTGCGTAACTGGTTGACCGTGGCCACCGGAGCCAGCGCCGCGTAATGCTCATCAGAACCCGGCCCCGCCCCCGCGGCGATCACCCCGAGCTGATCCAGTGACACTCGACCGTCTCGCATCTGCGCCGCGCAGCGGGGAAACTCCTCGAGCCGATGCGCCACGGTGGCGATGGTATGGGCGTTGGTCGATGACGACCCGGTCTTCCAGGCCACCAACGCCGCCACCGACCGCGCACCGGTCATCCCGCACAACCCGTCACGCTCAATCTCGGCGGTGATTTGCACAATGCGGGCATCAATGGCATTGCGCTGACCGGTCAACTCCGCCAACTCCCCAAACAACACCTCCAACCGCTCCTTCGGGCTGACCCCCACCACGGCGCTCGACAATCCGGTCAACGACATACCCCCATCCTCACGACCGGCTACGACAAAACACGCCCCACAACCCCACCCCAACCCCGACACCCCACGTCCTTATCCACAGTCACAAATCCGTCCACAAACCCAGCCGAACATCGGACCGGCAGCATTTACTCGGCTCCGGGTCGGAGGCGGGTGGTTTGTGAAACGCATGCTCTGATGTCGCGTCGGGGCGCGGGCTATTTCCTCACCAGCGGAATTGACCTAACGTGTCAGAGATGGAGGCAGATGCAACTCCGGAGTCGGTGCCGGTCGAGAAATTGCACTCGGGCGACCCGATCACCGATTGTGGTCAGCGATACATAGTTCTCGAGTCGAAATCTCTCGGCGATAGCTGCGTCGTGCTGGAGCTGGAGTCCCGCGTGGACCACCAACTGCAGGTCATCGAGAAGTCGTTTCCGGCCGGATACCAGGTCGATCGGGCAAACCACCGAATTCTCTAACGAATTCTGCACGGCCCGAATAGCGCGCGAGTAGCCGTTCGACGGCTACCGCGCTTTTGTGTTTTCAGACGAAATATTCGCGTCCCGCCATGCTCGATCGCCGCGCGGTGGCCGAATGTCGTTGGGGTCGTTCGGGTCGGGGTCGCCGAACCATCGTGTGGGCTCGTGCTGTCCATAAGAGTCATGCCAGTCCCACCATTCGTACGGCGCGGTCTGCGGGTAGCCCGGCGGCGAATCCTCCCAGGACGGTCAAGTCCAGGGACGTGGTGTACGAGGCCGTCGGGTGATTCTTCGACTTGATGGTTTAGGCGGTCAGTGCCGCTG
>NZ_LQPT01000080.1 GCF_002102355.1 Mycobacterium sherrisii | reverse complement strand
TCTGGACCAAGACCGCCGACCAAATCCTCGAATCCATCGCAAATTACTGCAAGCGAATTAACGACTCACAACACTAGAAACGCTGCAGCACGCCGAGCGCCTGGGCGCTCTGGTACAGGCAGATCGCTGCCGCCGCAGCCACATTCAGGCTCTCGGCACCGCCGGACATCGGGATGCGCACCCGATGGTCGGCCTGCTCGGTGATCTCTTCGGGTAGCCCGCGCGATTCGGGCCCGAACAGCCATGCCGTCGGCATGGCCAACAATTCACCGGCCTCGTCCAGCCGCGTGCCGCCGTCGACCGTGGTGGCCAGCGTGTGTAGCCCGGCGGCCCGCAACGCCGTCAGCAGCACCTCGATCTCCGGGGCGGTGACGACCGGCAGCGAGAAGATACTGCCGGCCGAGGCGCGCAGGCACTTGCCGTTGAAGGGGTCGACGCTGTGCCCGGCGAGGATCACCGCGGCGGCCCCCATGGCGTCGGCGAGCCGGATCAGCGTGCCCGCGTTGCCCGGCTCGCTGATCTCGACCGCGACGGCCACCAGCTGCGGTGACCCGGCCAGCGCGTCGCGCAGCCCAATCGCCGGCATGTCGCACACGGCGACCAAGCCGGCCGGGGTGACGGTGTCGGACAAGGCCTTTGCCGCGCGCTCGGTGACCACATGGACCGGGCCGTGCTGAGTGGCCAGCAGGGCCGCATGCCGCTGCGCGGCGGCCTCGGTGACGAAGACATCACGCACCAGCCCCCGCGCGGCCGCCGCCCCGACCAGGTTGGGGCCTTCGGCCAGGAACTGTTGGGCGCGTCGACGTCCGACGTGCCGATGCAATTTGACCGCCGCGGCCACCCGGGCCGAGCGCTCGGTGAGCACCGGGGTTAAGCAGCCTCTCCTGAGGGCGCGTTGACGTCCTTGGGCAGCGCGGCGCGCGCGACGTCGACCAGTGCGGCGAACGCCGTCGGGTCGGTGACCGCGATGTCGGCAAGGTTCTTCCGGTCGACTTCCACGCCCGCGGCCTTCAGGCCCTGAATCAACCGGTTGTAGGTGATGTCGTTGGCACGGGCCGCGGCGTTGATCCGCGAAATCCACAACTTGCGGAACTCGCCCTTGCGAGCCCGGCGGTCCCGGTAGGCGTACTGCAGCGAATGCAGTTGCTGCTCTTTGGCTTTGCGGTAGAGGCGGGACCGCTGGCCGCGATAGCCTTTCGAGGCCGACAGGATGCTGCGCCTCTTCTTGTGGGCGTTGACTGCCCGCTTTACGCGTGCCATGGATATTCCTACTCTCGTTCAAACGTGATGGTCAGGGTGCGAGTCCGGGTGGCCGCGCCAGGCCCGGCCCGCCTGGGCAAGGTCAGCCGTTGAGCAGCGCGTTGATGCGCTTGGTGTCGTTGGCTGCGACCGTGGTGCGGCCGTCGAGCCGCCGGGTCCGCTTGGTCGGCTTGTGCTCGAGCAGATGCCGGCGGTTGGCTCGCTGACGGACGATCTTGCCGGTCCCGGTGCGCCGGAATCGCTTTGTCGCCCCACTGTGGGACTTGGCCTTTGGCATGTTTCCTCTGGTTCTCGCTCAGTTCTCGTATCGGTCAGGTCGATGAAGTCGTGGTGTCGCCGGTGGTGTCATCGGCGTCGTGCGCCGCGTCGGCTCCCACTTCTTCGGGGTTCCGCGCCCGGGCGCGGGTCTTCGCGCCGCGATGCGGTGCCAGCACCATCGTCATGTTGCGTCCATCCTGCTTGGCGGACGTCTCGACGAATCCGTATTCGGCGACGTCCGCGCCCAGCCGCTGCAACAGCCGGTAGCCTAGTTCGGGCCGCGACTGCTCACGACCGCGGAACATGATGGTGACCTTCACCTTCGATCCGGCTTCCAGGAAGCGGATTACGTGGCCCTTCTTGGTCGCGTAATCGTGATCGTCGATCTTGGGTCGCAGCTTCTGTTCCTTGACCACGGTCTGCTGCTGGTTCCGGCGGGATTCGCGCGCCTTCTGCGCCGCCTCGTACTTGAACTTGCCGTAGTCCATGATCTTGCAGACCGGCGGTCTGGCGTTGGGGGCAACTTCGACGAGGTCGAGATCGGCGTCCGCGGCGACGCGCAGGGCGTCTTCGATGCGCACGATGCCTACCTGCTCCCCTCCTGGGCCAATCAATCGGACTTCAGGTACGCGGATGCGGTCGTTGACGCGGGTCTCAGTGCTGATGGGGCCTCCCTTGTTGGGCTTCTACGTCCACTCGCTGCGACCGGTGACTGGGGCCGGGGATTCAGCGGTGGCGACGCCACACCATCAGCAAAAAAGCCCTGCAGCAGCAGGGCCCGGTGCCGACCGATCACGGATTGAAACGGGTTCAAACCGCCCGCGAGATGCGCGGAACAGGTACCTTTCGGCACCTGTGACCGGACCGCTGAACCTTGAAATAATTTCGCAGTTAGCGGTGGGAGGGGACTCCACTTAACTGTCCCAGGCCTGAGCCGGGATGGTCGCGTCGATCAGTTTAGCAGCCATCGGGCCTCCTTGAGCATCTCGACCGCCGCGGCACCGCCGCCGGAGTTCGCTGGCGGACGCGATTTCGCACCGCCACCGTCGCAATTCGCGGCGCCGACTGTGGGCGCTTCGCCAGGCATTTCCCGGGTCGAAGGCATATCCTCGCGGTCTGTGACTCTCGCTTCTGCTGCTTCGGGGCCCCGTTCCGGCAGCCGGTCGAGTTCCCGGTATCGGTGGGTACCGGCGGCGGCCGGCTGGACCGTTGGTGTCATTGCCACCCTGTCGTTGCTGGCCAGCGTCTCGCCCCTGATCCGGTGGCTGATCAAGGCCCCCCGCGAATTCATCAACGACTACCTGTTCAACTTTCCCGATACCAGCATCGCCTGGTCGTTCGTGCTGGCGCTGCTGGCTGCGGCGCTGACCGCGCGCAAGCGCATTGCCTGGTGGGTGTTGCTGGGCCAGATGGTGTTGGCCGCCTTCTGGAATGCCGCCGACATCGCCGCCGGAGACAACACGGCATCGGAGACGTTCGGGGAGAACCTCGGCTTCGCGCTGCACATCGTCGTGATCGTGCTGCTGGTGCTGAGCTACCGGGAGTTCTGGGCCAAGGTCCGCCGCGCCGCCTTGTTCAAGGCGGCCGCCGTGCTGGTCGTTGGCGACGTGATCGGAATCCTGCTGTCCTGGGGGCTGGTCGAGCTGTTCCCCGGATCGCTGGCCCGTCAGGACCGGCTGCCTTATGTGGCCAACCGGGTGGTCGGCTTCGCCCTCGCCGACCCGGACCTGTTCACGGGCAAGCCGCACGTCTTGATGAACGCGATTTTCGGGTTGTTCGGTGCGCTCGCGCTGATCGCGGCCGCCATCGTGTTGTTCCAATCCCAACGCGCCGACAACGCGCTGACCGGGGAGGACGAGTCGGCGATCCGCGGGCTGCTCGAGCTGTACGGCAAGAACGATTCGCTGGGATATTTCGCCACGCGCCGCGACAAATCGGTGGTGTTCGCGCACAGCGGCCGCGCCGCCATCACCTACCGCGTAGAGGTCGGCGTCTGCCTGGCCAGCGGTGACCCGGTGGGCGATCCCCGGGCGTGGCCGCAGGCAGTTGAGGCGTGGCTGGCGTTGTGCAAGACCTACGGCTGGGCGCCGGGTGTCATGGGCGCGAGTTCGCAAGGCGCGCAGGTGTATCGGGCCCGCGGCCTGAACGCGCTGGAGCTGGGCGACGAGGCGATCCTGCGGACCAGCGACTTCCGGCTGTCCGGGCCGGACATGCGCAGCGTGCGCCAAGCCGTGACGCGGGCGCGCCGGGCGGGGCTGACGGTCCGCATCCGGCGGCACCGCGACATTTCCGACCAGGAGATGGCCGAGACGATCGCACGCGCCAACGCCTGGCGCGATACGCAGTCCGAGCGCGGCTTCTCCATGGCGCTGGGCCGGCTGGGCGACCCGGCCGACGGCGAGTGCCTGCTGGTCGAAGCGCTGGATCGCGGCGGCCAGGTGGTCGCGATGCTGTCGCTGGTGCCGTGGGGAAGCACCGGGGTGTCCCTGGACTTGATGCGCCGGTCCCCCCAATCCCCCAATGGCACCAACGAATTCATGGTCAGCGAGCTCGCGCTGAACGCCGATCGGCTCGGCATCAACCGCGTGTCGCTGAACTTCGCCATGTTCCGCTCCGCATTCGAACAGGGTGCCCAGCTCGGCGCCGGCCCGATCGCCCGGTTGTGGCGGGGTCTGCTGTTGTTCTTCTCCCGGTGGTGGCAGCTGGAAACGCTGTACCGCTCGAACATGAAGTACCAACCGGAGTGGGTGCCGCGCTACGCCTGCTATGAGGACGCCCGGCTAATCCCCCGCGTGGGTGTGGCCTCGGCCATGGCCGAGGGCTTCCTGGTGCTGCCGTTCAGCCGGCGCGACAAGGTGCACACCGGGCACCACCCCGCCGTACCGGCTCGGCTGGCGGAGTCCGGGCTGCTGCACGAAGACGGATCGGCGCCGGACGTCAGCGGCATCCAACGTGGCGACGAGGTTGACTCCGAGGAGTACCGGCGCCGCCTGCCCGAACAGGTGCGGGTCCGCATGGCCAAGCTAAGGGCGTTGCAGCGCAACGGCATTGACGCCTACCCGGTGGGGTCTCCGCCCAGTCACACCGTGGCCCAGGCGCTGGGCAGCGACGACCAGGACGCCGTGTCGGTCACCGGACGGATCCTGCGGATTCGCGACTTCGGCGGCGTGCTGTTCGCCGAGCTACGGGACTGGTCGGGCGAAATGCAAGTGCTGCTGGACAATTCGCGTCTGGAGTCCGGCCGCACCGCAGATTTCACGGCGGCCATCGATCTCGGCGACCTGGTCGAAATGACCGGACACATGGGCTTTAGCAAGAACGGGACCCGCTCGTTGATCGTCGCCGACTGGCGGATGGTCGGCAAGTGCCTGCGCCCGCTGCCCAACAAGTGGAAAGGGCTCACCGACCCGGAGGCGCGGGTGCGCACACGTTACGTCGACCTTGCCGTCAACACCGAATCGCGCAAACTGGTGACAGCCCGCAGCAGCGTGCTGCGCTCCATCCGGGAAACGTTGTTCGCCAAGGACTTCATCGAGGTGGAAACCCCGATCCTGCAGCCGATCCACGGCGGGGCGGCCGCGCGTCCCTTCGTCACCCACATCAACACCTACGACATGGACTTGTTCTTGCGAATCGCGCCCGAGCTGTACCTGAAGCGGTTGTGTGTGGGCGGCGTGGAGCGAGTGTTCGAGCTGGGCCGGGCGTTTCGCAACGAGGGAGTCGACTTCAGCCACAACCCGGAGTTCACGCTGCTGGAGGCCTATCAGGCGCATGCCGACTACCGGGTATGGATCGACGGCTGCCGCGAACTCATCCAAAACGCCGCCGAGGCCGCCAACGGCGCCCAAACCGTGCTGCGACCGCACCCGGACGACAACTCCGGTACCCGGCTGGAACCGGTGGACATCTCCGGGGTGTGGCCGGTCAAGACCGTGCACGACGCGGTCTCCGAGGCGCTCGGTGAGCACATCAACCCGAACACGTCGGTGCACGCCCTGCGTAAATTGTCCGACCGCGCCGGCATTCCGTATCGGGATCATTGGGACGCCGGGGCGATCGTGCTCGAACTTTACGAGCACCTCGTCGAGGACCGGACCGCGGCGCCGACGTTTTACATCGACTTTCCGACCTCGGTGTCGCCGCTGACCCGTCCGCACCGCAGCCGGCCCGGTGTCGCCGAACGATGGGATCTGGTGGCGTGGGGCGTCGAGCTGGGCACCGCCTACAGCGAGCTGACCGACCCGGTCGAACAGCGGCGCCGGCTGCTGGCGCAGTCGCTGCTCGCCGCCGGCGGCGACCCGGAAGCCATGGAGCTCGACGAGGACTTCCTGCAGGCCATGGAGTACGCCATGCCGCCCACCGGCGGGCTCGGTATGGGCGTCGATCGGCTCGTGATGCTCATAACGGGCCGCAGCATCCGCGAGACCCTGCCATTTCCGCTGGCCAAGCCGCATTAAGCGGGGCTCGGAAAGTCCCAGCGACCGTACAGAAACATTGAGTAAACATGGTCTCGGGATGGGTATCGATCGATCACACTGGAAGCCGTGACAACGCCGGCATCCGATGCCACCGGGACATTGTTGGCAAGCGCTCACACCTCGCTGATGCACGGCTGGGTGCCGATCACGGTCCAGGTCTTGGCGGCGGTCGCGCTGGCATTCGGCGTCGGTTGGCGATCCCGGCGCTGGTGGACGGTCGTCCTGCCAATCGCGGCCGCGGCCGGGGCCATTACGGCATATGTAACGCACTGGTACATCGTCGATCGCGGCCTGTCGGAAGATCCCGCCCCGGCGGCGCTGTGGCTGTGGATCGCGCTGGGCGGCGCGGCCGCCGCGATGCTGTGCCTGAGCTGGCGCGGCAGCCGGACCCGGCGGCGGGGCACCACCCTGGCGTCGGTTCCGCTCTGCCTGCTCAGCGCGGCGCTGGTGCTCAACCTGTGGGTCGGCTACTTCCCCACCGTGCAGTCCGCGTGGAGCCAGCTCACCTCGGGCCCGCTACCCGATCAGGCCGACCGGGCCGCCGTTACGGCGATGGCGGCCAAGGGAAATCCGCCACCACACGGCAGCGTGGTAGCGGTGACGATCCCGTCGACCGCCTCGCACTTCAAGCACCGCGACGAGCTGGTGTACCTGCCGCCTGCCTGGTTCGCCTGGGGGCACCACCCCCTTGCGGGGGACAGGCCGCCGCCGCTGCCGACGGTGATGATGATCGGCGGTCAGTTCAACACTCCCGCCGACTGGACGCGCGCCGGTAATGCGATCACGACGATCGACGACTTCGCGGCGGCGCATCACGGCCAGGCACCGGTGTTGGTATTCGTGGACTCCGGCGGGGCATTCAACAACGACACCGAATGCGTCAACGGTGTACGCGGCAACGCCGCCGACCACCTCACCAAAGATGTTGTCCCCTATATGATTTCGAATTTTGGCGTCAACCCGGACCGCTCCGGCTGGGGGGTGCTGGGCTGGTCGATGGGCGGGACCTGCGCGATCGACCTGACGGTCATGCACCCCGACCTGTTCAGCGCGTTCGTCGACGTCGCCGGCGACTTCTTCCCGAACGCCGGCAACAAGGCGCAAACCATCAGCCGCTTGTTCGGCGGCAGCGCCGATGCCTGGGCCTCGTTCGACCCGACCACGGTGATCAACCGGCACGGCCAGTACCGCGACGTGTCCGGCTGGTTCGCCATTTCGTCGGACGGCGCGACCGCGGCACACCGGGAGCCGATCGTGGACACCGCCGACATGCGTCAGGCGGGCCGCGACGCCGCCGCCAACCCCGGCAACCAGACCGCGGCCGCCTACTCGCTGTGCGCCCTGGGCCGGGCCAACGGCATCGACTGCGCCGTGCTGCCCCAGCCCGGTAAACACGACTGGCCGTTCGCCGATCGGGCATTCGCGGCCGCGCTGCCGTGGCTGGCCGGCCAGCTCGGCACCCCGGGAGTGCCGCGGACGCCGCTGCCCGGCAGCTCACCCGCCGATGCATCCTCGGGTGCAAAGGCGGTCGTGCCGGCGCAGCACTCCAATACCGCCCCGAAATAGTGCCGTCGCCCTCACTCGCGCGGATGGGGCGGGCGGTGTTCTCCCGGCACTGCCACCCGTGCAGCGCGTGGACGCGCTGGGCCAGCACACCGTTGATCGTCGTGGCGGCGTGGACCGGCCGGCGCCGGCACGCGCTTTGGCTGGCGGTCTGGTTCGCGGTCAACCCGTTCGTGTTCGGTGAGCCGGCCCAGCAACGCGCCTGGTCGACGCGGGCAATGCTGGGCGAGGAATTGTGGATCACCCGCCGGCCCCGCGACGCGGCCATGGTGGTCAGCGGGCTGACGTCCGCGTCGGCCGTAGTCGCGGTGCTGGCCGCCCGTCGGCATCGCTTGCTGCCTGCAGCGATCGCCACCGCGCTGCAGATGGCCCTGACGCTGATCTATTGGCGGCAGATGGTCGAGTATCTCGAGCGAGAGCGACCACAGCGGGGCCCGCTTCAGTAGCGTGACGTCCATGCCCGACGAACCAGCAACGCCCGGCGCCGCCACACCCGATCCGGGGTATGACGACGCGGGTGTGCCGACGTACGAGTTCCTTGCGCGAGAAGATCGAGAACCGGTACGCGAAGTCACTGGGCGACGCGGAGCTGGACGCCGAATCACCCGAAGGTCGCTCGGTGGCCGAACGGTACGACGAGCGACAGCGCGCCGCGGCGGAACGGCTGGCCCAGATCCGCGAGTCGATGCGTGCGGATGAGGACTAGGGCCGGTTCGGGGCCGGGGGGACGGGGATGAGCCAGACGCGGCCGGGCTCGCGGATCGGCAGCCGGTTCGGGCCCTATCAGCTACGCCGACTGCTGGGCCGCGGCGGAATGGGCGAGGTGTACGAGGCCTACGACACCGTCAAAGAGCGGGTGGTGGCGCTCAAACTGGTCTCCGAGCAGGTCAGCTCCGATGACGTGATCCGCCGCCGCATGCAGCGGGAAGCCCAGACCGCCGGCCGGCTGCAGGAACCGCACATCGTGCCGATTCACGACTACGGCGAACTCGACGGTCAGGTGTTCATCGACATGCGGCTGATCGAGGGCCGGGACGTGGCCACCGAGCTGGGCCGCACCGGACCGATGCCACCACCGCGCGCGGTCGCGATCGTGGAGCAAGTCGCCTCGGCGCTCGACGCGGCTCACCGCGCCGGCGTCATCCACCGCGACATCAAACCCGAGAACATCTTGCTCACCGAGGGCGACTTCGCCTACCTGGTCGACTTCGGCATCGCGGCGGCGGCCACCGATCAACGGGTGACGAAAACCGGTGCCGCGGTGGGCAGCTGGAACTACATGGCCCCAGAACGGTTCGGCAACGACGACCTCACTTACCGGGTCGACATCTACGCCCTGGCTTGTCTGCTCTACGAATGCCTCACGGGCACAACACCTTTCCAGACCACCAGCCTGAGCAGCCTGATGGCCGCGCATTTGATGGAACCGGTCCCGCGGCCCAGTGTGCGCAATGCCGCCGTCCCCGCGGCCTTCGACGAGGTCATCGCCCGCGGGATGGCCAAGGATCCCTACGAGCGATACCTCACCGCAGGCGATTTGGCGAATGCCGCATTACAGGCGCTCAGCGCGCCGGACCAGCGCCAGGCGACCGACCTGATCGAACACAGCCAGCACTTCGCCCCGCCGCCGCGCGCCGAACAATTCCGCCCCCACCCCGCGCCGACGCCGCCGCCGAATTGGGCGCCCACCCAACCCGCCACACCGTGGCACCCACCGCCCAAGCGCAGGCTGGGATTGATCTTCGGCACGCTCGTCTTCGTGGTCGCGGTCGTCGCGGGCACCGGGATATGGGCGGCGGGGCACCGGACCCGCGGGTCGCAGCCCGGCGTCTCCGTCACCAGCCCCATCGCGACGCCGCCGGCCGCCAGCATCCCGGCCAGCACCGCCACCCCGACAGTGACTGCGGCGCAACTGGATTCGATCCTGGTTCCGGTGGAGCAGATCAACACGCTCGTCGGCACCACCGGCATCGTCGTCGACCACGCCAAGGGCCAGATGACCGACGCCGGCCAGGGCAACACGCTGTCGGACGCCAACTGCCTCGGAGCGCTGATCGGTTTCCAAACCCCGACCTATCAGAATAGCGGCTACACCGCGGTGCTGGCCCAGCTGCTGCAGAAGCCGCACAGCACGCCGGCCTACGTCGTGACCCAGGGCGTCGTCGTCTTCCCCTCCGCCGGCGGGGCCCAGGGATTTGTCTCGGCCCAGGCACCGCAGTGGCGGACGTGCGCCGGCAGAACCGTGACCCAGGTCAACGACAACACCACGTTCGAATGGACCTTCGGGCAGATCAGCGGGAACCCGCCCAATATCGCCCTGCAACGGACGCTGGCCAACAATCCGCTGGTGTGCCAGCACGTGCTGTCCGCGGTGAGCAATGTGGTGCTCGATGTCAACGTGTGCGCACCCGGCACCATCAACCAGGCCAGGCTGATCGCCAACATGATGGCGTCCCGGCTGCCGCGCTGAGGCGAAATGCTTGAAGGGATTGCGTGGTATGGCGCACGATGACCGCATGGCCGCATTCGACGAAAGAGCCGGTGTCACCCGTGTCGCGGTCTACCTCGATTTCGACAACATCGTGATTTCCCGCTATGACCAGGTGCACGGCCGCAATTCGTTCCAGAAGGACAAGGCCAAGGGGCTGGACCAGGACCGGCTGCAGCCCGCGACCGTCGACGTCGGCGCCATCATCGACTTCGCATCCTCGTTCGGCACCCTGGTGTTGACCCGCGCCTACGCGGACTGGTCCGCCGACGTCAACGCCGCCTACCACGGTCAACTCGTCGGCCGCGCGGTCGACCTCGTGCAGCTGTTTCCCGCCGCCGCCTACGGCAAGAACGGCGCCGACATCCGGCTCGCGGTGGACGCCGTGGAGGACATGTTCCGGCTGCCCGACCTGACCCACGTCGTGATCGTCGGCGGCGATTCGGATTACATCGCGCTGGCCCAGCGCTGCAAGCGACTCGGCCGTTACGTGGTGGGCATCGGTGTCGCCGGTGCCAGCAGCCGGTCCCTGGCGGCGGCCTGCGACGAATTCGTCACCTACGACGCGTTGCCCGGGATACCCGCGCAGGAATCGCGCGCCGCCGAACCCAAGGGCCGGGGACGGCGGTCCGGCGCGCGCGGCGCGGACGACGACGTGGCGCCGGCCGATCCGCAGGCGGCGGCCACCGGGTTGCTCGAACGCGCACTGCGCATCGGGCAGGACAAGGACGACGCCGAGTGGCTGCACAACTCGGCCGTCAAAGCCCAGATGAAACGAATGGATCCGTCGTTCAGCGAAAAGTCGCTGGGTTTCCGGTCTTTCAGCGACTTCCTCAGGTCCCGCAGTGATTTGGTCGAACTCGACGAGACCAGCACCACGCGGATGGTGCGGTTGCGCGGCGCTTCCTAGCCCGGGCTCAGGCGCTGACCTTGCGGCGGCGGTTGGAGCGCGGCTTGCCCGCCGGGGCCGCGCTGCGGTTGACGACTTCGGCGAGGAACTTGCCGGTGTAGCTTTCCGGTACGGCGGCGACGGCTTCCGGAGTGCCCTCGGCGACCACGGTGCCGCCCCCGGCGCCGCCCTCGGGACCCATGTCGATGATCCAGTCCGACGTCTTGATCACGTCCAGGTTGTGCTCGATCACCACGACCGTATTGCCTTTGTCGACAAGGCCGTTGATGACGTTGAGCAGTTTGCGGATGTCGTCGAAATGCAACCCGGTGGTGGGCTCGTCGAGAATGTAGATGGTCCGGCCCGTCGAGCGCTTCTGCAGTTCGGACGCCAGCTTCACCCGCTGCGCCTCACCCCCGGACAGCGTCGGTGCCGGCTGGCCCAACCGGACATAGCCCAGACCGACGTCGACCAGGGTGCGCAGGTAGCGGTGGATTCCGCTGATCGGTTCGAAGAACTCCGCCGCTTCCTCGATCGACATGTCCAGCACTTCGGAGATGGTCTTGCCCTTGTAGTGCACCTCCAGGGTTTCCCGGTTGTACCGGGCGCCCTGGCACACCTCGCAGGGCACGTACACGTCGGGCAGGAAGTTCATCTCGATCTTGATCGTGCCGTCGCCGGTGCATGCCTCGCAGCGACCGCCCTTGACGTTGAACGAAAACCGACCGGGTTGGTAGCCACGGACTTTCGCCTCGGTGGTCGCGGCGAACAGGGTGCGGATCTTGTCGAACACGCCGGTGTAGGTGGCGGGGTTGGACCGCGGCGTCCGGCCGATCGGCGACTGGTCCACCCGCACCAGCTTGTCCAGCTGGTCCAGGCCCGTGACGCGGGTGTGCCGGCCCGGGACCTGCCGGGCGCCGTTGAGCCGGTTGGCCAGCACGGCCGCCAGAATGTCGTTGACCAGAGTGGACTTGCCCGAACCGGACACACCGGTCACCGATGTCAGCACGCCGAGCGGGAAGGACACGTCGATGCCGCGCAGGTTGTGCTCGCGGGCGCCGACGACGGTGAGCTTGCGCTTGTGATCGATGGGGCGCCGATGTTTGGGGGTGGCAATGCTTTCCCGGCCGGACAGGTAGGCGCCGGTGATGGACTCCTTGTTGGCCAGCAGTTCCTGATAGGTGCCACTGTGTACGATTCGGCCGCCGTGCTCCCCGGCGCCCGGGCCGATGTCGACGATCCAGTCGGCGTGCGCGATGGTGTCCTCGTCGTGCTCGACGACAATCAGCGTGTTACCCAACGCCCTTAGCCGCGTGAGGGTTTCGATGAGGCGACGGTTGTCGCGCTGGTGCAGCCCGATGGACGGCTCGTCGAGCACGTAGAGCACACCCACCAGACCCGAGCCGATCTGGGTGGCCAACCGGATGCGTTGCGCCTCACCGCCGGACAGCGTGGCCGCCGCCCGGGACAGCGACAAATACTCCAGCCCCACGTCGAGCAGAAAGCCCAGCCGCGACTGGATCTCTTTGAGCACCTGCCCCGCGATCGCCTGCTCGCGCGGGCCGAGGGTCAGCGCGTTGAGGAAGTCGGCGCAGTCCGAGATACACAGGTCGCTGACCTCGGCGATCGACTTGGCAACCCGCTCCCCGCCGAACTCCCCGGTCAGCGTCACCGCCAAGATCTCCGGCTTCAGCCGCGTCCCCTCGCACACCGGGCACGGGATGTCGCGCATGAAGCCCTCGTAGCGCTCCTTCATCTGCTCGGACTCGGTCTGCTCCATCTTGCGCTGCAGGAACGCCAGCACGCCCTCGAAATCCGCGTAGTACGAACGGGTTCGGCCGTAGCGGTTGCGGTACCGCACGTGGACCTGATGGTCCGAGCCCTCCAGGATCGCCTTGCGCGCCTTGGCCGGCAGCTTGCGCCACGGCGTATCGACGTCGAATCCGAGCTCTTCGCCGAGGCCGGCCATCATCCGGGTGAAGTACTCCGCGGTGTGCCCCGCCGACCACGGCGCCACGGCGCCCTCGGCCAGGGTGCGATCCGGGTCGGGTACCACCAGATCCGGATCGACCTCCTTGCGGATGCCCAGGCCCACGCATTCGGGGCAGGCCCCGTAGGGCGAGTTGAACGAGAACGAGCGCGGCTCGAGGTCGTCGACGGCCAGCGGGTGCCCGTTCGGGCAGGCCAGCTTCTCGGAGAACCGTTGCTCGCGCGGGTGGTCATGCTCGTCCCGGTCGTCGGGGAACTCCAGCACCACGATGCCGTCGGCCAGGTTCAGCGCGGTCTCCACCGAATCGGTCAGCCGTTGCTTGGCGGCCACCTTGACGGTCAACCGGTCCACCACGACCTCGATGTCGTGCTTTTCCTGCTTCTTCAGCTTCGGCGGGTCCGTCAGCGGATGCACCACCCCGTCCACCCGCACCCGGCTGTAGCCCTGCGCATTCAACTTGTCGAACAGATCGGCGAACTCCCCTTTGCGGGTGCGTACCACCGGCGCGAGCACCAAAAATCGGGTGCCCTCCGGCATCGCCAACACCTGATCGACGATCTGCTGCGGCGTCTGCCGGGCGATCCGCTCACCGCAGACCGGGCAGTGCGGACTACCCGCCCGGGCGTACAGCAGCCGCAGGTAGTCGTAGACCTCGGTGATCGTCCCGACGGTCGACCTCGGGTTGCGGTTCGTCGATTTCTGGTCGATGGACACCGCCGGCGACAGCCCTTCGATGAAGTCGACGTCGGGTTTGTCCATCTGCCCGAGGAATTGGCGGGCGTACGCCGACAGCGACTCCACGTAGCGGCGCTGGCCCTCCGCAAAGATGGTGTCGAAGGCCAGCGACGACTTGCCCGATCCCGACAACCCGGTGAAGACGATCAGCGAATCGCGCGGCAGGTCGAGGTCGACGCCGCGCAGGTTGTGCTCGCGGGCGCCCTTGATGATCAGGCGGTCAGCCACGCTGCCCCTCTCCTGGTGTGTTGCTGGCTACCGGCGGCTAGTGCGCACGGCGCATTCCATGCTAGGTGCCCCCACCGACAAGACGCCCAACCCAATCCGCGGACCAGTAACCTGTCGCACATGCCCATCGTGGACGACAACTACACCGGTCACGTCAACCCTGGTACCGCCGCCCGTCGCACCCTGCCCGGGGTGACGATCGTCAAAGCATCGGTCGGCCCCATGGACAACAACGCCTACCTGGTGACGTGTTCCGAAACCGGCGAAACCCTGCTCATCGACGCGGCCAACGACGCCGACGTACTGCTCGACCTGATCCGCGAACACGCCCCCAAGTTGTCGCTGATCGTGACCAGCCATCAGCATTTCGACCATTGGCAGGCCCTGGAAGCCGTGGCCGCGGCCACCGGTGCGCCCACCGCCGCCCACGAGATCGACGCCGAACCGTTGCCGGTCAAGCCCGACCGTTTGTTGGCCCACGGCGACACCGTGCAGATCGGCAAGCTCACCTTCGACGTCATCCACCTGCGCGGCCATACCCCCGGATCGGTCGCGCTGGCGCTGGACGGCCCGGCCACGGGCGGGGTCACCCAGCTGTTCACCGGCGATTGCCTGTTCCCCGGCGGGGTGGGCAAGACCTGGCAGAAGGGCGACTTCACACAGTTGCTCAACGATGTCACCAGCCGGGTCTTCGAGGTATACGCGGATTCCACCGTCGTCTACCCCGGGCACGGCGACGACACGCTGATAGGTGCGGAACGCCCCCATGTCGACGAGTGGCGCGAACGGGGCTGGTAGACCTCGGTTGGTGTGCTGGGGCGGCCGCAGACCGTCAGGACGTGGTGTGCACGATCAGCACGTCGACCGTGGCCCGACGGGAGACGTTGGCCGGCACCGATCCCAGCAGCCGGCCCGCGATGGTGCTGAGCCCGACGTTACCCACCACCAGCAAATCGGCCTTCTCCTCGTCGGCGAGGCTGACCAGCGCGTCCACCGGGGCCCCGACGATGGGGCGCTCCTCGATGTTCTTCGCTCCGGCCTTGTGCGCCCGCTCCTTCGCATCCTGCAAAATCGCGTAGATCGGGGCGGTGCCCGACACCTTGTAGCTCTCTTCCTTCAAGAGGTCGACGGCCCGGCCGTCCTGAGGCTGGGGCAGGTAGGCCGACGCGATGATCAGCTTGGCGTCGGCTCCGGCGATGGTGGCCGCCCGTTCGACGGCGCGCAACGATGAGTCCGAGCCGTCAGTGCCGACCACCACAGTCCGATAAGCGGACATTTACCCTCCCAGTGTCGTTTGCCCAGGCCAACCCCAAGACAGTAACGCGTTGTCGGATCCAGATGGGTCAGATTAACAACACCTCCGCGGCGTGGCGCAAGCCTTCCTAACCTGTCATAAAGCCCTGATAAGCCCGCGTGAGCCCCCGTGCGGGGCTCGCCACGCTGCGGCAACGCTGCGGCAACGCTGCGGCAACGCTGCGGCAATGGGCACCGGTGCCGATAATGACGCGATGGCATGCCGCCGTTTCGGACCGAAGACCTTGCGTGACGGCCGTTTCCACCAACGACGCATCCGACGTGCGCCGGCGCCCCGCGAACACGTCACGCCCGACGCCGGAAATCGCCGGTGATCAGGTTCATCCGGCGCGCCCTAAAGTGACAAGCACCATGGCTACGCCCGCGCTTGAGCAGAGTCCCCCGGATATCCCGGACGTCGAACCCGGTACCGGGCCGGCGGCAACCCGCGGCCGATTGCTCGACCCATGGGTGATCGGTGTGCTGGCGGCCGCGATCAGCGCTGCCTGGGCCAGTCAACCCTCGCTGTGGTTCGACGAGGGGGCGACGATCTCCGCCGCGGCCAGCCGGACGCTGCCCGAGCTGTGGCGCCTGCTCGGCCACATCGATGCCGTGCACGGCCTGTACTACCTGCTGATGCACGGCTGGTTCGCGCTGTTCCCGCCGACCGAGTTCTGGTCGCGATTACCCAGCGCACTGGCCGTCGGCGGCGCCGCCGCCGGGGTCGTCGTGTTCACTCGCCGATTCACCCCGGGACGTGGCACCGCGGTGTGCGCGGGCGCCGTCTTCGCGATTCTGCCCCGAACCACCTGGGCCGGGATCGAAGCTCGTTCGTACGCCCTTTCGGTCGCCGCGGCGATCTGGCTGACTGTGTTGTTCGTCGCCGCGGTGCGGCGCAACAGGCCCTGGCTGTGGGTCGGTTATGCGGTGGCGCTGACGGTGTCAATCCTGTTGAGCCTCAACCTGATCCTGCTGGTGCTGGTCTACGCGACGATGCTGCCGCTGCTGACCGCCGGCGTGCCGCGCAAGTCGCCGGCGCTGCGGTGGGCGGGCGCGAGCGCCGTCGGGCTCGGCGCCATGACGCCGTTCGTTGTGTTCGCGCACGGGCAGGCGTTCCAGGTGAACTGGTTGTTCCCGGTGAGCTGGCACTACGCCTTCGACATCACCCAACGGCAGTATTTCGATCACAGCGTGCCGTTCGCGGTGCTCAGCGCGGTCGCCATGGTGGCCGCGATCGTCGCTCGGACGAGGGGGGCGCCCGCCCCCGCGGGCGACATGCGGCGCCTGGTCATCATCTGCGTCGTGTGGATCGTGCTGCCCACCGCCGCCGTGGTGATCTATTCGGCCGTCGCCGAGCCGATGTACTTTCCGCGCTACCTGATTCTGACCACCCCGGCGATGGCGGTGCTGTTGGCGATCTGCGTTGTCACCGTGGCTCGCCGACCGGTGCTGATCGCGTGCGTGGTGGGAGTGTTTGCGGCGGCGGCGATTCCGAACTACCTGTTCATCCAGCGCTGGCCGTACGCCAAGGAAGTCTGGGACTACAGTCAGGTGGCCGACGTGATCAGCGCACACGCCGCAGCCGGGGACTGCTTGCTGGTGGACAACACGGTGCCGTGGCGGCCGGGGCCGATCCGCGCCCTGCTGGCCACCCGACCGGCGGCGTTTCGTGCCCTGATCGACGTCGAGCGCGGCGCGTATGGGCCAAAGGTCGGTTCGCTGTGGGACGGGCACGTCGCGGTGTGGCTGACGACGGCAAAGATCAACAAGTGCACGACGTTGTGGACCATCACCAACTACGACCGGGCGTTTCCCGATCACCAAGCCGGACGGGGTTTGCCGCCAGGGGTTTTCGGCCGCGCCCCGGCATTTCGCTTCCCGGCTTACCTGGGCTTCCAGATCGTGGAGCGATGGCAATTCCACTACTCTCAGGTGATCAAATCGACGCGATGACCGGGAAGTGAGAATGCCGGCGCGAGCTGGTTGACGGACATGGGAGATTGGCTGTCGGGCCCGCTGCTGGGCGGCAACGTGCAAAACCTGAGGCACCTCGTCGAGCTCCTCGCCGCGTTCGGGCTGACGGCACTGATCGGGCTGGAGCGCACGGTTCAGGGCAAGAGCGCCGGACTGCGCACCCAGACCATCGTCGGGACTTCGGCGGCATTGATCATGCTGGTCAGCAAATACGGCTTCGCCAATGTGCTGGCTCCGGGCACGGTCATCCTCGACCCCTCCCGTGTCGCGGCCCAAATCGTCACGGGCGTCGGGTTTTTGGGTGCGGGGCTGATCATCACACGCCGCGGCGCCGTGCACGGGCTGACCACTGCGGCGGCCGTCTGGGAGTCGGCGGCCGTCGGCATGGCCTCGGGTGCCGGGTTGCTGCTGCTCGCGATGGTGGTGGTGTTGCTGCACTTCGTCAGCGCCCTGGCCTTCAGCGCGGTGGAGCGGCAGCTCGGTGCCAGGTTGGGCGGCACCACCCGGCTGCAGGTCATCTACGAAAACGGCCGGGGCGTACTGCGGGAAGTACTGCGGGTGTGCGGGCAGCGCGATTGGCAGCTGACCGAGCTCGACGCCGATGCGCACGACATCGACAACGGCGAGGTCCGGGTGACGATGACGCTGTCGGGTGCGCGCATGGGAAAGGCGCCCGAGGCTTTGACCGCCATCAACGGCGTCATCGCCGTGTTGCGTGCCGAGGAGGAGACGGACTAGGCGTCAGCGATCCCGCCGGCTGGCCTTGGTCGACGCGATCACGGCCGTCGCAGCGAGTCCCGCGATGACCGCGTACAGCCACCGCGCGGCGCCCAATGCTCCGCCGCCGGCGTTGTTGACCACCACGCCCGCAAGCCCCGCCCCGAACGCCGCGGAGATCAACTGGACCGTGTTGATCGCCGCCGCCGCCGCGCTGCCCTCGGCAGGGTCGTCGACCCTGTCCATGGCCCGCATGGACAGGTGCGGCCAGGTGATCCCGATGCCGATGCCGGCGATCAGTAACCCCGCGGCCCAGACCAGGACGACGCCGATCGATGCGTCGGCGCGTTGCGTCGCCGCCGTCACCACCAACCCGGACGCCATCACCAACGGCGCCACCGTGACCACCCAACCCACCACGCGGGGGCTGCGCAGCGAGGCGCTGCCGATCTCGGCGATCGTCCAGCCTAGGGCCAATGCCGCGCCCAAAAAGCCCGCCTCCACCGGCGTCAGATGCGCCAACCGCTGACCGTACAGCGGCACGTAGGTGTCGACCATCACCGCAGCCATCTGGAACGCCATGGTCAGGTAGATCCATTTCAACGGTCCGCGGCCAAAAACGCTGGGCGGCAACACTCCTGCGCGCATCGTGCGCTCGAGGCGAACGAAGGTTCCGATCAGCACCAATCCGGTGGCGAGCAGTCCCGCGGTGGCGAAAAGGTTGTGCGGCAACTCCGCCGCGCTGACGGCCAACGCGGCGGCACCCAGCAATACCAGTGACCACACCGGCACCGTGGTGCTCGCCGTCGGCGCCACCTCGCCCGGGGCGGTGTTGGTGAGCACGGTGAGCACCAGCACCGCCAGCAATGCGGTCAGGATCGTCATGGTGCCAAATGCCCACCGCCACAACCCAAATTGCGCAAACAGGCCGCCGATCGCCGGGCCGACCAACGTCGCGACTCCCCACATCGCCGACACCAGCGCCGATCCGCGGGTCCACAGCGAACGCGGCAGGGTGGTGTTGATCAGGGCGTAGCCCAAACCCGCCAGCAGACCACCGGCCACCCCTTGCAGGGCGCGTCCGGCGATCAAGATCTCCATGTTCGGCGCGACCGCGCACACGATGCTCGCGACGCCGAAAACCGCCAGGCCGCCGAGGAAGGAGACGCGCGCGCCCAACCGCAGCTGCAGGGTGTTCACCGTGGCCGCCGCGACCACCGAGCCGACCAGGTACAGGGTGATCACCCAGGCGTACAGTCTGCTGCCGCCGATCTCGGCGACCGTGCTCGGCAGCAAGCTGGTGGTGAGGAATTCGTTGGTGGCATACAGCAGGACGCCGCCGGCCAGCAGCGTGGAGGTGCCCAGGTACCTGCCCAGCAGCTCGCGCCAGCTGCCGACGTCGCTCGTCGTCTTCGCCACCCCTACACCGTATGAGGTGCCCGGATCACTTCAGACCGGCAGCGTCCATCCCGCGCAATTCCTTTTTGAGATCGGCGATCTCGTCGCGGAACCGTGCGGCCAGCTCGAATTGCAAGTCCCGGGCTGCGGCCATCATCTGCGCGGTGAGGTCCTTGATCAGGTCGGCCAGTTCCGCGCGCGGCATGTTGGATGTGTCGCGGCTCTCAATGATGCCGGCGCTGACGACGCGGCCGGGCTCCCCCTGAGCGCGGCGGCCGCGCGAGAT
Organism: Mycobacterium sherrisii; assembly: GCF_002102355.1. Taxonomy (GTDB): domain Bacteria; phylum Actinomycetota; class Actinomycetes; order Mycobacteriales; family Mycobacteriaceae; genus Mycobacterium; species Mycobacterium sherrisii. The sequence goes on along the minus strand of NZ_LQPT01000080.1, from coordinate 4,132 downwards.
GCTGCGCCCCGAGCCGAGTTCGACACTGTCGGAGTCGTCCGCCTCTCGGTAAACCTGGTCGAGGATGTCGGCGATCTTCTTGCGCAGCGGTTGCGGGTCGATGCCGTTGGCCTCGTTGTAGGCGATCTGCTTCTCGCGCCGCCGTTCGGTTTCGTCGATCGCCTCCTTCATGGAGTCGGTCATCGAATCGGCGTACATGTGCACCTCGCCGGAGACGTTGCGGGCGGCGCGGCCGATGGTCTGGATGAGGCTGCGCGACGACCGCAAAAAGCCTTCCTTGTCGGCGTCGAGGATGGCGACCAGGGACACCTCGGGCAGGTCCAGGCCCTCACGCAGCAGGTTGATGCCGACCAGCACGTCGTAATCGCCGAGGCGCAGCTGGCGCAGCAGCTCCACCCGGCGCAACGTGTCGACCTCGGAGTGCAGGTAACGCACCCGGATGCCCATTTCCAGCAGGTAGTCGGTGAGGTCCTCGGCCATCTTCTTGGTCAGGGTCGTCACCAGCACCCGCTCGTCGGCCTCGGCCCGCTTGCGGATCTCCCCGATCAAGTCGTCGATCTGCCCCTTTGTCGGCTTGACCACCACCTTCGGGTCCACCAGGCCCGTCGGCCGGATCACCTGCTCGACGAACTCACCCCCGGCCTGGCTCAGCTCGTAAGGACCGGGCGTCGCCGACAGGTACACCGTCTGCCCGATCCGGTCGGCGAACTCCTCCCAGGTCAGGGGGCGGTTGTCGACTGCTGACGGCAGCCGGAAGCCGTGATCGACCAGATTGCGCTTGCGGGACATGTCGCCCTCATACATGCCGCCGATCTGCGGCACCGTCACGTGCGACTCGTCGATGACCAGAAGAAAATCTTCCGGGAAGTAGTCCAGCAGCGTCGCCGGCGGCGAGCCGGGGCCGCGGCCGTCGATGTGCCGCGAATAGTTCTCGATGCCCGAGCAGAAGCCCACCTGCCGCATCATCTCGATGTCGTAGTTGGTGCGCATCCGCAACCGTTGGGCCTCCAACAGCTTGCCCTGGCTTTCGAATTCGGCCAACCGCTCGGCGAGTTCCTGCTCGATCGTCGAGATGGCCATCGCCATGCGCTCCGGACCGGCCACGTAATGAGTCGCGGGGAAGATCCGCAGCGAGTCGACCTGACGAACCACGTCACCGGTCAGCGGGTGCAGGTAGTACAGCGCTTCGATCTCGTCGCCGAAGAACTCGATGCGCACCGCGAGCTCCTCGTAGCTCGGGATGATCTCGACGGTGTCACCGCGGACCCGGAACGAGCCGCGGGTGAAGGACAGGTCGTTGCGGGTGTACTGCACGTCGACGAGCAGCCGCAACAGCCCGTCGCGCGGCACCTCGGTGCCGACCCGCAGCTCGACCGAACGGTCCAGGTAGGACTGCGGCGTGCCCAGGCCGTAGATGCACGACACCGAGGCGACCACCACCACGTCGCGCCGGGACAGCAGCGCCGACGTGGCCGAGTGCCGCAGCCGCTCCACGTCGTCGTTGATGGAGCTGTCCTTCTCGATGTAGGTGTCGGTCTGGGCGATGTACGCCTCTGGCTGGTAGTAGTCGTAGTACGACACGAAGTACTCAACGGCGTTGTGCGGCAACATTTCTCGCAGCTCGTTGGCCAGCTGGGCGGCCAGCGTCTTGTTGGGCGCCATCACCAGCGTGGGCCGCTGGAGCCGCTCGATCAGCCAGGCGGTGGTGGCCGACTTCCCGGTGCCCGTCGCACCGAGCAGCACGACGTCGCGCTCCCCCGCCCGAATTCGGCGTTCCAACTCGTCGATGGCGGCCGGCTGATCCCCGGCGGGTTGGTGCGGACTGACGACCTCGAACCGGCCGCCGGCGCGCACGACCTGCTCGACCGCGCGGTACTCCGAATGCGCGACTACTGGATGTTCGGTGGCAAAAGCCATGACCCCAGGGTAGAGGCGCGCACCGACAAGTGTGGCGATGCCGGGCTTAGGATCGACTCGATGACGAGTTCTTCTGACTTGGTGGCGGTCGATCTGACCGAGAGAGAACGCGAGTTCATACAGCAAGCGCTGGAGCAATGGGCGCTGTCGGCCGCCGACGCGCCGTTTCCATTCCAGATACTCGGGTCGTCGACGTGGGATGAGTTCAGCGACCTCACCGTCCGTCTTAAGCGCGCAGTCACCAACGGCGCGCCGCTCACGGACCTGGACTGGGCGCGAGCGCTGTTTTTGACCGAAATCACCTGGGCAAGCGACCTGGTTGGGGCAGGCTTGGATTTTGCAACCGTCACCGGGTTCTCGGACACCGAAGCGGTGAGTTTGCTGCGCGGACTGCAGCGCCGCCGCAAAATCGGTGGCCGTACGCGGGCGAAATTGCTGTTTCCAAATGGTGGGAGAACCCGCACCGCATCGGAAATAGAGGAAGAGAAGCAATGGGCGGAAAACGTACGCCGCGAACAGGAGGGGCGGCATTATCCCCCGGGTCTGTGAATTCCTGCGAGCGTCGAGCGATTAACGCCTGCCCGGTCGCGGTTCATTCACCGTGGTCCCACGGATCGGGATCCATATCACCGAGCACTGGGGGATGGTGGTGACCTGCGTGCGGGGGCGATACTAACTGGGGTCCGATGGGCATGGCAGGGCCGCCGCCGAATCCTTTGCCTCCCTTCACCGGCGGTTGCGGCTTCGGCGGCGGAGCTTCAACCGGCGTGGGCGGCGGTGCAGCGGACCGCGGAGCAGGTGCAGGGGGCGCCATCTCACCGGGCGCTAGCGGCGGCAGCCGTCCAGGCGTCGGAGGAGGTAACGGCTCAAGTGCCCTAGTGTTCCGGTCGAAGTATTCCGACGGGGTTCGCCACGAGTCGCCGGGTAGTGGCTTGGGGACGAACGCTGTTCCGTAGTCTCCGTCCTGCGGATTAATGAAAATCACCCGTCCATCGCGCAGCAGCGCTAATCCGCCGGATCTGTTGCTCGTACCCACGCGCGTTGTTGGGTCATTCATCGCGTCGTATATCCACCTGGCCAGGTCCTGTGGCGTCTGTGCCGGAAAATGCTCCAAGGCGTGGCCGTGAGCAATCTCCGCTGCCACCTGGGCTTTTTGCTCTTGCGTCCAGCCCGCGAACGGATTGCCGGGAGGTGCAGGGTCTTGTTTAAAAGTGTGGTTGTCGACCGCTTGAATTTTGGCTTTCGAGGGCTGTCTCCTAGGTGTGGGGCCTTGCGAGAAGGTATCGCGGATCCCGGCCATGGCGGCGGTGACTTTGCCTGCTACTTGTTGGTCGAGGGCTACCAACTGGGCGGCGCGTTGGCGGATGTCGCCAGCAACGGCTTGTGCCTGCGCTCGCCGTGCGACGCGCTGAGCCGCCGAACCACCGCGCGAGCGATCGGTAACCGAAAGATCTTCCGCCACAACGAAACCCGCTGCGCGTGCGTCCTCTACCACGTACCGCACGCGCGAGCGCGCCGCATAAAGATCCGAGGCGCCGTTGCGCGCTACTTCGGCCGCCGCCTGCAGCTGGTCGGTTGCGGCGCTCGTTGTCATCATGTCGGCGTGGGTTGCGATGCGCAGCGCGTCGGCGCCCGCGCCCTGCCAATCTATTGATTGCGCATCACGCCAAATTTGTTGGGCTAGAACGTAGCTCCGCTCGCCGACAGCCTTCCAGTGGTCGGCCGCGGCTGTCAGATGGTGGGTGGGCCAGTCCAATAGTTGCGAGAGGCTGGGAAACCCCGCGACCACTGACATCGCTACACGCCAGTCACCGGAGGGGTCACAGCAGCAATCTCGTTGGCGGAGCCAGCTTCATTGGCAATATAGAGACCATCGGCTTCGGTGACTTGAGCGGCGCGAGTACCGATCCGCGCGGTCAGCCCGGCTATGAAGGCACCAACGTCGGCGTGCGCGACGTTGACCGCGCCAGCACTGGCCTGACCCGACAAGCCGAGCACCGTCGGAACCGGTGTCTCGGTTAATTGGTACGCCGAAGCTCCCCACTGGCTCGACATCGCCTGCAGAGCGGCGGTATCCACACGCAATTCCTGCATGGGCGAAAGTTTATGCAAACTTTCGCGCAGCGAAAGTCAGCCCGGGTCAAGTCCAGGGACGTGGTGTAGGACGTCGTCGTGTGATTCTTCGAGTTTGGTGGTTCAGGCGGTCAGGGCCGCC
>NZ_LQPT01000079.1 GCF_002102355.1 Mycobacterium sherrisii | reverse complement strand
CGGTGGCGCGGGCCCGTCGTGCCGGGGTGTCGTCGTTCGGGATCAGCGGCACCAACGCCCACGTCATCATCGAATCCGCCCCCGCGGATCAGCCCCGCGCGACCGGCCCCGTACCGACCGTGCTGCCCTGGGCGCTTTCGGCAAAATCGTTGTCGTCCTTACAATCTCAGGCCACCCGGCTGGCCGATCACCTCGACGCCCACCCCGACCTCGAGATGGCCGATGTGGCATGGTCGTTGGCGGGCCGGGCGACGTTCGAGCATCGGGCCGTCATCGTCGGTCGCGATCGTGACGAACTGCTGGCGGGCCTGCACGAGCTGACCGGTGACGGGGTGGGCGGCGCGGTCATCCGCGGCGCCGCGCTGCCCGCCGGCAAACACGTCTTCGTGTTTCCCGGCCAGGGCTCCCAATGGGTGGGCATGGGTGTCGAATTGCTGGATACCGCACCGGTTTTCACTCAACAGATCGAGGCCTGCGCGGAGGCCTTCGCGGAATTCGTCGACTGGTCGCTCGTCGACGTGCTGCGCGGCGCCCCCGCCGCGCCCGGCATGGACCGCGTCGACGTGGTGCAGCCGGTGCTGTTCGCGGTGATGGTGTCGCTGGCCGAGATGTGGAAGTCCCTGGGGGTCAACCCAGACGCGGTGATCGGCCACTCGCAGGGCGAGATCGCCGCGGCCTACGTCGCCGGTGCGCTGACGCTGCGCGATGCCGCACGTGTGGTCACGCTGCGCAGTAAACTGCTGCGGTCGCTGGCCCGCCCCGGCGGCATGCTCTCCATCGCCTGCAGTACCGAGCGAGCGCGAGAGTTGTTGGCGCCCTACGGCAATCGGCTTAGCATCGCCGCTGTCAACGGCCCCACGGCCGTCGTGGTATCGGGCGAAGTCGCCGCCCTGGAGGAACTCATCGCCTTCTGCGCCGACCTCGAGCTGCGGACCCGCCGCATCGACGTCGACTACGCGTCGCATTCGGTCGAGGTCGAGGCAATCCGGCACGAGTTGGTTGACGTCCTGGCCGGCATCGAGCCGCGATCCTCGCGCGTCGCGTTCTTCTCGACGGTCACAGGAAGTCGTTTGGACACAGCGGGTCTGGACGCCGCCTACTGGTACCGCAACATCCGGCAAACGGTGCAGTTCGACCAGGCGGTGCGCACCGCGTGCGAGCACGGATACCGGACCTTCATCGAAGCCAGTCCGCATCCGGCGTTGATCGCCGGCATCGAAAATACCTGCACCGACACCGGCGACGCCGAGGCCATCGTGGTTCCCACCCTGGGCCGCGAAGACGGCGGGCTGGGCCGGTTCCTGATGTCGGCCGCGACCGCCTTCACCGCCGGTGTGAACGTCGACTGGCGCGGCCTGCTGGACGGCGCTGCCTTCGTCGAGCTGCCGACGTACGCCTTTGACCGGCGCAGGTTTTGGCTGTCAGGCGAGGGATCCGGCGCCGACGCCGCGGGTCTGGGACTGGGCGCCAGCGAACACCCGTTGCTGAGCGCGGTGGTCGATCTGCCGTCGTCCGGCGGTGTGCTGTTGACGGGCCGATTGTCACCCAGCGTGCAGAGCTGGCTCGCCGATCACGCGGTGTCGGGCACCGTGGTGTTCCCGGGCGCCGGGTTCGTCGAATTGGCGATCCGCGCCGGTGACGAAGTCGGCTGTGCCACCGTCGACGAGTTGACGCTGCGGGCGCCGCTGCTGTTACCCGCCGGTGAGTCCGGATTCGGTTCGGTGGCCATTCAGGTCGTGGTCGGTCCGGCCGACGAGACGGCTACCGCCCCCGGGGCCGAGTCGGGCCGGCGCAGCGTCGCGATCTTCTCCCGCCTCAGCGCCGACGCCGAGTGGCTATGCCATGCCGAAGGCGTGTTGAGCTCCGCGCCGGTCGAGCAGCACGCGGATCTGTCCGTGTGGCCGCCGCAGGGTGCAGTTGCGGTGGATACGGCCGACGGTTACCAGACTCTGGCAGCGCTCGGATACGGCTACGGCCCGGCGTTCCAGGGCCTGACCGCCGCCTGGGTCCGCGGCGACGAGATCTTCGCCGAGGTGCGGCTGCCCGACGCGGCCGGCGGCGTCAACGGGTTCGGCGTGCATCCCGCGTTGCTTGATGCGGCTATGCATTCCATGGTCGTCGCGCACCACGGCGCCGACGAGTTCGAGGTGATGTTGCCGTTCTCGTGGCAGGGCGTCTCGCTGCATGCCGCGGGCGCGTCCGCAGTGCGCGCGCGCATCGCACCGGCCGCAGGCTCGGCCTCGAGGTCGGTGTCGATCGAGCTGGCCGACGGGCTCGGCCTGCCGGTGTTGTCGGTGGCCGCCATGGCCGCCCGACCGGTCAGCGAGCAGCAGCTGCGCGCGGCCATGTCGGCGTCGACGCAGGACCGGCTGTTCGAGCTGGTGTGGTGCCCGATGCAGGTTGCCGCGGCTCCCGCAGCCGTCGGCACCCACCAGCTGTTCGAATCCGTTGCCGCACAGAGCGATCCGGTCACGGCCGGCCATGAGCGTACCCGCTTGGCGCTGGCGGCCGTGCAGTCCTGGCTGGCCGAGAGCGACTCCGGAGTCCTGGTCGTGGCAACCCGCGGCGCAATGGGATTGCCGAACGAGGACATCACCGACCTGGCCGGTGCCGCGGTATGGGGGCTGGTCCGTTCGGCGCAGACGGAGCATCCGGGCCGCATTGTGCTGGTGGATTCCGATGTGCCCCTTGATGATACCGCGGCCGCCACCGTGCTGGCGGCCGATGAACCGCAACTCTTGCTGCGCGGCGGCACGTTCTACACCGCCCGCGTGCACGGCAGCCGTGCGGCGCAGGGCATCCTCGAACCGCCCGCCGACGGACCGTGGCGACTCGGCCTCAGCAGCGCGGGCACCTTCGAAAACCTCTGCCTGGAACCGGTTCCCAACGCCGGCGCACCGCTGGGGCCGGGACAGGTTCGGGTGGCGCTGCGCGCCATTGCCACCAACTTCCGTGACGTGATGATCACGCTGGGCATGTTCACCCACGATGCGCTGCTCGGCGGCGAGGGCGCCGGCGTCGTCGTCGAAGTCGGCCCGGGTGTCACCGAATTCGCGGTCGGCGACGCGGTCTACGGCTTCTTCCCGGACGGTAGCGGCACACTGGTCCCCGGCGACGTGCGCCTGCTGCTGCCCAAGCCCGCCGACTGGTCCTTCGCCGAGGCCGCGGCCATCTCCGCGGTGTTCACCACGGCTTACATGGCGTTCATCCATCTGGCCGAGGTCCGGCCGGGCCAGCGGGTGTTGGTGCACGCCGCGGCCGGCGGGGTGGGGATGGCCGCCGTGCAGCTGGCCCGGCATCTCGGCCTTCAGGTGTTCGCCACGGCCAGCCGCGGCAAGTGGGACACGTTGCGGGCCATGGGTTTTGACGACGACCACATCGGCGACTCGCGCAGCCTCGAGTTCGAGGAGAAGTTCCGGGCGGTGACCGCCAGGTCCGGGGCGGCCGGCATGGACGTGGTGCTGGACTCGCTGGCCGGCGAGTTCGTGGACGCGTCGTTGCGCCTGGTCGCCCCCGGTGGCGTGTTGTTGGAGATGGGCAAGACCGACATCCGCGACCCCGACGCGGTCGCGCAGGAATACCCCGGTGTGCGGTACCGGGCCTTCGACCTCTTCGAGCCGGGCCGCCCCCGGATGCACGAGTGGATGCTGGAACTGGCGAAGCTGTTCGAGACCGGCGTGCTGCGGCCCCTGCCGGTGACGACGTTCGATGTGCGCCGCGCCCCCAGCGCGCTGCGCTACCTCAGCCAGGCCCGCCACATCGGCAAGGTGGTCCTGACCCTGCCGGGTGTGTGGACGTCGGGCACGGTCTTGATCACCGGCGGAACCGGCATGGCGGGCTCGACGCTGGCCCGCCACCTGGTGGCACGACACGGCGCGCGGAACCTGGTGCTGCTGAGTCGCCGCGGTCCCGATGCCGAGTCCGGCGCGCTGGTCGCGGAATTGGAGGCGGCCGGGGCCCGGGTGGACGTCGTCGCCTGCGACGCCGCCGACCGCGCCGCCCTGGCGGCGGTGATCGCCGGCATTCCGGTGCAGTTCCCGCTGTCGGCGGTGATCCACGCCGCGGGTGTGCTCGACGACGCGATGGTCACCTCGCTGACACCCGAGCGGATCGACGCGGTGTTGCGCGCCAAGGTGGATGCGGCCTGGAACCTGCACGAGCTCACCCGCGGGCTCGACGTGTCGGCGTTCGTGATGTTTTCGTCGATGGCGGGCCTGGTCGGCTCGTCGGGCCAGGCCAACTACGCGGCCGCCAACACCTTCCTCGACGCGCTGGCCGCACACCGGCGCGCACACGGCTTGCCGGCGACCTCCCTGGCGTGGGGGTTGTGGGACCAGGCCAGCACCATGACCGGCGGCCTGGACGCTGCCGATCGCGCCCGGTTGAGCCGCGACGGAATCCTGGCGTTGTCGTCGGACGAGGCGATGGAACTGTTCGACACCGCCCTGATTGCCGACGAGGCCGTCATCGCCCCGGCCCGAATCGACCTGGCGGCGTTGCGGACTCACGCGGCCGTGGTTCCGCCGATGTTCACCGATCTGCTCAACGCACCGACCCGCCGCCGCGTCGACGAGTCGCTGGCGGCGGCGAAGTCGAAATCGGCGTTGGCGCAGCGCCTGCACGGGCTTTCCGAACCGGAGCAGCATGCGCTACTGCTCGACCTGGTCCGGTCCCACATTGCGACCGTGCTCGGTAGCACCACGGCCGACGCGATCGACCCCGACAAGGCGTTCGGGGACCTGGGTTTCGACTCGCTGACCGCGGTCGAGATGCGCAATCGGCTGAAAACCGCCACCGGGCTGGCGCTTTCACCGACGCTCATCTTCGACTATCCGACCCCGAACGGGCTCGCCGGCTACCTGCGCACCGAGCTCGCCGGAGTGCCACAGCAGACCGCCGCCGCCCCGGCCGTCCAGGTAACCGGCGACGACCCGATCGTGATCGTCGGTACGTCGTGCCGGTATCCGGGTGGGGTGGATACGCCCGAGCGGCTGTGGGAGATGGTGGCCGACGGGCGCGACGTGATCTCGGAGTTCCCGACCGACCGCGGCTGGGACCTGGCCGGTGTGTACAACCCGGACCCCGACGTGCCGGGTACCTGCTACACGCGCAGCGGTGGGTTCGTGGACGGTGTCGCGGATTTCGATCCGGCGTTCTTCGGCATCACCCCCAGCGAGGCGCTGGCGATGGATCCCCAGCAGCGCTTGTTCCTCGAATTGTCGTGGGAAGCGTTGGAGCGGGCCGGTATCGAGCCCGGCGGCCTGCGCGGCAGCGCCACCGGCGTCTTCGCCGGCGTGTACACCCAGGGCTACGGCATTGGTGCCGCGCCGGCCGCGGAAGGCTTCCGGCTGACCGGGCAATCGTCGAGCGTGGCCTCGGGGCGGGTGTCGTATGTGTTGGGGCTGGAGGGCCCGGCGGTGTCGGTGGATACGGCGTGTTCGTCGTCGTTGGTCGCGCTGCACATGGCGGTGCAGTCGTTGCGGTCCGGTGAGTGCGATCTGGCCCTGGCCGGCGGTGTCACGGTGAACGCCACCCCCGATGTCTTCGTGGAGTTCAGCCGGATGCGCGGGCTGGCCGCCGACGGCCGCTGCAAGGCCTACGCCGACGCCGCGGACGGCACCGGATTCGCCGAAGGCGGCGGCATGCTCGTGCTCGAGCGGCTTTCGGATGCGCGGCGGTTGGGGCATCCGGTGTTGGCGGTGGTGCGGGGTTCGGCGGTCAATCAGGATGGGGCGTCGAATGGGTTGACGGC
>NZ_LQPT01000078.1 GCF_002102355.1 Mycobacterium sherrisii | reverse complement strand
ACCACCACGGGTCAAGAACCGCAGAACAACGGCGTGTCGCACACAATCAAATATTCTGATTAGCCGGTTAAGAGAGGACACCCCGGCGGGATGTACACCATCCCGGTCGTGTTCTCGCAGAACCGTTGCACAGCTTGGGAAGCCATCTCCGGCCCGTTGTCCATCGGCAGCACCGTCGGCGGGCCGCCGGCGGCGGCGAAGGCCTTCTCCAACTCGAACACCAGTCGCTCGCCGGTGATCGAGCGCTCCACCACATGCAGCAGTGACAGGCGGGTGTGTTCGTCGATCATCGACGCGATCTTGATCGCCTTGCCGTCCACGGTGGAGTCGAACTGGAAGTCGATCGCCCACATCACGTTCGGGGCATCGGCCTCCACTAGCGGGACCGAGCAGATCCCGGCCCGCTTGCGGGGGCTGTGCACGCGGACCTGCAGGCCCTCCTCGGCGCCCCAGCCGGTGGATCTTCTTCTTGTTGACCTCACGACGCTCGTCGAAGCGCAACGCCGCCCAGGCACGCCGAAACCCATGGCACGGGTGTTTGGTGGCCTAGGAACGCAGCCAGGCGCGCATTTCGGCATCCGGATCGTCGGGGGTCTGCCCGAGCGGCAGGCGGCGGTAGGTGCAGCGGGCCAGCCCAACGGACTTGCACGCCAACCGTTCCGACATGTCCACGGTGTCCTTGAGCATGTCGACGGCGCGGCGCGGCGCGGCGCTTGGCCGCTGGGCTCAGAATTTTCCCTTGGCGACCTCCCGCAACGCGTCCTTCTCCAGCTCGGCCTCGACTCAGCAGCCGCTTGAGCCCGGCGTTCTGCTCGCGCAGCTCCTTGAGTTCCTTGGCGGCATCGGTGTCCATCCCGCCGTAGATGCGTCGCCAGTTGTACAGCGTCGCCGGTCAGACACCCAGTTCGGCGGCGATCTCCTCGCCGTCCTTACCCTCAGCGGCCAGCTCATCCGCGCAGCGCAGCTTGCGCACGATGTCCTCCGCGGAATGCCGTTCGCGACCAGCCATGTGTTTCATCGTCCCTTCCGGCCCGACCTCGGGCCACAGGACTCCAAAACCGTCTGGACTCAACCACCGGGAACACGCCAGGTCGATCCACGTGACGATCGCGATGCGCAGTTGCTCGCGGGTGTCCCAGCGCCGACGATTCAAGATGCTTTCTGTGCAACAGGCTGGAGAACGATTTCATGGCAGCGTGCCCGGCCGGGGATAGCGGGAGGCGACACTACGCAGCGCTACCCTGCTGGGCGCGAGCGCCGGGCTCGACGACGCACGCAGCTCCGCTCGTCGCCGATAATGGGCCCTTCGCAGTTGAGGGTGTAGAGCGGTTCGTCGGCTGCTCTCGTCTAGTGATCGAGGGGTCTGGTTGGCTGGGGGTGTGCCGAAGGGGAAGCGGAAGAGGAAGAGCGGTGTGTCTAGGGCCGGTGCGGATCTGGCGTTGCTGCAGAAGCTGATGGCCGATGCTGGCCGGGACGTGTTCGCGGGAGTGTTCGATGAGCCGGTGCCCGAGGTGCGGGCTGTGCCGGAGCGTACGCGGGGTTTCCGGGTGCGGGTGGATCTGATGTATGCCAAGCCGCCGATCTGGCGTCGTCTGGACCTGCCAGGCGACCTCAGGCTCGATGAGTTGCATGTCGTGCTGCAGGTGGCGATGGGCTGGCAGGACGGTCATCTGCATACGTTCGGTGTCGGGGAGGACCGGCGTTCCCGTGCCTACTTTGTCACCGGGTTTGATCTCAGCGAAGGCGACGTAGGTGTCGTCGAGGACAGCGTGCGGCTCGATCAGGTGTTGTCCGGCAAGGGCGAGCGGTTGTTCTATGACTACGACTTCGGCGACGGATGGGAGCACGTGCTGGTGGTCGAAGACGTTTTCGATGATCCACCCACGGAGCCGGTCTGTCTGAAGGGGAAGATGGCCTGTCCGCCGGAGGACTGTGGTGGCCTGGGCGGCTATGAGGAGTTAGCAGCGTGGGTTCGCGGCGGGTACGAACCGCAGGCAACGCCGATGGGGCTCGGTGCGGAGGAGATGCGGGACTGGCTACCCCGTGGCTGGCACCCCGACCGTTTCTCGGTGGCCGAGACCAACGCCGCTCTGGCCGCGCTGGCCACGAGTTGAGGCTCTTCACTGCCGAGGTTGACGGAGTTGGGCTCTGAAGCCGCCGGTTTCCAGGAGTGATCGGGCGATGTAGTTGGTCAGGTTGCGGAAACCGAGGGCCGGGCCGCGGAGGTGTTCGAGGCGGCCGTTGATCGCTTCGGTCGGCCCGTTCGACGTGCCGGGGCGGTCGAAGTACGCCAGCACATCGGCGGCCCGTTTCTTCAGGGTCCGCCCGAGGGTGATCAGTTCCTGCAGGGCCTTGGGGACGCCGGTGCTCAGCGTGGTGATCAATGCGGCCATCATGGCGCGGCCCTTGCTGCGGTCGGGTTCGCGGTAGGCAGCCACGGTGCGTTGGTACATCTGCCAGGTGGCCTCGACCTCGGCGTGGGCGTCGATGGCGAACAGTGCGGCCAGGCGGGCTTTCTGCCGGTCGGTGAGCAGATCAGCACCGGTGTGCAGGGTGCGTCGCGATCGGTAGAGTGGGTCGCTGCTGTGGCCGCGGTGCCCGCAGGTCACCAGCTGCACCCGGCGTCGACACTCGTCGAGGGCATTGCCTGCCAGCCGCACCACGTGGAAGGGGTCCATCACCGTCGCCGCCTCGGGAAGCTCCTCGACGGTGGCGGTCTTGAACCCGGAGAATCCGTCCATGGCAACGACTTCCACACCATCACGCCAGTCTTTCGGGCGGTCGGCCAACCACTGCTGGAAGGCGTGTTTGGAGCGTCCTTCGATCATGTCGAGTAGCCGGGCCGGGCCGGGCCGGGCCGGTCTTATCCCGTACCGGGGTCAAGTCGATGATGACAGTGACGTACTTGTCGCCGCGGCGGGTGTGCCGCCACACGTGCTCGTCGACCCGCAGCACCACCACGCCGTCGAAACGAGCGGGGTCGGCGATGAGCACCCGCCGGCCTTCGGCGAGCACGGCGTTGTCGGCGGTGTTCCACGACACCGCCAACGCTTCAGCGACCCGCGCCACCGACAGGTGCTGGCAGACAAGGGCTTCCAGCGCCCAGCGCAGCACTCGCCGGGACAATCTGGCGCGTGGCTCGGCTGCCACGCCGGTGTCCTGGCGCCACACACAAGCGCATCCGGCGCACCGGTAGCGGCGGATCGTGACCAGTAACGTGGTCGGCCGCCACCCGAACGGCTCGTGAGCCAGCGTGCGGGTAACACTGTCGCGCGGACTGCCTTCTTCACCGCAACGGCGGCACCACCGATCCTCGGCGGCGATCCTGCACGCCAGCACGACACGATCAGCAGTGAGGCGTTGACCGGTCACCTCCAACCCGAGTTCATCGAGGCGACAAAAAAGTGGTCAGGTCAGCGCAGGCAAAGCCCCCCCACCGGTAGCGTCAGGCACGTCGAGATCTTTCAGATGAGGCGTGTAGGAACCTTCATCTTCGAGAGACCTCGACCCCTATCCCGGCAACGACGCGCCGACCACCTCTACACCCTCAACTGCGAAGAGCCGAAAAAGTGGCAAAAGCGGATCGCACCTATCGCCGCCACGGATCAATCACCTAGGCGAAACACCACCCGATCCGGCTCTCAGCGGCGGCTACTATGCCGCGACGGGCTCAGATGGCGTGAACACGACCGGCATCGACTCCAGGCCGCTGACAAAATTCGCCGGTCGCAAGGGTAATTCCGCACCATCAGCGAGGCGCAGGTCGGGCAGCCGGTCTAGCAAACGGGCAAGCATGATCGCGAGTTCCTGCCGCGCCAGCTGGTTGCCCAGGCAGAAATGCGTGCCGAAGCCGAACGCCAGGTGGCTGTTCGGCTTGCGGTCGATACGGAAGTCGTCGGCATCGTCGAAGACCGTGGCGTCGAAGTTGGCCGATTCGAACAACAGCATTATCTTTTCACCGGACTGCAATGGTGCGCCGTGGAATTCGGTTGCGCCGGTCAGTGTTCGGCACATGTTCTTGATCGGCGAGGTCCACCGCAGCATTTCTTCGACCGCGAACGGCACCAGTGTCGGTTCCCGGCGCAACCTGTCCCATTGGTCTTCGTGGTTGACCAATTCCGCGACCCCTCCGGATAGCGTGTGTCGGGTTGTCTCGCCGCCACCGATGAGGATGAGCAAGGACTCGTGCACAATGTCTTCGTCCGCCAGCCGGCACCCATCGACCTCGGCGTTCGCCAGCACACTGAACAGGTCATCCCTCGGCTCGGTGCGACGCTTGCCAACTGCATCCGCGGCGAACGCGGCATACTCGCCGAACACTGCCACCACCGCATGTAGCGCCTCCTGGTCGTCCGGCCGTGCGCCACCCATCAGCACCTCGGACCAGCGCAAGAGCGTACCCCGCTCCTCCGGCGGCACCCCCAGCATCTCGGCGATCACCGCCATCGGCAGCGGCGCGGCGAGGTCTCGGACGAAGTCGCAGCGTCCACGTTCGCACACTCGGTCGATCAGCTCGTCGCATAGCGCCGCGATCGGCGGTATCTTGGCTTTCACCCGCTTGCCGGTGAAGGCGGCGCTGACCAGCTTGCGCCGCAACAGATGTCCGGGATCATCCATCTCGACCATGTACGGCATCGGCGCGAGCCCTGGTCGAATGCCGCCGGCGTTGGAGAACAGCTGCGGATTGCGTTCGGCCTCGATCACCGCCGCATACGTGGCGACCGCGGCCAGTCCGTTGCGGTCACGGAAGACGGGCTGGTTGGCGCGCATCCAGCGGTACGCCTCGCGCGCGTTCCTGTCCGCGTAGAAGCGGCCGTCCGTGAGATCGATGTCGGGTGCCCCCATGTGCACCGAGGTAATCACGACAGAGCAAACTCGACGAGCCAGAGCACGCAGCATTCCAACCAATTGACGACGCGATGCGCTGCACCGCAATGCCTTCCGCGACTAATGGCGTACTACGCAGCCGTTCCCACCGGCTCCTCGGCCGAATCTTCGGAACGTCCGCCAGCGAGGAAACGCGCACGCCGAGGCTTCAACACGAACACGGCCAGCGCCGCAGTCGTCAGGTCGAGCGTGATAGCGCAGACGAACACCAGAATCCAGCTACCCACCTGCTGGTGGAGCAAGGCCGCCAGCGGGCCTCCGAAAACCGACCCAATTCCGAACGAGATGTACAGCCAGCCGTAATTTGCTGTGGCGAAACGGGTTCCGAAGGTGTCGGTCAAGGTGGACGGGAACAGCGAGAAGATCTCACCCCACCCGAGGAACACCAGACCCGACAGCAGGACGAACAGCGCGGCGTCGTGTCGCGTCAATAGCCAGAATGTCATGGCGACACCCTCGAGAGCGAAGGCGAAGCCCATGGTGTTCTCCCGGCCGATCCGATCCGACACCCAACCGAACAACGGCCGGGTCAGGCCATTCGTGAAGCGGTCGATCGTCAAGGCCAACGGGACGGCTGCGAGCCCGAACACCAAGACCTTGCTCACCCCAAAGTCGGCCGCGAAGGTCGCCATCTGCGACGTAGCCATCAACCCCGAGGTCGCCATCATGGTCATCATCAAAAACATCAGCCAGAAGAGTGGCCGCCTGAGCATTTCGGACGGCCGATAATCGCGCGACGTGGACGGCAGAGCGGTCGACACAGTCGAGCTCGCCGCCGCGGGCGGTACTCGCAAGCCCTGCGCGCCAAGGAATCCGACCACCGCGAAGATCAGGCCGAACAACCACAGCGTCGAGTCCAGGCCTCGCTGCGCCAGCGACGAGGAGATCGGAAAGGTTGTGACGATCGCGCCCATCCCGTAACCGGCCGCAACTACGCCGGCGGCGAAACCACGCCGGTCCGGGAACCACTGAACCATCAGCCCCACCACGCCGACGTAGACGATCCCGGTGCCCAGCCCGCCGACACCGCCATAGGTGAGATACAGCATCGGCACGGTGTGCGCGTAGGAGGCGAGCATCCAGCTCACCCCGGCCAGCAGCGTCCCGATCGAGATCAGCTTGCGCGGTCCGAAACGGTCGATGAGCGCGCCCTGGAATGGCGAGAAGAACGCCTGCAAGAACACCAGGATTGAAAAAGTCACCTGTAATTCAGGCAGGGCAATGCCCAGCTTGGCACCCAGCGGCTTGGTCATCAGCGTCCACACATATTGCGGACTCGAGATCGTCATCATGCATAGCAGGCCAAGGCCGAGCTGCAGCCAGCGGGTTCGCGAGATTGTTGGCGCAGTAGTTGCGGCCGCGTCGTCCAAGGTGCCCGTACGAGTCGTCAATGTCGTTCTCTCCATTCCGAAACATGGCCCGCCTCTGAGCATTTGGCAGTCTGGCCGACCGGAATCCGAGTGACCGTCGCTGTCTTCGCCTATTTGCTTAACTTTCATTCATGGCAATCGAAACAGTTTGCCAGCAAATAGATTTCGGACTTCATAAGTCGACTTGACGCCAATGTGCGCCGCTAACAGTAGGTTTCGCTTGTTACCGGAACATTACGGACGGTGGCGAGCATATCAACTTTCAGTTACACCAATCGGTAGAGAAATCATCATAAACGCCTGCCGGACAACGCATTCCGTGGTGAACAAACGGTAAACGCGATAACTCGTGATTATCAGGCCAGGATATGGCGCTCCGGGCAGGACCGCGGCAGGGTGGGCGCGGTATCGATTGCTGAGATTTCCCGTCTCCTAGTCACACCGACGATGAGACTCAGATCCTGCATCGCCACACGGTGTCAGTTGAGTATCACCGCGGAAACAGATAAGCGATGAGACTGAGAACCAGCGCCCCGATTCCGGAGATTCCGGCCACGATCGTCCAGGTATCCCGGCGGGGACGGCGCGCGAGCAGGATCAATTTAGAAAAACCGTGGGTGGCGTGCGCGGAACGGACATACAGATATGCGCACAGTGCGATCAGCAAGAACCCGATGCGCAGCGCCCACGGCGCCATGTGGTGCCGCCCACCATGGAAGAAGCCCGCAATGAAGAAGGTGACCGCGCCACCGAGCAGCGCGATCGGCAAGGATCGCACCCAGTTGGCCGCGATGTAGGTGAGCGAGCTGCGGTCGGGCAGGCTGGCCCAGTACTGAGCGATGGCGGACTGGCGCTGTACGGCGCTTGGTCCCGCCGCCTCCAAGACGTTGCGGTAGTACCGCCGCAGCACCACGGTCAGCGTCGAGCCGTTGTCGTACACGAATTTGCCGAACACGGATCTGATGTCCTCGGCATCCTCAATGGGGTCGATCTCGTCGATGTCGGTGGTCGATGCCTGACTGTTGTCCGACCACACCAGCGTCACCATGACGCACTTGGCGTCGTGGGCGGCCAGCACCAGGAGGTCTTTCAGCTCGGCGGGAAGAATCGCTCCCCGTGTCAGCTCGACCACCAACGGCTTATTTTGTTTGTTCAATCCTGTCTTCCCCGGTGCAACACGGCGCCTTTGCTGCCGGCCATGATCGGCCACTTCAGCATCGCGAGTCGATGTCGCCCGCCGACCGGTGGCCGCCGCCGCTTCATTCTGGTTGCCGCCGCCGAATTACCACCACGACGTGTCACCTCCTAGTTGCAAGGCTGGCACTCCCGCATCAGGTCCGACCGGCGCCGCACCGCGGACCCGGCGGGCCTGGCCGACAATTGCAGACAATTGAAAACGCGCGTTCGCTGCGGCCTAGTCTGCGATCGCGACAACCCGCTTAAGAGGTCATCTCTCATTGAGATGGCCGGGATCATAACCAGTCATTGGAAACGCCGCCGGATGCTTGCTGAGATCAGAAGACATAACTGAGTTCGACGATTACGAGGTTGACGCTCATGTCGCTATCCCCGCCTGATCCGGAGCCATCCACGCGCGTCGACGATCTCGCCGCCCGATTCGAACGCGACGTCATACCGCTGCTCGATCAGCTCTATCGGGCAGCCCGTCGCTGCACCCAAAGCCACGCCGACGCCGAGGATCTCGTACAGGAAACGATGGTCAAAGCCTACGTCGGCTTCGCGTCCTTCCAGGACGGCACCAACTTGCGCGCGTGGCTGTACACGATCATGAACCGCACCCGCATCAATCACTACCGCACCGCCGCGCGCCGCCCGGCCGAGTGGCTGGCCGACGATGTCGGTGACTATGTGCTCGGCGCGGCCACCCAGCAGTCGGCACGCCGAATGTCCGCGGAAGCCGAAGCGCTGGAATCGATGGGCGATCACGAGATTCGCCAGGCGCTGCAAAAGCTCCCCGAGGCGCAGCAGTTGGCTGTCTACTACGCCGACGTCGAGGGCCTCCGGTACAAGGAGATCGGCGAGATCCTCGATATTCCACTCGGCTCGGTCATGTCTCGCATTCACCGCGGACGGCGAAACATGCGAAAGCTGTTGATGGAGTTCGCCGTCGAGAATCGTTACATCCGCGAGCACGACGACGTGACGATTGCGGCCTAGCATCTCGATGCCTTCTTCACGGCGCCTCAGAACACTTGCAGCCCTGCTCCTACTCTTGCTCATCACCCCGCCAGCGCGCAGTTCCGCAACCGCCGGTATCGGAGTAACTTCGCGACAGCTAAGCCAATCTTCGCAAGACGGACGGGATTTCATCGTCCGGGATATCACCATTGCTCCGGGCGGCAGCACCGGGTGGCACTGGCATGACGGCACCCTGGTGGGCGCGGTCAAGGACGGGACCCTGACCCATTACGCAGCCGATTGTTCGGTGGACGGGGTGTACAACCCGGGTGACCCGGTCACCGAACCTGCGGGATCCGACCACGTGCACATCGGCCGGAACCTCGGCAGCACACCGGTGGTCCTGGAGATCATCTACATCCTGCCGCCGGGTAAACCGCTCGCCGAGGATGCGGCAAATCCCGGCTGCCCCTTCAACTGACCAGAATCAATTCAGCCGGCGAACGGCGCCCCGTCGAAAAACTCGGAAGTGACGAACTCCGGCACCGGTCGCCGTCGTAACTTCGTCAGTTGGCGTACGGGTTTGCCGAGCGGCACCACGGCGGCGATCGCGTACGGGTCGGGGATGTGCAGAAGATCCTTGACCTTCTCCTCTTCGGCGACAACCATTGTCGTCAGCACGCCCCCGTAGCCTTCGTTGCGGGCGGCGAGCAACAGGTTCCAGACGAATGGGTACACCGACGCCCCGGGTACCACCGCGATGCGGTCCAACTTCTGATCGGTGGCGGCGACGACCCCAAGGTTCAGACAAACCACCAGGACGACCGGTGCTTGCCGGCACGGCGCCGACATTTGCGCGGGGGGCTGCGTCGCCTCGATCGTGGCGGCGTCTATGCCGGGCGGCCGCAACGGATTCCACGGCGACTCACCGTTTGCAACCTGCGCGGTATAGCGGCGGGCGGCGGGTAGCCCGAGTTCGGCCAGCGCGCAGCGCGTGTCCTGATCGCGCACCACGACGACGCGAACACCCTGCCGGTTCCCACCGCTTGGCGCGAAGCGGGCGTGCTCGAGGATGCGCTCCAGCACCTCATCGGGCAGTGGGTCGTCGGTGAATTCGCGCACGGCCGGCGTGGTTCGCATGACGTCGTACAAGTCCATGCGCACCATCGTGCCGCAGCGGCGTCAGAAGTGTTCAGGCGGCGTCGTGGAATATCAGTCCCAGCCGGAAGACTCATCCGTGTCCGTGCGGCAGAGTCGTTGCGCTGCACCGTGACTGAGCCCAGACTCGCTGCCCGACGAGCAGGAATTCACGCCAATGAGCGCCCCGCGGGTTTGCCTGCCGGGTATGGTCAGTCATGCCGAACATCCCGGGGGCCGACGTTTTCACGTCGCAACGCGCGTTGGATCCGGGTTTGCGCAACGCCGGTCGCTTCGTGCCCCGCGGGTACGCGTTGTACCGCGGTTACCGGGTGCCGCGCGCACTCACCCAACTGATAGCCAACGCCGGGCGGCTACGCCACATCCCCGTGGCACGGGTCAACGAGCATGTCACGGTGCGTCTACATCGCCCGCCCGGTCTTCCCGATCGCGCGCCTGCCCTGCTGTGGATTCACGGTGGGGGCACGCTGATGGGCACCGCCGTGCAGGACGACAAGTACTGTCGCAAGCTCTCCCGCCTGACCGGTGTGGCGGTGGCCGCAGTCGAGCACCGCCTGGCGCCCGAACATCCCTATCCGACGCCGCTCGAGGACTGCTACGCGGCGTTGCTGTGGCTGGCGGTACAGCCGTGGGTCGATCCGGATCGCGTGGCCGTCGGCGGCGCAAGTGCCGGTGGACATTTCGCGGCCGCAATCGCGCAGCGCGCCCACGACCGCCAAGATGTCCACCTCGCCTTCCAGATGCTGGCGTACCCGATGCTGGACGATCGGACCGGCGCCGCGCCGTCCGGCGCCAAGCGCATCATGTGGACCGAAAGCGACAACCAGCTCGCCTGGCGGTGGTACCTCAACGGAGCGGATCCAATCGAGGCCGCCCCAGCCAGACGGCCCGATCTGTCCGGCCTGCCGCCGGCCTGGATCGGCGTCGGGACGCTGGACCTGTTCTATCGGGAGTGCCTCGACTACGCGCGGCGTCTGCGTGCGGCGGGTGTCCCCGTCTGCGAAAAGATCGTCCCCGGCGCATTCCACGCGTTCGATCGCATCGTGGAGTACGCGCCGGTTTCCCGGGACTTCTTCGCCAGCCAGCGCGATGCCCTCTGGGCGGCGCTCAGCTCGCCACCGTCGCCACCACCGGCGGCAGACTCCGGCAAACAGCCCGCGTAACCCCCAACACGCTTTCACTCAACTGGGGCGACGAGAAGCCCTGCCGGGCGGAACCAGCCGGGACGCTGCGCCGCGGTTTTGTACCGCAAAGTTTGCAGTTCGTGCAACGATAGAGGTATGGCCAACCAGATCGGACTGCGCGAGCGGCGCCGGCGTGAGACCAGCGCCGACATCCGCGACGCCGCGGTGCGCCTGTCGCTGGAACGCGGCTTCGACAAGGTGACCATTGACGAAATCTGCGCCGAAGCAGGGATCTCCACCCGCACCTTCTTCAACTACTTCCCCAACAAAGAATCCGCGATCGCCTACGGACCCTCGGACATACCGCCCGAGCTCGTCGCCGAGTTCGTGGCCGCCGGGCCCGCCCCGTACTCCGTGGTGCTGGCCGAGCTGATCACGCTGGCCGCTCACCATCTGCGTGACGTTCCGCCGCCGCGTGAGCACGCGGCCGACATGCTAGAACTCGCCAAATCCTCGCCCCCGGTGCTGGCCGCCTTCCTGGCCGACCTGGAGCGTTTCCAGCTGCAGTTGACCGACATCGTCGTCCGCCGCCAGGCGATGCGGCCCGACGACGAAATGGCGGCCCTGATCGCCGCCCTGGCATTGACGGCAGTGCGTTCCGGCCTGGAGAAATGGGCAACCGGTAAACCCGAGGACGACGGCGACGACACGCCGATGCCCTACGTCGAACGCGCCGCCGCCCTGGTCAACAGCATCTTCACCACGTGATCTGAAACACGCGGGCAAACCTTGCATACTGTGCAAGATATGCACATCATGTACTATGCGCTGGTGGCGGTGTTCGGAAACGCTTCCGCGCTGCGGGGCGCCCGTCGGTACGGGGAGCGACCGCCCGGCTGAGCTGGCCCACGGCGCCGAACTGCCCGCGAGCTCACCTGCGGGTCCTGCTGATGATGGGCCGCGTCACGGCTGCGTGATGGGGAAAGGGAGCACGTAGTTGTTGGTATCGCGAATTGTGCGCAACGCGTGGTTGCCGCTGCTGATCGTCGCGGTGGTGGTCGTGGGTGGTTTTGCCGTGGTGCGGGTGAAGTCGTTCTTCGGCGCCAACGACACCGGTGTCCTGACCAGCCCGCGGCTGGACGACTCCAAGCCGTACAAGCCAAAGGTCGTCAAGTACGAGGTCTTCGGTTCCGCCAGCCACGCGAACGTGAATTATTTGGATCTGTCCGCGGATCCGAAACGGATCGACGGTGCCCCGCTGCCCTGGACCCTGGTGCTGAGCACGACCGCGCCGTCGGTCTTTCCCAACCTTTCCGCGCAAAGCGACGGCGACTACCTGGGGTGTCGCATCACCATCGATGACGAAATCAAGGACGAGAAAATCACCCACGGCGTGCATGCCCTGACCTTCTGCTTGGTGAAATCCGCATGAGTCTCACGCGCCACGGCGCCCATTCCGATGCCCGGACCGACGCCTTCCCGACCGCGAAACCCGAAGAGCGGGCGAGGATTCCACGCTTCATCCGCAAGTTTGCCCTGCCCATCATCCTCGGCTGGATCGCGCTGATCGCGGTGCTGAGTGTGTCGGTTCCCGACCTGGACGAGGTGGGCAAGATGCGCTCGGTGTCGATGGCACCCGACGACGCGCAGTCCGTGGTCGCGACCAAACGCATGGGCGCCATCTTCAAGGAGTACAAGTCCAACAGCTCGGT
Organism: Mycobacterium sherrisii; assembly: GCF_002102355.1. Lineage (GTDB taxonomy): Bacteria > Actinomycetota > Actinomycetes > Mycobacteriales > Mycobacteriaceae > Mycobacterium > Mycobacterium sherrisii. The sequence goes on along the minus strand of NZ_LQPT01000078.1, from coordinate 16,878 downwards.
GATGATCGTCCTGGAGGGCCAGAACCCGCTGGGCGCCGACGCCCACGCTTACTACGACCAGATCGTCAGGAAGCTCGAGGCCGACACCAAACACGTTGAGCACGTTCAGGATATGTGGAGCGATCCGCTGACCGGGGCGGGCGCTCAGAGCAACGACGGCAAGGCCGCCTATGTGCAGGTTTACCTCGCGGGTAATCAGGGCGAAGCCCTGGCCAACGAATCTGTCGAATCCGTCCAACACATCGTCAGGAGCGTGCATCCGCCGAACGGGGTGAAGGCCTACGTCACCGGCCCCGCGGCGCTGTCAGCTGACCAGCACGTGGCCGGTGACCGCAGCGTCCAGATCATCACGATGTGCACCTTCACGGTGATCATCGCGATGCTGCTGTTGGTCTATCGATCCATCATCACGGTTTTGCTGACGCTGGTAATGGTGGTTTTGGAATTGTCCGCGGCACGCGGAACAGTCGCGTTCCTGGGGTATTTCAACATCATTGGCCTGTCCACCTTCGCCACGAACCTCTTGGTCACGTTGGCGATCGCGGCCGCCACCGACTACGCGATCTTCTTGATCGGCCGCTACCAGGAGGCCCGCGCCAACGGTCAGAGCAAAGAGGACTCCTACTACGACATGTTCCACGGCACCGCCCACGTGGTGCTCGGGTCGGGCATGACGATCGCCGGCGCGACGTTCTGCCTGCATTTCACCAACCTGCCGTACTTCCAGACGCTCGGCATCCCGCTGGCCATCGGCATGGTGGTCGTCGTGGCGGCGGCGTTGACACTGGGTCCCGCGGCCATCTCGTTGGCGACTCGGTTCCGCAAGACGCTGGAACCCAAGCGCACGCAACGGATTCGCGGCTGGCGCAAGCTCGGTGCGGTGGTGGTCCGGTGGCCGGGACCGATCTTGGTGATGACCATCGGAATCGCCCTCGTGGGCCTGCTGACCCTGCCCGGGTATCGCACCAACTACAACGACCGCAACTATCTGCCTGCCGACCTACCCGCCAACGAGGGTTACGCCGCCGCGGATCGCCACTTCTCCCAGGCGCGGATGAATCCCGAAATGCTGATGATCGAAAGCGACCACGATTTACGCAACTCCGCGGACTTCCTGGTGATCGACAAGATCGCCAAGACGGTCTTCCGGGTACCGGGAATTGCTCGCGTGCAGTCGATCACGCGCCCGGAGGGCACGCCGATCGAACACACGTCGATCCCGTTTCAAATCAGCATGCAGGGCGTCACCCAGCAGATGAACCAGAAGTACCAAGAAGACCAGATGGCCGACATGCTCAAGCAGGCCGACATGATGCAGACGACCATCGACAGCATGGAGAAGATGCAGAGCATCACCGCGCAGATGTCCAACGACATGCATCAGATGGTCAAGAAGATGCACGACATGACCATCGACATCAACGAGTTGCGGGACCACATGGCCGATTTCGAAGACTTCTTCCGGCCTATCCGCAGTTACCTGTACTGGGAGAAGCACTGCTACGACATCCCGATCTGCTGGTCGTTGCGCTCGGTTTTCGACGGCCTCGACGGCATCGACACGATGACCGACGACATCGAGAGCCTGCTTCCGATCATGGATCATCTGGACACCTTGATGCCGCAGATGGTGGCGCTGATGCCGTCCATGATCCAGAACATGAAGGCCATGAAAACCACGATGCTGACCATGTATTCGACGCAGAAGGGTCTGCAGGATCAGCAGAACGAGGCGCAGAAGAACTCGAATGCGATGGGCAAGGCGTTCGACGCGTCCAAGAACGACGACTCGTTCTACCTGCCGCCGGAGATCTTTGACAACGCCGAGTTCAAGAAGGGGATGAAGAACTTCATCTCGCCCGACGGTCACGCCGTGCGCTTCATCATCAGCCACGACGGCGATCCGATGTCGGCCGAGGGCATTTCGCACATCGCCGCCATCAAGAAGGCCGCGTACGAATCGCTCAAGGGCACGCCGTTGGAAGGATCGAAGATTTATCTCGGCGGCACCGCAGCGATCTACAAGGACCTTAGTGACGGCAATACCTACGACCTGTTGATCGCCGGGATCGCGTCGCTGTGCCTGATTTTCATCATCATGCTGATCATCACCCGGGGCGTCGTCGCATCCGCGGTCATCGTGGGGACCGTCTTGCTGTCGCTGGGCGCGTCCTTTGGTCTGTCGGTGCTGATCTGGCAGCACATCATCGGCATCGAGCTGCACTGGATGGTGTTGGCGATGTCGGTGATCATCCTGCTGGCGGTGGGCGCCGACTACAACCTGCTGTTGGTGGCCCGGTTCAAGGAGGAAATCCACGCGGGCCTGAACACGGGGATCATCCGGTCGATGGGCGGCACGGGGTCGGTGGTGACATCAGCGGGTCTGGTGTTCGCGTTCACGATGATGACCATGGCGGTCAGCGAGCTGACGGTGATCGGTCAGGTGGGTACCACGATCGGCCTGGGTCTGCTCTTCGACACGTTGATCGTGCGGTCTTTGATGACACCCTCGATCGCCGCGCTGTTGGGCAAATGGTTCTGGTGGCCGCAGCGGGTGCGGCAGCGCCCGGTCCCGTCGCCATGGCCCACGCCGCCCGAGCCGGCCGACAAAGCCGACGGACTCGTCGACGCCAAGGCTTGATCACTGCGCGACTGTAACTGCCGACGGTAGTACTCGCTCAAAGTCAAGTGGTGGATGCAGCATTTAAGCGGCTTGGCTGATCAGGGCGGTGAGGCGTTGTGCGGGTGTGTCGAAGCCGAGGCGGGGTCGGTTGTTGAGTTTGTCCTGAACTCGTTTGAGGTCGGCCTTGGAGTAACCCAGGCTGCCAGGGTGAATGGGGATCGCAGAAATAGACGGGGACCTGCAGCTGCAGGCTGCTGTCCTGCCAGGTGGCGATTTCACTGCGCCAAGGCAGCGCCCACGCGGCCGGATGCCCAGTCGGCATTGCAACCTGCAAAATCAGGAACGTTGCACTGCCCGTATGAATCCACCTCGAAAAACCCGTCGCCAGTTACAGTCTCGCAAAAGGTGTTTAGGTGACCCACTCCGGCTGCGCGTCGGTGTCGACGCTGGACCAATCCTTGTGGCCGAATCCTGCGGTGCAACCGCCGTCGACGACGAACTCCGAGCCGGTGGAATAACTGGACTCGTCACTGGCCAGGTAGACGGCGAGGCTGGATACCTCTTTCGGCTCGGCAGCGCGACCCAGCGCAGTCTGGAAGGTGTCGTCGGGAACCCACTCGGTCATCGGTGTCTTGACCAGGCCGGGGTGGATCGAGTTCACTCGAATATTGTTGGGGCCCAGCTCCAATGCGGCGGATTTCGTCAATCCGCGGACGCCGAATTTGGTTGCGGTGTAACCGTGGCAGGCAATGGTACCGGCCATGCCCTCGATCGAGGAAATATTGATGATGGAGCCGTGGCCCGCTTGCTTCATCGACCTCACCACCGCACGGATGCCGAGGAACACACCGGTCAGGTTGATGTCGAGGATGCGTTGCCATTCGGAGAGCGCGTAGTCCTCGAGGGTTCCGATGTTGATGATGCCCGCGTTGTTCACCAGCACGTCGAGGTGGCCGTACTCGCCCAGCGCGGTCGCCACCGCCGCATCCCAGTCGTCGGGTTTCGTCACGTCGAGATGGACGTAGCGCGCCGCATCAGCGAGACCGGCAGCGACCGCTTTGCCCTCGTCGTCGAGGATGTCGCCGAACACAACCTTGGCACCCTCGGCCACGAACGTCCGCACGTGCGAGGCGCCCATCCCCCGCGCTCCCCCACTGATCAGGGCGACCTTTCCTGCCAATCGTTCGGCCACTGCATGCTCCTATCCGCGTCGGTGGGTCAATCGTCGGACAAACAGCCCGCGTGCAATATCGACACCATACATATGTAGGCACATGTATGACGACATACTCGTCAAGAAGTTGGGCGCTCGCGCCGAGTGCTACCACCTGGACAAGCCAGGAACGACGGGTGGCGGCGCATGGCTTCGCGGCGCTCGCACGCATGCTTTCGGGAGGAGATCCACATCGGATGCAATTGAAGGATAATTACTTCAGCGTCTGCCGCCTGTCCCATAGTTGGCTCCTTCGCCCGATCTCGATGAAGCGGTGTTACAGCCCGGGCGCGTAGATCGATCGACGCCACACCGCATGCGCTCCTTGAATGACTTGGTCCATCGGCTGGGATGTGTCCAACGGGTATGCGCTGTCCCAGCCGTTCTGTTCGCGCGCTAGCTCTGTCGCGATTTCAGGGGTCACCTCGGAACTACCCCGGGGCCGAGTCAGGATTCTCCCGGCAGCGGTTTCGGCACGCGCCACGCACACGAGTTCGACCATGGCGGAAAACGTCTCGGAGGCGACCGCATCGGCGTGAGCCCGAAGATGAGGGTCCCGCCAGGTACCGTCAAGGATGACCGGGCGACCGTCGCGGAGAAACGCCCGGGCCCGGGCCAGAGCCACCTCGTAAACCAGCCTGACGTTCTTCGGTCGGTACAGACCTTCGTTCAGAATGCCGCTGGCCCCGGCGATGACACCTGATGCTTGTAACTCTCGGCGTACATCGTCGGTTGAGATCACCTGCGCCCCGGTGAGTTCGGCAAGGGCCCGCGCGACCGTCGACTTGCCAGTACCAGGGTTCCCACCGATCAGCGCCATGCGCACGCTGCCGTGTTCCAGATGCCGGACGGCAATTGCCAAATGCCGGCCCGCATCTTTGGCGGCAGCCACGCCGCCCTGCGTCAGGCGCAGGCAGTCGACCTTCGCCCGAACTACCGCGCGGTATGCGATGTAGAAGTCCCACAACGACCGTGGTGCGCTGTCACCCGAGTGCGCAATGTAGCGCTGGACGAAATAGTCACCGAGGTCTTTGCGACCCAGGAACTCCAGATCCATCGCCAAGAATGCCGCGTCGTCGATTTGGTCCACGTGGCGCAGCTTGTCGTCGAACTCCAGGCAGTCGAGCAGTGCGGCCTTGCCGTCAGCCCAAAATATGTCGTCGGCGATCAGGTCGCCGTGTCCGTCGATGATGCATCCCTCGTCGATTCGGCGGGCGAACAGCGGGGCACGACCCGAAACGAATTCATCGGCGAGACGCTGAACACGGGCCAGCAGTTTGAAGGATAAGGCCAACTGGGGGTTGGCCACATAGCTGTTCAATTCCGACAGGTTCTCCCGCCAGCGGCCATCGACCGCGCACACCTTACCCTCGGCACTGATCAGCACGTTCCGCTCGGCACTTGCGTGAAACCGGGCCAGCACTTCGGCGATAGAGTCCAATACGTCGCGAACCGTTTCGTCGGGGCCGCGAGCTATCAACGATGTGAGGCGCTGTTCGTCGCGGTAGCGCCGCATGACAACGATTGGTTCGCCAGGACCTCCGCTCGGATCGGTGAAATACCCGACCCCGTAATAGCTTTCGGGGGATAGTCGACTGTTGAGCTCGACCTCGCGCAGGCACGCGCGCTCACGCAGCTCAGGTGTGCGGAAATCCAGGAAGTGGGTTCCGATCGGCTTTTTCGCCTTGAAGGCTCGATCTCCGGCGAGTACCACCAAGCCCGTGTGGGTCTCGTGGACCTCTAGGTAGGGCAACGCCATTGCCGCCGGCGTCTGGCCGGCCCGATCGGCGGCAATGGTGACGTTCATGATCTAAATTCCTGTCGGTGGCGGAATTCGTTGGGACTCAAGCGGGACGTGCGACAATCACCGGCGTACGGATCGAGTGAACGACTGCGTTACTGACAGAACCGAGCATCGCCCCCGTCAAGCAGCCGCGGCCGTGACTGCCCACCACGACCAGCTGGGCCGATTCCGATTGCTTGATCAGCTGCCGGGCCGGCCGGTCCGCGACGACGAGCTGCCGCACCGGAACATCTGGGTAGCTGTCATGCCAACCCGCCAGGCACTCGCTGAGACTTCGCTCCGCTTCCGCCCTGACTGCCGACCATTCGTAACCCGGAATCTCGAAGAACTCGAAATCGCTCCACGCATGCAGGGCCACCAGCTGGACATCGCGACGTGCCGCTTCCTCGAAGGCGACGGCCGTCGCCAGTTCCGACGCCGGCGACCCGTCAATTCCTACCAGGACCGGTGCGCGATCGGACGGACGGGACGAAGTCTCGGCGTGGATGACACCGACCGGACATTTGGCGCCGCGCACCACGGCCGAACTCACCGAACCGAGCAATATTCGGCTCATCACGTCGTTACCGTTGGAACCGACAACGATCATCTGCGCGTCTTCGGAGATTTCGATAAGCGTCGGTGCGGGTGGCTCGGGCCTCAGTTCGGTTGTGATTTCTAGCTCTTGGCCTGCGGGTAGGGCTTCGCGGGCCAGCTTGGCCGCCTGCTCGAGGGCCTGCTGCCCGGCATCGGACTGCCATCGGGCAACCCCGCTAGGCATGGGTACCTGGGGAAAGGTCGGCACGAACGTGTTGAACATGTGCACCAGGTGCAACGAGACATTTTTCACGGCCGCGTCGCGCGCCGCCCAGACAACCGCGGCGCTCGACGCGGGCGAGCCATCGACCCCGACGACGATCCCGTAGCGCTTCTGCAAGGCCGTCATTTCGTCCTCCCTCGGTCACTGAATACGCTATCGCCCGGGCGCTCGTCGATCATGAGGCTTTAGTCCCGATCTGCGTGGGATGGCCGCGCGACGATCACCGGCATACGCACTCCGTGGACGACCGCATTGCTGACCGAACCCAAGAGCGTGCCGGCCAAGCCACCCCGGCCGTGACTGCCGACGACAATGAGCTGAGCCGATTCCGACTGCTCGATCAGTTGGCGGGCCGGCTGGTCACACACGACAATTCGGCGCACCGCAACATCGGGGTAGCGTTCTTGCCAGCCGGCAAGACGTTCGGCGAGGATCTCCTCGGCTTCGACCCGCACCGCGGGCCATCCCGCCTTCGGAAGTTCGTACAACCCGATGTCGCTCCAGGCATGTAATGCCGTCAGTTCGACGCCACGGCGGGAGGCTTCGTCGAATGCGATGGCCGTTGCGAGCTCCGACGCGGGAGACCCGTCGATTCCGACCACTACCGGAGCGTGCAGGGGGTCGGCCATCACCGGATCTTCGTCACGGATCACGGCGACCGGACACGCCGCACTGTGCACCACGCCGGAACTGACCGAACCCAGGAACGCTCGCGCGACAGCACCGCGCCCATTACTGCCCACGACCACCATCTGAGCCGTTTCGGAAAATTTGACCAACTCCGGCACCGGCTGTGCAAGCCTCAACTCAGTCACAATGTCGATGCTTCGATACATCTTCGTGGCGTCTTCGGCGATCTTGATCGCCTCTTCCAGCAGGCGACGGCCGTAATCCTCCTGCCACAACTCGGTATCGGCAGTCAGCACCATCGGTGGCCAGACGGGCGCTGCTGGGTTCACCATGTGCGCCAGGGTCAGCGGAAGGCCGCGCAACGCCGCGTCCCGCGCCGCCCAGCAGACAGCGAAATTCGATGCGGGCGACCCGTCGACCGCGGCGACGATGCCGTAACGCTTTCGGGATGCGGACATTGTGGTCTCCCTTCCGTTACCGAAAACGCTACGGCCCAAATGCAGATCGGCCATGAGGCTTTCGTCCCCAACCCGATGGACGAGAGACCCCGATTGCGCGAACGGGCTTGACCCGAGCAGATGGCGTGGCATCGTCACAACCGTGACCGAATGGCCCGTCACGATCGACAGGCGTTACCACGACGCACTGCTGCTGAACCTGAGCACTGCGACCGCCGGGTGTGCAACATCTGTCGGCCCGCCGCCCCCGGTCGTCCCGTTGCGCCGGGAGTTGCAACGCGTCGGCGTGAGCCTCTACGAGGGCGAAAGCGGCGCCCACGCGTTGGTCGAGGCAATAGCCAGCGGAGAAGTCAGCCGCGGGCGTTGCGTGGTTATCGCGGACAGTCGAGCCGGCGTGCGCGCGGCCCGGGATGGCGGCTTCGGCCTCGTCGTCGGCCTTGTCACAGGCCTCGAACTAGACCGCACTGACGCGTTGCTCTCCGACGGCGCGGACATGGTGATCACCGACCTCGCCGAGATCTCGGTGCGCGTCGGCGACCGCGCCGTGTCGGATATCGCCGACGCCTTACAGGCCTACGGCCAATTGAAAGAGCTAGTGATATCGCGGCGCCCCGTGGTTTTTCTGGATTTCGACGGGACGTTATCCGACATCGTTGCAGACCCCGAGTCGGCTGCCCTGGTCGACGGCGCCGAAGAAGCACTTCGAGCGCTGGCCGCGCAGTGCCCTGTCGCCGTGATCAGCGGTCGAGATCTAGCCCATGTCCGCGCCCGCGTCGGCATTGCGGGTTTGTGGTACGCGGGCAACCAGGGTTTCGAGCTGGTCGCTCCGGACGGTGCCCGCTTCGAAAACGCCGCGGCTGTCGGCGCCATTGATGACCTGGCCGGTACCGCAGCGGATTTGACGGCGGAACTTGGCGATATCCCCGGCATCAGGGTGGAGCATAAACGGTTTGCCGTCAGCATTCACTATCGCGGGGTCGATACTGCATTGGTGGACCGTGTGATCTCGACGGCGTGCAGAGTAGGGCGGGCCGCAAAGCTACGGGTGACTCAAGGCCGCAAGGTCGTCGAACTCCGCCCCAATGTCGCCTGGGACAAGGGCGACACCCCCGATTGGCTTCTTGCCCAAATCGTAGGGAACGACGGCGGAACCGAGGCCACTCCGATATTGCCCATGTTCATCGGTGACGACATCACCGATGAAGACGCCTTCGACGCGATGCAGTTCGATGGCGTCGGAATCGTGGTGCGCCACGGCGACGGCGGCGACCGGCCCTCCGCCGCCCAGTTCAGCCTGGAAAGCCCCTCGGCGGTATGCGAATTCGTTAAGCGCCTGGCACGCGACATGCGGCACGGAGCGACACAAACGGCGGATGCCTGGCAGCTCACCTTCGAGGGGTACGACCGTGGCGCAGAGCGACTGCGCGAGGCATTATGCACCGTTGGTAACGGCTACGTCGCCACGCGCGGCTGCGCTCCGGAGGCAGCGGCGTGTGCGACGCATTATCCCGGCACCTACGCCGCGGGCGTGTACAACACGTTGGCCGACGAGATCGGCGGCCGGCGAATCGAGAACGAGAGCCTGGTCAACCTGCCCAATTGGCTGCCGCTGACGTTTCGCGTCGACGGTGGCTCGTGGTTTGACGTGGATAGCGTCGAGTTGCTCCACCACCAACAAACATTCGATCTACGTCATGCGACGTTGATCCGTACGCTGCGCTTCCGTGACCGCGCCGGTCGGACGACGGCATTGACTCAGCGGCGTTTCGCCTCCATGCATCAGCCACACGTGCTTGCCATGCAAACTGTTATCACCGCTGAAAACTGGTCGGGCACAGTCGAATTCAAGTCATTCATAGCTGGCGGTGTCCAGAACTCGCTGGTGGAACGCTATCGCTCGCTGTCAGGTGCGCACCTGACGGGATGCACGTTGGACGAAATATCGCCCAATTCAGTGCTGTTGCAGACTCAGACGTCGCAATCACATATCGCGATCGCGCTGGCCATCCGCACTACGCTATGGCGCGACGACGCCCCTGCCGACGCCGACTACACCTTCGTGCGGGAACCACACCGTGGCGGGCACCATATTCGGACGAATTTGTCTTCGGGGCAGTCGATCACGCTGGAAAAGGCGGCAACGATCTTCACTGGGCGCGATCCTGCGATCTCAGAACCGGCCAATAGCGCAAGACACGATCTCGCGGACGCCGGCCGCTACGCGGATCTGCATCAGCATCACCGGCGAGCGTGGGACCGGTTATGGGAGCGCTGCAACGTCGGGCTTGACGACGGCGTCGAATCGTTGCGGACACTTCGTTTGCACCTGGTCCACCTGCTGCAGACTATCTCGCCGCACACCGCCGAACTCGACGTTGGCGTCCCGGCGCGGGGCCTGCACGGCGAAGCTTATCGCGGACATGTCTTTTGGGACGCGCTATTCGTCTCCCCCGTTTTGAACATGCGTATGCCAAACGTCTCGCGTTCGCTGTTGCTATACCGGTATCGGCGACTCCCCGAGGCCCGAAGAGCCGCGTGTAGGGCTGGCTATCTGGGCGCGATGTATCCGTGGCAGTCGGGCAATGACGGCAGCGAGGTGAGTCAACAACTCCACCTCAATCCACGGTCGGGAGGGTGGAAGCCGGATCCTAGTGCGCGCGCCCATCATGTCGGTCTTGCCGTCGCATACAACGTGTGGCAGCACTACCAGGTGACCGGTGACCGACAGTTCCTGATCGACTACGGAGCCGAGATGATGGTCGAGATCGCCCGTTTCTGGGTCGGGTTGGCCATGTTTGACGAAAGCCGGAGCCGTTACACGATCCGGGGAGTGATCGGACCCGACGAGTTTCATTCGGGATACCCGGGCAAGGAATACGACGGTATCGACAACAATGCTTACACCAACGTCATGGCGGTCTGGGTAATTGTGCACGCACTCGAGGCGCTGACCGTATTGTCACTGCGGGACCGACTCGACCTGATCGACAAGATCGGTTTGGCGACAGACGATCTCGAGCACTGGGAACACGTTAGCCGGCACATGTTCGTCCCGTTCCACGATGGCGTGATCAGTCAGTTCGAGGGCTATGCGGAGCTCGAGGAACTTGACTGGGATCGCTATCGACGACGGTATGGAAACATCCAACGACTCGACCGCATCCTGGATGCCGAAGACGACAGCGTGAACAACTACAAGGCGTCCAAGCAAGCCGACGTGCTGATGCTGTTCTACTTGATGTCGTCAGATGAGTTGCTGCTCTTGTTCGGCCGGCTCGGCTACGGCTTCGCGCCTGATCAAATTCCGAAAACGATCGACTACTACCTATCGCGTACTTCGCATGGGTCGACGTTGAGCGCCGTCGTGCATTGCTGGGTTCTGGCGCGAGCGAACCGGCGGATGGCTATGCAGTACTTCGAACAGGTGTTGAAGTCCGATGTCGCCGACATCCAAGGCGGCACAACGGCCGAGGGCATACATCTGGCCGCGATGGCCGGCAGCATCGACCTGCTGCAGCGGTGCTACACCGGCCTCGAGACACGCAACGATCGACTGCTACTCGGCCCGCACTGGCCAACAGCGCTCGGCCCGATCGAGTTTCCATTGGTCTACCGCGCACAACGCCTTCATCTTCGGGTCACCGGGCGTACCGCCACCGTGACCTCGGAGGCCGGCAACACCGAATCGGTCGATGTCGAATGCCGCGGGCAGATCCGGCGCCTGCCTCCCGGGCGCACGATCGCCGTTGAGTAACGGATCGCCAGATGACGATCGCCGCCAAAAGGCGGGCCGAACGGCCCTGCCGAGACATCGACAACGTTCCTAACGTGTGCAGTGAATGGCTTCTCGGCAGCCGGTTCGATCGGAGTGTTTGAATGAAGAGTCCGCAACCGTCGGTCGTCGTGGGCATCGACGGCTCCGATGCAGCAGTCAATGCGGCCAAATGGGCGGTGAGCGAGGCTATTAGCCGCGATGTTCCGCTTCGACTGGTTCATGCTATCCCGCAACGAGAACCAGCCGGCGCCGCCGACGATGACCGCCTCGATATCGAATACGGCCAGACGGTGCTGCGCGCCGCCTGCGCGGCGGTCAACGCGATGGGTCGGCAGGTCAAGGTGGAAACCGACTTGGTGCATGGACCGCCCGGGGAGGCATTGGTCGTCGAATCAACCCACGCGGCAATGATTTGCCTGGGGTCGATCGGAATCGAGGAGCTCGCGCGCAGGATAATCGGCTCGACCGTCATCACGCTTGCCGAGCAAGCGCATTGTCCGGTGGCGATCATCCGCCACAACCGCGCGGGCAAGGATCCTCGCACCGGATGGATTGCGGTCGTTGTGGACGATTCAGCTGAGAACGACGCCGTGCTCGGGAACGGCTTCCGGGAAGCACGACTGCGCGACGCACCAATTTTGGCAATGGGGGTCTGGCGCTGGGGCTTGGGTGAAATCCCTTACGACCAACTGGATCGCCGGCTCGGTCGGTGGGTATCGGAATATCCCGAGGTACATGTGCTTCCGGCCGCCGCACGCGGTGGTGCCGCCGCATTCCTGGCGAGCACACCGGAAACGATCCAACTCGCCGTGATAGCCGGCTCGGATGCGGACGACGTCGCCCGCATAGTCGGTCCCATCAACGCGCATTTCGGGCATCCCGGATGTTCGGTGCTCGTCGTGCGCACCTGACAGTCAGTCGTCAGTGCGCGTCCGACGGATTGCCACGTTCGGGCAGGGCGGCGACCAACGGTGTATCGACGCCGAGTGGCCCGAGGGCGGCGGCACCGCCCGGGGACCCTAACGCCCTGTGGCGGCCGGGCAGCGGACGGTGGAAAAAGGCGGCGTTGTCGTTCCGGTGCGCTAGCTGGTTGTCGGGCAGATCCCCCTCCCAGTAGATCGCATCCATCCGGCAAGCCGGCTTGCATGCGCCGCAGTCCACGCATTCGTCCGGATTGATGTACATCGCGCGGGCACCTTCGTAAATGCAATCCACGGGGCACTCCTGAACACAGGACTTATCCAGCACGTCAACGCACTCGACGCCAATCACATAGGCCATGAATTCACGCTAGCCATCCAGTATCGGGATCCGCGCTAGGCGGACGACCCCAACATTGATGACCAAAGACCCTCCCGCACAACGCGATACCGTTGCCAGACCGTTCCCAGACCGTTGGCGCTACGTCATTCGCAACTCAGTGATCGGGCAGCGGGGCCGACCAACAGATTCGGGTGCCGCCATCCGCTGCGCTGCCGATATCGCAACGACCGCCGACCTGTTCGGCGCGATGCACCATGTTCGCCAGACCGCTGCGGCGGAGATTGTCCACGGGGATGCCGCAACCGTTATCGGTGATGTTGATCGTCAACATGTCCCCGACATCGACCTCGACCGTGAGACGTGAAGCGCCCGAGTGCCGAACCGCGTTACTGACGGCTTCGGCGGTGACCGCTTCGGCGTGGTCGGCGAGCTCGCCGCCGACGGCGGTCGTCGGACCGCGCATTCGAACGGTGGTGACGATGTCGCGCCCCTCGGTGAGATCGGCAACCGCTCGTTGAATTCGGTTGCGGAAGCCGCCGCTTTCGGGTGGCGCCTTCAACTGGAAAATGGTGGTGCGAATCTCCTCGATGATTGTTTGCAGGTCATCGAGGGTGCGGTTCAGCCGGTCGGCAACCTCCGCTGAACGCACCCGGGCAACCGTGCCCTGCAGGTCCATCCCCGTCGCGAACAACCGTTGGATGACGTGGTCATGCAGATCGTGGGCAATGCGCTCACGCTCGGCCACCAGCGTCAGTTGGCGCGTGTTTTCGCGGCCCGACGCGAGCATCAGCGCTATCGCGGCATGCGTCGCGAAATCGCTTACCAGGTTGAGGTAACTGTGATCGAACGGTGGCCCCTCCGGGCTGCGCGCGACGACGATGACCCCGGCGACCTTATCGTGGGCCCGCAACGGCATCAAGATTGCGCTTCGTTGCCCGAGATCGGTGAATGCCTGGATCGGGTAGCTCAGAGCTTCGGTGATCAGCGGCTCGCCGGACCGGAACACGGCGCCGCTCGTGGAATCGTCCACTGGAATCCGTTGGCCGATAACGTCTGAGGCGTTCAGCCCTACCGCCGCGGAGATGACCAATGTGTCGATTTCGTCCATGGGAATGTCGTCATCGTCCGGAACGAGCACGATCGCCTGCTCGGCTTCGGTTAGCACGCGTGCTTTTTCGGCGATCAACTGCAACGGGGTCCGGCTGGGCTCGACGCTGGACAGCAGCGCGGCGGTGATTTCGCGGCTGGCCTCCATCCACTTGACCGCCGTCCGCTCCCGCTCGAACAGTTGCGCGTTGTCGATAGCGACCGCGGCGGCGAATGCCAGTGCGCGGGCGGCCGTCTCGTCAGATTCGGCGAACAAGCGGCCGGGCTCGTCGTGAGTGAGATAGAGATTGCCGAATATCTTGCCGCGGATGGTGATCGGCACGGCAAGGAAGGCCCGCATCGGCGGATGGTGCTCGGGGAACCCGACCGAGGCCGCGTGCTTCGTCAGGTCGTCCAGTCGCAATGCCGGCGTGTCGAGGAGTGACAAACTCAGAACTCCCTTGCCAACCGGCAGATGCCCGATTCGGCGCGCGTGGTCGGCATCAATACCGTCGTGAACAAACGAAATCAGCATCCCGTCGGCGTCGCGAACCGCTAGGGCGCCGTACCGGGCGGAAGTCAACTTCCGGGCCGCGCCGACGATGCGGCGCAGGGTCGCGTCCAGCTCGAGATCGGACCCGATCTCGACGATCACCTGAAGCAGTTGCTCCATCTGATCGCGCGACGCGAGCAACTCGTCGAGTTGCTGGTGCATCCTGCTGACCAGCCCACGCTGGCCGAGTCCCGCAAAAGCCGAGCCACTGTCGTCGCTGGCCATTCGCCTGATACCTCCGGCAGTTCAGCTCTCGAGCACCTGCTCGCCACCCAGAGCAACTGCGCCGAGTTTATTCGAGTCGCAGTGACAACGTAGCAAACGTCGGACGCCTGCACCCGGTACCGACGGTATGTGCATGCCTGTCAGCGGGCAGGTTCAGGACGGTTCGGCCGGGCGGCCGGGACGTTGGTCTAACTTCGAGGCAAACACCGCTGCTTGGGTCCGCCGCTCCATGCCAAGTTTTGCCAGCAAGCGGGAGACGTAGTTTTTGACCGTCTTCTCGGCCAAGAACATGCGTGCGGCAATCTGTCGGTTGGTCAGTCCCTCGCTGAGCAGCCCGAGCAGCGTTCGCTCCCGGTCCGTCAACCCAGACAGCGGATCCTTTTGCTCGACGTTGCCGCGCAGTTTCGCCATCAACGCAGCCGCTGCCCGGTTGTCCAGCAGCGACTTTCCGGCACCGACGTCCTTGATTGCCTGCGCCAGTTCCATGCCTCTGATGTCTTTGACGACATAGCCGCTGGCGCCGGCCAGGATCGCCTCCAGCATCGCCTCGTCGGAGGTGAATGATGTCAGCATCAGGCAGCGCAACTCGGGGAGTTCGGACAACAGGTCGCGACACAATTCGATGCCGTTGCCATCAGGTAGCCGTACGTCAAGCACCGCAACGTCGGGCTCTACGGCACGAATTCTGACCATCGCTTCGGACACCGAGCCCGCGTCCCCGACAACCTCGAGTTCGGGGTCCGCCGCGAGTAAGTCGGTAAGCCCGCGCCGGACTACTTCGTGGTCGTCGACCAAGAAAACCTTAACCATTGCGAGTCCTTCCTCCCCCAACCTCGATATCGCACCTCATCAATGATCGCCCCGGGTTCACAGATGCCGTGGGTGATTGACTACCACAATCGAGCATCCGGCCTCCTGCAACACCGCGCTCCCGGCCGGACCCATCAGTTCGTTGAGTCGTTCACAATCGTGCGGACCGACCACCACTAACTGCACTGCTTGGTGACTGTGGGCGAGATAATCCACCAGGCTGACGCACACCGCCGTCGACTCCACATCGAGGTCCGGATACCTTCGCCGCCAGCGGGCGAGCCGGCTGTCGAGGTGAGCCGTCGCCCGCCGTTCGCTGTCATGGGTCGCCCGGTCGTCGGCTGATCCGGTGTGGTGGCAAAAAACTACCCGGAGGGCCGCGTTTCGCAATCGGGCCTCCGTCGTCGCGGCAGCCAGCAACATCTCGTCGTCCGACGAGCTGCTTATCGCGACGACGATCCCACCCGGCTGCCGACCGGGACGAGTGCGTTGGCTACGAACGATCGCCACCGGGCAGCGCGCCGACACGGAAAGCGCCGCAGCGGTGGAACCCAGGCGGCCGACCTGGAAGTGGTGTAACCCGATGGCGCCCACGCACACCATGGCTGCCGTTGCCGAGGCCCGGATCAACGCCTCGATCGGCTCGGCCCACACGGTCTGCGTCTCGATCTTCACCGGCTGACCCGTGCTCTCGATTGCCGTCGCGGCGCGGCGCAGCGCGGTTTCGGCGGCAGTGCGGTCGCGCGGTATGTCATCGGGCCCGCGTCCGTCAGCGGGAGGCTCGGCGACCACACAGACCAGGCGCAGCGGGACGTCCCGGCTCACCGCTTCACCAACCGCCCACAGCGCGGTGGAAGTCGCCGCCTTGGAACCGTCGATGCCGACGACCACCGACTTCGCCTGCTGGTGGTCCATTCGTGCTCCCTGACTCAACACCGGATCGGTCCATTGCCAGAGTATTGAGCCGGTCGGCTTCCCGGAGGGGCCATTGGACTCTATATTCGGCAACCGTTCGTCCCGGGCTGCCGTTGGCTACAACCCGGACGGGTACGTTTCCGGTGTTTCGCCGGCGATCCACGAACTCGTCGGCTCCAGCGGTTCGAGTGCTCGGGTCCGATCGATATGAATCAGCGCGTCGAATTGATCCGCGGGCCGTACGTGGAAGTAGTGGCTTTGCCGCTCCGTTTCCGGCCGATAGATCACGCCGATGGCGCGCCCCAGTCGAACAACGCCGAGCGGGTCCGCGGCTTCGGGAGTGAGCTCTGCCGACACCAGGAAGGAGCTTTTGCCGGTCTCGTGTAGCAATTCCTCGATGCTGCCGTTGAGCGCAGGCCGAACACCCTTGCGTTCGGCGATTCCGCCCCAGTCGCTGGCGGCGGTCACGGTACCGCTGTATGTGCTGAATCCGATCAAGCGTGACTGGTCGCCGTATCGCTGCCGGACCAGTTGCCCCAGGGTGAGTTGCCCATCCGCGGACACCTCGGTCGCCCGTGCGTCGCCGACGTGAGAGTTGTGCGCCCACACCACTATTCGCGCCGGCGGAGCGCCGTCGTGCCGGTCCAGGGGGTAAGTCCCCTGGCGTGGTGGGTTTTTGGGGCCGGAGATGACGGTGCCGGGTGTGTCGTTGCCGGTGTTGGGG
>NZ_LQPT01000077.1 GCF_002102355.1 Mycobacterium sherrisii | reverse complement strand
ACCTCCAATCACTCGGCTACGACACGCCGGTACCGCTGATCAGGTCCGACTCGTACACCACTCTGCTGGACGCAACCTAGTGCGGCGGAACCCACCGCATGTGCTTATATAGAAGAATGTCGAATCAAACGCCGCCGGGGTGTTGCCCGAGTTTGGGCGCGACGGCGCTCGACGACTCGCGGGCCGCTACCTTGGCGACGATGTTCAAAGCGCTCAGCGACCCGGTGCGGCTGCGATTGCTAAGCCTGATCGCGAGCCATCCCGGCGGGGAGGCTTGCGTCTGTGAAATCTCGGCGACGTTCGACGTCTCCCAACCAACGATTTCCCACCATCTCAAACTGTTGCGTTCGGCCGGCCTGATCGATTGCGAACGTCGCGGCACCTGGGTGTACTACTGGGTGATTCCCTCGGCTTTGCAGCAACTTTCATCCACATTGAACGTCAACGACATGCTCGCGGAGCGCTGCCCGTGATACAGACCGGGGGCGGGCCGGCGGCCGCACGCACAGTCGCCCGGCTTTCGACCTTGGACCGGACGCTTCCGCTGTGGATCGGGCTGGCCATCGCCGCCGGTCTCCTACTTGGCCGGATGGTGCCAGGTTTGGGATCGGCGCTGAGCGCTGTTGAGATCCAGGGCATTTCGCTACCGATCGCGCTGGGCCTGTTGGTGATGATGTACCCGGTGCTTGCCAAGGTGCGCTACGACCAGCTCGGCGAGATCACCGACGACCGCAAACTCATGGTCGCCTCGCTGGTGCTCAATTGGCTGGTTGGACCGGCGATGATGTTCACCTTGGCATGGCTGCTGCTCGCCGATCTTCCCGAATACCGCACCGGTCTGATCATCGTCGGCCTGGCCCGCTGCATCGCCATGGTCATCATCTGGAACGACTTGGCGTGCGGAGACCGCGAAGCGGCAGCGGTCCTGGTCGCGCTCAACTCGATCTTCCAAGTGGTGATGTTTGCCGTGCTGGGCTGGTTCTATTTGTCCGTGCTGCCCGGATGGCTGGGTCTGCCGCAAACCGGCATCTCCGTCTCCCCGTGGGACATCGCGAGATCCGTGCTGATCTTTCTCGGCATCCCGCTGCTGGGCGGGTACCTGTCCCGCCTTCTCGGCGAACGTGCCAAGGGCCGGCGTTGGTACGAGGCCCAATTCCTTCCACGTATCGGACCATGGGCACTGTACGGTCTGTTGTTCACCATCGTCATCCTGTTCGCCTTGCAGGGACACCAGATCACCTCCCGGCCATGGGATGTCGCCCGCATCGCGCTCCCGTTGTTGGCCTACTTCGCGATCATGTGGGCCGGCGGATACGCCCTCGGAGTGGCCCTGCGGCTCGGCTACGCCCGGACCACCACGTTGGCGTTCACCGCGGCTGGTAACAACTTCGAACTAGCCATCGCCGTGGCGATCGGCACCTTTGGCGTGACGTCCGGCCAAGCCCTGGCCGGCGTGGTCGGACCGTTAATCGAAGTCCCCGTCCTCGTTGGACTTGTCTACCTTTCCTTGGCCCTGCGGCGCTGCTGATGTAGCTGTCCCGGAGACCGGATCGAAATTCGTTCCGCCGCTACCCCCACGGCGGTCACCGCGGTGTCCGTTTGGGCCGACTCGGAACCCTTCGGGCTCGATCTCGGACGAGAAGGGAATTCACTGTTCCTCGTCTGCTATGCCGAACGTGTTGACCGCCATGGCTAATAGCACGTAACCACCGATGGTGAACACCAGATCCATCCGCTGCTGATCGGTGAAATGGTCGCCCAGCGCTTCCCAGACCGGCGTGCGGATGGTGCCGCCGTCGACCAGGTCGTCCACGGCCCGCAGTACCGCCTGGTCGGTGGCGTCGGCGAGGTTGCCGTCCCGAATGCCCGCGATGTCACCGTCGGTCAGTCCCGCCCGGCGGGCGATCGGAAGATGGTGCCCCCACAGATAGCCGCAGTCGCGCCGGGAGACCACCCGCAGCAGCGCCACTTCGCGGACCCGGGGCGACAACGTCGAGCGCGTCAGCAAATAGGCGTTGAACGGCAGATAGGCCCGCGTCAGCTCCGGGTGGCGAACCAGGGTCGACAACACATTGCCGGCACCCGCCGGATGGGCCCGCTCGGGCGGAATCAGCGCGGCGATGGCGCCGCGGCTGTGGTCGTCCCATTCATCGGCGGGCAGCGGGGCCAGCCGCAGCGGATGCCGGTTGCTCATGTGTGGACCTACTGAATCGGCTCGTCGCCAAGAACGGTGGTGCGCAACATCTCTCGCTGCGAATCCGGATCGTAGGGCGCCGCCCGGTGCAGCACGCCGCGGTTGTCCCAGATGACGGTGTCACCGATCGACCAGCTATGACTGTAGACGTTGTCCGGGATGGTGGCCCGGTCCAGCAGCTCGGCCAGCAGGGCGCGGCCCTCGTCGAGATCCATCCCCACCACGTAGTCCGCCGAGGCGCCCAGCACCAGGGACTTGCGGCCGCTGCGGTGCGTCCACACCAACGGATGTTCGTGGGTGCGCCGGGAGCGCCACCGTGCCAACTGCTCGGCAGTGGGGTCCGGCGTGACGCGACGCTGGGACGCCTCCAGCGAATGCACCACTCGCAACACACCGAAGCGGTGCTTCTCGTCGTCGGTCAGCGCCTCGTAAGCAGCGTAGGCCGAGGCGAACTCGGTCTCACCGCCCCGGTCGGCCACCTGTACGGCCGACAGCACGGTGGCCTTTTGCGGATAGTCGTCGCCAGTCGGCGTGCATCCGTCGATATGCCAATCGAACGTCGCCTTCAGGTAGGCGGCCGAGGCGTTCTTCGCAGTGTCCAGGGTGACTGGGTAGATGCCGGCGACCGGGTGGTGGCCGTCCGAAGAGTGGTCGATGGCGCCGAGGCGGCGGCAGAACTGGACCTGGGCCTCCGGTTGGAGTCCCAACTCGCGGAAGACAAGAACTCCGTTGTCCTCTAACGCTTGCAGGATCGTTTCCGCCACTGGGTCGTTGCCGCCCAGGCGCGCGGGATCCAGGCCGGTGACTTCGGCACCGACGCAGGCGCTGAGCTTGGTGATGGTGAGCAGACTCATGGTCTGTCCTCTCTGCACGACATGCGCTAGGGCACCGGCGCGTCGGTACGGATCATCACCGCGTCGGCGGCGTCGGTCGGGGCGGGTTGGTGCATGATCTCCACCGCCATGGCGACCATGATCAGGGAATAGATCAGGTGCAACAGGTTCAGCGTGTCGTCCGGGAGATCGTCGAGGTCGAACTTGTCGCAGTAGTTGATAGCCTCTTCGAGTCGAGGGAAGAACGCGTCGTAGAACGCGTGCATATCCGCCATGCTGCTGGCTATGCGCCTATTCCAGCGCTCGGTCTCGGTGGCCATACACCAGATCCGGGCATAGCTCTCCAGCTCGGCGAAACCGCTGGGCAGCAACGCATCTGGCATGGTCAAACTCCCGCCCGCGCCGGAGCGTGCTGCTGCCGATACTCCTGAACCCAGTCGACGACCACGTTGTGGAGATGCCGGACCAAGATCTCCTGATCGTTGAGCGGGAACTCGTCGACGATGCCGTACTCCAGGGCGGCCTGGGTGCCGCCGAGCATCCCGGCGTCCTGCAGGGCAAATTCCTTGAGGACGACCGCGGCGACTTCGTGCTCGATGCGCTCGCGTACGCTACGCGCCGGGCTGAAGTAGGTATAGGCCTCGAACCGATGGGTGTTGTGCGACGTGGGCCAGTATCGGTACAGCAGATACCAGCCGCCGTAGATCAATATTTCGGTGTTGGGGAAGATCTGGAAGTTGCTGATCCCCCAGGGTTCGATGCCGCCGGGGTTGAGCCCGGCCGGCAACTCGCCGATGTCCGGGGTGCGCCAGGGGCCGACGAGCCCGCTCTGGGTGACGCGCTCGATCGGATACATATATTCCTCCGGCAGCAGCCAGCGGCGCCGTCCCGCCGTCGACACCAATCGGTGCGGACCGTCGAGTTGGAAATGGCCGCAAGTGAATCCGGCCTTTGGGTCGCGCACCTCCGGAGGCACCTGTTGTGGGTGCAGCGACGGCACGTGATAGTACTCCTGAAAGGCGTCGGCGAAAATCTTCCAGTTGCTGTTGTTGTGGGCCACCCATTCGTAGCGTTCGGTCAATTTGCCGAAGGGGTAGCCGTCCAGGCCGGTGATCATCGGGCCCAGGAACTCTCGCAGGCTCTGCCGCGGCTCGGCGTCGAAGTTGATGAAGATGAAACCGTTCCAGATGTCGCAGTGCACCGGACGCAGGCCGTAGTCGGCGGTATCGAGGTCGAAGAACTCCGATTCCTGCTGCACGAATTTCAGCGTGCCGTCGAGATCGTAGCGCCAGCCGTGGTACTTGCAGGTGAACTGACGACAAGTTCCGTGGGTCGCCTCGTTGGGAAAGTCGTTCCACACCAGCTTGTTTCCCCGGTGACGGCAGACGTTGTAGAAGGCGCGGATCTGTTCGTCGCCCCCCTTGACCAGGATGACCGACGTCCGGGCGACCTCGATCTCCTTGGTGACGTAGCTACCGATGCGTGGCAGCTCGTCGATCCGGGCCACGTTGAGCCACGCGCGCTTGAAGACCGCTTCCCGTTCGTCCTCGAAGAATTCTTTGGACGTGGAGTCGGCGAACGAGATATCGCCCGTGCCCAGTTCGGGATAGTGTTCGGTCCACGAGCCCTCCGGGGGCCTATCCTCTCGCGTCATCTGAACCTCCTCGTGGCTTGGCGGCTTTGAGCCGTCACATCACCGCTCCGCCGTTGACACCCAGCACCTGGCCGGTGATGAAGCCGGCTTCTTCGGACGCCAGGAACCCGACCGCCGCGGCGATGTCGGCTCCGGTGCCCAAGTGCCCCAGCGGGATGTTGCTGGCGATCTCTTCGTTGGACTTGAGGTATCCCGCGGCCTGCGCCTGATGCTGCATCGGGGTTTCGATGCCCGAGGGCGGGATGTTGTTTACCGTGATCCCGTGCGACGCGTACTCGCGGGCCAGCGATTTGGTGAGGGTGATGACCGCACCCTTAGCCGCCGCATAGTGGGCGGCGAATGGTGACCCCCGCTGGGCGCTGGACGACGAAATCATCACGATCCGGCCCCATTTCGCGGCGACCATGTCCGGCAATGCAACCTGGCAGCAGTGGAACGTCCCGGTCAGATTGACGTCGATGATCTTCGACCAGGACTCCGGGGTGATGTCGGCGAACGGGGAAAACCCGAACATCCCCGCGCTGGTCACCAGCACCGACACCGGTCCCAGCTCGCTGCGCACCATGGCGAACGCGTGCTCGACGGCGTCCCGTTCGGTGACATCGGCGACCAGACCGATCGCGGTGGCCCCGACCGCCCGCAAGTCTTCGGTAACACGTTGCGCCGCTTGCTCGTTGATATCGAGGACCGCGACGCCGAGCCCCCTACGCGCCAGCTCGTGGCAGGTCGCCTCACCCATACCCGACGCACCGCCGGTCACGACGGCCACCCTGCTCATGCCCACCTCACTCGTAGACCACCCGTACCGTGGGGCTGGTTGGTAGGGCCTGGCAGGTCAGCACCCAACCCTCGGCCACCTCGTCGTCTTCGAGCGCATCGTTGTTGAGCATCCGCGCGCAACCCTCGGTCAGCCGGGCCATACATGTTCCGCACGAACCGACCTCGCACGACGACGGCGGAGACAGGCCGGCCATTCGCGCGGTTTGCAGCAGGGTGTCGCCCGCCGAGTAGGCCACCGTGGTGGTGGACCGATCGAGCTCGATGGTCACCTTCTCGGTGCCACCGTCGGCAGGTCCGGCATACGACGGCGCGCGGGACTCCTGCATGTGGGCAGAGTATCAAGTACTTGTTATTCATCTCAAGTACTAGATATATCGCGCTGGGTCAGCTCGTGGCCGGTGCCCTTTTCCACGACCCGGCCCAGCAATTCGCATAGCGTCTCCTGTTCGTCGGCGCTGAGCACGCCGAACACCTTTTCGTGCGCGTCAATGGCAGCGCCGAGTACCTGGGCCACGACATCTCGTCCCTGATCCGTCAGATAGGCCCGCAGGATGCGCTTGTGCCCGGGATCCGGTCTGCGCTCCACCAGACCGCGGCGTTCCAGGGCGGTGACCGCCAGCTGGACACCTTGCGGGGTGATCAGCAGCCGCCGGGCCAGTTCGGCGCCGGACAGGCCGGGTTCGTTGGAAAGTTGGCGCAGCACACCGATCTGGGCCGTGCTGACTCCGTGCGGACTGATCGCGTCGTTCACCGTCGTCAACGAGAAGTAGAAGGCCTGCTTGAGCAGCCACAGAATGTTTTCGCTGAGTTCCATGCCGGGGCTCCGCTCTAGCTGATGGGCGACTTGTGGATTTGTCCATCCTTCATCACGAAGGAGACGTCCATTGTGGCTGTGATATCGCGTGATGGGTCGCCCGGAACCGCGATCACGTCGGCGAGGTAGCCGGGTTTGAGGCGGCCCAGCTCATGATCGGCGTCGATGAGTTCGGCGGCCACCACGGTGGCCGCCCGGATCGCTTGCATCGGAGTCATTCCCCGCGCCACCAGGGCCTCGAGCTCCTCCGCGTTCTGACCGTGCGGGATCGCGGGTGCATCGGAGCCGCAGGCGATACGGACGCCGGCGGCAATTGCTTTGGGCAGCATAGCTTTTGCCTGCGGGAAGACTTCTTGGGCCTTCTTGCGCAGTTCCGGGGCGATCCGGTCGATCGCCATCAGGTCGGTGAGGCCGGTGGTGGACACCAGGAAGGTGCCGTGATCGACCATCATCTGGATCGTCTCGTCGGTGGCCAGAAAGCCGTGTTCGATGCAGTCGATCCCCGCGCGAATGCACGCCCGGATCGCCGAGTCGCCGACGGCGTGGGCGGCGACTCGCACCCCGGCGCGGTGGGCTTCGTCGGCGATCGCGGCGAATTCGGCGTCCGAATACTGCTGGGCGCCCGGGGCGGTGCTGTGTGACATGACCCCGCCGGAGGCCGACACCTTGATCAGCTTGGCGCCGTGACGAATCTGGTAACGCACACACGCGATGACGTCGGGCACCCCGTTGGCGATGCCTTCGGCGACCGATAGCGGCATGATGCCCGGCGCCAGCCGTTGGAACACGGTGGGATCCAGGTGTCCGCCGTACGGCGTCACGGCGTGTCCCGCGGGATAGATCCGCGGACCGGGATGCCAGCCCTGATCGATGGCCCGCTGCAGCGCGACGTCCAGCAGGTAACCACCGGTCTTGACCATCAGCCCGAGGTTGCGCACGGTGGTGAACCCGGCGTTTAGGGTGGTCCGCGCGTTGACGGCGCCGCGCAGGGTGCGGTACGCGGGGTCGTCTTGAACGCCGTGCATCGGCGCGGGTAATCCATCGGGTCCGCCCGGCCCGCCGATGAGCAGGTTGAGTTCCATGTCCATCAGGCCGGGCAGCAGTGTCACGTCGCCGAGGTCGACGACCGTGGACGGATCCTGCACTAGCCCTTCCGGATTGATGGCGGTGATGCGGTTGCCGTCGATCACCACGACTGCCGGTGAGTGGATCTCGCCGGTGTCGACGTCGGCCCAGCGGGCCGCGCGCAGGACGGTGGTCATGGACTGGGCTCGGCCACGCACTCCAGGGTGGAAGCCCCCGAGTCGGGCACCCGGGGTTGCTTCCAGCACTCCACCGGGAAGGACACCATGATCATCGAATACAACAGGTGCATCAGGTTGAGGACGTCCTCGGGCAGGCCGTCGAGCGGGAACTTGTCACAGTAGCTGAGCGCTTCCTCGGCACGCGGAGTGATCGCGTCGTAGAAGGCCTTCATCTCCGTCATCGAGCTGGTCAATCGCTTGGCGTAGCGCTCCGGCTCGGTGGGCAGGCACCACTCCGTAAAGGGCTCGAGATCGGCGAATTCGGTTGGCAGCACTGCGATCACACTCCCGCCGTTGATTGCTCCGTGGCGCGCCGGTAGTCCTCGATCCATGCGGCGGTCTCCTTGTGCAGGTGCCGAATCAGGATCTCCTGATCACAGAGCAGGAACCGGTCGAGCACCTGGGATTCGATCATGCTCTGGGTGGCCTCCAGCGTGTTGGCGTCCTGCAGTCCGTACTCCTTGAACGACACCGCGGCCAGTTCCTGCGCCACCCGCTCGCGCGGGGTGCGCGGCTGCGGGAAATACAGAGTGCCCTCGAAGATGTGGCTGTGATGCGACGTCGGCCAGTAGTGATAGGTCAAATACCAGCCCTGGCTCCAGATCAGGATCACGAAGTTGGGGAAGAGCTGGAACGAATCCAGGCCCCACGGTTCGCATTTCGCGGGGTTCAGGCCGGATGGCATTTCACCGAGGTCTGGTTTGTCCCAGGGACCGAACAGTCCGCTCTGACAGATATCCTCGATCGGCTTGCGCATCTCTGGGGCCATCTCCCAGGCCCGGACTCCGGAGGTGCTGACCAATCGGTGCGGACCGTCCAGGCGGTAGTGCGGAGCCTCGAATCCCGCCTCGGCGGCCGCCTTTGAATAGGCGGTCGGTGACTGGTTCGCGTGCAGCACCGGCGCGTGATAGAACTCCTGGAACGCGTCCATGTACAGTTTCCAGTTCGCTTTCACCTCGGACCGGTAGGCCCACCGGGAGGTCATCCGGGTGAAGGGGTAGCCCTGCAGTCCCAGCACCATCGGCCCGAGAAAGTCCCGCAGCGACTGGGCGGGCTGCTTGGCAAAGTTGACGAAGATGAAGCCTTCCCAAACCTCGCAGTGCACCGGCACCAGCCCGTACCGGCTCTTGTCGAGGTCGAAGAACTCGTTTTCCTGCTGGACGAAGGTCAGGTTTCCGTCCAGGTCGTAGCGCCAGGCGTGGTACTTACAGGTGAATTGCCGGCACACACCGCTGGTCTCCTGCAGCGGCATGTCGTTCCACACCAGCTTGTTGCCGCGATGCCGGCAGATGTTGTGATATGCCTTGACCTCGCCAGAGCCGTTGCGCACCACGATAATTGAGGTGTTGACGACCTTCAGCTCTTTGGTGAAATAGCTCCCCTTCCGTGGAACCTGTTCCGCCCGGCCGACATTCAGCCAGGCTCGTTTGAAGATGGCGTCGCGCTCGAGGTCGTAAATCTGCGGGCTGATCGAGTCCTCGTAGGACACCGGCCCGGTGCCCAGTTCGGGGTAGTGCTGCGTCCAGCTTCCCTCCGACGGCTTGGGGAATCGGGGCATGACAACTCCTGTCCGTGGGACTGTGTCGGGCCGACGGTATATCCTCGCACCGGTAATCGCAAGTAGTTGATACTGCCGCCTTGGGAGGGCCGGGTGAACGTTTTGGAAGTCATCTCACCGCACACCGAACAGCCGATTGCCCAGGTCACCGCCGCCGAGCCGGCCGATGTCGACGCGGCGGTCGGCGCGGCCCGCGCCGCGTTCGACACGGGGCCGTGGAGCCGGACGGAGCCGGCGGAGCGCATCGACGCGATCCGCCGCCTGGCCGACGGCTACGACAAGCGGCGCGCGGAGATGGCCGACGTGATCACCGCCGAGATCGGCGCGCCGATCACCTTCGCCCAGCGCGCCCAGGTCGGTCTGCCCGCGATGATGATGCGCGCGTTTTGCGATCTGGCCGAGCGCCACCGATGGCAGGAGAATCGGCCGGGGTTCTTTGGCGGCGAGGTCCTGGTGCGCAAGCAGCCGGTCGGGGTGGTCGCCGCAATCGTGCCGTGGAACATGCCGCAGTTCCTCATCGTCAGCAAGCTGGTGCCAGCGCTGCTGGCCGGCTGCCCGGTGGTACTCAAGCCGGCACCCGAATCTCCTTTGGATGCACTGCTTTTGGCCGAGATGATCAACGAGATCGGCCTGCCGCCGGGTGTGGTCAGCGTGCTGCCCGGCGGCGCGGCGATCGGCGAGCAGCTGGTCGGTCACCCGGGTGTGGACAAAGTGTCGTTCACCGGTTCCACCGCGGCGGGCCGCGCCGTCGCCGCGGTGTGCGGCGCCAACCTGACCAGGGTCGGTCTCGAGCTGGGCGGCAAGTCCGCGGCCATCGTCCTCGACGACGCCGTACCCGAGAAGGTGGCCGCTGGCGTGCGCTCGGCCAGCCTGTCCAACAGCGGGCAGATCTGCAACGCGCTGACTCGGGTTCTGGTGCCCGAGCAGCGCCACGATGAATACGTCGACGCGCTGGCCGCGGAAATGGCCGGCATCCGCGTGGGTGATCCCAGCGATCCCGCCACACAGATGGGGCCGCTGGTGTCCCAGCGCCAACGGCAACGGGTGTGCAACTACATCGACGTCGGCCAATCCGAGGGGGCCCGCATGGTGCTCGGCGGTACCGAGCCGCCCGATGGCCTCGACCGCGGCTGGTATGTCCGTCCCACCCTGTTCGCCGCCGCCGACAACTCGATGCGGATTGCGCGCGAAGAGATCTTCGGGCCCGTGATCACCGTCGTCCCCTACCGCGACGAGGACGATGCGCTGTCGATCGCCAACGATTCCGACTACGGCCTGGCCGGATCGGTATGGAGCGCCGACACCGAACGGGCACTGGTGATCGCCGGGCGCGTCCGCACCGGGACGTTGGGAATCAACCAGGGCTACACCATGGATCCCTTCGCGCCGTTCGGCGGCGTCAAGGGCAGCGGCTATGGTCGCGAGCTGGGTCCCGAGGGCATCGATGGCTACCTGGACACCATGTCGATTGCGGTGGCGCCCAACGCGTGAGGACTTTCGATATCGCCCGGTAATAAACGATTTGCACGTCCGTCAACGCGGCAGCGCTTCGAGCACCTTCTCGGCGAGGGGCCCCGCCGACGCAGGGTTTTGCCCGGTGTACAGATTGCGATCGACGACCGTGAAGGGCTTCCACATTTCGCCCTTGACGAACTCGACGCCCATCTTGATCAATTCGTCCTCGACCGTCCACGGCGCCTTCGCGCGCAGGCCGACGCCGTCCTCCTCCTCGTTGGTGAACGCGGTGACCCGGTAACCGGCGAAGGGTGACTACCCGTCGCGGCGCGTGGCCAGCATCGCCGCGGGGGCGTGACAGACGATCGCCAGCGGCGTGCCCGACGCGAGGGCAGCGATCAGCAACCTGCCGGAGTCGGCGTCGCGCCATAGGTCTTCCATCGGCCCGTGGCCGCCGGGATAGTAGATAGCGTCGTAATCGTCCAAGCGCACCCCGGCGAGTTGAATCGGCCTGCGGAGTTCCTCGGCACCGCGCAGTATCTCCTCCAACTTCTCGGCGATCTCGGCGCTGCCGGCCATCGACGGGCGCAAGCTCATCACATCGACATACGGCACGACTCCGCCGGGCGTGGCCACCACGATCTGGTGGCCGGCCCGGCGGAGCGCGTCATAGGGTGCCGCGAATTCCTCGGCCCAATAGCGGGTCGGGTGCCGCGTCCCATCGTTGAGCGTCCAGTAACTCGTTGCGGAGACGACGAAGAGGATCTCGGCCATCAAACGAACTTACGTGGACCCTTCACCGTCGGCAACGGCGGCGAAACGACTTGGGCGCCGCTAAAACCAGACTTTGCGGCCGGCGACCGGACGTCCGACCGCTCCCAGAATCCACAGGACCACACCGACCAGGACGAGGATGCCGCCAATCGTCTCGAGAATCGCGATTCCGGCGACATAACCGATGATCGCGAGGATGATACCGAGGATAATCACGTCGTGCCCCTTTCTATTGGGCGTCAGTCGAATTGATCATTCACCGGACTACCCCGACAAGAGCGCCTTCAATCAACCCGAGTAGTGCCGAGCAACTTCCTCACGCTGTTTCCCGACCGCGAGAAACATTCGCTCGACGAATACCGGGACGTGATCACGCGCTCGGCGGGAAGGATGCCGAGCGGGCCCGCGCGATCGCCGAGCGCCAGGTACTGAACGCGGGCGCTCGCTGGCCGACTGGCTCGAGCAGCGCGCCGGAGACCGACCACCGTCACACGCCGCGCGCGCTCGCCGGTCTGGCGCCGGATGGTGAGTATTTTCGTGGGGTGCCTTTACCTCCTGGGCCTCCCATCCCCGCGCGAGTACCGGCGCAGTACACGCTGTCCGCTGCTGCGCCCAGCCCGCGCACGCTGATCGACATCCTTTACGAGACCGCGGCGCGCCACCCCGACGCCACCGCGATCGACGACGGCACCGTCCAACTCACCTACAGCGAACTGATCGGCGACATCGAAGCGAGCGTGGAATGGCTGGCCGCCCGGGGCATCGGCCGCGGCGACCGGATCGGCATCCGGATGCCGTCGGGCAACTACGCGCTGTATGTGGCGATCTTGTCGACGCTGGCCACGGGCGCGGCCTACGTCCCGGTCGACGCGGACGACCCCGACGAACGCGCCGACTTGGTGTTCGGCGAGGCCGGCGTCGTCGGCGTCATCACCGAGGCGGGCCTGGTGCGCGGTGTCGGGTCGTCGCGAGGCTGGCGGGCCACCGCGCCGTTGGCGCGCGACGACGCCTGGATCATCTTCACGTCCGGGTCCACCGGCACGCCGAAGGGGGTAGCCGTCACGCACCGCAGTGCCGCCGCGTTCGTCGACGCTGAGGCGCGAATCTTCCTACAAGACAACCCCATTGGACCCGGTGACCGGGTCCTGGCCGGGCTTTCGGTGGCGTTCGACGCCTCCTGTGAGGAGATGTGGCTGGCGTGGCGGCACGGCGCGTGTCTGGTCCCCGCGCCGCGGTCGCTCGTGCGCAGCGGAATGGACCTGGGTCCCTGGCTGGTCACCCGCGATGTGACCGTGGTGTCGACCGTGCCCGCCCTGGCCGCGTTATGGCCCAGCGAGGCGCTAGAAGCCGTGCGGTTGTTGATCTTTGGCGGCGAGGCCTGCCCACCGGAGCTGGTCGAGCGGCTCGCTGTCGACGGTCGGGAGGTGTGGAACACTTACGGCCCCACCGAGGCCACCGTGGTCGCGTGTGCGGCGAAGCTCGGCGGCCCGGGGCCGATCAGCATCGGACTGCCGCTGCCGGGCTGGGACCTGGCGGTCGTCGACGCCGACACCCTGCCGGTCGCCTACGGCGATGTCGGTGAGCTGGTGATCGGGGGCGTCGGGCTGGCCCGATACCTGGACAAGGACCGTGACGCCGAAAAGTACGCCCCGATGCCGTCGCTGGGATGGTCGCGCGCCTACCGCAGCGGTGATCTGGTTCGGCTGGAGCGCGACGGGCTGTATTTCTGTGGCCGCAGCGACGACCAGGTCAAGGTCGGTGGTCGACGGATCGAATTGGGTGAGATCGACTCGGCGCTGGTGCATTTGCCCGGTGTCAGCGGCGGCGCGGCCGCGGTGCGGCACACCGCCGCCGGCGCTCCCGTGCTGGTCGGCTACGTCGTGAGCCCCGACCCGTCGTTCGACCTTCAGCAGGCACGCGCCGCGCTCGCCGCGCAACTGCCGGCCGCGCTGGCGCCGCGGCTGGTGCGGATCGCGGAGTTGCCGACCCGCACCTCGGGCAAGGTCGACCGTGACGCGCTGCCCTGGCCGCCGCCGGTCGACGAGTCCGACGGTTCGGCCGTGCTGAGCGGCACCGCCGGGTGGCTTACCAGGTTGTGGCGGGACCTGCTCGGGGCCTTCGAGACCGGACAGGTCGACACTTTGGAGGCCGACTTCTTTGCGCTGGGTGGTGGATCGCTGGCTGCGGCGCAGCTCGTCGCGGCGCTGCGCCGCCAGTACCCGGAGGTGACGGTCGCCGACCTCTACGACCATCCGCGGCTGGGCTCTCTTGCCGCGTTTCTCGACGAGCTCGACCCGCCGCCGCCGGTGACCGAGCGCGTGGTGCGTCCGACCCCGGCGGTGACGCAACTCGCGCAGGCCGTGCTTGCCCTGCCGTTGGCGACGTTGTCGGCACTGCCCTGGCTGACGTGGCTGGCGTTGGGCAACAACGTCGCCCGCGCGCTGCACGTCGTGCCCTGGACCGTCGCGGTGAACTGGTGGCTGATCGCCGCGGCGTTCGCGGTGTTCGTCACGCCCGTCGGCCGGATGGGGATCACGGTGCTGTGCGCGCGGTTGTTGTTGAGGAAGCTACGGCCGGGCACCTACCGGCGCGGCGGATCGGTGCATCTGCGGATCTGGTTCGTCGAACGGCTTGCCGAGGCCGGCGGGGCCCACAACCTGTCGGGCGCACCGTGGCTGGTGTACTACGCCCGCGCGCTCGGCGCCCGCATCGGCAAGGGAGTCGATCTGCACTCGCTGCCCCCCGTCACCGGTCTGCTCACCATGGGCCACCGCAGCGCGGTCGAACCCGAAGTCGACCTGTGCGGTCACTGGATCGACGGGGACGCCTTCCACGTCGGCGAGATCACGATCGGCAACGACGCCACGATCGGTGCGCGATCGACGCTGTTGCCCGGAGCGGTCGTCGGCAAGAACGCCGATGTGGCCCCGGGCGGCGGCGTGCGGGACAAGATCAAGAACGGTCAGTATTGGAAAGGCTCGCCGGCGGTCAAGTCCGGGCGGGTCAACCATCCATGGCCGGATGAGCGGCCACCGCGCGGCGCCTCTTGGGCGGCCTGGTACGGGTTGACGTCTGTGGTGTTGGCAGCGCTGCCGTTGCTGGCGGCCGGTTCCGGTATCGCGGTCATCGGCTTCGGCGTCCGGCATACCCATCGGTTGTCGCAAGCCGTGATTCCGGCACTGGCCTGGACGCCGTTGGCGGCGTTGATCGCGCTGTTGGTCTACGCCGTGCTGACGGTGCTGGCGGTGCGGACGCTGTCGTTGGGCCTGCGCGAGGGGTATCACCCGGTGCGCAGCCGCCCCGGGTGGCAGCTGTGGGCCACCCAGCGGCTGATGGATGCCGCGCGCACCTACCTGTTCCCGCTGTACGCCAGCCTGTTGACCCCGGTGTGGCTACGGCTGTTGGGCGCCAAAGTTGGTCGGGGCACCGAAATTTCGACGGTATTGGCCACGCCGAAGTTCACCGTGATCGAGGACGGCGCGTTCCTGGCCGACGACACCATGGTCGCGTCCTACGAACTCGGCGGTGGCTGGATCCATGCGGCGCCGACGGCCGTGGGCCGGCGTGCGTTTCTTGGCAACTCCGGCATCACCCAGCCGGGCCGTCGCGTGCCCGACGACGGATTGGTCGCGGTGCTGTCGGCGGCGCCGCCGAAGGCCAAGCGGGGCTCGTCCTGGCTGGGCAGCCCGCCGATGCGGCTGCGCCGTCGCCCCGTCGACACCGACGAGGCGACCACCTACGATCCGCCGCAGCGGCTGAAGGTGATGCGGGCGTTGGTCGAAACGCTCCGGCTGGTGCCGGTGTTCGTGTCGGCCGGCATCGGACTTGCGGTGCTCGGCGGATTGCAGGCGCTGGCAAGAATTTTCGGCATCTGGTGGGCGGCCGTGGGTGGCGGGCTGGTCATGCTGGCGGCGGGCGTGATCGCCGGAGTGACCACGGTAGCTGCGAAATGGCTTCTCGTCGGGCGGATCCGGGCCGGCGAGTTTCCGCTGTGGTCGTCGTTTGTGTGGCGCAACGAGGTCGCCGACACGTTCGTCGAAACCGTGGCCGCCCCCTGGTTCGCCCGCGCGGCCAGCGGCACGCCGATGCTGAACCTGTGGCTGCGGGCCCTGGGCGCCCGCATCGGGCGCGGGGTGTGGTGTGAAACCTATTGGCTTCCCGAGGCGGACCTCGTCACCCTCGGTGCGGGCGCCGCCGTCGGCCGTGGCTGTGTGGTGCAGACCCACCTGTTCCACGATCGGATAATGCGGATGGACGCCGTGGTATTCGAACCCGGCGCGACGCTGGGCCCGCACGGTGTGGCGCTGCCCGCCGCCAGGATCGGCGCCGGCGCAACAGTCGGGCCGGCCTCGCTGGTGGTGCGCGGCGACGAGGTCCCAGCATCGACACGCTGGCAAGGCAATCCGATCAAGCCATGGACTGTCCGCCGCAAGAAGCCCCGCAAGAACGCCGCCCGGCGCGGCGTGCAGGACACCGCGGCGTGAAAGCCTCGGCCAACAAGGCGGCACCACCGGAGGTGCTCGACGAGTACCTGCCGAAGAACGGCGACCCCGGCTACCAGGTGTCCCGCTACGAACTGGACCTGGACTACCGGGTGGCCCTCAACCGGCTTTCCGGGGTAGCCACGATCACCGCCGTGGCGCTGACCGAACTGCGGCAGCTCACCCTGGACCTGTCCAACGCATTGACGGTGTCCAAGGTGTCGGTGAACGGCAGGCGGGTGGACCAGTTCTCTTGTCGAGCAGGGAAATTGCGGATCCGTCTCGGCTCGACGGTGCCCATCGGCGCCGCCCTGTCGATCGTGGTGCACTATGGTGGTTCACCGCGACCGATCCGGTCCCTTTGGGGCAACGTCGGTTTCGAGGAGCTGACCGAGGGCGCGTTGGTGGCCGGGCAGCCCAACGGCGCCGCGTCCTGGTTTCCCTGCAACGACCACCCCAGCGCCAAAGCCGCGTTTCACATCCAGGTCAGCACCGAAAGCCGGTACCGCGTGATCGCCAACGGGGAACTGCTGTCCCGGCGGGCTCGCGCGTCGCGAACCGTATGGACCTACGAACAGCGTGAGCCCACGTCCACCTACCTGATCACGCTGCAGATCGGCAGCTACGAGATGCACCGGTTGACGCGCACACCGGTGGCGATTACCGCCGCACTGCCCGCCCGCCTGCGGGGAAACTTCGA
The DNA here is from genome assembly GCF_002102355.1 of Mycobacterium sherrisii. Taxonomy (GTDB): domain Bacteria; phylum Actinomycetota; class Actinomycetes; order Mycobacteriales; family Mycobacteriaceae; genus Mycobacterium; species Mycobacterium sherrisii. The sequence continues at coordinate 107,604 of NZ_LQPT01000077.1, read as the reverse complement.
CCACGACTTCGCCCGCCAGCCCGAGATGATGCGGTTGTTCATCGAGCTGTTCGGGCCGTATCCCCTGGGCAGCGGGTACACCGTCGTCGTCACCGACGATGTGTTGGAGATACCGGTTGAAGCGCAAGGCATTTCGATCTTCGGCGCCAACCACTGTGACGGCACCCGGGCCAGTGAGCGGCTGATCGCCCACGAACTGGCACACCAGTGGTTCGGTAACTCGGTGACCGCCGGTCAATGGCGCGACATCTGGCTGCACGAAGGATTCGCCTGCTATGCGGAGTGGCTGTGGTCGGAGCACAGCGGCGGACCCGACGCCGACGAGCTGGCCGCGGCGCATCACGCGCAGTTGCGCGCCCAGCCCCAGGACCTGTTACTGGCCGATCCCGGTGCCCGGGACATGTTCGACGATCGCGTGTACAAGCGCGGCGCCCTGACGCTGCACGCGCTGCGCCGCCACCTTGGCGACGACAACTTCGTTGCGCTGCTAAATGATTGGACCACGCGGCACCGCCACAGCACCGCCGTCACCGGCGATTTCACCGGCCTGGCGGCGAACTACGCAAGCGATTCGCTGCGCCCGCTGTGGGACCAGTGGCTCTACGCGACGAAAGTGCCCTGAACTCAGCCCCCGGCTGCCCCGCCGCCAGCGCTACCGCCACCGGTTCCCGATCCATCCGCCGGGTATTGGCCGGGTGCCGGCACCACCGACGTGACCGGGCCCGGTGTCCCAGTCGAAGTCGGCGGCGACGAGGTCGGCGGGGGCACCCCCAGCGGCAAGCCACCACCACTGCCGCAGGCTGCCGTCAGACTCAGCACCGCCGCACCGCCAAGGAAGGCGCAGGCCCGCTTCACCGCATCAGATGTCATCGCATTCCCCTCATTCCTGTCGGATCTCGTTGCCGTACCCGCTCGCTGCGGGCTCAACCAGACGATCCGGAACGAGGTGTCAGCGCGGGCAATACCGTGTCGGTGAGTAACTGCACCGACTTCCAGGCCTCATCGACGGGCATACCACCGACCAGGGGGTGCAGCACGAGCGGTCCGTACTCGTCGCTGTCGCGAATTTCGGTGATGAGCTGGTCCGGGGTGAGGAACCGATACCGCCCCGATGCTCGGACCTCGTCGAGCGTCTGCACCCCGGGCAGGTGCATCAGCGAACGCTGATCGGACGACCACCGTCCGTAAGTGACTGCCTCCCACAGGATGTGCTCCCCCAGCTCGGCCCAGGCCCGGTCGGGGTCTTCATGTAGGTAGATCATTCCGCGATTGACCGGTCCCGGCATCAGTACCAGAGGTTTGATACCGGCGGCCGAACACAGCTCGCGGTAGTAGCCGGCGATGTCGGGCAAATGGTCGGCCAGGCTGAGCGGCAAGCCGAACCGGGCGGCGCGGCGCGCGGTGGCCCGAACCCCGCCGCCGACATACAGCGGTGGGTGCGGCCGGCTCCAGGTGCCGGGGCAGATTGCCGTGTCCGCCTGGCCGGACCATACGGACAGCATCCGCTCGAGCAGGCTGTCCATCAGATCGCCGCGTTTGTTGAAATCCAAGCCCAAGGCCACATATTCGGCGCTGCGATAACCCAGTCCGACGGTGGTGTGCAGCCGGCCGCGGCTCATGTTGTCGACCAGCGCGATGTCCTCGGCGAGTCGGACCGGACTCCACAACGGACCCAGCGCGCAATCCACGCTGGCGATCATCGTGGAGGTGCGCGCCAAGAACATCGCCGCGGCCATGATCGGGTTGCAGCTCCAGCCGTGACCGGTGGCGTGGTGCTCGTCCACGCTCACCGACGTGATGCCGTGCGACTCGCCCCATTGCGCCAACTCGAGGGCAGCCGACAACAGCTTGTTCTGGGTCCGCGGATCTCCTTGCGGCGAAGCGAAATTGAAGCGCAGGACCGTCAGCAGCATGTCAGGCCCCATGGGAGGCCGGTGCCGCCATGGATTCCACGAAGGCGGTGAAGTCGGGAAACACGGCGCGATCGACGATCTCGATGCGGGCGCCGTCCGGGTCGATGTAGTAGGCAAACATCCCGAACTCCGCTCCATCCACCTCGCCGGTCATTTCGAAGGTGAAACCGTTGGCTTCCAACTGGCGTGCGGTGTCGGCAAGGTTGTCGGTGAAGTAGCCCACATGGTGTACGGCATTACCGGGTGGCACCGTCCACGGCGTACCCGGTACCTCCTGAATCAGTTCCAGGTGCGGGCCCTGGACCGAGTACACGATGGTCGAGGTCAGGTCGCGAATCCCGGCCGTGGTGCGGAAGGGCAACGTGTAGCGCAGCGGGGTGATCCACCGGTAGCCTGCCAACGCGGTCAGCCGCGCCATCGCGGCGTCGAGGTCGGAGACCACGATGCCGGTGTGATAGAGGTCTTCGGCTCGAAGCGTCATGCGGTCCTCGCTGTCTGATGATCCAAATAGTTACGTAGCCAGGCGGTTTCCCAAAAGTTGGTGCTGTCGGCCAGCAGGTCCTGGTGGGCTGCTCGCAACACGTCGTGCGCACCCGGATGGTCGGGCTGCACGGTGGTGACGAGCTCGGCAAGGTGGATGGCGTGCAGCGGTCGATGCTCGGCGAGGTGGGCCCGAGCCCGATCCACCAGCGCGCCCGCGCCGGCGAGCTGCACCACGTCGGCGCTGACGGCGTCGAAGCCGACGGGGTAGAGCTCGGTGGTCGACCGGTGGTGGAACCAGCCCGAGTAGTTCTCCCAGATGGCCCGTACGTCCCAGGAGACCTTGCCGTAGCCTTGCCCCACTTCGTATTCGGCGGGCAACGTGATCTCCCGCATCAGGGTCTGCACGTCTTTGCCGGCGTTCATCCCGGCCACGGTCTGATCGTGTATGTACTCGATGGCGTTGCGCAACCGGGTCAGTTCGGCGTGGATCCGGTCGGCGCCGGCGATCGGCTCGAAGTGGCCGGTCACCAGCAGTTCGGGCCGCAGGTCACGTACCCGTTCCACCGACGAGATGGCGGTCAGGGCGTCGCGGTACCGGTCGCCGCGGATGGTGACCAGATTTGGGATGTGCCCAAATATCGGCCCGAAGGTGTTCCCGCACAGACAGATTCGTTCATCGGTCAGCCAGACCACTAGCGAGTCGGTGGTCTCGCCACCCGGCACCGACAGCAGCTCCAGTCGGCGCCCACCGACCTCGAGAAGAAGGGTGTCGTCGAAGGACAGATCGACACTCGGAACGCTCTGGGCGGGAAGCTTTTTGGTGCCGAGACGGCGGTGAATTGCTTGAATGCCGGTCGCCAGTTTGTCTTTGAACGCGAACGCGCTGCGGTTCGCCCGGTAGGGGATGAGGCGTTCGTTGTCGTCACGCCATGCCGTCCAATTAGCCTGGGCTACAACGACGGTCTCCGGGTCCCGAACGCTGTCCAGCCCGCCCACATGGTCGACGTGACCCTGGGTGAAGATGATGTAGCGCACCGGCGAGGAGTCGACGGCGTCGAAGTTGGCCCGGTGCACCGGGCCCTCGAAACCCATGCCGGTGTTGACAATGACCCGGCCGTCGCGGGTGGTCAGCAGGTACGAATTGGACAGTCCCGGTGAGCACCACAATCCGGGGGCAATTTGCTCGGCCCGTTCGGCGGCTGCGGGTTGTAGCGCGTCGGCCCCCGGCCTGCTGCGCCATACCGGCTCGAACATTCGCTGCTGTCTCCTTCATTCGGGGTGGACGTCGAACCGGTCGAAGTAGAAGCCGAACCGACGGCGCAGTTCGTCGGCCGACACGCCGAAGTGCCGCTGCAGATCGTAACGGATGCGGCCGTGCTTACCGCGCGGATTGCCGTCCAGATATTGCTGAAACCGGTTGCGCACCTTAGGTGTCAGCTCAACACCGGCGCGGCGGTAAAGCTGGTCGAGCACCGGCATTTCGGTGCCGTTGAGTTGGTGGAAATTGATGTCGATGCTCCGGTCGGCTTCGACCAGCTCGCGGTCACGGACACACGCGGTCAGCAGCCGGTGCACCCGATCGGTCCAGTAGTCGAGCAGCCACTGCGGATCGATACTGGTGCGGCGCAGCCGATCGGAGTAGGCCATCATCGTGATCGCCGACTGCACAACCGCGACCGGATCGCGGTGGGTGAACGCGACGGTCGCGTCGGGGAATGTCGTCATCAGCGCACCCAGTTGCTCGCAGTGTTGGGGGCTCTTGAGGATCCACGTTTGCGGTCCACGCAGAAAGGTGAGGGCCTGCAGCACCTTCTTCAGGTAGCCGTAATGCCGGGTCTGGTCGAGTGCCAGATAGTAGTCACGCCAATCCGGCACGCGCGCATGCCATTCCAGGACGTAGCCAGCCAGGTCAAGGTCGAGGAGTTCGACCTCCTCCTCGATCGCTTCGGGGAAGCGATCGTGCATAGCCGCCACGACGGGTGCGCTGACCATCAGTGCATCGTGCTCGGCCTTCGCGCGGGCATAGCGCGGGTCGATGCCGTCGATGCCCGGGCCCTCGCCGCGCGCCGGTATCGGCTCCTGGCTCTCCCAGTACGGCAGGGCGCGTCGGCGCGGGTCGGCGGCGATGAGATTCACCAGATGAGTGGTGCCCGACCGCGGCATGCCGACCACGACGAAGGGCTGCTCGATCGTGATCGACTCGATCTCGGGGTAGCGCTTGATCAGTTCGGTCAGGGATAACCGGTTTCGGAGCAGGCGGACCACCCGTTGCCGCAGGGTCGACCGGGTGAGCTGGCGCAGCCCGTGGTCGGCTTCGATCGCGGCGACGTGCGCTCGTAGGCGGTCTCCGAAGCCGTCGGTGTCGTCCAAATCGTCGGCACCGGCTTGCTCGACGGCCTCCGCGAGCATCCGGTCGATATCGAAGTCCACCGGCCTGGCCTCGGTGTATTCCAAGATCTGACGCTGGACGTCGGTCAGGCGCGGCGAGGTCAGGTCGTCGAAATCCAGGTCTGCGATGTCGGAGCCCGCAGCGCTCATGTGACCGCCTCCCGGACGGGTATCGAATGGTGGGACCGCGGGCCTTACAGGTTTGCCAGATCGTCGGGAACGTCGACTTGGTGCTCCCGCAACACCTCCAGCGGCACCACCTCGAGGGTGCGTTCATGGGTGGAGGCCAACACCACCGGTGCCGCGCAGCCATCCTGGTGGGCCCGAAGCCAGTTGAGGGCGGTGACGCACCAGCGGTCACCCGGCAGCAGGCCCGGAAACCGGTACTCGGGCACCGGCGTCAACAGGTCGTTGCCGATAGAACGCTGGTGCTCCAGGAATTCCGTCGTCATCACGGCGCAGATCGTGTGGCGGCCGACGTCCTCGGCCCCGCTCGAACAACAACCGTCACGGTAATAGCCGGTGAGGGGTTCGCTGCCGCACGGTTGCAGCGGGCCGCCCAGCACGTTGCGATCGGACACCTCGTTAGTATTGCCCCGTCGGGGCGGAAGTTAGAAGAGACTTCGCCGACTGCGCTCGGCAAATTTGTGCCAAAGTAGTGCTGGCGACAGGGACAGCGATGCCCAGTAATTCGCTGCAGCCGCGACGGGAGAGTCACTTAGCAAATGTCGACGCCGCGCCCACCCGGAGAACCTCCCGAGGGCTGGCAGCCGCCCGGCTACCAGCCGCCCCCGGGCCCGCCACCACCGCCCTTCGGATATCCGGGCTACCCGGGGTATCCGGGGTCAGCGCAGCCACACGGATACCCGCAGCCCCAGCCCTATCCCGGTTATGCCGGCTACCCGGGCTACCCATCCGATCCGCAGGCGCCGTTCGGGCGCGATCCCGCCACGGGGGTCCCGCTATCGGACAAATCGAGCGCCACGGCTGGCCTCTTGCAACTGTTCTTCGGCGTGTTCGGCATCGGTCGGTTCTACATCGACTCGACACAGATCGCGGTGGCGCAACTGGTGCTGGGCCTGTTCGGACTGGTCTTCAGTTTGTTCTGCTTCCTCGGATTCCCGGTCCTGCTCGGCAGCGTCGTCTGGGCGATCGTCGACGCGATCATGATGTTCACCGGCAGCGTGAAGGACAACCACGGCCGTCGACTTCGCTAGTCCTGGGTCACGGGAAGATAACGATTCCCAACCTCGCGTCATTGCCCACGGCGTGGCAAACCAATTGCGGGAACAGCGAAAATTAGTGTCACGTCGTGAACCGCCGCACGGCCATGAAGCTGCCGCTGATGCTCGCGGCGGGTGCCGTGTTAGCCCACACTCCCCGCGCAGTCGCGGACGCGGGACGATGGTCGCCGGACCGCGCCAAGGCCTGGTATCAGGCGCAAGGCTGGCTGGTCGGCGCGAACTACGTCCCATCGACCGCCATCAACCAGCTGGAGATGTTTCAGGCGGGAACGTTTGACGCTCAACGCATCGACAGCGAACTGAATGTGGCGCGCGCCATGGGATTCAACACCATGCGGGTCTTTCTCCACGATCAGCTTTGGGCCCAGGACCGCCAGGGCTTTCAGAGCCGCCTCGGCCAGTTCGTCGGGATCGCCGCCCGCCACAGCATCAAGCCGCTGTTCGTATTGTTCGATTCATGCTGGGATCCGCTGCCCAAGTCCGGCCCGCAGCACCCGCCGGTGCGCGGGGTGCACAACTCCGGATGGGTGCAAAGCCCGGGGGCCGAGCGGATGGGCGACCCCCGCTACCTCCCGGTGATGCAGGATTACGTGACGGGAGTCTTGCGGCAGTTCCGCAATGACGACCGGGTGCTCGGCTGGGACCTGTGGAATGAGCCCGACAACCCCGCCAAGGAGTACCGCAAGGTCGAGCGCAAAGACAAGCTGCAACTCGTCGCCGACCTGCTGCCCCAGGTGTTTCGCTGGGCCCGCGCGGTCGATCCGGCACAACCGCTGACAAGTGGCGTCTGGCAAGGATCTTGGGGAGACCCCGGTAGCCGTAGCACCATCAGCGGTATCCAGCTCGACAACGCCGACGTGATCACCTTCCACAACTACGGCAAACCGGCCGAATTCGAGGCGAAGGTCAACGAGTTGGCGCCGCTGGGACGACCGATCATCTGCACCGAATACATGGCCCGGTCCCAGGGCAGCACCATCGAGACGATTCTGCCAATTGCCAAGCGGCACAACGTCGGTGCGTTCAACTGGGGGTTCGTCGCCGGGAAGACACAAACCTATTTCCCCTGGGATTCGTGGGATCATCCGTATACGGCGCCACCGAAGCTCTGGTTCCACGATTTGCTGCTACCCGATGGGCGGCCCTACCGCAGCACCGAGATGCAAACGGTGCGGGGGTTGACCGGCGGTATCGGCTAATCGTGCGTCACCGATAGACGCCGCCCCGAATCGACGAGAATGTCGCGCTCACACCTGATCTAAATGATGTGGAGCGGTTCAGGTTAATCGGTGGGGCAACCTTGCGGGGTGATCTTCAGGACGTGGTGACGCGTCCGCCACAGCAACGGCCGCAACAGCAGTGATCGAACTTTGCCACCGTACTTGCGGTAAGCCGCGCGGTCCACGCGGTGAATCGTCTCGGCGTCAGTCACACGGCTAAAGCCCACCGGGAAGCGGGCAGCGTCGTGGATGACGAATCCGTGGGGCACCCGTGTCGCTCTGCGATACCACTTGGCTTTAGCACCGTGCTGGCTGCGTATGTAGCCGGCATCGTCGACGACGACCGCGCCGACGAGTGTGTTGATCACGTGCCCCCTTGTCGTGATCGTGCCTATCGTGACCACTTCCGACGCGGCGAGGTGATCGAGCAATGCGGTGGCACCAGCCGGTCGGAGTGTGCGGCTGAAATGCGCCACCGCGGCGCCGGTCGCAGCGGCCATCGCGTGGGGTTGGTCATAAAAGTCGAATTGGCTTAGGCCGTCCAGCGATAACTGGTCGACCGGACCCGACACCTTGGACAGGAACGCGCGCACACTGTCGGGGTTGACCGCAACGTCGCTGTGCACGACGCAGGTCGGCTGGGCCAGCCGGTGGGCAAGGGCATGCACATCGAAGGGAATCCAGCGCGACCACGATGCCGGGTTGAAGGTGTTGTCCCACTCGGGAATCAGCCCGCGATCAGGGTCGCTGAAGTAGCTCTCCCGGGCTGCGCGATCGTCGTCTGCCGGTGGGACTGCCGGTACCAGCCGCTGCTGACCGCTGCGCTCGTATTCCGCCGATGCCTGCTCCGCCGCGGCGATCAATGCGGCCATGTTCTGCTCGCCTCCGAGGTTCTGCCGAACGTCGGCCCGCGTCGGTAATGCCGGGGCGACCAGGACGAGCGATTTAATGAGCGGCGATACGGTCGCCGCGGCCACCAGGTAACTACTCCCCGCACAGATACCCAGCCCGCCGATGGCGTCGAAATCGACGGCGGCGTGCCGCGCGAGAAACTCTGCGGCAGCGACGATATCGGCGCTCTTCGCAGCGGGGTCCTCCATGGACCGTGGCTGCCCACCGCTGCGCCCCCAACTGCGAAAGTCGAACGCCATGGCGATGTAGCCCCGGGCGGCCAGCTCGCGCGCATACCCCGCGGCCATCTGTTCCTTGACTGTCGCCCATGCTCCGGCCACCACGACGGCCGGCCGCGGACCGCCGGTCGAGGGACCGGGTAGGTACATGTCGCCGGCAAGGACCTCACCGGACGAGTCGAACGTCACCCGCTGCACGCACACCGCGTCGTCAAGCCGACGGCACGCCCCGGCCCCGGAGGTCGGTTGGCTCCTCATCTCGCACTCCCTTAAGTGGTAGTTATACATCCACTTAGACTGTAGTGATAAAATGGTGGTGTTGCTACCGCTTTGACGGCGATCACGGTCTGGACTAATACGGGTGTTACACCACCGGTTCGGTCGCGCGGCCCCTACCATGGGGCTACGCAATCGGGGCGAGGAGGTCAGATGCGGGCGCCGCGCAAAGACGTACAACGCAATCGGCAACGGTTGGTCGCCGCGGCCCGCGAGGCATTCAACGAGCAGGGACCCGGGACGAGCCTGGAAGAGATCGCCCGCCGTGCCGGCGTCGGCGCCACCACGCTCTACCGCCACTTCGCGGACAAGGACGATCTGGTGATCGCGGTTCTCGACGAGTTGATTGCCGAAGCGCGCGAGGGGACGGACTCGGCCGCGGACATCCCCGACGCGCTCGAGGCGTTTCGTTCGATGTTCATCGGCACTTGCGACCTCAGCGACGCCGACACGGAGACCTTTCTGCGGCTCGCGGCGACCAGCCCGCGCACCCGGGCACACGCTCATCGACTGATCACCGATCTGGTGGAACCGTTCACCGTTCGACTCCGCGATGCCGGGGGTCTGCACCCGGGCATCACTGCCGACGACATTGCAATGCTCATACGCATGACCGTCGCCGCCGACGACCATGCCGGCCGGTCCAAGGCGGTGCAAATATTGCTCGCCGGGTTGACTCAAACATCCGGTGCGGCTCGGCCGACCAATGCCCGGCGAAAGAAGACCCGCGCCAGGTCCTGAGCAGTTCGTGGCCCGGTACCTGCGCGCCCTGCGTCTCAAAGCCGCTGCGGCAGTGGCAAAGTCGTCGTGATCACCGCCAGATGGTCTGCTACCGAAGGCCTGGCCAGCGACCGCAGGATCTGGCTCCTCCAATGGCCGGTGATGATCTCCCACACGGCCGCGTGCGCGGCCGCTTCGTCAGCTCCGAGCGAATCTGATTGCGACATAACACCTGTCCATATACAACTAAGCAGCGAGCAACGTGCTGATAGGCAGGCTCGGGAAGGTTAGTCGCTGCGGGTATCGAAATTGTCGGCGGGGCAGGCACTTAGCTGGGAAACCCGCGGGGCGAGGGCGACGGCGGCGCGGAGATCCGCACCAGGGGCTCCGTCGCGAGCGCGCACCGCGATGCCGTGCAGCAGTGAGGCATAGAATTCCGCCACTGCGCCGATGTTGGTGTGCCGTGACAGCTCGCCGTCCGCGACGGCGCGTTCCAGGCGTTCGACGAGCTTCTTCTGGATCGTGACGCGGTAGGCAGCGAGGAACTCGGCGACATCGGCGTTCTCCGGTGTGCAGTTGACTGCGCCGCTCACGATCAAACATCCGATGCCAGAGGACTTTTCGGTATAGAGCTGTGCTCCGGAGGCCAGCATGGCGGCCACCGCTTCATCGGCAGTCTTCCCTTGGCTCAGGGCGGCGATCGGCGCCGACCCCACCGTGGCGGCGTAGTGCTCGACGGCGAGGAAGAACAGATTTCGTTTGTCGCCGAACACCCGGTAGAAGCTGGCGGCGTGGCGAATACCCATGGCACACCTGAGCGTTTCGGTGGAGGCGCCCTCGAAGCCATCGCGCCAAAACACCTCCATCGCGGCATGCAGCGCTGCGTCTTTGTCGAAGGTCCGCGGTCGTCCCGCTGGCATCGTGGCCTCTTCCCGTCGGCGCGGAGCCGCGCTGTCCGCGCACTCAAGTCTTATCCCTTGAAGAAGTCTCCCAGCGCCTGGGCGGTGAATCCGGGGTTTTCGTCACTGAGCCAATGGCCCGCCTTGGGAATCACCCTGGTGGTCAGATTCGTCGCGACGTCGCGCCACGCCGGTTCGACCGCCGGACCCAATGACGCCTCGCCTCCCATGGCCAACGTAGGCATGGTCAAAGGGTTTTCGCGGATCACCGCGTTGTCGCGAGCATCGTCCCACACTTGGGCGTAATGCTCGATGCAGGCGCGCAGCGCGCCGGGCTTGGACAGTGAGCGCACATAGGCCTCGAAGTGTTCGGGACTCATGTAGCTGTCACCGGAATAGCTGATGTGGTAGAACCACCACGACAGCATCTGCCGTTCCCGGTCACGGATCAGGAACTCGGCCGCCTCGGGCACCATGAAAAAGGCTAGGTGCCAGTTGGAGGCCAGGGTCCAATCCGGTTTCGGGTTCATGTGCTCCTCGTAGCCGAATCCGGCCAATGCGTACTCCAAAAACGCGATGCGCTTGACCCTTTCGGGATAGTCCCGGGCGAAGGAGGCGGCAGTCTGGGCGCCCAGGTCGAACCCGACGATGTGGGCTTGCTCGATCCCCAGCTCGTCGAAGAGTGCCAGTAGATCCCGGGCCTTGGTGGTGCCATCGAAACCGGTCGGCACGATGGTCGACAACCCCATCCCGCGTTGGTCGTACGCGATCACGTCGAAAGCCTTGGCCAGCTCAGGACCAATCGCGTGCCACATCAACGAGTGCTGTGGACAGCCATGGATGAGGAGCAGTGGATCGCCCGCCCCGTGGCGACGATAGAACAGACTCACGTCTTGGGTGGCCACGCGCCCACAATCCCAGTCTTCGAAACGCATCTCGTGCCCCCTCGCGGCGATGGCCCGTGCTGCGCGCCAACGCTACTAATTTTTAGTCCAGGGTCAACAATTCATGGGCCGCCTGGTGTCGCAGGGGCTCGCCGCCTCGGTGGAATGTGCGGATCATCCGCCCCCGGTGCGCTCCTACACGGTCGCCGCCATCAGCAACGCCGGCCACCACGTCCTGAAGGAAATCTGTCAGCCATGACGCGACTCATCACTTTGGCGGTGGCGGCCGCCGCACCCGACCTCCGAAGAAAAAAATCCGAACCCTAAACGAGGGTTCGGACCTATTCCGATGTCTTGAGACATCACATGGCGGTGGCGGAGGGATTTGAACCCTCGGACGGTTTTAGCCGTCACACGCTTTCGAGGCGTGCTCCTTAGGCCGCTCGGACACGCCACCGCCGAGCAGCTTACCCAACGACCAGCCGCTCACCCCAATCGCTGGCGGGCGAAGAAGTCCTCCAGCGGCGCGGCGCACTGTTCTGCCAGGACACCGCCCCGCACCTGCGGGCGGTGATTGAGCCGCCGGTCGCGCACCACGTCCCACAATGACCCGACCGCGCCGGTCTTGGGTTCCCACGCGCCGAACACCAGCCGCGCGACGCGGGCCAGGATCAGAGCACCCGCGCACATCGTGCACGGTTCGACGGTGACCGCCAACGTGGCTCCCTCCAGCCGCCACCCGTCGCCCAGCACCGCGGCCGCCGCGCGTAGCGCCAGGACTTCCGCGTGGGCGGTCGGATCACCAAGGGCCTCACGAGCATTCACCGCCCGGGCAAGCTCGGTTCCGTCCGCGGCGACGACCACCGCTCCGATCGGCACATCGCGCGGGCCCGCAGTGCCGGCAACCTCCAGCGCGGCCCGGATCAGCTCCTCGTCAGTCCTCACCGACCGAGTCTGATGACGGCGACCCGCTGCGCCCGGCTCTGTCACGGGTGGCGACCCGCTGCGGCCACGCTTGCGATCACCGACCGAGACGGTCGATCACCGCCGACAACTGGTCGGCAAAGCCCATCTCGCGGGCAATGCGCCCCAACTGCTCGTCGGCGTAGAGGTCGGACTCGTCGAGGATGACGCCGAGCACCGCTTCGGGCAGGCCGATGTCGGACAGCAAGCCGAGGTCGCCCTCCTCGAACGGCTCGGAGTCCTCGAGGTCTTCGGGATCGATGTCCGCGTCCAGGCTGTCCAGCACTTCGGCGGCGATGTCGTAGTCCAGCGCCGCGGTGGCATCCGAGAGCAGCAGCCGGGTCCTCGACGGCGCGGGTCGCACGATGACGAAGAACTCGTCGTCGATGTCGAGCAGGCCAAACACCGCGCCCGCACTACGCAGTTCGCGCAGTTCCGTCTCGGCGGCCGCCAGACTCGTCAGCGCTTTGGGTGACATCACAGAACAACGCCACTGACCCTCTTCGCGTACGACGGCCACGCCGAAGCCATCCGGCGTGTCCACGGACGCCCCTTGCGTTGCAGCCCGCTCTCGTCCCATGGCCGCCTACGCTAGTCGCTGACCAGGCCGCTTGACCAGACAGCACGGCCCCGGCGCGGGGACCTGCGGGCACCGCTCGCCGCCCAACTGTGCCAACCTTGGAGGGTGTCTTCGACTTCGACCGGGGCGGGTAGCAAAACCCCGGTATGCGTGCTCGGCTTGGGGCTGATCGGCGGCTCGATCATGCGGGCCGCCGCGGCCGCCGGCCGCGAAGTGTTCGGTTACAACCGCTCGGTGGAGGGGGCACACGGGGCCCTGGCCGAGGGTTTCGCCGCCACCACCGACGTTCACGAGACGCTCACCCGCGCCGCCGACACTCGCGCGCTGATCGTGCTGGCCGTGCCGATGCCGGCCCTGCCGCTGATGCTGGCGCATGTGAGCGAATTGGCACCCAAGTGCCCGCTCACCGACGTGACCAGTGTCAAATCGGCAGTGCTCGACGAGGTCATCGCGGCCGGCCTGCAGGAACGTTTTGTGGGCGGGCACCCGATGACCGGCACCGAAAGCTCGGGCTGGTCGGCCGGGCACGCCGGATTGTTCACCGCCGCGCCGTGGGTGGTTAGCGTCGACGACCATGTCGACCCGGTGGTGTGGTCGATGGTGATGAACCTGGCGCTGGAATGCGGCTCGGTGGTGGTCCCGGCCAAATCGGACGAGCACGACGCCGCCGCAGCCGCCATCTCGCATCTGCCGCATCTGCTCGCCGAAGCGCTGGCGGTGACCGCGGCCGAGGTCCCCCTGGCATTCGCGCTGGCTGCCGGATCATTCCGGGATGGCACCCGGGTGGCGGGCAGTGCCCCGGACCTGGTGCGCGCGATGTGCGAGGGCAACTGCAGCCACCTGCTGACGGCCCTCGACCGGGTGATGGATCTGCTCGGCCGCGCACGCGACTCGCTGGACTGGGACCACTCGGTGGCCGAACTCGTAGAGGCCGGGCACGCCGCGCGGACGCGCTACGACCGATTCCCGCGCTCGGACATCTTCACCGTCGTGATCGGCGCGGAGAACTGGCGCGAGGAACTGGCCGCCGCCGGCCGCGCCGGCGGCGTGATCAGATCCGCTCTGCCAATCCGGGATACTCCACGATGAATCCGTCGGCGTCGACGCTGACGGTGGTGTCGGCGACCGGCGAACGCAGCTTGATCCCGTCCAATCTGCCTTCGCTGGCGTAACTCACCGTCGCTGCGGCGACCGACATCTCCGGCACATTGACGTACACCATCGGCAGCGTGGTGGTGTCCGCGTGCTCGTGCAGCCCGAGCCGGCGGATGGGCAACGCGTTGAAGAACGGGCTGAACACAACGTCGACGTCGAGTGCTCCTTGGTACCCCTCGCGCCGCTCCCCCTGGTGGTCGGTGATCATCCACATGTTCTCTTCGTCACGGGCGATCGCGAGTTGGCGCTCGCGCTCCGCGAGGGTGATCGTCAGCCCGAAGCGCTTGGTGGCCCCGCTGTCGTCGGTCTGCAGCTCGTAGAAGGCACCGAAGGCCGGGTTGGTCTCGGTGGCCGCGGCAACGATTCGGCCGGTGGCCTTGATTCGCTTGCCGGACACCTGAACTCGCACCGATTCCATGCGCGAGATGTCGGGCGCGCGCCAGGTCAGCATCGCGGGCCAGACGCGTTGAGTCGGGTCAGAGGGGCTGTTCACACTCCCTACCGTAAAACTTGGCCGCCGGCCGCCGCAGGCTGGTCACCAACTGCGGTCATCGTCACTGCGGTCATCGTCACATCGTCGCGCCGGTGAACCCGGCGTAACCGTCCGGTGCCCGGCACCGACACCCACACGGCCATCGCCAGCAATCCGTCGAGGATCAGCGCGAGCGCGGCCACCATCAGCGCCCCGACCAAGGCGAGCTGGAATTCCCGCTCCTTGATCCCGTCGATCAGGTAGCGGCCCAGGCCGCCGAGACTCGCGTAGGCGGCCACCGTCGCCGTGGCGACCACCTGCAGCGTCGCGCTGCGCAATCCGCCCAGGATCAACGGCATCGCGTTGGGCACCTCCACCCGCAGCAGCACCTGCGCCTCGGTCATGCCCATCGCGCGAGCCGCGTCGACCACCACGGGGTCGACGTTTGCGATGCCCGCATAGGTCCCCGCCAACAGCGACGGCACCCCGAGCAGCGTCAGGGCGACCAGCGGCGGCCCGAGCCCCAGGCCGAACAGCAGCACGCCCAGCAACAGCACGCCGAGGGTCGGCAGCGAGCGCAGCCCATTGACCGCGCCCACCACCAGCAGGGTGCCGCGGCCGGTGTGCCCGATGACCAGGCCGATCGGTACCGCGATCACCGCCGATGCGCCCACCGCGACGGCCGTGTACTCGAGGTGCTCCAAGATCCTCGCCGCGAGTCCGACCGGTCCGGTCCAGTTGTCGACGGTCAACAGGTAGGAGACGGCTTGCTGGACGAAGTTCATCGGGCACCACCAACCACGGGGGCGACCACCGACCGGCGTCGCGGCCTCTTCCCAGCGCGTGTCCACGGTGTGGCGAGCCGGCCCGCCGCCACGATCAGCAAATCGATGACGACCGCCAACACGAACAGCGCGATGATGCCTGCCAGGATCTGGTCGCTCTTGTCGGTCTGGTAGCCGATCGTGAACCAGGTGCCCAGCCCGCCGATGCCGATCACCGAGCCCACCGACACCATCGCAATGTTGGTCACCACCACCACACGTATCCCGGCCACCATCACCGGAATTGCAAGCGGAAGTTCGACTTTCAAGATCCGGTCGACCGGCGAATACCCGACCGCGGTGGCGGCGTCGCGCACCTCGGCCGGCACCGCGTCCAGCGCTTCGAGCACCGCACGCACCATCAGCGCGGTGGTGTAGGCAGTCAGCGCAACCAGGACGTTGGCCTCGTCGAGGATGCGGGTCCCGATGAGCACCGGCAGCACCACGAACAGTGCCAGCGACGGGACGGTGAACACGACGCTGGCCGTCGCCGTCGTCAGCCATCGCGCAATCGGGTTACGCCACACCAACACACCGAGCGGGACCGCGATCGCCAATCCGATCAGAACCGGCAGCAACGACAACCGCAGATGAATCACCGCCAGCGCCCAGGCCTCGCCGAGGTGGTTGAGCAGATAGTGCATGGTCAGGCCCGCCGCTGGGCATCGGCGACAGCGAGAACGTCGGCGGCCAGGACTCCGCCGATCACCATGCCGTCGCGGTCCACGGCGACGCCGATACTCGACGGCGACGACAGGGCGGCGTCCAGCGCCCGGCTCAGGTTGTCGCCGGGGCGAAACAGCGACCCGACCGCCGTCATGCTGTCCGCCAGCGC
The DNA here is from genome assembly GCF_002102355.1 of Mycobacterium sherrisii. Taxonomy (GTDB): domain Bacteria; phylum Actinomycetota; class Actinomycetes; order Mycobacteriales; family Mycobacteriaceae; genus Mycobacterium; species Mycobacterium sherrisii. The sequence continues at coordinate 91,618 of NZ_LQPT01000077.1, read as the reverse complement.
AGCTCCGCCGCGATGCCGACGCAGGCCCTCGCCGTCGATCCAGCCCAACGGCAGGCCGCGATCGTCGACGACCAGCGCCCAGCCGGCGGGCGTGCCGTCGCGCACACTGCTGACCGAGATCTTGTCGACCGGGTGCAGTGGCAGGCCGTCCGCGTCGATCAGCTGCAGCCATCGGTAACCGCGGCCGAGACCGATGAAGTTCGACACGAAACGGTTGGCCGGGCGTGAAAGCAATTCGGCGGGTTCGGCGTACTGCTGCAAGACGCCGCCGGGCCCGAAAATCGCGACCCGGTCGGCCAGTTTGAGCGCCTCGTCGATGTCATGGGTGACGAACACGATGGTCTTGCGTAATTCGCTTTGCAGACGCAAGATTTCGTTCTGCAGGTCGACACGGACCACGGGGTCGACTGCCGAAAATGGCTCGTCCATCAACAGAATTGGCGGATCGGCGGCCAGCGCGCGGGCCACGCCGACGCGTTGCTGCTCGCCGCCGGAGAGTTGCGCCGGGTAACGGTTGGCGAGTCTGGCGTCCAGGCCGACGCGTTCGAGCACCTGGTAAGCGGCCGCGCGCGCGTCCCGCCGCGACTGTCCTCGCAACACCGGGACGGTCGCGACGTTGTCGATGACCCGCTGGTGCGGCATCAGCCCGGCGTGTTGAATCACATAGCCGATACCGAGCCGCAAGGTCACCGGGTTGACGGCCGAAACGTCTTTGCCGTCAACGGTGATGCGGCCCGAGGTCGGCTCGATCATCCGATTGATCATCCGCAGCGCCGTCGTTTTGCCGCTGCCGGACGAGCCGACGAAGACGGTCAGCTTACCGTTGGCGGCCACCAGGTTCAGGTGGTCCACGGCGGTGGTCCCGTCGGCAAATGTCTTGCAGACGTCGTCGAAGACGATCACTTTCCCACTCTCCAGCCGCCCATCACTGTCCGATCGGGTGGTTGAAACCGTTTTCCCGCACCCAGTTTCGTGCTGCCTGGTCCGGATCGACACCCGAATTGCCCGCCACGGACGCATTGAGCGCGGCCATGCCGGCCGTCGTCAACTTTGCCGACACCGCGTCCAGCACACGTTTGAGCCGGTCGGACTTCTTTTGCGAATTCACAAGCGGCACAATGTTACCCGCCAAGAAGTTGTGTTCGGGATCGTCCAACGTGACCAGATCGTTTTGCTGTATCGCCGGGGAGGTGGTGAAGATGTTGGCGGCCGTCACCCGCCCCTGCACCAGCGCCCGCACCGTGACGGCCCCGCCACTATCGTTGATTGCCACGAAGTTCCCGGGACTGATGAGCAGCCCGTACTTCTGGCGCAGCCCCGGCAGGCCGAACGGCCGGGTTTCGAAGGCCGACGGGGCGCCGAATTTCACCTCCGGCGAATGCCGGGCCAAGTCTCCGATCGTCTTGAGACGCCACATCGCCGCGGTCGCACTGGTGACGCTCACCGTGTCGGTGTCGGTGGCCGGGGACGGCGTCAGCAATGACAGATCACCCGGCAGTTTCTGGTAGAGCTCCAATTCGACGGGGGCGAGCATGGTTGCGGTGGACTCCGGGGCGAAATACCGCAGCAGATTGCCGACGTATTCCGGCACCAGATCGATGGAATGGTCTTTGAGTGCCGGGATGTACGTCTCGCGGCTGCCGATGCCCATCCGTCGGCCCACCTCGAAACCATTGGCCCGCAACGCCTGTGCGTAGATCTCGGCCACGATCTGGGATTCCGGGAAATCCGCCGAGCCGACCACGATGGAATTCATGCTCCGGACCTGCGGTCCCAGCGGGTCGGAGTTGATGCAGGACACCATCAGACACATGGCCGCAACGCCCACCGCCGCGAAGATGATCGGGCGCCGCACGCGCCGCAGCATCCGCATAACGGTGACCCTATCGGCAGAATCGCCCGGACGCCGGGCCGGAAATGCGAGCGGTTCGGCGGGTTTGGTTTCAATCTGGCCCGGATGGGACAAAGATAGATCTATGAGCAGCAACACACCCGGTTCGCCGGGTAACCCGCCGCCTGAACCACCTCCGGTACCGCCCCCGGCCCCAGCTTCAGGTCGCCGCGTCGGCGCCAAACCCGGCGATCCCGCGATCGGGTTCACCCGCGCCGGGGCGCTGTGGACGGCCCTGATCGCGGGTTTCCTGATTTTGATCCTGCTGCTGATCTTCATCACCCAGAACACGACGTCGACGCCGTTCCAGTTCTTGGGCTGGCACTGGAGCCTGCCGCTGGGGGTGGCCATCTTGCTCGCGGCCGTGGTCGGCGGGCTGATCACCGTCGCCGTCGGGACCGCGCGGATCCTGCAGTTGCGCCGCGCCGCCAAGAAGCAGCACGCCGGGCCGCGCGGCTAGCCCGGCAGCTTGGCAAGCTCCGCCAGACCGCGGGAGATCAACGGCGCGACGACTTCGGGCGTGTGCTCGGACTCCCGGCCGCTGGCCTGATCGGCCATGCGTCGGCGGAAATCGATACCCGCGGCGATGATGGCCAGCTTGAAGTAGGCCAACGCCATGTAGAACTCCCAATGCGCCAGCGGCAGACCCGCGACTAGTGAATAGCGGTCGGCCAGTTCGTCGGCCGTCGGCAGCAGCGGCGACGTCCAGGCCGCTTGCGCGTTGACGATCAGATCCAGCGCCGGGTCGCGGTACACGCACATCAGGGCGGCGTCCGAGAGCGGGTCGCCCAGCGTCGAGAGTTCCCAGTCCACCACGGCGCGCACCCGCGTCGGGTCGTCGGCGTCGAGGATGGTGTTGTCGATCCGGTAGTCGCCGTGCACGATCGAGGTGCGGCTTTGCGGCGGAATGGCTTGCTGCAGACCGGAATGCAGGCGTTCCACGTCGGCGTCGCGCTGGTCGTCGGGCAGTCGCACCAATGCCCATTGCGACCCCCACCGGCGCACCTGCCGCTCCAGGTATCCGCTGGGCTTACCGAAATCGGCCAGCCCCACGGCATCCGGGTCGACATTGTGTAAGTCGACGAGCACGCGGATCAAGCTGTCCACGCATCGGTCGATCACCGTGTGGCTGAGGGCTTCGAGCTGCGCGCGGCGGCGCACCACCTGGCCAGCGACAAACTCGACGATCTGAAACGGCGCACCGAGCACCGAGTCGTCCTCGCACAGCGCGATAGCTCGCGCCACCGGTACGGGCGTGTCCTGCAGTGCCGCCACAACTTTGTACTCGCGGGCCATATCGTGCGCGGACGGCGTGAGGCCGTGCAGCGGCGGCCGGCGCACCAACCAATTCGTCTTGTCGTCGTAGATCCGGAACGTCAGATTGGAGCGGCCGCCGGAGATGAACTCGCCACGCAGTTCGCCGTCGCGTTCGATGCCGAGCGAACGCAGATACCGGTCCAGGGCGGGCAGGTCCAGCCCGTCGAGTCGATCAGCCGAAGTCACCGAACTTGTTTACCATCGCTGATTACGCGGCAACAGGTCCCACACGTGTTCGACGCCGTTGACTCCCGCCACCGTTGCTGAACCGGTGCGCGAGTACAACAGACGCGTGACCGACGCGTAGTCGACGGGAAACGACAACAGCCGCTGCGTGCCCAGGATGTGGTGCAGCACCACGTTGATCACCCCGCCGTGGCTGAAGACCGCGACGGTGTCCTGGGGCTCGGACGAGGCGACGAGATCAGCTATCCCCGCGATTACCCGCGCCCGGAACGCGTCCTCGTCGACCGCGCTGGGCAGATGCCCCTGGGCCAGTCGCTGCCACTCCTTGGGGTTTTCCGCGCGGATCTGCTCGACCGGGATGTACACGGGCAGGTCGCGATCGTATTCGGCGAACCGCTCGTCCACCTCGACGGCGAGGTTTCGGGCGGCGGCAACCGGTTCGGCGGTCTGGATGGCGCGCCGCTGCGGGCTGCTGACCACCCGCGCGATCGGGAACCTGGCCAGTGCCTGCGGCAGGCGCGCGATCTGCGCGATGCCCTCTTCGGACAAATCGGGGTCAGATCCCTGGCCGTGTTCGCTGCGCAGCGGCAGCGCATGCCGGACCAGAAGGACTTGCATGGCTCTCCCTGTCGGTCGGGTGTCCAGTGACGGGTTCGCAGTTTCTCATCGCGCGATGCGGCCGCGCGCGGCCGCCGCCTAATCTGCAAGGAGGCCCACCTCGAGGAGGACAGATGACCCAACCGAGCATCGATTGGGATGCCGCCTACCGACAGGAATCACCACCGCCATGGAGCATCGGTCGGCCTCAGCCCGAGCTGGCGGCACTGATCGATCAGGGCAAGATCCGCGGGGACGTGCTGGACTCCGGTTGTGGCCATGCCGCCCTGTCGCTGGCGCTCGCTGAGCGCGGCTACACCGTCGTCGGGCTGGATGCCAGCGCGACCGCGGTCAACGCCGCGGCCGCCGCTGCTGCCGAACGAGGTTTGACGACAGCGACTTTCGCGCAGGCTGATGTCACATCCTTCGGCGGCTACCCACCCGGTTCCGAAGGCCGGTTTGCCACCATCGTGGATAGCGGGCTGTTCCATGCCCTGCCTCCCGAGGGGCGCCAGGACTATTTGCGGTCGATTCTTCGCGCGGCCGCGCCCGGTGCGGCGTTGTACATCTTGGCGTTCGCCGCCGGGGCGCTCGGTGACTCGCATGATCGGCCCGGTCCACGCGGTTTCACCGAAGGCGAATTACGTGAGTCGGTCGGGGCACAGTGGCAGGTCGACGACGTTCGCCCCGCAAAGGTCTACGGCAACGAGGCCGCCCTCGACACCGAGTTACCGAACGTAGAGCACGACGGTGAGGGGCATTTCATGGTACCGGGCTTTCTGCTCAGTGCCCACAAACCGAACTAGCGCTCTACTGGCAGGATTTTGCCGCTGGATTTTCGCCATCGAAGCACGTTCGGCGATGTCAGGCATAACGCTAGCGCCACCCATGGAGAATGCTATTCTCCATGGAGAGAGTGGGGTGTGCGGACAATGACGACTGCCGGTGAAACCCAGCTGGACCCGCGGGCACTTGGCCGCTGGCTAGACGCCAGCGACGCCCCCGGCAGTGGCGAAGAGCCGCTGCTGGACCCCCTCAAGGGCGGTTCGCAGAACACGCTGTATCTGATTACTCGCGGCGGACAACGCATGGTGCTGCGGATGCCGGGCCCGCGCGCGGACGCGGCTCGCATCGACGGCCTGCTGCGGGAGATCCGGCTGGTGCGGGCGTTGTCGGGCACCGACGTACCGCACGCCGAGTTGATCGCCGCCGACGACAGCGGCACGGTGCTGGGCAGGCCGTTCTACGTAATGCGGGCGATCGACGGCTGGAGCCCGGTGGACGGCGGCTGGCAGCCGCCATTCGACACCGACCTGGATGCGCGACGCGGCTTGGCATTCCAACTCGTCGAGGGCGCCGCCAAGCTCGGCCGCGTCGATTGGCGCCGCCAAGGACTCGAAGGCTTCGGCCGCCCGGACGGGTTCCACGATCGCCAGGTCGATCGCTGGCTGGCGTTCCTCGAATCGTATCGGGTGCGCGAGTTGCCCGGCCTGCACGAGGCCGCCGACTGGCTGCGCAACAACCGGCCCGCCTCGTACCGGCCGGGGATCATGCACGGCGACTACCAGTTCGCCAACGTCATGTTCGCCCACGGCAGCCAGCCTCGACTCGCCGCGATCGTGGACTGGGAGATGACCACCGTCGGAGATCCGTTGCTGGATCTGGCCTGGGCATTGCTGGGCTACGACGGCGAAACCCCCAAGGCCGACGGGTTTTATCTGGACATGCGCGGCATGCCGACCCGCAGTGAGTTGCTCGCCCACTACGAAGACGTCAGCGGCCTGTCCACCGAGCACATCGACTACTACCTGGTGCTGGCCAACTGGAAGCTGGGCATCGTGCTGGAGAAGACCTACGCTGCCGGAGTGCGCACCGGCCAGGTCGACCCGAAAATCACCGATGCGTTCGGGCCGATGATTTTGCAACTCATCGCGACCGCTGCCGAGTTGTCCCGGTCGCTGAAGACGAAGGGTTAGCCGAAATGGGTTACGCCGACCGGCTTTTCGACCTCACCGACCGGGTGGTGCTGATCACCGGCGGCAGCCGCGGGCTGGGCCGGGAGATGGCGTTCGCGGTCGCGCGCTGTGGGGCCGATGTAGTGATCGCCAGCCGAAAGATGGACAACTGCGTGGCGACGGCCAAGGAAATCGAGGCCGAGACCGGGCGCACCGCCCTGCCCTATCAGGTGCACGTCGGCCGCTGGGAGCAACTCGACGGCCTGGTGGAGGCGACCTACGAAAAGTTCGGCAAAATTGACACATTGATCAACAACGCCGGCATGCAACCGCTCTACGACAAGCTGAGCGATGTCACCGAGAAGCTGTTCGATGCGGTGGTCAACCTGAACATGAAGGGCCCATTTCGGCTGTCGGCGCTGGTGGGTGAGCGGATGGTGGCCGCGGGCAGCGGATCCATCATCAACGTCAGCTCCACCGGATCATTGCGTCCCGGCGCCGATATCGTTCCCTACGCGGCGGCCAAGGCCGGCCTCAACGCGATGACCGAGGGGCTGGCCCGGGCGTTCGCACCGTCGGTGCGGGTCAACACGCTGATGGCCGGTCCCTTCTTGACCGACGTCAGCAAGGCCTGGAACCTTGACCAGGACAAGACCAACAGGTTTGCACATCTGTCACTGCAACGCCCCGGCGAACCTCCCGAAATCATCGGTGCCGCACTGTTTTTGGCCTCTGACGCGTCCAGCTTTACCACCGGTTCCATCGTGCGGGCCGACGGCGGAATTCCGTAACAACAGGAGTACTCGACATGCCTTGGGACTTTTCCACCGAGCCGGAGTTCGAAAAGAAACTCGCCTGGGTTCGCGAGTTCGTACGCGAGGAAGTCGAACCGCTGGAGGTGCTGTTTCCCGGCTGCGAGTTCCTGCCGCTCAACGACGAACGACGTCGCGTCGTCGACCCGCTCAAGCAACAGGTCCGCGAGAATGGCTTGTGGGCCCCGCATCTGGGCCCGGAACTGGGCGGGCAGGGGTTCGGGGCGGTCAAGCTGACATTGATCAACGAGATTCTGGGCCGCAGCCCGTGGGCACCGATCGTCTTCGGGACCCAGGCGCCCGACACCGGCAACGCGGAGATCATCGCGCGCTTCGGCACCCAGTCCCAAAAAGATCGCTATCTGGCCGGCCTGCTGTCCGGGGAGATCTTCTCCTGCTTCTCGATGACGGAACCACAGGGCGGGGCCGACCCCCGCGTATTCACCACCCGCGCCGTCCGGGACGGCGACGAATGGGTCATTACCGGACGAAAGTACTTCTCCTCCAACGCCTCCGTCGCGTCGTTCTTCATCGTGGTCGCGATCACCGACCCGGACGTACCCGTCCACCGCGGGGCGTCGACCTTTCTAATCCCCGCCGGGACCGACGGACTGAAGGTGGAGGCCAACCACCATCTGGTGGGAGCTGACCCGCACGAGCCGGGACATTCGCTGGTTCATTACGACGGGGTACGGGTACCGGCCGATGCGCTGCTGGGCGAGCCGGGACAGGGCTTCCTGATTTTGCAGACTCGATTGGCCGGCGGGCGGCTGCATCATGCGATGCGTTCCATCGGGATGGCGCAGCGCGCCGTCGAGATGATGTCCCGGCGCGCGAAAAGCCGTTTCACGCAGGGCAGTTCGCTGGCAGACAAACAATTGGTGCAGGAGTTCGTCGCCGACTCATACACCGAGCTGATTCCGTTCCGGTTGACCGTACTGCACGCCGCCTGGCTGATCGACAACGGCGACGAGCATGCCGCCCGCGCCGAGATCGCCGCGTGCAAGATCCTCGCCTCTCAAGTGCTGAAATCGATTGCGCTGCGGGCGATCCAGGTCCACGGCGCGCTCGGTCTGACCGACCAGCTGCCGTTGGTCAACGTGCTGCTCGGCGGGATCGCATTGGGTCTCGCCGACGGGCCGACCGAGGCGCACAAGGTCAACTTGGCCCGGATGCTGCTCAAGGGATACGACGCCGAAGACGGTGCCTGGCCCAGCGAGATGCTCGACGTTCGCCGTGCCGTGGCCAGGGAGAAGTACGGTGCCCTGGTCGGCAGCGTTCCGGCGCAGCCGCATTCGCCGTGACCAACAGAGTCGCCGCGGCCGTCGGGCGTGCCCTCGACGACCGGCATCGGGAGGCGACCGAGGAGGTCGAACGCATCCTGGCCGCCGCGGTGCGCGTCATGGAGCGCGTCGCTCCCGAGGCGCCCCGGGTGAGTGACATCGTCGCGGAGGCTGGGTCCTCCAATAAGGCGTTCTACCGATACTTTGCCGGCAAGGACGAACTGATCCTGGCCGTCATGGAGCGGGGCATCGCGATCGTGGTGTCCTATCTCGAGCATCAGATGGCAAAGGAGTCGGCGCCCCGGGACAAGCTCGTCCGGTGGATCGAGGGCACGCTGGCCCAGGTCGCCGCGCCCGACCTGATCAGAAAGAGCCGTGCCGCGGCCGGTCAGATCTCGGCGGCCGCCGATTGGCGTACGGTCGACCAGGAAATGATGCGCCCGCTGCGTGATCTTCTGGTCGAACCCATTGCGGCCCTGGGCAGTAGCGATGTACAACGCGATGTCGACGCCGTGTTCTGCTGTACGGCGGCGATGATGCGCCGCTACCTGGGCGCGGCCAACCGGCCGGGACCCGAGGACATCGCACATGTGGTGCAATTCTGTCTCAACGGTCTGGGGGTCGCATGATGCGCGCTGTTGTCTGTCGCTCGTATGGTCCGCCGGAAAGCCTGGAACTCGATGACGTGCCCGAACCCGTGCCCGCACCGGGCCAGCTGCTGGTGCGGGTACACGCCGCGGCGGTCAACTTTCCCGATGTGCTGTTCATCGCCGGCAAGTATCAGGTCAAAATTCCGCCACCGTTCATCCCGGGCAATGAGATCGCCGGCGAGGTGCTCGCCGTCGGGGCGGGCGCGCCGTTCAGCCCCGGGCAGCGGGTGTCCGGCACCACCTTCGGGGCGTTCGCCGAACAGGCGCTGCTGGACGCGACCCAGGCGACCGTCGTGCCCGACGATGCGGACTTCGCCGAGGCCGCCGCGTTCGGGGTGACTTACCGCACCGCGTATCACGCGCTGCGCTCGACCGCCGCCGTGACGGCCGGTGACTGGGTTGTGGTGCTGGGCGCCGCGGGCGGCGTCGGTCTGGCGGCGGTGGATCTGGGCGTGGCGATGGGCATGCGAGTGCTGGCGGCGGCGTCGAGCCCGGAGAAACTCGAGCTGTGCCGCCAGCGGGGCGCCGCGGCCGTGGTGGACTACGACCGCGAGGATCTCAAGTCGCGGATCCGTGAACTCACCGGCGACGCCGCCCGTGTTGTCCTGGATCCGGTCGGAGGAGCGTATGCCGAGCCGGCGCTGCGCGCCCTGGCGCGCGGCGGCACGTTCGTCACGCTGGGCTATGCCGCGGGCAGCATCCCGGCCATCCCGCTCAATCTCGTTCTGCTCAAAGATATCTGCGTGCGGGGTATGGAAATCCGCACGTTCATGACCGATTACCCGGACGAGGCGGCCAGGGACATCGCGGAGCTGACGCGGATGTTCGCCACCGGCACCGTGCGCCCCTATATCGGTGCGCGGTTCCCGCTGTCGCAGACCGCCGCGGCGTTGCGCCACGTCGCCGACCGCAAGGTGCTCGGCAAGGTCGTCATCGATGTCGCATGAGGTCACAAGCGCCACACTGGTTGCTCGCCGAGGTCGGTGCCGATTTGCCTGCCTCCGAGCGACAACGCCGGGTTCGGTGGGTGCGCTCGCCTGATTGTCGCTCGGAGGCGGGCACAAGGGACACGCCTAGGGTGTGACGATGTTGAAGTTCGGGTTCGGTTGTTCGAGTGCACCCAGGAAGGCCTGCAGTGCACCGCGATCGCCGGAGATTTGCAGGCCGGGCGAATCAAAGTCGCCCATGGCGGTCGCCAACAAGCGAGACTTGTTGTCCAGCTTGATCGTCACCGTTGCCGTCGCGGGGTCGGCGGCGACCTGGCGGTGCACGAGTACGCCGTTGCGCAACGTTAGCCGGTAATTCACACCCAGGTCGGCGAATGTGATGTCGGTGGTGATGTCGAGCTCCCAGCTGCGCGGTCCGTTGACCCGAATGGCGAGGCCGTCGAATATCTGTTCCGGTGTCAGCTGGGACAGCATGGTCTGCGAGGTGACCTGACCGGCCGTGCCGAAGTTGCCATTCCGCAGTTCTGCTGCCCCGCTGAGGAAAAAGTTACGCCAGGTGGCGTTTTCGGCGCCGTAGGCCAGTTGCTCCAAGGTGTCGGCATACAGTGCCCGCGCCGCGGCGTGGTCGCTGTCGGTGAAGATCGCATGATCGAGTAGTGTCGCCGCCCAACGGAAGTCGCCGGAATCGAAGGCAGTTCGGGCCAGCTCGACGACACGCTCGATCCCGCCCATCGCCGCCACGTATCGGGGTGCCAGCGCCTCGGGTGGATGTGGCCACAGCCGGCCCGGATTTCCATCGAACCATCCCATGTAACGCTGGTAAACGGCCTTGACGTTGTGGCTGACCGACCCGTAATAGCCGCGGGTGTGCCATGCGTCGTCCAAAGCCGGTGGCAGCTGGAACATTTCGGCGATTTCGACACCGGTGTAGCCCTGGTTGAGCAGGCGCAGCGTTTGGTCGTGCAGGTAGGCGTAGAGATCGCGCTGCAGCGACAAGAACGCGACGATGTTGTCCCGGCCCCACGTCGGCCAATGGTGCGACGCGAACACGACATCGGTACGCGCGGCAAAGGTATCGATGGCCTCGGTGAGGTAGCCGGCCCACGCGTGCGGGTCGCGGACCAAGGCCCCGCGCAACGTCAGCAGGTTGTGCAGGTTGTGGGTGGCGTTTTCGGCCATGCACAGCGCGCGGAAACGGGGGAAGTAGAAATGCATTTCGGCCGGCGCCTCGGTGCCGGGCGCCATCTGGAATTCGATCTCCACGCCGTCGATGGTGTGCGTCTGGCCCGTCGCGCGAATGTCGATAGTCGGCACGATGATGGCGACCTCACCCGACGAGGGGATCTGACCGAGGCCGCAACCCACCTGGTCTTGGGGTCCGCGCGCCAGCAGGCTGCCGTACATGTACGTCGCACGACGCAGCATGGCCGGGCCGGCATAGACGTTCTCCTGCACCGCATGTGCGGTGAACCCCTCCGGTGCCAGCACGGCCACCGTGCCGGCGTCGACGTCGGCCTGCGAGGTGACACCCAGCACGCCCCCGAAATGGTCGACGTGGCTATGGGTGTAGATCACGGCGACGACGGGACGCTCGCCACCCCGGTGGGCGCGGTACAGGCCGAGCGCGGCGGCCGCGACCTCGGTGCAGACCAACGGGTCGATGACGATGATCCCGGTGTCGCCCTCGACGAAAGTGATGTTGGAGATGTCGAAGCCACGCACTTGATAGATTCCCGGCACCACCTCGTAGAGGCCTTGTTTGGCGTTGAGGATCGATTGTCGCCACAGACTCGGATGCACCGACGTCGGCGCGGGGCCGTCCAGAAAGGTGTAGGCGTCGTTGTCCCACACCACGCGTCCGTCGGCCGCCGTGATCACGCATGGGGACAGCGCCCCGATGAACCCGCGGTCGGCGTTGTCGAAATCTGTTGTGTCGTGCCAGGGCAGGGAATTGTTCCGATGCGCCGATTCGATGGTCGCGCTAGGGGGTTTGTGGTCCACGGCAATACAGTGCCATCAACGTCCCCTCGCCGGGAAGAACTTGCTGGGAGTGGCCAGTTAACCAAAACGAAACAATTTGCTCGAACCTCTTTTGCGCGGCCCGGCAAAGCCGCATACTGCCTGAACGGCCCGCAATGTGGTGGGCCGCAACGATCGGGCAAAGGAGAACAGGTGAAGCGTGAACTGACGGTCGCGGTTGCCGGAGCAGCGATTCTGGTCGCCGGTCTTTCCGGTTGTTCGAGCGACAAGAAGAGCACGAGTGGGTCGTCGTCGGCGAGTTCGTCGGCTACCGCCAGCGGGGGTGGCGGTACCAAGGTGGTCATCGACGGCAAAGATCAGAACGTGACCGGCTCGGTCGTCTGCACGACGGCAGGCGGCAACGTCAACATCGCAATCGGCGGGGCCGCTTCGGGCATCGCCGCGGTGCTGACCGACGCGAACCCGCCCCAGGTGACCTCCGTCGGGTTGGGCAACGTCAATGGCGTCGCCCTCGCGTACTCCTCGGCGGGCGGCGGCGGCAACGCGTCGGCCACCAAGAACGGCAACAGCTACAAAATCACCGGCACCGCCACCGGCATCGACACCGCCAACCCAACACAGCCGGTGAACAAGTCCTTCGAAATCGACGTAACCTGCTCTAGCTAGCCAAGTCTGCGGGCGGTTGCCACCCATCCAGTGGCAACCGCACCGTGAACTCGGTCCGCCCGGGCGAACTGTCGACCGTGATGGTTCCGTTGTGCGCCTTGACAACTGCGGACACGATCGCCAGACCCAGCCCGGTACTGCCGCCCTTGCGGGAGCGTGAGGTATCGCCGCGGGCGAACCGTTCGAAAATCTCCGACTGCAACGCTTTCGGAATACCGGGGCCATTGTCGATGACCTGCAGCACGCTGTGCGTCGCGTCGGTGCTGAGCCGTGTTGTCACCACGGCCCCGGCGCCGGTGTGAATGCGGGCATTGGCAAGCAGATTCGTCAGCACCTGGTGCAGGCGAGCCGCGTCGCCGACGACGACCACCGGTTCCTCCGGCAGGTCGAGCTCCCACTGGTGATCCGGTCCCGCAACGTGCGCGTCGCTGACCGCGTCCACGGCGAGCCGGGACAGGTCCACCTGTTCGCGTTCTAACGGCCGGCCCGAGTCCAACCGTGCCAACAACAACAGGTCCTCGACGAGACGCGTTATCCGCTCCGTCTCGGAGGCGACCCGGCTCATCGCGTGCGCCACCGCCTCGCGGTCGTCGCCCATCCGTTGCGTGAGTTCGGTGTAGCCGCGGATCGCGGCCAACGGGGTGCGTAGTTCGTGACTGGCGTCCGCGACGAACTGCCGCACCCGGGTCTCGCTGGCCTGCCGCGCCGACAGCGCGGCCGCGATGTGGTCGAGCATGCGGTTGAGCGCCGAGGCGAGTTGACCGACCTCCGTCGCGGGATTGGCGTCGGATTCGGGCACCCGCACCGGCAGTTCGACCTCGCCGCGGTCCAGCGGCAGGTTGGAAACCCGGCGCGCGGTCTGGGCGACGCGGCGGAGCGGGGCGAGCGCGCGGCGGATGATCACGGCTCCAGCGATCGTCGCCGCGGCGATGGCGATGACGGTGACGATTCCGAAGATGACCAGCATCTGCAGCAGGGTGGCATCGACGTCGGACATCGACAGCCCCGTGACGATCAGGTCGCCGCCCCGGCGGCTCGGGGCTGCCACCACGCGGTAGCGGCCGAGGCCGTCGAGGTCCAGCGTCACCGGGGCGCGGCCGCCGGCGATCGCCGCGAGCTGCTCCTGAGCCTTGTCGCTCAGCGCGGCCCGGGAACCGATGCTGGTCAAGTAGCCAGCATCGACCGTCTTGCCATCGCTGACCACCGCGGCGACCATGCCGGCGGGCTGGCCGGGCGCGTCGAGGAAGCGCGGGCCCGGCCCCGGCCGCGGGTAGTAGACCCGATCCCGGTCGCGGTGCCGACCGGGGTGGTTCGGTTCCGGGTACAGCAGAGCGGAGCGGTGCGAGGTGCCGTCGAGCTGCGCGTCAAGCTGGCGCATCAGGTGATGATTGAGCGAAAGTTCGGTGGCCGCGGTGATTCCGACGCAGACCAGGGCGAGCACCACGACCTGGCCAACCAGAAGCCGCAGCCGAAGCGACCAGACCCGCCGTGACCTAACGGGCTGGTTTGAGGACATAACCCGCACCCCGCAGCGTGTGGATCATCGGGTCACGGCCACTGTCGATCTTTTTGCGCAAGTACGAGATGTACAGCTCGACGATGTTGGATCGGCCACCGAAGTCGTAGCTCCACACCCGGTCGAGGATCTGCGCTTTACTGAGCACCCGCTTGGAATTGCGCATCATGAAGCGCAGCAACTCAAATTCGGTGGAAGTCAACGAGATCGGCTCCCCCCCGCGGGTCACCTCGTGGCTGTCCTCGTCGAGCACCAAGTCGCCCACAACGAGCTGGGCGCCGCTGTCCACGGTGGTTACGCCGGTGCGCCGCAACAGCGCTCGCAACCTCAGCACCACCTCTTCGATGCTGAACGGCTTGGTGACGTAGTCGTCGCCGCCAGCGGTCAGCCCCGCGATCCGATCCTCCACCGCATCCTTGGCCGTCAACAACAGCACCGGAAGTTGCGGGTTCTCCTCGCGCAGTTTGTGCAGGACCTCAAGGCCGCTCATGTCGGGCAACATGACATCCAGCACGACGACGTCGGGCCGATGGGCACGGGCCGAGGCGATGGCCGAGGCGCCATCCCCGGCCGTGGCGATGTTCCAGCCCTCGTATCGCAGTGCCATGGAGACCATTTCGGCCAACACCGATTCGTCGTCGACGACCAGCACGTTGATCGGATTGCCGTCGGCGCGGCACATGACAACACGCTCTACGGAGGATCGAGACTGCGTCACAAGTTCCAGTATCCGCGGCCTACTGAGCCACCGCTATGACATTCCTATGTGTGTCCTGTGAGGCGTTATCGAGCGCCAGGAGCCACTAGTACCAGTACCGCCTGCCGGCGACCGGACGGCCCACCGCGCCGAGCACCCACATCACCGCGCCGATAACGATCAGAATGATGCCGATCGTCCATAGCAAAGGAATGGTGAAAACATATCCAAGAATGAGCAGAACGACGCCCAAGACAATCATGACAGTTTCCTTTACGTGAGTGACACTAGTTGACTCGGCATAGAACTGGGTTGCGGCACATGGCAATCCTTGACTTTCGGGTTGACGCCCCCGTAATTCAGCGGACCCGCCACCACAGTTAGAGCGATGTTTCCTGCTGTGACACAGTTGGTTTGCTCATTTTTGAAGTAACCGCGTTGCCAAGCCGCGAAGACCCCAATGAGCAGCCACACCAGAACGACCGCGCCGATTATTCCGCGACCACGCATCGTGACCTCCGTTCGAGAAAGACATTCCCGTGGCCTAACGGTACCCATTGGACTTATGTCTAAACATCGGCACGGCAAACTCCGCGGCAGCAGAAATGCCATTCGGACCCGGTCAACGGGCAGTACCACACGTGCTGATCTAACCTGAGTAGCCTGGCCCGATTAATCGTGATTGTCCCGGCCGAAACCGGTAGGCGCCGTGACGAACTCGAGGTTCGTCCGAACCGCCGGGCGATGTTTACGCCGTGAGGTGCGCCGAGATGAACTGCATCGGCGACATCGAGTCCTCGTGCCCCGCCGGAATGCTGCGCCCGTAGCGGGCCATCAGTTCGGGGAAGCTCAACGACAGTACGTCCCAACCACGCTCACGCAGCCAGCTGTCGACGGGCGTGCGCTCTTCCGGATACCACAGCTCGTCGAAATCGGTGACTTCCGCGTCGATGACCTTCGCGGCTGCGGCGCGCACCCGCGCCATGTCTTCGCGGTGCCGACGCACCTTCTCGGGATCGGCGAATCCCTCCCCCGGAACGTTGGACGCCAACCAGCTGCCCGGCGCGCTCAGGGAAAGGATCCGTTCGAACAACAAGTCCTGAGCCTGCGCCGGCAGATACCGAATCAACCCCTCGGCCGACCATGCGCTGGGCTGCGAAGGGTCAAAACCGGCGTCCTGCAATGCTTTCGGCCAATCCTGCCGCAGATCCACGGCGATGTTCACCAGCCGCGCCCTCGGGTGTGCACCGTGTTCGCGCAGCGTCTCGTTTTTGAACTGAAGAACCTTCGGTTGGTCCAGCTCGTAGACGACGGTGCCGTCCGGCCAGGGCAACCGCCAGCTCCGGGCGTCCAAGCCGGACGCCAGGATCACCACCTGCCGAACGCCGGACTCGGCCGCACCGAGAAAGAACTCGTCGAAAAACGCCGTGCGGGTCGCCATGAAGTCGACCATCAGCTGCAGCCGATGTTGCACGTCCGGTTCGATCGCGACGGCCTTGGCCAACAGCGCGGGATCGGCGTAGATGCTCCACACACCCTCCCCCGCGGCGTCGACGAAGACGCGTGCGAACGGGTCGCGGATGAGGGGATCGTCGCTCTCGGTCTCCGCGGCACGGGCCGCCGCGACGCCGAGCGCGGTGGCCCCCACGCTCTGCGTGATGTCCCAAGAATCGTTATCGGTCCGCGGCATGCCGTTCCTCCACCTTGATAGTCGGTTGCGTTCACTATTCTTCCAGGCTCTCGGACCGCTGGCGTCGCGACCATGGGCACCTAGGCTGATTCCCAGACGGTCCACAGTTTCAGCGAGGAGCGCCATGATACGTACGCCCCAGGAAGTATTCGATCAACACGTCAAGGCGATTGTCGCCGGCGACCTCGACGCGATCGTCGCCGACTACCACGAGGACGCCGTGGTGATCAGCCCGATGGGCAGTGCGCGCGGCAAAGACGCCATCCGCAAGGCCTTCGCCGCGCTGCTCGACGATCTGCCGAGCGCGGAATGGGCCCTCAAGACGCAGATCTTCGACGGTGACTTTCTCTTCCTTCAGTGGCGCGCCGAGACGGCCGACCATCGCGCCGACGACGGCGTCGACACCTTCGTGTTCCGCGACGGCATGATCCTCGCACAGACTTTCTGTTACACCCTGGCACCGAAGGGCCGACGCGTAGCCGCAGAGTAGGTTCACACCACGTGGAGCACGTGGACTTGACAGCCGTTGCGGAATGGATGTCTGCGCAGGGCCTGGGCGAAGGACCGCTGGACAACGTTTCCCCCGTGACCGGCGGAACACAGAACGTGATGCTGCGGTTCGAACGATCCGGTCGGCCCTATGTGCTGCGCCGCGGACCGCGGCATCTGCGTCCGCGCAGCAACAGCGTGATCCTGCGGGAAACGAAAGTGCTTGCGGCACTTGCCGGTTCCGACGTGCCACACCCCCACCTGATCGCCGTCTGCGAGGACCCGGGTGTGCTGGGCGACGCCGTGTTCTATTTGATGGACCCGATCGACGGGTTCAACGCCGGCGAGGGCCTGCCGCCGCTGCACGCCGGTAACGCCGAGATCCGGCACGGCATGGGCCTGTCCATGGCCGACGCCCTGGCAAGACTGGGTGCCGTCGACCACGCCGCGGTGGGTCTCAGCGATTTCGGCAAGCCGCAGGGCTTTCTGGAACGCCAGGTCCCGCGCTGGCTCGCCGAGCTGGACTCCTACAGCGAGTACGACGGCTATCCCGGCCCCGACATCCCGGGGATCGATGAGGTATCCGGCTGGCTCGAACATCACCGCCCGGCGACGTGGACGCCCGGCATCATGCACGGCGACTACCACGCCGCCAACGTCATGTTCTCCCACACCGGGTCCGACGTCGTGGCGATCGTCGACTGGGAGATGTGCACCATCGGGGATCCGCTGCTGGACCTGGGCTGGCTGCTGGCCACTTGGCGTCAGCCGGACGGATCGAGCGTGTTCAGCCATGCGCTCGGCGGGCAGGACGGGTTGGCCAGCACCGACGAGCTCCTCGAGCGTTACGCCGCCAACACCACCCGCGACCTGTCCCAGATCACCTGGTATACCGTGCTGGCCTGTTTCAAGCTGGGCATCGTCATCGAGGGCACCTTGGCACGCGCGTGTGCCGGCAAGGCCGAGAAGCAGGTCGGCGATCAATTGCACGCCGGCACGGTCCACCTGTTCGAGCGGGCGCTGGCCTTGATCGCCACCGAGTCCTGACCACGTCGCCCCGGGGTTTGATCAGCGCCCGTGGCGCACCCGCAACGCGAGCAACTAGGGTCGACGCCATGAGTCGGCTCGAACGCGGCCTGGCGCGGTTGCGGGACATGCGCTTTGACCTCTATGCCCAGCCGATGCGGCAAGTGAGCCTGGAGCTCAAGATCGTCTTCTTCTCGATCCACCTGCCGATCGCCGGCGGTAAGACGCTGCGAGTCCCGATGATCGCCACTATCGGGCCGATGCCCGACACCGACGGCGCCGACAGCGACCGGCATCCGGAGTAGGTCCGCGGCGAATCGCACGAACCGGCCCCACGGCGAACGTCGCCGAATTAGACTGCGGCCTTATTCGACCGGGTGCTAACGGGCTGGCCACGGCTGAAATTCATCGAGTCAGCGGGGGAACGTCGACGATGCATATCGCGCGCCGAACAAAGCCCGCCGCAACCGATCACGTCCAGACACACGCTGGGGGCGCCCCGCCCGACCCGGGCGCAGCCCTGCACCGCAGCCCCCGCCACAAGGTCACCACCGAGGGCTTTTCCGGCGTGGTGATCGCGGGTGCCTTCCTGGTGATCGCGGTCGTGGGCGTGCTGCTGGTCGCGACCCGGCCGACCGTGATCCTGTCGCCGTACGGCTCGGCCGGTGCACCACCGGCGATCCCGTCGCGCGGCGCAATGCCCAAGAACGCCGACGAGCGGCTGATCGCGGTCATGACCACCTTGCACGGCAGCGCCCCCGCCGATGGCGGTGCCGCACTGGTCAAGGCCGCCCACGAGACGTGCACCCGAGCCGCTGAAGGCCGGACCCTGACAGAGCTTGCCAACCGCCTCACGCGGGAAGGCATGACATTCACCGAATCGGTGGTGTTCGTCAACACCGCGGTGGCCATTTACTGCCCCGCCAAACCGGGATAGGCCGGACATTCGCTGCTGCAAAGCGCGCCCGAAGGGATTCGAACCCCTAACCTTCTGATCCGTAGTCAGATGCTCTATCCGTTGAGCTACGGGCGCCGGTGTTCAGTTATGCGTCCTCGAAAGGACTCAGCGGAGGCGAGAGGATTTGAACCTCCGGTCCCCTTTGAGGGGGACAACTCATTAGCAGTGAGCCCCATTCGGCCGCTCTGGCACGCCTCCCTTGGACTTTCTGAGGGTACCGGACGCATGGCGGGCGTCCCGGAACCGCCGGAGGCATAGCGTACACAGCCGCGACATATGCTGTCGAAGTGACTGCCCGCCTACGGCCCGAGCTGGCCGGGCTGCCGGTATACGTGCCTGGTAAGACCGTGCCGGGCTCGATCAAACTGGCCAGCAACGAAACGGTGTTCGGCCCGCTGCCGAGCGTTCGCGCCGCGATCGAACGAGCGACTGACATCGTCAACCGCTATCCCGACAACGGCTGCGTTCACCTCAAGGCCGCGCTCGCCAAACATCTCGGCTCCGGCTTCGAACCCGAGCACGTCGCCGTCGGCGCCGGCTCGGTAAGCCTTTGCCAGCAGCTGGTTCAGATCACCGCCTCGGCCGGCGACGAGGTGATCTTCGGCTGGCGCAGCTTCGAGCTTTATCCGCCGCTGGCCCAGGTCGCCGGTGCCGTCGGGGTCAAGGTGCCGTTGACCGACCACACCTTCGACCTGTACGCGATGCTGGCCGCGATCACCGAACGCACCCGGCTGATCTTCGTATGCAACCCCAACAACCCCACGTCGACGGTCGTCGACCCGGACGCGTTGACGCGCTTCGTCGAGGCCGTCCCGCCGCACATCGTGATCGCCCTCGACGAGGCCTACGTCGAGTACATTCGCGACGACATGTTGCCCGACAGCCTGGGGTTGGTCCGCACACACCCCAATGTTGTTGTGCTGCGCACGTTTTCGAAGGCCTACGGGTTGGCAGGACTGCGCGTCGGCTACGCCGTCGGCCACCCCGACGTGATCACCGCGCTGGATCAGGTTTTCGTCCCGTTCTCCGTCACGAACGTCTCGCAGGCCGCCGCGATTGCCTCGTTGGATGCCGCCGACGAACTGTTGGCCCGCACCGACGCGGTGGTGGCCGACCGGGTGCGGGTGAGCACCGGGTTGCGCGACGCCGGGTTCAGTTTGCCGCCGTCGCAGGCCAACTTCGTCTGGCTGCCGTTGGGGCCCAGGACGCCGGGCTTCGTCGCGCGGGCCGCCGACGCGGGGATCGTGCTGCGTCCCTACGGCGACGATGGGGTCCGCGTCTCCATCGGCGCGCCACAGGAGAACGACGCCCTGCTTCAGTTCGCCGGCAACTGGATAGCCGGGAGTGACGAATGAGCTTGGCGCGCAAGAAGTTCACCGACTTCAAAGAACGCAGCAGCCCGATCGATGACGTCGAGCTCGACGATTTTTGGGCGAGCCTGGAGCCGGCCACACTCGACGGCATGATCGGACAGTGGAGGGGCGGCGGGTTCGCCACCGGCCACCGCATGAACGATCTGCTGGAAAAGGCCCGCTGGTTTGGCAAGAACTTCAACTCCGAGCGCGACGTGCAGCCCCTGGTGTGCCTGGACGCCGACGGCAACAAGTTCTCCAACACCGAGATGGGTAAGGGCGAGGCCAGCCTGTGGCTGGAGGAGTTCCGCGGCGAGGTCACCGCGACGATGGTTTACGACGGGCAGCCGGTGCACGACCACTTCAAGAAGATCGACGACGACGCCGTGATGGGCATCATGAACGGCAAGGGTGTGCGCGATAAGGGCCGGTACTTCTACTTCTACCTCGAACGGGTGTAACGGCCGGTATGCGCCGTTAGGCGGCCGGGTCGCGGCCGGTGAACGCGACCAGCCTCTCCAGCGCCCCCGCGTCGTCGGGCACCTCGACGGGATCGGCGAAGCCTGCGGACCCGCGGAACTCCGGCCGGATCGTCTTGTGCGCGAGATCCAGCACGTACTCGGCCAGCGGTTGGGGGGCGTTGAGCTGATGCCCCACCGCGACCGCGTAATCCCAAGCGTGGACCAGGAATTCGATCGAGAAGATGCCGCACGCCGCCCGGGCCGACATTTCGTTGTCGCCGACACTGACCGTGCCGTCCAGGCCCCGGCGATGCCAGGCGTCCAGGGCGGGCCGAGCCGCGGCGATGATTTGCCGCTCGACGGAACCTTGTCCCTCGCTCGCCGGAATCTCGGCGCCGACCATGCCGCCGATGCCGCCGATCGACTTGAGTAGATGCTCGGTCAACTTGGCGACGTCGAACTCGGTGCACGGTGTCTGCTTGGACAGATCGTCGGTGGCGATGGGATGAAGCACGCGCTGCAAGATGCCTAACGTGTCCTCCGCGCTGTGCAGCTCGTCGGCGGGCGGGGAATGAGGGCCGGGTCGCAAATCACGAGACATATTTGCCACGCTACGGTCTGCACATGGGCGAAACATACGAATCCGTCACCGTCGAGATCAAAGACCTGGTCGCACAGGTGACACTGATCGGGCCGGGCAAGGGCAACGCGATGGGGCCCGCGTTCTGGTCGGAGTTGCCCGAACTATTCGCCACCCTGGACGCCGACCCCGAGGTGCGGGCCATCGTGCTGACCGGTTCCGGCAAGAACTTCAGCTACGGCCTGGACGTGCCGGCCATGGGCGGCTCCTTCACGCCGCTGCTGTCCGGCGATGCGCTTGCCGGGCCCCGCGCGGTGTTCCACCGCGAGGTCAAGCGCATGCAGGCGGCGATCACCGCGGTCGCCGACTGCCGCACGCCCACCATCGCGTCGGTGCACGGCTGGTGCATCGGCGGCGGCGTGGACTTGATCTCCGCCGTCGACATCCGCTACGCCAGCGCCGACGCCAAGTTCTCGGTACGGGAAGTCAAACTCGCCATCGTCGCCGACGTCGGCAGCCTGGCCCGGCTGCCGCTGATCCTCAACGACGGTCATCTGCGCGAGCTCGCGCTGACCGGCAAGGACATCGACGCCGCCCGCGCCGAGAAGATCGGCCTGGTCAACGACGTGTACACCGACGCCGAGGCGACGCTGGCCGCCGCCCACGCCACCGCCGCGGAGATTGCCGCCAACCCACCGCTGACCGTGCACGGCATCAAGGACGTGCTGGACCAGCAGCGCGCCGCCGCCGTCGCAGAGAGCCTGCGGTACGTCGCGGCGTGGAACGCGGCGTTCCTGCCCTCCAAGGACCTCACCGAAGGCATCTCGGCGACGTTCGCCAATCGCGCGCCGCAGTTCACCGGGGAGTAATTCGCCGCCACGTACCCTCGCTGGGGTGGCGACTACGACTGAAGACGGAAAGATCCGCGTCCCGGCCGACGTGGATGCGGTCACCGCCGTCGGCGAGGAAGACCATTCCGGCATCGACCCCGCCGCCGTCGAACGCATCTGGCAGGCCGTCCGGCACTGGTATCGGGCGGGCATGCATCCGGCCATCCAGCTGTGCCTCCGGCACCGTGGGCGCGTCGTGCTCAACCGCGCAATCGGCCACGGCTGGGGCAACGCCCCCACCGATGCCCCCGACAGCGACAAAATCCCCGTCACCACCGACACGCCGTTCTGCGTGTACTCAGCGGCCAAGGGCATCACCGCGACCGTGGTGCACATGCTCGTCGAACGCGGCGTTTTCTCGCTCGACGATCGGGTGTGCGAGTACCTGCCCAACTTCACCAGCCACGGCAAGGACCGCATCACGATCCGCCACGTGATGACCCACAGCGCCGGGCTGCCCTTCCCCACAGGGCCGATGCCGGACCTCAAGCGGACCGACGATCACCAGTACGCGCAGGAGATGCTCAGCAACCTGCGGCCGCTCTACCGTCCCGGCCTGGTGCACGTTTATCACGCGCTGACATGGGGCCCGCTGATGCGCGAAATCGTCTACGCGGCCACCGGCAAGGACATCCGCGAAATCCTGGCCGCCGAGATCCTCGACCCGCTCGGCTTCCGCTGGACCAACTTCGGTGTCGACAAAAAAGACCTCGAGCTGGTCGCGCCGAGCCACGCGACCGGCCGGCCGTTGACTCCGGTCATCGCGCAGATATTCCGCAAGGCCATCGGCGGCACCATGCACGAGATGATCCCGGTGACCAACACGCCGTTCTTCCTGACCACCGTGATCCCGTCGTCCAACACCGTCTCGACGGCCGACGAGATGTCCCGCTTCGCCGAAATATGGCGCCGCGGAGGCGAACTCGACGGCGTACAGGTGATGCGGCCGGACACGCTGCGTGCCGCGACCGCCGAAAGCCGGCGGTTGCGGCCGGACTTCGCGGTCGGCCTGATGCCGGCACGCTGGTCGACCGGATTCATCCTGGGCACCAACAGGTTCGGCCCGTTCGGACGCAACGCGCCGGCCGCGTTCGGTCACCTCGGGCTGGTCAACATCGCGATCTGGGCCGACCCGCAACGCAGCCTGGCGGCCGGCCTGATCAGCAGCGGCAAACCCGGCCGCGATCCGGAAGGCCGCCGCTACGTCGCCCTGATGAACACCATCGCCGCCGAAATCCCGACGGGTTGACCGCGCCCCCGGTGGGAACACTGTGGCAATGGCCAACTATCGAGTGATCAACCCGCACGGTGAAGTCGTCGCCACCAAGGACATCGAAAGCGCCGACGACGCGCACGCATGGTTCGTCGACAACAAGGCCGACAACAGCGAACTAGGCTGGCGCATGGAAGTCGAGCATGACGGGCAGTGGTCGTTCTTCGACGACACCGAGGGCGACCGGGCCTGAGTCCGATCCGTCTGCTGTCTCGGCGGGCACCCTAAGCGCTATCGATACTGGGCGCTTCCGTTCGCTGCTGGACGGCCCGGGGCCATTCGCCTCGGTTTACTTCGACGATTCCCACGACACCCATGACGCCGAGGCCCAACGCGAGCTCAAGTGGCGGGCGCTGCGTGAGCAGCTCGAACAGCAAGGCGCCGACGCTGCACTAGTCGTTCGCTGTTCACCGACACGGTCGCAGCGTCGCCGCTGCACGCAGCGGTGGCGGAGGGATTTGAACCCCCGGACGGTTTTTGCCGTCTCTCGCTTTCAAGGCGAGTGCATTAGGCCGCTCTGCCACGCCACCGCTGACCAGGGTAACGGGGCTAGTACCGTGGCCCGCATGCGCGCTATCGTCGCCGAATCCTCCGACCAACTCGTCTGGCAAGAGATCCCCGATGTCTCTGCGGGTCCCGGCGAGGTCTTGATCAAAGTCGCCGCGGCCGGGGTCAACCGGGCCGACGTGCTGCAGGCCGCCGGGAAGTATCCGCCACCGCCGGGAGCCAGCGACACCATCGGCATGGAAGTGTCCGGCCTGATCGCCGAAGTGGGGTCTGGTGTCACGGGATGGTCCGTGGGACAAGAGGTTTGCGCGTTGCTGGCCGGCGGCGGCTACGCCGAATACGTCGCGGTTCCCGCGGTGCAGGTGTTGCCGGTACCCCACGGGGTAACGCTGGAGGACGCCGCGGGGCTGCCCGAGGTGGCCTGCACGGTGTGGTCGAATCTGGTGCTGACCGCGAATCTGAGCAAGGGTCAGCTGCTGCTGATGCACGGCGGGGCCAGCGGCATCGGCACGCACGCGATCCAGATCGCCAGGGCGTTGGGTGCGCGGGTGGCGGTCACCGCCGGCTCGGCGGCCAAGCTCGACATCTGTCGCGACCTAGGCGCCGAGATCACGATCAACTATCACGAAGAGGACTTCGTCGCGCGGCTGCGCGAGCAGACCGACGGCGCCGACGTGATCTTCGACATCATGGGCGCCTCCTACCTGGACCGCAATCTGGACGCGCTGGCCCCCGACGGTCAGCTGGTCATCATCGGCATGCAGGGCGGGCTGAAGGCCGAGCTGAACATCGGCAAACTGCTGCCGAAACGCTTGCGGGTCATCGGCACCACGTTGCGGGCCCGGCCGGTGACCGGCCCGAACAGCAAGGGCGAAATCGTTGCGGCGGTGACGAAGTCGGTCTGGCCGATGATTGCCGACGGGCGGGTCCGGCCGATCATCGGGGCGCGGATGCCGGTCAACAAGGCCGGCGAGGCCCACCGCAGCCTGGTGGCCGGCGAGGTGCACGGCAAGATCGTGCTGACCGTTTAGCCGTCCCATCTCCGTTGTGCCGCTGAGGTTTTCGCCGTGCTGACAGGGCGGCATGGGTCGGCGTGTCGCCGCCTTCCAGGCACCGGGAACGCCATCACGACACGGGCGAGCGTGAGATAGACGTCGATCAGCCGAACGATGCCAGTGCACGCACCAGCTGGTCGACCTCGGCCATCGTCGAGTAGTGCGCCAGCCCGACGGTCACCGCGCCGCCTACCTCGTTGGCGCCCAGCGCGTCGAGCACCCGCGAGCTTGCGTTCGAGACGGCCAGAATTCCGTTGTCCGCCAACCGCTGAACGACCCGCTCGGCCGGCACACCGTGCAACGCGAAGCTGACCACCGGGATGCGCACCTCCGGGCGACCGATCAGCATCATCAACGGCAACGACCGCAACGACGTCATCAGGTAATCGAAGATGCGGGTCATATACGCCGCGGCGGATTGCATGGACACCGACAGCCGCTCGCGCCGGGTGCCGCGCGCCGACTCGTCCAGCGCGGCAAGGTATTCGATGCTGGCCACCACGCCGGCCAGCAGACCGTACTGATGCGCACCGACCTCCAAACGCGCCGGGCCGCTGGCGTTGGGATCGGTGGAAACCGCGCTGAACGTGTTGATCAGCGCCGGATCGCGAAACACGATCGCCCCGATCGGCGGGCCGCCCCAAGCAAGCGCGTTCACCGCCACCACGTCGATGTCGGTCTCTTTGACGTCGAGCAGCCGATACGGCGCGGCCGCCGAATGGTCCACGATCACCATGCCGCCGACGTCGTGCACCAGCTTGGTCATCGCCCGCAGCTCGGTGACGGTGCCCAACGTGCCCGACGCCGACGTCACAGCAATCAGCCGGGTGGATTTCCCGACCAAGCCTTCCCACTGCCACGTCGGCAGCTCACCGGTCTCGATGTCGACCTCGGCCCACTTCACCTTGGCGCCGTAGCGGTGCGCCGCCCGCAGCCAGGGCGCGATGTTGGCCTCGTCGTCCAGCCGGCTGACGACCACCTCATATCCCAGCCCGGCCCGCGAGGACGACGCCTCGGCGAGCGAGGACAGCAGGATCGCGCGGTCGGCGCCCAGCACCACGCCCGCGGGGTCCGCGTTGAACAGGTCGGCCACCGCGGCCCGGGCCGCGTCCAACACCGCCGCGCTGCGCTGCGCCGACGGGTGCGCCCCCACGGTCGTGGCGGCCGACCGGCGGAACGCCGTGGAAACGGTGGTCGCCACGGAATCGGGAATCAACATCCCGGCCGGGGCGTCGAAGTGCACCCACCCGTCACCCAGCGATGGATGCAGTCCGCGCACCCGGGCGACGTCGTAAGCCATGCCAGCCACCTTAGAGCTTGCGTAATCCCGCGAAACTGTGACGGTTGCGGGCGCCGCGACGGTTCAAGCCAGACGGCGGCTTCCCGAGCCAGGTCACCCGGGCAGCCATACTAGTCGAGTGGGGCTCTGGATCGGAACGCTGACCGCGCTGTTCTTGCTGATCGCCCCGGGGACCATCATCGCGCGCATAGCCCAGCTGAGCTGGCCGGTCGCGGTCGCCGTGGGCCCGGCGCTGACCTACGGCGTGATCGCGCTGGCGATCATCCCCTTCGGTGCCGTCGGAATACCGTGGAACGGTTGGACTGCGCTCGCCGCACTGGCCGTCGTGTGCATCGTGATGACGGCTCTGCAGCTGGTGCTCGCCCGCTACCGCGACACCGAGGCCGAAGCCCGCGGCATCGGGGGCTGGCCGGCGCTGGCGGTGGCGGCCGGCGTCCTATTGGGCGCACTGCTGGTCATGTGGGCGGCCTACCGCGGATTGGCGGCTCACTGGCAGACCATCCCCAGCACCTGGGACGCGGTCTGGCACGCCAACGAGGTCCGGTTCATCCTCGACACCGGCCAGGCGTCCTCGACCCACATGGGCGAGCTGCGCAACGTCGAAACCCACCACCTGCTCTACTACCCGTCGGTTTTTCACGCGCTGACCGCCGTGTTCTGCCAGCTCACCGGGGCGGCGCCGACGACGGCCTACACGCTCAACGCGGTGGCGGGGTCGGTCTGGCTGTTCCCGACCAGCGCGGCGATGCTGACCTGGCAGCTGGTTCGACCGCACACCAGCCAATGGCGCACGGCGGGAGCGTCGGCCACCGCGGCCGCGCTGTCGGCGTCATTCACCGCGCTCCCCTACGTCGAGTTCGGCGTCGCGGCGATGCCCAACCTGGCCGCCTACGGCGTCGCCGTGCCGACCTTCGTGTTGATCACCTCGACGCTGCGGCACCGCGACCGCATCCCCGTCGCCGTGCTGGCCCTGGTGGGCGTCATGTCGGTGCACATCACCGGCGGGTTCATCGTCCTGCTGTTCCTGCTGGCGTGGTGGGCCGCCGACTGCTTGTGGCGTCCGGTTCGGGGCAGGCTCGCCGACGCACTGGCATTGGCTGGTGTCGTGGTGGTGGCGGGGTTGATCCTGTTGCCGCAGTTCATCAGCGTCCAGCAGCAGGAAGACATCATCGCCGGGCATTCGTTTTTGACCTACCTGAGCACCAGGCGGGGCGTCTTCGACATGGTCTTCCAGCACTCCCGCCACCTCAACGACTTCCCGGTCCAGTACGGCCTGACCGCCCTGACAGCGATCGGGGGTCTGATCTTCCTCGTAAAAAAAGTCTGGTGGCCACTGGTGGTGTGGCTGTTGCTGGTCGTGGTCGGGGTCGACGCCGGCACCCCGGTCGGCGGGGTGATCGGCACGCTGGCCGGGGGCATCGGGGAGTTCTTTTACAAGGATCCCCGCCGCATCTCCGCGGCGATCACCCTGCTGCTCGAGCCGATGGCCGGGGTGGGGTTGTTCGCGATCGTCGTCGCGCTGGTGGCCGGGGCCCGGCGCGGCACCGAACGGCTCAAACCCTCCCCCACCAGCGAGAAGCAGCACGAGCGGATCTGGGTGGTTGCGACCGCGGCGCTGCTGGTGCTGTCCACCGTGTTCATCGCTCGGCACTACTTCTACCGGCACCTGTGGCTGATGGGAGACAAATACGACTCCGTGATGATCGACCAGCGCGACCTGATGGCGATGGCCTATCTGGCCAGGTTGCCCGGGGCGCGCAGCACGCTGATCGGCAACGCCAACACCGACGGCACCGCCTGGATGTACGCCGTGGCCGACCTGCACCCGCTCTGGACCCACTATGACTATCCGCAACAAATGGGACCCGGACCGCAGCGTTACAACTTCTGGGCCTTCGCCCGGCGCGGCATATCCGATCCCAGGGTGGTCGAGGCGATTAAAGCCCTCAATATTCGGTACATCCTCACCAGCACTCCGACGGTCCGCGGATTCGCCGTACCGGACGGACTAGTGTCGCTGGAAAAATCGAAGTCGTGGGCGCTGATCTACGACAACGGTGGGGCGAAGATCTACGAATGGCGCGCAGATGCCGATCAGCCCCGCCGCTAGGACCACACGAGGATGGTGACCGGATTGAGTAACGGCTCAGGTAGCCCTGATGGCCCAGACGCCGACGGTGTCGAAATCATTGGTGGCGTCGATCCGCGCGTCATGGCAATACGCGCGGGCGCTGACGACGAAGACTCCGAGGAGCGCTCCCTGACCGACCTGGTCGAGCAGCCGGCCAAGGTGATGCGGATCGGGACGATGATCAAACAACTGCTGGAAGAGGTGCGCGCGGCACCGCTGGACGAGGCCAGCCGCAAGCGGCTGCGCGACATCCACGCCACCAGCATCCGCGAGCTGGAAGACGGACTGGCGCCGGAGCTTCGCGAGGAGCTCGACCGCCTGACGCTGCCGTTCAGCGAGAACTCCGAACCCTCGGATGCCGAGTTGCGCATCGCGCAGGCGCAGCTCGTCGGCTGGCTCGAGGGACTGTTCCACGGCATCCAGACCGCATTGTTCGCCCAGCAGATGGCGGCCCGCGCGCAGCTCGAGCAGATGCGCCAAGGCGCGCTGCCGCCCGGCATCGGGCGCTCGGGCCACGGACACGGCTCGGGCACCGGGCAGTACCTGTAAGAGCAGCGTCAGTGTCCGGTCCTGGCGGTCCGCATATCGAGACCAGCAGCGCGTGGGTGGAGTTTCCCATCTTCGACGCCAAGTCGCGTTCGTTGAAGAAAGCCTTTCTGGGTAAGGCGGGCGGCACGATCGGACGCAACAACTCCAACGTCGTCGTCGTCGAGGCGTTGCGGGACATCACCATGTCGCTCGAGCTGGGCGACCGCGTCGGCCTGGTCGGCCACAACGGGGCCGGGAAATCGACACTGCTGCGGTTACTTTCGGGCATCTACGAGCCCACCCGTGGCTGGGCGAGGGTGACCGGCCGGGTCGCACCGGTGTTCGACCTCGGCGTGGGCATGGACCCCGAGATCTCCGGTTACGAAAACATCATCATCCGCGGCCTGTTTCTCGGGCAGACCCGAAAACAGATGCTGAGCAAGGTCGACGAGATCGCCGAGTTCACCGAGCTCGGGGATTATCTGTCGATGCCGCTGCGCACCTACTCCACCGGTATGCGGGTCCGGCTGGCGATGGGCGTGGTCACCAGCATCGATCCAGAGATCCTGCTGCTGGACGAGGGTATCGGCGCCGTGGACGCCGACTTTCTGAAGAAGGCGCAGTCACGGCTGCAGAAGCTGGTGGAGCGTTCCGGAATCCTGGTTTTCGCCAGCCATTCCAACGAATTTTTGGCCCGGCTGTGCAAGACGGCGATGTGGATCGACCACGGAAGCATCCGGCAATCGGGCGGCATCGAAGACGTGGTGCGCGCCTACGAGGGTGAAGACGCGGCACGCCACGTGCGCGAGGTGCTCGAAGAAACCCGCCTGCAAAACCACACCGACCGGCCGCTGGCGCAAAGCGCTTCCGGGGATGAGTGAATCCATCTTCGCCGTCGTGGTCACCCACCGGCGCGCGCAAGAACTCGCCAAATCGCTGGACATGCTCAGCACCCAGACCCGGCTACCCGATCACCTGATCGTCGTCGACAACGACGGCGCCGCGGACAGTCGGATAGCCGAACTGGTTGCCGCCCAACCCATCTCGACCACCTACCTGCCGTCACGCCGCAACCTCGGCGGAGCGGGCGGCTTCGCACTCGGCATTTTGCACGCGCTGGCGCAGGGTGCCGACTGGGTGTGGCTGGCCGACGACGACGGCCGCCCGCAGGACCCCGGGGTGCTGGCCACGCTGTTGGCCTGCGCCGACAAACACGGCCTGGCCGAGGTGTCACCGATGGTGTGCAACCTCGACGACCCGGAGCGGCTGGCGTTTCCGTTGCGTCGCGGCCTGGTATGGCGCAGGCGCGCAAGCGAATTGCGCACCGAATCGGGACAGGACTTGCTGCCCGGCATCGCGTCGCTGTTCAATGGCGCGTTGTTCCGGGCGTCGACGCTGGATGCCGTCGGCGTCCCGGACATGCGGTTGTTCATCCGCGGCGACGAGGTGGAACTGCACCGCCGGCTGGTGCGGTCGGGCCTGCCGTTCGGAACTTGCCTGAACGCCGTCTATCTGCATCCGTGTGGGTCCGACGAGTTCCGGCCGATTCTGGGTGGCCGCATGCACACCCAGTACCCCGACAATCCGACGAAGCGGTTCTACACCTACCGCAACCGCGGCTATCTGCTGGCCCAGCCGGGCCTGCGCAAACTGATCGCTCAGGAGTGGCTGCGGTTCGGCTGGTTCTTCCTGATATCACGGCGCGATCCCAAGGGCCTGCAGGAGTGGATTCGGTTGCGCCGCATGGGCCGTCGCGAACAGTTCGGCAAGCCGGGAGGATCATGACTTTCATCGACGCCGCCGCGCAGTCGCGGACATTCGCCCGGGCCTGGGGCGACCTGGTCTCTGGTTTCCGCCGGCACGAGCTGTGGTTGCATCTGGGCTGGCAGGACATCAAGCAGCGCTACCGCCGCTCGGTGCTGGGTCCGTTCTGGATCACCATCGCGACCGGCACCACCGCCGTCGCGATGGGCGGGCTGTACTCGAAGCTGTTTCATCTCGACCTGGCGGTGCACCTGCCCTACGTCACCCTCGGGCTGATCATCTGGAACCTGATCAACGCGGCCATCCTGGAAGGCGCCGACGTCTTCGTAGCCAACGAAGGACTGATCAAGCAGTTGCCCACCCCGTTGAGCGTGCACGTCTACCGGCTGGTGTGGCGACAGATGATCTTGTTCGCTCACAACATCGTCATCTACTTCGTCGTCGCAGTGATCTTCCCCAAACCCTGGTCGTGGGCCGATCTTTCGGTGATCCCCGCGCTCGGGCTGATCGTGCTCAACTGCATCTGGGTGTCTTTGTGCTTCGGCATTCTGGCGACCCGCTACCGCGACATCGGACCGCTGCTGTTTTCGGTCGTGCAGCTGCTGTTCTTTATGACGCCGATCATCTGGAACGACGACACGCTGCGGCAGCAGGGCGCCGGCCGCTGGTCGAAAATTGTCGAACTCAACCCGCTGCTGCACTATCTCGACATCGTGCGCGCGCCGCTGCTCGGCGCCCACCAAGAGTTGCGACACTGGGCCGTGGTGCTGGTGCTGACCGTCGTCGGCTGGTTGCTGGCCGCGTTCGCGATGCGGCAATACCGCGCCCGGGTTCCCTATTGGGTCTGACCCGTTGCGGTCCGGCGCCAAGAAGCCTTTGAGGATCCGCCAAGGCGCCGCTTTGACGCTGTGCTGACCAGGTACCGGCACGCGGCGAGGGGATTGCGATGCGAATGCTGTTCGACCATGAACCGATCGCGGCCTGCGGATCCATCCTGACGGCCAAAGACGGAGAAACTCGACGCTGGAACCCGTCGATGGGGGAATATGCGATCGTGAGCGACGCCGTGGCAATCGGTTGTGTGGGCAGGCTCGTCGTGGCGACACGCGGCGACCGCGGTCCCGGCGAGGTGCTGGTGACCGTGCGGGGTGCCAAGGAGACCTTCCTGGCGTGGTCCGACGACCCACTGCCCAAGGACAGTCAGGTCCTGGTGGTCGAAATTCGTAGCGGGCGGGCCGTCGTCGTCGAGCCTGGCCGACGCCGCACCATACCTGGACCGGCCCGACCGGCGAGTGAAACCCGCTGCTGCACACAACCAACCGAAAGGAGCCCCCAAATGCTCGGTTACAAGGTGCCCGCCCCCGACGAGGCGCTACTGATTTCCGGCGGCCGGGCCAAGGGTAACGCCCCCTTCCGGGTCGTCACCGGGCACGGCGCGTTCGTCATCCCGTTCTTCCGAAAGGCGCGCTTCCTGACGCTCGCCATGTGTGAGTCCGAGGTGGCCGAAAAGTGCGTCACCCAACAGGGAATCACCCTCAACGTGCGCGCCGTGATCGCGTTCAAGGTCGGCAATGACACCGAAAGCATCATCAGCGCCGCCCAGCGGTTCTTGTCCGAACAAGACCAGATGTCCGTCCTCACCGGCCGCATCTTCGCCGGGCACCTGCGCTCGATCATCGGTTCGATGACGGTCGAACAGATCATCCGGGAACGCCAGAAACTGGCCACCGAAGTACTCGACGGATCCAAGGAAGAGATGGCCCGCATCGGATTGGCCGTCGACGCGCTACAGATCCAGTCCATCGACGACGACGGCCTCGGCTACATCAACGCCATGTCGGCGCCGCACAACGCAGCCATCCAGCAACAGGCGCAGATCGCTCAGGCCCAGGCGAACCAGGCGGCCGCCGAGGCCGAGCAGGAGTCGCAGCGCAAGCAGGCGGAGTTCGCCCGGGAGACGGCGATCGTCAAGGCCCAGTACAAGGCGGAGGTCGACAAGGCGCAGGCACAGGCCGCCCAGGCCGGGCCGCTGGCCGAGGCCCAGGCCCAGCGCGAGGTGCTGGAGATGAAGACCGAGCTGGCGCAGCGGGCCGCCGAACTGCGCCAGCAGGAACTGGTTGCCGAGGTCGTCAAGCCCGCCGAGGCCGAGGCCGAACGCGTCCGGATCATGGCCGTCGCCGACGCCGAGAAGATGAAGATCCTGGCCGAAGCGGCTGCGTCGCACAACCGCGTCGCGCTGGACAAGGCGTTGGTCGACCAGCTGCCGCAGATCGTCGAAAAGGCCGCGCTGGGCCTGTCAAACTCCAACCTCACGGTGCTCAACGGCGCCGAGGGCCTCGGTCAAGTCGCCGCCGGGCTGGTGTCGCAGGGCCTGGCGATCTACGAGGCGCTGCGCGGCGACATCGTCGAATACGACGACGCTCCGCCGGTCCCGACGAACAACGACGCGGGGCATGTCAGCCTCTGATTGCCCGACCAGGTGCAATGCAGACGCTGAATACCATTGTGCGATAGAGCATTTGGAATGCAACCGGCAGACGGCGAAAGCCCCCTGACGGAGCGGCTGGCCCGCGACGGCTACCCCAACTCGCAGATCGGCGCGCGGCTTCTCATCAGCCCACGCACCGTGCAGTGGCATTCGGGGCGCATCCTCGCCAAGCTCGGCGTCACGTCCCGATGGGAGCAGCGCGCCGTCGACCTCGCCCAATTCGTCCTCGTCGCGGGGCCGCCTGGATAGGGGTTCGGAAACGGGTGTAAGCGCTTGCCGAATAATGGTGGCGGCTACTCCGTCGTGGTGCGAGACTGATACGCCACCCCAAGCAAACTGGGCGAAAGGTTCACCGACGTGGGCAAGAAGGTCCAATCAGCGGCCGACGCGGCGCGGGAGAACCTCGCCGCGGAGGTGGACCGGCTGCGACAGCGGCGCGATCTTCTCGAGGCCGAGGTCAAAAACGATCGCGGCATGATCGGCGACCACGGCGACGCGGCCGAGGCAATTCAGCGGGCCGAGGAGCTAGTAGTGCTCGGCGATCGCATCAACGAACTGGACCGCAGGCTGCGGGCCGGGCCGTCGCACTCCGACGAGGACGAGACGCTGCCCGGCGGCACCGAGGTGACCTTGCGGTTCGCCGACGGGGAAGTCGTCACCATGCACGTCATCTCCATCGTCGAGGAGACGCCGGCCGGGCGCGAGGCCGAGACGCTGACCGCGCACAGCCCGCTCGGGCAGGCGCTGGCCGGTCACAAGGCCGGCGACACCATCACCTACTCGACGCCACAGGGCGAAAGCCAGGTCGAGCTGATCTCGGTGAAGCTGCCCCGTTAGCCGACCCGGGGACGGGCGCGCCCCCGATAAACTCCCCCAATGCTTCCCCCCGAGTCCGCAACCGCGCCGGTGCGCCTGAGCTTGACCGCGCAGATCACCCGCTTCGTGGTGACCGGGGGACTCGCGGGCATCGTCGATTTCGGCCTCTACATGGTGCTTTGGCAGGTACTAGGGCTCCAGGTCGACGTGTCCAAGGCCGCCAGTTTCGTCGTGGGCACCGTCACCGCCTACCTGATCAATCGCCGGTGGACCTTCCAAGCCGGGCCCAGCACGGCCCGGTTCGTCGCGGTCATGGTGCTCTACGGCATCACCTTCGCCGTCCAGGTCGGCCTCAACCATCTGTGTTTGGTGCTGTTGCACTATCGCGGTTGGGCTCCCGTCGTCGCGTTCGTGATCGCCCAGGGCACCGCGACGGTGATCAACTTCGTCGTGCAGCGGCTCGTCATCTTCCGAATCCGCTGAGGGACGCAAGCGTCCCGCATCGTCGCCTCGGCAGGGTCCAAACGCCTCCCTCCTCAACGGGACGCAAGCGTCCCGCATCGTCGCCTCGGCAGGCGGTAGCCTCTTTGACGATGTTGAGCGCCGACTTTCCGACCAGGCCCACCCGGCTGACGGGCTTTGGCCGCACCGCACCGTCGGTGGCCCAGGTGCTGTCAACCCGCGATCCCGAGGTGATCGCCAAGGCCGTCGCCCGGGCCGCCGACGCCGGCGGTAGGGGCGTGATCGCGCG
The DNA here is from genome assembly GCF_002102355.1 of Mycobacterium sherrisii. GTDB lineage: Bacteria > Actinomycetota > Actinomycetes > Mycobacteriales > Mycobacteriaceae > Mycobacterium > Mycobacterium sherrisii. The sequence goes on along the minus strand of NZ_LQPT01000077.1, from coordinate 57,062 downwards.
CGGGCTGGGCCGCTCTTACGGGGACAACGCGCAAAACGGCGGCGGTCTGGTGATCGACATGACGGTGCTGAACCGCATCCACTCGATCAGCGCCGACACCCGACTGGTCGACGTCGACGCCGGCGTCAGCCTGGACCAGTTGATGAAGGCCGCGCTCCCGTTCGGACTGTGGGTTCCGGTGCTGCCGGGCACCCGCCAGGTCACCGTCGGTGGGGCCATCGCCTGCGACATCCACGGCAAGAACCATCACAGTGCGGGCAGCTTCGGCAACCACGTGCGGTCGATGGATCTGCTGCTGGCCGATGGCACCGTCCGCACCATCACGCCCGACGGCCCGAACGCGGCAGACGCCGAATTGTTCTGGGCGACCGTCGGGGGCAACGGGCTGACCGGGATCGTGCTGCGCGCCACCGTCGCCATGACGCCGACTGAGACCGCGTACTTCATCGCCGACGGGGTCGCCACGAAAGACCTCGACGAAACCGTCGCCGTGCACCTGGACGGCAGTGAAGCCGACTACACCTATTCCAGCGCGTGGTTCGACCTGATCAGTCCGCCGCCGAAACTCGGTCGGGCCGCGGTTAGCCGGGGCAGCCTGGCCACCCTGGAGCAGCTGCCGAAGAAGCTGGCGAAGAATCCGCTGAAATTCGATGCGCCGCAGTTGTTGACGGTGCCGGACGTCTTCCCGGTGAGCGCGATGAACAAGCTGTCGTTTATGGCGATCGGCGAAGTGTATTACCGGCTGGGTGGTACCTATACCGGCAAGATCATGAATTTGTCGCAGTTCTACCACATGCTCGACCTGGTCAGCGGTTGGAATAACGCTTACGGCCCAAGGGGTTTCGCTCAACACCAATTCTTGGTCCCACCGGATGCGATGGACGAATTCAAGGCCATCATTCGCTGGATCCAAACCAGTGGCCACTATTCGGCACTTAATGTGTTCAAGCTGTTCGGCCCGGGTAACCGCGCGCCGCTGAGTTTTCCGATGGCCGGTTGGAACGTCGCGATGGACTTTCCCAACAAGCCTGGCATCAACGAATTCCTCAACGAACTCGACCGGCGCGCACTGGAATTCGGGGGCAGGGTGTACACCGCCAAGGACTCTCGAGTAAGCGCCGAAACTTTCCACGCCATGTATCCACGCATTGACGAATGGATCGCGGTGCGCCGCAAGGTCGACCCGATGCGGGTCTTCGCCTCCGACATGGCCCGACGTTTGGAGCTGCTGTAAATGGTGCTAGACGCCGTGGGGAACCCCCAGACCATCCTGTTGCTGGGTGGCACCTCGGAGATCGGCCTGGCGATCTGCGAGCGTTATCTGCGTAACGCCCGCGCCCGAATCGTGTTGGCCGCCATGCCCGACGACCCCGGGCGTGCGGCCGCCGTCGCGCAGATGCAAGCCGCCGGCGCGCGCTCGGTCGAGGTGATCGACTTCGAGGCCACCGCCCCGGACAGTCACCCCAAGATGATCGAGGCGGCCTTTGCCGACGGTGACGTCGACGTGGCCATCGTGGCGTTTGGCATCCTCGGGGACGCCGAGGAGCTATGGCAAAACCAGCACAAGGCCGTCCTAGCCGCCGAGATCAACTACACCGCAGCCGTTTCGGTGGGTGTCCTGCTCGGTGAGAAGATGCGCGCCCAAGGTTTCGGTCAGATCATCGCGATGAGTTCGGCGGCCGGCGAACGGGTGCGGCGCTCCAACTTTGTCTACGGCTCCACCAAGGCCGGGCTGGACGGCTTCTACCTGGGGCTCGGCGAAGCGCTGCGCGAATACGGCGTGCGGGTCCTGGTGATCCGCCCGGGCCAAGTCCGGACCCGGATGAGCGCGCACGTCAAGGAAGCGCCGCTGACCGTCGACAAGGAATACGTCGCCAACCTCGCGGTGACCGCAGCCGCAAAAGGTAAGGAATTGGTTTGGGCGCCAGCAGCATTCAGGTACGTGATGATGGTGTTGCGACACGTCCCGCGGCCCATCTTCCGCAAGCTGCCCATCTGATCATGCGTAACGCGCTGGCCACCTCAGGCCAGATGGTGGTGGCGGTCGCGGTGGCCGCGGTCGTGTCGGTGGTATCGCTGATCGCCATCGCGCGGGTCCAATGGCCGGCCTTTCCGTCGTCGAATCAACTGCACGCCCTCACCACCGTCGGCCAGGTCGGCTGCCTGATCGGGTTGGTGGCCGTCGGCTGGCTATGGCGGCGCTCCGGCCGCTGGCGGCTCGCCGCCCAGGTCGGTGCCCTGGTGTTCGTCTCGGCGTTCAGCGTGGTGACACTGGGCATGCCGCTGGGGGCAACGAAGCTGTATCTGTTCGGCATCTCGGTCGATCAACAGTTCCGCACCGAGTACCTGACCCGGCTTGCCGACAGCCCCGCCCTGCACGACATGACCTATCTCGGGCTGCCGTCGTTCTATCCGCCGGGCTGGTTCTGGATCGGCGGGCGCGCCGCCGCGCTGACCGGGATACCGGCCTGGGAGATGTTCAAGCCGTGGGCGATCACCTCGATCACCATCGCGGTGGCCGTCGCGCTGGTGCTGTGGTGGCGGCTGATCCGCTTCGAGTACGCCCTGATCGTCACGACGGCAACGGCGGCGGTCACACTGGCCTACAGCTCACCGGAGCCCTACTCCGCGATGATCACGGTCCTGCTGCCGCCGGTGTTGGTGTTGACCTGGTCGGGTCTGCGTGCGGGCGAACGCCCGGTGCTCGGTGCCGAGCGTGAAACTAACTTCACACTCGAGGCCGAGCGTGAAACTAACTTCACTCTCGGGGCGGGTTCCCGCGGTTGGGCCGCCATCGTCGGGTCCGGGCTGTTCCTCGGATTCACCGCCACCTGGTACTCGCTGCTGTTCGGCTACACCGCCTTCACGATCGCGCTGATGGCGCTGGTATTGGCGGTATCCCGCTGGCGACGATCCGGCCGCAAAGCCGCGCTCGACCCGTTGCGCCGGGTGGCCGTCATCGCCGTGATCGCCGCGGCCATCGCGGCCACGACCTGGCTGCCGTTTCTGCTGCGCGCGGCGAGCAATCCGGTCAGCAACTCCGGCAGCGCATTCCACTACCTGCCGGCCGACGGCGCCGAGCTGACCTTCCCGATGCTGCAGTTCTCGCTGCTGGGCGCGATCTGCATGCTGGGCACCCTGTGGCTGGTGGTGCGCACGCGTTCGTCGGTGCGGGCCGGCGCGCTGACGATCGCTGTGCTGGCCATCTACCTGTGGTCGCTGCTGTCGATGCTGACCACGCTGGCGCGCACGACGCTGCTGTCGTTCCGGCTGCAGCCGACGTTGAGCGTGCTGCTGGTGGCGGCCGGAGTGTTCGGCTTCATCGAGGCCACGCTCGCCCTGCGACACCGAAGTCGAGCCGCGCTCCCGGTGGCCGGCGTCATCGGGCTGACCGCCGCGATCGCCTTCAGCCAGGACATCCCCGACGTGCTGCGGCCGGATCTGACCATCGCCTATACCGATACCGACGGCCTGGGCCAGCGCGGTGATCGCCGGCCGCCGAGCTCGGAGAAGTTCTACCCCGCCGTCGACTCCGCGATCCGGCGGGTCACCGGCAAACCCCGGGACCAGACGGTGGTGCTGACCGCCGACTACAGCTTCCTGTCCTACTACCCGTACTGGGGCTTCCAGGGGTTGACGTCGCACTACGCCAACCCGCTTGCGCAGTTCGACCTGCGCGCCAAGCAGATCAAAAAGTGGTCCGCCCTCAAGAGCCCCGACGAGTTCATCCACGCGCTGGACACCTCGCCGTGGCAGCCGCCCACGGTGTTCCTGATGCGCCGCGGCGGAAACAACAACTACACGCTGCGGCTGGCCGAGGACGTCTACCCCAATCAGCCCAACGTTCGCCGCTACACCGTCGAGCTGCGCGCCGCGCTGTTCGACGACCCGCGCTTTGCCGTGCAAACAATCGGCCCCTTTGTGCTGGCAATCCGCACGCCCACGGCCCCACCGGCGGTAACCCGCTGATGGCGACCGACACCTCGCGCGACTTGGTCGAAGAACTACCATCTAGGTCCGTGAAGAGCGCGGGCGCACGCTATCGGGTTGCTCGTGTGGTGGCCGTCGTGGCCGGTCTGCTCGGAACGCTGCTGGCGATTCTGACGCCGGTGCTGCCGGTCAGCCAGACCACCGCCCAGCTCAACTGGCCGCAGCACGGCACCTTCGCGAGCGTCGAAGCGCCGCTGATCGGCTATGTGGCCCCCGAGCTGAACATCTCCGTGCCCTGTCAAGCCGCCGCCGGTTTGACCGGGCGGCAAAACGGCGGCAAGACGGTGCTGCTGTCGACGGTGCCCAAACAAGCGCCGAAGGCCGTCGACCGCGGGCTGCTGATCCTGCGCGCCAACGACGAACTGGTGCTGGTGGTGCGCAACGTCCCGGTGGTGACCGCGCCGCTGACCGAGGTGCTCAGCCCGGCCTGCCAGCGGTTGACGTTCACCGCCCACGCCGACAAGGTCACCGCCGAATTCGTCGGGCTAACCCAAGGACCCAACGCCGAACATCCCGGCGCCCCGCTGCGCGGCGAGAAGAGCGGGTACGACTTCCGGCCGCAGATCGTCGGCGTGTTCACCGATCTGTCCGGGCCGGCACCGGCGGGCCTGAGTTTCTCGGCGACCGTCGACACTCGGTACAGCAGCAGCCCCACCCCGCTGAAGATGGCGGCGATGATCCTCGGCGTGTTGCTGACGGCCGTCGCCCTGATCGCCCTGCACATCCTCGACTCCGGCGGCGACTTCCCGGGCACCAGGCACCGCCGCTTCCTGCCCGCGCGGTGGTGGTCGATCGGCGGCCTCGACGCCCTCGTCATCGGCGTGCTGGTGTGGTGGCATTTCGTCGGGGCGAACACCTCGGACGACGGCTACATCCTGACGATGGCGCGGGTGTCCGAGCATGCCGGCTACATGGCGAACTACTACCGCTGGTTGGGCACTCCCGAGGCGCCGTTCGGCTGGTACTACGACCTGCTCGCGGTGTGGGCACACGTCAGCACCAGCAGCGTGTGGATGCGGCTGCCCACCCTGGCCATGGCCCTGACCTGTTGGTGGGCGATCAGCCGCGAGGTAATGCCGCGCCTGGGCCACGCCGTGAAGACCAGCCGCGCGGCGGCATGGACGGCCGCCGGGCTGTTCCTGGCGACCTGGCTGCCGCTCGACAACGGGCTGCGCCCCGAACCGATCATCGCCCTGGGCATCCTGCTGACCTGGTGTTCGGTGGAGCGAGCGGTCGCCACCAACCGGCTGCTGCCGGTCGCGATCGCGTGCATCATCGGCGCGCTGACCCTGTTCTCCGGACCGACCGGCATCGCGTCCATCGGCGCCCTGCTGGTCGCGATCGGCCCGCTGCGCACGATCATCCACCGCCGCTCCCGGCAGTTCGGCGTGCTGCCGCTGCTGGCGCCGATCCTGGCCGCGGCCACCGTCACCGTGATCCTGATCTTCCGCGACCAGACGTTGGCCGGCGAGCTGCAGGCGACGGCGCTCAAGCGTGCGCTCGGGCCCAGCCTGAGCTGGTTCGACGAGCACATCCGCTACGAGCGACTGTTCATGGCGAGCCCCGACGGGTCCATTGCCCGGCGCTTCGCGGTGCTGGCGGTGCTGCTCGCGCTCGGCATCACGGTGGCAATGTCGTTGCGCAAGGGCCGAATCCCGGGCACCGCGGCCGGCCCGAGCCGGCGCATCGTCGGGATCACCATCATCTCGTTTTTGGCGATGATGTTCACCCCGACCAAATGGACGCACCATTTCGGGGTGTTCGCCGGGCTGGCCGGCTCGTTGGGCGCGTTGGCCGCGGTGGCGGTGACCAGTGTGGCGATGCGTTCGCGTCGCAACCGTACCGTGTTCGCCGCCGCCGTGCTGTTCCTGGCCGCGTTGTCCTTCGCCAGCGTCAACGGCTGGTGGTATGTCTCCAATTTCGGTGTGCCATGGTCGAATTCATTCCCGGCATGGCACTACGCGTTTGCCACCGTGCTGCTGGGGCTGACGGTGGTGGTGCTGCTGGTGTCGGCCTGGTTCCATTTCGCCGCAGCCAACGGACGTTCTGGTGCGCGACAACGTATCGGGCCGCGGACGGCCGGCATCATCCAGTCTCCGCTGGCGGTTGCGGCGTGGCTGCTGGTGACCTTCGAAGTGGCGTCGTTGACGCTGGCGATGGTGGGCCAATACCCGGCGTGGTCGGTCGGCCGGTCCAACCTGGAGGCTCTGGCGGGAAAATCGTGCGGGCTGGCCGAGGACGTCATGGTGGAGCAGGAACCCAACGCCGGCATGCTGACGCCGGTGGCCGGTTCGGTGGGCGACGCGTTGGGGGCGGGCTTGTCGGAAGCCTTCACCGCCAACGGGATTCCGGCCGACGTCTCCGCCGATCCGGTGATGGAACGCCCGGCTGACCGCAGCTTCGTCAACGACGACGGCAAGACAACCACCAGCGAGGCCGGCACCGAGGGCGGCACCAGCGCCGCGCCGGGGATCAACGGCTCGCGCGCTCAACTGCCCTACAACCTCGACCCGGCGCGCACTCCCGTGCTAGGCAGCTGGCGATCCGGCATCCAGGTACCCGCCCGGTTGCGGTCGGGTTGGTACCGACTGCCGCCGCGGGACCAGGCGGGGCCGCTGCTGGTGGTCTCGGCGGCCGGCCGGTTCGATCCACGGGAGGTGCAGGTGCAGTGGGCCACCGACGCCGACGCGGTGGCCGGACACCCGGGCGGGTCCTTCCAGTTCTTCGACGTGGGCGCCTCACCGGCGTGGCGCAACCTGCGGATGCCGTTGAACTGGATTCCCGCCTCCGCGACCCAGGTTCGGTTGGTTGCCAACGACGAGGACTTGGCGCCACAGCACTGGATCGCGGTCACCCCGCCGCGAATCCCGCACCTGCGCACGCTGCAGCAGGTCGTCGGCTCCCGCGACCCGGTCTTCCTGGACTGGCTGGTCGGTCTGGCCTTCCCGTGCCAGCGGCCGTTCGGCCATCAGAACGGCGTCGACGAGACGCCCAAGTGGCGGATCCTGCCCGACCGGTTCGGGGCCGAGGCCAACTCGCCGGTGATGGACAACAACGGGGGCGGCCCGCTGGGGGTCACCGACCTGCTGGTGAAGGCGACCACGATGGCCACCTATCTCAAGGACGACTGGTCTCGCGACTGGGGATCGCTGCAACGGCTGACGCCGTATTACCCCAACGCCGCGCCGGCGGATCTGCAACTGGGCAGGGCGACGCGCAGTGGCCTGTGGGATCCGGCCCCGCTGCGCCGGGGTTAGGCCTCATAGCCCCGGCAGGCAGTTGATGAACGGTATGCACGGCGGCGACGGAGGCCGTGGCGGCGGGAACCCCTCGATGATGGTCGAATTGGTCGGCGGGCTGTTCTGGTCGAAGTACCAGGGGTGGCAGACGCTTCGGTCCCAGTTCGGCATGTTCTTCAGCTCCGGCGAGCCCGGACACCACTGATAGGTGCAGCTGTTGGTCGGGGTCGCGACGGTGCCGCCGTCCTGGCACACCATCGGCGCGGGCTGTGCGTGCCCGGTGCCCGCGGCCAACCCCAACCCGACGGCGGCCAAGCCGCCCGAGAGCAGAGCTTCGGTGAAGAGCCGCGTCATGCGGTGCGAAATGTTCATGGCAACAGTGCACACCGGTGGGTGCACTACCAATCCCAAAATTGATGACCTTGCCGGGCCTTATTGGTAAGCATAGACTTACGGTTCGTGGTCACTTACCAAGCCGACGGTGACGCATGGGGCGCCCTGGCCGACCGAACCCGCCGGGCCATCCTGGATCGACTCGCGCACGGGCCGGCAGCCGTCGGCGAGCTGGCTCGGGAGCTACCCGTCAGCAGGCCCGCCGTGTCGCAGCACCTCAAGGTGCTCAAATGCGCGGGGCTGGTGCGTGATCGCGCGGCGGGAACCCGACGCATCTACCAGCTCGACCCCGTGGGTTTGGAAGCGCTGCGCGTCGAGCTGGACCGGTTCTGGACGCAAGCCCTGACCGACTACGCCGCCAAATTCAATGAGCCCGAAGGACACTCGTCATGACGCGCATTCCGACCGTTCGACATCACGTGGTCGTCAACGCCCCGATCGATCGTGCGTTCGCCGTCTTCACCGAACAATTCGGCGACTTCAAGCCTCGCGAACACAACCTGCTGGCGGTGCCGATCGTCCAGACGGTGTTCGAACCCCACGCCGGAGGCCACATCTACGACCGCGGCGCGGACGGCAGTGTGTGTCGCTGGGCCCGGGTGCTGGTCTACGAGCCGCCGCGGCGGCTGGTCTTCACCTGGGACATCAGTCCGTCGTGGCAACTGGAACCCGACCTGTCGCGCACCAGCGAGGTCGAGGTGCGCTTCACCGCAGAGTCGGAATCCCGCACGCGCGTCGACCTGGAGCACCGTCACCTGGACCGGCACGGCCCGGGTTGGCGCTCGGTTGCCGACGGCGTCGACGGCGAGGCCGGATGGCCGCTGTACCTGCACCGCTACGCCGAGCTTCGCTTCGGAGCGCGGCAATGACGGCCCCTTCCCTGATGACCATGGCCCACGCCGAACGATCCGACCTCGCGGATTTTCTGGCCACGCTGGCACCCCAGGATTGGCAGGCGCCCAGCCATTGTTCCAAGTGGACGGTCAAAGATGTTGTCGCACACGTTGTTAGCTACGAGGAACTCGGTCCGCTCGGGCTGGTGAAGCGTTTCGCGAAGGGCTGGGTCGTCCGGGCGAACCAGGTGGGTGTCGACGAGTTCAGCGTGCTGAGCGCGCCAGAACTGCTGGCATTCCTGCGTGACCATTTCCAACCGAGGGGATTGACGGCAGGTTTTGCCGGCATGATCGCGCTGGTCGACGGCACGATCCATCACCAGGACATCCGCCGAGCGCTCGGTCGCCCGCGCCGCGTGCCGCGCGACCGGCTCGAACGTGTGCTGCAACTGGTGCCGGGCAACCCACGGCTCGGCGCCGGCCGCCGGATCAGGGGCCTTCGGCTGCGCGCCACCGATGTCGACTGGGTACACGGCGACGGGCCCGAGGTGACCGGGCCGGGCGAAGCGTTACTGATGACGATGAGCGGCCGTCGCGCCGCCCTGGCCGACCTCACCGGCCCCGGTCGCGCGACGCTGGCCGCACGGCTGCCCGAATAGCGTTCGCCAAAAGCATCGTCCCGCGGCCCCGCATCCTCAACCGACAAAGGGGCGTCCCCTACCATCGAACCCCGTGCCCCACGACGGTAATGAGCGATCGCAGCGAATCGTCCGCTTGATCGCCGTCGTCGCCGGGCTCGCGGGCCTGCTGCTGTGCCTGACCGTGCCGCTGCTCCCGGTCAAGCAGACCACCGCCACCATCGCCTGGCCGCAGGGCGACGTGGACGGGCACGTCACCCAACTCACCGCCCCCCTGGTGTCCGGGGCGCCCCGCGCGCTCGACATCTCCATCCCGTGCGCGGCGATCGCCACCCTGCCGGCCAGCGGCGGACTGGTGATCTCGACGCTGCCGACCGGCGGCGTGGACCCGGGCAAGAACGGGTTGTTCGTCCGCGCCGACAAGGACGTTGTCGTCGTCGCATTCCGGGACACCGTGGCCGCGGTGGCTAAGCGCGCGGCCGTCGCCGCGGGCGCCTGCAGCGTGCTGCACGTGTGGGCGGACACCGGCGCGACGGGCGCCGAGTTCGTCGGCATACCGGGCGCCGCCGGAACACTGTCCGCCGAGAAGAAGCCTCAGGTCGGCGGCATCTTCACCGATCTGACAGTGCCGGCCCAACCGGGGTTGTCGGCCCGGGTCGACATCGACACCCGGTTCATCACCGCGCCGACCGCCCTCAAGAAACTGGCGATGGCCGGGGGTGTGCTGGCGGTCCTGGTCGCCATCTGCGCGCTGGTCGTGCTGGACCGGCACAGCCGCGGCGCCACGCTGGCCGGCTGGCGCTCCCCGCTCGGCCGGTTGTCCCGCAACCGCGCGGGCGCGGGCTGGGCCGGGCGATGGCGAACCGGCTGGGCAACCGTGCTGGCCGACTTGGGTGTGGTCGCGACGCTGCTGGTCTGGCACGTCATCGGGGCCACCTCCTCCGACGACGGCTACAACCTGACCATTGCGCGGGTGGCGCCGAAGGCCGGTTACGTCGCCAACTACTACCGCTACTTCGGCACCACCGAGGCACCCTTCGACTGGTATCTGTCGGTGCTGTCGAAGTTGGCGTCGGTGAGCACCGCGGGGGTGTGGATGCGGCTACCGGCCACGCTCGCCGGGATCGCCTGCTGGCTGGTCATCAGCCGCTGGGGGTTGCGTCGGTTGGGGCCGGGTCGGGGCGGCCTGGGCTCCAACACGGTGGCGGTGTTGACCGGCGGCATGGTGTTCGTCGCCGCGTGGTTGCCGTTCAACAACGGCCTGCGCCCCGAGCCGCTGATCGCCCTGGGGGCGATCGTCACCTGGATGCTGGTGGAGCGGGCGATCGCCCTGCAGCGGCTGGCGCCGGCCGCCGCGGCCATCGTGGTCGCGGTGCTGACCGTCACCCTCGCCCCGCAGGGTCTGATCGCCGTCGCCGCGCTGCTGACCGGCGCGCGCGCCATCGCGACGGTCATCCGGCGCCGCCGCGACCGCGACGGACTGTTAGCGCCGCTGGCGGTGCTGGCGGCCGCGCTGTCGCTGATTCTGGTCGTGGTGTTCCGCAGTCAGACCCTGGCCACGGTCGCCGAGTCGGCCCGCATCAAATACAAAGTCGGCCCGACGATCGCCTGGTACCAGGACTGGCTGCGCTACTACTTCCTCACCGTGGAATCCAACCCGGACGGGTCGATGGCGCGACGCTTCGCCGTGCTGGTGCTGTTCCTGTGCCTGTTCGGGATGCTGATGGTGTTGCTGCGGCGGGGCCGCGTGCCGGGCATGGCTAGCGGACCCGCCTGGCGGCTGATCGGCACCACGGCACTCGGTCTGCTCGTGCTGACGTTCACGCCCACGAAATGGGCCGTGCAATTCGGCGCGTTCGCCGGCCTGGCCGGCGCCCTCGGCGCCGTCACCGCGTTCGCGTTCGCCCGCATCGGTCTGCACAGCCGCCGCAACCTGACGCTGTATGTGACGGCGCTGTTGTTCGTGCTTGCGGTGGCCACCTCCGGCGTCAACGGCTGGTTCTACGTCGGCAACTACGGCGTGCCGTGGTACGACATCCAGCCCGTCATCGCCAGCCACCCGGTGACGTCGATGTTCTTGGCGTTGTCGATCGCGACCGGCCTGCTGGCCGCCTGGCTGCACTTCCGGATGGACTACGCGGGGCACACGGAGATCAAGGAAAGCCGACGCAACCGCATCCTGGCGTCCACCCCGCTGTTGGTGGTGGCGACGATCATGGTGCTCGGCGAGGTCGGTTCGCTGGCCAAGGGCGCGGTGTTCCGCTATCCGCTCTACACCACCGGCAAGGCGAACCTCGCGGCGCTGACGTCCGGCCTATCGTCGGCGAGCTGCGCGATGGCCGATGATGTGCTCACCGAGCCTGACCCCAATGTTGGCTTGCTGCAACCGGTTCCGGGCCAGACGTTCGGCCCCGACGGCCCGCTGGGCGGCGTCAACCCGGTGGGCTTCAAACCCGACGGGGTGGGTGACGACCTGAGGTCCTACCCGGTGGTGACCAAACCGGGCGTGGTGAATTCGGACGCCTCACCGAACAAGCCCAACGCCACCATGACCGACTCCGCGGGCACGGCCGGCGGGCGGGGCCCGGTCGGGGTGAACAACTCGAACGTGGCGCTGCCGTTCGGCCTCGACCCGGCGCGCACACCGGTGATGGGCAGCTACGGCGAGAATTCGCTGGCGGCCACCGCCACCTCCGCGTGGTATCAACTGCCACCCCGGACCGCCGAGCGCCCGCTGGTGGTGGTCTCGGCATCCGGTGCCATCTGGTCGTACAAGGAGGACGGCACCTTCACCTACGGGCAGTCCCTGAAACTGCAGTGGGGGGTCACCCGGCCCGACGGCAGCACCCAACCCCTCACCGAGGTGCAGCCCATCGACATCGGACCGGAGCCGGCGTGGCGCAATCTGCGTTTCCCGCTGACCTGGGCGCCGCCCGAGGCCAACGTGGCCCGCATCGTCGCCTACGACCCGAACCTCAGTTCGGATCAGTGGTTCGCGTTCACCCCGCCGCGGGTCCCGGTGCTGCAGACCCTGCAGCAGCTGATGGGATCGCAAACGCCCGTGCTGATGGACATCGCGACCGCCGCCAACTTCCCGTGCCAGCGGCCGTTCTCCGAACACCTTGGCGTTGCCGAACTTCCGGCATACCGGATCCTGCCGGACCACAAGCAGACGGCGTCCTCCTCGAACGGATGGGAGGCCGGCGAGGCCGGCGGCCCGTTCCTGTTCACCCAGACGCTGTTACGCACCTCCACCATCTCGACCTATCTGCGCGGCGACTGGTATCGCGACTGGGGATCGGTCGAGCAGTATCACCAGTTGGTGCCCAGTGATCAGGCGCCGAACGCCGTCGTTGAACAGGGTGTGATGACCGTGAACGGCTGGAGCCGGCAGGGACCGATTCGAGCACTGCCATGAGCGTTGTCCAGCACGACGAGCAGACGACCGCCCGCGCCGGCACCCGCGACACCGTGCGGATGACGCGCTGGGTCGCGACGGTCGCCGGGCTGATCGGGTTCCTGCTGTCCGTCGCGACGCCGCTGTTGCCGGTAGTGCAGACGACGGCGAAGCTCAGCTGGCCGCAGAACGGCCAGCTCAATAGCGTGACGGCACCGCTCATTTCGCTGTCCCCGGTGGACGCGACGGTCACCGTGCCCTGCGCCGTGGTGCGCGACCTGCCACCCGACGGCGGTGTCGTGCTGAGCACCGCACCCAAGAAAGGTAAGGACGCCGCGCTCAATGCGCTGTTCGTCGTGGTGAACAGCAAACGCGTCGACGTCACCGACCGCAACGTGGTGATCGCCAGCGCCGCCCGCGAGCAGGCCGAATCCCCGCAATGTCAGCGCATCGAGATAACCTCCACCCACGCCGGCACTTTCGCCACCTTCGTCGGGCTCACCGATCGGGCGGGCAAGCCACTATCCGGTGGTTTCGCCGACCCCAACCTGCGTCCCCAAATCGTCGGGGTGTTCACCGACCTGCGCGGTCCCGCCCCGCCGGGGCTGAACTTCTCCGCGACCATCGACACCCGCTTCTCCACCACGCCAACGACTTTGAAGTTGCTGGCGATAATCGGCGCCATCCTGGCCACCGTCGTGTCACTGATCGCGCTGTGGCGGCTGGACCAGCTGGACGGCCGGCGCATGCATCGGCTGATTCCGACCCGGTGGAAAAAGTTCACCCTCACCGACGCCACGGTCATCTTCGGGTTCGTGCTGTGGCACGTGATCGGGGCGAACTCCTCCGACGACGGCTACATCCTCGGCATGGCCCGGGTCGCCGACCGCGCGGGCTACATGTCCAACTACTTCCGCTGGTTCGGCAGCCCGGAGGACCCGTTCGGGTGGTACTACAACCTGCTAGCGCTGATGACCCACGTCAGCGACGACAGCCTGTGGATGCGGCTGCCCGACCTGGTCGCCGGCCTGGTGTGCTGGCTGCTGCTGTCGCGTGAGGTGCTGCCCCGGCTGGGGCCCGCGGTGACCTCGTCCAAGGCCGCGAACTGGGCGGCGGCGATGGTCCTGCTGACCGCGTGGATGCCGTTCGACAACGGCCTGCGTCCCGAGCCCATCATCGCGCTCGGGTCGCTGATCACCTACGTGCTGATCGAACGTTCGATGTGCGCATCCCGGCTGACACCGGCGGCCCTGGCCGTGATCACCGCGGCGTTCACGCTGGGCGTGCAGCCGACCGGCCTGATCGCCGTGGCCGCACTGGTTGCCGGTGGCCGTCCCATCCTGCGCATCCTGGTCAAACGGCATCGCCTGGTGGGGACCTGGCCGCTGGTGGCACCGATGCTGGCCGCCGGATTCGTCATCCTCACCGTGGTGTTCGCCGACCAGACACTGTCAACAGTGTTGGAAGCCACCAGGATTCGCACCGCGATCGGGCCCAGCCAGGCCTGGTACACCGAAAACCTGCGCTACTACTACCTGATCCTGCCCACCGTCGACGGCTCGCTGTCCCGCCGATTCGGGTTCCTGCTGTCCGCGCTGTGCTTGTTCACGGCGGTGTTCATCATGTTGCGCCGCAAGCGGGTTCCCGGCGTGGCCCGCGGCCCGGCGTGGCGGCTGATGGGCGTCATCTTCGGCACCATGTTCTTCCTGATGTTCACCCCCACCAAGTGGGTGCACCACTTCGGCCTGTTCGCCGCCGTCGGCGCCGCGATGGCGGCGCTGACGACGGTGCTGGTGTCGCCCAAGGTGTTGCGCTGGTCGCGCAACCGGATGGCGTTTCTGTCCGCGGTGCTGTTCGTGTTGGCGCTGTGCTTCGCCACCACCAACGGCTGGTGGTACGTCTCCAGCTATGGCGTTCCGTTCAACAACAGCATGCCGAGAATCAGCGGAATATCGATCAGCACAATCTTTTTCGCGCTCTTCGCGATCACCGCGGTCTATGCGGCCTGGCTGCACTTCGCGGATCCCAGCCACGGCGAAGGCCGACTGGCGCGGGCGCTGACGGCGGCGCCGGTGCCGCTGGCCGCCGGGTTCATGGCGCTGGTGTTCGTCGGGTCGATGGCGGCCGGCATCGTGCGCCAGTACCCCACCTATTCCAATGCCTGGGACAACCTGCGCGAGTTCAGCGGCGGCTGCGGTCTGGCCGACGACGTCCTGGTCGAACCGGACAGCAACGCCGGGTTCATGGCGCCGGTGAAAACTGGGGAGCCAGAGAATTATGGTCCGCTGGGGCCGTTGGGTGGGGTCAACCCGACCGGGTTCAGCCCCAACGGCGTGCCGGATCGCACTCTGGCCGAGTCGGTCAAGGAGACCTCGGTGCCGCAGCCCGGCACCGACTACGACTGGGATGCACCGCTCAAGCTGACGAAGCCGGGCATCAACGGCTCGACCGTGCCGCTGCCCTACGGGCTCGACCCTGATCGGGTGCCCCTCGCGGGCAGCTACACCACCGGCGCCCAGCAGCAGAGCAGGCTTACCTCGGCGTGGTATCAACTGCCGAAGCCCGACGACGGACACCCGCTCGTCGTGGTGACCGCCGCGGGCACGATCGCCGGCAACAGCATCCTGCACCACCACACCAACGGGCAGACCGTGGAACTGGAATACGGTCGACCCGGCCCGGACGGCTCGGTGCTGCCGGCCGGCCGGCTGGTGCCCTACGACCTGTACGGCGAACAGCCGAAGGTGTGGCGAAACCTGCGCTTCGCCCGCTCCCAGTTGCCCGCCGACGCGGTCGCGGTCCGGGTGGTCGCCGAAGATCTGTCCCTGACTCCGGACGACTGGATCGCGGTGACGCCACCGCGGGTTCCAGAGCTGCGGTCGTTGCAGGAGTATGTGGGCTCGTCGCAGCCCGTGTTGATGGACTGGGCGGTCGGATTGGCGTTCCCGTGCCAACAGCCGATGCTGCATTCCAACGGTGTCACCGAAATCCCGAAGTTCCGCATTACCCCGGACTACAACGCGAAGAAACAAGACACCGATACCTGGCAGGACGGCGTCAACGGCGGTTTGCTGGGAATCACCGACCTGTTATTGCGAGCGCACGTGATGTCGACATATCTGTCCGAAGACTGGGGCCGTGACTGGGGATCGCTGCGTAAGTTCGACACGATCGCGGATGCCCAACCCGCACAGATCGACCTCGGTAAGGCGACCCGGACGGGGTGGTGGTCGCCCGGCCAAATCCGGATCAAGCCATAAAAGCGCTCGGAAAAACACCCGTCGTCCATTCGCGGCCGGTAATTAGGCATCGGTAAAACAATGGCCATTTATTGACGCTTGAGTAAGCCTTGGTATTCGGTTTAATTCGCGCAATAAATGGTCATATCTACTCCGCTGTGATTTGAGTAACACGGCGGGGAGGTTGGGGGTCCGATGGCGACTTGGAAACGACTGGGCGCGGTCGGGGCGGCTTTCACCGCGGCGCTGTGCCCGGTTACAACGGGGGGGATCGCCACCGCCGCAGCGGAGAACGGAACGATCGTCGTCCTGGACGCCAAGCTGCGTCGCTGCGATTTCAGCCTGATCAGCACCGTGCCCATGGTGCCGCAGAACGCGCTGGGCACCGGATCGGTCATCGTCCGCAAGCTCGGCGGGCAGGCGGTCGCGGAAGTGCATCTGTCCGACTCCCCGCAACCGGGCACGCATTTCGACGTCGGCCTGATCCAGACGCCCCGGCCGGCCGCGGGCAACTGCGGTCCCGGTGCGCCCGGCACCGCCTTCACCGGCCTGGACACCGACGGCGCCGGCAACGGTACGGTGACCGTGTCGGACACCCTGCGGCCGCGCACGACCGGCGTCTGGGTGATCATCCAGCGCCCGAACCCCAACTCCCAGACCCCGGCCGAGTACTACACGTCGGAGTTCGTCGCACCGGTGTAAGCCGCGCCGCACCTTCACCCGGCGCCCCGGCTGTTATACCGTCGCGACATGAGCGACGACCCGCGCTATGACCTCGAGGCCGTGGACCGGCTGCCCTTCTCGACACCGGAGAAGTCGCGGCGCTATCAAACGGACCACTACCGCGGCGCCGTCGGGCTCAACTGGTATCGCACCGATCCCACCCTGCAATTCATCATGGCGTACTACCTGCAGCCCGACGAATTATCGGTCCTGGAACCACATTTAGAGAACGTCGGCGAGCTGATGGGTGGGCGGGTGGCGCGCTGGGCCGAGGAGACCGACCGCAACCCGCCGCGGCTGGAGCGCTATGACCGGTGGGGACACGACATCAGCCAGGTCGTCATGCCGGAGTCGTTCACCCGGGCCAAACGCGCGGTGCTGGACGCACAACAGGCGCTGCGCGCCGACGCGCGCGCGGCCAAAGTGAGCTCCGGGCTGGCCTTGTTCGCGTCCAACTATCTGCTCAATCAGGCAGACATCGGGATGGGCTGCGCGCTGGGCACCGGCGGCGGCATGGTCCAGTCGCTGGTGTCGGCGTATGCGCCGGCCGACGTGGCCGAGTACGTGCTGGGCAAGTTCGCCTCCGGTGAGTGGGCGGGCGAGACCGCGCAACTGTTGACCGAACGCACCGGCGGCTCCGACCTCGGCGCGCTGGAGACGACGGCTCGCCGCAGCGGCGACGCCTGGGTGTTGAACGGATTCAAATGGTTTGCCTCCAATTGCGCGGGCCAGGCCTTCGTCGTGCTGGCCAAACCCGAAGGCGCCCCGGATAATTCGCGAGGCGTCGCCAACTTCCTGGTGTTGCGCACCCGTCGCGACGGCTCCCGCAACGGGGTGCGTGTGCGGCGGTTGAAGGACAAGCTCGGCACCCGCTCGGTCGCCTCCGGCGAGGTCGAGTTCGTCGACGCCGAGGCGTTCCTGCTATCCGGGGAACCGAGCCGCGACGCGGGCCCCTCCGACGGCAAGGGGCTGGGCCGGATGATGGAGTTGACCAACGCCGCCCGCCTGGGCATCGCGTTGTTCGGCCTGGCGAACGCGCGCCGCGCCCTGGTCGAATCGCTGTGTTACGCGCGGCAACGGGAAGCGTTCGGCAGCGCGCTGATTGACAAGCCGCTGATGCGCCGCAAGCTCGCCGAGCTGATCGTCGACGTCGAAGCCGCCCAGGCCATGGTGTTCGACGGCACCGGCGCCGTCAATCATCGCCAGCCTAAAGGCCTGCGGCAGCGCATCGCCGTGCCCGTCACCAAGCTCAAGGTGTGTCGATTGGGCATCACCGCCGCCTCGGACGCGATCGAGATCCACGGCGGCAACGGTTACATCGAAACCTGGCCGGTGGCAAGGATTCTGCGCGACGCACAGGTCAACACGATCTGGGAGGGCCCCGACAACATCCTGTGCCTGGACGTGCGCCGCGGCATCGAACAGACCCGAGCGCACGAGCCGCTGCTGGCGCGCATGCGCGACGCCGTGTCGGTGGCCGACGACGGCGGGGACGGTGGGGAGACCACCGCGCTGGTCGCCCGCCGCATCGAGGACCTCGACGCCGCGATCACCGCCTGGACGAAGCTCGACGGCGCGGTGGCCGAGGCGCGGCTGTTCCCGCTGGCCCAGTTCATGGGCGACGTGTACGCGGGCGCCCTGCTGATCGAGCAGGCCGCCTGGGAGCGACAAACCTGTGCCGGCGCACGCAAAGCGTTGGTGGCCGCCCTGTTTGCACGCCGCTACCTCGCCGATCCCGGACCGTTGCGCGGCATCGACGCCGACACCGACGAGGCGCTGCAGCGCTTCGACGAGCTGGCGAACGGGGCGCTGCGACTACAACACCGATAGTCACGGACGCCGGCGCCCTGCGGGGCGCGCCGCAATCGTGTTCGTCTTAAGGTGATGCATATGGCTGAGGAGCTGACGCCGCATTTCGAAGACGTGCAGGCGCACTACGACCTCTCGGACGACTTCTTCCGCTTGTTTCTCGACCGCACCCAGATGTACACCTGCGCGTACTGGCTCGGCGGTGAGGACATGACGCTGGAACAGGCGCAGATCGCCAAGATCGACCTGTCGCTCGGCAAGCTCGACTTGCGGCCCGGCATGACACTGCTGGACCTGGGCTGCGGCTGGGGAGCCGCCATGAAGCGGGCCATCGAACGCTACGACGTCAACGTCATCGGCTTGACGCTGTCGAAGAACCAAGCCACCCACGCCCAGAAGATGCTCGACGAACTGGACAGCCCGCGCTCCAAGCGGGTGCTGCTCGAGGGCTGGGAGCGGTTTCACGAGCCGGTCGACCGCATCGTGGCAATCGGGCCGCTCGAGCATGTCGGCTACGACCGCTACACCGCGTTCTTCGAGCGGGCGTACGAACTGTTGCCCGCCGGCGGCACGTTCTTACTGCACACCATCACCGTCCTGTCGGAAAAGGAAATCATCGCGTCCGGCTTGCCGCTGACACCGGCGATCGTCGAGTTCAGCGACTTCATGAAGACCGAGATCTTCCCCGGCGGGTACCTGCCGACCATCGACATGGTCAAGGAGTTCTCACAGAAGGCCGGCTTCAAGCTGAAGCGACGCCAATCGCTGCAGCGGCATTACGCCAAGACGCTGGACGTCTGGGCCGCTAACCTGTCAGCACAAAAGGACGCGGCCATCGCGATCCAGTCCGAAGAGGTCTACGAGATGTACATGAAGTACCTCACCGGCTGCGCGAACCTGTTCCGCAAGGGCTACACCGATCTCAACCAGTTCACCCTGCGCAAGTAGCGGCCGCGGCTGGGTTTTCGGCTAGAGCGGCAGCAGGCTGTGCTTGCGGCCGACGCGGAACCAAATCTGCTTGTCGCGCAACAGATGTAGCGACTTGCGTATCAGCAGCCGGGTCTGGTGCGGATCGATGACGGCATCGATGAAGCCGCGTTCGGCGGCCGTCCACGGGATCGCCATGTTGAGGTTGTAGCCCTCGATGAAGTCCTTCTTGATCTGCTGCGCCTCGGGCGTCGTCGGATCGGGGAACCGCTTCATCAGCAGCTGGGCCGCCCCCTCGGCGCCGATCACCGCGATGCGCGCGGTGGGCCAGGCGAAGTTGAAGTCGGCGGTCAGCTGGCGCGATCCCATCACGGCGTAGGCACCGCCATAGGACTTGCGGACGGTGATCGTCACCTTCGGCACGTCGGCCTCCACGACGGCGGACAGGAACCGGCCGCCACGCTTGATGATGCCGTTGCGCTCCTGCTCGGCCCCCGGCAGGAACCCGGGCGTGTCGACGACGAAGATCAGCGGAAGCTCGAAGATGTCGCAGAACCGGATGAACCGGGTGGCCTTGTCGGATGCCTCGTTGTCGATCGAGCCCGCCAGGTGCATGGGCTGGTTGGCGATCACGCCGACCGGATGACCGTCGACCCGGGCGAAACCGGTGATGATGGCCGGCCCCTGCTGCGCGGCGACGTCGAGGAAGTCGCCGTCGTCGAAGATCCGCAGCAGGATCTCGTGCATGTCGTAGGCGGCGTTGTCGTTGTCCGGGATGATTGTGTCGAGTTCCAGATCGGTCGGCGTGACCTCCGGCTCCAGCCCGGGGTTGACGATCGGCGGTTGGTCGAACACGTTGGACGGCAGGAACGACAGAAAGTCACGGACGTACTGGAACGCCTCGGCCTCGGTGTCGACGACGTGATGGATGTTGCCGTGCCGGGCCTGGATGTCGGCGCCGCCCAGCTCGTCGAGCGTGATCTCCTCGCCGGTGACTTCTTTGATCACGTCGGGCCCGGTGACGAAGAAGTAGCCCTGGTCGCGCACCGCGACCAGGAGATCGTCCTGGATCGGCGAATACACCGCTCCCCCAGCGCATTTCCCGAAGATCAGGGAAATCTGCGGCACCACCCCGGACAGCGCTTCGTGGCGGCGGCCCAGCTCGGCGTACCAGGCCAACGACGTGACCGCGTCCTGAATGCGAGCGCCGCCGGAGTCCTGGATGCCGATGATCGGGCAGCCGACCATGGCGCACCACTCCATCAGCCGGGCCACCTTGCGCCCGAACATCTCCCCGACGGTGCCCTGGAACACGGTCTGGTCGTGGGAGAACACCCCGACCGGCCGGCCGTCGATCATGGCGTGGCCGGTGACGCACCCGTCCCCGTAGAGCGCGTTGGGGTCGTTCGGCGTCTTGGCCAGCGCGCCGACCTCCAAGAAGGTGCCCGGGTCGACCAGCGCGTGGATGCGGGCGCGGGCACTCGGGATGCCCTTGGCGTCGCGCTTGGCGGCGGCTTTCTCGCCGCCGGGCTCCTTGGCCAGCTCGAGTCGAGCGTTGAGCTCGGCCAGCTTTTCGGCCGTGGTGTGGACGACAGGAGCCGGTCCAGGCGCTACATCCGTCACTACTTGCCTACCTCACTTGTGCGGCGGTGCACGATCTCGTTCAACGCCTGGGTCATGTGCGCGCCGACCTTGGCGATGATCGGCTCGTCGATGGCCTGGATGTGTTCCCCACCGATCGGGACGACCTCGAGGTCGGACACGTACTCACCCCAACCGCCGTCCGGTTTGCGCACGGCGTAGCGCGGCTCGAACATGATCGCGTCGTCATGGTAGCGATCGGCCATGTAGAGCGTGACGTGCCCGTCGTATGGCTGAATCTCGGCGGTGTCTATCGCCCGGTTGTCCAAATACGACGTGCGTTGGTGCTCGATGATGCCGGCCGGGATCTGCACCCCGCTCTGTTTGACGGCCTCCAGCACGAACCGGATCTGGCCCTCGTCGTCGAGCTCCTCGAGTTGCTCGTAGGGGATCGCCGGGATGGTGACCTGGAAGGTCTTCTCGGCGAACCGGGCGTAGCGGTCCCAGCGTTTGCGGACCTCCTCCTTGGTCTGCGGCACCTCCTCGCCGGCGCGGACCGCGTCGATCAGGCCGACCCACGCAACGTCCTTGCCGAGCCGCTTGAGGCCGATCGCGCACGCGTAGGCCAGCACCCCGCCCAGCGACCAGCCGGCCAGGATGTAGGGCCCGTCGCCCTGCATCTCGATCAGCTTCGGAACGTATTGCGCCGCACGCTCTTCGATGGTGCCCTCGACCCGTTCAAAGCCGTACATCGGCGTGTCCGCCGGCAGCCGATTGAGCAGCGGCTCGTACACCACCGTCGAGCCGCCGGCCGGATGGAACACGAACACCGGCACCTTGGTGGGATCGTCCTCAGGGCGGGCCCGCAGCGTGCGCACGAACCCGTCGACCGTCCCGGCCTCCAGGTATTGGCGCACCTTCTCGGCCAGCGCCTGGATGTTCTCCGAGGTGAGCACGTCCTCGGCCGTGATCGGCCCCTCCGCGCGTTCGGAAAGCCGTTGCGCCATCTTGGCGGCGGTGTCCTCGTCCAGCTTGGGCAGCAGGTTGAAGATGCCGCCCGGCGACTTGCCCGTCACGATCGCCCAGGTGGCGAAGGTGACCCGTTCGGCGGCGTCGCGCGGCGGTACGTCGGAGTTGAGCGCCTGCGCGACGGTCTCCTGGCTGAGTGCCGCGGACGCCTTGCCCAAATCCGGGGTCAGGTTCGACTGCGCACCATTGACTGAACCGTTAACCGAACCGCTGCCCGCCGGACCGGACGGATCCGTCGGCGGCGGTGGAATCGGCGTATCCGAGGCCGGGGCCGATGGCTGGGTCTGCGGCTCGGCCTGCGGGTCCGGTGCAGGCACCACCGACGACGGCGTTGCGCCACTGAGCATTTCGGCCTGCGCGCGGGCGATCTCCTCGGCCGTCTGCGTCTTCTGATACTCGTGCAGCTGCTCCACCTCGTCGCGGTGCTCGATCGCGTACTCGATCAGCTTCTCGACGTTGTAGAGGTTGGCGTCTCGCACCGCCGCCAATTGGATTGGCGGCAAGTCGAAGTCGTACTCCACCCGGTTCTTGATCCGCACCGCCATCAGCGAGTCCAGGCCCAGCTCGATCAGCGGAACCTCCCAGGGCAGGTCCTCGGGCTCGTATCCCATGGCGGCCGACACGATCGCGCCGAGCCGCTCGGCAATGGTCTCCCCGGACTCCGGCGACCATTTGGTGAAGCCGCTCGGCATGTACCGGTTGGTCAGGCTGTCCGACAGGATTTCGGCGTCCTCGGCCTGGTCCTCGGCCGGCGCGGCGGCTGGCGTTTCTGCCAATCCCGTTGCGGGCGTTGGCGCGATCGCCGAGCCGGCGCCCACCGCCGTGGGCAGTGCGCCGACGGTTTGACCCGCCCGGGCCACCAGCGCGTCGTACACCAACGTGAACGACTCGTCGATGCGCGCATGCACCTGAATGGCGGCGCCGCCCGGATGCCGGGTCAGCGTCGTCACCAACCGGGCACCCTCGCCGGGTACCGCGCGCTGCTCGGCGGCGGTCAACTGGGCGTCCGGAATCACCTGCTCCGCAGCGGCTCGCACCAGCGCCGCCAGGTCGACCTCGGCACCACGCGGCGCGAACTCCCAGACGTGCCGGCCGTCCGGCAACGCGACGTGGGCGCCCGGCATGACAACCGAACCGTCGCCGGTGAAGTGGGCGTCGAGCCAGTGTTCCTTGCGCTTGAAGCGGGTCGGCGGGATGTTCGCAAAGTCTTCTGGGCCTGCCGGCCCAGAAGCGCGGCTGAACAACGTCCAGATGTCCAGGTCGTGACCGTAGACATAGAGCTGGGCCATCGCCGAGATCATCGACTCGACCTCGTCCTGCTTGCGCGCCAGCGTCGGGATCAGTTGCGCGTCATGCAATCCCGCCGCGGCGGTGGTCAGCCCCACCTGCATCAGCGCTACCGGGTTGGGCGCCAGCTCCACGAAGGTGGTGTGCCCGCTGTCCACGGCGTTGCGGATCCCGTGGGTGAAGTACACGCTGTGGCGCAAGCCCTTCTTCCAGTACTCCACGTTGTGGATCGGCTCGCTGCCCGGCTTGATGTAGGTGCCCTCGTGCACCGTCGAGAAGATGCCGGCGGTGGGGCTCATCGGTTTGATCCCCTGCAGTTCGGCGCTCAGCTCGCCCAGCAGCGGGTCCATCTGCGAGGTGTGGCTGGCGCCCTTGGTCTGGAACTTGCGGGCAAATTTGCCCTCCGACTCGGCGCGGGCGATGATTGCGTCCACCTGCTCGGGCGGGCCGCCGATGACGGTCTGGGTGGGCGCCGCGTAAACGCACACCTCGAGATCGGGGAAGTCGGAGAACACCGTCTTGATCTCGTCGGCGGAATACTCCACCAACGCCATCAGCCGGATGTATTCGCCGAACAGCATCGCCTCGCCCTCACCCATCAGGTGCGAACGCGAGCAGATCGCCCGGGTGGCGTCGCGCAGCGACAGGCCGCCGGCGAAGTAGGCCGACGCGGCCTCGCCGAGCGACTGACCCACCACCGCAGCGGGTTTGGCGCCGTGATGCTTGAGCAGCTCACCCAGCGCGATCTGGATCGCGAAGATGGTGACCTGCGTGGTCTCGATGCCGTAGTCCTGGGAGTCGTCGAGGATCAGCTCGAGCACCGAGTAGCCCAGCTCGTCCTGGACCAGGGCGTCGACCTTCTCGATCCACTTGGCGAAAACCTCGTTGCGCAGATACAGGTTCTTGCCCATCTTGCGGTGCTGCGCACCGAATCCGGCGAGCACCCACACCGGGCCGTTGGCCACCGGCCCGTCGACGCTGAACACTCCGGGCCGCTGCTTGCCCTCGGCCACCGCGCGCAGACCCTTGATGGCCTCCGCGTGGTCGTGGGCCAACACCACCGAGCGGGACCGGCCGTGGTTGCGCCGCGACAGCGACCGCCCGATCGCCTCCAGCGACGACGCCTGGCCCTCCGGGGTTTCCATCCAATCCGCCAGCTCGGCGGCGGCGGCCTTCTTGCGCGAGGTCAAGAACGCCGACACGGCGAGCGGGATCAGTGGCTTGGTCGGCTCCGCTTCCTGCTGTGCCGCAAGCTCTTCCAAGGCGGCCGCCTTGAGGCTCAGCGCCTCTTCGGTGAGACCGGGCAGCTCGGGTTCGAAATCGTCGACGGCGAAATCGTCGGTGATGATGTTGCCGAAATCGTCGAACCGCAGCGAGTGGGTCTCGGACGCGGGCGCTTGGGTCTGCTCGGCTTGCGCGGACGGCTGGGCCTCCGGCGCCGGCTTGGGCTCGCGCTCGACGACGTCGCTGGGCAACACCTCGCGCACCACCAGGTGCGCGTTGGCGCCACCGAAGCCGAAGCTCGACACGCCGGCCAGGGCGTAGCCGCCGTAACGAGGCCAATCGGTGGCGGTGTCAACGACTTTCAGGTGCATGCCGTCAAAATCGATGTAGGGGCTGGGCCCGGAGAAGTTGAGCGACGGCGGCAGCTTGTCGTGCTGCAGGGACAGCACCACCTTGGCCAGGCTGGCCGCGCCGGCGGCCGACTCCAGGTGGCCCACATTGGTTTTCACCGCTCCCAGCAGCACCGGCCGGTCGGCGGGCCGGCCGCGGCCCACGACGCGGCCCAGCGCCTCGGCCTCGATCGGGTCACCGAGAACGGTTCCGGTGCCGTGCGCCTCGACGTAGTCGACGTTGCGCGGATCGATCCCGGCGTCCTTATAGGCCCGGCGCAGCACCTCGGCCTGAGCGTCCTGGTTGGGGGCGATCAGACCGTTGGAGCGGCCGTCGTGGTTGACCGCGCTGCCGGCGATGACGGCCAGGATCTGGTCGCCGTCGCGGCGGGCGTCGGCGACCCGTTTGAGCACGAACATGCCGCCGCCCTCGGAGCGGGTATAGCCGTCGGCGTCCTTGGAGAACGACTTGATCCGGCCGTCCGGCGCGAGCACGGCACCGATCTCGTCGAAGCCCAACGTCGCCAGCGGGGTGAGGAGCGCGTTGACGCCGCCGGCCAGGGCCACGTCGCATTCGCCGTTGCGCAGCGCCTGCACCGCCTGGTGCGTCGCCACCAACGAGCTCGAGCACGCGGTGTCCAGCGCCACCGAGGGGCCACGGAAGTCGTAGAAGTAGGACACCCGGTTGGCGATGATCGAGTTCGCGGTGCCGGTGATGGCGTAGGGGTGCGCGACGGTCGGGTCGGCCACCGCCAGGAACTGATAGTCGTGGTTGGAGAATCCGACGTACACGCCGACGGCCTCACCACGCAGGCTCGACGCGGGGATGCGGGCGTGCTCGAGGGCCTCCCAGGTCAGCTCGAGCGCCAGCCGCTGCTGCGGGTCGATGTTGTCGGCCTCGGTCTTGGCGATCGCGAAGAACTCCGAGTCGAAGCCCTTGACGTCTTTCAGGTAGCCGCCGCGGGTGCGGGCCTTGGCGACCAGCTGGGCGATGCGCGGCTCCTCGAGGAATTCCGACCAGCGGCCCTCGGGCAGGTCGGTGATGGCGTCGCGGCCCTCCATCAGCGCCTGCCAGGTTTCGTCCGGGCTGTTCATGTCGCCGGGCAGCCGGGTGGACAGCCCGACGATCGCGATGTCGACGCGCTCGGCCGGGCCGGTGCGGGTCCAGTCGACGCCGTCGAGGTCGCCGGAATCCCAGTCGGGGCGTTCGGGTTCGCCCTCGATGATGCGGGTTGCCAGCGACTCGATGGTCGGGTGCTGGAACGCCACGGCAACCGATAGCGTCACGCCGGTCAGGTCTTCGATGTCGGCGGCCATGGCCACGGCGTCGCGCGACGAGAGGCCCAGCTCGACCATGGGAACGGACTCGTCGATCGCGTCGGGCGACTGGCCGACGGCCCGGCCCACCCAGTTACGCAGCCACGCCCGCATCTCGGCGACGGTCATGTCCGTCTTCTTGGCAGGCACCTGGCCGCCGGGGACGGCGTCTTCAGCGGTGTTGTCGGCGGTGTTATCGGCGGGGTCTGGCAGGTCAGATTCTGTGTCAGCCATGATTCCTGGATTCAGTCTGTTGCGTTGGCAAAGGCGGTCGGGGATCCCACGCCGCTGCGCAGGCTGCCGTCAAGGTAGGCGGCACGGCAGGCGCGGTGGCCGATCTTGCCGCTGGACGTCCGGGGAATCGACCCCGACTGAACCAGCAGTAAGTCACGAACGGTGACGCCATGGCGCACGGCGATGGCCGCGCGAATCTCGTCGGCAATGGGCTGGTACTCGAGCTTGTGGGTGCCCGCGGCGCGCTCGGCGACGATCACCAACTGCTCGGAGGTGTCGTCGGGGTCGAACGTGAGCCCGGTGTGCGGATTGTCGAACACCGCTTGCGGCAGCTGGTTGGCCGGCACCGAGAACGCGGCCACGTATCCGGTGCGCAGCGCCTTGCTGGCCTCCTGGGCGGTGTACTCGAGGTCCTGTGGGTAGTGGTTGCGGCCGTCGATGATGACCAGGTCCTTGATCCGGCCCGCGATATAGAGGTGGCCCTCGAAGTAGGTGCCGTAGTCGCCGGTGCGCACCCATAACCCGTCGTCGGCCGCGCCCTCGGCGTGCGACTCGGAGATACGCGACTTGAGGATGTTGCGGAAGGTGTGGTTGGTCTCTTGCTCCTTGCCCCAGTAGCCGGTGCCGAGGTTCTTGCCGTGCAGCCAGATCTCGCCGATCTGGCCGTCGGGCAACTCGGTGGCGGTGTCCGGGTCGACGATGACCGCCCACTCGTCGACGCCGACGACACCGGCGGACACCTGCGCGACCGCCTTCGGCGAATCCGCGGGCACCTGGACGAAGCGCTGGTTGT
Organism: Mycobacterium sherrisii; assembly: GCF_002102355.1. GTDB lineage: Bacteria > Actinomycetota > Actinomycetes > Mycobacteriales > Mycobacteriaceae > Mycobacterium > Mycobacterium sherrisii. The sequence goes on along the minus strand of NZ_LQPT01000077.1, from coordinate 30,020 downwards.
TCAGCTCGTCGCGGTCGACGTGGATGATGGTCGGCTCCTCGTCCATCGGCGTGGTGGAGACGAACAGCGTCGCCTCGGCCAGGCCGTAGGACGGCTTGATCGCCGTGTCGCGCAGACCGTACGGCGCGAAGGCGTCGTAGAACTTGCGCATCGACGCCGGCGACACCGGCTCGCTGCCGTTGAGGATCGCCTTGACGTTGCTCAGGTCCAGCGGCGGTTCGCCGTCCTTCGGGACGCCGCGGACGGCGGCGTGCTCGAACGCGAAGTTCGGAGCGACGGTGAAGACCTCGCAGTCCGGGGCGTCGTCGGGCTTGCGCGCCATCTCGCGGATCCAGCGGCCGGGGCGGCGTACGAACGCGGCCGGCGTCATGAAGGTGAAGTTGTGCCCGAGCACCGGTGACAGCAACGCGGTGATCAGGCCCATGTCGTGGAAGAACGGCAGCCAGGACAGGCCGCGGTCACCTTCCTTGCCCTCCAGGCCGACCAGCACCTGCAGCACGTTGGTGGGCAGGTTGAGGTGGGTGATCTGCACGCCGGTGGGGGTGCGGGTGGAACCGGAGGTGTATTGCAGGTAGGCGATGGTCTCCTCGGTCGCCTCGGGCTCGACCCAGGTGGCGGCGACCTCGTCGGGCACCGCGTCTACGGCGATGACGCGTGGCCGTTCCCTGGCCGCCCGGGCACGGATGAACTTGCGGACGCCCTCGGCGGCCTCGGTAGTGGTCAGGATGGTCGAGGGGTGGCAGTCGTCGAGCACGGCGTGCAGGCGACCGACGTGGCCGGGCTCGCTGGGGTCGAACAGCGGCACCGCGATGCGGCCGGCGTAGAGCGCGCCGAAGAAGGCGATCAGGTAGTGCAGGTTCTGCGGGCACAGGATGGCGATTCGGTCGCCGGGCTGGGTAACCTGCTGCAGGCGGGCCCCGACGGCGCGGTTGCGGGCGCTGAAATCGCGCCAGACGATGTCGCGGTACACCCCGTCGCGCTCGGTGGAAAAGTCCACGAACCGGTACGCCAGCCGGTCGCCGCGGACCTTCGCCCACTTCTCCACATGCCGAACCAGGTTCGTATTGTCCGGGAACTTGATTCGTCCGTTCACAATGAACGGGTTGTGGTACGCCATGCCGCTCTCTCCTTCACGCTCGCCGGTCAGCAGCTCCGGCGGTTCTGGTGTCGGCTTCGCCGACCGTCTGTCTGCGCGGGCCAGCTCCGCAGCCTCGTCCGGGGCGCACTGTGCGCCGGTCCGTGCGAGCTACGACCCGTCGTAGGAAATCCACCAAACTCTAATAGCTCTTAGTTTTCTCTTAATGTTAGGTGGCGGCGCGCGGCAGACCAAATCTCAAGGTACCGCCGATTGCCGCCGGTACCGGCCACCTGACCGCTGTGTCCCCGACCAGTCATCCGTGCTTGGGGTGTGGCGCGTTTTCGATGAGGTTACGCGCCCAATTCAGCGTCCAATCCGTCGCCGCGGCGCCGTCCAGATTCCAGAACTGCGTCGTGGCGTACATGGCGTGGATCGGCTGTCCCGCACCGCCGGCCAGGGTGTTGAGTGTATTCGGCAGCTTCGCGATGCTGAACGCCTCGTTCGGGGCGGCGCAGATCAGATCGCCCGGCGCGCAAATCTCGTTGGTTTTGCTGTTCAGGTCGCCGAAACCGCCCGGCCGCGCCCCGGTCATGGTCAGCCCCAGTCCGGACAGCACCGGGACCTCGTGTAGCGTGACCTCGGCACCCTCGCCGGGCGGGTTGGGCCCGATGTCGTTGCCGACGCCCTGCTGGCGCCTGCCGTCGGCGATCAGCGTCACGCCGAGCACCAGGTCGTCGTCGACCGGGCCGCGGCCGTTACCGATGTCGCTGGCGATATCGCCGGCGATCACCGCGCCCTGGGAAAACCCCATCAACACGTAGCTGGTCAGCGGGCACTTGTTGGTCATGTCGGTCAGGGCCTGGACCGCCGCGCGGGTGCCCTCGGCCCGGCTCTCGTTGTAGGACATCTGGGTGTCACCGCTCAACGGATTACGGAATTGCGCCGTATACGGGACGGTGTAGGTCAGCACCCGCGACGATGGGAACTGCTGGGCGATCGCCCCGGTGACCTTGTGCAGCAACGCGTTCGGGAACTGCACCGGGTTCAGCGGGTCGTCCTGCGGGGACGACTCCCAGGTGCCGGGAATGACCATCATTTCGACGTCCGGGCACGACGCATCCTGCGACGCGGGCCGCGGCTTGTGCGGGTGAGTGCTGGTGGACGACGGCGGCAGCACGCCCGGCGGGACCGCGCTCGGTGGGGTTTCGGAGCTGCGCAGCATGGTCACCACCGCAACGATGACCAACAGGACGACTCCGGCCATGCTGAGCGCGGCGGCCCAGGCGAGGATGCGGCGGCGCTTATTGCGCCGGGAGTTCGTGGCCATGTTCTCCTGCTAGCAGAGTCGGTGGTCGCAGCTCGAATACGGTCAAGCGGCCGGCGGGCCCTCTGCTGCTTCCAATACACGGTACCGGCTCGGCGCGGAGCGCCGTCCGTGCTGGCAAACCGGTCTCGGGGTTAGCGGATGGCACCCACGATGTCGCCGGACATGGCACCCAGCTGGCCCGACCACGAGCCCCAGCCGTTGTCGCCGCCGGCCGGGAAGTCGAAGTGCCCATTGTGGCCGCCGACGCTGCGGTACTGCTGGTAGAACTCTCGCGAACTGCCCATCGCGGCCCCCGCCTGCCCGATCATGGCGGCATCGTCACCGGCCTGGGTTGTCGGGCTGTAGATCCACACCCGGGTGTTGTTCTGCGCCAGCAGTGCGGCATGCACGTAGGGGTCGTGCCATTTCCAGCGGCCCAGCTGCGGTGCTCCCCACATGCCATTGCCGTCGATACCGCCGAACTGCTGCAGGCCGGCCAGGATCGCGCCGTTGTAGTTGGTGCTCGAGGGGTAGACGAACCCGGACAGCGAGCCGGCGAAACCGAAGCGGTCGGGGTGGAACGCCGCCAGCGCCAGCGCGCCGTACCCGCCCTGCGAGGCGCCGACTGCGCCGTGACCACCGGGGGCCAGGCCCTTGTTGGCGGCCAGCCAGTCGGGTAGCTCGCTGGACAGGAAGGTATCCCACTGCTTGCTGCCGTCCTGCTCCCAGTTGGTGTACATGCTCCACGCGCCGCCCGCGGGGGCCACCACCGAGATGCCCTTACCGGCCAGCGTGTTCATCGCGTTGCCGGCGGTCACCCAGTTGCTGACATCGGGCGCCGCGTTGAAAGCGTCCAGCAGGTACACCGCGTGCGGTCCGCCGCCCAAGAACGCCACCGGGATATCGCGACCCATGGCCGCCGATGGCACCATCAGGCTTTCGTAGCCTGCCGCCCTGGCTTTGCCGACGAGTCCGGCCGGCTGTAGCGCCAAGGCCAGCCCGGCCGCCAGCACCGCCACGCAGAGCACCCGGAGAACCGCTGGCACACCCCGCACGACCGTCATGTCCACCCTCCATCGTGTAGTCGCTGTGTTTGCACAGTAACCAGCGCCGAAGTACGGCCGACCCGCAGGGTAGTGAAACACGTCACACCCCCGCAAACGACGAAGCGGCGGGAACCCGCAAGGGTTCCCGCCGCTCGGTCGTGCTGTGTTTAGGTGCCCTGGGTGGTGGAACCAGCGGCGGCCGCGGTGGCCGGCCCCGCACCCGGCGTCGCGCCTAGCGCCGACTGCAGGTCGGGCAGCATGGCGTGCAGCTGCGCGCCCCAGTACGGCCAGTCGTGCGTGCCGTTGGCGTCGAAGTTCCACACCGCGTTGTGGCCACCGGCCTGGTTGTAGGCGTCCTGGAACTTCAGGTTGCTGGTCCGCACGAAGCCCTCGAGGAACTTGGCGGGCAGGTTGTCGCCACCGAGGTCCGACGGCTTGCCGTTGCCGCAGTACACCCAGATCCGGGTGTTGTTCGCGACCAGCTTGCCGACCTGCAGCGACGGGTCGTTGCGCTGCCATGCCGGGTCGCTCGACGGACCCCACATGTCGGCGGCCTTGTAGCCACCGGCGTCACCCATGGCCAGGCCGATCAGTGACGGCCCCATCCCCTGCGACGGGTCCAGCAGCGCCGACAGCGAGCCGGCGTACGGGAACTGCTCGGGGTGGTAGGCGGCCAGGATCAGCGCCGACGAGCCCGCCATCGACAGACCGACGGCCGCGCTGCCGGTCGGCTTGACCTGCTTCTGCGCCGACAGGTACTGCGGCAGCTCGCTGGTCAGGAAGGTCTCCCACTTGTAGGTGGTGCAGCCGGCCTTGCCGCAGGCGGGCTTGTACCAGTCGGAGTAGAAGCTCGACTGGCCCCCGACGGGCATGACCACCGAGATGCCCGACTGGTTGTACCACTCGAACGCCGGGGTGTTGATGTCCCAGCCGTTGAAGTCGTCCTGCGCGCGCATGCCGTCGAGCAGGTACAGCGCCGGCGAGTTGGCGCCACCGCTTTGGAATTGGACCTTGATGTCACGGCCCATGGCCGCCGACGGAACCTGCAGGTACTCCACCGGCAGACCGGGGCGAGAGAACGCCCCGGCTGTTGCCGAGCCCCCCACGACGCCGATCAGACCCGACAGCAGAGCCGCACCTGCGGCACCCACCACGAGTCGGCGTGGCATCCGTGCCACGGCGGCGCGAAACCTGTCAACAAGCGTCATCCTTGCTTCCTCATCTTTTCGGCGCGTCCTTCAGCAGGGCGCGTCGTCGATTGGTTCGGACTGCATGCGCAAAGGGCGCGGCAGTACTGAAGTAGTGAACCACACCAACCGGCGGGGCTCGCATCGAGGAGACTCCGCAAACCGGCTCCCGGCGCTGTTTTCGTCGGCTTTTACCGACGGACGCCGCACAAGAAACGGACGTTTGCCCATGTGCCGGGCGGTGTTCGCACGCTGGTCGTCCCGCAGATGTGAATTTGCTGTCAGTGTGTGGCATCAGCAGAATCGAGATTGGTTCGTGATCTGTGAGATTTATCCCCGCAATATCACTCCCGGGGCGGCGGGGGAATCTCCGGTGGCACCGGAAGACCGCACCGAGCGAGTTCGTAGCGGGGTACCCGGTCGATCCGATAGGCGGTGAATTCGAAGGAGTGCAAGAAGTTTGAGACGAACCGATGCACCGTCATCGGCGCGCGCACCGAGGCCAGCACGGCCTTGGTCTCCGGGCACTGCAGGGCAGCCACCGCCTGAGCGACCCAATTGACGTCCAGATAGCCCGGAACACCCGGGTACAGCTTCACCCAGGGCCCGTCGGCGATCACCCAGTCGGGGAAGAGGTTCTTGTCGTGCCCGATCCGCCCGTGCGTCAGGCGCTGAGTGTGCTGGGCAAGCGGGTTGGCCAACCCGATCTGATCGATCACCCGCACGTCGAGCCCGACGTTCATGCCCAGCATCCCCAAATTCGTGAAAAACACTGCGTGCTGGGGCTTTTGCGGAGGCTGGCCGGGTGGCGCTTGCAGCATGGGCACCAGGTCCCACTGCGTGTAATTGCCGGACGGCAGCAGCAGCGCTCCCTCCGGCGTGTTATCCAGCGCGGTCAGCACGGCGGCCATGCGCGGGTAATCCAGGTAGTCCTCCGCGGTCAGCGGGTGGGCGTGCCCGGTCGCCTGGGCGTAGAACCGCCGCTCGTCGACGATGCCGGTGTAGGTGACGTGGGTGGCGTCGTAGCCCATCCCCGGTGAGTTTGCTGCCCACAGCGACCAGCCCGCCAGACCTACCCACAGCAGGCCGGCGGCGCCGGCCAGCCAGTACCCCGTCTCGCGGGAGTAATCCTGTCCGTCGGGAATCAGTACCGGCACCACGGCGACGGGTGCCAGCAAACAAAACAGGGGCGCCAACAGCACTCGCGCATGCATGAAATCGCCGCCCTGCCGGGTCCAGTACAACGCCTGCAGCAGCCCACTGACCAGGACGAAGCCGACCACCGCCGGCGGGCTCTGCACGCGGCGGGCCAGCCGGCCGTAATTGGGCGCCAGCATCGGGCGCAGAAACGACGGCCGGCGTCGCGCGGCCATCACCATCACCCCCAGCGGCACCAGCAGCAGCACCGGCAGCCACACCGCGTAGGGGTGGACGAAATTGGACAGATAAATCATGCCCTGCGACCACTTGTCACCTGCGGCGTCCTTGGCCAGCGCGGTGCCGGGCACCAGCAGCCCGTAGTAGCCCATCCGGAAAATCTGGTACGCCACCGGCAGCAGCCCGCCGGCCACCACGATCAGCACCCGGCGTCGCCACCTTCGGGCCGCTGTCAGCATCATGATCAGCGCCAGTCCGCCCATCAGCGCCAGCTCGGGACGGACCAGCACACTGAATCCCGCGACGAAGGCCAGCGTCCCGAGGAACAGCTCGCTGTCGGGACGGTTGCGCACCGGCTGGGACCAGCAGACCAGCATCCACCACAGCAACCCCAAATACGCCAGCGTCAGGCCGTTTTCCAGGCCGGAGGTGGCGAAGTCACGCGCCGGCGGCAGCGCGATGTAGACCAGCGCCCCGGCGGGCAGCATGATCGCGCGGCGGCCCCGCAGGCTGGGGGCGTAGAGCCGGCCCGTGCCCAGCATCAGCAGCACGATTCCGGTCACCGACAGCACCAGCGCCAACGTCAGCGCGACGTACTCCAGCCGCAGCGGTCCGCCGACCCAGCCGCCGGCGTACATCAGGTAGGTCCAGGCGGTCGAGGTGTTCGCCTCCACCCGCTCGCCCTGGTTGAACACCGGGCCATTGCCGGCCAGCAGGTTGCGCACCGTGCGCAGCACGATCAGTCCGTCGTCGGCAATCCAGCGCCGCTGCCAGGCACCCCACCCGAACAGCACCGCGACCACCGCCACGCTAATCCACAGGCTGGCCCGCACCACGGTGTCGTACGGGAACGGCGACCGACCACGCCGCCTGCCCCCGGCCCGGCGGCGCATCACCTCACGCTTGATGGCCTCCAGGCCGGGACTAGCCGAAGGCAACCGCGGCACCAACCGTTGCGATCCACGCCAGGAACAGCAGCTGTAACACCCGGTCACGCAGTGCGATGTCTTCGGGCTCGCCGGCCAGTCCGCCGTCGACGTCGACGGCATAGCGCAGGATCGCGATCGTGAAGGGGACCATCGACACCGCGAACCAGGAACCCGAGTAGCGGTCCCGCTCGAAAGCCCACAGGCCGTAGCACATCACCACCGCGGTCGCCGACAACGTCCAGACGAACCGCAGATACGTGCTGGTGTAGCTCTCCAGCGACTTGCGGATGGCCGCGCCGGTGCGCTCGGCCAGCTGCAACTCGGCATAGCGTTTGCCGGCCACCATGAACAGCGACGCGAACGCCGCGGTCAGCAGGAACCACCGGGAAAGCGGAATGTCGGTGGCCGCGCCTCCGGCGATGGCCCGCAGCAAATACGCCGACGACACGATGCAAATGTCCATCACCGCTTGGTGTTTCAGCCCGAAGCAGTAGCCCAGTTGCATCGCGATGTAGACGGCCATCACCACAGCGAGGTTGGGGGTGAGCCACCAGGAGATGGCCAGCGAGGCGATGCCCAGCACCGCCGCCAGCAGGTAGGCGAGCCACTCGGGCACCACACCGGCCGCGATCGGCCGGAACCGCTTGGTCGGATGCTCGCGGTCGGCCTCCACGTCGCGGACGTCGTTGATCAGGTAGATCGCCGAGGCCGCCAGGCTGAACACGACGAACGCCACGCCCACCTTTGTCGCTACCTCGGCGTAGTCGTAGCGGCCGCCGCGCCCGGCCGCGGCCACCGGGGCCGCCACCACCAACACGTTCTTGACCCACTGGCGCGGGCGCATCGCCTTGATCACTCCGGTGATCAGGTTCGCCGGTGGCCGTCCGGTCACCACGTCTTCGCTCATCTCCGACACACCTATCTCGACTTCCTATCGAGCCAGAGTGCAAGGCGTGCGACGGTGGCGCCGAGCGCCACGCCGAAAGCGACATCGCTGGGATAGTGCACGCCCAGCAGTATCCGCGACAGCGCCATGGGCGGCACCAGCACCGCCGCGCTCAGTCCCCGCGGCAGCCCGGCGGCCCGTCCCATCAGCACCGCCGCGGCCGTGGTCGAGGTGGCGTGCGCGGACGGGAAACTCAGCTGGCTGGGGGTGCCGACGTTGACCTGGACGGCGGGGTGATGCGGGCGCTTGCGGCGCACCACCCGCTTGATCAGCACCGCACTCGCGTGCGCGGTGAACGCGCCCGTCCCGGCGACCAGCCAGTCGCGGCGGCGCGCGGGTACCACGAGCGCACCGAACGCCGCGAGGACGAGCCAGCCGAGGCTGTGCTCGCCGAAGTGCGACATGGCGCGGGCGACGGCCAGCGCCCCGGGGCGGCCGGCCAGTGCCGATTGCACGGCGACCATCGCGGCCACCTCGCCGGTGGGCGCCTCGACCGCGGGTTCAGCCATGCTGTGTCGCGGGCAGCAACGCCGTCTCCCACTTCTGCTTGCTGGACAGCACCGGCAGCGCACCGCGGTAGACCCGGCGCATCTCATCGAACCGGCGCAACAGCTGACGCTGCCGGCGCAGCGACTGCAGCAGCAAGGTGAACATCTTGCGTCGATCGCGCTGCCGGTACACCACGCCGCATCCGTCGGCGGTGGTGACGGTGACGCCGTCGACGGTGCACAGCCGGAACCAGCGCGCGTCCTGGGTCGGCACGTTGTACTGCGGACGCCGGTGGCTTTCCGGGTCGGCGGCCTTGAGGTTGTGCAGGATTCCCCGGGCCAGCCGGTAGCCGATCGACACCGGGTTGACCGGCGGCTTCATCGCCTTGGTCTTGTCCCGCGGTGGCGGCAGCTCACTGGCCGCGGGCAGCACGACGGCGTCCGGGTATTCCTTGCGCAGCCGATGCACTTCCGGCAGCGCCGATTCCAAGATCGAGAAGATGTGCTCCGGTCCGGCCAGGAAGTCGTCGATGGCGCGATTCTGGATCGCCACAGTCGAATACTCAAGGCAGGCAAGGTGTTTCAGCGTTGCTTTGAGGTGGCTGCGGACCAGTCCGGTGATGTCGCCGTCCCAGTGCAACGCCGCGACCACCAGCCGGTTGCGCAGGTGGTAGTAGGCCTGCCAGTCGATCGCGTCGTCCTTGTCGCTCCAGGCCATGTGCCAGATCGCCGCACCGGGCAGGGTGACGGTTGGGTAGCCGTGTTCGCCGGCGCGCAGACCGTATTCGGCGTCGTCCCATTTGATGAACAAGGGCAGCGGCTGGCCGAGTTCCTCGGCGACCTGCCGCGGGATCATGCATGTCCACCAACCGTTGAAGTCGACGTCGATGCGCCGGTGCAGCAGCGCGCTGCGTTCGTTCTTGTCCCCCAACGGGAATTCGGCGAAGTTGTGGTCGTATTCGGCGTGCGGCGCGGCGGTCCACATGAAGTTCGACTGGTCCACCACCTCGCCCATGATGTGCAGGTGCGAGGGCTCCTGCAGATTGAGCATCTGGCCGCCGATCAGCATCGGCGTTTTGGCGAAGCGGCTCAGGGCCAGCACCCGCAGGATCGAGTCCGGCTCGATGCGGATGTCGTCGTCCATGAACAGAATCTGTTCGCAGTCAGTGTTTTTCAGCGCCTCGTACATCACCCGGCTGTAGCCGCCGGAGCCACCGAGGTTGGGCTGGTCGTGAATGGACAGCCGGGTGCCCAGGCCCGCGGCCGCGGCCGGGAAGTCGGGGTGGTCGCGCACCTTCCGGACCCCCTGATCCGGCACGATGACCGCACCGATTACCGCGTCCACCAAGGGATCTGCGGTGAGATCGGCCAGTGCGTTGACACAGTCCGCGGGGCGGTTGAAGGTGGGGATGCCGACGGCGACCTTGGCCGTGCCGGGGGCGGGCTCGGTCGCATACCACCCGCCGCTGCGCAGGGTGACCTCGGTGTCGGTGGTGATGTCGAACCAGATCCAGCCGCCGTCCTCGAAGGGCTTGAGCCCCACCTCGATCTCGACGACGGCGGGTTGTTCGTCGGTGCCGACGAACTGGCGGCCTTGCACGGAAATCCGCACCCCGGTGGCTTTCGTGCGGTACACGTCCACGCGCCCGGTTCCGGTCAGCTCGACCCGCAACACCACCGACGTGCAGATCGACCAGCGTCGCCAGTAACTGGCCGGGAAGGCGTTGAAGTAGGTGGCGAACGACACCTCGGATTCCTTGCCGATCTCCAGCGAGGTACGGCTGGTCGCGTGCGCGCGCCGCGCGTTGGTGGTCGACTCCTCCAGATAGAGCTTTCGGACGTCGAGCGGTTCACCCGGCCGGGGCAAGATGATACGAGACAGCAAGCTCACGGCAGTCATTGGGCGCCACTCCTCATCATGCGTCGCGGTGCATCGTGGTGGGCGCGCATCAGCGCGCACCGTCCTGTTTGCTCTCGGCGTTGTCGTCCTGGGTCAACGATGCGCCGTCCCGCAGGTGCGGCGCCAGGGTGTTGTCGTACATGCTCAGTGCGCTGGCAATCGCCATGTGCATGTCCAGGTATTGATAGGTACCCAGGCGGCCACCGAAAAGCACCTTGTCAGAGGTGGATTCGGACTTCGCCCGGGCCCGGTAGGCGGCCAGCAGGATGCGGTCGGCCTCGGTGTTGATCGGGTAGTACGGCTCGTCATCGTCCGCGGCGAAGCGGGAGTACTCCCGCATGATCACCGTCTTGTCGGTCGGATAGTCGCGTTCGACGTGGAAGTGCCGGAATTCGTGGATACGGGTGTAGGGCACGTCGAGGTCGTTGTAGTTCATCACCGGGGTGCCCTGGAAGTCCCCGGTGGGCAGCACCTCCAGCTCGAAGTCCAGGGTGCGCCAGCCGAGCCGGCCTTCGGCGTAGTCGAAGTAGCGGTCCAGCGGCCCGGTGTAGACCACCGGGGCGTCGGGGTTCTCGGCGCGAAGCCGGTCGCGGACGTCGAACCAGTCGGTGTTCAGCCGAACCTCGATGCGCTCGTCGGCGGCCATGTTCTGCAGCCACGCCGTGTACCCGTGGACTGGCAGGCCCTCGTAGGTGTCGTTGAAGTAGCGGTTGTCGAAGGTGTAGCGCACCGGCAGCCGGGTGATGTTCGCCGCGGGCAGTTCCCGCGGATCGGTCTGCCATTGCTTGGCGGTGTAACCCTTGACGAACGCCTCGTAGAGCGGTCGGCCGATCAGCGAGATGGCCTTTTCCTCGAGGTTCTGCGCGTCGGCGGTGTCGATCTCGGCGGCCTGCTCCGCGATCAGCTGCCGGGCCTGGTCGGGGGTGAAGTATTTGCCGAAGAATTGCGAGACCAGGCCCAGACCCATGGGGAATTGGTAGGCCTGCCCGTTGTGCATCGCGTACACGCGGTGCTGATAGTTGGTGAAGTCGGTGAACTGGCGCACGTAGTCCCAGACCCTCTTGTTGGAGGTGTGGAACAGGTGTGCGCCGTACTTGTGGACCTCGATCCCCGTCTGCGGCTCGGCTTCCGAGTAGGCGTTGCCGCCAATGTGCGGGCGGCGCTCCACGACGAGCACGCGCTTCCCGAGTTGGCTGGCCACGCGCTCGGCGATGGTGAGGCCGAAGAAACCGGAACCGACGACGAGGAGGTCAAAACGAGCGGTCATCGGTTGCTTAGGGTATCGGACCCCGCGCGGCTACCCCATCCGGCGAGCCGGGCGGGCCGGGGTTCGAGCACGTAAAAAGTGGTTTGCAGTGATTCGAATCGCACGTAACGCGCAGGGTCGCAAAAACCTCACGATTCAATATCGCCACTCTAGTCACGAGCTTCTCACTCGTACCATCAATTCTGTGTGGTTCCCACCGGAACGGACCGGCCGGGCGCCCCGACACAACCGATAGATTGAGGAGACTTCCGTGCCGAACCGACGCCGTCGCAAGCTCTCGACAGCCATGAGCGCGGTCGCCGCCCTGGCAGTGGCGAGTCCTTGCGCGTACTTCCTGGTTTACGAATCGACCGCCGCCAACAAACCGGTGGAGCACCACGAGTTCAAGCAGGCCGCCGTCATGTCCGACCTGCCGGGTGAGCTCATGGGAGCCCTGACCCAGGGTCTGTCCTCGTTCGGGATCAACCTGCCCCCGGTGCCCGCCCTGGGTGGCACCGGCACCACGGGCCTCACCAGCCCGGGGCTCGGTTCTCCCGGCTTGGGGACCACCGGTCTGACCAGCCCGGGCTTGACCAGTCCCGGCCTGACCAGCCCGGGGCTGGGAACGCCTGGGCTGGGCACACCCGGCCTGACGAATCCGGGGCTGACCAGCCCCGGCCTGACGAGTCCCGGCCTGACGCCGGGCGCCACGGGCCTGTCCAGCCCGGGCGCGCTGCCGCAGCCCGGTGTGCCAACCCCCGGCCTGCCGACGACACCGGCAGCAGGGCTAAACCCGGCACTGACCAGCCCGGCCGGCCTCACCCCGGGCGTGGGCACCCCCGGCGAAGTGCCGATCAGCGCTCCGCTGGACCCGGGTGTCGACGGCACGTATCCGATCCTGGGTGACCCCTCGACGCTCGGCGGCACCTCGCCGGTCGGCGGCGGCAGCGGCAGCGGTAGCGGCGGACTCGTCAATGACGTGATGCAGGCCGCCAACCAGCTGGGTGCCGGCCAGGCCATCGACCTGCTCAAGGGGTTGGTGATGCCGGCCATCGCGCAGGCGCAAGGTGGTGCGGGCCTGCCCGGTGCCGCCGGGGCCCTGCCCGGCGCCGCGGGTGCCCTGCCTGGCGCGGCGGGTGCCCTGCCTGGTGCGGCGGCCGCGCTCCCGCATGCCGCCGGTGCCCTGCCGGCGGCCGGTGCCGCCCTGCCCGCCGCGGGCGCTGCCCTGCCGGCGGCCGGTGCCGCGCTTCCGCCGGCGCTGCCTCCCGTCTAGACCTTTGGGGGTCCTGTCACCTGACGGCACCGCAGAGCCACCACACTCTGCGGTGCCGTCGAACGTTTGGGCCGCGTCGAGGACACACCGACGACGTGTCGTCACATAAATAACACCAGAAACACACGTAACATCAGCTGGTGTCGTCTCGTCGCCGCGCGCCCACGACGTTGCTCACCGCCGTCGCGGCGACGGTTGTCCTCGTTTCGGCGGTGGCGGATCTAACCCGCGAGCACGGCGGTCCCGCCACGGCGGCACCGGCCCGCGACACCCAGCTCGCCGAACAGCCGCTGGTCGGACTCACCGGCGGCGTCACGGTCCGCGAACTCACCCAACCGACGCCGTTCTCGCTGGTCGCTTTGACCGGCGACCTGGCCGGCACGTCGACCCGGGTGCGGGCCAAGCACGCCGACGGCTCCTGGGGGCCGTGGTATCAGACCGAGTACGAAACCGCGGCTCCGGACAAGGCGGCCGAAGCAGAGTCGGCCCAGCCGGGTCCCACCGAAGGCCCCCGCAGCACCGACCCGCTGTTCGTCGGCACCACCACCACGGTGCAGATCGCGGTCACCCGCCCGCTCGACGCCGCTCCCAGCCTGCCTCCGCTGATCCCGAAACCGGACACCGACCTGGGCTATCGCCCCGCGTCCCGCGAACAGCCGTTCGGACAGAACATCTCCGCGATCCTGATCTCCCCACCGCAGGCCCCGGTCGACACCCAATGGACGCCGCCGTCCGGAGTCGTGATGCCCGGCCAGGCGCCCCCCATCATCAGCCGTGCGGAGTGGGGCGCCGATGAGTCGCTGCGCTGCGGGGCCCCGCAGTACGACAACGGGGTGCGCGCCGCCGTCATTCACCACACCGCCGGCAGCAACGACTATTCGCCGCTGGAATCGGCGGGCATCGTCAAGGCGATCTACACCTACCACAGCAAGACGCTGGGCTGGTGCGACATCGCATACAACGCGCTGGTCGACAAGTACGGTCAGGTGTTCGAGGGCAGTGCCGGCGGGCTGACCAAGGCGGTCGAGGGCTTCCATACCGGCGGCTTCAACCGCAACACCTGGGGCGTGGCGATGATCGGCAACTTCGACGACGTCCCCCCGACGCCCCTGCAGTTGCGGGCCGTCGGCCGGCTGCTGGGCTGGCGGCTGGGCCTGGACGGTGTGGACCCCAAAGGCACGGTGACGCTGGAGTCCGCGGGCAGCCACTACACCACCTTCCCGGCGGGCGCCCTCGCCACGCTGCCGACCATCTTCACCCACCGCGATGTCGGCAACACCGACTGCCCGGGTAATGCCGCGTACGCGTTGATGGACGAAATCCGGGATATCGCATCGCATTTCAACGACCCGCCGGAGGAACTGATCCAGGCGCTGGCCGGTGGCGCGATTTATCAGCGCTGGCAGGAACTCGGCGGGATGAACAGCGTGCTGGGTGCGCCGACGTCACCCGAGGACAACGCCGAAGGCGGTGCCCGCTACTCCACCTTCGCCAGGGGCGCCATGTACTGGTCGCCGGCCACCGGTGCACAGCCCGTCACGGGTGCCATCTACGACGCCTGGGCGGCGCAAAGCTATGAGCGCGGTCCGTTGGGCTTGCCGACCAGCGCCGAAATACAAGAGCCGCTGCAGATCACACAGAACTTCCAGCACGGGACATTGAACTACAACCGTCTCACCGGCAACGTCAACCAGGTGCTTCACGGCATCACCACACAACTGTCCGGGCAGGAGCCCAGCGCCCCGGAGGTGCCGCCCGAACACTTCTCGTTACCGGCCCACCCGGACAGCTGACGCCGGGCCGCGACCGACGCGTACTAGTGTGCGAGCTGTGCCCGATCGGAGCGCCGCGACCCCGTACCTGAGCCTCGATCTCGGCCGGGTACGGCAGAACTATCGCGCGCTGCGCGCCGCGTTGCCGGGGGCGCAAATCCGCTATGCGGTCAAGGCGAATCCGTCCGAGCCGATCCTGCGACTGCTCGCCGGCGAGGGCTGCGCTTTCGATGTCGCCTCCGTCGGTGAGATCGAGACGTGTGGCGCCGCAGGCATCGACGGCGCGAGGCTGACGTTCGGCAACACCATCAAGAAGCCGACCGACATCGCCCGGGCACACGCGCGCGGGGTCCGGCACTTCGCCTTCGATACCGAGCAGGGCTTGATCGCCATTGCCGAGCACGCCCCGGGTGCGGGCGTGGAATGCCGCATCGCAGCGGACTTTCCGGCGTCGGTCACGCCCTTCGGGCATAAGTTCGGCTGCGCGCCGCAGGCCGCGGCGGAGCTGCTGACGCACGCGGCGCGACTGGGACTGCGGCCGGAAGGCGTCTGCTTTCATGTGGGCTCCCAACAATTGGATCCCACGGCCTGGGCCCTCGGAATACAAAGCGCTGCACAGATATTCGACGCAATTGACGGACTCGACACGCTCAACATCGGGGGCGGCTTCCCGGTTTCCTACGCGCAGGACGCGCCGGATCTCGACACCATCGCGGCAACCATCACCGACGCGCTGGCCCGGCATTTCGGTGCCCGTCCGCCCCGGCTCGTGCTGGAGCCCGGCCGGTTGCTGGTGGCCGCGGCGGGAACCATCACCTGCCAGGTGGTGGCCGTGCGCACCGGCACCGATGCCCGGCGGTGGGTATACCTCGACATCGGGCGCTACGGTGGCCTGGCCGAGACCGAGAACGAATACATCCGGTACCGACTCCGCACCGACCGTGACGGCGATCGATTCGCCGATGCGGTCGTCGCGGGACCGACCTGCGACGGCGACGACGTGCTGTACCGCAGCTATCCCCTCCCCGTCACCCTGGTCCCCGGCGACCGAGTCGAGATTGCGGACACCGGCGCCTACACCTTCAGCTATGCCTCCGTGTCGTTCAACGGGTTTCCGGCATTGCCAACATATTTCGTCGACACGCCCGCCGCGCCGCACCGGGAAGTGGTCGAGCCGCTGGCACCGGGGCTGACCCGAAGCTGGCGGATCAGCGAGGTCAGCTGCGACGTGCACACCGGATTCCAGCACCTGGTGATCGGCCGTACCCACCAGGGTGTCGCGCTGTTCAGCGACGGGGAACGGCAGAGCACCGAATTCAGCCAGCTCGTGTATCACGAGGCGCTGCTGGTTCCTGCGCTGCTGCTGGCCGGTACGGTGACCCGGGTCCTGGTCATCGGCTCGGGTGAGGGCGTGATCAGCCAGCTCGCCGTGGCGGCCGGCGCCACCCACGTCGATCACGTCGACATCGACCGCGACGCGGTGCGGCTGTGCGCACGACACCTGCCCTACGGCTACAGTGCCGACGAATTGTGCCGGGCCGAAGCCGGATTCGGCCCGATCAGAATGCACTATTGCGACGGCTGGGAATTCGTCGAGCGCGCCGGCGCGACCTACGACATCGTGGTCATCGACCTTCCCGACGAGCGGCTCGAGCCCGCCCAGCACAACCGCCTCTACGACACGGCATTTCTGCAGCGCTGCGGTGCGATCGGTCGCGTCGTGGTCGCACAGGCCGGCTGCCCGACGCTCTGGCGCAACGAGTCGCTGCGCCAATCGTGGCTGCGCTTTCGCCAATCCTTCGCAACCGTAAGCTATTTCGGCAGCGACGAACATGAATGGTCGTTTTTGTGCGGGCTGACCGACGCCGAAATCGATCCCCTGGCGGTGATGGTGGCGCGCTTGCCGGCGCTGCCCTACCGGCCGCGCAGCATCGACGCCGACACCCTGAGAGCGGCCTGCGTGCCACCGAAAAGCCTGCGCGAAACCTAGATGGACCTGCGCGCGATGTCCTGCAGAATCGTCCTCATCTCGTCCCGAGTGGCCTTGCCGCTCTCGGCCTTGGCCAGCCGGATCAGCAGCCACCCGGAGAGCCCGACGAACCCGGCCAGCAGGGTCTGATAGCCGTCGGGCCCCTCGTCGAGGTACCCCTTGGCCCGGCCGATCGCAAAATCCACGTTGTCTGGATCCGTCGTCCACGCCGTCATCACGTCAACGGCAACGCGCAGCTGCTCGCCCGCCTCAAACATGTTGGCACCTCAAAGAATTGCAACCGCTACCACGATGCCCAGCGCGACCTGCGCGGCGGCAACCATGAGCGCCTCGTACTCGAATTCATCGGAGTTGAACACCGCGTCCATGTCGATGCCGATCGCCAGCGTCGCGATCCGCATCATCACGACCTGGGCGACGATCCCGACCAGGCCGAACACCGCCGACCCCGCCAGGCCCTCGAGCAGTTTTCCCGACGACGAGTAGATGGCCAGCACCACGATCAACGCCATGCTTACCATGCCCGCCGCCGAGACGACGATCGCGTTCGGCTTGCCCGCGCTCACCATCCGGCGCAGCGGGCCCGGCGTGGTCAGGTCGATGGCGTAGAACCCGACCAGCATCAGGATCAGGCCCACCACGGCGTACAAGACGATGGCCCCGGCGCCCCGGCCGAGCACGGACCAGTAGCCGTGGTCCCAATAACTCGGATTCAGCGCCACGATGGTTGTTGTCGTCATCGATCAACTCCGTTCACTTGCTCAGAAGTTCACTTCCGGGGAATCCGGTGTGGGACAAAGGCCGCGCCGTCGTCGGTGATCAGCCCCGCGGTCTCGCGAATACCGAGCCCGGCCGCCGAATCGCCGACGATCCAGGCCCCCAGCGCGGGGCGCATGTCGTCGAATTCGGGCAACGGGTCCAGCAACTGATAGACGTAGCCCTCCTCGCCGTAGACACCACCGGTCGCGGCCTGCATACCGGCGCCGACGACGGTGATGTTCGCCCCCTCCCGCCCGAGCTTGGGCTTGCGCACGTACTCGGTCAGCTCATGCGGATCATCGATGTAGGCGGGCAACAGGTTTGGGTGTCCCGGATACATTTCCCACAGCACCGCCAGAATCGCCTTGTTCGACAGCAGGGTCTTCCACAGCGGCTCGATCCACGCCGTCTGCGGCAGGCTGGACACCACGTGTTTGCCGAACTCGTCGTCGAGCACCCACTCCCACGGGTAGAGCTTGAACACCGCGTCGATCGGGGCCTCTTCCAGGTCGACGAAACGCTCCAGGGCGGAATCCCAGCCGAGGTCCTCGATCATCAGCCCTACCGTTGCAAAACCCGCCTCCGCCGCGGTCTCCTGCATGTAGGTGGTGGTGATCTGATCCTCGCCGGTGGCTTCCACCCCGGACCAGCTCAGGTGTAATTCGTTGCTGGGCAGCAGATCTCGCAGCTGCTTCCAGCGGTCCACCAGTTGCTCATGCAGGGAATTCCACTGGTCATCCGCGGGGAAGACGTCTTTGAGCCAATACCATTGCAGGATAGCGGCTTCCAAGAGCGTCGTCGGCGTATCGGCGTTGTACTCGAGCAGCACCGCCGGCCGGCGCCCGTCGTAACGCAAGTCGAAACGGCCGTACACATGCGGGTCGGAGCGCCGCCACGACTCGGCGATGGCCTGCCAACTCCATTCCGGCAGACCGAAATCCGCGAACCGTTCCATCAGCACCACCTGCTCGACGGCGTTCAGGCACATCGAGTGCAGCAGTTCGACATCGGCCTCCAGCGCCAGGATCTCGTCCATGTCGAACACGTAGTGAACCGATTCGTCCCAATATGGCCGGGCCCGGCCCCGGGCGTCGCGCGCGGGTGTCCCGTACACCAGCCCTTGCGATTCCACGATCGTCTGCCACGTCGGCCGCGGCTGGTGCCTGGCACGCTTCACGATCCGCTGCTCTTACTCGATGAGCCGCCTAGCCCGCCGCGCGAAATGGTGGTTCCGGACTTCGTGGTGATGGTGGCACCCTTGGGCGCGACGGTGCTGCCGCCGGTGGGCCGCGACCCTATCGTCCCGGAACTGCCGTAGTAGTAGCGGTATTGGTGTCCGCCAAAGAAGAAAAAGCCGTTGAGCCCCGCGGTGTGCCCGGTGCAGTAACTGTCCGGCACGATGATCGGCTGACCACTCGGATCATCCCGGACGCATTGCGCGGTGACGGTGGGCGACGAAAACATCCAATATCCAAGGCCGGCCACCAAACCGACCACTCCGACCCCCGCCGCGGCGCCCATCAAGACGCGGCGCTGGCGGCGGCGTTTCTCCTCGGCTTCCAGACGCGCCTGTTCAAGCTCCTGCTGCTTCTTGGCGTACTTGTCCCGCGCCCGCACCTCGGCCGGGGTCGGGGGGCGCGGCTTGGTCGTCTCCGCGTCCTGAAACTGCATGCTGCCGCCGGCGGCGAACTCGTCCGAGTCGTCGTCCTGCTGCGTCGGTTGCTCTTCCACCTCGGCCGCGTCGCCGGCGCTGGACGGCTGCGACTTGTCGTCCGCGCGCTCGCCACCCTTGGGCGGCTCTTCGTCGGACACCATTACCGGTCCTTCGGTCCGGACACCAGGCCGCCCCCAGCACCCCTGCCGGTCAGGCGAGCGAACACCTGACGGACAGCGACGGGCCAGAAGGCGGGCACGCGGGCAGTCTGCCACATTTTGCTACGGCTGTGGCGGAGCTCGGCGGGGCTACCAGCACGGCCCTGCGCTAGCTCCACCAGCGCTCCAACACCCGTCCCACCCCGTCGTCGTTGTTTCGTGTGGTCACCTCGTCGGCGGCGGCCAGGACGTCGGGATGGGCGTTGCCCATCGCCACGCCGCGCCCGGCCCAGCGCAGCATCGGCAGGTCGTTGGGCATGTCCCCGAACGCCACCACCTCGTCGTTACCGATCTCCAGCGGGACGGCGATCTCTTCGATGCCGGTGGCCTTGCTGATGCCCAGCGGCACGATCTCCACCAGCCCGTTGTTGGTCGAGTAGGTGATGTCGCCTTCGATGCCGACGTGTTTGGCGAGTTCGGCCGCCATGTCCGCGCTGCGCGCGCCGGCTTGGCGGATCAACAGCTTGATCGCCGGCGCGCTGAGCAGGTCCTCGATGGACACCTCGGTGTTGTCCGGGTTCAGCCACGCATGCTCATAGCCCGGGGAGCTGACGAACTGCGGCGTGGCGGTGTCGTGGGCGCTGCGACCGATGCGCTCCACCGCCAGGCCGGCGCCCGGAATCACACGCATCGCGACCTCGGCCAATTCGGCCAAGGTGTCCACCGACAGGGTGCGTGCCGACACCACCCGGTCGTGGGCCGGGTCGTAGACGACCGCGCCGTTGGCGCACACCGCCATTGGCGCGAACCCCAGCTCGTCGACGATGGGGCGTATCCAGCGCGGCGGCCGACCGGTTGCCACCACGAAGGTGGCGCCCGCGCCGACGGCGGCCCGCACGGCGTCACGGGTACGCGGAGTGATGGCCTCGTTGTCGTCGAACAGGGTGCCGTCGACATCGCACGCAATCAGCGCCGGCCTGGAAGTCGGCCCCGTCATTTAGGTGTCATCGAGCGGTCACTGGGCCGATCCACCCGGCCGGCCAGGCACGCTCGTCAATGCCGTCCACTTTGCGACTGCCCGGGCCGGGTCACACCGTCGGTTCCGTACTTCTGCACCCGCTGTTGCAGTTCGGCCAGCCGGATCGCCTGCGAGTCATCCCGGGTCGGCGCGCTGCCGCCCAGCCGTCGCGGCACCCAGAACTCACCTTCGGGGTGGGGATACTCCTCCTGCACCTGATACAGCAGCGTGTTCATGGCCTGCCGCAGCGTCACGTTGAGCTGCTCGACCGTGCCGTGCGGCGGGATCGGCCTCCCCGCGGCGACGGTGATCGGCACCTTGTTGCGAAACACCTTCTTCGGATGATCCTTCGGCCAGATCCGGTGGGCGCCCCACACGATCACCGGAACGATCGGCACCTGGGCCTCCAGCGCCATCCGCGCGGCCCCGGTCTTGAATTCCCGCAGCTCGAAACTGCGGCTGATGGTGGCCTCGGGATGCATCCCGATCAACTCGCCGGCGCGCAACCGCTGGACCGCCACGCTGAGCGCGTCGTGTCCGTTGCGGCGGTCCACCGGAATGAGCCGGGCGTGCTTGATCACGTAGTCGACGGCTTTCACGTCGGCCATCTCGGCCTTGATCATGAAGTACATCCGTCGGCCCCGCTCCCGCGCCGCGAACAGCGGCGGCAGCCAGTCCAGGTAGCTGGTGTGGTTCTGCGCGAGCAGTGCGCCACCGCGCTGCGGAATGTTCTCGAGTCCGCGGAACGTGAACTTCGTCCCGTTCATCGCGACAAGTGAGGGAACGACCAATTCCCCGAACCGATAGAACGGCTCTGCCATGTCTTCTCCTTCGCCCCTTAAGGCTACTGGCGCGGTGCCCGGTTTGCCGCCCTGGCCGCGGCCTCGTCGGCCTCGATCCGAGCCGCCCCGGCCAACGTCGGCGCCCCGCCGCCCAGCCGATGCGGCACCCAATATTGTCCCGCGGGGTGCGGGTAGTGCTGCTGGGCCGCGTGCAGCAGGTCGGTCATCGCTGCGCGCAGCGCGTCATCGGTGCGCGCGATGTCGTCATCGGCGCGCACCGGCGGGCCGACCAGCACGGTGATCGGGACGTTGCGGCGGCCCAGGCGTCGCGGATGGTCCTTGGTCCAGATCCGCTGCGCGCCCCAGACGATGACCGGGATGATCGGCACCTCGGCCTCGCGCGCCATGCGTGCGGCGCCGCTTTTGAACTCCTTGAGTTCGAAGCTGCGGCTGATGGTGGCCTCCGGATAGACGCCGACGAGCTCGCCCGCGCGCAGCCGCCGGACCGCCTCGGCGTAGGCGCCGGCGCCGGCTTTGCGGTTCACCGGAATGGAGCCGGTGCGCTTGATCAGGAAGTTGACCACCTTCACCTGCTGCATCTCGGCCTTGATCATGAACCGCAGCCGGCGGTTGCGGCGGCGCATGGCCAACCCGGCCGGTAGCCAGTCGACGTAGCTGGTGTGGTTGATCGCGACCACCGCCCCACCGCGTTCGGGGATGTGCTCGATCCCGCCGTAGGTGATTTTGGTTCCGGTGGCCAACACCGCCAGCTGGGCCAGGATCTCGAGGGTGCGGTAGGTCGGCTCCACCATCGGCGACTACTCCGGCGCCCCCGCGGCTTGGGCGCGCCGGGCCGCCCGCGCGGCCGCTTCCTCGGCGTCCAGCCGGGCGGTCTCGGCCAACGACGGGGCCCCGCCGCCGAGCCGGTGCGGTACCCAGAACTCGCCGGCCGGGTGCGGGCCGTACTGCTCTTGCGCTCGTTCCAGCAGATGCTGCATGCGCGAGTGCAGCAGGCCCCGCAGTTCGGGCACTTCCAGCGTCGGCTCAATCGGTTCGCCGACGAGCACGGTGATCGGCACCTTGGGCCGGATCAGCTTCTTGGGGTGGCCCTTGGTCCAGATCCGCTGGGCACCCCACACGATGTGCGGAATGATCGGCACGCCCGCCTCCACCGCCATGCGTGCGGCGCCGCTCTTGCATTCCTTGATCTCGAAGCTGCGGCTGATGGTGGCTTCGGGGTAGACGCCGACGAGTTCGCCGTCCTTGAGGTTTCTGACCGCCGCTTCGTAGGAGGCGGCGCCGTCCTGCCGATCCACCGGGATGTGCCGCAGGCTGCGCATCAGCGGTCCGGTGGTCTTGCTGTCGAACACCTCTTGCTTGGCCATGAACCGCACCTTGCGGCCGAGGCCCTGCTGGTAGGCCGGCAGCCCGGCAAAGGTGAAGTCGAGGTAGCCGGTGTGGTTGATCGCGATGACCGCGCCACCGGTGGCCGGCAAATGCTCCACACCCGAGACGGTGATCTTGAGCCCCTGAAGCCGCCAGATCGTGCGCGCGAGGAAGATGACCGTCCCATATACCGGTTCCACAGGTTCTCAGCCTAGTGCCACCACCGGCGCGCCGCGGAAAGTGGGGAAAACAGACGCCGGCCGGATCGGTAGCCGCGCGGCGGCGGTGGCGGGCCGACGGTGTCCCCGCACGGTAAGCTGCAAGCAATTCCCAAACCGATGCGAAAGGCATTTGTGCAGGTCACGAGCGTAGGCCACGCCGGATTTCTGATCCGGACCCGGGCAGGCAGCATCTTGTGCGACCCCTGGGTCAACCCGGCCTACTTCGCCTCCTGGTTTCCGTTTCCGGACAACTCCGGGCTGGACTGGGACGCGTTGGGCGACTGCGACTATTTGTACGTCTCGCACCTGCACAAGGATCACTTCGACGCCAAACTGCTGCGGGACCACGTCAACAAGGACGCGATGGTACTGCTGCCCGACTTTCCGGTTCCAGATCTCCGGA
Organism: Mycobacterium sherrisii; assembly: GCF_002102355.1. Lineage (GTDB taxonomy): Bacteria > Actinomycetota > Actinomycetes > Mycobacteriales > Mycobacteriaceae > Mycobacterium > Mycobacterium sherrisii. Next base: position 7,101 of record NZ_LQPT01000077.1, on the reverse strand, counting down.
ATGCGTTGCAGGAGTTGGGTTTCTGGCGTTTCTTCGAGACCAGCGATTCGATCAAACATCGGGTCGACGGACCCAAGGGTGCGCTCGACATCATGATCGTCGCGCTCCGGGCGCCCGCCGACGGACCCATCGGTGACTCGGCCCTGGTCGTGTCCGACGGTCAGACAACGGTTTTCAACATGAACGACGCCCGCCCGGTCGACCTGGACATGCTGGCCACCGAGTTCGGGCACATCGACGTGCACCTGCTGCAATACTCCGGTGCGATCTGGTATCCGATGGTTTACGACATGCCGGCCCGGGCCAAGGAGTCGTTCGGTACCCAGAAGCGGCAGCGTCAGATGGACCGCGCCCGTCAGTACATCGCGCAGGTCGACGCGACCTGGGTGGTCCCGTCCGCAGGTCCCCCGTGTTTCCTGGATCCGCAGTTGCGGCACCTCAACGACGACCACGGGGACCCGGCCAACATCTTCCCCGATCAAATGGTTTTCCTCGACCAAATGCGCCGTCACGGACATGACCGCGGCCTGTTGATGATTCCCGGTTCGGTCGCGGATTTCACTGGTAAGCAACTGAACTCGTTGCAGCATCCGTTACCTCTGCCGGAGGTGGACGCAATCTTCACCACCGGCAAGGCCACCTATATCGCCGATTACGCCGAGCGCATGGCGCCGGTTCTGGCCGCCGAGCGGCAGAGCTGGGCACCAGCCACCGGCGAGCCACTGCTGGAACCGATGCGGGCATTGTTCGAGCCGATCATGTCGCAAAGCGACGAGATCTGCGATGGCATCGGCTACCCCGTCGAATTGGTGATCGGCCCGGAGACGGTGGTCTTGGACTTTCCTAAACGAACTGTGCGCGAACGAATTCCGCATGAGAAGGTCCGCTACGGGTTCGAAATCGCGCCGGAGCTGGTCCGCACGGTGCTGCGCGATCGCGAACCGGACTGGGTCAACACCATCTTCTTGTCGACCCGGTTCCGGGCCTGGCGCGTCGGCGGCTACAACGAGTACCTGTACACCTTCTTCAAGTGCCTCACCGATGAACGGATCGCGTACGCCGACGGCTGGTTCGCCGAGTCGCACGACGATTCCGCGTCGATCACTCTGGACGGCTGGGAGATCCAGCGCCGTTGTCCGCACCTGAAGGCGGACCTATCGAAATTTGGTGTGGTAGAAGGCAATACACTGACGTGCAACCTGCACGGCTGGCAGTGGCGACTGGAAGATGGTCGTTGCCTGACCACCCGCGGTCACCAGCTGCGAAGCCGTCGTACATGAGCGATACCTACGAAGACGGGGTAGTTCAACTCGACCGCACGGCGATCACGCTGCGGCGCTACCACTTTCCGGACGGTACCTCGAAGATCATCGCGCTGGACGCGATCCGCGGGTACAAGGCGCAGCCGCTCGGCTGGTTCACCGCGCGCTTCACCTTCTGGGGCGGGACGGATCCGCGTTATTGGCTGCCGCTGGACGTGCAACGGCCCCTCAAGTCGCGGTTGATCATCCTGGACGTGCCGGGCACCCGGCCCAGCCCCGCGTTCACCCCGGCCCGCCCGGACGAGTTCATCGCCCTGTTCGACGAGCTGCTGGCCCGCTAGCGATCGTCGAGCACCGCGCGCGCGGCGTTGTACCCCGGGGTGAAGGTGATGCCCGGGCCGCCATGGCAGCCCGCACTTCCCAGGTACAGTCCTTTGATCGGGATAGGTTGGCCAAGAAAGCCTTTCGGCCCGGGTCGGTTGGGGCCGATCTGGTTCGCGTTCAACAGTCCGTGGCAGTAGTCGCCGCCGGGTGCGCCGAACATCACCCCCATGTGCCGTGGGGTGAAGGTGGTGTGCCGGATGATGCTCCGCTCGAAATTCGGCGCGAGCCGGGTAATCTTGTCGATCACGCGTTGCCCCATCTCCACCTTGGCCTGCCCGTAATCCACCTCCCCCTCGATCGGGAAGAACAGGGCGAACGCTGACGCGGCGTGCTTGCCCGGCGGGGCCAGGTCCGGATCGTTCTGCGAGGGAATCTGCAACACCACGGTCGGGTCGGCCGGGACGATCCCGCGCCGCGCGTCCTCCCATTGCTGCTGAACCTCTTCGGGCGTGCAGAACAGGCCGATCGACGCCTGCATCGCCGGATCGTTGAGCGCCTCGTAGGGAGGGGCGAAAAGCGGTGCCTCGTCCAGGGCGAAGTGCATCTGCAGGTAGCTGCCCCGGTGGTCGATGCGGGCATAGCGCTCACGCAGGTCAGCCGGCAGCGCGGCGGGATCGACCAGCTCGTTGAGCGTGACGTCCGGGGCGATGCCCGAGACCACGATGGGCGCCGTCACCGTGTCACCAGCCTCGGTGCGCACACCGGCGACCCGACCGTCGTCGACCAAGACCTCGGTCACCTTGGTGCGCAACCGCAGTTCGCCGCCGTGACCGGTCAGCACGTCGCACAGGTGGGACGTGAGCGCGCCGATACCGCCCCGTAGCTTCTTCATCTGCATGGTGCTGCCATCGGGCACGCCGAGCCCGAACGCGAGCGCGGCGGCGCTGCCCGGGGTCGCCGGGCCCCGATACAGCGTGTTGACCGCGAGCACCGTCATCGAGCCGCGCAGCGCACCATGCTTCTCGCGGTCCGGCAGGTAACGGTCCAGCACGTCGGTCACCGAGGCGAACAGCATGTCGTCGATCGCTGCGCGTTCGAATTCGCTTGTGGCACAGGCATACATCTCGTCGATGCTTTTGGGCGGTGCCCCGGCCTCGAATCGGCCCAGGGCGCGGGTCGGGCCTTGGCCCCAGGCCATCAGGCCCGCCATACCGTTGACGGCGTCCGCGCCGTGCACCTCGTTGAGGTGGGTGAACAGCTTGATCGGATCGCTGTATTGCACCAGCGGGTCGTCGCCGACACCGCGTACCGCCACCGACATCACGTCGAGGTCGATGGTCGGCAGGGTGTCCAGGCCCAGCTCGTCGACCACCACCTGTGCCGTCGGGAACTGCACCGAACCCGCGATCTCGAACTGGTATCCGTCGAAAAGCTCTACCGTAGAAGCCATTCCGCCGGCGTAGAGCTTCGAATCCAGGCACAGTGTTCGCAGTCCCGCCTTTTGCAGCAGGACGGCGGCGGTCAGCCCGTTGTGCCCGGCACCGATAACTATCGCGTCAAAGTCAGTCATGTCCTGCCCTCCGCAAAGGAGGCTCGCATGGCCACAAAGTTTTGTCAATTATGACGAAACTTGGCGATCGGTTGCGGTCCGCCAGGTATCGGTGATCCCCACCCGCAGCGCCTCCAGGGCGACGTGGCACAGCCGCGCAAGTTCGCCGAGCGAGCGGTCGCCGCCGGTCATCCAGACCTCCATCGCACCGAACACCGCGGCCGCGATGCAGTGCGCCGTCACCGCGGTACGGACCTGCTCGTCGGCCGTGCGGGCCGTCCCATTGACGGCCTTGCTCCGCCGGTGCAACTGCGTGGCAATGGCATCGGCGAAGTCGGCCTGCACCTCCCGGATATGACGAACGATGCGGACGGGGTCCAGCTCGTCCTGGCGCAGTGCGGCGATCTTGGCCACCGCGTCAACGTCATACGGAAAGGAGAACACGGCGGCCTGCACCGAATCGATGATCGCCTCGTCGGCGGGTCGGGCATCGAGGGCGGCGCGGAACCAGTGCAGTCCGGTGTAGTCGGCAAACAACAGATCGTGCTTGGAGCTGAAGTGCCGGTAGAACGTGCGCAGCGACACCCCGGCATCGGCCGCGATCTGTTCGGCGGAGGTGTCCTCCACACCCTGGGCCAGGAACCGCACCAGGGCAGCCTGCCGCAATGCCTCGCGCGTGCGTTCGCTGCGCGCCGTCTGAGCCGGCCTGACCATGTCAGTAAGGTATCAAGTCACGCGCACCGCCATTGCGCCTGTTATGTCAATGTTGACAAAACTTTGCGCACGGGGTGAGACTGCGCCCATGGTCTCGCTACTCACTCACGCGGTACTCGGCCTCGCCGTCATCACCTGGATCGTCCGGGCCAACCCAACGGTTTTCGCCCGCCCCACCAATGGTGGGCTGTTCTCGCCCATGGAGATCGTGTACTACGTCGTCGGCATCGCGTCGATCGCCCTCGGCTGGTACTTCAACATCACCTTCGTGCGGGAGTACTCGCAAGGCTCCACCAACCCGCTGTGGGGTGAACACGGGAGCTGGCTGGAGTACATCAAGTTGATGTTCACCAACCCCGCCGCAAGTTCGGCCAGCCAGGACTACACGATCGCGAATGTGATTCTGCTGCCGATCTTTACGATCGTCGACGGATACCGCCGCGGGCTGCGCCACCCGTGGCTGTACTTCGTGTCCAGCCTGTTCACCAGCTTCGCGTTCGCGTTCGCCTTCTACTTCGCGACGATCGAGCGCCAGCGCGGCCACGAACAGGACCGCGCCGCCGTAAACGCTTAGGGCTCAAGCACTTCGGTGCCCACGAAGGGCACCAGCGCCGCGGGGACGCGGACGCTGCCGTCGGGCTGCTGGTGGTTCTCCAGGATGGCCACCAGCCACCGGGTGGTGCCCAGCGTGCCGTTGAGCGTGGCGGCGATCTGCGGCTTGCCGTTCTCGTCGCGGTAACGCGTCGAGAGCCGGCGCGCCTGGAACGTGGTGCAGTTCGAGGTCGACGTCAACTCGCGGTAGGTGTGCTGGGTGGGCACCCACGCCTCGCAGTCGTACTTGCGGGCCGCCGACGACCCCAGATCGCCTGCGGCCACATCGATTACGCGGTACGGCACCTCGATGCGGGCCAACATTTCGCGCTGCCAGCCCAGCAGCCGCTGGTGCTCGGCCTCGGCGTCGGCGGGCGTGCAGTAAACGAAGCCCTCGACCTTGTCGAATTGATGGACCCGGATGATGCCCCGGGTGTCCTTGCCGTAGCTGCCGGCCTCACGGCGAAAACACGACGACCAGCCCGCATAGCGCAACGGCCCCCCGGACAAATCGATGATCTCGTTCCAGTGATAGCCCGCCAGTGGCACTTCCGACGTGCCCACCAGGTACAGATCGTCGGCTTCGACCCGGTAGATCTCGTCGGCGTGGGCGCCCAGGAACCCCGTTCCGGCCATCACCTCGGGGCGTACCAGCACCGGCGGGATCATCGGCGTGAACCCGTGCTCGACGGCCAGTCGCAGCGCCAGCTGCAGCAGGCCCAGCTGCAGCAGCGCACCCTGCCCGGTCAAGAAGTAGAACCGCGAACCAGACACCTTGGCGCCGCGCTGCATGTCGATCAGGCCCAGCGACTCGCCCAGCTCCAAGTGATCCTTGGGGTTCTCGATCGTGGGGCGGTCGCCGACGACGTCCAGTACGGCGAAGTCGTCCTCGCCGCCGGCCGGCACCCCGTCGATGACGACGTTGGAGATCGCCATGTGGGCGGCGGTGAACGCCGTCTCCGCGTCGGCCTGCGCGGCCTCGGCCGCCTTGACCTGCTCGGCGAGTTGCTTCGCGCGCGCCAGCAGGGCGGGGCGTTCGTCGGGTGACGCAGCGCCGACGCTCTTGCTTGCGGACTTCTGCTCGGCGCGCAGCGCGTCCGCGGTCGAGATCGCCGACCGACGGGCGGCGTCCGCCGCCAGCAGCGCGTCCACCAGCGCCGGGTCCTCGCCGCGGCTGAGTTGAGAGGCGCGGACGATGTCGGGGTCTTCCCGGAGCAGCTTGAGGTCGATCACGGCCTGAAGACTACTTTTTCCCCACAACGGGCGCGCGCAGCATCCGCGAGTGCTCCCCAGGACTCACATCTGTAACTTTTGTCACGCCCGACGGGGGGTGCTGTCAGAATGGAGGCGATGTCGGACGCCCTCCAGACGGAAGTTTCTGCACCCAGCCCACCCGCCGCCGAGGCGGAGGAACAGCTGGCCAGCTTCCGGTGGCCGCGCACGCTGCAGGCGGCCGCGACCCGACGGGCCCTGCTGCTGTTCGCCCTCGGCGGGCTGTTGATCGCGGGGCTGGTCACCGCGCTGCCGGTCGGCGGTCCGGGCCAGGGCCGGCTTGCGGGCTACCTGGACAGCAATCCGGTGCCCAGCACCGGCGCGAAGAGCGACGCCACCTTCAACCGCGCCAAGTCCGGCGACTGCCTGATGTGGCCGGATCTCACCCCGGAGGCGGCGACCATCGTCAAGTGCTCGGATGATCACAAGTTCGAGGTGGCCGAGTCCATCGACATGCGGACCTTCCCCGGGTCGGAGTACGGGCCCACCGCCGCGCCGCCGTCGCCGGCGCGGATTCAGCAGATCAGCCAGGAACAGTGCGAGGCGGCGGTGCGCCGCTACATGGGACCCAAGTACGACCCCAACAGCAAGTTCAGTGTCAGCCTGCTGTGGGCGGGTGACCGCGCCTGGCGGCAGGCCGGTGAGCGCCGCATGCTGTGCGGGCTGCAGATGCCCGGGTCCAACAACGAGCAGGCGGCGTTCAAGGGCAAGGTCGCCGATGTCGACCAGTCCAAGGTGTGGCCCGCCGGGACCTGCCTGGGCATCGATACCACCGCCAACCAACCCATCGACGTCCCGGTCGACTGCAAGGCCCCGCATGCGATGGAGGTCACCGGCACGGTCAACCTGGGCGAGAAGTTCCCCGGCGGGCTGCCGACCGAACCGGAGCAAGACGGCTACATCAAGGACGCCTGCACCAAGATGACCGGCGCCTACCTGTCGCCGGTCAAGTTGCGCACCACCACACTGACGCTGATCTACCCGACCGTATCGCTGCCGAGTTGGTCTGCGGGCAGCCGCGAGGTCGCTTGCAGCATCGGCGCGACGTTGGGCAACGGCGGCTGGGCCACATTGGTCAACAGCGCCAAGGGGCGGCTGCTGATCAACGGTCAGGCGCCGGTGCCGCCGCCGGACATTCCCGAGGAGCGGCTCACGTTGCCGCCGATCCCCGTGCAGGTGCCCGCCAGCCCGCCCCAGCAGTCCAACACCCCGCCCGAGATGCCGCCGGGTAACCAGCACCTGCCTCAACAGCAACCCGTCGTGACGCCGCCGCGCGCGACCGCCCCGCAAGCGCCGGAGACTCAGGCGCCGCAGGACGTGCCGCCGCCGCCTGCCGATGCCGGCGCCCCCCCGCCACCGGCCAACCCAGCCCCGCCGCCCATGCCGGAC
>NZ_LQPT01000076.1 GCF_002102355.1 Mycobacterium sherrisii | reverse complement strand
CAGCCCGCTACGCCGCCACCTGTACCCACCAATGAACGACTCTCGTTCGCCGTGGACCAGTTCACAGGGTCCGGTCATCGGGAGTGGAGTAGACGAGGGCCCCAGACAATAGCCCAATGCAACCTCGAGGGCCTCGCGGTTGTGCGGTTGGCAGCTGGAACTGATCGCGCAGTGGTGCTAGGAGACGGTTAAGACCGGCGTACCGAAGCGTTGCCTCAAACTCGACGCCCATCGTTGCAAGTACCTGCGAACCGAGCGCCCTCGCCATCACTCGCGCTTCGTCGAGAGAGTCTTGTTTTTCCGATACCGGCCGGTCCTATCGTGGAGTAAACCTTGCGCATATCCAGCCCCAAAGGCGCCTACCCCGACAGCTACCAGACCATCCTGCCCGTGGTCGATATGCCCAAGGCCGGCATCGTGTTTCCCGGCGCAGAATTCCTGCAAGCCCTCGACGACCTCGACACCGGCGCCACTTTCGACTTCGCCGTCAACCTCTGAATCGCCCTGGAAATCCCGGAGGCTCCTGACCTTGGAAACGAGGATGCAGGTATGTCCACGGAATCGTCGTCAGGGAAGAAGCCGACCAGTCGCAGGCATAGCCCGGATGAGAAGGCCGCCGCGGTGCGGATGGTCCGCGCTCTGCGTGCCGAGTTGGGCACCGAGCAGGGCACGGTCTCGCGGGTGGCCCGCCAGCTCGGGTACGGGGTGGAGTCGGTGCGTTCGTGGGTGCGCCAGGCTGACATCGACGACGGGTACGCACCTCGAGTGTCCACTGCGGAGTCAGCGCGGATCAAAGCGCTTGAACAGGAGAACCGAGAACTCAAGCGTGCCAACGAAATACTGAAGCGAGCGGCCAGTTTCTTCGGGGCGGAGCTCGACCGCCAACACAAGAAATAGTCGACTTCATCGACGCCCAGCGCGCCGAGTTCGGGGTCGAGCCCATCTGCACCGTCCTGCGCAGCGCAGGGGTGTCGATGGCCCCGAGCACCTACTACGACACCAAGACCCGTGCCCCGTCAGCACGGGCCCGACGCGACGCGGTCCTGGGCCCGGCCCTGGTAGCACTGTGGCAGGACAACTACCGCGTCTACGGGGCCCGCAAGCTGTGGAAAACGGCACGTCGGGCTGGCCACGACGTCGGCCGCGACCAGGTCGCGCGGCTGATGCGCGCGGCCGGCATCCACGGAGTGCGCCGCGGTAAACGGGTGCCCACCACCACACCGGACCCGGCCGCGGCGCGCCACCCGGATCTGGTCAACCGGAAGTTCAGCGCGAGCGCGCCCAACCAATTGTGGGTCACCGATCTGACGTTCGTACCGACCTGGTCGGGGGTGGCCTATGTCTGCTTCATCGTCGACGCCTACTCCCGGATGATCGTGGGCTGGCGAGTGGCGTCTCATATGCGCACCACCATGGTGCTCGACGCGTTGGAGATGGCCCGATGGTCACGCGGAAGCCTGTTGGAAGGCTTGACATGTCACTCCGACGCCGGATCGCAGTTCACGTCCATTCGCTACGGCGAACGGCTCGCCGAAATCGGCGCGGTGCCCTCGATCGGCTCGATCGGAGACAGCTTTGATAACGCCCTCGCCGAAACCGTGAACGGCTACTACAAAGCCGAGCTGATCTACGGCCCCGCCCGCAACGGCCCATGGAAGACCGTCGAGGACGTCGAACTGGCCACCCTGGGCTGGGTCTACTGGCACAACACCAGTCGCCTTCACAGCTACCTCAACGACGTTCCACCCACCGAGTTCGAAGCCGCGTTCTACGATGCCCAACGGACCGACCAACCCCTGGTCGCAATCCAATAGCTCGAGTCTCCGCGAGAACCAGGGCGATTCACTCGTCACATTAAGCCGCGAAATGGAATTCGTGCGCAACGACCGCGCCAGAGGCAACATCGACGACCAATTCACCCAAGGCCGCGACGTGCGCAACGGCGACGCTGAACTCATCGCCACCTGGCGCCAACTCGCCGAATACAACCGCCAGCTTGAAGCCAACATCGACGAACGGCCCCTGCACGCCGCGTTCATCATCGCTGTCGACGCGTCCGACCAAAGACACTGGACTACAGCGTCAAACGCCTACGCGAAGAACTCACCGCCTCCGGCCAAATCGCCATCCGCCACTATCGCGGTGCCCAAACCAAGCTGTGGGCGGCCTTCAACCCCGCTGCGCCCACCCATAAGACCACCGTGGACCAGTTCACCGAGCCCACCACCACCAAAAAATGATCACGGTTCGTGAGTACTGCGCTGTTGAGGGCGTTGTTTCTATTGAATCCCAACAGAATTCCGGTGCTGTTGCCGACCATGGATGAGGTGAACGGCAACCCAGCCCGGAAGAAATGCGCGACCCCACCGCCTTCGACGACCTCCACACGACGGCCGGACCCAACCGAGGCGCGCTCACCCCCCATGACGGCAGCGACCTTGCCGGGCCCGCGCACGCCATGGCCTCCTGCGGTGCGCCGCAAGCACTGTCGTTCGCCCAACACCTCAGCGGCGCCCACCTCGCCCAGGGCACCTGCTACGGCCTGCTCGGCGCAGTTTTCGCCTTCTTCGTCTGCTACGTCACCTATAGCTACGTCATGGTGTGCTGCGCGGCCTTCGCCAACGCCCTGCTGTCGATCGTGGTCGCCGCACCGGCCATGATCCACGGCCAGCCGCGCCGGCGCGCCGAGCGGCGCATCAAAATGTTCTTCAAACACGCCGCCCTGGTATTCGCCTACACCACCTACATCTCGATGGCCGCCATGATCGTGCTCAAAATGGGCACCCGCGGCGGCTACGCCGACCAGGTGGGCATGAGCCACCCGCTGGCCTGGCTGTTCATGATCGCCATCGTTTCAGCCGTCGCCATCGGCGTGCCCACGGCCCTACCCCAACCGGCGCACCCGCATCAGCCATGTAGCGACCCAACAGCTTGGCGCGGCTGGTCTCCACCACCAGCGGTTTGCGCAGCACCTTCAGACCACACAACTGCTTGGTGAAAGCCCTTGCCACAGAAGTCTTTCCGGTCCCCGGCGGCCCCAACAGCAGGGTGTGGCGCGACGTGACCGGTACCCGCAGCCCTACTTTGGTGCGGGCCAGGTTGACCTCGGTGGTGAAGCGGTTGCGTTTGATTTCGCTTTTGGCGGTCTGCATGCCCAGCATCACGTCCAGCTCGGCTTGCCCCTCGGCCAAATCTTCCGAGGCCTTCTCGGCGTCACGAGCCGTCTGCTTTTCCAGTCGGCTCGGGGCGCTAGCCGGGTCCCACGGGTCGGTGCGCGCCTCGATCGTTTCAGGGTCGGTAAGCACCAGGCGCCGAGTCGGGTCATCCATCGCTTCGCGGGCCGGACTGAATTTGGGGCCGCGCGAATGCACCCGGCGAAACAGCTGGGCGGCCTCATCCTCGCGGCCCAGATGCCGAAGGCACATTGCTTGGGTGTAGAGCGTCACGGTCGCGGCCTGGGGCACCCGGTCATCGCCGACGACCCTCTCCCCGCGCCGAAACGCATCCTCGAACACCCCCAGCGACGCCAACGCCGTGCTGGCCGTCGCGGTCGCGGCGAACTCGTACTCCGGCCTATACCAACGCTTTTCGACCGGGAACACGCGCAGCACATCGGTCCAGCGCTGCGTGCGGAAATGCAGCAGCCCGTAGCCGTAGGTGTGCATGTCGGCGTCGAAGGGATCAGTCGGCAGCGCTGCGGCGTTCGCCAACAAAATGGCGTTTTACCGCAATTACTACCGTGACGAACTCAATCCGCCGGCGGCCTTCGGCTTATTGCCCTCCGCACCAACAGATCAACTTCGAGGAGTCCGGGAACGCTGGACATCCGTCGGCGTTCAAGTCGCAAAGGTGGACGTACGAGCATTTTGATACCCGCCGCGAACGAAGACCCCATAATCCGAGCTTGCAACGACCCGGAAGAACCATCACTGCTCGACGATGGGGTCGGCCGAGATCATTTCGCAGCCGGCATCGCGAACGAACTCCGTTATGCCGCAACCGGTTCGACCATCCAATCTAGTTAGTTGTTGGAGACGGCCGCGGTTGAAAGGGTTGGTACCACCACCATTGGGCGCGTTCGCCGGTGGGCCCGGGACACGCTGGGACATCGGGCGGCGGTTGAGTTGGTGGACGTGCTAGTGATCCGGCACTGAGCAACCGGCCGTCCTCGTCGGTGGTAGTGAGGTGGTCGGCGGTTCCAGTGATGGTGATGAGGCCGCGATGGTGTGCCCGGTGGTGGTAGGGGCACACAAGTACTAGGTTGGCCAGCTCGGTGGGGCCGCCGTCTTGCCAGTGGCGGATGTGGTGGGCGTGCAGACCCCGGGTGGCCCCACAGCCGGGAACTACGCACGTGCGGTCACGGTGCTCAAGTGCGCGGCGCAGCCGCCGGTTGACGGTACGGGTCGCTCGCCCAGCGCCAATCACCTCGCCGGCGCGTTCGAACCAGACTTCGCAGGTGGCATCACAAGTCAGGTACTGGCGCTCGGCGTCGGTGAGCAGCGGACCCAGATGCAGCGCCGCGGCCCGCCGTTCCACGTCAACGTGCACCACCACGGTGGTGTGCTGCCCGTGCGGGCGGCGCCCAGCCTCGGCGTCCCAGCTGGCTTCGACCAGGCGCATAAACGCCTCGACCGTGCCCGGCCACGGTGGCGCGACATCGTCAGCGTCATCCGCGTGGTCGCGCTTCCACTCGGCGATCAGCGCCTCACGATGCGAGGCCAGTGCCGCGTCGAACTTCGCTGCGTCCAGGTGCGGAAGTTTGATCCGCCAGCAGCTGAACTCTTCGTCGGAGGTCTGGGTGATCGAGGCCCGCGGTTGCGGCCGAGCCGGTTCGGGGTCGGGTCGGGGTTCCAGCTTGACCGCGGTACGCAACTGGTTCACCGTGGCGACCGACGCCAACGCCGCATAATGCTCATCTGAACCCGCACCGCCGCGTGCGGCAATGACCCCGACCTGATCCAGCGACAACCACCCCTCCCGCATGCCCGCCGCGCAGCGCGGAAATTCCGTCAGCCGGCGCGCCACTGTGGCGATCGTATGGGCATTGGCCGAGGATGCCCCGGTCTTCCAGGCCAGCAACGCCGCCACCGACCGCGCCCCCGTCACACCGCACAACTGGTCACGATCGATCTCTGCAGCGATCTCCACGATGCGCCCATCAATGGCATTTCGCTGACCGGCCAACTCCGCCAACTCTTCGAACAACACCTCCAGCCGGTCGGCAGGGTTCACCGTTACGGGAGACGGTGCGGTCGAAGACATAACCCCATCATCGCAGCCGGGTACGACAAGTTTCGGCCGTCGATGGGGCCCATGATGGCATCGGGCCCGAGCGCTGACGATGCTCGCCGTGTCGCCAGAGTCGCGCGGCGGCTAATCGAAAACGGCGTTGATGCCGGCCTTGGCGGCAGCCAGCGCTTCGCGCGGCCCGTCTAGGAAGCGCCGCGCCCAGGCCGCGGCGGCGTCGTACACGTCGTCGGGGGCCACCATCTCGTCGATGAGGCCCAGCTGCAGGGCCTCCTCGGCGTCGACGAAGCGCCCGCTGAACACGAGCTCCTTGGCCTTGCTCTCCCCGGCCACACGGGTCAGGCGCGCCATGTCACCGGGCACCCGGTCGGACAGGATCTCGGTCGCCCCGAACTTGACGTTGTCGCCACTGATCCGCCAGTCGGCGGCCAAGGCCAGCGTCAGGCCCGCGCCCAAGGCGTAGCCGGTGACCGCGGCGACGGTGGGCTTCGGGATGGCTGCGACGGCCTCGACGGCCTGCGCGCGCACCCGCTCCGCGACGGCAGCTTCGGCGGCGGTCAGCGTCGTCAGCTCGGGCATGTCGTCGCCGGCGGAAAAGATCTCGTGCCCGCCGAACAGGATCACCGCGGCCACGTCGTCACGCCGGCCCAGCTCGTCGGCCGCGGCCGCGATTTCCCGATAGGCCTGGCGGGTCAGCGCGTTGGTGGGTGGGCGCGACAGCAGCAGGACGGCCAAACCAGGGTCCTGTGATCCGTCGCTGACGACGACGTGGACGTACTCGCTCAAAGCGGCCACTCCATCGATCCGCCCGCCTTGCGCGCCTGATGGTAGCGGTCGGAGTCGAAAAACTCGAAAACCCAGTTGTCGCCCCGCTTTTCGAGGAGAGGCTGCACGGGCCGGATCTGGCGTTCGACGGCCAGCACATCGGCGACGCTGCGACCGGCCAACGAGTCCAGCTGCGTCCACGTCGGCGGCAGCAGAATGTTGCGGCCAGCCTCGAAGTCGGCGATGGCGTCCTGCGGTGACGCCCAGCCGGATCGATCGGATTCGGTGTTCTGTCCGTCGGCGCGCTGCCCCTCGGGCAGCGCCGCCACGAAGAAGTAAGTGTCGTAGCGGCGGGTGCGCTCGGCCTCGGGGGTGACCCAATTGGCCCAGGGCCGCAGCAGGTCGGAGCGCAGCACCAGGTTCTCGGTCCGCAGGAAGTCGGCGAACGACAGCGTCCGGTCATCCAGGGCGCGACGGGCGTCGGCGTAGACCGAGGCGTCCCGGACGATCCCCTCCGGCGCCGACAGCGACTGGCCGGCCGGCCCGGCGAACAGCACGCCGGATTCCTCGAAGGTCTCCCGGGCCGCCGCGCACACCAGCGCCGCGGACAGCTCGGTGTCGACGCCGAACCGCTGCGCCCACCAGTGCGGAGACGGGCCGGCCCACGCGATATCGGCGTTGCGGTCGCGGTCGTCGACGCCCCCACCGGGGAACACGATCACTCCCGGGGCGAACTCCATTTTCGAGTGGCGCCGCATCAGGAAGACGTTCAAGCCGGTCGGCGCGTCCCGGACCAGCATCACGGTGGCCGCCGGGCGGGTGGGCAGGGGTTCGGGGGTGGTCATTCCGCCCTCCTACGGTGTGCCGCGCGGGGGCGGACGCGCCGCGCGAAATACCGGCCGTCGATGTCCTCGAGGGCGATCTGCTGCCCGAACGCGGCCGACAAATTCTCCGAGGTCAGCACGTCGGACAGCAGTCCGGCCGCCACCACCTGGCCTTCCGACAGCAGCATGCAGTGGCTGAACCCCGGCGGCACCTCTTCGACGTGGTGGGTGACCAGCACCAGGGCCGGCGCGTCGGGGTCGGCGGCCAGGTCGGCCAGCCGCGCGACCAGCTCCTCGCGGCCGCCCAGATCCAGGCCCGCCGCGGGTTCGTCGAGCAGCAAAAGTTCCGGGTCGGTCATCAGCGCCCGGGCGATCAGCACCCGTTTGCGCTCCCCCTCCGACAGCGTGCCGTAGGTGCGGTCGGCCAGATGCTCGGCGCCCAGGCTCTCCAGCATGTCGAGCGCGCGTCGATAGTCGACGTCCTCGTAACGCTCCCGCCACCGGCCCAGCACCGAATAGCCGGCGGACACCACCAGGTCGCGCACGATCTCGTCGCTGGGGATGCGTTGCGCCAGCGACGAGGAGCTGAGCCCGATTCGGGCCCGCAGCTCCGAGACGTCGACCCGGCCCAGCCGCTCGGCGAGCACGAAGGCGACGCCGCTGGACGGGTGCTCGCCGGCCGCGGCGATCCGCAGCAGCGAGGTCTTTCCCGCGCCGTTGGGGCCGAGGATCACCCAACGCTCGTCGAGTTCAACCGCCCAATTCAACGGACCGACCAGGACGTTACCGCCGCGACGCAGCGAGACGTTTCGGAAGTCGATCAGCAGATCGGGATCGGCCACGGGCTCATCTGTTTCGGGGCCGGTTTCGGGCACCCGACCATCGTGCCGCATGCCGCGCGAGCGACCCAATCGGGGGGAATCTCAGGGGATCTCGGGGCGGCGCACTTCGCCGTCGACGGCGTCGGCGGCCTCGATTTCGCCGCGCGTCACGCCCAGCAGAAACAGCACGGTGTCCAGGTACGGGCTGCTCAACGATGCGTCGGCGACCGCACGCAACGCCGGTTTGGCGTTGAACGCCACACCGAGCCCGGCCGCCGAAAGCATGTCGATGTCGTTGGCGCCGTCGCCTACGGCGACGGTCTGCGCCATCGGCACCCCGGCCTGTTGGGCGAAGTCGCGCAATGCCTTGGCCTTCCCCGGCCGGTCGATGATCTGGCCCACCACCCGGCCGGTGAGTTTGCCGTCGACGACCTCCAGCTCGTTGGCGGCGACGAAATCGAGCATCAATTCCTCGGCCAGCGGTTCGATGATGCGCCGGAACCCGCCGGACACGACGCCGCAGTGATAGCCCAGCCGCCGCAGGGTGCGCACCGTGGTCCGGGCACCGGGCATCAGCTCCAGCTGATCGGCGACCTCGTCGATGACCGTGGCGGGCAGGCCCGCCAGGGTGGCCACCCGCTGCATGAGCGATTCCGCGAAATCCAGCTCGCCGCGCATCGCGGCCTCGGTGATCGCGGCGACCTTGCCCTCGGCGCCGGCCTTGGCGGCCAGCATCTCGATGACCTCACCCTGGACCAGGGTGGAGTCGACGTCGAACACGATCAGCCGCTTGGCTCGCCGCTCCAGGCTGTAGTCCTCGACCGCGACGTCGACGCCCTGCTCGGAGGACACCTTGTTCAGGGCCGTGCGCAATGCGGCGTCGACGCCCGGCGGCACCGAGACGCGCAGCTCCAGCCCGGTCACCGGGTAGTCGGAGACGCCGCGGATCAGATCGATGTTGACGCCCCGTTCGGCTACCTCCCGGGCGACGGCGCCGAACGCGCCGGCCGTGATCGGGCGGCCCAGCACGAAAATCGTGTGCGTGGACGGTTCCCGGATGACCGGCATGGCGTCGCTGCGTTCGATGCTGACGTCGAGGCCCAACCCGTGGATGGCGTCCTGGACGTCGTCGCCCCGCACGATGCTTTCGGCTACGTCCGGCGGACAGCACAGCAACACGCCCAGGGTCAGCCGGCCCCGGATGACTACCTGCTCGACGTTCAGCAGGTCGATGCCGTGCACCGACAGCGCGTCGAAAAGCGCCGAGGTCACACCTGGTTGATCCACACCGGTGACGGTGATCAGCACCGACACCTTGGGTGGTGTGCTCACTCGCGATTGCCGCGACGGGCCATTAGCTGCGGACGTTGACGTCGTCGAGCCGGGTCACGTCGTGGCCTTCCTGACCGTGGGCCCGGCCGACGTGCGATTCGGCACGCATCCGTTCGACCATGTGCGGGTAGTGCAGCTCGAACGCCGGGCGCTCCGACCGGATGCGGGGCAGCTCGGTGAAGTTGTGCCGCGGCGGCGGGCAACTGGTCGCCCACTCCAGCGAGTTGCCGTAACCCCACGGGTCGTCGACGGTGACAACCTCGCCGTAGCGCCAGCTCTTGAAGACGTTCCACACGAACGGGAACATCGAGGCGCCGAGGATGAAGGCCCCGATCGTCGAGACGAGGTTGAGCCCCTGGAAGCCGTCGGTGGGCAGGTAGTCGGCGTAGCGGCGCGGCATGCCTTCGTCGCCCAGCCAGTGCTGCACCAGGAATGTGGTGTGGAAACCGATGAAGGTCAACCAGAAGTGCAGCTTGCCCAGCCGCTCGTCGAGCAGCCGCCCGGTCATCTTCGGGAACCAGAAGTAGATGCCCGCGTAGGTGGCGAACACGATCGTGCCGAACAGCACGTAGTGGAAGTGGGCGACGACGAAGTAGCTGTCGGTGACGTGGAAGTCCAGCGGCGGGCTGGCCAGCAGCACACCGGTCAAACCGCCCAGCAGGAACGTGATCAAGAAGCCGACCGAGAACAGCATTGGCGTTTCGAACGTCAACTGGCCCTTCCACATCGTGCCGATCCAGTTGAAGAACTTGATGCCGGTCGGCACCGCGATCAGATAGGTCATGAACGAGAAGAACGGCAGCAGCACGGCGCCGGTGGCGAACATGTGGTGTGCCCACACCGCGACCGACAGCGCGGCGATCGACAGCGTCGCGTAGACCAGCGTGGTGTAACCGAAGATCGGCTTACGGGAGAACACCGGGAAGACTTCGGTGACGATGCCGAAGAACGGCAACGCGATGATGTACACCTCGGGGTGCCCGAAGAACCAGAACAGGTGCTGCCACAACAGCACTCCGCCGTTGGCCGGGTCGTAGATGTGGGCGCCCAGGTGCCGGTCGGCGGCCAGGCCGAACAGCGCGGCGGTCAGCAGCGGGAACGCGATCAGCACCAGGATCGAGGTCACCAGGATGTTCCAGGTGAAGATCGGCATCCGGAACATCGTCATGCCCGGCGCGCGCATGCAGACCACGGTGGTGATCATGTTGACCGCGCCCAGAATCGTGCCCAGACCCGCGACCGCCAGCCCCATGATCCACAGGTCGCCGCCAGCGCCCGGTGAGTGGATCGCGTCGGACAGCGGGGTGTAGGCGGTCCAGCCGAAGTCGGCGGCGCCGCCCGGTGTGATGAAGCCGGCCATGCCGATGGTGGCGCCGAACAGGAACAGCCAGAACGAGAACGCGTTGAGGCGGGGGAAGGCGACGTCGGGTGCGCCAATCTGCAAGGGCAGCACCAGGTTTGCGAAACCGAACACGATTGGCGTGGCGTAGAACAGCAGCATGATCGTGCCGTGCATGGTGAACAGCTGGTTGAACTGTTCATTCGACAAAAACTGCAGGCCGGGCGCCGCCAGCTCGGTACGCATCAGCAGCGCCAGCAACCCGCCGATGAAGAAAAAGATAAAGCAGGTGACGCAGTACATGATGCCGATCAGCTTGTGATCGGTGGTCGTGATCAGTTTGTAGATCAGGTTCCCTTTGGGACCGGTGCGGGCCGGGTACGGCCGAACGGCCTCTAGTTCTCCCAACGGGGGCGCTTCGGCTGTCAACGCACTCCTCCAAACATCCGTCCCAGACAGGGGTTCCCCCCGAATCTTAGCCCCCGACGAGGCCGACGACAGGGCTGGTCCTACAAACTGTCGTAAATAGCTGATGGCGCGCGCCGGTCCGCCTCGTCGGGATGGTTCTCAGCTGCCCGGATGTTAGCGTCGTCGGCGTGCTATTCGTCCGTCGGCAGCCCGCTTCGCGGCCCGGGTCCGGACTCATCAGAAGGCGACCGATCGCCCTTGTCGCCGTCGCCGGTGTGGCGGTGCTGGCGTGCAGTGCGTGCGGGTCCAAGCAGTCCGGCTCCACGTCCTCGTTGGTCACGCCCACCACGCAGATCGCGGGTGCCGGGGTGCTGGGCAATGACCGCAAGCCCGACGAGTCGTGCGCCCACGACCCGGCGCCGGCCGATGCCGGTCCGGCGACCCGACAAGCGCACAACGCCGCGGGCGTCACACCCGACACGGTTCGGGTGCCCGCCGAGGCCCAGCGGATCGTGGTGCTTTCCGGCGATCAGCTGGACGCGCTGTGCGCGCTGGGTCTGCAATCGCGGGTCGTCGCCGCGGCGCTGCCGATTGGTTCGTCCTCTCAGCCGTCGTATCTGGGCAACGCGGTGCACGCACTGCCCGGCGTCGGCAACCGCGACAACCCCGACCTGCGCGGGATCGCGGCCGCCCACCCCGACCTGATCCTGGGCTCGGTCGCGCTGACACCGCACATGTATCCGAAGCTGGCAGCGATCGCGCCCACGGTGTTCACGGCCGCACCCGGTGCCGGCTGGGAGGACAACCTGCGGGTCGTCGGGGCCGCGACGGCCCGCAGCGGCGCCGTCGACGCGTTGATCGAGGCCTTCCGGCAACGCGCCGAACAGATCGGCGCTCGCCACGACGCCGCGCATTTCCAGGCATCGATCGTCCAGCTGACGGTCAACAGCCTGCGCATCTACGGCGCCAACAACTTTCCGGCCAGCGCGCTCGGCGCGGTGGGCGTGGACCGGCCCGCGGCACAGCGCTTCACCGACAAGCCCTACATCGAGGTCGGCGCCACCGATGCCGACCTGGCCAACGCGGACTTCTCGGCGGCCGACGCCGACGTGATCTACCTGTCGTGCACCACCAAGGCCGCCGCGGACCGAGCCGCGACGGTGCTGGACAGTGCCCCGTGGCGCAAACTCTCCGCCAACCGGGACAACCGGGTTTACATCGTTAACGACGAGGTATGGCAGACCGGCGAGGGAGTCATCGCCGCCCGCGGCGTCGTCGACGACCTACGCCTGGTCAACGCGCCGATCAATTGACGGGGGGCCGGGCGATTGGCCCCAGGCCATTACCTTAGCTAAGCTTTTCTCAGCCGTACCACACCGAAAAGGGACCGCAATGAGCACAGTTTCCGCGTATGTCGCCACATCGGCGACCGAACCGCTGACCAAGGGGACCATCGAGCGCCGCGACCCCGGCCCGCACGACGTCGTGATCGACATCAAGTTCGCGGGGATCTGCCACTCCGACATCCACACGGTCAAAGGCGAATGGGGTCTGCCCAACTACCCGTTGGTGGTGGGCCACGAGATCGCCGGCGTGGTCAGCGAGGTGGGCGCCGACGTGACCAAGTACCAGGTGGGCGACCACGTCGGTGTGGGCTGCTTCGTCGATTCCTGCCGCGAGTGCCGCAGCTGCAAGACCGGCAACGACCAGTACTGCCAGCGTGGTGCCACCTTCACCTACAACTCCGTCGACAAATACGGCCAGCCGACGCACGGCGGGTACAGCGAGGCGATCGTCGTCGACGAAAACTACGTGCTACGCATCCCGGACTCGCTACCGCTGGACAAGGCCGCGCCGCTGCTGTGCGCCGGCGTCACCCTCTACTCCCCGCTGCGCCACTGGAAAGCCGGCAAGGACACCCGCCTGGCGATCATCGGGCTCGGCGGCCTGGGCCACATGGGCGTCAAGCTCGGTGCGGCGCTGGGTGCCGAGGTGACCGTTTTGTCGCAGTCGTTGAAGAAGATGGAGGACGGGCTACGGCTGGGCGCCAAGCACTACTACGCGACCGCGGACCGCGACACCTTCCGCACGCTGCGCGGCAGCTTCGACCTGATCCTCAACACCGTCTCGGCCAACCTGCCGCTCGACGAATACGTGAACCTGCTCGATGTTGACGGCACCCTTGTCGAATTGGGCATCCCCGAGCACCCCATGCAGGTCGGCGCGTTCCCGCTGGCCCTGATGCGGCGCAGCCTGTCGGGCTCGAACATCGGCAGCATCGCGGAGACCCAGGAGGTGCTCGACTTCTGCGCCGAGCACGACGTGACCCCCGAAATCGAGGTCGTCGCCGCGGATTACATCAACGAGGCCTACGAGCGGGTGCTCGCCAGCGACGTGCGATACCGCTTCGTCATCGACATCTCAACTCTGTGACGCGCCCTCGGGCAGGTGGTCGCGGCGGCAGGCGATCTCCTCGGCCGCCTCGCCATGTTCGTCCCCGGGGATCACTTCGCTGACGTCGATGCCGGCCAAAGGCCAGCCCGCGGCGGCCAGCGTGGCGGCGACGCGCTGAATGTTCTCCCGGCCGGGGTCGTGTCGGGTGACCTTGGTGATGAACTCGGCGATCTCGTCGCGGCTGACCACCCCGTCGGCCCCGGGCTGCGATTCGTTGACGGCGATCTTGTGGGCGATCTCTTCGAGTTGATCCTGAGTCAGCGGGGTGCTGCGGAGCAGGGCGAACAGGGCCACCTGGTCCGGGCCGGGCACACCCTGGGGGTAGCCGACGTCGAGCCAGCGAATTACCGACTGCAGAAATTTGGCGCGCTTGGGCGAGTGTTGTTCCGGCACTCCCCTAGTTTCACGGCAGGGACGCGGCCCGCGTGTCGTGGCAGAGTCACTATTCATATGCCGTTCACGACCTCAACATCTGGCTCCGGCAATCCGCCGGATGGCGCGGGCTGATTCGGCGGGCAGTCCCTGGGCTAAACCGGCCCCCTTTGCTGCTCACCGATTTACGATGAGCGGGCGAAAACGGCCCGGGCCTGCCCGAAGGACGGAGTGGTCATGTCTGGTCTCCTGAGCAAACTCATCGTCGCCCTGGTTCTGGCGTGCGCGACCGCCACGACCGCGGGTTGCACCATCGACTGCACACCCGGCGGGATCTGCAGCATCACCTGAGCCCAGCGGATCAGCTGTTTTCCTCCCGCAGCGCCTGCATCGCCAGGTTGTTGAGCAGCTTGCGGCCGGGGTCGGTGCGCAACTGGGGCAGCATCGCCGAGACGACACCGGCGGCGGTGAGGGCCAGTCGCACCAATCCGTCGGGTGCGCTCGCGGCATCGCGCAGTACCTCGTACTCGACGCCGGCATCTCCCGAATGCTGTGCCATCGCCATCCGGGCAACCAGCCGGTTGTCGCGATCCAGATACAGCTCGTCGGCGGTGGACGCCGAGATCAGCGTGTCGCCGATTTCGGCGATTTCGTATGGTTCGCATAGCTGCGCAACCAGCTGCCACAGGATCGATACCGTGGCGCGGATCAGCTGGGCGAGGCGATCGGCCGGAATCACCTCATCATGGACGATGACGCGCATGCCCGCTTCGTCGCCGCGCTCGCCATGCTGGATTAGCGCCAGCGCGCGACGAAAATCCGCTGCGCCGACCGGGTCCTCATTGCTCACCCCGCCCATCTTGCCCGCGGCACCGACCCACGTCGCGCCAACGAGAACCGGCGGTTCAGTAATCCGCCATCCATTTCCGGCTCACACTGCGTCCCCGCGCCGGAGCCGACCAGCGTTCAGAAGTCCCAGTCCTCGTCCTCGGTGTTGACGGCCTTGCCGATCACGTACGACGAGCCGGACCCGGAGAAGAAGTCGTGGTTCTCGTCGGCGTTGGGCGAGAGGGCGGACAGGATCGCGGGGTTGACGTCGGTCTCGTCGCGCGGGAACAGGGCCTCGTAGCCCAGGTTCATCAGCGCCTTGTTTGCGTTGTAGCGCAAGAACTTTTTGACGTCCTCGGTCAACCCGACCTCGTCGTAGAGGTCCTGGGTGTACTCCACCTCGTTGTCGTAGAGCTCGAAGAGCAACTCGTAGGTGTAGTCCTTGAGTTCGGTGCGCTTGGCCTCGTCGACCAGCGCCAGGCCGCGCTGGAATTTGTAGCCGATGTAGTAGCCGTGTACGGCCTCGTCGCGGATGATCAGCCGAATCATGTCGGCGGTGTTGGTCAGCTTGGCCCGGCTCGACCAGTACATCGGCAGGTAGAAGCCCGAGTAGAACAGGAAGCTTTCCAGCAACGTGGAGGCCACCTTGCGCTTGAGCGGCTCGTCACCCCGGTAGTACTCCATGACGATCTCGGCCTTGCGCTGCAGGTTGGGGTTCTCCTCCGACCAGCGGAACGCGTCGTCGATCTCGGCGGTCGAGCACAGCGTGGAGAAAATCGAGCTGTAGCTCTTGGCGTGCACCGACTCCATGAACGCGATGTTGGTGTAGACGGCCTGTTCGTGCGGGGTCAGCGCGTCGGGAATCAGGCTGACCGCCCCGACCGTGCCCTGGATGGTGTCCAGCAGCGTCAGCCCGGTGAACACGCGCATCGTGAGCTGCTTCTCGACCGCGGTCAGCGTCCCCCAGGACGGGATGTCGTTGGATACCGGCACCTTTTCCGGCAGCCAGAAGTTGCCGGTCAGCCGGTCCCAGACCTCGGCGTCCTTGTCGTCTTGCACTCGGTTCCAGTTGATCGCCGAAGCACGGTCGATCAGCTTCATGTTCTCGGTCACCAGAACCCCACTTCACCTGCCGATTTGCCTGCATTGGCGTCAGGCTCCAGACACTACCCCTGGTGTCCGACAACCCGACGCAACACAACAAGTTGTGTTTGCGTGTCGCGGGCCGGGGTCGGCGTCTTATGTCGATTGTCCCACCGTTTGCCCGTCCGGCGGCGGGTCAGCGGGACGCCAGCACCACCCCGGTCAGGGCGACGCTTGCGATCCACCCGGTGGACACGATCGCCAAGACGAACGGGCGGGGACCGACCTTCTTGAGGACCGACGCGTGCACGCCGGTGCCGAGCGCGAACATGGCCGCACTGAGCAGGGCGACCTGCACGACCTTGGCGTACTGCAGCGCGTGGGTGGGGACGACGCCGGCGGAACGCAGTGCGACGCAGACCATGAAGGCGACGACGAACAGCGGCACCAGCGGCGGACGTTTGATGTCCGTTCCGGTCCCGGCGATCCTGCGCTGTCGAACGCTGAGCACCGCCATCACCGGCGCGAGCATCAGCACCCGCGCCAACTTCACCACCACGGCCACCCCCAACGCGCCGCCTCCCATCGTGGCGGCGGCAGCAACCACCTGGGCGACCTCGTGAATCGACCCGCCCGCCCAGGCGCCGGCGGCGAGGTCCGACAGCCGCAGCGCATGCGCGAGTGCGGGAACCAGCGGGATCATCAGCGTCCCGCAGATCACCACCAGCGCAATCGCGGTGGGGACGTCTTCGTCGTCCTCGGCCTGGATCACCCCGTCGACGGCGGCGACGGCGGCGGCGCCGCAAATCGAGAAGCCGCACGCAATCAACAGGCGCTGTGTCCAACTCAGACCGAGCAACCTGCCCACGAACATGGTGCCGCCGATGCCCAGGCCCACGATGGCGACGACGACGATGATGACGCCGTAGCCCAGGCGCAGGATGTCGCCCAGGACCAGCTGCAGGCCCAGCATCGCGACCCCGATGCGCAGCAGTCGTTTCGCGGAGAACTGCAGTCCGGGTCGCAACCAGCGCGGCAAGGGTGCGACGTTGGCCGCCACCGCGCCAAGCACGATCGCGATCAACAGTGGACTCACCGTGGGCAACCAGTGATTGATTGCCAAGGTGCCGGCGGTCGCGATGGCGCAGAGGGCGACTCCGGGACCGACCGCGACCGGGTTGGGTGCCCGCCGCAACGGCCTGGCCGTCCCCTCGCGCATGTGCTCCTGGCCCAGTGAACTGATCATTCCTCAACGTTGGGCCACGACCAGGGACGCCGGTAGCCACCAAATGGGTATCTGGTCATATCAAGGATGCATACCCAACGGGCAGGCTGGTCATATAGTTCGGGTATGTCGCTGCGGCTACCGCCTTTTGAGGCGCTCAGACTGCTCGTCGGTGTCGACGATCACGGAAGTCTCAGTGCCGCTGCGCGTTCGGTCCAGATGTCGCAGCCGAACGCCAGCCGCGCGATCAGGGGACTGGAGCGACGCTTCGCCCTGCCGCTCGTCGAACGCAGTCCCAACGGTTCGACGCTGACGGCGCAAGGCACCGTCCTGGCGCATTGGGCGCGTCAGATTCTGGCCGACATCGACAAGCTATTGATCGTCGCGGAGGGACTCAAGGCCGAACGCGGCGCGCAGTTGACCGTCACGGCCAGCATCACCGTCGCGGAGCACCTGATGCCGGTGTGGCTGGCCAGGTTTCGCGCGCAGTATCCCGGCGTGACAATTTATCTTCAGGCCCGCAACTCGACCCAGGTGATCGAAGAGGTCCGCAGCGGCTCGTGCGACGTCGGGTTCATCGAGTCGCCGAATCCGGTTCGGGGCCTGCACAGCACCGAGGTCGCACGCGACGAACTGGTCGTCGTGGTCCATCCACAGCACCCTTGGGCGCGTCGCCGCGCACCGCTGACGGCGGCCGAGTTGGCCGCGACGCCGCTGCTCGTTCGCGAGGCCGGGTCCGGCACCCGAACCACCCTTGAATTGGCCCTGCGAGATTACGAAATCGCCGCCCCGCTGCTGGAACTCGGCAGCGCGTCGGCAATCCGCACGTCGGCGCTCAACGGCGTCGGACCGGCCGTGCTCAGCACACTCGCCATCGCCGAGGACGTCCGGACCGGTCACCTGAATGTCGTTGCCGTCCAAGATCTGCACATGCCAAGGTCGCTGCGGGCGGTCTGGCGCGGTGCACGACGGCTCGACGGCACCGCGGCCATGTTGTTGAAGCTGATCTTTTCGGAACCGGCCTAGCCTCGGCGTTATGCGGATCCGCTGCGCGCGGGCTCGGCCGGCGCCGCCGTGGCTTCGACGCCCGCGGCGCGCAGCGCTTCACCCACCGCGCTGGGCACGTCAACGACCACCGCACCGGCCTCGGTGAGCGCGCGCACCTTCGACTCGCCGCTACCGCGGCCGCCGGTCACGATGGCGCCGGCGTGGCCCATCCGCTGCCCCGGGGGCGCGGTGCGACCGGCGATGAAGGCGACGACGGGCTTGGTCATCGACGCGATGTACGCCGCAGCCTCCTCCTCCATCGCACCGCCGATTTCACCGACGACGACGACGGCCGACGTCCGCTCGTCGGCGTCGAGAAGGCGCACCGCGTCCAGCGTGGTCGTGCCCAAGATCGGGTCGCCACCGATCCCGATGAAGGCGCTCTGGCCGAAACCGGCAGTGATCAGTTCCATCGACACCAAGGTGCCCAGGCTGCCGCTGCGCGAGATGACCCCGATCGGGCCCGGTTGAAAGATGTTGCGCGCGAAGCCCGGCATGATGCCGACCGACGTTTCGCCCGGCACGACCAGGCCCGCGGTGTTTGGACCGAGCACCGTGGTTCCGGCCGCCGCGGCGCGGGCAAGAATCTCCATGACGTCCTGGGCGGGCACGTGTTCGGTGAGCAGCACCAGCTTGCGAACACCCGCCTCGATCGCATCGAGGGCGGCGGCCCTGGCGTGCATCGGTGGGACGAACAGCACGGAGGCGTCCAGCCGGTGTTGGGCCGCCGCCTGCACCACGCTGTCATAAACGGGAATGGAATTGACCGTCCGGCCCCCGCGCCCGGGACTCGCACCCGCCACGACTCGGGTGCCGCATTCGACCATGCGCTCGGTCCAATACGACCCTTGCCTACCGGTAATCCCTTGGACGACGACCGTTTCCCCGCTGCGAATCAACATCGTCACACCTCCACCGTGGTCGCCGCGGCCGCGACTGCGGCCTGGACGGCATCGTCCATGAGTTCGTACGGCGTCACCGAAAGCCGCTCTTGCACCAGGCGGATCGCCTCTTGTTCGCCGGTGCCGTGAATGGTGAAGAAGTACGGAATGTCCGGTCGCAGTTCTTCGATGGCGGCGACAACACCTTCGGCCATGACATCGGTGCGGGCGAAGGCACCACAGAAATTGATCAGCAGGCTGCGGACCCGCGGATTGTCCAAGACCAGCTTCAGAGCCGGGGTGGCCTTCGTGTAGGCGTCGCCGCCGATCTCCAAGAAATTGGCCGGTTTGCCGCCGTAGTGGTTGACCACGTCCAGGCTCGTCATGGTCAGTCCCGCGCCGTTGGCCAGAATTCCGATGTCGCCGTCGAGCTCGATGAATTGCAGGCCCAGTTCGCGACCGCGGCGTTCGAGATCCGTCCCTACCTCCAGCTGATCTGTGCGCAGCTCGGCGACGAACGACGAATGACGCGACAGCGCACCGGGATCCAGCGATACCTTGCTGTCCAGGGCCACAAGCTCGCCAGCGGCCGTGACGGCCAGCGGGTTGACCTCGACCAGGTCGGCGTCGGCCGCCCGGTAGGTCTGATAGAGCGCTGCCAGCGCATGGGCCACGGCACCCCGCGACTTCTCGGGCAGGTCGGTACCGGCCAGCATGTCACCGGCGAGGTCCTCGTCCAGGCCCCACAAGATGTCTACGGGCAACCGGTGCACGCGATGCGGCGATTCGGCGTTGATCTCTTCGATGTCCATACCGCCCGCGGTGGAAAACAGCAACAGCGGCCCCTTGGTCCGGGCGTCGTTGAGGATGGCGGCGTAAAGCTCCTGCTCGATGTCCACGCATTGCTCGAGCAGGACCTGCTGCACGCGATATCCACCCATCTCGGCGCCGAGCAGCTCGCGGGCCGCGGCGGCGGCCTGCTCCGGCGAGTCGGCGAACAAGACCCCGCCCGACTTGCCGCGTTTGCCCGCCGGCACCTGGGCCTTGAGCACCACCCGACCGCCGAGTACCGCGGCCGCCCGCGTCGCCTCCTCGGGCGAGTCGACGACCCGCCCCTCCGGAATGCGTACGCCGGCGTCGGCCAGCAGTCGCTTGCCTTGGTATTCAAGAAGTTTCATGCTCACCGTCCGTAAGTTTCGAAGTAGGAGCCCCACAGGTCCGCTTCGGTGGGTTCACAAGCCGGGATGACCCGCGCGAGCCGGGTGATGTTGAGGAAGTCCCGGTAGGACAGGTTGTGGGAGATGCTGTTGCCGGCCCAGGTGCCCGCACCCATCGTGAGGGTGAATCCGAGCCCGTTGTCGAATCCGCCTCCCGTGCCGAAGCAATGCGCCTGGTTGACCAGTACCCGAGCCACCTTCAGCCGCTCCGCGACGTGGCGGGCCCGATCGTCGTTTTTGGTGTGTATGCCGCACGAATGACCCGCGCCCTGGAAATCCAGGATCCCCTGGATCCGGTCGAGGGCCTCGTCAAGGTCGGTGAAGCGGTACACGGTGAGCACGACGGAGAGCTTCTCGCCGCTGAACGGGTGGTCGGGGCCGTAGCCGTCCTCCTCGACCAGGAAGAAGTCGGCGTCGTGTGCGCCCTGCTCGTTGAACCCGGCCAGCGCCGCGATCTTGCCCGGCGGCTGCGCGGTGATCTCGGCGCTGAGTTTGCCGTCCGGCCACATCACCTGCTGCAGGCGGCGCTTCTCCTGGGCGCTCACCAGATACGCGCCTTGACGCCGCAGCGCGTCGATCGCGGCGTCGTAGACGTCGGTGTGGATGTGCACCGAGTTCTCCGAGGAACAGCTGGTGGCGTAATCAAATGTCTTGCTGGCGTGAATCTTTGCCGCCGCATCGTCGAGATCCGCGTCGGCGTCGATGATGACCGGCGCGTTGCCCACACCGACGCCGATGGCGGGGGTTCCACTGCTGTACGCGGCGCGCACGTTCTTCTGCGACCCCGTCACGACGACGAAGTCGGCCTGCCGCATCAACTCGTAGGTAACCGCTTTGGACGGAACCGCGGTGTACTGCACCAGATCTCGCGGCACACCCAGCCGGTCGAACTGTTCGTGAATGTGCCGCACCAGAAGAGCGCAGGTGGATGCTCCCTTGGGAGACGGGGACAAAATGACCGCGTTGCCGCCCTTGAGCACCATCATTGCCTTGTTGGCGGGGGTGGCGGCGGGATTGGTGGAGGGACAGACTGCCGCGACGACGCCCATCGGCTTTGCATATTCTGTGATGCCGGTTTTGGGGTCGTCGCTGATGATGCCCACCGACTTTGCACCCGTCAAATCGCGCAGCGTGCCCATGGTCTTGCGTCGGTTCTTCAACGTCTTGTCCTCGACATTGCCCAGCCCGGTGTCGCGCACCGCCAGCTCGGCGAGCTCGAGCGCCCTGGTCGGCTCGGCGATCGCCCATGCGACCGCCGCGACAACATGATCGACGCGCTCCTGGGAATATCCCGCGAACTCGGCTTGGGCCGTGCGGGCACGTCGCACCATCTCGGCGACCACCTGTTCGGCGGTCTCGGCTGCGTGCGGGGGTGACGTCGTCATGATGGATTCTCTTCTCCTACTTGGGCAATGGTGCCGTCGCGGTGACGGCTTGGACGGCGCTTGCCAGCGCCACGAATTCGATGTCGTCGACGCTGCACCCGCGGGACAGGTCGTTGATGGGCTTGGCGAAGCCTTGCAGGATCGGGCCGAGTGCGGCCGCACCGCCGATCCTTTGGGTGATCTTGTATCCGATGTTGCCCGCGTCGAGGTTGGGAAAGATCATCACGTTGGCCTGGCCGGCAACGACGGACCCCGGTGCCTTCCTGGCGCCAATGTCGGCGACGAACGCGGCGTCGAACTGCAGCTCCCCCTCGATCGGCAGCCCGGGGCGGAGTCGACGGGCCATCTCGGCGGCCCGGCGGACCTTGTCGACCTCGGCGTGTGCCGCGCTGCCCATGGTGCTGAACGAGAGCATCGCGACCACGGGGGCCGCCCCGGTCAGCGAACGGTACGTCATCGCCGTCGCCACCGCGATCTCGGCGAGCTGTCGGTCGTCGGGCATCGGGACGACCGCACAGTCGCCGTAGGCGATCAACTGTCCAGATGGCAGCGCCATGACGAAGCAGCTCGACAGCGTGTGCGTGCCGGTAGCAGTCCCGATCACCCGAAGCCCGGCCCGCAGCACCTCCGCGGTCGGGCGAGACGCACCCCCCACGCAGGCTTCGACCGAGCCCATGCGCAGCAGGGCGGCCGCCGCGTACAACGGATCCGACTGCAGCTCAAGGATTTCTGCACACTCCAAGCGGGGCGACAGCGCGTCCCGCAACACCGCGGCCACGCGCTCGGCCTCGTCGGGGCAGGCGACGTCTACGATCGACACCCCCCGTAGCGGCCGGATTCCGTTGCGATCCGCGACCTCTTGGATCACCGTGCGCCGGCCGACGAGATGAGGCGCGACCGTCCCGGCTTCGCTCAGCCGCACCGATGCGGCGATCACGCGTGGGTCTTCGCCGTCGGCCAGAGCCACGCGGACCCTTCGGCCTGCCAGGACGCTGCGCCAGGACGCCCGCAGGGCGTGCAGACCGCCATGGCCGGCGCGCGGATCCACGGCGGCCATCGGGGCAGGGGCGATGTCGCTGACGGTCATCGATCCTCGCAGTCGGCGTCGGGCGTATTTCAACTTATGAAATCATTTCCCAACCTTCCATGGTGGCTGGCGGCTGTCAAGGCCGGACGGGGAACACCGGACACCGCCCGGCGGAATCGAGCACAGTCGCCAAACACGTGTATCACGTTGTCCTACAACGCCTTTTCCGGGACGACGGCCGCCTCCGGCGTAACTTGCCGCCCGCGCGTCATTGACATCACACCGCCTTGTGGCTAGCGTCACAACACACCAGATCTGGGATGCGCTTTCACATAATGGGATGAGCCCCGGTGCCGCGTTGCCGCCCGAGGCCATAGCTAGGTGGTGACCGTTGATGCTCAAACCTGCATTCCGTCTCGACGCCCCGCACGGGCAACCGACAGCAAAGGCCAGACCGTCGCTGCGCACCGCATTCGTGGGGCGGGTGCGTGGCAAGGTGCTGCTGCTGCTCTGCATGCTGTACTTCGTCACCTACGTGGATCGGGTGAACATCGCGACGGCCGCGCCGTTCATCAAAGGTGAACTCGGATTGACGAATACCCAACTGGGACTGACGCTTTCGGCTTTCGCACTGCCGTACGCGTTCTTCCAGATCTTCGGCGGGATGATCGGCGACCGCTTCGGGCCCCGGATCGTGCTCGGCATCGTCGGCGTCGTCTGGGCGGTGTCGACGGCGGCGACCGGGTTTGCTGTCGGATTGGTGTCGCTGTTCGCGGCCCGGCTGGCACTCGGCTTCGGCGAAGGAGCCTCCTTCCCGACCGCGACACACGCGATGGCGAAATGGATGCCACCAGACCAGCGCGGGCTGGCGCAAGGCGTGACGCATGCCGCCGCCCGGCTCGGGAACGCCATCACCCCGCTGGTGGCCGGGGCGCTGATCGCCCTGTACGGTTGGCGACTTTCGTTCTGGGTCTTCGCCGCGGTGAGCTTTCTGTGGGTCGTTGCGTGGGTGTGGTCGTTTACCGACTCCCCGGCCGATCACCCGAAAATGACGCCGGCGGAGCTCGCCGAGCTACCGCAAGATCAGCAAACCGAACAACACACCCCCACCCCGTGGGGCCCGCTGTTGCGACGCATTCTTCCGGTGACCCTGGTCGACTTCTGCTACGGCTGGACGCTGTGGGTGTTCCTCACCTGGCTGCCATCGTTCTTCAAGGGCAGCTACGGCTTGGATCTCAAGGACTTCGCAATGTTCAGCACATTGGTGCTGCTGGCCGGGGTCGTCGGCGACACGATGGGTGGAGTAATCTCCGACGCGCTGCTGCGGCGAACGGGCAATCCCAAGATCGCTCGGCGCGCCACGCTCGTGGTGGGCCTGATGGGATCGTTCCTCTTCGTAATTCCCACCCTGGTGACGCACCGGCTGTTACTCGACGCGACGTTTCTTGCGCTGTCGTTTTTCTTTTTGGAGTTGACCAATGCGGTGCTCTGGGCGATCCCCATGGACATCGCACCCCAGCATGCCGGCACCGCGGGCGGGCTGATGAACACCGGCTTCGGGGTCGCGGGCATCCTCTCCCCGCTGGTGTTCGGCATGCTGCTGGACGCGACCGGCAGCTGGCAGGTCCCCTTTGCCGTCTCCGCCGCACTCCTGTTCATCGGGGCCATCGCGGCGCTGCGCATCGATCCGCAGCCGCTGCCCGATGAGGCGGCCGTGCTATGAGTGCGGCATCCGAGCGCATGTATCACGAACTGAATGCGATTGCCGTCGAACTGAATTCGAACACGATCAACGGGCTCTGCGGCGAGAAGCGGTGGGGTCACCGCCGCGCAGTCCGACACGGCGTGCCGGTGGACGGTGGCACCGATGGTGATCGCTACTCGTCGCGGCGCACCGGCACCGGCGGTGCCGGTCAACCGGAGTCGAGTTCTTTTAATCCGCCCGGCGCACGCTGTCCGCGGTGCGGACGGTGATGGCCGCCACCGCGGCCAGGACGGCGCGGGCGGGCAAGCCATCTCGCGCTGCGCAGCCGTGGTCCTGAATTCGTGGCCGCTCAGGAGGTGACGGTCAGGGGCAGCGGAATCCCGGCCAACGGCCGACGGACGGTGAGCAACTGCGTGGCAAGGTCGGCGAAAGCGACGGCCGACGGCGCCAGCGGCTGCTGGATGAGCACCGGTATCCCCTCATCGCCGGCCGCGCGGAGTTCGACGTCCAGCGGCACGCTGCCCAGCAATTGGGTACCAAGTTCGTCGGCCAATCGGGTTCCGCCACCGGAGCCGAAGAGTGCGGTGCGCCCGCCGCAGCAGCCACACACCAGGGTGCTCATGTTCTCCACCACACCCGCGACCGGCATCCGCATGTCGGTGGCCATCCGGCCGACCCGGGAAGCCACCGTCTGCGCCGCGGGTTGTGGCGTGGTGACCGCCACCAGTGCGGCCTGCGGGACGAGCTCCAGCAGCGAAAGCGTCACGTCGCCGGTGCCCGGGGGAAGGTCGATGAGCAGGACGTCGACCTCACCCCAATGGACGTCGAACAGGAACTGTTGCAGCGCCTTGTGCAACATCGGGCCGCGCCACACGACGGGCTCGGCATCGTCGACGAAGAAGCCGACGGACATCAGCCGCACCCCGTGCGCCTCGACCGGCAGCATCAGGCCGTGCAGCGCCACCGGGTTTCGGCGGACCCCGAACAGCTGGGGAACCGAATAGCCCCACACGTCGGCATCCAGCACGGCAACCCTCTTGCCCGCGGCGGCCAGGGCCACCGCCACGTTGGCCGCCACGGTGGATTTGCCGACGCCGCCCTTTCCGCTGGCGACCGCGAACACCTGCGTCCGCCCGTCCAGCCCTTTCCCATCGGCGCGACGCAGCCGGCCGGCGAGGGCCACGCGCTCCCGCTCCGTCAACGCCGAGAAGGTCACCTCGACACCGACAACCCCGTCAACCGTCGCTGCCGCGGCGGCGACCTCGGCACGCAGCCGATCGCGCATCGGGCAGGTTGGGGTGGTGAGCGCAACCTCGATGTGGGCTACCCCGTCGCGTCCCGCCGCGACCTGCCTGACCATGCCCAATTCGCCTAGTGCACGGTGTATTTCAGGGTCTTCGACGGCTTCGGCGGCCCGGCGCAGCGCGTTCTCGTCGACCAGCGGCCGTCGCCGGGGCCGGGCCATCATCACCATGTCGCCGTCATCCTTCGACCCGGTAGCCGCGCCGCGTGGGCGCGAGCGGCCGCATCATGAACTCCGGACGGCGTTGACCGCCCGGTCCCAAGGTGGCCCTGGTGCGGGACAACCACTCTCGGTAGACGGCCGCGGATCGCCGCGTGTCGACATAGACATCGCCATACCGGTCTTCGGGATGGGCGGGCTCCATCCGGATCTTCTGCAACCAGCAATGCATGCCCGAGTGCGGGTCGGGATGGACGGCGAACGCGAGATTCTGATGCACGCCGGGGTCGTCCCACGAAATGCGGGACGAGTCGGGATCGCCGGAGGCGAACGGCGCAACCCCGCCCTTGTGGCGCAGGAACCATGTGTGTTCCCCACCGGGATGGGAGATTTCGACCATCCCGGACACCCAGCGACTGCCCTCACCCGGATGAAGTCGCCAGCGGCCCATGTGGTGGGACAGCGCACACACGCCCGGGCGGATGCCCTCGGTGACCCAGACTCGGGCGACGAAAT
Organism: Mycobacterium sherrisii; assembly: GCF_002102355.1. Classification (GTDB taxonomy): domain Bacteria; phylum Actinomycetota; class Actinomycetes; order Mycobacteriales; family Mycobacteriaceae; genus Mycobacterium; species Mycobacterium sherrisii. The sequence goes on along the minus strand of NZ_LQPT01000076.1, from coordinate 99,992 downwards.
AACCGATTTCGGTGCTGATGCGCACCAGGTCGTCGGTGTCCACCTGATGGCGTGCCGCATCGCGGGAGTTCAGCCACAGCGGGTGCGTGTTGGAGATCTCGTTGAGGTACTTGGCGTTTCCGGACCGGGTGTGAATCAGCGTGGGCAGCCGGAAGGTGGGCACCAGTACCAGCTCGCCGGCGTCCAAATCGATCTCGCCGGCCGCGACATGCGACCGGATGTATCCCGGTGTCGCATGCTCGGGCCAACCCCAGTCCCGCATTGCCGACGAGAACACCTCGAGCTTGCGTGACGGTGTCGGCCATCCGAAAGTCACCGTTCCGTCGTCGTGACGCACGCCCACCGCGCCGGCTTCGCCAACGATCGGTGCCACGGAGTCCAGCGTCACCGGTTTGCGCACCACTCCCAGCCCGTCGACGGTGGTATCAAAGAGCTCCGTGTCGTCGATGACGCGTTCGTCGCGGCGATACACCGCCTGTTCGACCTCGACCACGCCGTAGCGTCGCATGTATTGCATCGGTGTCATGTCTTGCGCCGCAGCCTTTTCCGGCAGACCGGGGACGCTGTGCTCGAACATCCACTGGTAATAGTCATCGACGGTGATCTTCTCGCCGGGACGGTATGGGGACTCGAAGTATTTTCTGATCCCCAGCGCCCCTTCGGGGTCGATGCGCCAGGACAGCTCAAACCAGAACTCGTTCTCCTCCCACACCTCGCCGGGGTTGGCGTCGCGGGTGTCGGTGACGTCGTGCCCGAGCTTCGACATCGCGACGCGGCGCACCGGTTGCCGGAAGCCGAGCCAGCGCCCGGCGTGCGTCTCATAGGAGTGCGTGTCGTGGCGTTCGCTCGAGTGGCCCATGGGCAGCACGTAGTCGGCGAATTCGGCCGTCTCCGACCAGGTCGGGGTCAGCGCCACGTGCAGGCCCACCTTGTCCGGATTCGACAGTTGCTCGATCCAGGTGAAGCCGTCCGGATTTGTCCACACTGGGTTGTAGACCCGGGAGAAGTACACCTCCAGCCTGCCGCGTCCCTCGGCCAAGAAGTGCGGCAACAGGATTGACATCTCGTTGGTACACAGCGGGAACTCACGCGGGAAGGTGAGTTCGTTCCACCGCTCGTGGTGGTTCGGCTTGTTGGGCGGCTCCGGGATGAACTTGTGCCAACCGTTGGGGCTGGTCCCACCGCGGGTTCCGATGCTGCCGGTCAGGGCGAGCACGAACCACAGTGATCGGGCGACCTGCCAACCGCCCAAGTTGCCGGCCGCAGCCGCGCGCCAAATGTGAGACGACAGCCGGTGGTCGCAGTCGGCGACGAGGTGCGCGATCTCCGCGACCTTCTCGGCAGGCACTTGGGCTTCACGCGCCGCGAATTCGAAGGTGTACTGGGCATAGTCGTCGGTGATGCGATCCAGGAATGTCTCGAAATCCTCGCGGGCATCGGGGTGTAGCTCCTGCAGATAGGTGCGCCAGTTGAGCCAGCGGCGCAGGAACGGCTCGTCGATGCGCCGGGTGCGTAGCAGATACGATGCCACCGCGAGCAGAATCGCGGCCTCACTGCCCGGCCACGGTGCCAGCCAGACATCGGCATGCGAGGCGGTGTTCGACATCCGGGGGTCGAGGACGATCAGTTTGGCACCGGATTGTTTGGCCTCCATGATCCGCTGCGCGTGCGGGTTGAAGTAGTGCCCGGTCTCGAGGTGGCTGGACAGCAGCAGCATGACTTTGGCGTTCGCGTAGTCCGCGGACGGACGGTCGAAGCCCGCCCACAGCGACATACCCAGCCGGGCGCCGGCTGAGCAGATGTTGGTATGGGTGTTGTGCCCGTCCACCCCCCAGGTGTTCAGCATCCGCTCGGTGAACCCGTCCTCCCCCGGTCTGCCGACGTGGTACATGATCTCGTCGTGCCGGCCTTCGGTCAGCGCCGTGCGGATCCGCTCCCCGATGTCGTCGAGCGCCTCGTCCCAGCTCACCCTCTCCCAGCTGCCGGCGCCCCGCTCGCCGGCACGGCGCAACGGATAGAGAATCCGTTCCGGATCGTTGAGCTGGTTGACCGTCGCGGGACCTTTCGCGCAATTGCGCCCGCGCGAACCCGGGTGCGCGGGATTGCCTTCCAGCTTCTTGACCGACAGGTCGTCTTTGTCCACGTACGCCAGCAGTCCGCAGGCACTTTCGCAGTTGAAGCACGTGGTCGGGATCAACATGTAGGAATGCGGCACCTTGCGCGGATGCGCCTTGGCGTCGTATTCGATGTGGTTGTCCCACTCCGAAACTGGCGGGAAGTTGTGCAGATGTTCGTGACAGCGCAAGCCGGGCAGGGGCGGTTCGACGGGCATGGATGCTCCTTTACTCACGACAGGGGGACGTCTTGGCCGGCCCGGACGAACACGCTCTCGTAGGCGATCAACGCCCCTTGGGCGACCAGGCCGCCGAGGGCCGCGAACGCCAAAGGTGCAGCAGCCCAGCTCATCCCGGAAAGAACAGCGGCCAGCACCGCCAGCGCCACGCCGCCTACCCAGAACTCGCGGGCGTAACGGCCCTTGACGACCATGTGCGCGGCCGCGGCCGCCTGACCACTCGGATGGCGCCCGAGGAATTCCAGCAGCACCATCACGACATGTCCGGCCGTGGCGACGGTCAGGGTGAACAGCAACAACTTCCAGCCGGCGGGCCCGGGATCGATGACCGTGGCGGCCACCGACAGTGCGCCGGCGCCGACCATGAACGCCTGCACGATGAGGTGCCAGAACAGCAGCGGCGATTGCCACAGGTCCCGGCCTTCGGCCTGCCCGAACAGGAAGCCGGTGTAGCCGGTGGTCATCGCCGCGGCGAGGATCGTCGGAACCGAGAGCACCGAGCGCACCAGGTTACTCGTGTCGGTGCTCAGAACGCTTGCGTGGTCGAGCAGTCCCAGCGCCAGCCACGCGGTGAACAGTGCACCGGCCGCCCCCAGGACCACCGCTCCCCAGAACAGCCACGAGCGGGGGTTGGGCTTGAGCAGGATGTAGAGGAACCGCTCGGGCCGCTTGAGATCCCACACGAGCAGCACTGCGGTGAGACCGACGCCGGCGACCGCGATGGCCGGGGCGGCGACCGAGCCCAGCACGCCGAGATCGATTCCCGCCACGTAGGCGAGCGCGGTGATCAGCATGGTGCCCGCGGCGACCGCCTTCGTCCACAGGTAGGCCGTCACCCGCCATCCCCACGGGCGCGCATGCGCCGTGTTCAGGGTGGTCCGCGCCTTGCTTACCGGGTCGGTGGGAAGGTCGGTGGACACCTGCCTGCGGTGTTCGTCGGGCCGTGCCCACAGGTAGGACTTACCGGTTGGCGCGGCCAACGGGTCGAGGACCGCCCGGTCTGCACCGAGATAGAACACGTTGGGGCCGGTGTTCTGCTCCGGAGCGCGGACCTGTACGGGGTTGCAGTTGACCAGGCGGGCGATGCCGCTGGCCGGATCTTCAAGGTCGCCAACCCAGATGGAATGCGTCGGGCAAACCACGACGCACGCCGGCTCCAGTCCTTCGTCGACCCGGTGGGCACAGAAGTTGCACTTGGCGGCGGTGTGGGTTTCCTCGTCGATATAGATGGCGTCGTACGGGCAGCCCTGCATGCACGCCTTGCATCCGATGCAGCGTTCGTTGTCGAAGTCCACGATGCCGTCGTCGCGCTTGAACAACGCTTGTGTCGGACAGATTTTGACGCAGGGCGCATCGGTGCAGTGGTTGCATCGCATCACCCCGAAGTCCCGTGTGGTCGCCGGGAACTCGCCCGACTCAACGTATTTCACCCACGTTCGGAATTGACCGAGGGGGACCTCGTGCTCGGTTTTGCAGGCGACGGTGCAAGCGTGGCAACCGATGCAGGTGCGCTGGTCGATGGCAAATCCGTACCGCATGGCACCTCCGATTCCGTTGTGCCAGCGACGTTAACGGCGTCGTCAAAGGACCGGTAGCGTTCTCAAACTTTAAAGCCCCCAAGGCGAACTTTGATCCCAAGCAGTACGGTTGACGAGTGCCGTTGTCGCCACGGGTGCCGGAAATCGGTTCGCTTGACTTGCTACTCAGCGTTGCCAGGCTGGGCAGCCTCGCGAAGGCGGCCCGGGAACATGGCGTGTCGCAGCCCGCCGCGGCGTCGCGCATCCGGAACATGGAGCGGCTGATCGGCGTGCCCCTGATCGTGCGGTCGACGGCCGGATCACGGCTGACCGATCATGGCGCGATGATCGCGAATTGGGCGCGTCGAGTGGTCGACGCCGCGAGCGATCTGGACGCCGGCATCACCGCGCTTCGTGGCCACCAGGCGAGCCGGATTCGTGTTGCCTGCAGCATGACCGTCGCGGAGTATCTTCTCCCCCGCTGGCTGTCCGAACTGCGCACGCGGGTACCCACCGCAACCATCGGCCTACAGGTGATCAATTCCGCGAAGGTCGCAGAGCTGGTGCTCGGCGGTGCCGCCGACGTCGGTTTCGTCGAAGGCGCGGCGGTCAGCGACGGATTGGATTCGGTTGTGGTCGCCCGTGACGAGCTGGTGCTGGTGGTCGGCCACGGCCATCCCTGGGCGCACCGCCGAGTCCCGGTGAATGCCGCGGAGCTCAGCCGCACCGCCTTGATCAGCCGGGAACCCGGGTCGGGCACTCGATATGTGCTCGAGCACGAGCTCCACCGTCTCGGCTGCCCGCTCACCGTTGATCCGATGATGGAGCTATCGTCGACGACCGCGATCAAGTCCGCGGTGGAAGCCGGGATCGGTGCCGCGGTGCTGAGTTCGCTGGCACTGGCCGAGGAGATCGCTCAGCACCGACTGATCATCGTGCCCACCGAGGGGCTGGATTTGCGGCGCAGCCTGCGGCTGGTGCTGCGTTCCGGCGAGCAGTTGCCGGCGGTGCTGCGCGACGTCGTCGGGGCGACCAGAGTGATCGCAAACTCCGACATCAGTTAACTCCCAGCTCGGTGTCGTTATCCTTGTCGCATGGCACGGGGATCAAATGTGGTCGGCGACCTGGCGGTGCAGGACGAACCGCTGATGGGCACCCAGACGATCAGCCGCGCCCTGAAGGTCCTCGGCATACTTCGGCAGTCCCCCAGCGACTTGGGCGTCACCGAGTTGGCCCGCACGCTGTCGCTGAACACCAGCACCACCCACCGGATCCTGCGCGCGCTCGTCGCGGCCGGGTACGTCGCACAAAGCAGCCGAACCGAGCGGTATCAACTGGGACGCGAGGCCTATTTGCTGGGTCGTGCGGCCGAGCGCAGCTTGGGGTTCGACAGCGTCTCCCCGGTGCTGGAGCGGCTCAGCGAGGAGTCGGGCGAGTCGTCCAATCTCGTTGTCCGGGACGCCGACCACGGCCTCGTCGTGGTGCGCGTGGAGTCGAAACATCCGCTGCGTTTCATCCAGCCCGTGGGCACCAGGATCCCGCTGCATTGCACCAGCAGTGGCAAGGTGTTTTTGGCGTTCGCACCCGATATCGCGGCCGAGGTGGCTCGGCTCGGGGAACTTCGCCAGCTAACCCCGACCACCATCACGTCGAACCGGGATCTGTTGCAGGATCTGCAGGAGACCCGGACCCGTGGGTACGCCGTCAACCGGGGCGAGCGACTCGAGGGCGTCCGGGGTGTGGCCGCTCCGGCCTTCGATGCGCAGGGCGCCGTGGTGGCGGCAGTTGCGGTGCAAGGTCCCGAGGTGCGGCTGCGCGACGAGCGGCTCGACGAACTGGGGCACCTGGTGGTCACTGCCGCCAACGAGATTGCCGCCCTGCTGCCGGGGGGCTATCAGATCTGAATGAGACAATCGGTGGCCCATCCCGACGTGCCGAAGACTCCGCTGGGTGCGGTGAGTGAGGTCCTGCCCGCGGGCACCCAATCGGTGGGCCGGGCACTCGCCGTACTGAAGTTGCTCGCCGGGTCGCCGAATGAGCTGAGCGGCAACGCAATCGCGAACTCGCTCCAGCTTTCCTCGGGTACCGCGAATCGATTGATCAGGGCGCTGATCGCGGAAGGTCTCGTCGCGCGCAATCCGGTATCGGACTGCTATTACCTGGGCAGCGCAGCGGTGCTGCTCGGTCAGGCCGCGCAACGCGGGTTCGGCATCGACAAGGCGCTGCCCATCCTCGAACGCCTTAACCGCGACACCGAAGAGGCGATCAACCTGTCGATCCGTCAGGGCCCGGAGTCGGTGGTGATGATGCGGGTGCCTTGCCGGCTTCCACTACGGTTCGAGCAACACACCGGGGCACGCTTTCCCTTGTACAGCACGGCTTCCGGCAAGGCCATCCTCGCCTTCTCGCCCGACGCCGGGCAGTATTTGGATTCGTTGCCGTCCAAGCTGCACAAGGTCACCCCGCACAGCCTCGGCACTCCCGCGGCTCTTGCCGATCAGCTCGCGGCCATCCGCCGGCGCGGTTACAGCATCGACGAACAGGAAAACATCGAGGGTCTACGCTGCGTCGGCGCTCCGGTGCTCGACCCCGAGGGAAATGCGCAAGCCGCCTTGGTGATCCAGGCCCCGACGGTGCGGATGTCGAGAAACCGCATGCGAACTTTGGGTAAACAAGTCGTCCAGGCCGCACGGGACGTGTCGCAATTCGTGCCGGTCAACCGTGCCATGTCGTTCTGAGTACTCCTCAATTTGCTTTTGCCGAAACGTCTTTGACGCCTCGGTTGCGTCCGCAAAGCGGTAGGTAGCCGGGCCGGCCCGCCTGCCTCACCCCGGGTTCCAGGGCTTAGCTGGAGCTCGCCGCCGGCTGTGATGCACTTCTCATCGCGGCCGCCGAGGCGTACCGTCTCACACAATGTGGGGACTATGCCTACATTGTGGCGGATCAAGGGAGCACCGAGAATGCTCGAGTTGGGGCAGAACGAAGCCGTATTTACCTGGGCAGCAACGCCATTGAAGTTTGGGCTGGGCGCCCTGGACGAGATAGGGCCGGAACTGTTGGCGTTGGGCATCGAATCATGCTTGGTGATTACCGACCCCGGCGTACGTGCCGCGGGCATCCCCGATCGAGTTTTGGACCAACTGATCGCCGCGGGAATCAAATCGGAAGTGTTCGACAAAGTCGTCGTCGAACCCACCGACGACAGCATCGACGAGGCCGTGTGCTACGGCAAACAGCAAGACTGGCAGTGCTTCGTCGCGGTGGGGGGTGGCTCGGCGATTGACACCGCCAAAGCAGTCAACCTGCTGACAACCCATCCCGGTGAACTGCTGGACTTTGTGACGGCGCCGATCGGCGCCGGCCGGGCACCGTGGCTGCCGCTGAAACCCCTGATCGCGGTGCCGACCACCGCGGGCACCGGTTCGGAGTCCACCACCATCTGCGTGGTCGATTTGCTGGGGCTGCGCCTGAAGGCCGGAATCAGCCATCCGAAGCTACGCCCGACGTTGGCCGTCGTCGACCCGCTCACGACCGTCTCGCTGCCGCCGCAGCCAACCGCGGCCGGCGGGATGGATGTCTTGTCGCACGCGCTGGAGAGCTATACCGCTGTCCGATTCGACGCAAAGGCTGCGCCCGCCGACCCGATGACGCGCCCCGCCTTCTGCGGGTCGAATCCGATCAGCGACTTGTGGTGTGAGCAAGCGCTGCAACTGGTGGGCAGGTATCTGCGGCGGGCGGTCATGAACGGTCATGACCTCGAAGCGCGCTACCAGATGGCGCTGGCCTCCACCTCGGCGGGTTCCGGCTTCGGCAACGCCGGCACCCATTTGCCGCACGCCAACGCCTATCCCGTCGCCGCAGCGGTGGAGAACTACCGGGCGCAGGGTTACCCACCGATGCCGATGGTTCCGCATGGGCAGGCCGTGGCCGCAACCGCCGCAGCGGTTTTCCGTTGGACCTACCCCAGCAACCCGGAGCGCCATCTGCACGCGGCGGAACTCCTGTCCGGGCAACGGTTCACCCCGACCGACGGAGCCGACGCACTACCTCACGTGCTGGGTGAGCTGATGTCCGACATCGACATGCCGGCGGGGTTGCGGGTCTTCGGCTACGGCGAACAGCATCTGCCCACCCTCGTCGCGGGCACGATGAAGCAGACCCGGCAACTGGCCGTCGTGCCGCGACCGGTGACGAGTGCCGCCCTGACCGACATCTTCCGGCAGTCGCTATGACCGACACGGTCGTCCCAGCGCCGACGCGGGCCGAGATTCGTACGGTCGTTGCGTCCAGCATTTTGGGAACGACCGTGGAGTGGTACGACTTCTTCCTCTACGGGATCGCGGCCGGGTTGGTGTTCCGCCGGTTGTTCTTTCCCAGTACCGATCCCCTCGTCGGCACGCTGCTCGCGTTCGCGACTTTCGCGATCGGATTTGTCGCTCGCCCGGTCGGCGGCCTGCTCTTCGGTCATATCGGCGACCGCGTCGGCCGAAAGAAAACATTGATCGCAACAATGCTCATCATGGGCCTGGCGACGTTTCTGATCGGCCTGATCCCCAGCTACGCCACGATCGGGATCAGTGCACCGATCCTGCTGGTATTGCTGCGCCTGGCGCAGGGCGCCGCGATCGGCGGCGAGTGGGGCGGCGCCGTGCTGATGGCCGTCGAGTACGCCCCGCGCGATAAGCGCGGCTACTACGGCAGCCTTCCCCAATTGGGTCTTGCGCTTGGATTGATGTTGGGCACAGGGGTTTTCGCGGCCCTCAACTCGGTGATGTCAAGCGAACAATTCCTGGCATTCGGTTGGCGAATCGCTTTCATGCTCAGTCTGGCGCTGGTTGCGGTGGGGACGTTCGTCCGGCTCAAGGTGATGGAAACCCCGGCCTTCCGCGCGCTCGAGAAGCTGGAAGCCAGAGCGTCCCTGCCGGCGCTGGAAATGGTCTCAGACGCGCGGATGAGACGAAACCTGTTGCTGGGTATGGGAAGCCGCTGGGCCGAGGGTGTCGCGTTCAACACCTGGGCGATGTTCGTCATCACCTACGGCGCCAATACCTTGGGAATAGGCCGGCAGACCATGCTGATGTCGGTGATGGCCGCGGCGGCCGCAATGGTCTTCTTTATCCCGAAGTACGGGAAGCTGGCGGACCGTTACGACAACAGAAAGCTTTTCGCGTTGGGCGTGGTGCTCAGCACCGCGGCAACCTATCCGGCGTTCCATCTGTTGGGCAACCGGCCCGCCGGCGCCGCGGTCGTCACGATCATCATCATGCTCGGGTTCCTCTACCCGATGATGTACGGACCTCAGCCGTCGCTCTACGCGGACCTGTTTCCCACCCGGGTTCGCTACAGCGGCGTCTCGGTGGTCTATCAACTCTCCGGAATCTTCGCCTCGGGTCTGACGCCGCTGCTTCTGACGTACCTCCTCAGCGCCGCCAACGGCAGGACGTCGCTGATCATGGTGTACATCTTCGTCGTCGGCGCGGTCAGCGCCGGGACAACCCTGGCGATTCGCCGCCGGGACACCTACCCCGGTTCGGATGAAACAGCCTTGGTCACAGTCGAATTCAGAAGCACCGGTTCGCGCTCGCCGGCCTGACACCCCGTCGGCTGCTGCCCGATCCATTCAGAATTGGGTGGCCACCTCGCGCAGTTTGAGCACCTCGGGAATGGTCGCGGCGCTGGCCAGGATGTGGGTGTGCGGGGCCGATCGGAGGCTGGCCGCGTCGTGAGCACCAGTGAGAACCCCGGCCACATATCGCGCACCGGCATTCGTTCCGGCGCGCAGATCGTTCGGGGTATCGCCGGCGACTAGGACCTCCGCGACGCTCTGGACACCGACCGCCTCCATCGCGCGGAAGATCAGGTACGGTGCGGGACGGCTGATCGGCACCTGGTCGCTGGTGATCACGGCATCGATGTCGCGTCCGATGCGCCAGCCCACCTGATCGAGCAGCGGTCCCGCGATCTCGCGCGAATAACCGGTCTGCAGAACGATCTTGATTTTTTGCTCGTGCAAGAGGGCGAAGGCGTCCACGATCCCCGGCAACGGCACCGGCGGCACCGACCGGTACGCGTCGAGCAGCGAATCGGTGAACCTGCTTTCGACCGCATCGACCTCGTCGACTGTCGCCTCACCCAGCAGTCCGATGATCGCGTCGCGCTTACCCGTGCCCTTCCACCGATCGAATTGGTCGTCCCCGATGGGCTTGCCGGTGTGCGACTCCACCGCCTTGCGCAACGCCACGTACACCGCCCCGCCCTCGTCAATGCTGGTACCGGCGATATCTAACGCAACCATCCCAATTCGCTGCTCTGTCACCGGAAATTCCCTCCTCTGGCTGCCAATGCGATGGTGTCGGCCACTTCGGACAGCACCCGACGGGTCGTGCCTTGGGCGAGGTCCACTGACGTGAAGCGGTCGTAGTAGATGCTGAGGTCCAGTCCCACGCCGACGGCACAGATCTCGACGCCCGAGCTTGCGGCAAGCACGTCGCGCAGGTGTCGGTCCAGGTAGTTGTGGCCGTTGGCCAGGACGGTGGCGGCGTCCATCGGACCGCCGTCTGAGATCACGACGAGTATCCGTCGTTGTTCCTCGCGCGCGTGCAGCCGCCGACAGGCCCACTGCACCGCCTCGCCGTCGATACCCTCGCGGTAGAGGTCGGCCTTCAGCAACCCGGCAATCGCCGTGCGGGCAGATCGGTACGGGGTCTCGGCACTCTTGATCACGAGATGGCGGACTTCATTGAGCCGACCGGGATTTCGCGGCCGCCCGGCACGGATCCAGTCGCGCCGAGCCCGGCCGCCATCCCAGGCGGCGGTCGTGAAGCCGAGGATTTCGCAGCCGACCCCGGCAAGCTCCAGGGCGCGCGCGAACGCGTCGACCAGCACGGTGACAGGCTCGCTCAACGCCTTCATCGATCCCGAGCAGTCCACCAAGAACGACACGATCGCGTCCGGTTGGAAAACCACGGCCTCGGCGCAAAAGACGTTGCGTTCGTTCGGTAGCGCGATCAGCCGCGCTAACCGGCGGCCGTCGACGAGCCCGGAATCGCGGCCGCCCTCCCATCTGTCGTCGCGTGGTTCGGCCAGCAGCATCCTGAGCCGGCGGCTTAGGACGGATGCGCCCACCGCGCTGGCGTCGATCAGCCGATCAAGGTGCTCGCGGTACTCACGCAGCTCGGCCGGCCGCGCCAGCGACCGGACGTCGCGTGTCTGGTCGTAAGCCGCGGTGAACACTCGATAATGCGCGTTCGGGCGCTCGGGCGGCCGGTATCGACCGCCGGCCGCGGGTATGCCGGCGTGGTCCTCGGATCCGCTGTCGAACAGCCACGCGAACACCTCGCCGTCGGTATCCGGCTCGCCGGGCGGTGCGTGCAGCGCGGGCAGGTCGGCGACCAATTCCGCAATGCGACGGGCATGCTGCCCGAAACCACGTTGGCAGTGACGATTTCGGCGAAGCGCTAAGAGTTCCCGGCCGACCACCCGGGTCAACACGATCCTGGTTTGTTCGATCAGATCTTGCGTCCGCTCGGCGACGGGTTCCGCGGTGATCCACGAACGGGCGACCTGCGCGAGGGCGTAGAGCAGCAGACCGGACTCCGTCTCGGCCGAACGCGAGGACTCGAACGCCGCCGACCACTCGCGGAATCGGGCGGTGAGATTGCTCCGCACCCCCGGCCACGACGCGGGGACCAGCGACTCCACCCGAAACTGTTCCAGCATCTCGCAAATCAGCCTGCTCGCCGCGTGCTCGGGCAGCAGCGCGGCGTGTACGTGCGGGTCGTGGTGTCGCAGCCGAAGCGCCATCCCATCGGCTGCTCCGCGATCCGCGGGGGGATGCAGATGCGGCGCCGGCATCGGCACCGGTCGCCGGCCGCGATACAGTGCGGTGCCGCGAAAGTGGAGGTCGTGCTGGTCGCTCAGCGCGCGAATGGATGCGGCACGCAGCTCACGGGCGGGTAGCTCGCGCGGGATGAGCGCCGGGTCGCTCACGCGACGCGCACCGCGGGCTCATCGAGCTCGTGATCGAAACAGCGCTGGAAGTACTCGGCGATGATCGGTCGTTCGGCGTCGTCGCACTTGTTAACGAACGACAACCGGAACGCCAGCCCGACGTCGCCGAAAATCGTGACGTTTTCCGCCCACGTGATCACGGTGCGCGGCGACATCAGGGTCGAAAGATCGCCGACGCGGAACCCGGTGCGGGTCAGGTTGGCCACCGCGACCATGGCGGCAATGAGAGTGCCGTCGACCTCGGGGACCCTGGCGGCGACAATGTCGATCTCTGCTTGTGGCAGTGGGTGATTGAGCGACGCGACGATGTTCCATCGATCGATCTGGGCATGGTTGAGCCGCTGCGCGCCGTGGTAGAGCCCGTTGAGGTTGCCGAGTCCGACGGTGTTGGCGGTCGCGAACAGCCGGAACCACGGGTGGGGTGTGATCACCCGGTTCTGGTCCAGCAGCGTGAGCTTCCCGTCGTGTTCGAGGATGCGCTGGATCACGAACATCACTTCCGGTCGACCCGCGTCGTACTCGTCGAGGACCAGTGCGACGGGCCGTTGGATCGCCCACGGCAGGATGCCCTCTTGAAACTCGGTGACTTGTCGGCCATCTCGCAGCGTCACCGCATCGCGCCCGATCAAGTCCATCCGGCTGAGCTGGCCGTCGAGGTTCACTCGCACACAGGGCCAATCCAGCCGGGCGGCGACCTGTTCGATGTGTGTCGATTTGCCGGTGCCGTGCAGCCCTTGCAGCAAGACGCGCCGGTTGTGTGCGAAACCGGCGAGCAGAGCCAGCGTGGCCGATTCGTCGAATCGATACCCGGGGTCGATGTCGGGCACGTGTTCGTCCGGTTCGGGGCAGGCGGGGACCTGCAGATCCGAATCGATGCCGAATGTGTCTCGGACGGATACCAGGTGCGTCATGAGCTTGCTCGCGACGACTCGCCGGCCGCCTCGCCCTCGATCTGGCCGATCGCCTCGGCCGCCCGCCGCAACGCGGGCAGGACCCGCAGAGCTTTGTCGGGTGTCAGGCGCATCACCGGCGCCTGAACCGCGATGCCGAGGTTGGAGATTCCGGACGGCGACGGCACCAGAACCGCGGCGCAGACGAGGCCGGGCAGGAACTCCTGGTCGTCAATCGCGTATCCGTCCCGCCGAACCTGCTTGAGCTCCTCCTCGATCTGATCCACGTCGGTGATGGTGTTGGGGGTGTATTGCTTGAGCGGGGCCGCCTCCAACAGCCGGCGCCGTTGCACGGGGGCGAGTTGCGACAGGATCATCTTTCCGCTCGCCGAACAGTGCACCGGCACGCGGGACCCGGGTTGCAGCGTGAAGCGCAGGGGCTCAAGCGTTTCCACACGATCGACATACAGGATCTCGTCGCCCGACAACGCGGTCAGGTTGCAGCTCTCACCAAGTTCCTCCACCAGGTTGCGCAGTACGAAGTGACGCGCGCCGTGGTGGCTGTCGTTGAGCAGCAGGGTTTCGGCCATTCGTCGCAGCCGTGCCCCGACCGCGTAATGGCGGCCGTTGTTCTCCCGGATCAGCAGGCCGGCGCCTTCGAGCTGCTGCAGCATGCGATGCAGAGTCGGCTTGGGCGTGCCGGTCAGCTCTACCAGGCCCTGCAGGGTAAACAGCTGGTTCTTCGTCGCAATCAGCTCCAGCAACGAGAACAACCGCAGCGTCGGGGTATCGCCGGTGAGCGCCGCCTCGTCGATGCTGTGTATGTCGCCCATGCCCCTCCCGTCGTCGGCCTCCATAGAACCGCGAATGCCGCGAAAAAACAAGACGCCGTATACCGAATCTTGAAATATTCATTGACTCCAGCCGCCGGCGGACCCTAGTCTGCTCCTGAGCCACGAAATTAGAACCTTGCGTTCCAATAATTGCGGAGACCCCGGATCGAGAGGACAAGCCGATGACCCATGCAACCACTCGTACTGCCGTACCAGGTGTGCAGCGAATGACACCGTCCGAGGCGTTCGTTGAGACGATGGCGGCCAACGGCGTCACCGACATCTTCGGCATCATGGGCTCGGCCTTCATGGATGCGATGGACATCTTCGCCCCGGCCGGTATCCGGCTCATTCCGGTGGTACACGAGCAAGGTGCGGCGCACATGGCCGACGGCTACGCCCGCGTCAGCGGTCGACACGGCGTGGTCATCGGCCAAAACGGTCCCGGAATCAGCAACTGCGTCACCGCGATCGCCGCCGCCTTCTGGGCGCACAGCCCCGTGGTCATCGTGACCCCCGAGGCCGGCACCATGGGCATCGGCCTCGGCGGATTCCAGGAGGCCAACCAGCTTCCGATGTTCCAGGAATTCACCAAATACCAAGGGCACGTGAACAATCCACGTCGCATGGCGGAGCTCACCGGACGCTGCTTTGACCGCGCCATCACCGAGATGGGGCCCACCCAGCTGAACGTCCCCCGCGACTTCTTCTATGGGGAGATCGAGACCGAGATCCCGCAGCCGCGCAGACTCGATCGCGGTCCGGGCGGCGCGCAAAGCCTCGACGAGGCCGCGCAGTTGATCGCCGAAGCGGAGTTCCCGGTGATCATCTCCGGTGGCGGCGTGGTGATGGGCGACGCCGTCGAGGAGTGCAAGGCCTTCGCGGAACGCCTTGGGGCTCCGGTGGTCAACAGCTACCTGCACAATGACTCCTTCCCCGCCAGCCATCCGTTGTGGACCGGTCCGCTCGGCTATCAAGGCTCCAAGGCGGCGATGAAACTGATATCGAGGGCCGATGTGGTGATCGCGCTCGGCACCCGGCTCGGGCCCTTTGGCACGTTGCCGCAGCACGGCATGGACTACTGGCCGAAAGACGCCAAGATCATCCAGATCGACGCCGACCAAAAGATGCTCGGTCTGGTCAAAAAGATCAGCGTCGGCATTTGCGGCGACGCGAAGGCGGCGACGATTGCCTTGCTGGAACGGATCCGGAACCGGACATTGGCCAGCGACGCCACCCGGGAGCAGCGCGCCGCCACCATCCAAGCCGAAAAGGACTCCTGGGAAACCGAACTCAGCGAGTGGATCCACGAGCGCGACCCGTTCAGCCTCGACATGATCGCCGAACAGGAGCAGGAGGAAGGCAACTGGCTGCATCCGCGGCAGGTGCTGCGCGAGTTGGAGAAGGCGATGCCGGCCGACGTTATGGTGTCCACCGACATCGGAAACATCAACTCGGTGGCCAACAGCTATCTGCGATTCGAACGGCCGCGCAGTTTCCTGGCCCCGATGAGTTACGGCAACTGCGGTTACGCGCTGCCGACGATCATCGGAGCGAAGGTCGCCGCTCCCGAGCGGCCGGCCATCGCGTATGCCGGTGACGGCGCGTGGGCCATGAGCATGGGTGAGATCATGACCGCCGTTCGACACGACATACCGGTCACCGGAGTCGTTTTCCACAACCGGCAATGGGGTGCGGAAAAGAAGAACCAGGTGGATTTCTACAACCGTCGGTTCGTCGCCGCCGAACTGGAAAGCGAGTCGTTCGCGGGCATCGCCGAGGCGATGGGCGCGGAGGGAATCGTCGTCGAAAAGCTTGACGAGGTCGGGCCGGCGTTGCAGCGCGCCGTGGCCGCCCAGATGAAAGGGGGCAAGACAACGGTCGTCGAGATCATGTGCACCCGGGAGCTGGGCGACCCGTTCCGTCGCGACGCGCTGTCCAAGCCGGTCCGGCTGCTCGACAAGTACAAGGACTACGTCTAGGCCACAGCGGTGGCGGTGCCGTTACCAATAGCGTTGCGGCACCGCCTCGTTCCGCTTAATAGCAGGAGTTTTCGATGTTCCCGCGCAAGCCGCCGCTGCAATCGGTCGGGACCGATCCCGATTATCGGTTCACCTTTGCCAACGAACGAACGTTTCTGGCTTGGCTGCGCACCGGCCTGGCGCTGCTGGCCGGCGCGGTCGCACTGGCCAGCCTGGTGCACGACTTTGGTCCGCGGTCACTGCGTATCGCGATTACGGTGTTCCTGTTGATCCTGGCGCTGGTGGTCACGGCCGGCGCCTATGGGCGGTGGGATCGCGCCGAGCGGGCGTTGCGGGAGAGCCGCTCGTTGCCGAGTGACCCGCTGCCCCGGCTCGTAGCGGCGGGCGCGGGCGTGATCGTCGTCGCGGCGGCGATCCTGGTATTCCTCGCCGAGACCACCAAATGACACAGCAGCAACTGATCGATGTCGGCGCACAGGCCGAGCGGACGGCACTTGCCTGGCAGCGCACAGCGATTGGTGGCGTCGCCGTCGCCGCGTTGGTGTTGCGCTGGGACGCACTCGATCAGCTGCCGATGTGGCCGGGCATCGTGCTCGCCGTCGCGGCCGGCGCCACGGTGGTGTCCTTGGCATCGCGCCGCTACCGCTGCATGCTGCACGCCATGGCGGACCGCCGCACCCCGGTGTCTCGCCGGATGGTGCCGGCCGCGACGGTCGCGATGGCCGTGGTGATCCTGGGCGTCGGCGCCGAGCTGGCGGCCGCCGACCTCGGCTGACGCCCCTGTTGCCGGCCGCCGACCGCGTGTGTACCATTTGGTACATGTTTACCGAAGACCGTATCGCCATCGATGCGCCCCCGCAGTTGGTATGGAACGTCTTCACCGACGTCGAGCACTGGCCGGATTGGACCGCCTCGGTGACGTCGTTGGTCGGCCTGGACGGGCCGGAGCTCGGCGTGGGCAAGCGGTTTGGCATCAAACAGCCCGGCATGCGGCAGCTGGTGTGGCAGGTCACCGAGATCGACCCCGGCACGTCCTGGACGTGGGTGCAACGCTCCCCCGGCGTGCTGGTCAGCGCCCGCCACGACGTCACCCCCGGCCCGGCCGGCGGTACCGTGGTGCGCCAGCAGCTGGACCAGGGCGGCATTCTCGGGGCGTTGGTGGGACGGTTGATGGCCAGGAAGACCAAGCGTTTTCTCGAGCTGGAGGCCCAAGGACTCAAGGCTCAGTCGGAGCAGCTGCGCCGCGCCGATGGTTCGCACCCCTGACGTCGCGCGGCGCGGGCAACTCCTTGACGCACTGATCGAGGAATTCGCCGACGGGGGCATCGGCGACCGCTCACTGCGCGAGGTGGCCGCCGCCATCGGAACCAGTCACCGAATGTTGTTGCACCACTTCGTATCTCGCGAAAGCCTTCTGCTCGCCGTGGTCGAGGAGGTCGAGCGCCGCCAGCTGGGTGTGCTGGCGGAGCTGCCCGCCGACGCCGCCGGCGGCTTTGCCGCCATGTGGGCCGACGTGCGGCGTCCCGAACTGCGCCGCTTGGAGCGCCTGTTCTTCGAGTGCTATGCCCGCGCTGCCCAGGGCGAAAAGCCGTTTGCCCGAATGGTTCCCAACGCCGTCGAGGGCTGGCTGCGTGCGGTCGAGGCCGCGGCCGGGGATTCGCCAGATCCCGCGCTGGTGCGCCTTGGGCTGGCGGTCACGCGCGGGCTACTGCTGGATCTGGTAGCCACCAACGACGACGCCGGTGTGGACGCGGCCGCGGCGGCCTTCGCCAGTCTGCTCAGCCGCTGAGCTACTTGGCTTTCGGCAACACCGAGATGAGTGTGTCGACGAGTTCCTCGGCGTTGGTGTGCCACTTGTCCAGATCCATATGGCCGCTCAAATCCAACCCGGTGATGCCATGCGCGCTGGTCAACAGCAGCGCCCCGTAGCGCCGCGCCTGCTCGGGGCCGGTGATGCGACCGACCAGATCGAGGAACAGGTCCTGCGCCCGCTCGGCCACCCGCATCGCTTCCCCCGGATCCCCCGCCGGCGGGGTGAACATCAGCCGGTACAGGTGCGGGCGGGTACGGCCGAGATCTATCAGCGACAGCAGACCCGAGCGCAGGGATTCCTCGGCCGAGTCGTCGCTGTCGACCAACGCCTGCAGTAGGTCGGCCAGGTCCCGCAATGCGTCGGTGGCCAGCACCGCCAGCAGCGCTTCCTTGTCGGCGAAGTGGCGGTAGGCCGCCGAGTGCGAGACACCGGCGCGCGCGCCCACCTCGCGCAACGTGACGGCCTCGACTCCGCCCCGGTCGAGCAGTACACCCGCGGCCTCGAGCAGCGAGCGGCGTGTTGCCGCGGCACTCTCCGCACGTGTCGTCACCCGGCGAGCATAGGCCAGCGCATCAGTTGACAACGTCAACTCAAACGCCTAGCTTCAGTTAACAATGTCAACTCAAAGTTCCCGTCGCCGAAGGAGACCGTCATGAATTCCTCGCATCCCCCCGCCCGTGCGGAGCTGATCGTCGTGACCGGTGCTTCCACCGGGATGGGCGCCGCGACGGCAAAGGAATTGGCCCGCAGGGGATTTCACGTGCTCGCCGGGGTACGCCGCGACGCCGATGCCGACGCGTTGCGCGCCGACGGGATCGAGCCGGTCATCCTGGACATCACGATGGAATCGGACGTGGCCGCCATTGCGAACCGCGTCGCGCACGACGCACTGCGCCGGCCGCTGCGGGCACTGATCAACAACGCGGGCATCGCGGTCAACGCGCCGGTCGAAGCCTTGCCGATAGCGCAGTGGCGCAAGCAGTTCGAGGTCAACCTGTTCGGCCATGTCGCCATGACCCAGGCGTTGTTACCGGCCCTGCTGCTCAGCCGCGGCACCGTGGTGAACATCAGCTCCGTCGGCGGGAAGGTGGTGTTGCCGACATACGGCGCCTACGCCGGGTCCAAGTTCGCGCTCGAGGCCGTCAGCGACGCCCTGCGGCGGGAGGTTTCCCACCTCGGCATCAAGGTCGTTGTCGTCGAACCCGGCGCGGTCAAGACCGCGATGGTCGATCGCGGCATCGCCACCGCCTCGGAACTGCTCGCGAAAATGACCGCCCCGCAACTCACCCGCTACGGCGATCTGGCAGCGGCCGTCACGGCACAAGCCCAGTCGTTCGGTGAGGACGGTGTGTCGGCCGAGCAGGCCGCGAAGGTGATCGCCAAAGCGGCCACCGCAGTTCGGCCGCGAACCCGCTACACGATCGGGCGCGATGCCGCGCTCCTGCTGCGAGTCAACCGGCTGGTATCCGACCGGGTCCTGGACCGCATCGTGCGGCTGAATCTTCGGTCCTTTGCCAAAACTTCGCGGCCGAGCGAAAAGCCCGGCGCCGCAATGGCTTCGGCCGAGGCCTAAGTCGCCGGCGTCAGTCGGCGGTGTGAACGATCAGCACGTCGGTCTTGGATCTGCGGGAGACTTCGGATGGCACCGAGCCCAGCAGTCGCCCGGCAACGCTGCTGAGGCCGACGTTGCCGACGACCAGCAGGTCAGCACCGACGTCCTCGGCAAGCTGCACCAGCGCGTTGATGGGCGCGCCGACGACCGCCTTCTCTTCGACGTTCTTGGCCCCGGCCTGGTGCGCCCGCTCCCGAGCGTCGTGCAGGATCGCGTAGTAGGGGGCCTCGCCCACCGTCCGATAGTCCGCGCCGTGGTCGCTGCCCGGCGGGATGGCGTAGCGACCTTTTTCCTCGGCGACGGGGGGATGTGCGGTCGCAACGATCAACTTCGCGCCGTGATCCGCGGCGACCGCGGCGGCGCGGTCAACCGCGCGCAGCGATGAGTCCGAGCCATCGGTGCCGACCACAACGGTCTGATAGGCGCTCATATCCCAGGGAGTGTAGAGGCCAAAGGCCGCTCAGCACCGCAAATGACGGTGAATTCGCCCGACGAATCCCGATCTCGCCACGACTTCAGGCCTGCGCGGTCGCGGTCGCGCGCGCGGTGCGCTTGCCGTTGCCGACACCGAAGAACTGGTATTCGCCGGGTTTGACCGAGCGAGTCGCCCGCCAGTACTGCCAGGTGTAGCCACCCCAGAGCACCGTGTTCTTGCCGTGCTCGTCGAGATACCAGCTGCTGCAGCCGCCGGTGTTCCACACCGAGCCCTTCAGCTGTTCCTGCAGCTCGTCGTTGAACTTGTCCTGTGCCGCGCGGGTCGGTGCCAGCGCCTGGGCACCGTATTTTTCGCAGGTCTTGATCGCGTCGGCCACGTAGTGGATCTGCGACTCGATCATGAACACCACCGAGTTGTGGCCCAGCCCGGTGTTGGGCCCCAGCAGGAAGAACAGGTTCGGCATTTCGGCGACGGTGATTCCGCGATGCGCCCCGATACCCTCCCGGTTCCATCGGTCGACCAGGTCCTCGCCGCGCAGACCTTTGATGCCGACGTAGGTGTAGGAATCGGTGACGTGGAATCCCGTCGCGTAGACGATCACGTCGACCTCGTGCTGCGTGCCGTCGGCGGTGACGATCCCGTCGCGGGTGATCCGCGCGATGCCGTCGGTGATGAGCTTGGTCTTGGGGTTCGCCACGGCCGGGTAGTACGTAGACGAGTTCAGGATGCGCTTGCACCCGATGCGGTAATTCGGGATCAGCTTGCGGCGCAGCTCGCGGTCTTTGACCGAGCGGCGGATGTTGTATTTGCAATACGCCTCAATGAATTTCAGCGTGTTGGGCCGTTTGGTCATGCCGAACGCCAGTGCTTCCTGCCCCCAGTAGATGGCCAGCCGCACCAGTGCCCGTAGCCCCGGAACGTTCGCCATGGCCTTGCGCAGCGCCGGGGAAAGATCGGGGTTGGACCGCGGCACCACCCACGGCGGCGTGCGCTGGTAGAGCTGCAACTCGCCAACCTGATCGACGATCTCGGGCACGATCTGGATGGCGCTGGCGCCGGTGCCGATGATGGCCACCCGCTTGCCGGTCAGGTCGACACTGTGGTCCCACTCGGCGGAATGGAAAGCGGGACCGGCGAATTCGTCGCGCCCCTCGATTTCGGGCAACTTCGAGATGTGTAGCGCACCGGCTCCAGAGATCAGGAACTGGGCGACGTATTCGCGACCGTCCTTGGTGAACACGTGCCAGCGGTACTCGTCTTCGTCCCAGTAGCCGCGGTCCACATGGGCCTTGAACTCGATGTAGCGACGCAGCCCGTACTTCTCGGTCACACCCTTGAGGTAGTCCCAGATTTCGGGCTGATAGGAGAACGGGTTCTTCCAGTCCGGCTTGGGCTCGAAGGAGAACGAGTACAGGTGCGACGGGATGTCGCAGGCGCATCCGGGGTAACCGTTGTCCCGCCAGGTGCCACCGATGTCGTCGGCCTTCTCCAGGATGACGAAGTCCACCCCCTGCTGCTGGAGCTTGATCGCCATGCCCAGACCGGAGAATCCGGTCCCGATGATCAGGGCGCGAGTTCGCACCGGCGTCGGGGCTGCGGGATCCGGGACGGGTTTGTCCTGGGCTTCTATCAATGAATCGGTCACTGCGGATCGGTCTTCCTATGGCTGTCGGCTCGCTTCGGTGGGTACCCCGGCGGGCTGCGGCAAATACCCAGTACCCCCGGTAGCGGGTAGGACAGAGTCTCGACGAAAGCCCGGATGATGTCAATGGGCCTTTGGTCCTCAGCTGGCGGCGGGGCTCCTACGCACGGCGCTGTGGACTGGCTGGTCGGGGTCGACCGAGATGCCCAGCGCCTCGGCGGTGCCGACGATGACCCCCATCATGATGGTGGTCAGGTGGGCGATGAATTGGTCGCGGGGCATGCGCCGGGGGCTACCGGGTTCGGGCCCCAGCCACCACTCGGTCGACGAGGCGGCCGACCCGAACGCGGCGTGCGCGGCCAGCTCGAAGGCGGCATGGTCGAGCTTGAAGTCCTTGAGCTCGTTGTCGAACATGTCGGCCATGGTCAGGGTGATCTGACGACCCTCGTTGAGGGTGCGAACCGTCGACTCGGCGGTCGCGCCGGACCGCGCCGAAATGAACACCCGCAGCACGTTGGGATGCAGGTCGACCAGGTTGACGTACTCCTCGACACTGCGCCGGACGATTTCCCGCGCGGAGTCGGCGGCTAGGTCGATCGACGGGAAGATCGCCGCCCACAACATGTCCCGCAGCCGCTCACCGATCGCCTGAAACAGGTCGGACTTGTCATGGAAGTGGCGGTAGATCTTGGGCTTGGCGGTACCGGCCTCTTCCGCGATTTCCCGCACGCTGAGCTCGGGCCCCAATCGGTCGATGGCGCGAAACGCCGCCTCGACGATTTCACCGCGCACCTTCTTGCGGTGTTCCCGCCAGCGCTCGCTGCGCGCGTCGACTTTCGCGCCCGGCTTGACGCTGGGATGGGGCCGCGGCGCCCGGGGCATTCTCACCACATCAAGAACCATACCCCGCGGAGTCGCTGACCTGGGCAGACTGCGCGAATGGGCGGTAGCGCGTCATCACGTCGCGCGCAGCACCTCGCTCGGCGAGCGGCAGAATTCGCGCCGGCAGGTACGCGCGGGGAGGTGCTAGTCCGCGATCGGACTCCGTATGCGAAGCCCGTATGCGCTATAGCATGCAGGACACGCAGCCCTCGACCTCGGTTCCTTCCAGTGCCATCTGCCGCAAGCGGATGTAGTACAGCGTCTTGATTCCCTTGCGCCAGGCGTAGATCTGCGCCTTGTTGACGTCGCGAGTGGTGGCGGTGTCCTTGAAGAACAACGTCAGGCTCAACCCCTGGTCCACGTGCTGGGTGGCCGCGGCGTAGGTGTCGATGATCTTCTCGTAGCCGATCTCGTAGGCGTCCTGGTAGTACTCCAGGTTGTCGTTGGTCATATACGGCGCCGGGTAATAGACCCGCCCGATCTTGCCTTCCTTGCGGATCTCGATCTTGGACGCCACCGGGTGGATCGAGCTCGTCGAGTGGTTGATGTAGGAGATCGACCCCGTCGGCGGGACGGCCTGCAGGTTCTGGTTGTAGATGCCGTGCGCCTGCACCGACTCCTTCAACCGCTTCCAGTCGTCCTGGGTGGGAATGCGGATTCCCGCCTCGGCGAAAAGCTGACGCACCTTGTCGGTCGACGGTTCCCACACCTGCTCGGTGTACTTGTCGAAGAACTCCCCCGAGGCGTACTTGGACCGCTCGAAACCACCGAAGGCCCTACCCCGTTCGATCGCGATGCGGTTCGACGCCCGCAACGCGTGATACAGCACGCAGTAGAAGTAGATGTTGGTGAAGTCGATGCCTTCTTCGGAGCCGTAGAAGATGCGCTCGCGGGCCAGGTAGCCGTGCAGGTTCATCTGCCCGAGCCCGATCGCGTGAGATTCGTTGTTGCCCTGCTCGATCGACGGCACCGACTTGATCGACGTCTGATCACTGACGGCGGTCAACGCGCGGATCGCCACCTCGATGGTCTGCGCGAAATCCGGTGAGTCCATCGCTTTGGCGATGTTCAGCGAGCCGAGGTTGCACGAAATGTCCTTGCCCACTTTGGCATACGACAGATCGTCGTTGAACGCCGACGGCGTCGACACCTGCAGGATCTCCGAGCACAGGTTCGAGTGGGTGATCTTGCCCTCGATCGGGTTGGCCCGGTTCACCGTGTCCTCAAACATGATGTACGGGTAGCCGGACTCGAACTGCAGCTCGGCCAGCGTTTGGAAGAACTCCCGCGCCTTGATCTTGGTCTTGCGGATGCGCGCGTCGTCGACCATCTCGTAGTACTTCTCGGTCACCGAGATGTCGGCGAAGGCAACGCCGTACACCCGCTCGACGTCGTATGGCGAGAACAGGTACATGTCCTCGTTCTTCTTCGCCAGCTCGAAGGTGATGTCGGGAATCACCACGCCCAGGCTCAGCGTCTTGATGCGGATCTTCTCGTCGGCGTTCTCCCGCTTGGTGTCCAGGAAGCGGTAGATGTCGGGGTGGTGCGCGTGCAGGTACACCGCGCCGGCGCCCTGGCGCGCGCCCAGCTGGTTGGCGTAGGAGAAGGAGTCCTCGAGCAGCTTCATAATCGGAATGACACCCGATGACTGGTTCTCGATGTTTTTGATCGGTGCACCCTGCTCGCGAATGTTGCTCAGCAGCAACGCAACTCCCCCGCCGCGCTTGGACAGCTGCAGGGCGGAGTTGATCGACCGCCCGATCGACTCCATGTTGTCCTCGATGCGTAGCAAAAAGCAGCTCACCGGTTCGCCGCGCTGTTTTTTGCCCGAGTTCAAAAACGTCGGGGTGGCCGGCTGGAACCGCCCGTCGATGATCTCGTCGACGAGCTTTTCGGCGAGAGTGGTGTCGCCGGCCGCCAGGGTGAGCGCGACCATGACGACGCGGTCCTCGAAGCGCTCCAGGTAGCGCTTCCCGTCGAAGGTCTTCAGCGTGTAGGAGGTGTAGTACTTGAACGCACCTAAAAACGTCGGGAACCGGAACTTCTTGGCGTACGCGCGGTCCAGCAGCGTCTTGACGAAGTTACGCGAGTACTGGTCGAGAACTTCACGCTCGTAGTAGTTCTCGCGGATCAGGTAGTCGAGCTTTTCGTCCTGGTTGTGGAAGAAGACGGTGTTCTGGTTGACGTGCTCGAGGAAGTACTGCCGCGCCGCCAGCACATCTTTGTCGAACTGAATCTTGCCGTCCTTGTCGTACAGATTCAGCATCGCGTTCAGCGCGTGATAGTCCGTTTCTTCGGGCAACACGTGCGTGCCGGCGGTTACAGGCTCTGCAGCGACGGTTGGTGGCACGTCTGTTCCTTCCAGAAGTCGATCAGCCCCGCCCGGACGGCGTCCACGTCGTCGGGGGTGCCCATGAGTTCAAACCGGTAGAGATACGGGACGCCGCACTTGCGGGAGACCACGTTGCCCGCGTATGCGAATTCGGCGCCGAAATTGTTGTTGCCCGCGGCGATGACGCCGC
Organism: Mycobacterium sherrisii; assembly: GCF_002102355.1. Taxonomy (GTDB): domain Bacteria; phylum Actinomycetota; class Actinomycetes; order Mycobacteriales; family Mycobacteriaceae; genus Mycobacterium; species Mycobacterium sherrisii. Next base: position 75,500 of record NZ_LQPT01000076.1, on the reverse strand, counting down.
GGATCAACGACCTGTTGTGCTCGTTGTTCAAGAACGCGATGACTTGCTTGGGCACATAGCCGCCGTGGTTGATGTCCGGTGTGGCCCTGCCGCCGCCATACGTCGGCAAGATCAACACGTACGGATCGTCGACCTCGATACGGCCATGCAGCGGGATCCGCGTGGCGGGAACACCCAGCTTCTGGACGAAGCGGTGGGTGTTCTCCGACACGGAGGAGAAGTAGACCAGTGACGATCGCGAGCCCGGCGTTGCCGGGCGCGGCGGGTCGTCACCCGTCAGATTCCGTGACGATCGCGAGCCCGGCGTTGCCGGGCGCGGCGGGTCGTCACCCGTCAGACTTAGGTTGCGTCCGGTGACCTCCATCGCACCGCAACCCCCTTACTTGCTCATCTACTGCTAGGCGCTCAGCGCGGCTCCAGCGAGCGCCTTGATGCGATCGGGCCGGAAACCCGACCAGTGTTCGTTGCCCGCCACGACGACGGGGGCCTGCAGGTAACCCAGCGCCATCACGTAGTCGCGCGCCTCGGTGTCCAGGCTGATGTCGACCGTCTCGTAGGCGAGGCCCTGCTTGTCGAGCGCCTTGTAGGTGGCGCTGCACTGCACACATGCCGGCTTGGTGTACACGGTGATGGTCATGGAAGCCGCTCCTCTGCGGAAAGAAGGTCGAGACGTTTGCTATGGACTGGCAACTGCTTGGGGCACCGCATTTCCGCTATCTTCAGCGATCCGCCAAGGCCCAGGATTCCCGTCTTGCGGCCCTGCGGACCGAAGCGCTCGGCTTCGCACCTTCGAGTCGATTCCGGGAGGTTCTCTGGGCCCTGACTGGCGTCGCTGGCTTGCTGAACCTGGGATCTGTCGGCCCTCGAAACACTACACCTAGTGGCTGACAAGATCTCGAGATACAAGATGTTCTGAATAACAATTTTGAAATTCCCAGGTCGTAAGCCCTGTCGCGTGTCGTCGCCCCGGCGTGTCGCAGATCACAAACATGGTTCGGGACGTTCATAGGTACGGGTATAGCAGTGGCCACCGACAACCCCGGCGCGGCCCGGGCCGGACACCACCCACACCGGCGCTAGCAAAGCCGCCAGCACAAGCTGGCGGCTTTAGCTATTCACTTGCGAGAACGCTGCTGGTCATCCGGTGACCGGCTTGTTGGATACGGCCAAATCAGCCGACTTCCGCGGTGAGCTTGCCAAGCGCGTCGCGCACGTTGGCGACCAGTTCGGCGTGCTCGGCCGGCGCCTTGCCCTCCAAACTGCCAAACGGAACCGACAGTTTGATCGACTCCACGACCCGCGCCCCGGCGATGCCGAAGGACTTGCGGGTCTCGTCGTGCGCCCAGACCCCGCCGTACCGGCCGAAGGCCCCGCCGATCACGGCCAGCGGCTTGTCCTTCAGCGCGCCGTTGCCAAACGGGCGGGACAGCCAGTCGATCGCGTTCTTGACGACTGCCGGGATGCTCCCGTTGTATTCGGGGGTGACTACCAGGGCCGCATCCGTCCCGGCCGCCGCTTCACGGAGCGCCACCACCGGCGGCGGCGTCGTGGCCTGGGCGTTCATCGCCTCGTCGATCTCTTCGTTGTAGAACGGGAGCTCGCCCAGACCCTCGAACACGGTCACGGCGACGTCGTCGGGAGCGACATCAACCGCCAACTCGGCGATCTTGCGGTTGATCGACGCCGCCCGCAGACTCCCCACCAACGCCAAGACCTTGATCTGTGCCACTGTTCCATCTTCCCTTCGGTTGTTCGTCACGATCCTCTACGGTTAAACCGGACTATAGTCCGTTTTATTCGATCGGCATTACAGTGCAGTGATGAGCGATGTCCAACCGGTAGGCGAGTTGTCCCTGCCGGCGCGCGTGCTGCCCCAAGAACGGGGCGACGCGGCACGCAACCGGGAGTTGCTGCTGCGAGCCGCCCGGCGGCTGGTTGCCCAATACGGGGCGGATTCCGTCACGATGGACGACGTCGCGGCCGCCGCCGGCGTCGGCAAGGGCACGCTGTTTCGCCGGTTCGGCAGCCGCGCCGGGCTGATGATGGTCTTGCTCGACGAGGACGAACGGGCCAGCCAGCAGGCCTTCCTGTTCGGTCCCCCGCCGCTGGGGCCCGACGCGCCGCCGATGGACCGGCTGGTCGCCTTCGGCCGGGCTCGCCTGTGCTTCGTGCACACCCACCACGCTCTGCTGTCGGCAAGCAAGGGCGATCCGCTCAACCGCCACGTCGGGGCGGCCGCGGTGCAGCGCACCCACGTGCGGTTGCTGTTGCAGGCCGCGCACAGCAGCGGCGATCTGGAGGTGCAGGCCGATGCGCTGCTGGCCCTGCTTGACGTGGATTACGTTGAGCACCAATTGAATTACGGCGGGCACACCCTCGACAGCCTCGGCGACGCCTGGGAAAGCTTGGCACGCAAGCTATGTGGGCGGTGACCTGATCGCATGGACGCACCGGCATCGAGATGGGTTCTGCATGTCGACCTCGATCAGTTTCTCGCGTCGGTGGAGTTGCGCCGCCATCCGGAGTTGGCCGGGTTGCCCGTCATCGTCGGTGGCAGCGGCGATCCCACCGAGCCGCGCAAGGTCGTGACGTGCGCCTCCTACGAGGCCCGCGAGTTCGGGGTGCGCGCGGGCATGCCGCTGCGCACCGCGGCCCGGCGCTGCCCTCCTGATTCGGGCGTCACCTTCCTGCCGTCCGATCCGGCCGCCTACGACGAGGCGTCAAATCAGGTGATGGGGCTGTTGCGGGATTTAGGGCACCCGGTCGAGGTGTGGGGCTGGGATGAGGCCTACGTGTCGGTGACGGCGGCAGATCCCGTCGAAGTCGCCGAACAGATTCGCGCCGTTATCTTTTCAGAAACCGGGCTGTCGTGTTCGGTCGGCATCAGCGACAACAAGCAGCGCGCCAAGGTCGCCACCGGGTTCGCGAAGCCGGACGGTGTCTTCGTGCTCACCGACACCAACTGGATGGACGTGATGGCAGAGCGCCCGGTCGACGCGCTGTGGGGGGTGGGCCCAAAGACTGCGAAAAGGCTTGCAACGCTGGATATCACCACGGTCCAAGAGCTTGCCCGCAGCGACGCCGAATTGCTGACGTCCACCTTCGGACCGCGCACCGGGCTGTGGCTGCTGCTGCTCGCCAAGGGCGGGGGTGACGCGCAGGTCAGTGCCGAACCGTGGGTCCCCCGCTCCCGCAGCCATGTCGTCACGTTCCCCCGCGATCTCATCGATCGATCTGAAATGTATTGTGCGGTCACAGATTTGGCGAGACGAGCACTGGACGAAGTCGTGGCTGCGGGCCGCGTCGTCACCCGGGTGGCCGTCACCGTGCGCACCGCCACGTTCTTCACCCGCACCAAGATTCGCAAGTTGCCCGGGCCCAGCACCGATCCCGCCGTCATCCTGGCCGCGGCGCGCAACGTCCTGGATCTGTTCGAACTCGACCGTCCGGTCCGGTTACTCGGGGTTCGACTCGAGTTGGTGATGCCGGCTTAGCCTGGCCGGCGCGGGCCGCAGAGCGCGGGTGAAGACGATGTTGACCCGGCGCATCGCCACGCTGTAGGGCCACCATGCCAGCCGCTTGAACGCGTAGAGCGCCCGGATGTCCTGGGAGGTGTAGATGAGGTATCGGTTCTTCGCGACGCCGGCGAGGATTTTTTCGGCCGCTCGTTCCGGCGAGACTGCGTGGCCGCTGAACCGGTCGACCCACCGGGCGACCTTGGGGTCCTCCCGGTTGACGCCGGCGATCTCGACGGTGTTGACCAACGGCGTCTTCACCGCACCGGGCACCACCAACGACACGCCGATGCGGTGTCGGGCCAGGTCGAAGCGAAGCACCTCGGACACGCCGCGCAACCCGTACTTACTGGCGCTGTAGGCGGCATGCCAGGGCAGCGCGATCAGCCCGGCCGCCGACGAGACGTTGACCAGGTGCCCGCCGCGACCGGCCGCGATCATCGGCGGGACGAACGACTCGATGACGTGGATCGGGCCCATCAGGTTGATCGAGACCATCTTGGTCCACTGCTCGTGGCTGAGCCGGTCCACGGTTCCCCACGCCGACACCCCGGCGATGTTCATCACCACGTCCATGCTCGGGTGCGCGGCGTGGACATCGCCGGCAAAGGCGGCGACCGAGTCGTAGTCGGCGATGTCCAGCGCCCGGTGTACCGGCACCCGGGCACCCAGCGCCCGGGCGTCGGCCACCGTTTGTGTCAAGCCGTCGGCGTCGCGATCGGTGAGGAATAGCTCGGCGCCCTGGGCCGCCAGCCGCAGCGCCGTGGCCCGGCCGATGCCGCTGGCCGCGCCGGTGACCAGACTGCGCTTGCCCGCGAAGTAACGCGTGGATCCCCGCTGCGCCATGACGGTGACGATACCGGCGGTACCGCGCTACCTTCGGCCGCCACCCCACAGCGAGTTCAGCCACAGCTGCTCGAGAAGCCGGACGCGACGGTCGATGTCGTCGTCGCCGCGGCCGATGAAGGCCGGGTCGCCGGTCAACATCATCGCGGTGGTGCCGGTGAGGGTGCGCACCAGGGTGGGGATGTCGTCGCTGATCGGACTCGCGGTCCCGGCCTGCATCTCCGCCTCGACGATCGCGACGATCTCGTTCACCACGACCTCGAACTGCTGCTCGAGCATGCCCTGGATCTCGACATCGGTGTAGCGGGCGGCGTTACAGGCCGCCATCACCGGGTCGTTGTGTGCGTAAACCGCGGCGGCGCTGCCGACCATCCGCTTCGCGAACTGTTCGGGCGACTCGTCGGACCGGCGGGGGGCGAAAAACTGGGTGAGTTCCTCCAGCTCCTGGGTGGCCTCGGCGACGATCTGCGCGAGCACCGCGTATTTGGAGTCGAAGTAGAAGTAGAACCCGGACCGGCCCACCCCGGCCCGCAGACTGATGGTGCTGACCGACAGCTCGGAAAACGGGCGTTCCTGCAGTAGTTCCCGCACCGCCTGCATGATCGCTTGCCGGTGCTTGTCGCCGCGGCGCCGCGTGGCCGGCTCGCCGCGCTCCGCCTGACCGCTCATCCGGCGACCTTGCGCCATGGCGTCCGAAACATTCCCTGACCTTGCACCACGACGCGTGAAAAGCAAACTTGACAGCCGTCAACTTTTTACCGAAGGTTAGTGTCAAGTGACGGATATCACCGGTTCAGGGTCCGCAAAGGAGCGTCCATGCCCGCCACCATCAGCACCCCGCACTACCTGCTCGATCAGGCACGGCGCCGGTTTACGCCGTCGATCAACAACTTCCCCGGCATGGGCATCGTGGAGCGCAGGCTGCTGAACACGGAGTTCCCCGAGCGCAAGCTGGCCGAGCCGCCGCCGGGCAGCGGGCTCCAAGCCGCGGTCGGCGACGCGGGCCTGCCGGTACTCGGGCACATCATCGAGATGCTCCGCGGCGGTCCCGACTACCTGCTGCACCTGTACCAGACGAAGGGCCCCGTCGTGTTCGGCGACTCCCCGGTGCTGCCGGGCATCGCGGCCCTGGGCCCAGACGCCGCCCAGGTCATCTACTCCAACCGCAACAAGGACTACTCGCAGCAGGGCTGGGTTCCGGTGATCGGGCCGTTCTTCAATCGCGGCCTGATGCTGCTCGACTTCGAAGAGCACATGTTCCACCGCCGGATCATGCAGGAGGCTTTCGTCCGATCGCGGCTGGTCAGCTACGTCGAGCAGATGGATCAGGTGGTCTCCCAGACGATCGCCGACGACTGGGTGCCCGACGACGCACGCTTCCTGCTCTACCCGGCGATGAAGGAGCTGACCCTCGACATCGCGTCCATGGTGTTCATGGGCCACGAGCCGGGCACCGACCACGAACTGGTGACCAAGGTGAACAAGGCCTTCGCGATCACCACTCGCGCGGGTAACGCGATCATCCGCAAGCCGGTTCCGCCCTTCACCTGGTGGCGCGGCCTCAAGGCGCGCGAGTTACTGGAGGACTACTTCCGCGAGCGGGTCAAGGAACAACGCGCCAATCCCGGAACCGACCTGCTGTCGGTGTTGTGCGAAACCGCAGACGAGGACGGCAACAAGTTCTCTGACGACGACATCGTCAACCACATGATCTTTTTGATGATGGCCGCCCACGACACCTCGACGTCGACGGTCACGACGATGGCTTACAACCTGGCGCAGCACCCGCAGTGGCAGCAACGCTGCCGCGAGGAATCCGACCGGCTCGGCGACGGACCGCTGGACATCGATGCGCTGGACAAGCTGGAGACGCTCGACTTGGTGATGAACGAGTCGATCCGGCTGGTCACGCCGGTGCAGTGGGCCATGCGCCAGACGGTGCGCGACACCGAGCTGTTGGGCTACTACATCCCGAAGGGCACCAACGTCATCGCCTACCCCGGCATGAATCACCGACTGCCCGAACTGTGGACCGACCCACTGAAATTCGACCCCGAGCGGTTCACCGAACCGCGCAACGAACACAAGCGGCACCGCTACGCGTTCACGCCTTTTGGCGGCGGCGCCCACAAGTGCATCGGAATGACGTTCGGGCAGTTGGAGATCAAGACGATTCTGCACCGGCTGCTGCGCCGGTACCGGCTGGAGCCGCCGCGCCCAGGCTACAAATGCGAGTGGGATTACGGCGGCATGCCGGTGCCGAAAGACGGCATGCCAATCGTGTTGCGCCCGCTCTGATCTCGCCTAGACGCCGCCGACTCAATCCATCAACCGATTGCCGCACGCGATCAGCGCGGACAGCGCCGACTGGGTCGGGTCGTCGGCCAGGCCCATCGCCCACTCGGCACGAGTGCCGTTGCTGCCCCAGATGAACGTGGCTGTGCATTCGCTCGACGTCATCTGATGGAACTTGAGTGTCTCGATGGTGATGCCGCGCTCGTGCAACATCGCGGTGAGTGCGGCGATCGGCCCGCTGGCGACCGCGGTCGAGGTGCTGACGGACTCGTCGACGGAGATCATCGCGCGATAATTGCGGGCCTGGACACCCAGACGTGCCGCGGGCCGCTCCGCATCGGCGCACTTCCAGTGCCGTAACCGCAGTCGGCCGGCCGTCTGGCCGTAGGCGTCGACGAAGCCTTCCCAGCTCATCGCATCGGCCTGGTGTCGAAGGCCGCGCGGCATCGGGACCCCGAAGTGGTCGCCGAACCACGTGTTGGCGTCGCGTGGTGGCCGGACGACGCAGGACGGGTCCAGCCCAGCGAGGGCGAGCGGTTCGGAAAGGGGCTGCGTGAGAGGCATGATGTCGGTCTTCTCTGGTCAGGGGGAGCGACCGACGGGAGTAGCTTCCGACCCACAGCGGGGGGTCGGTCTGGATCAGACCCCGCTGCGGGTGCTGGCTACTACGGCACTCTTGAGAAGACGCACGAGAGCGACAGTAGACCTCCCACCGCCGATTGCGCAAATCGTTTTTCGGGAGGTTTACATGTGTCGAATAGTGGTTAACCGGTTCGTCGCCTTGGTCGCATGACTACGCATCCCCCCTCAGATGAAAGGCATCGACAATGACGTCGACAACACTTGAGAGATTTCGTGAAGCGGCAGCCGTGGCTGTCGGGTTGATCCAGGTGCTGCTGGCGCCGGCACGTTTCGCATCGCCGTGGCGGCGAATCGCAGCGGCCGAGGAGGACATACCACCACCGACACCGGGCCGACGAGTACCGCCGCCCGGCACCGCACCGCGGCAACCCGCGGCGTGAGCTCGTCAAATGTGCTGGTAATCAACGGAAGTCAGGCCGGATTAGCCCGCGTCATAGCCAGCACCGCCGCAGTCATCTGAATTAGGTTGCGCCAGTGCAAATATGACAAAACTCGCCCTAAACCTTTCATGACTAAAATCACGGAAAATAGTTTGCGCGCGTGTAACAGTGGGTACCTCCCGGTCGCAATACCGTTGTCCCCTCCTCGGAAAGGCAAGACAATGAAGTCTTCGAAACGCAGTACGAAAACCCTGAGAGCAATCGCTGCAGCGACCGGTGTGGTCGCTGTATTGCTGGTACCCACAGGATGCTCCACCGCCGCTGGCGGCACCGGCTGCTCCCTGATCTGCCTCTAGCGAACAGGCGCCGACGCGGGATCATCCGCGACCATTCACCAGTAACCCGCCGCGATAACGGCCGCTAATTAGGCCTTGTCGTTTCTTGTTCTACATATGTGTATTAGTGCATGAAAGGGATTTCACCATGAAGGGATCTGGCACCAAGAAAAGCGTTAAAGCCCTCGCGGCTGCCGCAGGCATGGCCGCGGTGCTGCTCCTACCGGGCTGCTCGACGGCCGCCGGTGGCACCGGCGCGCCTGTGGTTGGGGGCGGCCTGTGTGTGCCGATTCCGTTGTTGGGCATTACCTGCTGACCGACTCGGAAAGACGGCCCGCCGGGAACTTGGTTCCTGGCGGGCCGTCTTTTTGTTCAGCCCGTGGGGCCCGACGAGGGACTCATCCGCAGGTAGGCCTGGATCGTGGTCCCGGTGCTCGCGGTATGGGTGCGCACCAGATCCGAAATCGCGTTCACCAGATACAGCCCGCGGCTGGCCGGACCGGCCGGGCCGGGGTCTAGCCGCCCCACCAACGGGTCGTCGAGCCGTCCGCTGTCGCGGGCCTCGCAGACCAGATGATCGGCGTCGCGCCAAAACGCCAGCCGGCACGCCCCATCGGTGTACATCAGGCTGTTGGTGGCCAACTCGGTGGCGACCAGTTGCAAATCTTCGATGCCGTCCTGGGACAAGCCCACCCAGCCCGCGTAGTTGACGGCGAACGACCGCGCGGGTTTGAGGTCGTCCGACTTCCGGACCATGTAGGTCACGGCTCCCGGGTTCGCGGGCAGCGGTTGATTGCACTGCGCGAGCACCTCATCGGGGGCATAGTCGGGGCTGACGTGTAACGATCCGCCTTCGCACAGCATCGGGTGCGCCGCGCGCGCACCAGCGAGCACCTCGTCGCCTAGCCGCTGGGCATCGAACGGACACAACACCGTCAACGGGCGTCCCTGAAACGCGGTGTTGACCAGCGCCTCGTGTTGCATGCACGCCACGAATTCGTCCGAGGTGCGGCCGGGCCAGCACACCTGGCTGACGATCCGCGCGCGACGATCGGGACTCTCCTCGGCGAAGGAACCCTCCAGCGCCAGGAACCGGCTCGGGTTGCGGGCCACCTCCGCGATGTCGAGCAGCTGCAATCCGGCACGCGACCCCTGCCCGCCCAATGCCGCACTCAGCAACGCCACGTATTCGCCGGGAACGGCAACCAGCACCCGCTCATCGGTCGCCAGGCCTTCGAGAACGAAGGGCAGGACGGTCTCTAAGTACTCCGCTTGGGACCGAAAGAGAAACGCTGAGTGGACGAAGGGGCGATGTTCGTCTTCCGTGCCCGTCGTCACCTCGGCGCTCCCGCTTTCCATCATCACCAATGCCAACCCCCTGCCGGACCGGCCGTCTTACCTTGTATCCCGCGCCCCATTAACCATCCCAGTACCCCGCGCACGCCCTCCCTACGCAGGAAACACATCACAGACTGGCCTCAATGGATGGGCACCACGATCACAGCCACCAGGAGGCAGCGGCGTCGAGGTGACGACGCATGCGGTAGCGCGCCAAGCTGTCGTCGCCGACCTCGATCGCCTCGATGATCCGCAGGTGGGCATGCTCGACGGCGACGACGTCGGTGCGGGCGGGCGGCTCCTGACCGGTGCTGGACCAGTGCCGGCGAAACAGCTCGACGATGATCCGCAGAAACAGGTCCAGCAAGGCGTTGCCGGCCAGCTGGGCCAGTCCGATGTGGAACCTGCCCTCCTCGGAGGTCGCCTGGCGCGCGTCATCACCACCGTGCGCGCCGTGCTCGAGCGCGGCGCGATGCAACTGCAGGAAACCGGCCACCTCAGCTTCGGAACGCCTTGCGACGACGGTGGCGACGTTATCGATCTCGATCGCGTCCCGCACGCATCGCAGGTCGTCGCGACTCGGTTTGCGGAACTGCAGGTACAACGCGATCGTGTCGATGCTGGCCCGCGCATGGGGGGTGGTGACGATCAGTCCACCGCCGGGCCCGCGCCGCATCTGCGCGACGGAGTGGTATTCCAGCAACCGCACCGCCTCCCGCAGCACCGCGCGACTCACCCGATAACGCTCCAGCAGCCCGGTCTCGGTGCCGAAGACCTCACCCTCGCGCCAGTTGCCGGAGCCGATCTCGTCACCGATCGCGGCGGCCAGGACCTCAGCGCGCTTGCCGTGCGGGACGTCCCCGTCGGCCGATCGGCGCCTGCGGACGAACGGGTGCGCCGACTCGCCCTGATGCTGCTGCAACCACTCGGTCACGGCCTCGACGTGACGCTGCGAGAGCGTCTTGGCGCGGGCCGCATCGCCGGCCGTCACCGCCGCCACGATCTCGGAGTGCTCGCTGTGCATGTAGTCGAGGGCTTCGATGGCTTCACTGTCCGAGTCGGTCCGCGACCGCAACGCGTACCGCGTCGTCAGCCGCATCAACACGTCGATAAACAGTTGCAACACCGGGTTTTTCGACTGCTCGGCGAGGGCGACGTGGAACTCGTCGCGTGGCGTGGGCAAACCCGGCCGCCAGCGCTCCATGGTGCGCAGCACCGCGCGAAGCCGCTCGATGCCGACCTCGTCGATTCGCTCCGCCGCCAGCGCGGCCGCCAGCGGCTCGAGCACCAGACGCGCGTTCAGCAGATCCTTGAGCGTGGTGCCCAGGTACTCGAGATAGATGACCACCGCCCGGGTCGCCGGTCCGGCGTCGGGCTCGGTGATCAACAGTCCGCCACCCGGTCCGCGGCGCATCCGCGCGACCCGATGGTGCTCGACGAGCCGGACGGCCTCGCGCAGCACCGAGCGACTCACCGCGTAACGCTGTTGCAGCGCGGGTTCCGAACCCAGCGATTCCCCGACCGGCCACCCACGGCGAACGATGTCCGCCTCGATCTCGCGGGCAATCGTCGCGGCCAGCTTCTTTGTCTCGCCCGCGCGCGGCGCGGCGCTCATCTGGAGCTCAATGGTGTACTCCCACAGCAGCTTTCAACACGTGAGCAGCATGCAGCCGGCGACCGGGCCCCCACCCACGGATACCACACCGACTTCGGGACGTTGGGCCACCTGCCGCTCCCCCGCGTCGCCGCGCAGCTGCAGACACCCTTCATGCAGCGCCCAGTAGCCGTGCATCCGCCCGGCCGACAGCTGGCCACCGTAGGTGTTCAGCGGCAGCGGGCCGTCCCTGGCGATCCGGGCGCCGCCCTCGACGAACGGCCCGGCCTCGCCGTCATCGCAGATTCCCAGCGCCTCCAGCCACGCCAGGGTCAGATAGGTGAAGCCGTCGTACAGCTCGGCGACGGTGAGGTCGGCGGGCGTCAACTCGGTGCGCGACCACATCTGCGCCGCGGCGTCCGACATCGCCATCTTCGGGTAGTCGTCGCGGTGGAACCAGCCGCCGGCGCCGTCGGATCCGCCGACGGCCTCCACCCGCACCGGCCGGTGCGGGCAATCGGGGCCGTACTCGACGTTCGACACCACCACCGCGATCGAGCCGTCGATCGGCACGTCGCAGTCCAACAGCCCGAACGGGGTCGACACCAGCCGCGCGGTCAGGTAGTCGGACATGGTCATCGGGTCGCGGTACACCGCAAGCGGATTCAGCGCGGCATTGCGCCTGCCGTTCAGCGCCACCCACCCCAGCTGTTCCTTGGTGGTCCCGTACAGCTCCATGTGGCGGCGACAGTTCAGCGCCAGCCAGTTGGCCGCCGAATATGCTTGGGCCGCAACGAGATCGTTGACGTCGTCCATCGCGCCGACGGCCGGGCGCTCCTCCCCTTCGCGCGTCTCGAACATCCGCGCCAGCGGCGGGGCGGGCGCGTTCTCTTCCTGCTTGACCGGCACCGTGCCGCCGAGCATCTGAATGGTTCGGTACACCACCACGTGCCGAGCCCGGCTCTCCGACACCGCGCGACATGCCGACATGACCGGGCTCAGCAGCCCGCCGGTGCCGAAACCGCTGCCGCAGTCGGCCGCGTCGATCTGCAATTCGGCGTTGACCTCGGTGGCCGGTGTATCGCCCAGCGTCGCGATGCCGTCGATGTCGGCGGGCGCCAGGCCGGCATCGGCGATCGCGGCGCGCACCGCCTCCATCGTCAGGTCCCGGCCCGGGATGCCGGTACGGCGGCCGATGCGGGAAATGCCGAGACCGGACACGATCGCGTTCTTTTCGAAATACGTCACCTGCACCGCCCGCCAGAGGAAACCGCCGTACGCACCTGTACGCCCGCCGAACAATAGAGTGTACTGTATTGGCCGTGTCAGCCGATTCGACCTCAACGCTGCTGATCGAGCATTGTGACGACTGCTCCCGCTGGGTGCATCCCGCAGCCGGCGTGTGCCGGCAATGCGGCGCCACACTGGTCGCGCGGGCGGTGTCGGGACACGGCACGGTGTTCACCTACACGGTGAACCATCATCGCTACAACCCGGAGATTCCGGTGCCGTACGTGATCGCCATCGTCGAGCTCGCCGAGCAAAGCGGACTGCGCGTGGCCGCGAACATCGTTGACTGCGAACCGGATTCGGTGACGTGCGGGATGGCAGTGCAGCTTCGTGCCGAACGGGGCGCCGGCGGGGCGCCGCGGTTCGCACCGGCTAGTTGATCAGCGGGTCGCGTGGCATGCCGAGAATCCGCTCGGCGATCTGGTTTCGGGTGACCTCCGAGGTGCCGCCGGCGATCGCCATGCCGCGGGCGCCCATGATCAGCCGGCCCGGTGCCGCGCCGGCCCCGTCCACCAGTGCCGCCTCGGGACCGGTCAGGGCGGCCATGATCGCGGCCCCCTCCACCATGTGCTCGGCGAGTTTGAGTTTGGTCACGTTGCCCTCCGGGCCCGGACCCGACCCTTCGACGCTGCGCGCCACCCGGCGCAGGTTGAGCAGCCGCAGCGCCGACTCGTTGGCGAGGTAGGAGCCGACCCGAACATCCGCACCCGCCAACCGGTCCGGGTGCTGGCGGGCCAGCTCGACCAGCGCGGTCGCCAGCCCCTCGTAGAACGATCCGCTGCCGCCGATACTGACCCGCTCGTTGCCCAGCGTCGCGCGCGCGACCGTCCACCCCGAGTTGGGTGTCCCCACGACGTCCTCGTCGGGCACGAACAAGTCGTTGAAGAACACCTCGTTGAAATCCGAGCCGCCGGTGATCTGCCGCAACGGGCGCACCTGCACCTCGGGCGCCTTCATGTCGACGATGACCGTGGTGATACCGGCGTGCTTGGGCGCATCCGGGTCGGTGCGCACGGTGGCCAGGCCCCGGGCGCAGTAATGCGCCCCGCTGGTCCACACCTTTTGGCCGTTGATCTTCCAGCCGCCGTCGACCCGGGTGGCGTTGGTCCTGATGGACGCGGCGTCCGATCCCGCCTCGGGTTCGGAGAACAGCTGGCACCAGATCTCGTCCTTGCGCAACGCCTTTTCGACGAATCTTTCGATCTGCCAATCAGTTCCGTGCTGGATGAGGGTCAGGATCACCCACCCGGTGATGCCGTAATCGGGCCGCTTGATGCCGGCCGCGCGGAACTCCTCCTCGATGACCAACTGCTCGACGGCGTCCGCGGCCAGACCCCACGGTTTGGGCCAGTGCGGCATGACGTACCCGGTCGCGATGAGCTTGTCCCGCTGCGCCTCCTTGTCCAGTGCCGCGATCGCGGCCGCGTCGGCCCGGATGCGGGCCCGCATCTCCTCGGCCTCGGGCGGCAGGTCCAAACGGTTGTCCCGCACGACGCCCGCGGCGGTGCGTTCGAAGACATCGCGGGCCGGCGCGTCACCACCGAACAGCGCACCGGTCACCAGGGCACGGCGCAAATGCAGATGCGCGTCGTGCTCCCAGGTGAACCCGATGCCGCCGTGCACCTGAATGTTGAGCTCGGCGTTGCGGGCATAAGCCGGAAACGCCAGTGCGGCAGCCACTCCGGCGACCAGCCGGAATTGCGCTTCGTCCTCCGATGCCGCGCGCGAGGCATCCCACACCGCCGCCGTCGCCGACTCGGCGGCCACCAGCATGTTCGCGCAGTGATGCTTGACGGCCTGGAAGGTCGCGATGGTGCGACCGAATTGTTGGCGCACCTTGGCGTAGTCGACGGCGGCGTCGACGCAGTCGGCCGCCCCGCCGACGGCTTCGGCGGCCAGCAGGATCCGCGCCCGGGCCAGCGCGGAATCCCGCCCACCCGGCACGATGTCGTCGGAACCGATGCTGACGTTGCGCAGCCGAACCCGCCCGCAGCGCCGGGTCGGGTCGAGGTTCTCCGGCACCTCGACCGATACCCCGTCGCGGTCGCGATCGATCAACAGGATGTCGTCGCCGGCGGCGATCACCAGCAGATCGGCCAGGCCGGCGCCCAACACGACGCCGGCGTCGCCGTCGGCCGCCCCATCGGTAATTTGCACCTGGCCGGCCAGGCCGATGCCCGCGGTGACGGTGCCGTCGATCAGGCCGGGCAACAACCGCGACTTCTGTTCTGCGCTACCGTCTTTGGCGATCAACGCCGAGGCAATCACCGTGGGGACGAACGGCCCCGGGGCCACCGCGCGGCCGAGCTCCTCGACCACCACCACGAGTTCGGGCAACCCGAACCCGGAGCCGCCGTATTCCTCGTCGATGTGCAGGCCCAGCCAGCCGAGCTCGGCTATGCCGGGCCAGAACGCGGGTCGGGTTTCCTCCGGCGAGTCGAGCAGCGCGCGCGCCGTGGCACGCGCCTTGTGCGAAGTCAGAAAAGACCGAGCAACCTCGGCGAGCTCGCGATGATCGTCGGTCAGTGCGATACCCATGGGGACCTCCTCGCGCCCGCGTTGCCGCCACCCAGGGAATCGGGCCGGGTGGTCAGCCGGCCCCGCTCCGAGGGGAGCGGGGCGGCTGCCTAAAGAGTGTACTTATTGCGAGGAGGCCCCAAACTGGGGTCTCTACTTGGGCGCGAACCGCTGACCCGCGTCCAGTCGCAGGCACTGCCCGTTCAGCATCGGGTTGTCGACGATCGCCAACGCCAGCTTGGCGTATTCCTCGGGCCGGCCCATCCGCTTGGGGAAGGCCGCATCCCGGGTCAGCGTCGCCGCCATCTCGTCGGGGACCATCGACGTGAGGCCGGTGAGGAACAGGCTCGGCGCGATTGCCAGCACCCGGATGCCCAGCGATCCCAGGTCGCGGGCCATGGTCAGGCACATGCCGGCGATGGCCGCCTTGGCAGCGGTGTAGGCGACTTGTCCGATCTGTCCCTCGAACGCGGCGATGGATGCGGTGTTGATGATGACGCCGCGCTCCTCGTCCTCGGGCTCGTTCTTGGACATGTGCGCGGCCGCGAGCCGACTGATGTTGAAGGTGGCGATCAGGTTGAGGTCGATCACCTGTTGGAAAGACTCGAGATCGTGCGGACCCGACTTGGTCAGGGTGCGCTTGGCGATGCCGCCGCCGGCGGTGGTGACGGTGATGTGCAGGCCGCCGAGCTTGTCGACCGCGGTCTGCAGGGCCTGCTCGGTGCCGGTGAAGTCGGTGACGTCGACCGGGTAGAACGCGCCGCCCCCGCCACTGAGGCCCTCGGCGACCGTTTTGCCGTCCGAACCTTCGCGGTCGAAGATCGCGACGTCGGCGCCACGTTCGGCCAGCATTTCGGCGGTGGCGCGGCCCATCCCCGACGCGCCGCCGATGACGACGGCCTTCTTCCCATTGATCTCCATCCGGACTTCTCCTTTGGTTGTCAGATCTTGTGCAATCTGTAACGTTACGTAGGCACGCTAGCGTGTCTGTGTCGCAGGGTTGTCACCGAGCCATGCCAAGCTGGCGACGTGCTCCTTGACGAGGTCGTCGCGACGTCGGCCGACGTCGGCGCCACGTCGTCGCGGCTGACCAAGATCGCGCGCATCGCCGACCTGCTGACCCGCGCCGCACCCGACCCCGCGGTCGCGGCGATCGTCGTCTCCTGGCTCTCGGGTGAGTTGCCGCAACGCCAGATCGGCGTGGGCTGGGCGGCGCTGCGGAGCCGCCCACCCCCCGGCCATCCAGCCCACCCTCACCGTCGCCGGCGTGCACGCCACCTTCAGCGACATCGGGGCGGTCTTCGGGAAAGGGTCACAGGCCCGTCGCGGCGCGCTGCTGGGATCGCTATTGGCCGCCGCGACCGCCGCCGAGCAGACCTTTTTGGTCCGGCTGCTCAGCGGCGAGCTGCGTCAGGGCGCGTTGGCCGGGGTCATGGCCGACGCCGTCGCCAAGGCCGCGGGCATCCCCGCCGCCGCGGTCCAGCGCGCGGCGATGCTCGGCGGGGATCTGCCCGCGGTGGCCGCGGCCGCCCTGACCGGCGGAGCCGCCGCGCTCGATGCGTTCACCCTGCGCGTGGGCCGGCCGGTGGGACCGATGCTGGCCCAGCCGGCGACCAGTGTCGCCGACGCGCTCGAACGCCACGGCGGCACAACAATTTTCGAGGCCAAGCTGGATGGCGCGCGGGTGCAGATCCACCGGGCCGGCGACATGGTCACGGTCTACACGAGAAGCCTCGATGACGTCACCGCTCGGCTGCCCGAGGTGGTGCAGGCGACGCTGGCGTTGCCGGTACGCGACCTCATCGCCGACGGCGAGGCGATCGCGCTGCGGCCCGACAACCGGCCGCATCGCTTCCAGGTCACCGCGTCGCGGTTCGCCCGATCCATCGACGTGGCCGCGAACCAAGCGGCGCAACCGTTGTCGGTGTTCTTCTTCGACATCCTGCACCGCGACGGAGTCGACCTGCTGGACGCGCCGACCACCGAGCGGCTGGCCGTGCTGGACGCCCTGGTCCCGCCGCAACAGCGCGTCGACCGGCTGGCGACGTCCGATGCCGCGGCCGCCACGGCCTTCCTGCATGCCACCCTGGCCGCCGGTCACGAAGGGGTGATGGCCAAAGCCCCGGGCGCGTCGTATCAGGCCGGCCGGCGCGGGGCGGGCTGGCTCAAGGTCAAGCCGGTGCACACCCTCGACCTGGTGGTGCTCGCCGTGGAATGGGGTTCCGGACGCCGCCGCGGCAAGCTGTCCAACATTCATTTGGGCGCCCGCGATCCCACCACCGGCGAATTCCTGATGGTGGGAAAGACTTTCAAAGGGATGACCGACGCCATGCTGGATTGGCAGACGGCCCGGTTCCGCGACCTGGCCGTCGGACCGACCGATGACCAGGTCGTGCGGTTGCGCCCCGAACAGGTCGTCGAGATCGCCCTCGACGGGGTGCAGCGCTCACCGCGCTATCCGGGTGGGGTGGCGCTACGGTTCGCTCGGGTGGTTCGGTATCGCGACGACAAGAGCCCGGCCGAGGCCGACACAATCGACAACGTCCGTTCCCTGTACTGAATCTCACAAGCGCCCGGCCACGCGGCATCGTAGGGTTTCCGGGTGACTTTGCGCGACAAAGACGTCAGCTATATCCGCACCGACGACGATTTGCCGCCCGTGGCGATCATCGACCGCTCCCCCATCTCGGTCGGACACAAGGTCGTCTTCGGGATCATCGCGCTCGTCGGGGCGATCGCCTGGGCGGTCATTGCGTTCGTGCGCGGTGAGACGGTCAACGCCGTCTGGTTCGTGGTGGCCGCGATCTGCACCTACATCATCGGGTTCCGGTTCTATGCCCGGCTGATCGAGCTGAAGGTGGTGCGTCCGCGCGACGACCACGCCACCCCCGCCGAGGTTCTCGACGACGGAACCGACTACGTGCCGACCGACCGGCGGGTGTTGTTCGGCCACCATTTCGCCGCGATCGCCGGCGCCGGACCGCTCGTCGGACCCGTGCTGGCCGCCCAGATGGGCTACTTGCCTTGCAGCATCTGGATCATCGTCGGCGCCGTGTTCGCCGGCGCGGTGCAGGACTATCTGGTGTTGTGGATTTCCACCCGCCGCCGCGGCCGGTCGCTGGGACAGATGGCCCGCGACGAGCTCGGCCCAACCGGTGGAGCCGCCGCGATGGTCGGGGTGCTCGTCATCATGGTGATGATCATCGCGGTGCTGGCGCTGGTGGTGGTTCGCGGACTGGCCAAGAGCCCGTGGGGCGTGTTCTCCATCGCGATGACCATTCCCATCGCCATTTTCATGGGGTGCTACTTGCGGTTCTTGCGGCCAGGCCGGGTGGGCGAGGTGTCGCTGATCGGCTTCGTGTTGCTGATGGCCGCCGTGGCGTCGGGCAACTGGGTCAGTGAAACGTCTTGGGGCGCTTCCTGGTTGAACCTGTCTGCGGTCACCGTCTGCTGGCTGATCATCGGCTACGGGTTCGTCGCGTCGGTGCTGCCGGTGTGGTTGCTGCTCGCGCCGCGCGATTACTTGTCCACCTTCATGAAGGTAGGCGCGATCGCGATGCTGGCCGTCGGCATTTTCGTTGCGCATCCGCTCATCCAGGCGCCCGCGGTTTCCCGGTTCGCCCACACCGGCGACGGGCCGGTGTTTCCCGGTTCACTGTTTCCGTTCCTGTTCATCACCATCGCGTGCGGCGCGCTGTCGGGGTTCCACGCGCTGATTTCCTCGGGCACCACACCGAAGCTGCTGGAGAAGGAAAGCCAGATGCGCTTCATCGGCTATGGCGGCATGCTGACCGAGTCGTTCGTCGCCATCATGGCGTTGATCAGTGCGACCGTCCTCGACCAGCACGTGTACTTCGCCCTCAACGCCCCGGCCGCGCAGACCGGTGGCACTGCGGCCACCGCCGCGCACTACGTCAACGGTCTCGGGTTGTCGGGCGGGCCCATCACCGCCGACGAGCTCACCAACGCCGCCAGCAGCGTCGGCGAGAAGTCGATCGTGTCCCGCACCGGCGGAGCCCCGACGCTTGCGGTGGGCATGTCCGAGGTCCTGCATCGCGCCTTCGGCGGTACCGCGCTCAAGGCGTTCTGGTACCACTTCGCGATCATGTTCGAAGCGCTGTTCATCCTGACCGCCGTCGACGCCGGCACCCGGGTCGCGCGGTTCATGCTGTCCGACACGCTGGGCAACCTGGGGGGTCCGCTGACCAGGCTGCGCAACCCGAGCTGGCGGCCCGGCGTGTGGGTGTGCAGCCTGGTCGTGGCCGCCGGGTGGGGCAGCATCCTGTTGATGGGCGTCACCGATCCGCTGGGCGGCATCAACACCCTCTTCCCGCTGTTCGGGATCTCCAACCAGCTGCTTGCGGCGATCGCACTGACCGTGATCACGGTGATCGTCATCAAGAAGGGTCTGCTGGCCTGGGCGTGGGTCTCCGGCGTCCCGCTGGCCGGGGACCTGGTGGTGACGCTGACCGCGTCGTGGCAGAAGATCTTCTCCGCGGACCCGAACATCGGCTACTGGGCGCAGCATTTCAAGTACTCGGCCGCCCGGGCCGCCGGTAAGACGGCCTTCGGTTCGGCCAAGAATGCGCACGAGCTCGACGCGGTCATCCGAAACACCTTCATCCAGGGCACCCTGTCGATTTTCTTCGCGGTCGTGGTGCTGATCGTGCTGGTGATCGGAATTGTGGCGTCGATCAAGGCGATTCGCGGCAACGGCCGGCCGTTGACGGAGGAGGATCCGGTCCCGTCGAAGCTGTTCGCTCCGTCGGGGCTGATCGCCACCGCCGTCGAGCGGGAAGTGCAACGGCAGTGGGATGCGCCGCGGCCGGTGCCGGCTGACCAGCGCCACGCCGGAATGATGCAGTAGACCCGAAGTTCGCCGCGCCGCCCTAAGATTGTGCGGAATGAGAGTCGGCATCGACTTCGGCACCACCCACACGGTCGTCGCGCTGGTCGACCGGGGCAACTACCCGGTCGTCTCGTTCGACGGCGTCGATGCCTGGCCCTCGCTGATCGCCGCCAACGCCGCCGGAGAGCTGCGCTTCGGCGTGGACGCCAGCGCCGTCCGACACGACCAGCAATGGTCGGTGCTGCGGTCGATCAAACGATTGCTCAACGATGCGGGCCCACAAACCGAGGTGACGCTGGCTGGCCGCGACCACCGGTTGGCCGACCTGCTCACCGGCTTGCTGGCCCAGCTGAAAAGCGATCTGCTGCAACGCTCGAACGCCTGCCTGACCCCGGGTGAACCCATCGAAGCGGCCGTCAGTGTGCCGGCCAATGCCACCAGCGCTCAGCGTTTGCTGACGCTGGATGCCTTCGTGGCGGCCGGTTTTCACGTCGTCGCGCTGCTGAACGAGCCGTCCGCGGCGAGTCTGGAGTACGCCCACCGGTATCGGTCCACGATCACGGCGAAACGCGAATACGTCCTCATCTACGACTTGGGCGGCGGGACCTTCGACGCCTCGCTGCTCAAGATGACCGGGCACTCCAACGAGGTCGTGATCAGCGAAGGGATCCAGCGCCTCGGCGGCGACGATTTCGACGAGGCAATTCTTCAGCTGGTCCTGGACGAGACGAAACTGCGCGACACCGACGCCGGAATGGACGCGGGCGCGCTCGCCCTGCTGCGGGAGGACTGTGCCGCACGCAAGGAGAGCGTCGGTCCGCAGACCCGCCGATTTCTGGTGGACATGACGGCAATCGACGACGGTGTCGACCGGCCGCCGTTCTCCTGCGCCATCGACGACGTCTACACGGCGTGTGCGCCGCTGGTCGAATTCACGATCGAACTCCTCGACCGCATCCTGCGCGACGCCAACAGCGACGTGGCATGGAACGAGGTGGCGGGCATCTACGTGGTGGGCGGCGCCGGCGGCTTTCCGCTCGTCCCGCGGATGCTGCGCGGCGCCTTCGGCGACAAGCGCGTCAAACGCTCGCCGCATCCGTTTGCCGCCACCGCCATCGGGCTCGCCGTCTTCTTGGACAAAGAGTCCGGTTTCGTGTTGTCCGAACGCTTTTCGCGGCATTTCGGCGTCTTCCGCGAGGCCGAGGCCGGCGCCGGCGTCGTCTTCGACCCGATCGTGTGCAAGGACGCCTCGCTCCCGGCCGACCGGCACTCCCCCCTCGTCGTCAGACGGACCTACCGGGCCGCGCACAACATCGGACATTTCCGCTTTGTGGAGTGCAGCCGCCTGGTCGACGGCCGGCCGGACGGCGACGTGACGCCCTACGATCCGGTGTTGTTCCCCTTCGATCCCGCTCTCTACGACCGCGACGACCTCGGGCGCCAACCGGTCGGACGGTGGACCGATGGACCCGACGTCGAGGAGCGCTACGTCGTCGCGCCCGGCGGCGCGGTGGAGGTGACACTCACGACGCAGCCGGGCGGTTTCATGCGCACCTTCCGCCTGGAGCGCTGCACCTCCGCATAGCCGCGCGCACCCCGAGCACGGCTACATCGTCAACGACGAGGACGACGACGCGATCTCCTGCTCGACCGGGACGGCAATCATGTCCAGACCTGGTGGGAGGGCTACCCCTACGACCGGCGGATGCCGCGGCCGCAGTACGAGGACTTGAAGCGGCGCCTGCCGATCGAACCGCTGAAGTTGCAGAACCACGGCAAGCGAACCGGCGGGCGCCCCGCGCGATACGCCGAATTCATCCAGCAGGCACCTCGTGTGGTGGTGCGTAGCAACGACAAAAAGCGAGCGCGGATCAATGCGATGCGCTCTGTCCTGGCTCAATCCGAGTACGCGGACAAGGATTACAGTGTGGTGGGCGAGCCGGATGCGCAGATCGTCGGGCGCGCCCCGGCCGATTGGGCGGCACCCTGGCGGCGCTGCGTGCGCCACGACGAATCGAGGACACCATGCCCACCTGGTTCATCACCGGCTGCTCCACCGGTCTCGGACGCGCGCTGGCCGAGGCCGTGATCGGTGCCGGCCATAACGCCGTCGTCACCGCACGCGACATCACCAACGTTGCGGATCTCGCGGACCTCGCACCGGATCGGGTGCTGCCCGTCACGCTGGACGTCACCCAACCCGATCAGATCGGTTCGGCGACCCGGCAGGCCCTCGATCGGTTCGGCGCCGTCGACGTGCTGGTGAACAACGCCGGCTACGGGTACCGCGCGGCGGTCGAAGAGGGGGACGACGCCGAGGTCCGCACCCTGTTCGAGACGCACTTCTTCGGAGCCGTCGCCATGATCAAGGCGGTTCTGCCGGGCATGCGGGAACGCCGCCGCGGCGCCATCGTCAACATTTCGTCGATCGGAGCCCAGGTGACGCCGGCGGGGTCGGGCTACTACTCGGCCGCCAAGGCGGCGCTGGAAGGCATGAGCGGTGCGTTGCGCAGCGAGCTGGCCCCCCTTGGCATTTCGGTGACGATCGTCGAGCCGGGTGCCTTTCGCACCGACTTCGCCGGACGCTCGCTGCGTCAGTCCGCCGTTCCCATCGACGACTACGCGGGCACCGCGGGGCAGCGCCGCAAGGAGAACGACACCATGCACGGCAATCAGGCCGGTGACCCCGCCAAGGCCGCCGCCGCGATCGTCGCGGCGGTCGAAGCCAGCGAACCACCCGCATTCCTGCTCCTGGGCCCCGATGCGCTGGCCCTGTACCGTTACACCGCCGACGCCCGCGCCAGCGAAATCGCGAAGTGGGAAGAGGTGACCAGCGGCACCGACTTCGACTGATCCGGCGGCGTCGGGTGCCTCAATGTGCGCGCAGCTCCCGACGCAGAATCTTGCCGGTCGCCGACTTCGGGATCTCATCGACGAACTCGACCTGCCGAATTTTCTTGTAAGGCGCGACCTTTCGGGCAACGAAGTCGATCACGTCACCTTTCGACAGGGCCGCGCCGCGCTGTCTCACCACGAACGCCTTCGGAATCTCTTCGCCCGAACGGTTATTGACCACCCCGACCACCGCGACGTCCGCGATGTCGGGATGGGTCAGCAACAGTGCTTCGAGCTCCGCGGGCGCCACCTGGTATCCCTTGTACTTGATCAGCTCCTTGAGCCGGTCGACGATGTAGACGCAACCGTGCGCGTCGACGCGCGCCAAGTCGCCGGTGTGCAGGAAACCGTCGCCGTCCATAATCTCCGCGGTCGCTGCATCGTCTCTCAGGTAGCCCGCCATCACGTTTGGCCCCCGGACGCATAACTCCCCCGGCTGACTCAAGCCCGAGGTGGGAAGCGGTATTTCGGCCCCGGTTTCGACGTCGAGAATCTTGCTCTCCGCATTCGGCAACGTCCACCCGCAGGAGCTCACCGGAGCGACCAAGCCCTCCGGATGCCGGCCCTCGTGCGGGGTTACGTGGCTGGCGGGGCTCAACTCGGTCATCCCGTAGGCCTGCACGATCTGGCAATCGAGTCGTTCCATCACCGCATTGGCCAGTTCTTCGTCCAGCGGCGCCGCCGCCGAGGTCAAGACCCGCAGGGAAGACAGATCGAACGATTCGACCATCGAGTCTTTGGCCAGCGCCACGGCCAGGGGCGGCACGATGAAGGCCTGTGTGCAGCGGTACTTCTCGATGGCGGCCAGGAACGCGCCCAGGTCGAACCTCGGCATGACGATCAGCCGCGCCCGCGCCTGCAGCGCCGCACACAACAGCGCGGTCAAACCGTAAATGTGGAAGAAGGGAATCACCGCCATCAGTGTCTCTTCGGAATCGAGCCCTGACACTGGGTGCAGTTGGGCTATGTTCGCGACCAGGTTGCGATGGGTCAGCATGACGCCCTTGGGTTTTCCCGTGGTTCCCGAGCTGTACGGCAGTACCGCCAGATGCGTCGCGGGATCGAAGTCGACGTCCGGGCCGGCCGCGGGGATCATCAAGGCTTTATCGTCGACCAGCAGCACTTCGTCGACGGACAGGCCCGCCATCGATGCCGCTGCCACGGCCCGGTCCCACAACTGTCCCGCCGTGATCAACAGCCGCGCGGCCGAATGCCGCAACTGACCGGCGATCTCGTTGACCGTGGACAGCGCATTGATCGGCGTCGCCGTCGCCCCCGCCCGCAGGATGCCGTGCAACGCGATCACCGACGCCGCACTGTTGGGCGACAGCAGCCCTACCACGTCGCCGACTCCGATACCCCGCTGCGCCAACGCCGCGGCGACCGAGTCGATGCGCTCCACCAGCGTGCCGTAATTCACCTCGGTCTCGGTGGTGAGTTCCACCAGCGCGACGCGCTCCCGGTCGGCCTCGTCGAGGTTGCCGAACACGAAGTCGTACAGACTCGTGTCCGGGATGACCACGTCAGGAAAAGGACTGGCGAACTTCATGATTCCTCCCAAAGATGGTTCGCTCACGCTGGCTTGTCTCGACACACCCACCCCTGGTCAGATCAGCGGTGAGATCCGTTCGGCCACGCCCACTAGCGACTTGCCATAAATTTCATAGCCGACATAGGAATTCAGTCCGGCGTGTCGCGCCGCGATATTTGCATCCCGCCAATGTTGCTGCATCGCATCGGAATCGGCAAAGCTACCCGCGCCGTGGACGTTGACCAGTATGTGAATGGCTTCCAGGATTTGTTGCGCGGCGTAGCCACACTGGGCTCGCGCTCGGGCACGCTGCGCGTAGCCCGCCTCACCGTGGCCGATCTCGCCGGCGTCCAACGCGTCGGCGATTTCGAAGGCGTGCAGCCGGGCGCTCCGCAGCTTGAGTTCCGCCTCGGCGATCTGGATCTGCACGCCGGCGGAACTGCTCTGCCGGGCGAAGAATGTGTTGCTCAATGGCTTTGTCTCGGCTTGCTCGATCACCAGGTCCGCCGCGGCCCGGCCGGTACCGAGCAAGGGGCCGATCAGCAGCAGGGGAGCCACCGTCCCCAACGGTGGCCCAGCGTCGGGCTCGCTCCCCGCCGCCGAAGCGTCCAGCAATCTGCAAAACGGGATGGTGCGGTGGTCGGGAACGAAAACCTGATCGGCCAAGAACGTTTGGCTCGCGGTGCCGCGCATACCGACGGTGTGCCAGGTGTCGCGCAGTCGCACCTCGGCCGCCGGCACCAAGCACAGGTAGGACTCTTTGCCGCCTGCGCCCGGACCGGTCACCACGGCGTGGATGGACGCCCAATCCGCATGTGGGGCGCCGGAGGCGTAGGACCAGGTGCCGTTGATCACCAGCCCGCCGTCGACCCGACTTGCCGTGCCGGGGGCCAGCCCGCCCGCGATCCGGGAATCCG
Organism: Mycobacterium sherrisii; assembly: GCF_002102355.1. Lineage (GTDB taxonomy): Bacteria > Actinomycetota > Actinomycetes > Mycobacteriales > Mycobacteriaceae > Mycobacterium > Mycobacterium sherrisii. The sequence goes on along the minus strand of NZ_LQPT01000076.1, from coordinate 50,556 downwards.
GTGAGCTGAAGACTTCGGCTTGCGCCCGCTCCGATCCGTGCCGAGCCACTGTCGTGCCGCCGGCCGCGATGCCCACCAACCACGCCGCCGATGCGTTCGCCGTGCCGATCGCCTCGGTGAGCTCCAGCATGGTCCGCTGCCCGATGTCCAGACCGCCGAAGCGCTGCGGCTTGAACAGCCGGAAGAACCCGGCGTCGGTCAACGCCTCGATCGTCTCGTCCGGCAGCCTGCGCATGGCCTCACCGGACAACACGCTCTCACGAAGCAGCGGTTGCAATCGCACCGCATTCGCCAAAAGTTCTTGGTGCACCGCGGCGCAGTCCATCGGCGTCGTCGTCATGTTACTCCGATCACTCATCGAAATCTGTTGTCGGATAACGCTTTCACAGCGACAGTACGGACGCCACAGAAAGAACACCTCGGCCCAGTACAGATCGCGCAGCGTTTGAGACACTTTGCTACGGATGCACACTTCGGTGTCTGCAACGCGGACCGATATTCCAGCTTTACCTGCGCTTAATGTGACGTCCAACACACCTGGCGATCCGCACCTGCCTCCGCCGCGAATGCCCGAATAGTCCGGCCAGCGGACCAGAAGCGCGAGAAGTGGAGTTCGAAATGCGTGACCTATGCCAGTCGTCGATGACTGCAGAATTCCAGTCCACCGACACAGCGAATCAACTCGCCGAATTCTCCCCTTGCCTAAAACCGGTCGAACCCCTCGACAGTCGCAAGCCGATGTCGCTCACCCACCGGGTCGGTACCGTCGGACCGATCACCGTTTTCGACCTGACACTGGGCGTCGACACCTGCCTCGGCAGCACGCACGACCGGCCGTTTTACCAAGTCAACGTGCTGGCGTCCGGACAAATGCAGCTGGTCCATCGTGGCGCTGCCATTACCCATGGCCCCGGGGTCGCCACCATTTGTTTGCCCGAGGGCGAACTCACCGTTCCCCGCTGGCAAGCGTGTTCTCGATTGCTTGCATTACGCGTCGCCAGAAATTCTCTCGAAGAAGCGCTCGGCGAAGCGCTCGGTCGTCCCTTGAGCACGCAAATCGAGTTCACACCATCGATGGTGACCAGCTGCGGTCCCGCCCGCAGTTGGCTGCACATGTTCACCGTGTTCGCCCAGGAGCTTTTCCGGCCCGACAGCACCCTGGTGCAACCGCTGGTGGCGGCGCCGTTCATCGACAGCTTGCTGCGGGCGTTGCTGCTTGCCGCCGAGCATCCGCACCGGGGAGCGCTGAAGGAACAGACGAAAATCGTTGCGCCGCAATGTATCCGGCCCGCGGTCGACATGATTGAGTCCGAGCCACAACTTCCGCTGACGCTGGCCGGCCTGGCGGCCGAATGTCACGTCAGCTCGCGTGCGCTGCAGCAAAGCTTCTCACGTCATATGGGCATGTCGCCGATGACCTACCTGCGCCAGGTGCGACTGCGGCGCGCGCACCATGAACTGCTCGAATCCGATCCGTCGGTCGAAACCGTAGCGTCAATCGCCCGGCGCTGGGGATACACCAACCCCGGCCGGTTCGCCGCGGCGCATACGGCCCGGTATGGCGAGAGCCCGGCGGCCACGCTGCGCCGCGCAGGAGCCGCCGTCGGTGCACGGCAACTGCACGGCCGAATGCCGGGCCATCAGCCCGGCCAGCCGGGCGGCAGACGTCAGTCCCGCAACGCGGGCAGCACGTCGCGTGCGTAGGCAGCAAAGAACCCCTCTTTGTCCGGGCCGACCTGCTGCACGTACAACTCGTCGACGCCGGCGTCGAGATACTTGCGCACCTGCGCAACGTGGGTGTCGGGGTTCGGCCCGCAAGTGATGGCGTCCGCGACCTGGTCCGCGGTCACCAAAGACATCAGTGCGGCAAAGTCCTTGGGCCGGGGCAAGATCTGCGCGGTTTGCCCGGGCAGGCCATCGTTGGCCCACAACCGCCGCGCCGACTTCAGCGCGACATCGGCGTCGGCGTCCCAGCTGACCTTCATGCCCGCCTGCACCGGCTTGTCGCCTCCACCGCCCTTTCGGAAGGCCTGCACCAACTCGGGCTCCGGTGTCACCAGGACATAGCCGTCGCCAATGCGCCCCGCCAGTGCGGCGCCCTGCGGGCCGAACCCGGACACATAGATGGGCACCGGTCGCTCGGGTCGGGTGTAGATGCGCGCCTCCTGCACTTCGTAGTACTTGCCATGGTGGCTCACCTCGTCGCCGCGGTGCAGCAGCCGGATGACCTCGACCGCCTCTTCCAACATTTCCTGGCGCACGCCGACCGACGGCCACGGATCCCCGAGCACGTGTTCGTTCAGCGCTTCGCCACTGCCCACGCCCAACACGAAGCGGCCCCCGAGTTGCACGGCGGCAGTGGCCGACGCCTGCGCGATGACCGCGGGATGAATCCGGGTTGTCGGGCAGGTCACGGCCGTGCTGACCGGCAGTGAGGTCACCTCCGACAATGCGCCGATGACCCCCCACACGAACGGGCTTTGGCCCTGCTCGTCGTTCCAGGGGTGAAAGTGATCGGAGATCCACAATGCATCGAAACCGGCGGCCTCCGCTCGCTTGGCTTGGTCCACTAGTTCCTTGGGCCCGTACTGCTCGCAGGACAGGAAGTATCCAATCTTGGTCATGGCGACGGGCTACCCACTGCGCGCGACATTATGCGCCGTTTATTCGCCACCGGTCGCGGGAACCCGTCGGCTCGTGTGTCCGGCACCAGAACTCGACCCCGACGTTTCAGAGCCTTGCGAATCTTTCTGCCGGACAGACGGTTTCACCGACTTGCGCGGTTACGCTCCGATAGGTGATGGCCGGACGGTGGCGTTGGTGGCCCAAGACGGTGCCATCGACTGGTTGCCGATCCCGAACCTGGACTCGCTTCCGGTGTTCGCGGCGCTGGTCGACCGGCGCAACGGTGGACGGCTCGAACTGATGCCGACGGTGCCGTTTCACACCGAACGGCGGTACCTGCCGAGAACGAACGTGCTCCAAACAACTTTCGTCACCGATTCGGGGCGGGTCCGCGTCACCGATGCACTGAACATCGGCTTCGGCGGCCGGTTGCCCTGGACGGAGTTGGCCCGCCGGGTGGAAGGCATCGACGGGGCGGTGCCGATGCGCTGGCGGGTTGCGCCCGGTACGTGCTTCAATTCCACGTCGCCGTGGGCGCGCCACACACCGCATGGTCCGGTACTGCGGGCCGGGACGCTGAACCTTGGTGTCTGCGTGTCCGATGAGGTGAGCGTGGACTGGACCGACCAAGCGGCGTCCGGGACGTTCACCACCGCGCCCGGCGCCCGCCAGCTGATCGGTGTCGTGGCTGCCGAGGCCGAGCCGCTGATGTTGTCGCGGGCCGACGACATCGACGACGGCCTGGACACGACCATCGCGTTCTGGGAAAACTGGTCAAACCAATTCGCGTGCCCGGACGCCTGGGGCGAGGCGGTGCGCCGCAGCGCGCTTCTGCTTAAGCTGCTCATCTTCAGCCCGACGGGCGCGATCGCCGCGGCCGCGACGACCTCGTTGCCCGAACGGATATCGGGCGGCAAGAACTGGGACTATCGCTACGCTTGGGTGCGCGACACCGCGTACACGCTAAGTGCGTTGCGCCGGTTCGGGATTCGTGAAGAGACGCACGCCGCGGTGAGCTGGCTGCTGCGCACCGTCCGCCGGCACGGTCCGGAGGTGGGGGTGTTCTACTGCCTCGACGGTTCGTCCCCACCCCCGGTCTCCCACTACGAGGTGGCCGGCTGGCGCGGCATCGGCCCGGTTGTCACCGGCAATGGCGCCGACGGACAATTACAGCTCAGCATCTTCGCCGATCTCTTCGACACGGTTCGGCTCTACGTCGACAGCGGCCACGTGCTGGACACCGAAACCGGCCACCTGCTTGCCGGTTTCGCCGACCGGGCCTGCGATGCATGGCGGCATCAGGATGCCGGCATGTGGGAACTGCGGCGCACCGAGCACTACACCACGTCCAAACTCGGCTGCTGGCAAGCGTTGCGATGCGCCGTGTACCTCGCGGAGCTCGGCCAGATCCCCGGCGATCCAGGCCGGTGGGCCGGCGAGGCCGACCGGATCCGGGACTGGGTGCAGCGGCACTGCTGGTCCGACCAGCTGGGTAGTTATGAGTGGTACCCGGGCAGCGGCAAGCTCGACGCCTCGATCCTGCTGCACGCCGGGAGCGGGTTCGACCGCGGCCCCCGCATGTCCGCCACCATCGACGCGCTGCGTCGGGAATTGGGCTGTGGGCCATTGCTTTTCCGCTTCAGCGGGGCCCAGGAGGAGGAACGAGAGGGCGCTTTCGTCGCATGCTCGTTCTGGGTCGTGTCCGCCTTGCATCATGTCGGCAGGCGCGACGAGGCCAAGCAGCTGATGACCGAGCTCGTCGAACTGACCAACGACGTCGGCGTCTTGCCCGAGATGATCGGCGCCGACGATCACGCCTTCCTGGGCAACCTGCCCCAAGGACTGAGCCACCTCGCCTTGATCGGCGCGGCCCTCGACCTGAGCTCCTGAGCGGGACGGACCCACCGGGCCAGCCGGCACCCCCCGCGGCTAAACCGCGGTCGTCACACCGACGTAGGACAGCACCACGTCGGACAGATCGGTCACCCGGGTCAGGGTCGCGTAGGAGCGAATGAACGACTGGCCCACGCAACCGTCGATCTTGACGTGGAACTTACTGATCATCACCCACGGGTTGGAGCCCCTGAACTGCTTTTTGTTGACCGGCACCACAACCACGAAGCCGGGTTTGAGCCCGATGTTGATGGTGCCTTCCACCGGTGCCGAAACCAGGGGCACCAGCCCCGTCGCCACGCCGGGCAACAGTGCCGTCGTTCCGAGTGTTGGGCCGATGCCGGCCGCGCCACCGAGCTCGACGCCGTTGGAGGTGCTCATGTCGATGCCGCAGCCGATTTCGAACCCCACCTCGAGCAGACCTTGCGCCGGCTCCGGTCCGGTCAGCGAGCCGACGAATGTTCCGCTGGATAGGTATTCGCGCGACGAAAGGGCGGTGGTCAACGGCGCAATCGGAACGTGCGACTCGTCCTTGGCGCCCAGTCCCAATCGCCAGCCGTCGGGCGTGTCGATGATGGTAGGCGGGTTGGAGGGCACCCGCCCATCGGTGGCGGGCGCGGTGGCGCCGGCGGGCTCGGCGTCCGGCTCACCGCCCGCCGGGCCGGCGGCCGTCACCGACACGACGGCGCACACGGCCAGTGCCGCACCGCGACGTGCTATCAGGGTGATCCCCCTCACAGACATCAACCTATGGGCCGCGACGGGCAACCCGCCGGACTCGGTGGGTCGCCGGGTGAAGTCGTTGTGTGTTCGTAACTGTTATGCGATGTGCATTCGGCACGCTGGCGTTGCCCCACGCGGCCGCCGCGCCGCTAGAATCGCGGACATACGACGGAGAGAGGGGCGGCGATGAAATCTCGTTCCTACACTCGCGCGGCAGCGGCCGGGGCGTTCGGCGTCGTGCTCCTCGGCACCGGCGTGGCGCATGCGCAGCCCGACGACGACCCCGGCACCCCGATGGTGCCCCCCTCCCTCAACGAATGGCTGAAAGTGGAAGGCCCGTCGATATTCACCAATCCGGCCAACCGGGGGCGGCCGGTGGAGAAAAACTGGGACGGTGTCGGCATGTACTGCCAGAACATCTTCATTCGGTGCGGCTGACTAGTTCACCATCGCCCCCGCACGCCGCAACCGATTTGCGTTGGTATGGCCGGGAATCGCAGTCGATCACCGCTCGATTTCGGCGAGCGGACCGACGACCGGCTCGTCCGCCAACCGAGATTCGCCGGCGACTTCGACCATCGGGCGGCTGGCTGGAGCCAGCCTGCCTCGGCGAGGACGGATTGGGGGTGCGCGATGCGCCCGGTCATGGTGTTCGGACCGCCCGTGCACAGCAGTACGCGGCTTCGGTGAACAGGTCGATATCCGCGGTCTTGATCCACCCCGCCGGCTTGGCCCAAATCGTGGGGAGCGAGTCGTTTTAGACACTCACAACACGGCGGGGGCCCACCCTAGCGTGGTCGGCATGCAGGCAATTTCAGTTCTCCCCGACACCTTGATCGCCCGGGCCGCGATCCGGTTGGCGCAGTCGACCGAGTCGCCGTCGATCTTCAATCACAGCGTGCGCAGTTACCTGTTCGCCGAGTTGGTCGCGGAGCACGAGGGGATGCTCGCACGATCCGACTATGACCCGGACGCCCTGTTCCTCGGCTGCGTGCTGCATGACCTGGGCGCCGGCTCCGCGGCTCCCGGCAAACAACGATTCGAGGTCGAGGGCGCGGACCTGGCCGCCGCCCTGCTGACCGAGCACGGCTGCGATCGCGCACTGGTCGACGGGGTGTGGGAGGCCATCGCCCTGCACACCTCGATGGGCATTGCCGACCGGCGCGGCGCGCTGTGCCACCTGGTCCGCAGCGGCGTGGGCGTCGATTTCGGCCGCGACGCGGAGTTCATCGACGACGGGACCGCCGCTGCGATCCACGACCGCTACCCCCGGTTGTCCATGGCGCGCACGCTGCTGGACGCGATTGCCGTTCATGCCCAACGCAGCCCCGAGGCGGCGCCGCCGTACACGTTCCCCTACCAAGTGCTGCGCGAGCGCACTGCCGATGGCATCACGCTGCTGGAATTGGGGGCGGCGCAGGGCCGCTGGGGCGACTGATTCACCGCCGGCGCCAGGCGTCGACCGAGTAGCTGCCCGGGCCGGCGAACACCAACAGGAAGAAACCGAAGCAGAACAGGATCGCGGGAAGGCCCCCGTTGCCGGCGGGTGGCGCGCCGACCGGCCATAACGCGTGCGGTTGATGCATCCAGAAGTAGGCGACGGCCATTTCACCTGAGGCTACGAATGACGCTGCGCGAGTGAACAATCCGGCCGCAATGAGTAGTCCCGCGACGAATTCGATGAGCCCCGCATACCAGCCGGGCCAACCACCCACCACAACGGGCATGCCGGGATGCACCGGCCAGGCGAACAGGTTCATCGAGCCGGACGCCGCGAACAAGAATCCGTATACCAACCGGAACAGGCTCAGCACGGCGGGCGTCAGGCGGCCCAGGCGATCATCGAGATTCGTCGTCATCCGACTAACGTTACGGCCGCGCCGCGACCGGGTGGTGTAGACAGATTCATGCACAACCACGCAAGGAGGCGCGTTGACGTATCTGCTTCTGCTCGGCGCGATCTTCACCGAAGTGGTGTCGACCAGCCTGCTCAAGAGCACCGAAGGATTCACCCGCCTGGCGCCGACCTTGTTCTGCCTGGCCGGCTACGGCACGTCATTCGCACTGCTGGCGTGGTCGATCCAACGCGGCATGCAGACCGATGTCGCCTACGCGTTATGGTCGGCGATCGGCACTGCCGTCATCGTGTTGATCGCGGTGGTCTTTCTGGGCTCCCCGATTTCCGCGGCCAAGGTCGTTGGGGTCGGGCTGATCATCGCCGGGGTGGTCACGTTGAATCTGTCCGGCGCGCATTGACCGCGCATTGACGATGCCGTCCGTTCAGGCGAGCAGGCGCCGCCCCAGTCGGTGCGCGTATGCCGGGACCACAGCAGCGCTCCAAGAATTCGTGGAGGTCGGTGACCGAACCTTGGTGGATGATCCGGATTGCGACCGCGCCCCGCAGGCCCGTCATTGCCGTCCTGACCGGCGTGGCCGCGCTGGCGCTCACGACCGGCACCGCGCAGGGCTCACCCGGTGCTCCCGACCAGCCGAGCGGCATGCGCTACGGCGACCCCGCCGCGGCGGCGCCGTTCTGGCGGTACCAGCGCTACGACGACGACTGCGTCGAGATGGCCGTCGCCGACGTGGTCGGTGAACTGACCGGCCGCCAGCCCACGGAACACGAGATAGTCGCGCTGGCCCAGTCGACACCCAGCAGCGTTCACCCTGGTCCGATCTATACCAAGCCCCGGAAACACCACACCGGTGCGGGCACGTCCTTCGACGACGAACCGACGCTGCTTGGGCTCTATGGAATCCACGCCGTGACCACCGACAGAGACAGTGTCGCCAAGACGCGGCTGCCCACCGGTATGACGGCGATGGAGCAGGATCTGGCCTTGGGCCGCAAAGTAATTGCCGCTGTCAACGCCGAAATCATCTGGGGTGAACCCGTCGAAGACGAAGATTCCAACGGCGATCCGCAGGCCAATCATGCGGTGGTGCTGACCGGCGTCGACACCGCGGCCGGCGTGCACCTCAACGACAGCGGCAGCGAGCAGGGCCGCGACGAGCAGGTCCCGATCGACGTCTTCATCCGTTCCTGGGACAGCGGAGACGACCAGATGACGGTGACCGGCTAGGCACGCCGCGTCGCAAACTAGAAGTTGCCAGTGCGCGGATTTGCTGGCATTGTCAGCAGCAAAGCTGCTGGCTCGCAACATGTCTCAATCGCGCCGGCCGCGGTCTGATACCAGCGCGCCGAGAGGGGATCTTCGTGAAGATGCGGGCGGCCCGGATGCACGGATACCACCAACCCCTACGCCTCGAGGAGATCGAGGTACCCCGCTTCGGTCGCGAAGAAGTCTTGCTCAAGGTTGCCGCAGCGGGCATGTGCCGCAGTGATTTTCAGCTGATCGACGGCTACTTCGAGGCAGGCTTTCCGCTCTCGTTCCCCATCACGCCGGGTCATGAGGTGGCGGGACGCGTGCACGCGGTTGGCGCCGAGGTGCCGGCATCGTCCGGGCTGGCCGAGGGAACGCCGGTCGTCGTCAACCCCAACTGGGGTGACGGGCGATGCCGGCAATGCCGCGAAGGCAACGAGCAGCTGTGCGCGGACGGTCAGCTCGCAGGGTTCGGGCCACCCGGCGGGTTTGCCGAGTACATGCCCGTCCACTATCGGCATGTCATCCCCGTCCCGGAGCAGGCCGGCCACACTCCCCAAACGCAGGCCCCCCCTGACCGACGCCGGCCTGACCCCTTACCGAGGCATGAAGAAGCTGCAGGCAACCGGGAAACTCGGCGCCGGCCGCACGGTCGTCGTCAACGGCATCGGCTGTCTCGGCGGTTACGGGGTGCAGTACGCCAGGCTGCTTGCCGGCGGAGCGACGGTCGTGGCCTTCGCCCGCAGCGACGACAAGCTCGCTGTCGCCCGGGAAAACGGTGCCCACCACACCGTCAACACCCGAGGCAAGACCGCCGAACAGGTGCAAAGCGGGCTGCAGAACCTGACCGGCCGACGGGATGTCGACGCGGTGTTGGACTGCGCGGGCGCCAAAGAATCACTGGAACTTGGGTTTTCGATTCTGTCGAGGGAAGGCGCATTGACCTGTGTCGGCCTGATCGGGCAGCACGCCCAAGTTCCCGTCTTCCCCTTCGTCAGCGGCGAGAAGTCGTTCTCCGGATCGTTTTGGGGCAATCACAACGATCTGACCGAAGTCCTCGCCCTCGCCGGCCAGGGATTGATCAAGCACCACATCGTTCCGGTCGATTTTGACGACATCAACGACCATCTCGAGGCGCTGGGCCGCGGTGACGTGGTGGGACGCGCCGTGGTCGTCTTCGACTAGGGACGCTGGGCCAGACCGTGAGATTACGTTCACGCGCCGGTCGTCAAATGCGTGCTTGTTGGGCAACCACCGGTGCCACACTGCGAACCACGCCGAGCCGGGCGGATCGATGCGATACTGCCACCACGTCTAGGGACTAGGACTCATATGACCGATCTCTATCAATCTCAGAACCCGTCGGACGGAGCGGCCGCCAGCGTGCGGGTCGACCTGGTCGAACCCACCCGCACCGGTATGCAGGCCGCCGCGTTGCAGCGGGCGATCGCCGATCACTTGCGCTACTCGATCGGCCGCCCGGCGGCCGCGCTGCGGCCCGAGCACTACTACCGGGCCCTCGCGCTGGCCGTGCGTGACCGCATGCAGGACCGACGGGTGGCCTCGACACAGACCTCCCTCGACCTCGGCCGCAAGGTGACCTGCTACCTGTCGGCGGAGTTTCTGATGGGCCCCCAGCTGGGCAACAACCTGCTGAATCTGGGCTTGGAACGCGCGGCCCGAGCCGCGCTGGCGGCAATGGGTCAGAACTACGACGAGGTGCTGGCGTGCGAGGAGGAGCCGGGTCTGGGCAATGGCGGTCTGGGTCGGCTGGCCGCGTGCTATCTGGACTCGCTGGCCACCTTGGAGCGCCCGGCGATCGGGTATGGCATCCGTTACGAGTTCGGCATTTTCGACCAGGAGATCCACGACGGCTGGCAGGTAGAGCAGACCGACAACTGGCTGGACCGTGGAAACCCTTGGGAAATCGCCAAACCCGACGTCAACTATTTGGTCAAGTGGGGCGGTTACGTCGAGCGTTACACCGACGACACCGGGCGCGAGCGGTCCCGGTGGGTACCCGGACTGCTGCTCAAGGGCGTCGCGTATGACACGCCCATCCAGGGCTACGGCGTCAACACCTGCAACGTCCTGACCCTGTGGAGCGCGCGAGCCGTCAAGTCGTTTGCGCTGGACGCCTTCAACACCGGCGACTACTACAAGGCGGTCGAGGACGAAGTCACCTCGGAGACGGTCACCAAGGTGCTCTACCCCAACGACGAACCGGAGGCCGGCAAGCGGCTGCGCCTGCTGCAGCAGCACTTCTTCGTGTCCTGTTCGTTGCAGCACGTCCTGCACATCATGGACGATCTCGCCGACGTGTCCGTCCGGGAGCTTCCCCAGCGATTCGCGTTGCAGCTCAACGACACTCACCCCTCGATCGGAGTCGCCGAGCTGATGCGACTACTGGTCGACGAGCGGCTCCTCGAATGGGAGGAGGCGTGGGAGATCACCGTCGCGACCTTCGCCTACACCAACCACACCCTGCTGCCGGAAGCCCTCGAGACCTGGCCGCTGGAGATGTTCGGCCAGTCCCTGCCGCGCCACCTCGAGATCATCTACGAGATCAACCGGCGGTTCCTCAACGAGGTCCGGACCCGCTTTCTCGGCGACGCCGACCGGGTCCGCCGGATGTCGCTGATCGGCGAGGACAACGGCAAGAACGTCCGGATGGCGCACCTGGCCACCGTGGGCAGCCACGCCATCAACGGCGTCGCCGCGTTGCACACTGAGCTGCTGAAAGACAGTGTGCTCAAGGACTTTTACGAGATGTGGCCGGAGCGGTTCAGCAACAAGACAAACGGCGTGACGCCGCGACGGTTCCTGGCGCTGTCCAACCCGGGCCTACGCGAGCTGCTGGACCGCACCATCGGGGACGGCTGGCTGACGGACCTGGGCAAGCTGCGCGGCCTGGAGCCGTTCATCGACGATTCGTCCTTCCGGGAGCAGTGGCGAGACATCAAGCGCAACAACAAGGCGCGGCTGGCCGCGTTCGTCCGCCAGGCAACAGGTGTCGAGCTGAACCCGCAATGGATCTTCGACATTCAAGTCAAGCGCATCCACGAGTACAAGCGTCAGCACCTCAACGTGCTGCACATCATCGCGTTGTACTACCGGCTCAAGCAGAACCCGGAGCTCTCGATTCCCCCGCGGGCGTTCATCTTCGGGGGCAAAGCAGCCCCCGGCTACTTTCTGGCCAAGCGGATCATCAAGTTGATCAACGCCGTCGCCGAAACGATCAACAACGACCCGGAAGTCAACAAGTCGCTCAAGGTCGCGTTCATCCCGAACTTCAACGTGCAGAACGCACATCTGATCTATCCCGCCGCGAACGTCTCCGAGCAGATCTCCACGGCCGGCAAAGAGGCCTCGGGCACCGGCAACATGAAGTTCATGATCAACGGCGCCCTGACGGTCGGCACACTCGACGGGGCCAACGTCGAGATCCGCGAGGAGGCCGGCGCGGAAAACTTCTTCTTGTTCGGGCTGACCGTCGACGAGGTCGAAGCGTTGAAGGCCGGCGGTTACCGCCCCGCGGACTACATCGACGGCAACGACGAGCTGCGCGCGGTGCTGGATCTGATTGCCGGCGGGACGTTCTCGCACGGCGACACCGAGGTGTTTCGGCCGCTGGTAGACAACCTGCGCTACGACGACCCCTTCCTGGTGTGCGCCGACTACGCGTCCTATGTCGACTGCCAGGCGCGAGTGAGCGCGGCATGGCAGGACGGGGAGTCCTGGACGAAGATGTCGATCCTCAACACCGCGCGCAGCGGCAAGTTCTCGTCGGATCGCGCGATCGCCGAATACTGCGACGACATCTGGAAGGTGTGGCCGCTGACCGTGACCATGTGAGTCGCGGTCGGCGTGGTCGCCGAAGCGGCGAATCGCGGTGCTAGCAGGTCTCTTTCGTCACATAGACGATGATGTAGCCCATCGGGATTCCGGTGCGGGCCGCGATGCATTCGCGGGCCACCTGGTCGACCGTGGCACGGCGGCTGGCGCGGGCCATGGCGGCGATCTCCGGAATACGGATGAGCCACCCGTCGGTCTCGCGGGTGATTTCGACGTCGAAACACTGACCGACCTTGGGAAAGGTCACACGAGAAGAGCTGCGCGGCGACTGCACCCGTCGCAGAGTGGACTGAATAAGCATCTGCTTTTCCTGAGTCGACAATGAGCCGCGCGCAAGAATAATGCGAACCGGGGCAAAACACCTAATCCGCTGGCACAGTCCGAGCCCAGATTGTGATACGACGGTTGCGTTTCCGTAGCTCAGCGATATCCGGGCAGGTCAGGCACACCGCTGGCGGTGAGCCAACCCCCGCCGTCGACCACCAGCACCGCGCCCGTCACGTAGGAAGCGGCGTCGCTGGCCAAGTACAGCACCGCTTCGGCAATCTCGGTGGTGGAGCCGGGACGCCGCAGCGGATTTTGGATCGCACGGTGCTGGCCGTCGCCGGCGATTCGCCGGACCCCCTCGGTGCCCGACATCGCTCCGGGGGCGACCACATTGACGCGGACTCCGCTGGGGCCCCATTCGATCGCACAAGCGCGGCTCAACGCGTCGACGCCGGCCTTGGCCGAAACGACATGCGCTTGCAACGCCATACCGCGGTATTGGATCGCCGCACTGATGTTCACCACGGCACCACCGTGATCGCGCAGCCAAAGCTCGTAGGCCGCTTTGGATACGTTGAACGTGCCGACCAGGTCGATGTCGACGACCGCTTTGAATCCGTTGGGGCTGAGTTCACTGATCGGCACCGGAAAATTTCCGGCGGCGTTGTTGACCACCACGTCGAGTCGCCCGAAGGTGGCCAACACCTGCTCGACGACGGCGGTGACCTCTTCGGGGCGCCGGACATCGCAGCTGCCGTAAATCGCTTCAATCCCCTCGTGCCGCAGGGTTTTTACCGCGGCCTGCAGATTGGGCTCCTTGCGGCTGCAGATCGCCACGCGAGCGCCGTGATTGCCCAGGACCCGGGCGACCTCCAAGCCCAGGCCCGTCGCCCCACCGGTAACCAGAGCCACCTTGTCCTGCAGAAGATCGGTCCGGAACGGACTCGGCCGGGCACTCATCGGGAATCCAGTTGTGAAATGAGGTCGGCCAAGGCCAGGATCCGCTGCGCGTCGCGCACGTGCAGGCTTTCGATCATGCGACCGTCCACGGTGATGACGCTGGTCCCCGCCGCCCGCGCCTCCTGGTAGGCCGACACGATTCGACGGGCGTCGGCCACCTCCTTCTCCGAGGGGCCGAACAGTTCGTTGGCCGGGCCGACCTGCGAGGGATGGATCAGGGTCTTGCCGTCGAAACCCATTTCGCGACCCTGTGCAGCCTCGGCTCGGAACCCCGTTTCGTCGTCGATCGCGTTGTAGACACCGTCCAAGATGGACTTGCCGGCCGCTCGGGCGCCCAACACCGCCAACGACAGCGCCGGCACAACCGGCGCACGTCCCGGCACATGCAGCCCGTGCAGGTCGTTGACCAGATCGTTGGTGCCAACTACCAACACGGTCAGCCGTTCGCTGGCCGCGGCGATCTCCTCGGCGCGCAAAATGGCCCGCGGTGTCTCGATCATCGCCCACAGCTGCATCGAGCGCGGCGCACCGAGCCGCTCGAGCGCGTTCGCCAGCGCCTCGACCCCGGGACCCGTCTCGACCTTCGGCACAAGCACAGCGTCGGCGCCCGAAGTGGCCACGGCGGTCAGATCATCGTCATGCCAGTCGGTCCCGGCGCCGTTAATGCGCACCACCACCTCGCGAGGACGGTAGCTGCCCGAGGAGACCGCAGCACACACCCTGACTCTGGACTCGTCCTTCGCGTCCGGTCCGACGGCGTCCTCGAGGTCGAAAATCAGCACGTCGGCCGGTAACGACTTCCCCTTCTCCAGTGCTCGATCTTTGTTGCCGGGCAGATAAAGAGCGGATCGGCGCGGGCGCGGCGTCGGTGCCATGCCGATAGCGTAGAGCAGCCCACTTTCGCCGAATCCTGGTGGTAATAAGCGCGGCACTCGATGCGGAATCGCCGTGCATTTCTCGCCATTTGCTGGACCCGTGAAATCGGTCGGTGGCAAACCGGACCGGGAGGTTTATGCTGATATCCGCGGCATAATGCCGACCGAAAAGAGTTAGGTCGAAGCATGAGCACGGAAAAAATCAACCGCGGCATCCTGCTCACCATCGTGGCGATCGGAACCATTGCCTACGTCGCCCTGTACGACCATGCCTCATCCAACTTCAGGCTGTACGTGCCCCTGTGTGTGGCGGCCGTGTTGGGACTGGTCGTCGCGGACGCGGTGAGCGGTCACAAGCCCCGCAGGCACTGACCCCGTCCCGACCGCGCCGTCACGCTAGCGGCGCCGGGAAGTTTCGGCGCGCCCCCGGCGTTATCGGGTCCGTGGCAGTAACGGGCTTTCACGAAGGTGAACTCGCGGCGCAACGCCGCGCCGGTGTCGAAGCCGCCGCAAAACGGCTGGAGAATATGCTGCGCGCAAACCGCATTTCCGCGGGCGCTACGCAATTTCTTTCCACCCAGCGTTTCGCCGCGCTGACCGGACGCGACTACGCGGGGGTCCTGTGGATATCCCCGATAGCCGGGCCGCCGGGGTTCTTACGCGGCGCCGACGACGTTGTGCAAATTTCCCGGGTGCCGCGCGCCGGCGATCCGCTGCACCGAATTGCGGCCGGCCAACAGGTCGGGTTGATCGCCGTCGATTTCGCCACCCGCCGCCGGGTGCGCGTCAACGGCACCCTGCTGGCGCGCGACGACACCGGCATGGCGATCGGCGTCGAGCAGGCCTACGGGAACTGCCCCCAGTACATCCATCGCCGCGACGTCAATGTCCCGGCGCTCGCCAATCACGGAACACCAACCCATGCAACGGCTTTGAGTGCGGTTGACCAAACGATGATCACGAACGCGGATACGTTCTTCCTGGGCACCACGCATCCGCGCCAGGGCAGCGACGCCTCGCACCGGGGAGGCGCGGCCGGATTCGTGCGAGTCGACTCCCCCACTCGGTTGTGGTGGCCGGATTACCCGGGTAACAACATGTTCAACAGCCTGGGCAACCTGATGGTCGACGACGAGGCCGCCCTGTTGTTCGTCGACTTCGACACCGGCGCCAGCATCCAGCTGTCCGGTTCCGCCCAGGTGCAATGGAGCATTCCCGAAGCCGACGACGCTGCCGGACGCGGTGTCGCGTTCCAGATCGACTCCGTCGTCACGTCGGCACCGGTCGTGTAACGCGTTTTACGCCTTGGCTTTTCGTGGGGGACGCGGCACGAAGCGCGGGACCCGATCGACGACGTCCCGGTAGGACGGACGGCGCTGCAGGCTGCGCTCCTCCATCATCGGGATGCTGGCGCCGAGCAGCATCGCCAGCATCGCGGCGGCCCCCAAGATCAGCCACCACCAATCGCCGGGTGCTGCCGCAATGCCGAACAACGCGATGGCAACCCAGAAGCTGAACTCGCCGAAATAGTTCGGGTGCCGCGACCAGCCCCATAGGCCCCGGTCCATCGCTTCGCCGGGCCGCCGCCGCGCAACGAATCGATGCATCTGTACATCGGCGACCAACTCGAGCGCCACGGCGGCCAGACCCACGACGAAGGCGGCCCAACTTAGCCACACTCACCCGGGGCCGGGCCGGACCACGGCGACGTATGCCGGGATCATGGCCAAAATACCTGCAGCGTCGGGATCAGGTGGATGGCGATCAGGTCGACCAGTACCGCCCAGCGGCCCGCGCGCTGCTTGAACATTGGGTAACGCCAGTCTTCATGTTGCAGGCCCGGAAACGCATAAAACCAATTTGCGGTCAGCCGCACCGCCCACAGCACGACCACGACGGCTATTAGCCAGAACCGCAATTGGTCGACTCGGAGTGTCACCCGGGCCCACCAGTAGAACTACAGCAGCGGCGGAATCACACTCCAGTAGGCGTCGTAGCAGCTTGAGTTGCGAAATGCCCGACTGAAGACGAAGACCACCAAGGTGGCCAGCACATCGGCGATCAGCGTGTCCAGCCAGAGCTGACCAGCGGGCGGGCCCCACGTCAGCCATCCGGCGGCCACCGCGAGGGCGATCAGGTAGGCCACCATGACCAGCCACAGGGACCGGGCCTTACTCCCCGTCGTCATCCTCGGAGCTTAGCGAGGCTTTGCCTACCAGTGATGTACGTCTCACCGTCGAGTCGACCCGCATGGCCTGCGGATCCGAGATTTCGCCTGCAAGTGGGCATTTGGACCATCCGTCAAGCGGACGCGGGGTTGTTCAGCAAGTGTTCACCGGGCTCGGCGTTGGTCTGCACGAATTGCACAGTCACGTTAGGGTCGTCACGTTATCGAGCGGGGGTGGCATCGCTCACTGTCGGTATGAGTCGGTATGAAGGGCGTGCGCGTGTTCCTGGGCACCGTTGACAACTGGACGGCCGAGGGCACCGTCGTGTCCTGGTGCCCCACCGCGTCGACCTATGCCCGCGCGGCCAGAGCGCGCCCCCACCCCGCGCCGGTGAGTTACCAGCAATCGCAGCATCTCCAGTACTACCGGCGCCAAGTCGGCCTGGGCCGCGATATCCCACGGTTGTGCATCGGAGCCTGGGAGATTGGGGGCACCTGCGACATCGACGCGATGACGCAGGCGGTCAATGGCCACGTGCGCCGCCACGACACCTATCACGACCGATTTGCCTTCTGCGACAACGACGAAATCCATCGCTACGTGATAGCCGAACCGGAGGCGATCACCCTGGCGCCCAAGGATCTTGGTCGCATGGAGGCGCCGCAGATCCGAAAACTGTTGCTGAACACCCCGGATCCGATGCAATGGGATTGCTTCACGTTCGGGGTGGTCCAGGGCGACGGTCACTTCACCGTCTTGATCGCCATCGACCATCTGCGCGCCGACGGTATGTCGGCCGGCGTCATCTTCCTCGACATCCAGACGCTGTATTTCAGCGCGCTGCAGAGCGGGGAGGCGACCCTGGTACCCGCGGCCAGTTACCGCGAATACAGCGCGAAGCAACGTGCCTACACCGCCGGCCTGGCTGAGGACTCACCCGAAATTCAGTCCTGGCGCGACTTCGTCGCCGCCAACGACGGTGCGCTGCCACAGTTTCCGTTGGAACTGGGCGACGCCACCCCGGACACACCGGGCGCTATCGACGTGTTCGACCTCATCGACGCCGATCAGGGCCGACGTTTCGAGGCGGCGTGCCGAGCGGCGGGAGCGCGCTTCAGCGGCGGCGTGTTCGCCTGCGCGGCCCTGGCTGAGCACCGATTGACCGGCGCCGCAACATACTTCGGGCTCACGCCGTTCGACAACCGCCGCGAACCCGCCCAAGCCGTCACCGTCGGCTGGCTGGCCAGTTTCGTCCCGTTGACCATTCCCACCGCGGGCGCCTCGTTCGAAGCGGTTGTCCGGGCCGCACAGGCGTCATTCGACACCAACGCCGCCCTCGGAGCGGTGCCGTTCTATCACCTGCTCGAGACGCCGGACGGCTCATCGGCTGGAATCGAAGTTCCCGACCGTCCCGTTCCGATGCTGTCCTACATCGACATTCGCAAGCTGCCGTTCGGTGACGACTACAACGATCTGCGGGCCGGCATCTGGGGTGACAATCGGCTACCGGAAACGGTGTGCATGTGGGTCAATCGCATGCATGGCAAAACGCAGGTGGTGGTCGCCTACCCGGGCACCGAACTGGCCCGCGGTTCCGTTCACCGCTACGTCGAGGCGATGCGCGCCGAGTTCATCCGCGTGTGCGACCGCGCCCAGGACGAGTGAGGAAGGCACGGCCGGCGCGGGGTGAGCATGGCGAGGCTGGCGCTGCTGGATCAAGCGGCTTTCTTGCGACTGCGAGCCAATGGCCAAGGCAGCGCCGTGCAGTGCACCTGGGTGTACGACCGCGATGTCGACCTCACCGAATTGCGGCGCTTCAACGACCACCTCGGCGCGGGTTTGCTCGGGCGCCGGATCGAGCGCGCACGGGTGCCGTTCGGCCGCCACCGCTGGGTGGTCGACCACCGCTCCCCCGGCATCGTCATCGATGCGCGTCGGCCACGTTCGCAGGTCGCCACGTGGATCGAGGCCCGCGGATGTATTCCCGTCGACCCCGAACACGGACCCACGTTTCATCTCGGGGTGTTGCCGTTGGACGACGGGGGCGCCGCCGTCACGCTGGTGACCTCGCACTGCATCGTCGACGGACTGGGTTTGGCAACCGCAATCACCGACGCGGTGAACGGCAAAGGCCGTAATCTCGGTTATCCACAACCGAATTCACGCCCCCGATGGCGTGCGGTAGCCGAGGATCTGGTCGACGTCCTTGCGACCCTGCCCGCGGCTGCGCGCGCACTGATCGCCACGCTTCGGATAACGATCGAGGCCAACGCCGATCGGCGGCCTCGGGTACACCCGCCACCCACACCCGTCGACGATGAGCCGACCGCGCTGCCCGCGGTGATCGTGCACACCGACGCCGCGGCATGGGAGGCGCGGGCACGCGAGCTCAACGGAAGCGGCAACAGCCTTTTCGTCGCCTACATGGCCGCGCTGGCGCAGCAATCTGGCCGGATGCACACGGACGGGAAGGCCGTCACCGTGGTGCTCCCGGTCAGCGACCGCGGGATCGACGACGACCGCGCCAACGCGCTGACCTCGATCGCACTCACCGTCGACCGCCGACGGGTCGATGAGGACCTGAGCGCGGTGCGGGCAGACATCAGAAACCGACTGACGTCGTTGGGTACCGAGCCCAACGAGATGCTGGCCGGACTGCCGCTGGTCCCGTTCACGCCGCGATGGCTGGCGCGGCGGGCCGAAAGCATCGCCATGGCGACCGACCAACTGCCGGTGGGTTGCTCCAACATGGGCAGGTTCGATGCGGCCCTGGCCCGCATCGACGGCGACGCGGCGACCGACGTGTCGATCCGGCTCGTCGAGCCGGGCCTCACCCGCGGCCGTATCGAGCAGGTCGGCGGCCAGTTGTTCGGCGCCACCGGGATCGTCAACGGCAATCGGTTCATCGCCGTGGCCCTGTATCAGTGCGGCGCCGACAACAGTGCTGTCGCCGTCCGTGAGCTCGTCTGCCGCACACTGGCCGGCCTGGCCTTGCACGCCACGGCGGTGTATGGGGGTGAGTCCCGACGATGATCCCCGGTCGCACCGTGAAACCCATTGTCCGCCAACGGGTATATCTCGGCATCGGCGTGGCGATAACGCTGTGGGCGGCGACGGTGCTGTGGTTCGCCATCGCCGTTGTGCCGCTGGACGTGTACTGGATGTCCTACTACTCGGCCAGTTACGCCCACGGCTTCGTCCGGCGCGGTCTGGCCGGCGAACTAGTGGGCATGTTTCCCGGCCACTACTTCACGGTCGCCCTGGGCCTGCGGTGGGTGTCGACGGCGGTTTATCTGTGCGGGCTGGCGGCGGTCGCGGCCGCGGTGCTGGTGCGGCGGCGCCGGGCCGAACGGCACCTGCTGGTCACGATGGCGATTCCGTTGCTGCCCTTCGGTATTCCGTTCGCCGCCTACTCCGCCCGACCCGACCTGTTCGGTGGGGCCGCCCTGACGCTGTTCGCCACGGGGTTGACGTTCGCGCGTTCCCGTGCGACGGCCATCGGCCTGTGTCTGGTCTACGGCATCGCGACCGCGGCTCTGACGCTGGTGCACGAGGCGATCGGGCTGCAGTTCGCGTTGGGGGCTGTGCTGGCGGTCGTCATCCTCGGCCGTGTCCTTTCGGCCGGCCAGGGCGCGGGCGCGCTGCTCGCGGTCGCGCCGGGTGCGTTGACCGCGGCCGCCATCGCGGTGTTCGGCCGTCACGACATCGCCCCCCAACTCTGTGTGTCGGTCCCGCATCGCTTGCTGCCCAATGCATTTGCCACGATCACGTCACCGTCGACGTTGGTGCGCTACGTGATCGACGGGCGCCCGCGCCAGACCGACTACCACGACTGGGTCTGCCGCAACGTGCTGCCCAGCTACGACCACGACATTGCCGAGGCCCTCCGAAGTGTCGGCCACGTCGGGATCGTCGGCCTGACGGCGTCGTTCGTCTTCGGCGCCGCCGGTGTCGCCGTGACGCTGTGGGGTCTCCGCGAGCTGTCCGGCGTGCCCCTGCGCGCATTCGCCGAGACGCTGCGGGGCCGGATGTCGTGGGCGTCGGCGGGACTGATCTTGATCGTCCCGGTGTTCCTCACCGGCTACGATTGGACCCGCTGGCTGACCATCCTCGCCTTCGATGTGGGCATCGTATTCATCCTGTTCGCCGCGGGACGACCGGAGATCCAGCAACCGCCCAGCCCAAAGACGTTACAAGTCTTCGCTTTTCTCGTCATCACGCTGGCGCTGATCCCGATCGGGGCCGTTCCGGGATTCGGCGGACCGCTGATGGCCTGATCGGTGGCTAGTGTCCTGTCAGTTGACTGGTGATATCGAAACCGGCGCCAGGGTCGTGGTGGTGGTCTGTGGTGTTCCGGCACTCGCCGTACAGGATGATCTGGCCGCGACTGTGATCGGACGGCACGAAGCCGATGCTCGCGGTCACACCGTTCTTGTTCAACGCCGCGCCGTGATAGTGCTGTCCCGGCGGGGCGCCTTCGCTCCAACCGGTCGCGCGCATGGCGGACCGGACGTGTTGAAGGTAGGAGTCCGGGTCGCCCTGCAGCAGAAAGCCGATCGTCACCCTGCCCTGATAGGGCGGATCGCCTTGGTCGTTGCACGAGGCGAACGAGAAGCCGCCTTCGGCGCCCTGCAAGCCGGCGGCGGCAACGATCTGCTTGGCCGGCTCGATCACCTGGGACCTGGTCTGATCGTCGGTCATCGGGTGTGCGGAGTCGTCAAAAGGGTTGGCAGAGCCCGAGGAATGCGGTTTGGGGAACATCAGCGAACACCCTCCTAACAGCAACGCAACGACAGCCACTACCGCGGCAAGGCGCACTCGCCGGAACGAAACGTGTTGCCGTTCAGTGATGGTGTTGGTCATCGAAGACATGATCATCGGTAACAGATTGCGGCGGGCGACCCCACTCCGGGTCGACGACGGCGGGCGTGCCGGGTATGCCGATGCCGACCGGACCGAGGCCCGGGATGTTGACCTTGCCCGGCTGATACCGGTGCCCGGCCGTCATGCCGTCGGCTTCCAGCGCGTCGCCGTGGCCCGAGGCGATGTCGGCCATGCTGTACAACGCCTCGCTGCCCGGGTGGTAGTAGTACGAATGGTCGTGCGGATTGATGGCATCGGCACCGGGCACCTCGGCGCGGAACCGCACCGACCCGAAGCCGTCCGCGGCGGGGTCGGTACCCAGCCCCGGGGTCAAGCCGAGCACCTGGCCGCCGATGTTGTCCCGGTTTACATAATGGCTGAGGCCATTCAGTTCGCCGAGCATGCCAACCGGATCCGTCGAGGCGTCTCCGACGTACACGTGCCCGCCGTCCAGCTGAAAACTCGCCGCGTTCGGCGCCAGATCGGTTCCCGGACAACCGATCAGCACCGCGTCGTTGGCGTGCATATGTCCTAAGGCGAACGCGTCCGCCACGGTGGTCGAGCCGTAGGAGTGCCCCAGCACGGTGACGTGCTGGCCACCGCCGAGGTGGGTGGCCCACAGGCCGTTGACGTCCTGCGCCAGGGCCTGACCACCCGTTCGCGCCAGTGCCGGGGTGGAAATACGCTGGACGTCGTTGAAGTCGTTCGGTGCGTCGTAGCCCATCCACGCGATCACCGCCGTGGGGTTCTTGGGATCGGCGGCGTTGGCCTGGCCGTAGAGATTCAGCGCATCGTTGTGGCCCTCGTGCAGCCAGCCACCCTTCACGCTGCTGCTGGTGCCGGGCACGATCACGGCGGTGTTCTTCGCCAGGTCAGGGTTGCCGATCGCGATCGCGGCACGCCCCTTGCCGCCGAACGCCAACGGGTCATAGGCGAACAGGAACACCGGGTTGTGGCCGTGATCGGCGTCGTGGTCGAGACCTTGCTTCGTCTGATCGGCGTTCTGGTACCGGGTGATGTCGTCGGCGGACAGACCGTACCGCGCCGGGTCGCGCAGCACGTCGTCCGGCGAGACGCCAAAGCGGGCGGCGGCGTCCCGCACACGGTTGAGGTCCTGCGTCAGCACCGCGACATTGGCGTCGTTGCGCGCCGAGACCGGGACGCCGTTGAGACTGCCGACCTGATCGGGGTGCTCGGCGATGAGCTGCTGGCGTTCCTCAGGTGTCAAGGAAGTCCACCACTGGTGCACATCCTCGGGACTGGTGCCCGGCGGCGGAATCTGCGGTCGTGCGTCGACCGCTTGGAGAATTCCTGGGTCGTAGCCCTCGGCTCGCAGCGTGGCGAGGGCGTTGTCCAAGTAATCGGAGTAGCCGTCACGGAGCGACTCCACCTGTCCCAGAGCCGATTTCGTGCCCGCGATGGCTTCGTCTTCCAGCTCCGTGATGTGCAGATCCAACAGTTTTCGCTCGCCGGCGGTGAGGTGGCTGTCCTTCTCGGCGGTCACCGCCGCACCGATTTCATCGTCGAGCTGCTGCAGCTGAGCTTCCAGCGTCGAGATCAGCACCGCGCCGGTGCGCTGCGCCTGCGCCAACGTGGCCGCGATGTTTTCCAGACTCAGCCCGATCTTGGGCAACTGCAACGACTGCGCCCCCAACGCCCTGGTCACCCGCTGCACCTCGGCCCCGTCATTGATCGGGTGCACACCATCTTCGCGGTTCCACGACGCCTCGAACCGGCGGCGCGCTTCGGCGAACGCGGCACTGGACTCGGCCGTGCATCGGCCGGCAGCGTGAAACGCCTCCGCCAGATCGGCGATCTGCGCCGGACGACCAACCTGAAGGCTCTGATTGATTGCCCACGGATCGCCGCCGGCTTCGCCGATCAGCGCCGGGACGCTTATGTATCGCAGCTGCACCGCGTCACCCGCCCCCGACACCGGGAAGCGCTTCGGTCATGATCGCCACCCCCTCGTCCGAGCTGGCGACAACGCTACTACTACTGTCCTGCGACGCACCGCGGACTTGAAGGTGGCCTGTGAGGTCAGTGGATCCGTGGGCGGGCGCCCGTTGGTCGCCCTGCATGGGTGGCCGGACACACCACACTGCTGGGATGGTGTACTGCCGGCGCTGCATGACGACGGCTATCGAGTGTTTCGGCCCTGGTTGCGGGGTTTCGGCTCGACGCGCTTTCGGCGCGCCGACAAGCCGCGCAGCGGCCAGATCGGTGCATTAGGCAAGGACCTCGCAGATCTCCTGGACGCGCTGGCTGTCGACGATGCCGTTGTGGTGGGCCACGATTGGGTGCACGCGCCGCCTCCGCGGTGGGCGCCCTGTTTCCAGCGCGCGTCGCGCGGATCATTTCCCGCCCCGAGAAGCGCCTGACAGAGTAGCCGAGGCGATCCTCTCTGGTCGGCCGGCAGCCTCAACCAAGGCCCGCCAGGACGTACCAAGCGTCACCCAGGTCGCATCGCTACCATGACGACTGGTGCCTGCAGCGCTGCCACCGGTCTTTCAGGGTTGTCTCCGGAGGTGGGCGTTGCCAACGTACGGCTACAAGTGTGGCGACTGCGGTCCGTTCACCCTTGTTAGGCCGATGGCCGAGGCGCGGTCGCTGACGGACTGCCCCGGTTGCGGCGATGCCGCCCGCAGGGTGTTCGGGTCGCCTGCATTGCATGCGCTCGACACGGGCGTACGCCGGGCACACGACGCCAGCGAGAGAAGCGCCGAGGCCCCGCAGGTCGTTTCGTCGGTGCCTGGGCGTTCGCGGCGCGCAACCCCTATCACGTCCGACCCTCGACACGCCCGTCTGCCCCGTCCCTGAATCTGGAGGTTGCCATGCCCGACGTCGTCTTCTCGGTTGACCAGGCACGCTCGATGCGCGACCAGGCGGTGCCCGGTCACAACCGGTGGCACCCCGATATCCCGCCAGCGGCCAATGTCCGTCCCGGACAACACGTTCGAATCGAATGCCGGGAATGGACCGACGGTCAGATCGGCAACAACGACTCCGCCAACGACGTGCGCGACGTCGACCTGACGCATGCGCACATGCTGTCCGGGCCGCTCTACGTCGAGGGTGCCGAACCCGGCGATCTGCTGGTCGTCGACATTCTCGACCTGGGTCCAGTGCCACAGCAGGTCGGGGACGTTCCCGGTCAGGGCTGGGGCTACACCGGCATCTTCGCGAAGGCCAACGGAGGCGGCTTCCTCACCGACCACTTCCCCGACGCGTACAAAGCCATTTGGGATTTCGCGGGCCAGAAGTGCACCTCGCGGCACATCCCCGGAGTGGAGTTCACGGGGATCACCCACCCCGGGCTGTTCGGCACGGCGCCGTCGCCTGAGCTGCTGAGTAGGTGGAATGCCCGCGAGCGGGCGCTGATCGACACCGATCCGACCCGGGTGCCACCGCTGGCGCTGCCGCCCTTGGAGGAAAATACGTTAGGCGGCACCGCAACTGGCGAAGCACTGGCCGCGATCGCCCGTGAGGGCGCACGCACCGTGCCCGCCCGGGAGAACGGCGGCAATCACGACATCAAGAACTTCACCCGCGGCTCGCGGGTGTTCTATCCGGTCCACGTGCCGGGCGCCTTATTCTCCGGCGGCGACCTCCACTTCAGCCAAGGCGACGGCGAGATCACCTTTTGCGGCGCCATCGAGATGGGCGGCTTCATCGACTTCCACATCGACCTGATCAAGGGCGGAATGGAAACGTACGGGGTGACGACGAATCCGATTCTGATGCCGGGCAACGTTGAACCGCGCTATTCGGAGTTCCTGACGTTCATCGGCATCGGCGTTGACCACGGCACCGATACGCAGTTGTACAACGACGCGACCGTGGCGTATCGCAACGCGTGCCTGAATGCGGTCGCATACCTGGAGAAGTTCGGCTACTCGGGTGCGCAGGCGTACTTGTTGCTCGGCGCGGCACCGATCGAGGGCCGGGTCAGTGGTGTTGTCGACATCCCGAACGCCTGCTGCTCGTTGTATTTGCCTACTGCCATCTTCGATTTCGACATCCGGCCGACGGCGAGTGGTCCGGTGCGAGCAGATCGCGGCAGCTGTGCCGTGTCGTCCTGAAACGAGCACAGAACTTACGCACGTCTTCGTCGAGCGCAGTTTGGCTGCGCTCCGAGTCCCTGCGTTGCTCCGGGAAGCTGATTTGCACTAACGACGATGCGTAACACTACGGCGAAGCAGAAGCGCAATGTGTTGGCGAGGTGGAGTGGATTGGGCTCACGGCCGAGCGTGGATGGATCGGCTTTCACACTCAGTTCAGACAGACCGCATCGTCAGACTGCCGCTGTAACAGCCAGAGCTACTGATCTGCTTAAGCCCACGCTGGACATGCGGTGTCGTCACGTCCGAGTGTTCGAGTGTGGCGCCGTCGTTCGAACGAGGACTGTCGTCGACCGACGGTTGGACGGAATCATCACGCTCCGACCTTCGCGAACCGCCTGTTCACATGGGTGGAGCTAAGGGGACTCGAACCCCTGACCCCCACACTGCCAGTGTGGTGCGCTACCAGCTGCGCCATAGCCCCAAGTCGTGCCCATCGAAGCTACACCACCGGTACCTGTCCTTCAAAGTTGCAGGTCACACCGGCTCGACGTCCGCCTCCCCCGCCAAGAATTCCTTGTCCGGAGCCGGCATCGCCTTGGTTTCCGGTGCCGCCACCCAGCCAACGGCCGCGATCAGCAGAACCAGCCCGCTGATGGTGAAGCCCCAGGTGTAGCTCCACTGTTCGGCCGCCCAGCCGACCACCAGGGACCCGACGATGGCACCCAGATCCGACATCATCTGGACCGTCGCCACCGGAAGACCGGCACGGGCCTGGCTGCCGAGGATGTCGGCGACGGCGGCCTGCAGCGGTGACATGAAGATGCCCGTCATCGCGCCCACCACGGCGGCCGCGATCAGAAAGGTCGGCAGCGCCGACACGAAGCCCAGCCATCCGGTCGCCAGCCCCGACGTCACCAGCCCGACGATCAACAACGTGCGCCGTCCCATCCGGTCCGAGAGGTAGCCGCTGGGGACGACGGCCAGCGCGTTACCGCCGGCGAACGCCGCCAGCACGACGCCGATGACGCCCACACCGCGGCCCATCACGTCGGAGATGAAGAGCGGCACCAGGGCGACGCGCAGCCCGAACGCCGACCAGCCGGTCGCGAAGTTCGACAGCAGCGCCGACCGATAGGCCCGAACCCGCAGCGCCTCGCCCATCGTCACGGTCGATCGGGTCGGCGGTGGCGGCGCGGCCAACGCCGAGTTCCGCAGGCTGTAGAACAGCACCACGGCCACGCCGAGCATCGCCAGGCCGTACACGACGAACGGAGCGGTCAGCCCCCACCCGGCGGCCAGGCCGCCGACCGCCGGACCCCCGACGGCGCCCACCATGAATGACGTGGTGAACAGGCCCGCGATCCGCCCCCGCGCGTCGGGAGGGCTGATGTGGATCATCAACCCCAGCGCCGAGACGTAGAACATCGTCGACCCGATGCCGCTGCACACCCGGAATACCAGCAATTGCCAATACGCCTGCGAGAAAGCACAGGCCGCGGTCGAAATGGCGACGATCAGCAAACCGCCGATATAGATACGCCGCTCACCCAACCGTTGCGCCAGCAGTCCGCTGACGGGTGCGAAGCACAATCGGCTCAACGAAAAGACGGTGACCAGAAAAGTCACCGCCTTGATGCTGACCCCGAAGGTGCGGGCAAAGGTGGGCAGCGCCGGCGAGATCACCCCATAGCCGAGCGCAATCATGACGTTCGCCCAGCTGAGAATCCACACTTCGCGCGGCAACCGGGCGGACGCGGACCCGCGACCCCCCGCGCGGGCGAGACGGAGGCAACAAGTCACCCAATGACTTTATTAACCACCTCGCGCGCGGTTTCTTGCACCTCGGCCAAATGGTCGGGCCCGTTGAAAGATTCCGCGTAAATCTTGTACACGTCCTCGGTGCCCGACGGCCGGGCGGCAAACCACGCATTGGCGGTGGTCACTTTCAGCCCGCCCAGCGGGGCACCGTTGCCGGGCGCCGCGGTGAGCTTGGCGGTGATCGGCTCCCCCGCCAATTCCGTGGCGGTGACCTCGTCGGCGGACAGCCGGGACAGCCGGGCCTTCTGCTCCCGATTGGCGGCTTCGTCGACCCGGGCGTAGCACGGTGTGCCGTATTTGTCGGCGAGCTCTTGATACAGCTGCGACGGCGTGGCATCGGTGACGGCCAGAATCTCCGACGCCAGCAGGGCCAAGATGATGCCGTCCTTGTCGGTGGTCCACACCGATCCGTCGCGCCGCAGGAACGATGCGCCGGCCGACTCCTCGCCGCCGAAACCGATGGTGCCACCGATCAAGCCGTCCACGAACCACTTGAAACCGACGGGAACTTCGACGAGTTTGCGGTCGATCCCGGCCACCACCCGGTCAATGATCGAAGAGCTGACCGCGGTCTTGCCGACCGCGATACCGGCCGGCCAGGACGGCCGATGCGTATACAGGTAGTCGATGGCCGCGGCCAGGTAGTGATTGGGATTCATCAACCCCGCGTCCGGGGTGACGATGCCATGGCGGTCGGAGTCGGCGTCGTTGCCGGTGGCGATCTGGTAGTGGTCACGGCTCGCGATCAGCCCGGCCATCGCGTCCGGGGAACTGCAATCCATCCGGATCTTGCCGTCGTGGTCGAGCGTCATGAACCGCCAGGTCGCGTCGACCAGCGGATTGACGACCGTCAGCTCAAGCCGGTGCCGTTCGGCGATGGCGGCCCAGTAGTCCACGCTGGCACCGCCGAGCGGGTCGGCACCGATCCGGACGCCCGCTTTGCGGATCACGTCCACGTCCACCACGTTCGGCAGGTCGTCGACGTAGCTGTCCAGGTAATCGTGGCGGCGCACCGTCTGCAGTGCCCGCGCCAGCGGAACCCGCTTCACCCCAGAGCCACCGGCTCGCAGAATTTCGTTGGCGCGTTTGGCAATTGCGTTGGTCGCCTCGGTATCGGCCGGGCCACCGTTGGGCGGGTTGTACTTGAAGCCACCGTCCGGCGGCGGGTTGTGCGAGGGGGTCACGACGATACCGTCGGCCAGCGCTTCGCCACGCCCGCGGTTGTAGGTGAGGATGGCGTGGCTGATCGCCGGAGTCGGCGTGTAGCGGTCGGCGGAGTCGATCACTGCGGTCACGTCGTTGGCCGCCAGCACTTCGAGCGCCGACACCCATGCCGGCTCGGAAAGACCGTGCGTATCACGGCCGATGAACAACGGGCCGGTCGTACCGTGGGCCGCCCGATACTCGACGATCGCCTGGGTGATCGCCACGATGTGCGCCTCGTTGAAGGCGCCGTTGAGGGACGAGCCGCGGTGGCCCGACGT
Organism: Mycobacterium sherrisii; assembly: GCF_002102355.1. Classification (GTDB taxonomy): domain Bacteria; phylum Actinomycetota; class Actinomycetes; order Mycobacteriales; family Mycobacteriaceae; genus Mycobacterium; species Mycobacterium sherrisii. Next base: position 21,857 of record NZ_LQPT01000076.1, on the reverse strand, counting down.
GCCGAAGACAACTTGCTGCGCGACGTCCTCGGGGTCGGGTTGGATGGCGTAGTACGCCGTGACTAGATGGGAGAGATCGACGAGGTCTTCGGGCTGGGCCGGCTGACCGGCTCGCGGGTTGGCCATGTCTACAGATTGTGCCCGTGTCGCGGCGCGCACGTCGCTTCGTGCTGCAAGTGCATGGGCAAACGAAAGGGAACCAACACGTGGCACAACCCGACTATCGCGAACTGGCCGCGGTTTTCGCCGGCGGTGCGCTCGGCACGCTGGCCCGCGCCGCGTCGAGCACACTGACCGTGGCCGACCCCGGCGCCTGGCCCTGGCCGACGTTCATCGTCAACATCGTCGGTGCGTTCTTGATCGGCTACTTCACCACCCGGCTGCTCGAGCGGCTGCCGGTGTCGAGTTATCGGCGCCCGGTGCTGGGCACCGGCCTGTGCGGCGGCCTGACGACGTTCTCCACGATGCAAGTGGAGACGCTGAGAATGATCGAGCACGGCCACTGGGCGCTCGCGGCGACCTACACGATCGTCAGCGTCGTGCTGGGGTTGGTGGCGGTGCAGGTGGCCACCGCGATGGTGCGCCGGGCGCGGGTGCGTTCGTGACGGCGACGGCGATCCTGGCCTGGACCGCGGTCGCGGTCATCGGCGGCATCGGGTCGGTGCTGCGGTTTCTGGTCGACCGCACGGTCACGCGCCGGCTGGCCCTGCCGTTTCCGGTCGGCACGCTGGCGGTGAACATCAGCGGCGCCGCGCTGCTCGGTTTCCTCGGCGGTCTGTCGTTGAGCAGGGACACCGCCCTGCTGGCCGGCACCGCATTCGTCGGCGCCTACACCACGTTCTCCACCTGGATGCTGGAGACCCAGCGCCTCGGCGAGGAGCGCCGGGCGTGGGCGGCGGCAGCCAATGTCGTGGTCAGCGTGGTGCTGGGCCTGACGGCCGCGCTACTCGGACAATGGCTGGCGGAGCAGCTATGAACCAGCCGTGTTTGAAGTTGACCGCGTACTTCGGCGAGCGCCAGCACGCCGTCGGCGACGGCAGGCGCTTTCTGGCCGACGCGATGTTCGACGTGTTCGGCACTCATGACGTGGCCACCAGCGTGATGCTGCGCGGTATCGCCAGTTTCGGACCGAGCCACGAACTGCGCAGTGACGTGTCGTTGAGCTTGTCCGAAGATCCGGCGGTGGCGGTCGCGGCGGTCGACGTCGAGCCCAGGATCCGCTCCGTGATCGGCGAGGTGGCCGCACTCACCGGTCGCGGGCTGCTAACCGTGGAGCGCGCACGGCTGTTCACCCGGGAGCGTGGCACCGGCGCGCTCGGTGGCTTCGACGCCCACAACGGTGATGCCGCGAAACTGACCGTGTACGTCGGCCGTCAAGCACGCATCGCCGGTAAGCCCGCCTACTACGGCGTCTGCGACCTGCTGCATCGGCACGGATTCGCTGGGGCGATAGCACTTCTCGGCGTCGACGGCACAGCACATGGGCAACGTTTCCGGGCCCACTTTTTGGGCCGCAACGGCGACGTGCCGATGATGATCATCGGCATTGGCTCGACCGACCAAGTTGTAACTGCCACAACGGAGTTGGCGGATCTGCTGGCCGACCCGCTGCTGACCGTCGAACGGGTCCGGCTGTGCAAGCGCGACGGCGCGACGTTGGCGCGTCCGCAGCAGCTCCCCGCCACGGATACGCACGGGCGCACCCTGTGGCAGAAGCTGATGGTTTACACCGCCGAAGCCACTCGACACGAGCAGTTGCCGATCCACCGCGCATTGGTGCATCGCCTGCTGCGTTCGGGAACCGCTCGCGGGGCGACGGTGCTGCGGGGCGTGTGGGGCTTCTACGGTGACCACAAACCGCACGGGGACAAGTTCTTTCAGGTCACGCGCCGGGTTCCGGTCACCACCATCATCGTCGACACGCCGGAGTCGATCGCGCGCAGTTTCGACATCGTCGACGAGCTGACCGGCCGCCACGGGCTGGTCACCAGCGAAATGGTTCCGGCGGTGCTCTCACTCGACGAGACCCGACGCCTGGGTGACATCTCGTTGGCGCAGCTCGACTATTGACGTCGTGATGACGCCAAATCCGCACCCGCGCAGCGACTCAACGCCGAAGATGACATGGCGGGATGAGCGCGTTGTCCGCCTCGATGAGCTGGCCGATGGTGTGCTGATAGGAGCCGCGCCACGCGAACACCTGGTCGGGGGGCGGTGTCGCAAACGAGTCACGGCGCGCCTCGGTGACCGTCGATACCGCCGTCGTGGACAACTCGGCAATGCGGCGCAGGTGGGGTGCGAGCTCCGGCGCCGACACCTGATGCGAGTAGGCGACGAGTTGATCTGACCAGTTCCGGTACTCGTCCAGACCGGGACCGCCGGGCATGATCAGCCAGGGATCGAGCATATCCGGGTGCGCATGGATGTAATTCACCGCCGCGTCGGCGGTCCGGCAGTCATGGCTGGGCTGGTCCTGCAGATAGCCCGCCAGTGCCCCCACCGCGCCGGCGGCGACCGCCACCACCACGACCACGACGATGCGGTAGCGCAATCCGGGCGGCGCGGCCGGGATGTCGTCGGAATGGTCCAGCGCCGAAAGTGCTTGCGGGCTCGCGTTTGCCGCCGACCGCAGTAGCTCGAGATGCAGCGGCAATCGTCGCGCAGCGCGTGTCATCCACCCCAGCCGGCCAGCCACCAGCACTGCCAGCACAACCCAGATCAGACCGACGCGCGCATCGTGGCCGACGAATTCCAGCACCCCCGCCGCCGCTGCCAGCAGCGGAACCAGCCAGGCCGCCCGCCGCTGCCAGCGCGGCACCCGGCGCAGGTATGCGGCGGTGAGGTCGGCGACCCGGATCGCGGCCGCCAACACCGTCGGGTCCGCCGGCGCCTCGCCCGTGCGCAGCGCCCGGACGACGTTCGAGCGCTGTTCCAGATTCAACGCGGCGACGATCCGCGCGAAACTCTGCTGCGCCGGGCGCCGCGCAAGGGTCAACAGCGCGGTCACGGTCAGGCTGAAGGCCAGCACCGCCAGCACCGGCCAGGTCCAGCCGTACATGACGAGGACGGGAAATCCCAAGGCGCCCAGCACGGACAACGTGACGGCGAAGATGGCCGCGTTGAGCAGCCAATGCACCCACCACGGTGCCACCACGAGCCGAGCCCACATTTGTGCTCAGTGTCGCAAAGAATCAGCCGTCACGGGACCGCGGCACGTCGTCGGGCGTGCGTGGCAGCACGTACAGCGCCATCCGCCGGTTGGACATGTCGTGCTCACCGAGGAAAACGCAGCCGCCGCGCTCACAGAACTTGCGCGCCTGGATGTTTCGATGATCCGGGTCGAACATCACCCGCCGACACCGCGGATCGAGGGCGAACACGCTCACGACGACGTGCGGCAGCACGTAGCTCACGTGCCCGCGACTCAGGTACTCCAGATCGGCAACCGCGGCATGCAGCCCCAAGTCGTGGGGGTCGTAGTCGTAGCGGGTAGCGATGGAATCCTTTGCGGCCCGGTAAAGTTCGACGTATGCGTGGTCCACGCCGTCCAGGCTGATCAAGATGGGCAGCGAGAAATCGCTGTCGAGCTGCGCCCGCAGGTACCGGCGCCAGCGCTGCGGCGGCCACGGATACTCCCAGGATTCAGCCAAGTGCGGACGGTTCATCCATTCCGAGATCATCTCGGCGTCGGCGTCCGGGTCGGCCAGGCGCAAGCCGTACGGCGCCGGCACCTGGGGTATCGGCGGCGGGGGGACGTTGGCGACTTCGGCGCTGACGTCGATCAATCGCCGGGGCAGGATCACTTCGGGGTCACTCATATCGTCGCGGAGCCTACCCGCACCGCTTTCGGTCTAGCTGCGAGTTTGTCGCGCCGGCTCAGTCGCGGTCCAGCAATTTCGCCAGCACCGCCGCGTGGCTTTCGGACACGTCGCGGGTGGCGGTGACTAGGGTGACCACCCCGCGTTTTGCCAGCGCGCGCAGTTCGTGCAGCGCCGGGTTGCCGGCCAACTCGGCCTCGTAGCGTGACGCGAACTGGTCGAAACGCGCCGGGTCGTGGTGATACCAGTCGCGCAGTTCGCGTGACGGCGCGACGTCCTTGCACCATATGCCTACCCGCGGGTCGTCCTTGCGGACTCCGCGCGGCCACAGGCCGTCAATCAGGACGCGCTGTCCGTCCTCTGGAGTGACGTCCTGGTAGAGGCGCTCGACCCGGACCCGGCTCTTGGCGCTCATATCGCCAGCGTAGCGACCACCGAGCCGACAACGGGCGTTTATCTGTGCCCGGTCGTGGTAACCGATATCGAAACTGCGACAGCCCGCCGACGTGCTTTCCACACCCCGACTCTGGAGGTCACCCGTGCCCGAGATGATCATCGAGACTCCCGATGAGGTGGTGGCCTTCCTCAAGGCACAGCACAACTTGATCGAGGACATGTTCGACGAGGTGCTGTACGCGTCGGACCCCGAAGCGCGGGAGGCGCCGTTCACCGCATTGCGGCAGTTGCTGGCGGTGCACGAAACGGCCGAGGAGATGGTGGTGCATCCCCGGATGCGACGCGAGTCCGACGCCGGCGACGCGGTCGTCGACGCCCTGTTGAAGGACGAGCACAGCGCTAAAGAGCTGCTGTCCCAGATCGAAAAGCTGGATGTGACGTCGCAGGAGTTCGTCGACGAGCTCACCAAGCTGCGCCAGGCGGTCCTCGCCCATGCCGAACAGGAAGAGCAGGACGAATTCCCTTACCTGGAGCGCGAACTCGACTCCGACGATCTGAAACGCATGACCACCGCGGTGCGGGCGGCGCAGGCCATCGCGCCGACGCACCCGCATCCGGGCGTCGAGTCGGCCAAAATGAACTTCGCCATCGGTCCGTTTGCGTCGATGCTCGACCGGGCTCGCGACGTGATCCGCCAGGCCGTCAGCTTCCTCGATTCTCCGTAGTCTGAATGACGTGAGTGTCACACCGGAGGTCAGCGTTGCGATCCATCACGGCTTCGCCCGCGAGCTGCCCGAGCTGGGCATCCGCTCGCGCGCCGAGACGCCGCCCGACCCGCGGCTGCTGGTCCTCAACGAGCCGCTGGCAACGGAACTCGGATTCGACCTCGCCTGGCTGCGCGGCCCTGAGGGTTTGCGATTTTTGGTGGGCAATCTGCTGCCCGCCGGGGCGGTCCCGGTAGCGCAGGCCTACGCCGGTCACCAATTCGGCGGCCTCGTGCCGCGGCTCGGCGATGGACGGGCCTTGCTGCTGGGCGAACTGGCCGACCACGACGGCGCGCGGCGCGACATCGCCCTCAAGGGTTCCGGGCCGACCCCGTTCGCCCGCGGCGGTGACGGCCTGGCGGCGGTCGGCCCGATGCTGCGCGAATACGTCGTCAGCGAGGCGATGCACGCCCTCGGCGTCCCGACGACCCGCTCGTTGGCCGTGGTCGCCACCGGCCGGCCCGTGCAGCGCGAAACGCTGCTGCCGGGTGCGGTGCTGGTTCGCGTCGCCGGTAGCCACCTGCGGGTTGGCAGCTTCCAATACGCCGCCCTGACCGGGGACACCGACCTGCTGCGGCGCCTCGCCGACCACGCGATCGCCCGGCACCATCCCGACGCGGCGCACGCCGAAAATCCTTATCGCGCGCTCTTCGAGGCGGTGGTCGCCGCCCAGGCGTCGCTGATCGCCCGGTGGATGCTGATCGGATTCGTTCACGGTGTGATGAACACCGACAACATGACGATCTCGGGCGAAACGATCGACTATGGGCCGTGCGCCTTCATGGAGGCCTACGACCCCGACACCGTGTTCAGTTCGATCGACATGTGGGGGCGCTACGCCTACGGCAACCAACCCGCCGTCGCCGGGTGGAATCTCGCGCGCTTCGCCGAGGCACTGCTGCCGTTGCTTTCCGAGGACGTCGACGAGGGCGTCGCGCTGGCCGAGGAATCCTTCGGGGTCTTCCACAGGGAATACGACGCTACGTGGTCATCGGGTATGCGGGCCAAACTCGGTCTTTCCACCGGTGTCGACGCGGCGGAGGTCACCGGCCTGGCCGACGCTCTGTTGCGGCTGCTGAAGGAAAGCCACGTCGACTACACCTCGTTCTTCCGCCGGCTCGCCCGTGCCGCGCGCGGTGATACCGAGCCGGCCCGGGGATTATTCGTCGACCTGGCCGGATTCGATGCCTGGCTGTCCCGCTGGCAGGCCATGGGACCGAGCGCCGATGCGATGGACCGCGCCAACCCGATCTATATCCCGCGTAACCACCTGGTCGAAGAGGCCCTGACCGCGGCGACGGACGGCGACCTGGCGCCGGTGAGACAACTGCTCGAGGCGGTGACCGCTCCGTACGACGAGCGTCCCGGCTTGCAGCGCTACGCCGAGCCGGCGCCCGAGGAATTCGGCACCTACCAAACATTCTGCGGCACTTAGCTTTTAGTCCCGATCGGGACGGTCCGCTTGAGCTGACCGACCCAGACGACGTCGCAATCCGCGCGGCACAGGCGAATTCGGCGCCCGGACCTCAGTCCGCCGGTTGCTTCTGGGCTTTCGGTACGGGCCGCACCGCGCCCCATAATCCGACGGTGATACCCACGACCGCACCACCCAGGCCGATCAACCGCTGCGAGCGTTTGAGTTCGTGGTGCACACTCAACCCGCCCAGCAGATCTGCCGCGTCGGCGCCGCCCGAGGCCAGAAACCAGCCGCGGGTGTTCTTGCCGCGCAACGCCGCCGCCGTGAGCAGCCCGCCGATCAATGCGTCGCGGTAGCCCATCGAGCGCAGTAGCAGCCGCGCGGTGGGCGTCGGCTCCCCCGGGTCCCCCCATAGGCGGTTTGCCCCCAGCGGGTCTACCAGAAAGTGGACACCGGAGGCGAGTCGGATGCTGCCCGCAACGAGCGCGGCACGGTCGATCGGCATGGCCGCAGCCTACGCCGCGACTCAGCGGGCCGCGGTGATTTCACCCGCGGCGACGGCGTGGCCTGCGAGCACGGCGGTGGCGGCAGCGCAGCATTCGGTGACGGCTCGAAGGTCCTCGGCGGACAGCTGATTCGAGGCGCCGCTGAACCCCGGGTCGATGACGTCATTGCCGAAGTCCAGCCACTGCCGATCCGCCTCGATCTCAAGGAAACTCGCCAGACGGGTCAACGAAGAACGGGGTTCGGCGACAAGCTCTGCATACGACAACGGCAGATAATGGTCGCCGGGCAAGTCGGCCAGCTCGGCTTCGCCGGTGAGAATCAGCTCGCTCCACATCCGGGCGAACCGGACGACGGGCAGGCGCTGTCCCATCAGATAGTCGACGTCGCAGGTGTCGCCGAGCAGCGAGGCCAGTTCGATCGGTATCGCCGTCGGGTCCAGCCGCAGCCCGGGATGCCGGCGTTCCGGATCGAGATCGAGCAACTCGAGCGCGTCTTGGATGAGCGCCATCAAACGGAATCCGGTATGGCGACTCATCGAGACGGCCGTGTCCGGCCCGTTGCGATACAGGTGCACGAATTTCGCGTCGGGGAACGTCTGGCGCAGCCACGGCACGCTGCTCAACGACATCGCCGAGCGCTCGACCACCACGGTCCCGCCGAAATGCGTTGCAAGCCAAGCGAATAATCTCTTGTAGTGCAATCGGGCCGGTCGCTCGGGCCAGGTCTGGATCTCGGCGGCGAGAGCATCGAAGACACCGTCGGGATCGGAGGACAGGTGCGGCAGCGTCATCATGCTGATCGCCGGGATGCCGGTGGTGCTGGCGTCGAACCGAGTTCCTTCCAGTCGCGGATAGACGAACTCCGGCATCGCCGCGCCACCGCGGACCATCGAGTCGAAAATCGGGTGCGGGTCGGCCAGCATCCGCCAAAATTGTTCACCCGACAGCGTGTCGTCGACCGCCGACGACGCGCGTACCGACAGGTAAAACTCGTTGAGGCTCAACACATCCGGGTGCGCCCCCAAGACGCGCGACAGCGCCGTCGACCCGCTGCGACCGACCGTGACGATGAACGTCAGCCCTCGGACCGGGCCCACCTGTCGATGACGTGCCTGCGCGCCGCGAGCGGTGACGTCGAAGGGCCGTCGCACGCACGGCAGCGGCGGCGATGCCGAGCCACGGCCTTGCCGCGATTCGGCATTGACGGTGAAGTATCGCTTGTGGCGTCCCACGCTGTTCAACAGGTAATCGAGATCGACGACCGTATTGCGCTGCGGCTCACCGATAACGGCCCGGGTTTTGCTCGTGTCGTATGTCCGGCTGTGCTCGAGGTAGGGCATGAAGCCGCTCGCCCACCGCAGTCGCCGCTCCAGCAGGTTGGGGTCCTCGATCGGGCCGTCGACGAGCGTCAGGGGGATCGGCGACAACGCGTTGAACAGCTCCACCAGGGTTTGCACCGCGACGTCGTGGTGATGCACGACGTGGTAGGTATTCAGACCGTCGGGGGCCAACCGCATCAAACGCACCATCTCGTCGGCCGCCTCGCCGGCGGGCATGTAATTCAAGTGGCCGTTGGGATCTCCGCTGAGCCGCATCGACATGTTGGTGCGCATCGGACGTCCGGACACGGAGAACAGCCGCATCCCGCTGTCCGCCGACGTCGACAAGAAAGACAGCGGATGCAAGGGAAAGTCCGGGTGCGGCGGCCGGTCCACGATCAGGGCGCTGGGCCGCAGCACCACGACCCGCCGCCCCGTGCGTCGCGCCCAGTCCCGCACCAGCGACTCGGACTCGAATTTTGAACGCTCGTAGTTGTTTTCGAAGCCTTGGTCGTCGTCGCCAAGTTCGGTCTCGTAGATGAGACCGGTGCGGCGCTTGCCGGCTACGAACGCCGTCGACACATGGAATACATCGGGCGCTCGGCCGCCGGCGTCGGCGAGTTCGAGGATCCGCGTGGTGCCACCGACATTGGTGCGACGAAGGTCGTCAAGGTCGGCATCCAACTCGATGTTGCCGGCGCAGTGCAGGACGGCGTCCAGACTGTCGGCAAGCTCTCGGAACTGCCGATGCGTCAGCCCCAATCGGGGCGCCGCGAGGTCCACCGGGACGATCGTGAGTCTGTCGCGCAGCTCCCCTTCGCTCCAGGTCTGCATGTTGGTCCCGGCGTTTGCCGCTCCGTTTTCAGCGGTCAACGGCAGGGCCTTGTGGATGCGGGCGATGGGGTCGGCTTGCGGGCGGGTCAGCAGGGTGAACGTGTCGTCACCGCGAAGGATTTCGCTCAAGATGTGAATTCCGAGAAAACCCGTTGCGCCGGTGATCGCCCAATGCATCAAACAGTTCCGTCCCTCGCCCGAGCCCCGTGCCGTGACGGCCCCGGCTGGCCCCGGGTGGCCCCCACGCGAACTTACTGGGGTATCACAGAGCCCGCCATCTGAATTCATTCGCGATGACAACATCGCAGCTCAGGGCCCTGGCGGTGGCGGAGTTGCCGGGAAGTGAACCGCTGCTGTAATACGTTTCCTGTCGCCGCCGATCCATTCAATGAGAGACTTTGGAAGCGTCGCCTGCTCGCGGCAGGGTGACGGCAATACCAGAGGGAGACGAGCGATAGTGACAGCAGCTGCTGGCGCACCGGGGTGGACGGCGTGGTCGACGGGGATCACGCATGACGTGAACGCCGACAACTTCTGCTGGCAGTGGACCGCATGAGCGATCCACGCGTGGACGCGGAGCAGCGCCCGCCCTTCGCCGCACGGCTGATCCATCGGCTGTCGGTCCCGATCATCTTGGCGTGGCTGATTCTCACGGTCCTCGTGACGGTTGCCGTCCCCTCGCTCGAACAGGTGGAAAAGGAACGCTCGGTCTCCCTCAGCCCTCGGGATGCGCCGTCGATCAAGGCGATGCAGCGCCTGGGTGAGGACTTCAAGGAATCGAATTCCGACAGCCTGGCGATGATCGTGCTGGAGAGCCAGCAACCCTTGCGCGACGACGCGCACCACTACTACAACAACCTGCTGCGTGAACTTCGCAACGACCCCAAGCATGTGCAGCACATCCAGGACCTGTGGGGAAATCCGGTCACGGCCGGCGGCGCGCAAAGCGAGGACGGCAAGGCCGCCTATGTGCAGCTGAAGCTCGCCGGCAACCAGGGCACCAGCCTTTCCAACGAATCGGCGGACGCCGTCCGCAAGATCGTGGAGCGCACACCCCCGCCACCGGGCGTCAAGGTTTATGTCACCGGACCGGCGCCGCTCATCGCTGATCTGAACCACAGCGGCCAACGGACCATTCTCAAGGTCACCGTGGTGAGCCTCGTGGTCATCTTCGTGATGCTGCTGTTGGTGTACCGCTCGCTTTTCACCGTCATCGTCCTGCTGTTGATGGTTGGGATAGAGCTGCAGGTGGCCCGCCAAATCGTGGCGTTCTTGGGCAACAACGGCGTGCTGAGTCTTTCCACCTTCGCGGTCAATCTGCTGATCACCCTCGGCATCGCGGCAGGCACCGACTACGGGATCTTTTTCTTCGGGCGCTACCAGGAGGCACGTCAAGCCGGTGAGGACCGCCTGACGGCCTATTTCACCACTTACCGCAGCACGGCGAAGGTGGTGCTGGCTTCGGGTTTGACCATCGCCGGATCCGTGTTCTGCCTCAGCTTCACCCGGATGCCGTACTTCCAGACCATCGGGGTCCCGTGCGCTGTCGGCATGCTCGTGGCGGTAGCCATCGCGCTGACCCTGGTGCCCGCGGTGCTCGCGGTGGGTGGCGGTCTCGGCGTGTTCGAGCCCCGGCGGCGGCTCACCGTTCGTCGCTGGCGCCGGATCGGCACGGCGGTCGTCCGCTGGCCCGGACCGATTTTCGCCGCCGCGTGCGCCGTCACGCTGGTCGGTCTGCTGGCGCTGCCGGGCTACACGACGAACTACCACGACCGGGTGTATTTGCCCGACGACCTCCCGACCAACCAGGGATATGCCGCCGCGAACCGGCACTTTCCGTTAGGCCGGATGTTGCCGGAGTTTGTCTTGATCGAGGCCGATCACGACATGCGCAATCCGTCGGACTTCCTGATCCTGGAACGGCTGGCAAAGGGCGTTCTCGCGGTCCCGGGCGTTTCCCGGGTGCAGTCCCCCACCCGCCCGGCCGGCTCGCCGATGGCGCACACGACCATCCCGTTCCGGTTGGGCATCATGAACGCGAGCCAGATGGAAAACATCGAATACCAAAAGGCTCGCATGAACGACATGCTCAAGCAGGCCGATGAGCTCGCCAAGACGATCGAGATCACGACGACGCTGTATCACCTGATTCTGCAGCTGAACGCCGTGACCCATGACCTGGCTCTCAACACACACGACGTGCAGGCGATCACCACCGAACTCCGCGACGACATCTCGAATTTCGAAGACTTCCTGCGGCCGATCCGCAGCTACTTCTACTGGGAAAAGCACTGCTACGACATCCCGATCTGCTGGTCGTTCCGGTCGCTGTTCGATTCCTTCGACGGCATCGACGAGCTGGATGACAAGCTCGCCGAACTCGTCGTCGACATCGACAAGGTCGATGTGCTGATGCCCAAGCTGGCCGCCGAGCTTCCGATTCAGATCGACACCATGAAGCAAATGCGCACCATGATGTTGACGATGCACTCCACCATGAGCGGCATCATCGGCCAGGCCGATTCGCAGGGCAACATCACCACCGATATGGGCGCGGCCTTCGATGCTTCGAAGAACGACGACTCCTTCTACCTGCCCCCGGAGGTCTTCCAGAACCCCTCGTTCCAGAAGGTGATGGGACTGTTCCTGTCGCCGGACGGCAAAGCGGCACGAATGATCATCTCGGATCGTGGCGACCCCGCCACCCCGGAAGGCATCGCGCGGGTCGCGGCGATCAAGACCGCGGCCGAAGAATCGCTGAAGTCGACGCCGCTGGAAAACACCAACATCTATGTCGGCGGTGTTTCGGCGACCTACAAAGACCTGCATGACGGCTCGCGGTACGACCTGATGATCGCCGGCATCGCCGCGCTGTGCTTGATCTTCGCGATCATGCTGATGATCACTCGCAGTTTCGTGGCCGCCATGGTGATCGTCGGGACGATCGTGACGTCGTTGGGAGCCTCGATCGGATTGTCGGTGCTGCTTTGGCAGCACATCATCGGACTCGGGCTGGAATGGCTCGTCTTGCCGATGTCCGTCATCATCCTGTTGGCGGTGGGATCCGACTACAACCTGCTGCTCGTCTCGCGGATGAAAGAAGAGCTGGGTGCCGGTATCAACACCGGCATCATTCGAGCAATGGGCGGCACCGGAAAGGTCGTCACGGCCGCGGGGCTGGTGTTCGCCGTCACGATGGCCTCGATGGTGGTCAGCGATCTGCGCGTGATCGGTCAGATCGGCACCACGATCGGTTTGGGCTTGTTGTTCGACACGTTGATCGTGCGCGCATTCATGACGCCGTCCATCGCGGCCCTGCTGGGCCGCTGGTTCTGGTGGCCGTTGCGAGTCCGGCGGCGGCCGGCGAGCTACCTGCTGCGCTCCGAAGGCTCCCGTCCGATGGTCCGCGCCCTGCTCGGCACCCACGCGCCCGACTAGCCGCAGCGACCCCCGACATGTCCGAGCCGGGACCGGCCACCGACAAAACCGCCGGACTGGACGGTGGCGAGACGGCCGCCGCACCCACTGCTGCGGAACCCGAAGCGCCGACGACGTCGAACTCCGCCGGTTTGGCGTGGTCTCGCGACGACGCGGGTGACATAACGGGCGAGTCGACGAGCCAGCGCCGGTCCTGGCGCGCCACCTGGCGTACCGCGGCCGCGTTGTTCGCGGCCGGCGTCGTGGTCGCCGGAGCGATCGTGCTGGGCTGGGCCCTGTTGGCTGACCATCCGAAAAACCCTGCGCCGTCCCCCGGTGCGGCACCGACGTCGACGACCACACCCGCGTCGACCGCAGCGCCGGCGGCCACGGCCGCCCCCTCCTCGATCGTGTCGACACCGGATCAGGACAACCGGTACGTGCAATCCCTCAACGACCGCGGTATCTCCTTCGCCAACCCCGACGCCGCGATCTACAACGGAAAGATGGTCTGCGAGAACATCCGGGTGGGCATGACGGTCCAGCAGGTCATCGCCGACTTCCGGGCCAGTAATCCGGCGCTCGGCAACGACGCCGACGCCTACGTGACGATCTCGGTCCACGCCTACTGCCCGCAGTATTCAAACCTGGTGGGCTCGGCTCCCTAATGGGCGCGTAAAACCGTCCCTAACGGCCCCCGCGGATCAGTGACAACAGCTGGACGAGACCGAACCCGGTGAATCCGACGAGCAACCCGATCAGGGTGGACGCCGCGGCGTTGACGAGCCAACCCAACAGGCCACCGACGATGTCGACGGCGTGGCTGAGGCGGGATTCGGCATGGTGCACCGCGCCGGGCACGGTGTGCCAGCCGAGCCGAGTGCTGCCGTCGAGCAAGATGTGGCCACCGACCCACAGCATCGCCACCATCCCGATCGACGAGAGCGCGGACAGCAGCCCGGGCATGGCCGCGACCAGCCCCCGGCCGACGCCCCGGCCGATTCGGGAGGCAGTGGACGTGAGACGCAAACCGATGTCGTCCATCTTGACGATGACGGCCACCACGCCGTACACGGCGATGGTGAGGACCACGGCGACGACGACCAATATGACCAGCCGGGGCAAGAAAGTCTGGTCGGCCACCTCGTTGAGGGCGATCACCATGATTTCGGCCGACAGCACCAGGTCGGTCCGGATAGCCCCGGCCACCACCTCGTCCTCGGCGGCGGACACCGCGTGCGGGGCCCGGCCGCGGAAACTGCCCCACACCTTTTCCGCGCCCTCGTAGCACAGGTAGACCGCACCGACCATCAGAACCGGGGTGACCAGCCGCGGCGCGAACTGACTGAGCAGCATTGCGGCGGGCAGAATCACCACGAGCTTGTTGCGAAAGGATCCCAGCGCGATGCGCCGGATAATCGGCAGTTCGCGCTCGGCGGCGATGCCATGAACGTATTGCGGCGTGACGGCGGTGTCGTCGATGACCACACCGGCCGCCTTGGCGGTCGCGCGACCGCTGGCGGCGGCCATTTTGGCCAGGACCGCGACGTCGTCGAGCAGTCCAAATAGGCCCGCGCTCATCGTGTCCCCGCCATGGCGTTGCAGGGTACCCGGTCGCTGCACGGTGACGCGCCATGGGACGAGTTGACAGCAAAGCGCTGCTGGTCATCGGCGACGTCCGCGCCCACACCGCCCCAGCCCTGTCAGCATCACCGACCCCATCAGCACCAAAAGGCCTGGGCTAGAACAGATCCGGCAAGGGACCGCAACAGTGCGCCGCACGCACAACCCCGCCCAGTGATATGTTCCGGCAGACGACTCACCGGCGGGTGCGAAGGGGATCGCTGTGCGGACGAGCATCTGGACTCGGTGGATGCTGAGGTACGGCGCGCCGCGGGCGTTCTTGGCCGTGCAGGCCCGCCGCGGGCAGCCCCTGGCCCGTTTCCTGCTGGGGCGCGCCTCCGACCACGAGATGTATCGCGTGGTCGAAGACATCCGAGCCCAGGGCCGGTTGGTGCGGCGGCCGTTTGTGTGGGTGACCGCCGATCATCAGGTCTGCCGCGCCGTGTTACGCGATGACGCGTTCGGGGTCACCAATCTGGTGAATGCGCCGTTCCCCCAGCCAATTCCGGCGTTGATCGGCCGCACCGATCCGGGCCTGCCGAATCCGGTGGAGCACCCCGCCATGGTGATGAGCGATCCTCCCGATCACACCCGGTATCGGCGGTTGTTCGCGCAAAGTTTCACCCCGCGCGCCATCGACAGACTCGGCGCCCGCGTCTCGGAGATCACGGCCGAATTACTCGACCGTTTGGCAGCCAGCCCGCGGCCCGATCTGGTTGCGGACTTCGCGACGGAACTACCTGTCGCAGTCATCGCCGAGATCCTCGGGTTGCCAACCGATGCGCGTCCGCAGGTGCGGGACTGGGGGTACAGTCTGGCGCCGCTGCTGGATTTCGGGACAGGCTGGAAGACGTTTCGTCATGCCGTGGAGTGCCTGCGCGAGGTCGACCGCTATGCGGCCGAATTCATCGAACACGCACGCAACGGCGATGCAGGTGACGACCCGTTTGGCCGCGTGGCCGTCGGCGGTGAGCTAACCCATCGCGAATTCGCAGCCAACGCAGCACTTTTGGTCGGCGCCGGGTTTGAGACGACGGTGAATTTGATCGGCAACGGCATTGTTTTGCTGTTGGACCATCCCGACCAATTGGAATTGCTGCGCAACGATCCGGGGTTGTGGCCGGCCGCCGTCGAGGAGATCCTGCGATACGAAAGTCCCGTGCAAATGCTGGTGCGCACCGCGCACCGGGACGTCGAGATCGCGGCCACACAGATCCCCGCCGGATCCATGTTGGTGTTGTTGATCTGCGGCGCCAACCGCGACCCACGCGTCTTCACCGATCCCGCCCGGTTCGACATCACCAGAGCCAACGCGCGCGATCACTTGGCGTTCGGTTCCGGCATGCACGGCTGCCTCGGCGCAGCGCTGGCCCGAATCGAAGGCGCCATCGCCCTGCGCACGCTGTTCGAGCGGTTCCCCGACCTGGCGCTGCGCGAGCGGCCGGAGCGGCTCGGCCTGGTCACCTTGCGCGGGTTCAAGCGGCTGCCCGCCGAACTGCGGGCCAGCCAGACGCGATAGAGCGGACCAGGTTAACCGGCCCCAGGCGCCGACGGGGGGCCCGGCTCCCCTTCGTGTTGTGGGCAGTAGGCGTCCTCCGCGATCGCGGTGAACTGGGCGGCCGCGTCCCCCTTGAACGCCGGGTTGCTCTCCGACACGGTCTTGATGACGTCACTTTCGGACATGCCCTGGTCCATCAGTGTGCATTCCCTCTTGCCGACGCTGATCGCGGCGTTCGGGGTCGGATACGAGATTCCGGCTGCTTTCAGCGCGGCCAGAAACTTCGAATCCGGCCCCGGGTCCGCGTGTGCCGGTACGGCCACACCGATCACGACAGCAAGGTTCGCAAGAAGTACAAGGATTCCCCGCATCACCCCATCGTCCTACGCGGCGGCATCGCTGTCCTGTGGAGCAAATACATTCGCCGGCGGTTCTTGGGATCGGTAGTCGCTGCGGCTCGATGTACTGGGCGCAATCGCAATCGCACGCCGCCACGCGCGAAAGGAGCCGGCCATCAGTACCGACGCCGCCACCCCGATCTCGTCCCCGCCGAAGACCCGCCGGGGAGCACGCTTGACGGGCCTCTACGGGCTCAAGCCGTGGTTCAGCGCGCGGTTGACGCCGATCGTCGAGGGCGCGGTGACCCGGCGGGTCTCCCCGGACGTGTTCACCGTCGTCGGGGTGCTTGCCGCGGCCGCGGCGGGCGTCGCCGTCGCGTTCGGATGCTGGCCACTGGCCGCGGTGTGCATGGTGCTGCGGCTGGCCGGCGCCAACCTCGACGGCGCGGTGGCCCGCGCTCGGGGAGTGACCCGGCCCTGGGGTTTCGTCGTCAACGAAATCGGTGACCGTACCGCGGATCTGCTTGCTTTTGCCGGGTTGGCGGTCTGGGCGGCACGACATTCCGGCGCCGGGCTGCACTGGCTGTCCTGGCCGGTGCTCCAGGTACTCATCGCGGCGCTCGCCGCGACACTGCCGACCTTCGCGTCGCTTGCCGCGGCCGCGGCCGGCGCCACGCGCCGCAACGGCGGCCCCCTCGGCAAGACCGAACGCTGCCTATTCGTGGTGCTGGCCACGGCGTGTCCGGTGATCATGCCCGTGCTGCTGGTGCAACTGGTGAACGGGTCGATACTCACTACCGTGTTGCGGCTGCGGGCGGCGCACCGCGAGTTGACGGAATGCGCCGAGCAGCCCCAGCGGGTCGCGCTGAGGGAGCAACTCGAGGCGGTGACGCGACCGCTCGACATCGTCACGCAGCCGCTCAACGTCGCTACCCGCCCCCTCTCGGTGGCAGCGGCATGACCGCGAACGGGTTGCCGAGCCTGCTTCGGCACTGGCTCTGGCGGATCGTGTGCGCCGCCGCGGGCGGATTGATCGTGGATCGACCGTCGCAGACCCCGGGCGGTTGCGTGGTCGTGGCCAACCACAGCTCGCATGCCGACACCGCGGTGCTGCTGGCCGCGCTGCCGCCGGCGTCCAGGCCGGTGTTCGGGGCAGCAGCCGACTACTGGTTCGACGTACGCGTGCGGCGGTTCATCGCGACGTCGGTTGCCGGGATCCTCCCGATCCGGCGGAACGGCAACGGCAACTACGCCGCATTGCTCGCCGCGGCCCGGCCCGCCCTGCAGGCCGGCCGCTCCGTCGTGATCTACCCCGAGGGCATCCGGTCGACGGACGGGCGCATCGGCGAGTTCCGATCGGGTGCGCTACGACTGGCACGCGATTGCGGCGTGCCGATCCTTCCCGTCGCGATCTCCGGCACCGCGGCCGTGCTGCCCAAGGACGGGCGCTATTCCCCCGGCCCCATGCGCGTGCATATCGGCGCGCCGCTCGACCCGCACGCCATCTCGGCCCCGCAGCTGCGGGCGCATGTGCTGGCCTTGCGCGACGACCTCGGCATCGACCCTGCTCACCGGTATGCGCTGGCGTCCTGAATCGGGTCGACGGGCATGACGATCGTCGATGGCTACCTGGCCTTTTTACATCGCGATCGGCGGATGCCGCACGACGTCGACCTCGGTCGGCTGCACATCCACCTGTACTCGCGGGCCGTGTTTCTCATGTGGGTCACGGTCGCAATCCTGGCCCTCGCCGGCCTCATCGTCCTGGCTTCGCGCAAGCGGGAACTGATCGAGAAGTCGCGCACCTGGGCACTCATCGCCCCTACGGTCGGCATCCCGGTCTGGATCGGCCCCGCCACCACCGCCGTGCTGGCGGCGGCGCTGGCTCGTCGTCGCGGCCGCCGAATACGCGCGACTGGTCGGGCTGGGGCGTCGGGATGCCTACTTACTGGGCGCACTGGCCGCCTTGTACCCTGCCGCGGCCTGGTTGCGGCCCTCCCTGCTGCAGCTGGCCCCCGCCGTGGTGCTTTTGTGCGCGGTGCCGTCCGTGCTGAGCGGCGACGTCGCGCACGGCGCCAAACGCGGCGCGTTCACGGGATTTGGATCCGTGTGGATCTGCTGGTCGATGTCCCACTTGGTCATGTTGTGGCCGAACAGCTATCTGCTGTGCTTTGCCGTCGCGGCCGCCGACGTCGCCGCCTGGTGCGGCGGAAAAGGGTTGCGCCGCATGGCGTGGGCTCGCCGGCCGCTCTCGCCGCTGAGCCCGAGCAAGACGGTCGGCGGCATGGTCGGGGCCATCATCGGGGCGTTCGTCGTACTCACCCTGCTGGGCACCATGTCGATCGGACTGCTGGTCGCCATCTCCGTCGGCGGTGTCTTCGGGGACCTGCTGGAGTCCATGGTGAAGCGGCAGGCGCAGGTCAAGGATGCCGGTTGCTGGCTACCCGGTTTTGGAGGCCTGCTGGATCGGATCGACTCCTTGTTGCTCGCTCTCCCGCTCGCCTACCTACTCGGATGACTCAAATGACCTTTTCCACTGCGCCGACAACCGCGATGCGTATCCCCGCGACCGCCACCGCCGCGGGACTCGAAGTCCACGACGTCACGCTAACCCGTGCGCGCGATGCCGTTGCGCTGGAACATGTCTCGTTGACCGCGCGGCCCGGAACGCTGACGGCGATCATCGGGCCGTCGGGCGCGGGAAAGTCCACGCTCGCTGGTGGAAAACGCGGCCTGCACGCTAGCGATGCGACCGGCTGATTGCGATTTGCCCGGCCCGGGCGTGAGGATGGTCGAAACGGCTGCACCCGCGGAGGCGTACCCACCATGCCTTACGACCATCCGGACGCGTCGCGGGTGTCGGCCGCGGAGCACGCGCAGGCACTGGTCGCCGCGGCCCGGGACGATCCGACGGCGCGACTGGCGTTGCTGCGCCGTCTTTACGAGGTGCCCCGTGGGGTGGATCGCGGTTATCTGCCGTACCGCCGCGCCGCCTCGGCATTCATGGGATGGCAGCTGCGACGGGGCCTGCTCAACGCGCCGGACGACCCGTGTCCGGGTAGCCCCTGGTGGCGGGCAGTTAACGAAATTTTGCTGCGCGACACGGCCGAAGCGCGCGCCTTTGCGTTCGGGTGTGGCGGAAAGCCCAGTTCACCCGCGGTCGATGTCCACCTGCAATTCATCCAGTATCCGACCGCGCGCAATTGGTACCGCGCCCATAACGCCTCGATCGCCGCGGCGTTTATGGCCAATGAAGAGCTGGCCTATCGGGAGACGCGAGTGGAACGGTTCTTCCTCAACGTGGTCCTCATCCGGGTACTTTATGCCCATGCGCTGGTTGCCGCGCCCCAACTGGCTCTGGGCTGGCTGGCCCCAATGGCGCGGCCACTCGGCGACCCGCGGGTTGGGATGACCGGGATATTCTTGTCGCTGTCGCGCATCCTTCCAGACCGCTATCCGCTCGGCGATGACGTCGAAACCTACGTCGCTCTGGAGCACCGCCTGGGTCACCTGCTCGACGTCGGCATCATCAGGCCTCGTTGGGGCCGCCTGTATGAATGGTCCGCCGATGAGCTTGCGCACCCGGCACTGCGCGAACTGTTCAATGGCGACACGCCCACCTACGCGTGGGCTACCGAGGACAGCGACGTCTGGCAGTTCCAGCCCTCCTTGTTGGCCCGTGCCGCACGGCGGTTCGTCCCGGCGTAGCAGCCTCGTACGTCGCCGGTCACCCCTTTGCCAAGCAATACATGCGATAGTCAGTCGAGCCGCCAGATCCCATGTCCTGGAAGACTTTCCAGATCAGCACATAGCCGCGGACCAGCAGCCACCTGCGCAGGAACGCCGGCACCAATCGATCGATGACGCGGACCCACCATTGGGAGTTCTTCTCCATCCCACGCATGACTTCTTCGTTGATGTTCCGCCGGGACAACATTGTCAGCGATGCCTCAGCCAATTGCTTCTCCCAGGGAGCAACGGTGTCGGAGAACCGGAAATCGGCGTAGAGGAAATGACCGCCGGGATGTAATACGCGACTCACCTCGTCGAGGAAGCGGGGAAAGTCGGGGTAGAGATGTGACGATTCGATATTGATCACCGCGTCGAAGGAGTGGTCAGGGAAAGGCAGTTCCTGCGCATCTCCTTGGACGAATTCCAGGCCGAGAACGTGGTGTCTTTTCCGACAGAAGGCAATGCCGGTGGCGTTCAGGTCCAGCCCGGTGTACGACGCCGGGCGCAAGGTGCGCGTCAGGTAGGAAGCGCCGCCGCCGTGGCCGCAGCCGACCTCCAACACCGTCTTGCCGGCCAGGTCGACCTGGGTCGCCGTGCGGTGATACAGCTGGATGAAATAGCGGTCCCGCTCGTCGGCGGCCGACAGCGGCACCGCCATCGGCGGATCTTCCTCATACCCGTAATTGAGGAACAGCACGTCGTCCTTGCGGAGCCGACGGGTCAGGTACGGATAGAAGTATTGGTAAATCAACTGCAGAAATTTCGTTTGCAGTGTGGTCAGCAGCGACGGGCGAAACTCTCTGGCTTCCACTCCCATGCGCGGAGTGTAATGCGCATGTTCGCTAATGAGACGGAATCGACAAAATTAACGTAATCGCCGACAAGACGTGCGGTGTCCCCCGAACCCGGGTGGCCTTTTCAGAGGTACTTATCCACCTTCGCGGCGTATTCATCGAGCAAGCGCAACGATTCGTCCAACGGTTTGGTCGGCAACAGCAGCGCCAATTGATGGAAACCCAATTCTTTTGCACGATCCCAATATTCGGCGTCGGCCGGGGTGCCGAACATTGCCAGCGGCACGTCGCGACCGCCGCTGCCTTCGCGTAGCTGCTCGACACGTCGGGCCAGATGCTCGATCGGCAGCGGGTTGGAGATCCAGCCGGCGTCGTGGCGAATCACCCGTTTGACCGTGGCATCGGAGTCGCCGCCGATGAAGATCGGGGGGTGCGGCTTTTGCACGGGCTTGGGCCGGCTGTAGGCGGGATCGAAGTCGACGAATTTGCCGTGGTATTCGGCGGGTTCGGTGGTCCACAGCGCTTTGATCGCCTCGATGCGCTCGTCCAGCAGCTTGCCGCGTGTCTTCGGGTCGGTGCCGTGGTTACGCAACTCTTCGATGTTCCAGCCGGCGCCGACGCCGAAGACGAAGCGGCCGCCGGAGATCAAATCGATGCTGGCAGCTTCCTTCGCCGTGATGATCGGATCGCGCTCGATCAGCAGGGCGATTCCGGTGAACAGCTCGATGGACGAGGTCACCGCCGCGGCGGCGGCCAACGTGACGAACGGATCGAGGGTCCGGTAATAGAAGGAGGGCAGCTCGCCGCCACGGGGATAGGGGGACTCTCTGCTCGCCGGGATGTGGGTGTGTTCGGCGATGACCAGCGAGGCGAAGCCGCGCTCTTCGATTGCCCGGGCCAGCGAGACCGTGTCGATGGTGTCGTCGTTGACGAACGTCGAGATTCCGAACTTCATGCTGTTCCCTATCTTCGCCGGGTGAAGTGTCACTAACGCGGACCAACGCCCGCTCACCCGACGCTAATCCCCCACGCTGCCGACGGCCTCGGCTGTTGTCACGGCAGCCCCGGTCAAGGTTGTGTCCACCAAGGTGGTGTACGAGTCGGACCTGATTCTGGTGACCGGCGTGTCGTAGCCGAGTGGATGAAGGTCATCGCGTGATTCTTCGAGAGACCGTCCAAAGTTTCTCGAGCAAAGGAATCGACGCGATGACCACTGCCCACAATATCGACCTGCCTGCTGTGCTGGCCGAACGACTCACCACCTGCCACCCCGACGTGCTGCGGGAGATGCTAGCCACCTTCATCCACACCCTGGTGGGCGCCCAAGCCGACGCGCTGTGTGGTGCCGGATACGGCCAACGCAGTTCGGAGCGCACTAACCAGCGCAATGGCTATCGGCAC
>NZ_LQPT01000075.1 GCF_002102355.1 Mycobacterium sherrisii | reverse complement strand
ACGGCGCGGGTCTTAGCCAGCTCCTGCTCCAGTCGCTGCTTTTCGGCTTGCAGCCAGGCGATCTGCTCGGCGGCCGGATCACGGCGCTTGCGCCCACGTGGGGCGGCCAGTCCCGCCAAAGCGCCGGCGTCGCGGGCTTTGCGCCACTCGGTGATGTGACTGGAATACAGCCCCTCACGACGCAGCACCGCGCCTTTCTCGCCCTCGGGTGCTGCGTCGTAGGCAGCAAGGACCTCCAACTTGTACTTCGCGGTGAACGTCCGCCGCCGAGCGCGTTCGGGCACCTCCGGATCGGGACGTTGCGTTACATCGTCAGCCACCCGACCAGGATCTTCCATCCCGGCCGCGCAGACCAACGTCGTCACCTTGCTTGCCATTTCGGGGAGTCTCTCCATCCCCGCCCTCAGGTCACTAATTGTCAGGGGGCGGGTGCCTCAACCCAGGTTGGCAGAGAGGGAACCGTACCGCCTCCCGTCAGACCCTCTGAAGGGAATTTTGGGAAGGCTTCCGTCTACCGGAACGAACTAACGTAATGGGCGAGAAGCAATGCCAACCTGCGCTCCCGTTTCACGGTGGCCTCGCCATGCGATCATGAACAGGTTGGGTAGGCCGCTCATTGAGACGCCTTGCTCCACTTGCGATTACCGTGAAAAGTTCGCTGATTGCCTTGGGTTGGATATGAACGATGAACGCTCGACTGGGCGCCGTGGCGCCGCATACGTGAGCCGGGTAGGCCCGCGCACAGTCGATGCTTCGCGGGCGAATGCCACGGGGCCGCGCTCCTCTGCAGGCGGCGTTCAGTGAGCCTGCGAGCCAACGAGAACCCTTGGCTCATGCATCGGCAAATCGGCTGGGAACCAAGGATCTACGACACCGCGTTCCCGTACTGGTTTCGTGTCTGGGCTGTCGCGAACGCGCGGTGCGCGCCGAACTTGCATGCGGAATTTGAGACTGGCGAACTTGCAAAGTTGCTGGGCAAGCGCAAGGAGGACGGCAGCATCGAAGCGGTCGACCGGCGAGACCTGGACAAGTACATCAAACAGGCCATTGAGCGGGAACTATTGGACGGCATCTCATGCGTAAAGTGTCTCGTTCTTCCGGCCCATGCCGTCGGTTGCCGACTTCCCGGCGCATATTCTCCGTGCGATTACCACACGGGAGAGGCATCCAAAGTGCGGAAGCCCGTTGGTACCAGGCGTATTGGGGTCGAGACATCGAACTCTGATAGAGAGTCTAAGAGGGGCACCGCGTCGTCGCAGGTCACAGCTTCGGCTGTCGGGCAAATTATCCGACACCGTCGGGCGAATCACCCGAAGCTACCAACGCCCGGCTCGCGAGAAATCTTCGCCAAGCATCTTGAGGTGAATGTGTGAGCCCTCAGTGCGGTGCTGACTGCCCAATCTGTGGACGGTTCATCGCCTTGGCGCGCGGACTATTCAGACAACACGGGCCTGAGGCTCAGCCCTGCCTAGGTTCGCGGCGCACGCCTGAGGACGCCGCAACTCTGATTCTCCCGCCGCTCACGGAAAGCCAGCTAGCCATGATGCGAGAGTGCCGCCGCATAGGCGACTGGCGTCCAATCGAAATCGAGTTCGGGATCGTCTTTCCGCAGTACCACATACGCGCCTCGACACCAGAGGATGAGTTGGCCTACCTGATCCACAGGGTCCGCCTCGTAATCTCCTCACTTGTCGACATCTCCGAGGCCCAAGCTAATAGGCGCGTCGCATAGTGGTCGCGTGCCAGCGCGATACTTGCCCCCCGCTCCGGGTTGGCCTAAACAAAGGGGAGCAACGAGCGCCGAATCAGGTGCGTCTGTCGATGCCTTGGCACTGATTTGTAATTGAAAATGAAAGGCTAGGACTAATTGTCATCGGGGAGAGAAGCCCTGATTTGCAAGGTGTGTCCGGGCAAAACAGCAGTTTGGGGTACCCCCCAGGCGACGAATACGTATGGGCAACAACACCTATGGAGCACCCATGAACGGAGACGTGTCCAACACGGATGGCTATCCCTTTCCCGG
The DNA here is from genome assembly GCF_002102355.1 of Mycobacterium sherrisii. Lineage (GTDB taxonomy): Bacteria > Actinomycetota > Actinomycetes > Mycobacteriales > Mycobacteriaceae > Mycobacterium > Mycobacterium sherrisii. The sequence goes on along the minus strand of NZ_LQPT01000075.1, from coordinate 16,471 downwards.
CATGCAAGAGCGAACCGCTCTCGAATGGCTGATGGCCACAGACGACGGGACGGCAATAGACAGTTGGCACTGGCTGATCGAGTCATCCACATCGTCGTTCTATGTAAAGTCTCTGAACCAGGCGTTGGAGGGAGCCAAGGTCAGCATCCACGGCCCTGACGACAACCACCCCGGCGAAGATCACTTTCGGTTCGACCTGCTACGGACCGACGGCGAAACCTTGGACCAGAAGGCAGCCGACAAAGCCGCCTGCGCTGGTGGTCGCTGGCTCACCGACCCCAACGAGATGCCGCACTACTTCACCGGTAGGCCGATCAACGACCACGTGAGGCTCGTCGTTCGATTTAGTACGCCATGGGAGGCGTTCATTGCCGGAGCGCCGCCAGCAGGCGGCTCCAGATGGCCAAAAGTGAAAGCCATGAAAGGCCTTGTTCCCGTGCCGAAGAAGGGTCGAGTCAGGCATGTCGACCTCTACCTGAGCACCAACGGAGAGCCTTATTGGCCCTATGGCGAACAGGTCCTAGCGGCCTCACGCGCCGGGTTGGGTTTCCTTACGAACTCTCTCGGCTGGAAGCTTTCGGCAGTCGTCATAGATGCTGCCCAGAGCGAGGAAACCGATCCAGTGGGTGACCTTCGTCGCGAGACACCATTTGCTGAGTGTCGTCGAGGGCTCGCCGCTTGGGTCGATGACACTGGATTGTTGTGGCTGTGCGAGACGGTGATTGCAGCGGACCCACCTCCCGCACTGTCTCAGAACTAAAGAATTGAGACTGGAAGGTTGGATCGCGCGGCATAATCGAAATTCCCACGTCGTGGTGTTTCAGAAGTCGCCTCAAAACAAGGGTCTCAATACTTGTGCTTGTGAGACTTTTGAGACACACTTGAAACATGACTACTGCGATCGCTCAAGGTGCCCAGATCGGATACGCCCGCGTTTCGACCGGCCATCAGTCTTTGGATCAGCAGATCGACGCTCTCATTGCTGCTGGCGTAGATCGCGAGCGAATTTACCAGGACAGGTTGTCGGGGACTTCTACCCGCGAGCAGCGCCCCGGCCTGGCCGCGCTGCTGGACTACGCTCGCGAGGGCGACGCCATCGTCGTCGTCGGCATTGACCGCCTGGGACGCAACGCCGCCGAGGTGATGACGACCATCCGCGAGCTTGGTGAACGCGGCATCGTCCTTAGGTCATTGCGCGAAGGCATCGACACATCGAACGCGACGGGCCGGATGGTGGCCGGCGTGCTGGCGAGTCTCGCCGAGCTTGAGTTGGAGTTAGGTCGAGAGCGTCGGTCTGCAGCCCGCGAGGCTAGAAGAGCACGCGGTCAATCAATCGGTAGGCCGCGAGCATTGGACGAGAAGAAGGCCGCACTAGCGCGACGGATGCACGCCGCAAGTGAGCCTGCCAGCACCATCGCCGCCGCATTGGGAGTGAGCCGAGCCACGGTGTACCGGGTGCTGGCTGAGGACTAGTGACTTCGTCCGAACGTCGCGATCATTTCGTCTTCGAACACTGATAGCCGACCGGAACCCATCCTTAGCTCTGGAATCGCCATAACAACTGGTCCAGAACGAGTCGCGACACTCTAATCTCCTCCGCGGCAGCCTTCGCAAGAATCAAGACGGCGTGATCGTCGTCGGGCACGGCAAAACCCAAGTGCCTAAGGGCTTTCTTCACCCGGATGTCGGGCTTAATCGCGTCGGCGCCCGAACGCATCCGCATGTACGCGAACAACGCCAGACCGATTCCCTTTACGCAACCGACCACCGGATCGAGCCTCGGAGCGTGTTCTAGTTGTCCGCGCCCCTGAGCCCACCTACTACAGACTGCATCTTCCTCACGCGGCCCAGGCAGTCCCTCGGTAACTGCGTAGCCACGCAAGTTTCGAGCGACCTCAAGAATGGTGACAGCCTCGGCTTCTGATAGGCCGAACTGAGTGGCGTCCAGCGGATGCTCCGCGAGCCAGTAAATGCTGTGCTGTTCGTTGGCCGCTTCCCAACGAGCCACGATAGGTCTCACGCGGGCGAGGTAGTTTCGTTGCCTGGACGCAACGACATCGACGATCATTGCCCCGCGCTTGCCGGTGTAAACGCCTGCATGGGCGTCGGCATTAACCTGCGCCTCCACCCGGTGTGCGTTCGCGATGTTCCGGAGGTTCTCGACGGCATCGACCCACCACGGGAACGCTCGAAGGCGAACGCCCCCAGCGAGAACCAACGCCCAAGTTCACTCGTTAGCATCGAGATGGTCACGCTCTTTGTCTCGATGGGCTTGGACAACCACTACCCGTTCAGAGAGCTGTCCGACTTAACGTCGCAAACGAACGTGGGAAACGTCCGTTCGATTTCTGGTGCTCGCCATGAGCTTTTGCTTATAGCCGTATGCTGGCTCTCTGTGACCACTGTCAATTGGGAAAGGGAGCCTGGGGATACAGTTGAGGAGTACGTTGAGGCGCTGATCTTAACGACTGTTAATCCCCGTGCCGTTCGCATTACACCTTCCCGGGGCGACAAGGGCGTCGACATTCTCGCCCCAGTAGGGGACAAATTCGATGTATATCAAGTCAAACGATATACACGCCCATTTGCCAAATCCTCGAATGAGGAAAAGAGCATCATCGACTCGTGGAATCGCTTTGTTACAGAGTTCTTGCCAACCTACCCGATCCGACGGTGGAATCTGGTGATGCCGTGGAACCCGACTACGGAGCGGCACGACTGGATGATGAATGAACTAACTGCTGGCATGGAAATTGAGCGCGACTGGCTAGGTCGTGGCTCCTTGGACGTATGGACTGCGCAGAACCAGCCGTTATTCGAATATTTCTTCGGTAACGGGCGTGATCGGATGATGGCACTTCTGTCCTCCGCCCTGAGTGCTGCCCGAGAGATACCAAAAGCGACTGGTGAGCCACTGCTGGACGCCGTGTTGGCTCGCGAAGTAGAGCTTGGCCGTCAACTGGATGAAGTTGATCCGTTCTATCGGTACGAAATTGCGATACGAAAGGGACGCCTTACAGAATCGGTGCTAGATCAAGCTTCATCTATCGACCCCGATGCCGCGCTCGTCACCTTCCGCGAAATCGACGATGGCTTTTATCAGCAGGTTTCTATCTACCCTAAATGCCGCGAGGCGGCTAGGCTGCGGCCAATTTCGACCACGTTCAGCGTCGACAGCGCGGCGGACGATGAGACGCTTAGGGCAGCTCACGACATGCTGGCTTATGGAGCAGAACCCGACAGGCCCATTCCTGTAAAAGTTGTCCGATCGGAGGGGCCGCCCGGCGCTGAGGCAGTCAACGGGCCTGCGTTGTTGTACGTGATTAACATGGATCAGCCAGCGCACCCCGACCTGGAATTAAGACTCGGCGAGCGATGCCTTGCGTTCACGAACATCGTTGTCACCCGCGGATTCAACGGCGTTCAAGTGTCGGGAGATGCTCAGGGGGGTGTTTTCAAAGTAGTAATCACATTCCACGATGGCGGCAAAACTCGTGAGATAGCGGTCGAGACTACGTCAATAGGGGCTAAACTTCCGCACACTGTCATCCCAGGCTTAGAGTTCCTTCGTGAGTGGACGGGCGGCGAAAGTGCGGTGCTCGCCCTGCCCTACGGCAAAGAGCTGCTGGATTTTGGGCCTTTACCGGATGCCAATTCCTTTCATGAGCAAGCAAATGATTGGCTAAAGGTAGCGAAAGACCTAATAAAGTTGCAACCGAAATCTTCTACTCAATTACTGATGCCATCAAGCCTCACAGGTGGCGAGGCGCGAGCAATTGCTGAAGCAGCTCGTTTGCTCGGTGGAGAGATAATCGAATCCGATTGGTCAGGTTTTGAATTTCAACTGAGAAATCCAGATGCGCTCGCCAAAGGCTCAGGTTCCGAGCAATTGTTTCAATTCCTTACCTTTCTGCCGTTCTCGATTAACTATGATGACAAGAGGTATGAGCTCGATGGCGTAATTGCCTATTGGGGAGTTGCGCAGTTTGCCGACCCCTCAGTCGCGAAGAATGCTTCGGTAGGAGATGATATAGCAATAATCCCAGGCCCAGGAGCGAAATTGTACCGACAATATGGAAACGCGCCGCCCCCGCAGGCGGGATCTGAAACTAGCTAGACGAAGAATCATCAAATTGCTGGAGCGCAAATTCGACCACCTGTTGGGGTCAGGGCGTATAGCTCTGGGCCCGGGGGTCCGGCTGTGAGGTGTTCCGGGCTACGCCAATCGCTCGATGATGGTGGCGTTGGCCATTCCGCCGCCTTCACACATCGTCTGGAGACCGTACCTTCCGCCGCGCTGTTCGAGAGCGTTGACCAACGTCGTCATGATGCGGGCACCGCTGGCGCCCAGCGGGTGACCGATGGCGATAGCGCCGCCGTTGACGTTGGTCCGCTCAAGGATCCCAGTCTGCTCCCGATCCACGTCCTTTGCCCAGGCCAGCACAACGGGCGCGAAGGCTTCGTTCACCTCGAACAGGTCGATGTCGGCCAGCGTCAGGCCGGCCTTCGACAGCACCTTCTCGGTCGCCGGAATGACGCCCGTCAGCATGTAGAGCGGGTCGTCGCCCACCACGGTCGTCGTGTGAATCCGCGCCAGCGGGCACAGGCCCAGTTTCTTGGCCACCTCACTGCTGGTGATCAACACCGCGGCGCTGCCATCGGACAGCGGCGAGGAATTGCCCGGCGTGATCTCCCAATTGATCTGCGGGAAGCGCTGTTCCATCTGCTCGCTGTAGAACGCCGGCTTCAGCGAGGCCAGGGTCTCCACGGTGGTGGCCGGCCGGATGATCTCGTCGGTGCGCAGCCCGGCGATCGGGATCAGCTCGTTTTCGAACAGGCCGTCCTTGGTGGCGCGGGCGGCCTTGTCGTGGCTGCCGGCCGAAAATTCGTCGAGCTGGGTGCGCGAGAAACCCCACTTCGCCGCGATCAGTTCGGCGCTGATGCCCTGCAGCACCAGCCCTTCCGGGTAGCGCGCCGCCATCCCCGCGCCGAACGGGTCGCTGCCGGCCAACACCTGGGTGCCCATCGGCACCCGGCTCATCGACTCCACACCCGCGGCGATCACCAAGTCATAGGCACCGGCGATGACGCCCTGGGCCGCAAAACTGATCGCCTGCTGGCTGCTGCCGCACTGCCGGTCAATCGTGACACCGGGAACCGACTCGGGAAAACCGGCGCCCAGCAATGCGTTACGGGCAATATTCACGGCCTGATCGCCGACCTGGGTGACGGCCCCGGCGATGACGTCGTCCACCTGCGCCGGGTCCACGCCGGTGCGAGACACCAGTTCGCGCAGGCTGTGTGCCAGCAGGTCGACGGGGAGCACGTCGTGCAGGGCGCCGCCGGCCTTACCCTTGCCGATGGGCGTGCGGACAGCGCCGACGATGACGGCGTCGCGGCCTTGATTACCAGGCATGACTCTTCCTTGAGTCCTGAGTATTGCTCTCTATACCCAGCAAAACGTCTAGATATACTAAAATCAACCCAGAGGTGAGGTGATCTACGTGACATTTCTGCAAGGCGCCCTGGCGGACCGGGACGCGTGGTCGGCGGTCGGGCAGTGCGCGATCGAGAAGACGATGTCGGTGGTCGGCACCAAATCGGCCATGCTGATCATGCGCGAGGCCTACTACGGCACCACGCGATTCGACGATTTCGCGCGCCGGGTCGGCATCACCAAGGCGGCCACGTCGGCGCGGCTGGCCGAGCTGGTTGACCTTGGGCTGCTGGCACGGCGGCCGTACCAGGAGCCGGGGCAGCGCAGTCGCGAGGAATACGTGCTGACCCAGGCCGGCATCGATTTCATGCCCGTGGTTTGGGCCCTGTTCGAGTGGGGGCGACAGCATCTTCCGGGCCGCAACCGGCTGCGGCTGACGCACCTGAACTGCGGCGCCGAGGCGAGCGTCGAGATCAGGTGCGCCGAAGGGCATCTGGTGTCACCCGACGAGCTCGGCATGCGGCTGGCTAAGTCTCCCTGAGCGCACAGAGCAGTCGTCGCGCCGCCTGGACCCGAAGAGCCGCGGGGCCGGTGAGCGTGTCCAATGCGCATTCCGGGTCGGCGGGCGGTCCCATGTGCCCGCAGCCGCGCGGACAATCCTGCACGGCGTCCGCCAGATCGGAGAACGCCATCATCACGTCGTCGGGTCGGATGTGGGCCAGGCCGAAGGAGCGGATGCCCGGCGTGTCGATCACCCAGCCCCCGCCCGCCCGCGCCGGATCCAGCGGCAGCGCGACCGACTGTGTCGACGTGTGTCGGCCCCGGCCGATGTCGGTCACTGCGCCGACGGCCCGATCCGCTTCCGGGACAAGGCGATTCACCAACGTCGACTTGCCGACCCCGGAATGCCCGAGCAGCACGGTGATCTTGCCGGCGAGCAGGTCCGCCACCGCCAGCAGGGGATCGTCGCGGCCGGCGGCGACGACCGTCAGGTCCAGATCGGCGAACTGCTTGGCGAACGGCTCGGGCGGGGCGAGGTCGGTCTTCGTCAGGCACAGGATCGGGGTCAGTCCGCCGGCGTAGGCCGCGATCAGCGCTCGTTCGACCAGGCCCGTGCGCGGTGGCGGGTCGGCCAGTGCGACGACGATGAGCAGTTGATCGGCGTTGGCGACCACCACCCGTTCGGTGGGGTCGGTGTCATCGGCGGTGCGCCGCAACACCGTTCGTCGCGGCCCACGACGCACGATGCGGGCCAGGGTGTCCGGGCGCCCGGATAGATCGCCGACCACATCGACTTCGTCGCCAACCACGATCGGGGTGCGGCCCAGTTCGCGGGCGCGCATGGCGGTGACCCGGTGGTCGGGGCTGCCGCCCAGCACGCACCCCCAGCGGCCGCGGTCCACGCTGACCACCATCGCGGCCTGTGCGTCGGCGTGCTCGGGACGGGTCTTGGTCCGGGGTCGTGAACCCCGGCCGGATCGGACCTTGACGTCGGATTCGTCGTAGTCGCCCGGTTTCAATCGCTGGACTCCAGCATGTGCGCCCAGAGCTGTGGGAACTCGGGCAGCGTCTTGGAGGTAGCACCGATGTCGTCGATCTGGACTCCGGCAACGCGCAGCCCGACGATTGCGCCGGCCATCGCCATCCGATGGTCGGCATATGCACGCCAGCCGCCGGAGTGCAGGGGCGTCGCGGTGATCACCAGTCCGTCGGCCGTTTCCTGACAGTCGCCGCCCAAACCGTTGATCTCCGCACTCAGCGCGGCGAGGCGGTCGGTTTCGTGGCCGCGCAGGTGCGCAATGCCCGTCAGCCGCGACACCGAACCCGCAGTTGCCAACGCGGCCAGCGCCGCCACCGACGGGGTGAGTTCTCCGACGTCGCGCAGGTCGACGTCGAACCCGTCGAAATCGCCGGGCCCGCGGACTTCCAGATATGAATCTGTATGGGCGACAACAGCATTCAGTTTGCCGAGGACGTGCAGAATGTCGCCGGCCGGTTGCACGCTGGTTGCCGGCCATCCGGTGATGCGTACGCTGCCGCCGGTGACCACCGCCGCTGCCAAGAACGGAACGGCGTTGGTGAGATCCGGTTCGACGTCCCAGTGCCGGGCCGCGACGAGGCCGGGATGCACACGCCATTGGTTAGGCGCCGAGTCGTCGAGATCGACGCCGGCCTGGCGCAGCATCACGGTCGTCATCGCGATATGCGGCGCGGACGGCAGTGACGCGCCGGTGTGGGTGACGGTCAGACCGTCGCGAAACGACGCCCCGCACAACAACAGGCCGGACACGAACTGCGACGACGCCGACGCGTCGATCGCCACCGTGCCGCCGGCGACCGATCCGCTGCCCAGGACCCGGAACGGCAGGCCCGTTCCTTCGATCGGAACGCCGAGGTCACGCAGGGCGTCCAGCAGTGGCGCGATCGGCCGGGTGCGGGCCTGCTCGTCGCCGTCGAAAATCACCGGGGTATCGGCCAGGGCGGCCAGCGCCGGAACGAATCGCAGCACCGTGCCGGCCAGGCCGCAGTCGACGCGGGCGCCGGCGGCGGGGTTGAGCCGGCCGCTGACTTTCAGTTCCGAACCGTCCCCGTCGACGTGCAGCCCGAGCGTGGCGAGCGCGCCGATCATCAGGTCGGTGTCGCGGCTGCGCAATGCGCCGCTGATGGTCGAGGTGCCCTGGCCCTGCGCGCTGGACACGCCGGCGAGCACCAGCGCCCGGTTGGTCTGCGATTTCGAGCCGGGAACGGTGACGGTGGCGCACACCGGTTCCGGCGCGGTGGGGGCCGTCCAGGGCTCGGTGTTCACGGCTTCATCCTGCCGTGTCGGCGGGTGTCGTGGATACCGGGCACCATGGACGTTATGTGTGGACGGTTTGCGGTGACGACGGATCCGGCCCTGCTGGCCGAGAAGATCAAGGCGATCGACGAGGCCACCGGTACCTCCGAGAGGGCCGGGCAGCCGAATTACAACGTTGCTCCCACGGCCGATATCGCGACGGTGGTGTCCCGCCACAGCGATCCGGACGACGAGCCGACGCGCCGGGTGCGGCTGATGCGGTGGGGGCTGATTCCGCCGTGGGTCAAGCCGGGCCCGGACGGCGCGCCCGATTCGAAGGGGCCGCTGTTGATCAACGCCAGGGCCGACAAGGTGGCCAGTTCGCCGGCTTTCCGCGGGTCGGCCAAAAGCAAGCGTTGCCTGGTGCCGATGGACGGCTGGTACGAATGGCGGGCGAATGCGGCGGATGCTGCCGGGAAAAGGACCGGCAAGACCCCATTTTTCCTGCACCGCGGGGACGGCGACCTGCTCTTCATGGCCGGACTGTGGTCGGTCTGGAAGCCCGAAAAGGCGGCGGAGCCCCTGCTGAGCTGCACGATCATCACCACCGATGCCGTGGGCGAACTGGCCACGGTCCACGATCGGATGCCACTCATCTTGGCCGAGCGCGACTGGGACGCCTGGTTGAGTCCCGACAACCCGCTGGACGACCGCCTGCTGGCGCAGCCGCCGGATGTGCGCGGCATCGAGCTGCGCCAGGTGTCGAGGCTGGTGAACAGCGTGCGCAACAACGGGCCGGAACTGCTCGAGCCGGCCGAGCCGGAGCCCGAACAGATCACGTTGCTGTAGCCGCCGGCTGACGGGTACCGGACCGGCTTGGTCCAACCCGCCTCGCCGTCGGGGGCACGTCGGGGCGGCCCTCCGCTGGGGTTTCGAACAGATCCCGGCGGGTAGTGCTGCTCAACAGGTTGATACTGAAAACGCAGGTATCGATTGCCCTGGCGTGCGGCAGTTCTCAGCACGTCACGACTCGACCACCTCCAAAGGAGAATCGAATGACTACCAGCAATCCATCGACAGCTCGGCGAACCGACGTAGCGAATGCCGTAGACGCAGGGCCCGCCCGGGTGAACGTTCGACGCGGCGCGGAGACCAAACCCTTCTACCGGACGACAGAATTCATCGTCTTCGTCGTTGCGACGGCCGCGGTGTTGCTGGCGTCCTACTTCGTCAAGGCGACGGACGGACACGTCGACTACTTCCAGGCCGACAAGGCATGGCTGTACGTCGTCATCCTCAGTGTCGGCTACATGGTGAGCCGGGGGCTGGCGAAGTCCGGCAGTCGCCATCGCGACGACGTCTGAGCGACACCGGCCGCGACTAACATGCGGGTGTGACCGGTTCCTACACCTACACATTCGAAGAAATTAAAGACCGCCCGGTCGCTGTGATCGGGGCGGGAACCCTGGGTCGGCGCATCGCGCTGATGTTCGCGACCCGCGGCGGAACCGTGCGGCTCTATGCGCGACGGGCCGAACAACGCGACGAGGCAACACAATACGTCGCCGCGACGTTGCCGCGGGTCGTGGCCGACCGGGGTTCCGGCGAGGTCGGCAGCGTCAGCGCCACGGGCTCGCTCGACGAAGCCTTGGACGGCGCATGGCTGGCTGTGGAGTCGGTGCCCCGAGCGGCTCGACATCAAGATCCCGTTGTGGGGCGAGATCGACCGAGCCGCTCCGCCGGACACCATCTTCGGAACCAATTCGTCGTCCCTGCCGTCGCGTCTGATGAGCGAAAGAATCAGGGACGCAACGCGTTTCTGCAACACGCACTTCTACATGCCACCGGATATCAACGCTGTTGAGTTGATGTCGAACGGTCAGACCGATCGCGGCCTGCTGGACACGCTGTTGACCGTGCTGCCCGAATTCGGCGTCCAGCCCTTCGAAGCGCGCAAGGAGAGCACGGGCTTTATCTTCAACCGCATCTGGGCCGCCATCAAGCGTGAGTCGCTGGCGGTGGTCGCCGAGGGCGTCGCGCGGCCGCAGGATATCGACGGAATGTTCCAGCTGGCGTTGGGCGTCACGGTCGGGCCGTTCCGGATGATGGACTTGGTCGACCTGGACGTCGTGCTCGACATCGAGAACCACTACGCCGCCGAGTCTCCGCAGCTGCCGGGGCACGTGCGCGATCTGCTGCAGTCCTACGTCGACGCGGGCAAGCTCGGAATCAAGACCGGCGAAGGTTCTTACACCTATTAGTTGCTCAGCACGAGGCGCCAATTGCCCTGGGCGGTGCGGTCCGGCACGCACCAGAAGTTGTTCCAGCCGCCGGGGGTACTGGCTTTGACGCCCGGGCCGGCGTCCTGGCACGCCTCCCGCGTCGGGTAGCTGCCCTCGGTCTGGATGGTGTCGGCGTTGCTGATACCGAGGCCGACGGCCATCAGCCCCGCGCCCGCCAGCACACCGGCGGCGGCAAGTCGCTTCATCTTCATGGGCATCACGTTAAGCCTTGTCAGGCGTCTGCATGGTGGTTTTCGGCCCGAACGTCACGCCCGCTGTAGCGACACCGCGGTGGCGACGGCCTCGAGCAGCCGGGCGAGTTGCCCGGCGTTGCTGATGGTGCGGTCCCCGCCGGCCAGCCGGGAAAACACCCCCGCGATGAACGTGGTGACGGCCGTCGTCTGCTCGTCGAGCAGCGCGGGCTCGGCGGTAGCGGGCTGCAGATGGGCGATCGCGTCGCGAGTCATCGCATTGACCCGTCCGACGAACGTCTGGGTCGCCTCGGCCAGGGCGGGATCGCGCACCGCGGCCAGCAGCAATTCCTGTCGCGCACGGTTGAGCATCAGACCGGGCCCGTCGGCCTGCATCATGGTCAATTCCGCCAAATACGCGAACGGCGAGACGGGATCGAGCGGCTCGTCGATGACCGACTGCAGGTTGGCGACGTCGATCTCGGCGATTCGCCAGCCGGCACCCCGCAGCAGCGCCGCCCGGGTGCGGTAGTAGTACGACGTGGTGCCCTCCGGCACCCCGGCACAGCGGTCGACCTGTCCGTGTGTCAATCCCCGCGATCCGTGCTCGGCCAGCACCCGGATCGCGGCGTCACACAGTGCGCGCCGGCGTTCGTCGCCATTGCGTTTCCGGGGTCGCGAGGTGCCTGCCATGTCGTCACCGAAGGACGGTGCCGCCATCGATGTTGACGACCTGCCCATTGATCCACTCGCCCTCGTCGGACAGCAAGAAGGCGACCAGCGCGGCCACGTCATCCGGTTCGCCGACCCGGGTTCCGCGGATGCGCCGCAATGCGCTGTCCCGCAGCTCCGGCCACTGCGGGACGGAGCGGATCGCCTCGGTTGCGGTGAAACCGGGGGCGACGGCGTTGCACCGGATACCGTCCTTGCCCCACCGCGACGCGACGTGTCGGGTCAGCGCGCAAATCCCGGCTTTCGCGGTGGCGTAGGCCGGTCGCGTTGCCTCACCCTGGAACGCCGCCGCCGAGGACATGTTGACGATCGCGCCGCCGCCGCGTTTGAGCATCTCGGGGATGGCGTACTTCAGGGCCGCGACATACCCGCGCAGGTTCACCGTCATCACGCGATCCCACACGGCCAGGTCGATGTCGACCACATCGGTGTCCGCGGAGATCGTGCTCATGTCCGCCCCCACGTTGAACAGAAAATCGACACCGCCGTATGTCGTTGCCGCACAATCGATCAGGTCGGCAACAGACGGTGGATCGGCGAGGTCAAAGGCCGCGTGGATGGCGGTGCCGCCGGCCGCGGCGATGCGCGCGGCGGTCTGTTCCGCCGCGTCGGCCGCCACGTCGCCGATCAGGACCCGACATCCTTCGACGCCTAACCGGGCGGCCGTCGCGGCGCCGATGCCGGTTGCCCCGCCGGCCACGACCGCAACCCGCCGCTCCAAGCCGCGCAGCCCCATGGATATTGACTTTACCTCTAGAACTGTAGAGGATCGCAAGTCATGGCTGGGATTCACCGGGAACGCCCGGGGGCTGCCGATCTGGCGGCGGCGACCGGTACTCCGGCGGCACCGCTCGGCGATGACATCTGGATGTCGCCCGGCGTCTCCAATTCCTATGCGGTGGGCACCGACGACGGCCGGGTCCTCGTCAACAGCGGCCTGGTTTTCGAAGGGCCGTTGCACCGCAAGGCTTTTGCCGGCGTCCCGGGCCCGACGCGAGCGATCGTCGTCACCCAGGGGCACGCCGACCATTGGGGCGGGGTGAACACACTGCGCGACGACCACACGCAGGTGCTGATGCACCGCAACTACCGGTACTGGCGCGACGACAACGCTCGGCTGATGGGTTATCGCGTGCCGAAGACGTCGTTCGCCTTCCAGAAGTTCTCCGACGCGGTCCTCGAGCACTTCAAGACGATCGACCCGTCCACCATCGACTTCTCCTTTCCCGAGCCCACCACAACGTTTGACCTTCGCCACCAGATGACCGTCGGGGGACGCAGTTTCGAGCTGGCGTGGACGCCCGGCGGTGAGACCACCGACGCGCTGGTGGTCTGGCTGCCCGAGGACCGAATCCTGTTCACCGGCAACTTGTTCGGTCCGCTGTTCGGCCACGTGCCGAATTTGATGACGATCCGCGGCGACCGCTACCGCGACCCGATTCGCTACATCGAGTCGCTGAACACCGTGCTGGCCTACGCGCCGCGACGCCTCATCACCGGCCACTTCGTGCCGATCGAGGGTGCCGATCGCATTGCCGAAGAAGTGACCGCGATGCGCGACGCCATGCAGGCCGTGCACGACCGCACGGTGGAGTTGATGAACTCCGGCGCCGACCTTTACGCCGCGATGCGCGCGGTCGCCGTGCCCGAGCATCTCGACGTCGGCGAAGGCTACGGCAAGACCTCCTGGAACGTGCGCGCCATCTGGGAGATGTACACCGGATGGTTTCGGCATCGGTCCACCACCGAGCTCTACGGCGTCCCGCCGGATTCCGTTGCGGCGGACGTGGTCAAGGCCGCGGGCGTCGACGCGCTGGTGCAGGCGGCCCGCAACCATCTCGACAGCGGACGGCCGCTGCAGGCCATCCACCTGACCGAGCTGATCCGCACCGCGGACCCGGCGCATGCCGCGGCGCGCACCGTCGCCGCCGACGCGCACGAGACGCTGCTCGCCCGTGCCGAAAACTTCTGGGAAAAGGCCTGGCTCACGAAATCGCTCACCGAATTGAGGACCGACCCATGAACACCGTCACCTTCGACTTCACCGGCGCCCACGTGCTGGTGACCGGCGGCACCAGCGGCATCGGTCACGCGATCGCCACCGAATTCGCAAAGGCGGGTGCTGCCGTCACCGTCACCGGCACCTGCGGGACGCCGGCCGACTATCCCGACACGGACCTGAGCGCATTCACCTACCGCCAGTGCCGGATTCAGGACCCCGAAGCCGTCGACACGCTGGCCGCATCCCTGGGCGAACTCGACGTTTTGATCAACAACGCCGGTGGTCCGTACCCCGCCGGGGATGAATACGACCCGGACGGCTACGTGGCGTCGGTAACGCAAAACATGTTGGGCCCGATGCGATTGACCATGCGCTGTCATGACTACCTGAAGTCGAGCCAGGCTCCCGGCGGTGCGAGCGTCGTCAGCGTCGTCTCGATGTCCGCATTCCGTTCGGCGGTCTTCGTCCCGGGCTATGCCTCGTCGAAGGCGGGTCTGGTCGCCTTGACGATGAACCTGTCCCGTCGCTGGGCCGCCGACGGCATCCGCGTCAACGCCATCGCCCCCGGACTCATCGACACGCGAATGACCCATCCCGCCATGGGGATTCCCGAGGTGATGGACGTCGAGATCGGGTTCCACACACCGCTGGGCCGGCCCGGAACGCCTCAGGATTGCGTCGGCGCCGCGCTGTTCCTGTGCACCGACGCCGCCTCCTACATCACCGGCAGCACCATCGCCGTCGACGGCGGATACCTGACGGTCTGAAATCATGGGCGACCGAAACGACTTAGATAACCTCGCGACGGCCGACGACGTCCTCGAACGGGCGTCGCAACGCACCGGATTCGGCGAAATCGACTCCGAGTCTTGGCGTCCCGGCTTGCAACTCATCCTCGATGACGTCAACAATTCACCCGCCTTCACCCCGTTCGGACGCGAACGCATCCTCAACGACTCCATCGAAGCGTTGGGCCGGCGGCTTCGGGTTCACGATTACATCCAGTCGCACCCGCAAGTGCTCGACGCGCCCATTCAGCGGCCACTGTTCGTCCTGGGGATGCCCCGCACCGGCACCACGGTCATCAGCTACCTGCTCGACCAGGACCCGGCGCGCCGCTCGCTGCTGCACTGGCAGTGCGTCGACCCGATACCACCGGCACCCACCGAAACATTGCGCACCGATCCGCGGTGTCTGACGCTCCTGGCCGAGCAGCGCAAGATCCTGGACATGGTCATGCAGGCGAAAATGGCGTTGCCGCACTGGGAAGACGCCGACGGCCCGACCGAGGACATGTTCATCCACAACCAGGACTTCAAAGGCCTGTCCTGGGACTCCTTCCTGTCGAGCGCGCGCTACTCGCAGTGGCTGTTCGACGAGGCGGACATGACGAGCACCTACGAGTACCAGAAGCGCTACCTGCAGGTGCTGCAGTCAACCGCGCCGGGCACCTGGAGCCTCAAGATGCCCTCGCATTCGGTGCACATCGAGGCACTGTTGCAGGTCTTCCCCGATGCCCGACTGGTGTGGGCGCACCGCGACCCCTACAAGGCCACCGGATCGCTAGGCAACCTGTGGAAGCTGCCCAAGGGGATGACACATCACCCCGAAGCCATCGACCTGCACGAAATGGGGCGAAACGCGATGTGGCAGATGCGTTATCACGTGGAGCGGCCGCTGCGGGCCCGCGAGCGCATCCACGACGACCGCTTTTTCCACATGTACTACCACGAGATGATGCGCGACCCGATGGACGTGATGCGCCGCCTGTACGACTGGGCCGGTGATGAGCTCACCGCCGAAACCGAGGGTCGGATGCGCACGTGGCTCGCCGAGCATCCACAAGATCGGTTCGCGCTCAACGCCTACCGACTCGACGAGTTCGGCCTGTCCGTCGAGCAACTCGAGCCGGTCTTCGCCGAATATCTGGACGCCTTCGACATCGAACTCGAGGCGGCGCCATGAAGGCCGCGGTGGTCACCGGGCCGGGTAAGGCGGAAGTCCTCGACGCCGACCGCCCGCAGGCCGGGCCGGAGGACGTCCTCGTCAAAATACGAGCCTGCGGCATCTGCGGCTCCGACGCGTTCTACATCGCCATCGGCGGCATCCCGCCCCGGCAGGGACACACGCCGCTGGGGCACGAACCGGCCGGCGAAGTCGTCGAGGTCGGCGAGCGCGTATCCGACATCGCCGTCGGCGACCATGTCGTCATCAACCCGATGGCCACGCCGGGCAACATCATCGGCAACGGGGGAGCGGCAGGTGCGCTGGCGGATTACCTGCTGATCGAAAATGCGGTCCGCGGAACGAGTCTCGAAGTCATACCCGACCACATCCCGTGGCAGGTCGCCGCGCTCAACGAGCCGATGGCCGTTGCGCGGCACGGCGCCAACAGATGCAGACCGAAGCCGGCCGACAAGGTCGCCATCTTCGGCGCCGGACCGATCGGGCTGGGTGCCACGCTGGCCTTCAAGTCCCTTGGGGTCAGCCACGTCGCGGTCATCGATCTCATTGCGTCGCGACTGGACAAGGCATTGCGGATCGGCGCCGACGCCGTGCTCAACTCGGCCGACGAGAACGTCGTGCAGCGACTGATCGAGCTGCACGGCGCGGGCGAGGCCGGAATTCCCGGGTCGCCCGGGCGCGCAGGCACCGACATCTATTTCGATGCCGCCGGGGTGCCCGCGGTCGTCAACACCGCACTCGCCGCGGCGAAGAAGGGGGCGACGCTGGGAATCGTTGGCGTGCACAAGGAACCGGTGCTGGTCGAGTTCGTCAACGTGATGAGTAACGAAATCACCATCGTCGGATCGATGGGCTATCCGGACGAAATCTTCGAGGTAACCAACGACATCGTCGCGAACTGGCGGAAATACGCGCTGATCGTCAGTCACACCATCCCATTCGCCCGCGTGAGCGAGGCGCTCGAACTGGCCGGCACACCCGGCGCGGCTGACAAAGTGGTAGTGACCTTCTAGTGTAGTGAGTTATTAATTCGCGTTCGGATAGTAGGCTTGGTGTATGCCGGGTCCTGTTGCTGTGCCTGTGGTG
>NZ_LQPT01000074.1 GCF_002102355.1 Mycobacterium sherrisii | reverse complement strand
CCCGCACCCACCAATCATCGGCGAAAACCCCAAGACGACCACGCCCGCCACGCGGAATTAATTCAGCAGACTCCTAGCCCCGCTCGCGGATGCGGGCGAGTTCGGTCTCCGACTCGGTGCGGCTGCCGACCGACCGGGCGGTGAGGCGTTCCAGGTGCTCGTCCGGCAGCAGCCGGCGCAACTCCGGCGGGGCCAGCTCGCCCAGCAGCAGTAACTTGAGCGCGTTATCGACCGATTCGATGGGGTACTGCGGCTGCATGGATTCACGGTAGTGCGCTGAGCACCGCAGCGCCCAGTACGCCCGCCGCGATCACCACCGTGGTCGCGGTCGCGATGGCTTTCCAGCCGAAGCTGCGGGCCACCATCGCGGCGCCGGGCACGCTGATGGCCGGAAGGGTGATCAGCAGCGCGCCGAGCGTGCCCGACGAAACGCCCAGCAGCGCCAGGCTTTGCAGGATCGGAATCTCCGCGGCGGTGGGGATGACGATCAGTGTGCCGACGATGGCGGCGAGCACCGCGATCAGCAGGCCCTGGTGCGACGGTGCGGCGAGGCGCAGTAACCAGCCGCGAAACGTCCCGACGGCCAGTACCAGGATTGCGTACTCGGGCAACAGGATCAGGCACAGACACGTCAGCGCACGCACGAATCTTTGTGGCGCACCACGCGATTCGTCACTGGATGGCGCGATCGCGTCGGACCGCGGCGCGGCCCCGCCCGTGACCAGTCCCACCGCCATCGCGACGCCGATCACCGTGGCGATGCCGATGACCGCCCGGGTCAGCGCCCATTGCCACGGCGCGACGAAAAGCAGGAACACCAGCACCGCGGGATTCAGCAACGGATTCCCGAGCCAGTACGCCATCGCGGCGGCGCGGGTGACGCCGCCCCGCCGCAACGTCACCGCGACCGGAGCGGCACAACAGGTGCACATCATCGACGGCAGGCTCGCGGCTCCGCCCGCCAGTCCGCTGGTGATCAGCCCCCGCCGGTTCAGCAGGCGCGGCAGCCACGACCGCGGCACCAGGGCCTGCACCGAGGCGCTGATCAGCAGCGCCACCACCAGCGCGGGCCAGATCGACAAAAAGTACGCATGAAAGAACGTCGTGGCGGCGCGCCAGCTCGGAGCGTCGCCGGCACGCACGCCGCCGGCGGTGAGAATGCTCGACCCCGACCAGCGGTGCGTCCGCTGGGCGGTGAGCGCCTTGGACAGGTACGGCGCCCACTTCGCCCACAGCAACCCGACCACGAACACACTCAGCGCGAGCAGCACACCCAGCGCAAGGTTCGCGCGGCGCGCCCGCACGGAATTCGGTGTCATGTTCAAATTCCTTGTGCTGCTTGCTCTTTCGCCCACCGATAGTCGGCCTTGCCGGACGGTGAGCGTTGCAGCCGATCGCGAAAGACGATCGCCTTGGGCAGCTTGTAGCGCGCCAGGTGACGGGCCGCCTCGGCGATGATGTCCGCGGCCATGACGTCCTCGTCGACGTCCGGTCCGCAGGCACCCGCACCGTCGGCCAGCGCCACAACCGCGACGACCTCGTTGGTCCACCGCGTGCTGGGCCGGCTCGTCACTACCACGTCGTAGACCGCGGGATGCTCGGCGATCGCGGCCTCCACCTCCTCGGCGAAGATCTTCTCACCGCCGGAGTTGATGGTCACCGCGTCCCGGCCCAGCAGCTCGATCTGGCCGTCGGCGTGCCAGCGCGCGCGATCGCCGGGCACCGAATGGCGGATGCCCTCGATCACCGGGAAGGTGCGGGCGGTCTTCTCCGGATCGCCGAGGTACCCCAGCGGTATCAGGCCCTGCTGGGCCAGCCACCCGATCTCGTCGTCGCCCGGCGACAGGATCCGGTTCAGGTCCGCGCTGACCACCACCGCGCCGGGGTTCGGGGCGAACCTGCCGTTTGGTCCCTGCTGCCGGCTGCACACCTGGCCCATCTGGGCGCCCGACTCCGACGAGCCGCCCGCGTCCAGGATGGTCAACTGCGGCAGCAGCTCGACGAAGCGCTGCTTGAGCGGTGCGCTCAGCGCCGCTCCCCCGGTGACCACCCCGAGCAGCCCGGACAGGTCGTAGTCGCCGGCCTCGAGCGCATCGAGCAGCGGCCGGCCGAAGGCGTCGCCGACGAACGACAACGAGGCCACCCGCTCCCGGCTGGCCAGCGCCCACGCTTCGGCCGGGTCGAAATGGGTGGTCGTCGGGGCCATCACGAACGGCCGCCCGCCGCACAGGCTGATGAACGCCGCCCACTGCGCGGCGCCGTGCATCAGCGGCGCACAGGTCATCGAACCGGGCGCCGCCACCCGCGACCGCTCGACGATCTCCTCCAGGCTGGTCACCGTCTCGCCGCTGCCAAAGGCGCGTCCGCCCATGGCGTTGAGGTAGATGTCGTGCTGGCGCCACAGCACCGCCTTGGGCATCCCGGTGGTGCCGCCGGTGTAGAGCACGTAGAGATCATCCGGTGACGGGACGAGGTCCAGCGGCTCCTCGGAGCTCGACGCCAGCAGTTCCTCGTAGCGCACCGCGCCCGGCACCGGATCATTGCCGGACTCGTCGTCCACGTGGATCAACCGCATCGTGGGCAGCCCGGAGCGGGCCAGCGCCTCGGCCAGCGTCGGGGCGAAGCGGGCCTGGTAGATCACCGCCTCCGCGCCGGCATTGTCCAGCAGATAGATCAGTTCGTCCGCGACGTAGCGGTAGTTGACGTTGAACGGGGCCACCCGCGCGAAGTACGCACCGAGCATGGCCTCGAGGAACTCGTTGCAGTTAGCCAGGTACACCCCGAGGTGACTCTGCCCCGATTCGTGTGGTGCGAGCTCGCTACGTTCCCGACGTGCGCCGAGTCCCCAGGAGTTCAGCGCGCGGGCGAATCGCCGGGCGCGTCGCTCAGTTTGCGAGAAAGTGAATCGTCGGTGTCCGAAGACGATGCAGTCGCGGTCGGGGTTGGCCGCGGCCACTGCCGAAAACACTTGGGCGAGATTGAATTCCATCGATTCTCCTGGTGCCGGCCCGCCGATGGGCGCGGCGAAAGCCACGCTACAACAGTTATTTCGGTGGCCCGCCTCACGCATCCGGATTCGAATCGGGATTAGTCTCGGCATCGTGCGCGGCGTTCGTCAGGCCCGATACTCCCGGTACGTTGCCATCGGCGACAGCCAAACCGAAGGTCTCTGGGACGGCGACGACATCGTCGGTCTGCAGGGGTTCGCCGACCGGCTGGCCGAGATGCTCGACGCGCTGTACCCCGGACTGCTGTACGCCAACCTGGCGTTGCGCGGCAAGCGGCTGGGCGAGGTGCTGACCGAGCAGGTGCCGCAGGCGTTGGCGATGAAGCCGGATCTGATTACCGTGTGCGCCGGGATGAACGACGTCATCCAGCCCGGGCGGTCGTTTCCCCGGGCCCTGGCGGAGCTGGATTACGTCTATGCGGCGCTCGCCCGATCGGGTGCGACGGTGGTGACCACCACCTTCCCGAACGTCGCGCAGTTCCTGCCGTTCGGACGCATCGTGGCCAAGCGGCTGGCCCGGATCAACAACGCGATCACCGTCGCCGCCCGACGGTACGACTTCCGGCTGGTCGACCTGTACAACGCGGCCTCGATGCGCGACTGGGACACGTGGAGCTTCGACCGCGTGCACGCCTCCCCCAAGGGCCACATCCTGTTCGCGGCCGCGGCGGCCGAAGCCCTCAATCTTCCGGGCAGCAGCCATGATTGGGCTGCGGCGCACCCCGACCCCACGGAGCTGTCCATCGCCGACGGCGGCTACGGCCGGCTGCGCTGGACGCAGGACAACTTCTTTCCGTGGGTGTGGCGGCGGATGCGGGGGTTGTCGGCGGCCGACGGGCGGTCGCCCAAGCGTCCGCAGTTGGCGCCCCTGGCACCCGCGAGGGCAGACATCGCAGCGCGCAGCCCGCACCGGTCAGGCATCCTTGACCCATGAACGCGGAGGCTTTGCTGCAGTCCATCCCGCCGCTCGCGGTGTACCTCGTGGTCGCGGGTGTGGTCGGGTTGGAGAGCCTCGGCGTGCCGCTTCCCGGCGAGATCATTCTGGTCAGCGCGGCGCTGATGTCGTCGCACCACGACCTCGCCGTCAACCCGGTCGGCGTCGGCGCCGCCGCGGTGATCGGCGCGGTGGTGGGCGATTCGATCGGCTACTCGATCGGGCGCCGGTTCGGCATGTCGCTCTTCGAGAAGCTGGGCCGACGCTTCCCCCGGCACTTCGGCCCGGGGCACGTGATGCTGGCCGAGCGCCTGTTCGACCGCTGGGGAATCCGCGCGGTGTTCTTCGGCCGCTTCATCGCGCTGCTGCGGATCTTCGCGGGGCCGCTTGCCGGCGCGTTGAAAATGCACTATCAGCGGTTCCTGGCGGCCAACGTGTCCGGTGCCATCTGTTGGGCGGGCGGCACCACCGCGGTGGTCTACTTCGCCGGGATCGCCGCCGAACGATGGCTGGAGCGGTTCTCCTGGATCGCGCTCGTGATCGCGATCGTGATCGGCGGCACCGCGGCCCTGCTGCTGCGGGAGCGGACCTCTCGCGCGATCGCCGAACTCGAGGCCGAACACGAGCGCAAATCCGGAACCACCGCGGCCGACGCCGTCTGACGGCGCTAACCGGCCGCCTCGCCGAGCTGGGCGACGGTGACCGGGCGGTGCTGCTCGATCAACGCCGCCGCCATCTTCTGGGCGCGCCGGGCGGCGTGCAGGTCGCCGACGGCGGCCAGGACGATGGCGCCCTTCATCAGGATGTGCCAGGACGAGGCGAAGTCCTCGACGTTGGTGAGGCCCGCCGCGAGCGCACGGCGGCGCACGATGCCGCGCACCCGGTCGATGTGTGCGATGCAGGCCTGCCCGGCGGGGTGATCGGGGCCCAACTCGAGCAGCACGTTGATGAACGAGCAGCCCTCGTAGCCGTCGCGGTGCGCAAACCACTCGTCCATCACGTCGAAGATCGCCAGCAGCTGCTGTTCGGGAGCGCTGCCGCGGCGTTCCGACTGCGCCTCGATCAACCCGTGCGTCCAGACCTGCTCGCGACGCTGCAACACGGCCAGCACCAGGTCGTTTTTCGTGGCGAAATGCCGGTACAAGGTCGCCCTGGCCACCCCGGCGCGCTCGATCACCTCGTCGGTGCCGACCGCACGGATGCCACGCCGGCTGAACAGCTCATATGCGGCGGCGAGGATCCGTTCACGGGCGGCGGGCGCGGCCGGCGCGACGTCGGGAGTGGTCATATTTGTGCTTACGCTACGCTTAACCGGCACATGTAGACAGACCGCCCTGTCTCGTTATACAAAGGAGATCCGCACTCTCGCGGAAAGTCTGTCTTCAGACCCCAGGACGGACATCCATCCCGGCGCCGACGGCGCCGGTCGATCAGGAGTCCACCATGACAACAACACTCACCGCTTCGAGTCCACCGCTGATGCTCAGCACCCGGCTGGTCTACGAGCTCGGCGACCCGCACAGCACCCTGCGCGCCACCACCGACCGCCGCGGCGCCGCGGTCGTCATCTATGCCGGCGGCGAAGTCGATGCCTGCAACGAGACCACGTGGCGCCATCTGGTCGGCGAGGCGGCCCGCGCCGTCGACGCGCCGGGACCGCTGGTCGTCGACGTCACCGGTCTTGATTTCATGGCCTGCTGCGCGCTGGCCGTCCTGGCCGAACAGGCCGACGACTGCCGCCTGCGGGGGGTCGAACTGCGGCTGGTCAGCCCGCAGCGGGTGGTTACCCGGCTGGTCGACGCCTGTGGCCTCGGCACCAAGCTGCCGATCTACCCGACCGTCGACTCCGCACTGGCGCGTTAGCGCCCACGCTGCGTCACAGTCGCCGCGCCGGATCGAAAGGTTGATTGGGCTGGATGCATCAGATACCCAGCTTCGGCGTGGAGGAAGAATTTCTTCTCGTTGACCCCGAGACCGGCGAACCCGCTCCGCGCAACGACGAGGTGGCGGCGCACGCCCAGCGGCAAGGCGTCGACCTGCAGCTGGAGCTGAGCAGCTGCCAGGTCGAAACCACCTCGAAGGTGGCCACGTCCAGCACGGAGCTGGGCGAACAGCTGCGCAGCCTGCGGCGTACCGCGGCGCAGGCCGCCGAGGCCAGCGGGGTTCGGCTGCTGGCGCTGGGCCTGCCGCCGGTCACCCCACACCAGTTCCCGGTCACCGACACCGAGCGCTACCAGCGGATCGGCGCCGAGTACGGAATGGTTGCCCACGAGCAGGGCATCTGCGGCTGCCACGTGCACGTCGAGGTACCCGGCCGTGCGGCCGCTGTCAAGGTCAGCAACTGGCTGCGGCCGTGGCTGCCGAGTTTGCTTGCGCTATCGGCGAATTCTGCGCTGTACCGCAATACCGACACCGGCTACGCAAGTTGGCGTAGCATCCTCTGGCGGCGCTGGCCGGTGGCCGGTGCGCCGCCGTTCTTCGCCTCCCCCGAGCAGTACGACAACACCGTGCGCATGCTGATCGACAGCGGCGTGATCCTCGATCGGAAGATGATCTATTGGGACGTGCGGCCGTCGTCGAACTTCCCGACGGTCGAGGTGCGGGTGGCCGACGTACCCGCGACCGTCGACGAAACGGTGTTGCTGGCCACCTTGATCCGGGCCGCCGTGATGACGGCGCTGGATTCGCTGGGCCGCGGCGACGACGGCGGCCGGCTACCGCCGGCGGCACTGCGCGCCGCGTACTGGAAGGCCGCCCACGACGGCCTGGCCGGCCAGTTGCTCGATTCGGTGCACGACTACGGCGCCGTTCCGGCGCGTCGGCAGCTGGATGCGCTGGTGCACAAGGTACGCCCGGCGCTGGAGCAACTCGACGAATACGACCGCGTCACCGCCGAACTCGACCGCCTGCTGGCCGAGGGCAACGGCGCCATGCGCCAGCGCCGGGCCTGGCAGCAGCGCGGTGACATGCTCGATGTCATCGCGGACGCCGCGCGGGCCACCCAATGGTGACTACACCGCGAACAGGCGATATAGCCCCACCGCGCCGACCACCACGATGGTGAACCGCAAGGCGTTGGGCGACAGCCGGCGCCCGTAGCGGGCGCCGATCCAGCCGCCCACCAGCGAGGTGGCCGCGATGATGCCGGCGACCGGCCAACTGATCCGATCGAACGCGACCAACGTATAGCCAACGGCCGCAACGATATTGACCACCAACGCCAACAGATTCTTGGCCGCGTTCATGCGCTGGATCGATTCGGGCAGCAGCGCGCCCATGATGCCGACGAACAAAATGCCTTGCGCCGCGGTGAAATAGCCGCCGTAGACACCGACGGCGAAGGTGGCCAGCACCAGTACCGCCGTCCGCGCCGGTGACACGTGGTCGGACGAACGGCCCCGGGCTTCGGCCCGCCGGCGTGCCCAGGACTGGATCCGCGGCCCCGCCACCACCAGCACCAGGGCCGACACCAGTAGCACCGGCACCACCATGATGAACACCGTCTCGGGCAGATGCAGCAGCAAGAAGGCGCCGAGCACCGCACCGGCCACCGATGCCGGGACCTGCCAGCGCAGCCTGCCCCACTGGCCGTCCAGCTCGGTCCGGTACCCCCAGGTCCCCGAGACGCCGCCGGCAACCACACCCACGGCGTTCGACATGGTCGAAACCACCGGCGGATAGCCCAACGCGACCAGCGTCGGGAAGGTGATCAAGGTGCCCGATCCGACGAGTGCGTTGATGAAGCCGGCGGCGAACCCGGCCAAGCCGATGTAAACGACGTGCGAAGCCAACACTTTGAAAAACACTAGTCGGGTCCGCAAAGTCGCCGACAATCGCGCAGCTGAGCGCCTTTTCGTCAGACCGGCGGCGCTTCGGAGCCGCGGGCCACACCGGTGCGCAGCTGCACCGAGGCCGAGTACACGAGGCTGCGGAAGCGCAGCACCGGGTCGTCGGAGGGTTCGATGCCGTCGGTGACGCGCATCGGGTCGAAGACCACGATGTCGCCGCCATGTTCGCGTTCGGTGTCCGGTCCGGTGATTTCCAGCTTGCCGACGGTGACCGTCTCGGTGCTGCGCCACGGCGCCGACGGGTCGACGGTCGAATCCCGCGGACCGGCGATCTGCACGCGGTAGTCAAACGCGACGGGCCCTTGTGCCAGACGAGTATTGAGCTCCTCGGTCAAAAAGTCCGGACTCAGATCCGGTGCCAGCGCGCCGGACAAATAGCTCACACCGGCGGCCGGAATCATATGGTAGCGAACGAATCTCGCGTTGCCGTCGGCGCCGACCCAGCGAAAGGCATGCAGGCCATGGTATTCGATGGTGGCGTAGCTGGTCGGCACCTTGTTAGCGTCGCGCAGCACTGGCAACGCCCGGAGCGCCCGCGGATGGGTGAGGAAGTACTTGGCCAGCCGCAGCGGCATCGTCGGCCCCGGTCGCGTCGCCTTGAGTAGCTCGACGAAGCCCTCCGGTCGCGCGGACACGAACAGCCGGGCGGTCTGGGTCGATACGTCGGTGGTGGTGCCGTCGGGCAGGGTGAGCTTGACCGCCATGCCGCGCACACCGGGCGCGCCGTCGGCTTGTGCCGGGTCGCCGGAGCCGTTGGAGAAACGGACCAGTGCCGGCACCGCCGAGCCACTGAGATGTTTCGCGCGGGACAGTTCCGCGGCGCCGGGGCCGGCAGTGAACGTGCCCCGATACAGCGTCCCTTTCGCGTGCAAGGCGCGAGCACCCGGCTGCGCTCCCCCGGTACCTCGAATCGCCTCGATCGCGTCGTCAGGAGTCACCATGGGCGAATCCTAGGGCGCTAGGTCGGAAAGCCGAAGAGTTTAACCACACCGTGATCGCGACCGGCGGTATAGCCTCCGTCGACGGCGACGGCCTGGCCGCTGACGAACGACGCGTCGCGCGACAACAGGAACGCGGCCACGGCGGCGACCTCGTCGGCACGGCCGAGCCGCTGCAGGGCGTGCTCCGCGGTGATCGAGGCCAGCGGACCCTCCATGCCGGGCAGGCCGAACACGCTCTGCGCCATCGGCGTGTCGATGAAACCGGGACAGACGACGTTGGCCCGGATACCGCTCGGACCGTAATCGAGGGCAATGTTCTTAGTCAGCAGCACAACTCCGCCCTTTGCGGCGTTGTAGGAACTGCCGCCCGCGGTGCCCTCCAATCCCTCGATGCTGGCCACCGTGACGATCGAACCGCGTTCGCCGTCGACACGCTCCTGTCCGATCATTTTCGCCAGCGCCGCCTTTGCCACCAGGAAGGTGCCGGTGAGATTGATCCCGATCACTCGGTCCCACTCCGCCCGCTCCAGCAGATGCACCGGTCCGCCGCCCGCGACGCCCGCGGCGTGAAAGACCCCGTCAAGGCGTTCGGGCGCCGCCGCGAACACGGCTTGCACTGCGCCTTCATCGGTGACGTCGGCCGTAACCCGGTGAAACTCGGAGCCCAAATCGGGCGGAGTGTGCACGTCGGTGCCGATGACGGTCGCGCCGTCGGCCAGCAGGCGGCGCGCCGTGGCCAGACCGATACCCGAGGCGGCTCCCGTCACGACGAACGTGCGGGCGTGGGCACGATCAACGGCGACCATCTACTAATTCCTCCACTGCCGGATTTGCTCAGCAATGGTTACACATGTTGTCAATGCGATTCTGTGAGGCCACGGCTCCTAGTGCCGCATTAGCATTCTCGACGTGGAGTTGCGTCACCTTCGTTATTTCGTTGCAGTCGCCGAAGAGCTGAACTTCGGGCGGGCGGCCAAGCGGTTATGCATTGCCGGACCGTCGCTTTCACAGCAGATCAAGGTTCTCGAGCGCGATCTTCGGGTGCGCCTGTTCGACCGCGATCGCCGCTCGGTGACCCTGACTGCGACCGGTGCGGCGCTGCTCCCGTCGGCTCGCATCCTGCTAGATCAGGCAGATCAGTTGCGCCGGTCGGCAATTGGGCTGTCGCTGGCCGAGCCGGTCCGGGTCGGCTATGCGCACTGGTTGCCTGCGGATCTAGCCGACCGGACCGCGGCAGTGGCCAAGGTGCACATCGACACCTGGGTGCTGCCGTCGCACGCCCAGGTCGCACGCGTGGCCGAGGGCGGCGTCGACCTGGCAATCTGCGGGGTGCGGTCACCGGACCTGGATCGGCATGGCCTGAACGCACATCTGATCGGCGCCCACCAACTGCATGCGGTCAGTGTCGGCTCGGATGCCTCACCGGTGCAGGCATCCGAGACCATCGTGCTACTGGACGCCGACTCCGGCAGCTGGTTCTCCTGGAATCGGTACGGCGAGCAATTCGCCAGAGAGACTGGGGCTCGCACGGTGCGCATCAGCGACGGCGGCCTGGCCGCGCCGATGTTTTTCGAACACGTTCGGCGCCTGGGCCGTCCGGTACTGTGCTCGCCGAAGGCGCAGAGCGCCGCGGTGCCCGCAGACCTGGTGCAGCGCCCCATCACCGGACCCACTCCGTTTTGGACGTGGTCGCTGGTGTGGCGCCGCAACGAGAACCGCGAAACCGTACGTGCCGTAATCGATGCGCTGACGGCCGACGCCGAGATCCCCGACCTCGACGAGGCCTGGCTGCCGTTCACCGACCCGTACCGGACCAGAATCACGTTGGCGACCGCCTGATCGAGGCTTGAGCTAATACCGCTAATACTATTGTCGCGCAATATATTGCGGACCGGCACCGCCTGACGCCAGCACCGGGATCGTTCGTGCGCACCGCAAATTCCGCTAGGACCGTTTCGCTCTCAGTCAGAAGGCGCCCGCTCGCACCGGCCTTGGTGGTAAACAAGGTGGCGAACCTTAATCTGACTGAACTCGCCGAATCCGGGCTTCTAGAGTGGAGGACCCATGCCAGCAACCGACGTCGGCACGACGCAGACGCTCGTCGGAATGGTCGAGCTGCACGCGGCGCGCCGGCCCGACGACATCGCCCTGCACTACGGCGGGCAGCAGTGGTCGTGGGCGCAGTGGGCCGCACGGATTCGTCGAACCGCCGGCCTGTTGCGGGACGCGGGCGTGCAGCGTGGTCAGGTGGTGGCGTTTTTGGACAAGAACCACCCGGCGTGCCTGGAAACCCTGCTGGCGGCCACCTCGATCGGCGCGGTGGCCACGATCGTGAACTGGCGGGTCATCGGCGACGAACTCGTGCACGTGCTCAACGACAGCGGCGCCCGGGTGCTTCTGGTGGGCGCCGAGCTGCGACCCGCCCTCGACGCCATCCGTGCCAAAACACCCGGCGTGGAGCGCATTGTCGTAGTCGGCGGCACCGACGACGAATATGAAGCGCTGCTCGCGGCGGCGGAGCCGATCGGCCCCGATCCCGACGTCGCCGACACCGACACCGCCCTGACGATCTACAGCTCGGGCACCACCGGACGCCCGAAGGGGGTCCTGCTGACGCAGCGCGCGCTGGTCAACCACATCGTCAACCTCTCTGAGCCATTTCCGTTCACCGAAGGCGACGCGAACCTGGTCGCCATGCCCCTGTTCCACGTGGGCGGGATCGCGTATGCGTTCTTCGGTATCCGTGCGGGCGTACCGACATACCTGACTCGCGAGCCCGACGCCGCCACCTTGATCGGGGCCGTGAAAAACGGTGCGACACATGCCTTTTTGGTGCCGCCGGTGATCGCCCGGTTTCTCGACGCCGGGGAGGCCGGGATCGGTGCGCTGTCGGGTCTGCGCTATCTGGTATACGGCGCCGCGCCGATGCCGCTGCCGTTGTTGCAGCGAGCGCTGCAGGCCTGGCCGCAGATCAATTTCATCCAGGTGTACGGCCAGACCGAGCTGTGTGGGGCGATCACCGCTCTCAACGCCGAAGACCACCGCAATTCGGACCGTCCGGAGCTGCTGATGTCGGCGGGAAAGGCAGCCCGGGGCAACGAAATTCGCATCGTGGATCCCGAGTCCGGCGAACAGGTCCCCAACGGGGAGGCCGGCGAGATCTGGGTGCGCAGCGATCAGCGCATGGTCGGCTACCTGAACCGGCCCGAGGCAACCGCCGAGACCATCACCGCCGGCGATTGGCTGCGCACCGGCGACATCGGGCGCGTCGACGCCGAGGGCTATCTGTTCATCGAAGACCGGCTCAAAGACATGATCATCACCGGCGGCGAGAACGTGTACGGGCCCGAGGTGGAAAGCGTGCTGCAGGAGCACCCGCAGATCACCGATGCCGCGATCATCGGCGTCCCCGACGAGCACTGGGGAGAGTCCGTCAAGGCCATCGTGGTGACCAGTGCACCGGTCTCGTCCACCGAGATCATCGAGTTCTGCCGCGCCCACCTGGCCAGCTACAAGTGCCCCCGCACGGTCGACTTCGTCGACGAGTTGCCCCGCAATGCCAGCGGCAAGATCCTGAAAAACCAGCTCCGCGAACCCTATTGGCAGGACCGGGCCCGCAAGGTGTGACGGCGACGATCCGCATCCGATAAGAAAAATCGACGTCGCCGCGGCCCGCGCATCCGTTGTGTTATAGCCTGCTCCTCGACCCGATATCGATTCTGCGCGAAACACATTCAGGGGCAACGGCATGGCCGAAGTAGTAGACGAGCAGCGCCGGGACTGCGCGATAGCTGTGCTGGGGGGCCCCACAACAGTCATCGACATCGCGGGTCGCCGGATCGTGATGGACCCGACCTTCGATCCGCCCGGTCCGCACGGCTATCTGACGAAGCTCACCGGCCCCGCGGTGGGCGCCGATGCCCTCGGCCAGATCGACGTGGTGCTGATCAGCCACGACCAACACCCGGACAACCTGGACGACGAGGGCCGTCGGGTGGCGCTGGGCGCTCCGCTGATCGTGACCCATCCCGGCGCCGCGGGGCGGCTGGGATCCTCGGCCGTCGGGTTGCAGCCCTGGCAGTCGTATTACCTGCCGGGCGGTCCCGGACGTATTGCGGCGCAAGCAGTTCCGGCCGTGCACGGTCCCGCTGACGGCGTGCGCGACATGGAGGGTCATGTGAACTGCGAGGTGACCGGTTTCGTGCTCTACGGGCCGGGCCTGCCCACGGTTTACCTCAGCGGTGACAACGCGTCGATGAGCGCGGTCGGCGAGGTGGCCGACCGCATCGGCGACATCGACGTCGCGGTGCTGTTCGCGGGCGCCGCGACCGTGCCCAGCAAGGAGCGCGGCCGTCCGCTAACGCTGACCTCGGCCCGCGCGGCGGCGGCGGCCGAAGTGCTCGGCGCCCAGACGGTGATACCGGCCCACGTCGACGGCTGGGCGCACTTCACCGAGGGCGGCCACGACGTGGCCGCGGCGTTCGACCAGGCCGGCCTCAAGCGGGTGCTGCGCACCGCCGCCCCGGGTGAGTGGATCGACCTGAAGTAGGCGCTACAGGAACGGCAGCGTGGCGACTTCGCTGGTCTCCGAGGCGTTGAGCACCAGGTTGCGATGCTTGTCTTGCAGAGTGGTGGTCGCGTCACCCACCGGCCGGTCACATTG
The DNA here is from genome assembly GCF_002102355.1 of Mycobacterium sherrisii. Taxonomy (GTDB): domain Bacteria; phylum Actinomycetota; class Actinomycetes; order Mycobacteriales; family Mycobacteriaceae; genus Mycobacterium; species Mycobacterium sherrisii. The sequence continues at coordinate 7,112 of NZ_LQPT01000074.1, read as the reverse complement.
GGAGCAGCGCGTGGTGAACCGCGGCTGGTCCTGTTCATCCGGCCAGAACCGGCGCGGGCCGACCTGGGCACCGGGGTCGTAGACGACCTGCTGGTGCGGGGCTTCCTTGAGGATTCTGCCGACGGGGTGGCTCTGCGGGCATTCGAGTTTCAGCGTGCCGATGCCCTCGTGATTACTCATCGTTGCCTCCTTGACGGTCGCACGTGCCTCCCATTCTCGCCGCCGACGGCGGCCGTTCGCCGGGCGGTGCCGCACCGAATCCCCACCGACGTTGCTGGCCGGGAGCCGGCGGCGTGGCGGGCTGACGGCCGGCCCGGGTCGCGGGGAGCCGTTCATCGCCCGCGCCGGACCTTGCGCACCGCTTCCGAATCTGCCCCGACCTCGGTTGACGCGGGCGTAGATTCCGCTCACGAGATTTTAATTGCTAGCTCCCCTAGGAGAAATTTACGTTTTATGTGAGTTAACTCTGCGTTCACTATGGCGTTGCTGGCGGGTGTGCGAGGTAGACGGGCCGCGGGGGCGATGAGATTGCTCCACGGCCGCGATCGCGTCGGTGTAAGCGCGCGGCCGTTCCGGGGGGCAGCCGGTGGGGGGCCCGCGTCTTCTTTGCCAGGCCTGGCTAATCTCCTGACCACCAAGTAGCGGCAATCGCTGCTCGACGTCGTTGCCAATCGGGATCAACGACGGTGGGCGCGCGCCGGTGGTCAGCACGGATGGGGTGAATGAGCCAATGGAATTCGGAGCGTTACCGCCAGAGATCAACTCGGGGAGGATCTACTCCGGGCCCGGCTCGGGTCCGTTGCTGGCCGCCGCGGCCGCCTGGGATGGGCTGGCCGCCGAGCTGCGTTCGGCGGGCGCCGGGTACGCCTCCGTCGTCGCCGAACTGACCAGCGCCGGCTGGTATGGCCCCTCGTCGCGATCGATGGTCGCCGCGGTCGTCCCCTACATCGCGTGGCTGAACAGCACCGCGGGCGCGGCCGAACAGACCGCCGCGCAGGCCAAGGCGGCGGCGGCCGCGTTCGAGGCCGTTTTCGCCGCCACGGTGCCGCCCCAGCTGGTCGCGGCGAACCGGGCGCTGCTGGCGGCGTTGGTGGCGGGCAACATCCTGGGTCAGAACACACCGGCGATCGCGGCCACCGAGGCCGAGTACGCCGAGATGTGGGCGCAGGACGCGGGCGCGATGTACGCCTACGCCGGCGCCTCGGCCGCCGCCACCGAGCTGACCCCGTTCGCCGCGTCACCGACGACGACCGACGGCGACGCCGAGAGCAGTCAATCGGCCGCGGTCGCCTCCGCGCTCGAGTCGTCGGTCGCGTCCGACGTGCAATCCAAAGTCGCCGAGGCGGTTTCGCAGGCCCCGCTGGGCCTGCAGGGCTTGGTGAACGCGAACGCGATCACGACGGCGGCCGGCGCTCAGCTTCCGTTGGGCCTGACCGACATCACCGGGATCCTGAAGACCTTCAACAGCCTGATGGGCACGATCTCCGGACCGTACACCCCGCTCGGGGTGGCCAACCTGATGAAGAACTGGTACCAGATCGCGGTCAGCATCCCGAACCTCGGAGTCGGGATCCAGGGCATCGGACCCCTGCTGCACCCCAAGCCACTCATCGGCGTCCTGGCACCGCTGATGCGCAGCGACCTACTCAGTGGCGCGGCGGCGGCCGTGCATTCGGTTGGCCCGGGTGCGGTCTCGGCCGCCGCGGGGCGCGCCGGTTTGGTCGGGTCGTTGTCGGTGCCGGCCAACTGGGCCTCGGCAGTGCCCGCGATCCGGACTGTCGCTGCCGAGCTGCCCGAGACGATGCTCGAGGCCGCTCCCGCGATGGCCGTCAACGGTCAGCAGGGCATGTTCGCCCCAACGGCGCTGTCGAGCCTGGCCGGGCGTGCCGTCGGCGCGAGCGCGACCCGCGCCGTCGCGGGGTCCACGGTCCGGGTGCCCGGCACCGTCGCGGCCGACAACATCGCGACCACGTCCACCGTCATCGTCATACCGCCGAACGCGAAATAAGAGAGGGTGCGGCAATGGTTTTCAGCGACTTCGCAGCACTGCCACCGGAGATGATCTCCACCCAGATCTACTCGGGCCCGGGCGCGGGGCCGTTGCTCGCGGCCGCCACGGCCTGGGAGTCGCTGGCCGCCGAGTTGCACGCCGCGGCGGCCGCCTACGGTTCGGTGATCTCGGAGCTGGTCGACGAGACGTGGATTGGCGAGTCGTCGCAGGCGATGGCCGCGGCGGCGGGCCCGTATGTGGCGTGGATGTCGGCGACGGCGGGCCAGGCCGAGCAGACCGCCGCGCAGTCTCAGGCCGCCGCCGGTGCCTACGAGGCAGCCCTGGCGGCCACCGTGCCTCCCATCGTGGTCGCGGCCAACCGCCTCGAGTTGGTCGAATTGCTGCAGACCAACATCCTGGGTCAAAACGACGCGGCGATCGCGGCGAACGAGGCCGACTACGCCGAGATGTGGGCCCGCGACTCGGCCGCCATGTTCAGCTATGCCAGCGCGTCGCAGGCCGCCGGTGAGTTGCCGCCGTTCGAGGAGGCGCCGGCCACCACCAACGACACCGGCCAGCTGACCCAGGCCGCGGCGGCGGCCACGTCGCAGTCGAGCTCGTTGTCGTCCTGGCTGAAGCAGATCGAGGAATACCTCACCTCGCTCAGCGGCCAGTACACCAAGTTCTGGCAGGACCTGATCGGCGGGGCAACCGGGAGCACGGACGTGGCGCCGTTCTGGGAGGTGCTGTATTCGAGCATCGGACAGGTCGGCACCCAGGCGACGTGGACCAACGTCGTCAATGCCAGTTCGAGCCTGGGCATCTCACAGTGGAAGAACTTCTTCATCTACGCGCCGTGGAGCGCGGCCATGTCGAAATCGACGCTCGGCGCCGGTCTGGCCTCACCGGGAAAGGTGGCCGCGGCCATCCCGGTCAAGCCAGTGTCGGCGGTACTGGGCAGCGCGCCGACGGTTGGGCACTTGTCGGTGCCACCGAGCTGGGCCACCGCCACCCCGGCGATCAGGCTGTCGGCGACCGCGCTGCCGGCCGCGAGCGTGGCCGCGGCCGCCGCGGCGGACTTCCCGGCGAGCCTGGTCAACGAGGCAACCATGGGCAGTCTGGCGGGCGGGGCGCTGGGCAGCCCGGCGGCCCGCGTCGTCGGCTCGACCGGCATCCAGACCCGGGCGATCACCGGCGAACGCCGTATCGGACCGGTCAAGCTCGACAGCGTCATCGCTCAGCTGCAGGAGCAGCCCGAGATGGTGCAGCACTGGAGCGTCGACGAGGCCGGACTCGATGATCTCGTCGCGCGGTTGACCACGACGCCCGGCGTGCACGCCGTGCACGTGACGGACGGCGAGGAGATCGCGGTGGGTGGGACTGAATCCAAGTCGGGGTGAGTGCCACCCAGGAAAGAGCAGGCGAAAGAAATCACCGTCGTAAGGGAGTATCCAATGAAACTGCTGCTAGCGCTCCTTGGCGTATCGCTGGGCATCGTTGTCGCCGCGCCCGCCTACGCCATACCGGGCGAGGATGAGGAGCCCACCGAGGAGAACAACGAGATTTTCCTCGCCGACCTGCAGAAGGTGGGCATCACCTTTCAGGACCCCGGCCAGGCCGTGAGCGCCGGTAAAGCCGTGTGCGGGTTGATCTCTCGCGGTGTCTCCGGTTTGCAGCTCCTCAACGACCTGAAGGACAACAACCCCGCGCTGACCACCAACGGCGCGGCCCAATTCGCGACGATATCGGCGAAGTCGTACTGCCCGCGCCAACTCGAGACGCCGCCGAGCGGTAAGAGCGGGTAGGCGACCCGAACGCGCATGGTAGACAACGACTCACGGCGGCCGGCGCAACAACGCGGGGCCGCACTGCCGACCGACACATTCGACACCGAGCCGCGTGCCGAGCCACAGCAGCCTGAACGCCGCTCCCCGGTGCCGTTCTGGCCGGCCACCGAATACGGCACCCTGCCGCCCGAAATCCATTCCGCACGAATGCATTCCGGTCCTGGTGCGCGATCGTTCGGCGCCGCCGCCGAGGCCTGGGACCGGCTGGCCACCCAGCTGGCCGACATGGCCGCCGGGTACGGCGCCGTGTGCTCGCGACTGGGTTGGACAGCGCACGACGCGGCGCCGATCGCCCGCGGGTTGGCGGACTACACGACCTGGCTGTCGGCCACCGCCGCCCGCGCACGACAGGCGGCACTGTGCGCCAAAGTTACTGCACACATTCATGATTCGACGTTCGCAGCGACGGTGGCGCCCGATGTCATCGCGACCAATCGTCGCCGGAATCGCGCGCTGGCCGTCGACAATCCGCTCGGTCAGGCCAGCGTGGCCATTGCCGAGGTGGACGCCGACTACGAACAGATGTGGGCCCAGGACGCCGCCGCGATGTATGCCTACGCCCGGGCGTCCGCCGCCGTCGCGGCATTGAGCCCGTTCAGCTCGCCGCCATCAATGACAGACGGTGGCGAACCGCGCCCGCGCTGCTGGGCACTGACCGCGGCGCCGGACGTGGTAGCAACCGGGTCCCAGGTCCTCGCCACCATCCCCGCCGCGCTGGGCGCGCTGGTCTCCGCGCCCTTGACGACCCTCGACACTGCGCTCTCGGCGGCGACCGCGCCGCTGTCCAAACTGAGTTCGCTGTCGGCACCCCGGGATTTCGCCATCACCCACCTCAACTCGCTCAACAAGACGGCGGCCATGCATCATGCGGAGGCCACGGTGTCCCGCGCCGGGCCCACCCCGACGTGGGCGGCGCGGGGCCGCGCGGTGTCGGTGGGGCTGCTGTCGGTCCCGCAGGCATGGCACCGAGGGTGATTGATTGCTTGCCGTCAGTCGATGTGATGGTTCGGCTGGCCCAGCGGCGTGGGCGGGATCTGATCGACACCGGGCACGATGAAGCAATTCTGCACGGGCGGAACGTAGGCCCCGCCGCCGTACTGTCCGTGCGCAAATAGGCAGCGTTTCCACGACCCGTCGGGCCGGATGGGTCCGTCGCAATAATCGGCAAATACCTGTGTCTCGCAGCCGGGCATCGGGTCACCTGGCACCGCTGCGGCGACCGGCGCGAGGCCGGTCGCGATCATGGCGCCCCCGATGAGCACGGCCGCGCGAATTACTACGGTCTTCATGGTGTCTGTCCCCCTCCGACCAAGACATATCAGAAGGCGATGGCACAGGTTGGGTGTTTGCTGGCGCCGGACGTTGCCCGGGCCAGGCAATCGGTGTCCGGCAGTACCGAGCACCGTGTGAGCTTGTGGTCCCGGCTGGGATCGAACCAGCGACCTTCCGCGTGTGAAGCGGACGCTCTCCCACTGAGCCACGGGACCGGCGCCGAGAGGCGAACGACGTCGAAGACTAGCACGGAACCGCTGTGCGCCAGTACGCGCCACCTGCGCGCCCAGGGGCGGCGTTATAACGTGGAGCGACAACGTACATGAGATTTGTGCGCGCCCGCGTCGGTGGACTATCGTCGTGCTTCGCACCGGGCGACGATCTCGTCCGTTGCGCGCGGATGTAGCGCAGTTGGTAGCGCATCACCTTGCCAAGGTGAGGGTCGCGGGTTCGAATCCCGTCATCCGCTCGAAGGTGCAAGTGGCATCAATCCCTCAGCGGTGGAGTGGCCGAGTGGTGAGGCAACGGCCTGCAAAGCCGTGCACACGGGTTCGATTCCCGTCTCCACCTCCAATTTTCTTTCCGGCGCGATTAGCTCAGCGGGAGAGCGCTTCCCTGACACGGAAGAGGTCACTGGTTCAATCCCAGTATCGCGCACCAGAGTTTTTGCAGCTCATAGGCCATTTTGAGCGTCGAATCTGGCTTCATGCTGGTATGTGCCAGATCGAAGTAGGCAACCGCGGGTCGCGATCACGACTCGTGGAAATTGCCATGAGCACCATCCACGACGACGACAACGCGACCACCTCGCACGACCTCGCCGACGAGCTCACACCCCCGCGGATCAAGCGCCTCACATGAATATCTACACGGTTCCCGAAAGTCCGACTGACCCGGAGCTGCAGCTCTTTAGCTGATCGTGCAAGGGCCGGTTGACTTGGTCGGCTGAGTGCTCGGTCGAGAGATCCTCCAGGAGTTCACGGCCGCTAAAGCGTCGAAGGCACGTTCGCCCGCGGCGGCCAGTCCGCCGGCCGCTCGCCGGTATGTCCTGCCACGACGCGAAGGCCGCCGCGGTCGCGCTCGTCTCCGACGACATCAACGGCGATGACCCCGCTGGCTTTCTGCGTTGTCGGGCGCGGTTGGCTGCGGCCGGCGCCGACAACTCCGGTGAGACAACCGTGGAGCGGTGGTGGGCACGTTCAACTCTGCTGCCAGAAGGCTGGCATGACCGCGGTCAAGATCCCTGAGGGCGATATCGGTGAACCTGGCCGACATCTCACAATGCTCGAGGAGTGGAAGATCTACATTTGCGAGCGAAGGTGCTCCAATCGCACCATCCGAAATGCTCGGATTGATGCGTCGGCTTGAGCACTTCGCTGGGTTCCCGCTTGAGGAGTTCGGCCGATCGATATCGCGCTTTCCTTGGCCAGCCCTGCATCACTCAGAACAACCGCGCGGCGTATACACCTACATTCACGGCTTCTCCCGATTGTGAGAACGCAACGGTCGCGCGAACACCGCGAAGACCATCCGGACCAGCAGCGACGAGTCAGGCTCGATCGGGGTTGGTTCCCAGCCATCTTCATTCGGCATATGAGTGCCTTTCCATTTGGTGTGGTGTGCGTGATTCGTTGCGGCGGAGCAGCATTCGACGACCGGACCAGTCAGGAACATAGCGGTGCCAACGACGACGAACCCCGCTAACCGACTTGGGAGTCGTCCTTTTTCGTCAGGCCGGAGAGCGGACAATGCTGGTTTAGTCCACGCACGGCCCTTCATCGGTTTATGATCCAAAGTTTCAGGATTTGCGGCCGGACAAAGAAAGTAAGATGAGCTCAGATGATTCAGAAGTTTCTAAGCCGTTGGCTGAATAGAAACCGATATCAATCTTGACAGTGTCCCAGGAAGTGGTGGACTTCGGATCTAGCGTGGTTCACGCTTTGCGATCAACGAGTCATGTTGAACGCTAGGTGATTTGGTGTTGTTTGGCAAGTGCTGCGGCG
>NZ_LQPT01000073.1 GCF_002102355.1 Mycobacterium sherrisii | reverse complement strand
GCTGCCAAACACGCCGCGGCAGCACTTGCCAAACAACACCAAATCACCTAGCGTTCAACATGACTCGTTGATCGCAAAGCGTGAACCACGCGAGATCCGAAGTCCACCACTCTCCGGGACGCTATCGGCGTCGCGGCCAAGCTTGCGTTACGCAGATTAAGGCCAGCGGCGACTACGACATCCCGGTGATCCCGAAGTGACCGCGTCAGAATGGCTGGCGGGCAATCTTTCTGAAGTGCTAGTTGCTGTTGCCATAGCGGGTGCAACCTTGGCCGGCTCAGTTGCGCAAGCCGATGCCTCCCAGTCAGTTCCGCACGCGCAGACAGGTGCTCAGAATGGCTAGAACGGGAGCCAACACGTCCGGCCTCGGAAGTGGCGACAATCCTATGCACTCCATGGATTTGGAAGCTATCGACTCTGAGGCTTCGGAATACGGTTGGGGTGCAGGGCTCGTGCCGAAGGGGCTTGAGAATTCCCCGCCCTCAGCTGGTGGCAGATACAAGGGCAAGACACCGCCGTGTGAAAACAACGTTCGCGTTAGCCGCAGATAGCGGTGTTGAGGTGCATCCGCCCGCGTTGATCCCCCCGTCGCTGACAGACGGCATCCAGCGTTACCCGTTTAATTGGCGTGCCGTTACCCACGGTTGGCGTTGGTATCGCGTCGAGAACGGGCAACTGGTGTCACCGCTTCAAGGTTATCCAACCTCGTTGCCTGGCAACGGATATCTTCCGGGAGCATACTTCATTCCCGAAGCTTTTCGGCTGTGGCCAGTGCTGCTCATGCTGCGGGACACGCGCCCTTACGACTTCGCGTTTACTTTCGGCAAGGTGTTCGGTCCTCTGCTGCGGGACTTCCAAATGCCAAGAATCGGCTCTATGTCCGCCACGGAGTATCAGGCTCAGGTGATTTTCACCGACGGTGCAATGGATCTGGATGACTCGTACGATCTTCCGATCGTTGAGACCGAAATCGACTTAATCCTGTTAAGAGACATCGAGATAACGAAGGATGACCCTTCCTGGCCGGCTGCGGCAGTGCGATCAGCCGCACTGCGCGCCACGGTGAACCGGGTTGTTCGTGAGGCATCCGGCCCTAGTGCTCACTAACAACCCAAGGTTCGCAGCTTGGCCGTCTAGGTGTCATCCCATCGCCTAGGCGGCCAAGTGCTACGTGGGGTAGGCAACCAAGGCGAGCGGAGAGCTCAATAGATCCCGACAACCGGCTAACGGGTGATCGCCTTAATCAGCTCGATTAGCAGCCAAAGGGAAGCCACAGACCGCACGTCAAAGCAGCGCAATAGGCGGTACGACCAATCGCGCGCTACATCGCGCCGGTAACTCGGCATAGAGCGGCCCGGTGCTGTTTGGTCGCGACCCGCGCAGCCGCGTCGACAATCATGGCGGACGAACTGTGACGCTTCAGCGCTTCGTGAAGTTCGTTGATTGCTAGTTGCAGGCCGTAGAGAGAATGACGCTTTGGGTCGGAGGCGGTCTGATCGCCGTTACCGTGTGTGCGACCAGATTCCGATTCGGCAGAGGACTGTTCGTTGGGTTCGCGCTGCGAGGCGGAACCGTTCCGGCGCTCCCGTTTGGCGCCAGATTCCTTGCTACCGTTCTTGCTTCTCCGCTGTCTGACTTCGCGATAGCACTTGTTCCACAACTCGCGAAACTCGTAGTTGTCCACGTCGATATTGGTCAACCGTGGGTCATCGGCACCGAGCGGTAGTTCGTCCGCAGGAGTGCAATGCCCAGCTTCGGCAGCGAGCGCCCAGGTGTCCCAGTACCACTGAATTGTTCGATCGGATACTCCGGCGAGCTTTGCGAACTCCCCGCAGGTCACCTTATTCCGAACCCGTTCGGATTTAGCTGGTCTCCCGGCCCGTGCTCGTTTGTGGACGTTGCGGGCGACCAGCAGCCCTAACTGCCAGCCACCTTCAAAATGTTGCCCGAATACACGGGCGTCTTCATCGATGGACATGTTGCTCAGCTCTCCCGTTATGAACTTGGACATGAGTTGAGCGCTCGTCACTAGGGTAGTCCATGAATAGCTACTCCGCCAGTCGGAATCCGCTCTAGCTGCGGAGATACCGACATCTTCGGCAAAGTAGAGTTTGCTGGTTGTTGTTAACTTCCTGCATCAAAGTGCTTAAAACACCTGACCAGCATCAGCCGTTGATTAGCTCGACTAAATACCACAGGCGTCACATTGCTGGGGCAACAAAAATCCCGCATACCATGCGTGACTCAGACGACGACAGGTATCGCCCAAAAAGGCCTTCCTGAGTGGAATAGCTCGGCTACAGTTCGCCTCCGTGGGCAAATGGACAGCACTGATGGTCGGACTCACTGTGGCGGTTACGCTCGCCCTTGCGGCGAATTCGGGCGCACGCCCCATAGCGCCCATACCGCAAGCGCCCGGCCAGTCATGCGACCCCAATTACTCCGGTGCCTGCGTGCCTATTGCTAGCGACGTCGACTGTGCGGGCGGCAGCGGTAACGGTCCCGCCTACGTCAAAGGCCCGGTACGAGTCATCGGCAAGGACATCTACGGCCTGGATCGAGACGGCAATGGGATTGGCTGCGAGTAAGCGTTGAGCACCGATTCTCGGCAAACTTCGCACGAAACGACATGGCGGCGTCCACACCACGTCCACGAATTTCACCCGACTTGGCCAACTGGGCCGACACTCGCCACAGCCGCTGAAGGATCGCCGCTACCGTTAACGCCCTAGTGGGAGATGGTGGTTAGCGCCCCTGATGGATCACAAGGACAGTTCTGCGGACCTCTGCTGCGCCTTGACCTAGCGACTTTTAATCCGCAGGTCCCAGGTTCGAGCCCTGGTGGGGGCACCAAACGCTGTGTAGTACCTCGGTTGATGCTTGACAGTTACTTCGGTTGATCCTGGACACGCCCCGGCCGGGGAACTCCCCGCCCGCCGATCGGCCTGTTCCGCACGGAATGGCCCACGCCCGGCCGCTCGGCGGCTTGGCTATGCTTCGCGTGGTGAGCATCGATCCGGGCCGGCAGAACGCGCCCGTAGCCCTGGTAACGATGGAGATCCGGCATCCGGCAACGGATCCCCTCACCGAGGTGACGAGCCGGGAGCTCAAAAGGTTCCTGGCCGACGAGCTACCGATCGAACGGCTAGCTCAGGACGTGACGTGGGGCATGGGGCCGGGCGGAAGCCCGGCGCCGACGGCCGAGAACTTCGTCCGCTACGTCAATCGGGACGGCACCCTGGCCGCGTCGATCAAGGCGCAGGCGGTCGTCATCGAATCCACCGCCTACTCCGGTTTTGAGTCGCTGTGCGACGTGGCGATGCGGGTCGTGGACGCTCGCGCCCAGGTTTCCTCGATCGTCGGGGTCGAGCGCATCGGTCTGCGCTACCTGCTCGAGATCCGAGTCCCGGCCGACGAGCACGGTCGCGTCGAATGGACCGAATGGATCGCCGAGTCGCTGCTCGGCCCGCAACGTGTGGCCCCCGGCGGGCTGACCCTGACCGAATGGCAGGGCGCCGCGGTGTACCGCGAGCCACAGCCCGGCAAATCGATGATCGTGCGCTACGGCCCCGGCCTGGGCCAGGCCATTGACCCCAACTACTACCTGCGGCGCACCCTGCCTGGCCAGCCCGGGCCGTTCTTCCAGTTGGACATCGACAGCTTCTGGACACCGGTGGCGTCCATCCCCGAATACAACCGCGACGCGGTCCGTGGGACGTTTCACAACCTCTACGAGCCGGCCCGCGCGGCGTATCGCGAGCTCGTCACCGGCCCTCTGGACAGCGACCTGCCACGCTGACGCGCGCTATCGCGAAAGCACCGCGCTGCTGTAGGTGACGTCGGCAAAGGCTTCCGCGACCTCATCGTCGGGATAATGAAACCCGTTGGCCGCGTGCAGTTCTTTGACGGTGCGCGACGACACTTCCCAGCCGCGCTGGTTGACGTGTTCGACGAGATGGCTGCGCTGACCGTGATAGACGAGGTCGTTGAAGTCGACCTCGAACCCGTACTCGCTCATCCGCTCGTGGTGCGCACGCCACCGCGGGTCGGCGAAAACCGCTGTGTCGGGGACGAATTCGAACGCCAGCCGGCTGCCCGGGGCACTGAGTTCGGTGATGTTGTCGAACAACGCGTCCTGCGCATCATCCGGGAGGTAGACCACCAACCCCTCCGCGCTCCACGCCGACGGCGCCTTGGGGTCGAATCCCGCCGCCTGCAGCGCGGTGGCCCAATCGTCGCGCAGATCGACCGCGACCGTGCGCCGCTCGGCCGTCGGGCGGGCACCCAGATCGCTTAGGGTCTGGCTCTTGAATTCGATCACGTCGGGCATGTCGACCTCGTAGACGACGGTGCCGGCCGGCCAGGGCAACCGATAGGCCCGCGCGTCCAGGCCGGAGGCGAGGATGACCGCCTGAGTGATGCCACCCCGGGTGGCATCAAGGAAGTGCCGGTCGTAGAACCGGGTCCGCGTGGCCATGGCTTCGGCCGTTCGCCGGGGGTCGAAATCGGAGCCCTCGCCCACCGGGATCTCCCCGTTGACCATCCGGACGTACACGTCGATGCCGACCGCACGCACCAATGGCGCGGCATACGGATCGTCGATCAGCTTCTCGTCGTTGGACAGCGCCCGCTGCGCGGCCACCATGGTGGCCGTGGCCCCCACACTCGTCGCAAGATCCCAGCGATCGCTTTCGGTGCGGGCCATGTCTCTCCTACGTCAAGACCAATAAATATAGACAACCTAGTTATTACCACAGCGCCGATCGCCCGGCCCGACGGGACTACTCTGCGAGCTAGCCAATCCGGCTGCGTGGGCCGGAGGCCCGTGAGCGACGTTGCCCAACGCACGATCGAACTGGCTCGCCGTAACGTCGTCGAGGGCGGCCGGTTCTGGCGTGAACACAACCGTGGGCAACGCGCGTCGACGATCCTCCCGGCGCCGTTTCTGAACTCAAGGAATCTCGGGACAGTAGTGCATCGGATTGTCGCGCTCGTCCAGCGGCGGCAGGTTGCGCGCCGGCGTATGCACCAGCGGCGCGTCAGCGGAAATCCGTCCGGCGGCCCGGTCCAATCCGGCCCGCGCCCGCGGGTGTTTGCGGAATCGTGTTGGCACACAAGCGAAGACAATGCGGGCCAGGTCACCGAGGCGCCGGTGCAGAAATTCGTCACGGCGCGACCATCGATAACCCATCAGCCGGCGGACCGGGGGATCGTAGAGTCCCACGGTGAACCAGACGAAGAACGGCGCCATCAGTTTGCGTTGTGCGGCCCAGAGCCAGTTCGGAAGCCATTGCGCGAATGGAGGTTTGGGCAACTCGGTCAGATCGAGCACCGCCCGAGCGGCCCAATTGTCCTCTAACACGTTGTTGCACATGTGATCCCAGTAAGCCTGGAATTCTTCCCACGACGCCGGCACCGGGCGCATGCTCATCCCGTACATCCGGTACCACTCGACGTGTTCGTCGAACAACTGGCGTTTCTGCTCTTCGGTCAGTCCGCCGCAAAAGCGTTCCGCCACAATTATTGTCCCGACGAAGAAGGTGGCGTGCGCCCAGTAGAACACGTCGGGGTTCAGCGCGTGGTAGCGACGTCCCTGCGCGTCGACCCCCTTGATGTTGACGTGGTAGTCGCGCACCTCGGCGCCGGTGCTGGGGGCCCGGTCCCCGTCGAAGACGACTCCGCCGATCGGATACAACGACCGCAGTAACCTGGGCCAGCGCTCGCGGAAAAACGTCGAGTGGTCGATGACCGCGGCGCCGAGCTGGGGATGCATGTTTTGCATCGAACCCGCCCACGGCCCCTGCAGCATGCCGCGCCAATCGCCGAAGTAGCGCCAGGTCAAAGACTCTGGACCGAGCGGGGTCGGCGGGGCCTGATATCCCTCCGGAGACGCCGGGCATCCGCCCGCGACGGCTTCGGAGCCATTGGGTCCCATTGCCACCCCGGCTACCGTGGTCGTGTCGCTACCAGCTTCGACGCTGGTCAGTGGGCAGGTTGCGGACGTATCTTGGGTCACTGTCGGGTTTCCTAGTTGTGTCCGAAATTCTGACTACGGTTGTTGTCATTTCAAGCTTAGGAGCGATGTGCAGACCAGTCAACGACGGGGACGGTGGTCGGGTGTCCCCCTGGAAAGTCGCCACGCCCTTCGTCGCGACAACCTCATCGCCGCCGGCGTGCAACTCCTGGGCAGTGAGCGCGGGCCCGCGCTCACCGTCCGGGCAGTGTGTCGCAAGGCGGCGTTGACCGAGCGGTATTTCTACGAGAGTTTTTCCGACCGTGACGAATTCGTCCGCGCGGTCTACGACGATGTGTGCGCGCGGGCTATGACCGCGCTCACATCGGCGGACACCCCGCGTGAGGCGGTCGAGCAATTCGTCGAGCTGATGGTCGACGATCCGGTGCGCGGACGGGTGTTGCTGTTGGCGCCGGCCGTCGAGCCGATCCTGACCCAATCGGGCGCCGAGTGGATGCCAAGTTTCATCGATCTGCTGCAACGCAAGTTGTCCAACATCGGCGATCCGGTACTGCAGAAGATGATCGCCACCAGCCTGGTCGGCGGCCTGACGAGTCTGTTCACCGCGTACCTGAACCGGCAACTCGGAGCCACGCGCAAGCAATTCATCGACTACTGCGTCAACATGCTCTTCAACACCGCCGCACCGTATGTTCCGCCGACGGAAGGGGTACCCGAGTAGCTATTCCGTCCGGGCGTCGGCGGCGTCCCTGGTCGGTCTTCTGAACAACCTGCAGAAGGAGGCCGAACCGTGACCTCGGCGCGCGCGTCGGAAACTTGATGCTACTGACCGACACAGATATATTGACTGCAACCATTAGACACAGATAACTGGGGGTGTCATGCCAGCCGAACTGACTGACCTGCAGCTTTTGCATGAGCTTGAGCCGGTGGTCGAGACGTACCTGAACCGGCACCTCTCCATGCACAAGCCGTGGAACCCTCACGACTACATCCCGTGGTCGGACGGCAAGAACTTTTACGCGCTGGGCGGACAGGACTGGGAGCCGGGACAGTCTCAACTGTCTGACGTCGCCCAGGTGGCGATGGTGCAGAACCTGATGACCGAGGACAACCTGCCCTCGTATCACCGCGAGATCGCGATGAACTTCGGCATGGACGGCCCCTGGGGGCAATGGGTCAACCGGTGGACCGCGGAAGAGAACCGGCACGGCATCGCCCTGCGCGACTACCTGGTGGTGACCCGCGCGGTCGACCCGGTCGAACTGGAAAAGCTGCGCATCGAGGTCGTCAACCGCGGCTTCAGCCCCGGCCAGAACCACCAGGTTCGCGAAGATCTGTTCGCCGAGAGCCTGTTCGATTCCGTCACCTACGTGACGTTCCAGGAGCTGGCCACCCGGATCTCGCACCGCAACACCGGCAAGGCCTGCAACGAGACGATCGCCGACCAGTTGCTGGGCAAGATCTCGGCCGACGAAAACCTGCACATGATCTTCTACCGCGACGTCACCGCGGCCGGATTCGAGATCGCGCCCAATCAGGCGATGAAGTCGTTGCACAAGGTGCTGCGCAACTTCCAGATGCCCGGCTACCAGGTGCCCGAATTCCGGCGCAAGGCCGTGATGATCGCGGTCGGCGGCGTCTACGACCCGCGCATCCACCTCGATGAGGTCGTTTTGCCGGTGCTGAAGAAATGGCGCATCTTCGAGCGCGAGGACTTCACCGGCGAGGCCGCCGAACTGCGCGAGGACCTGGCCTTGTTGATCAAGGAACTCGAGCAGGCCTGCGAAAAATTCGAGGTGTCCAAGCAGCGCCAGCTCGAGCGGGAAGCCCGCACCGGCAAGCGCACGACCGCCTTCGAGCTGCACCAAACCGCCGGCAAGCTGGCGATGAGCCGCCGGTAGCCGGCCCGGACACCGAATTGCGCATCGGCCCCATCACGCTCGCCAGCCCGGTGGTGCTGGCACCGATGGCGGGTGTGACCAACGTCGCATTCCGCACGTTGTGTCGCGAACTCGAGCAAGCCAAGGTCGGCACGGTCAGCGGACTCTACGTCTGCGAGATGGTGACGGCGCGCGCCCTCGTCGAGCGGCATCCCGTCACCATGCACATGACGACGTTTGCCCCGGACGAAGCACCCCGTTCGCTGCAGCTCTACACGGTCGACCCCGCCACCACGTACGCGGCGGCGAAAATGATTGTCGACGAACACCTCGCCGACCACATCGATATGAACTTCGGCTGCCCGGTGCCCAAGGTCACCAAGCGCGGCGGCGGCGCCGCCCTGCCCTACAAGCGGCGCCTATTCGGCCAGATCGTGGCCGCCGCGGTCCGCGCGACCGACGGCACCGACATCCCGGTGACCGTCAAGTTCCGCATCGGGATCGACGACGAGCACCCGACGCACCTGGATGCCGGCCGGATCGCCGAGTCCGAGGGTGCCGCGGCCGTGGCGCTGCACGCCCGGACGGCGGCCCAGCGCTACAGCGGCACCGCCGACTGGGAACAGATTGCCCAGCTCAAGCAGCATGTGCAGACGATCCCCGTGCTCGGCAACGGCGACATCTACGACGCCAGCGACGCCTTGACGATGATGGCCAGGACCGGTTGCGACGGCGTCGTCATCGGCCGGGGTTGCCTGGGCCGGCCGTGGCTGTTCGCCGAGCTGTCGGCCGCGTTCACCGGCAGCCCCGCCCCCGCGCCGCCCACGCTCGGCGAAGTCGCCGATATCGTCCGCCGGCACGGTGAATTGCTCATTGCGCATTTCGGCGAGGACAAGGGCATGCGCGATATCCGCAAACACGTCGCCTGGTACCTGCACGGCTTCCCGGCCGGATCCGACCTGCGCCGCGCGCTGGCGCTGGTCAAGACGTTCGACGAGCTGAACGCCCTGCTGGATCGGCTCGACGGCGACGTCGCATTCCCGGACGCCGCGAACGGGCCGCGGGGGCGGCAGGGATCCGCCGCCCGGGTGGCCCTGCCCGACGGCTGGCTGGACGACCCCGACGACTGCACGGTGCCGGCCGGCGCGGACGTCATGCACTCCGGCGGCTGAACCCGCCTCGAAATCGCGTCCGGGCCGATAAATCAGTACGATGTGGACCTTGCTGAATTGCGCGCGGGTGGCGGTTCGGTTTGTCGACCACGCAGGGGCAACAGCACACAGCGTGACCTGAGGGGCAGCGAAGTTGCAGCGCTTGACGGGGCGCTGCGGTGATTTGACGCACGGACATCACTGACGGCGGCATCAAGGCTTCGGAGGCGAGTACAGACATGAGTGACGGCGAGGTAGACGCCACTCTCGGCGCTCGCCGCTCCAGCGACCGGCACGCGGCCGGCACCGTCGCCTTGGGCGCGGCGCCCTGGGAGCGGTTCTCCGAGTCGCGACCCGACGACACCGTGCACCGCTGGCACACCCCGCAGCCGGCCGCGGCAGCCCTCCACGAACCCGACGACCCGTCGCAGCCCACCGGAAACCACGCGTCGGGCGCGATCAGCGTCGCCGACCTGATCGCCAAGGTCGGCGTCGATACCGGCGGGCGCCGTCACCGCCGCGCGGCATTCGACGACGAACAATCCTCCGAAGAATCTTTCGCGTCCGACGCGGACCTGCTGGTGGCCATGCAGGACACCCAGGTCATCGATCCCCCGGCGTATTCGCTCGACGTCGGCGGTGAGGTTCCCGAACTCGAGTCACCGGAAAGCCCCAGCGAGTACGAGGCCGAACCGGCTCCGGTTCCGCCGAAGCGATCCCGGCGACCCAAAGCCGTCGACGACGACGAACCGAAAACCAAGTCACGCCGTCGGGGCATACTGCTCGCCGGGCGTTCGCTGGCCGCGCTGGTGGCGGTCCTGACCCTGGCGTTGACCGGGGGCGCCTGGCAGTGGAGCGCGTCGAAGAACCACCGGCTCAACATGATCAGCGCGCTCGACCCACACTCCGACGACATCGTCGACCCGAGCGGACAGTACGGCGACGAAGACTTCTTGATCGTCGGCATGGACTCCCGGTCGGGCGCCAACGCCGACATGGGCGCGGGGGACAGCGAGGATGCCGGGGGCTCCCGCTCGGACACCGTGATGCTGGTGAACATCCCGGCGAACCGCAAACGGGTGGTGGCCGTTTCGTTCCCCCGCGACCTGGCGATCACCCCGATGCAGTGCGAAGCCTGGAACCCCGACACCGGACAGTACGGGCCGCTTTATGACGAGAAGTCGAAGACGTGGGGCCCGAAGATGGTCTACACCGAGACCAAGCTCAACTCGGCGTTCTCCTTCGGCGGCCCCAAGTGTCTGGTGAAGGTCATTCAGAAGCTGTCCGGGTTGAGCATCAACCGGTTCATCGCCGTCGACTTCGCGGGCTTCGCGAAGATGGTCGAGGCCCTCGGCGGTGTGGAGGTGTGCAGCAAGACGCCGCTGCACGACTACGAGCTCGGCACGGTGCTGGAACATTCGGGCCGCCAGCTCATAGACGGTCCGACGGCGCTGAACTATGTGCGGGCGCGCCAGGTCACCACCGAGTTCAACGGCGACTATGGACGCATCAAACGCCAGCAGTTGTTCCTGTCGTCGCTGCTGCGCTCGCTGATCTCCGAGGACACGCTGACCGACCTGAACAAGCTGAACAACGTGGTCAACATGTTCATCAGCAACAGCTACGTGGACAACGTGCAGACCAAAGACCTTGTTCAACTGGGCCAGTCGCTGCAAGGCATGGCGGCCGGTCACTTCACCTTCGTCACGGTGCCGACCGGGGTAACCGACCAGAACGGCGACGAACCGCCCCGAACGGCCGACATGAAAGCGCTGTTCAGCGCCATCATCAACGACGATCCACTGCCCGAGGAAAACGACCAGAACGCCGCGAGCCTGGGCAACAACCCCAAGCCGGGGCCGACCACCGCCCCCACCACCAAAAAGCCGTCGCCGACGCCGGCCCCCGAGGCGCGCCGCGAGCAGGTGACCACGACCGCGCCCGAGGAGGTCACCGTGCGCGTGTCGAACGCGACCGCCCAGAGCGGGCTCGCCGCGACCGCCACGAACCAGCTCAAGCGCAATGGCTTCAACGTCATGTCGCCGGACGACTACCCGAGCCCGCTGACGTCGACAACGGTGTTCTTTTCGCCGGGTAACGAGCAAGCGGCCGCGACGGTGGCCTCGGCGTTCGCCGACTCGAAGGTCGCGCGGGTATCCGGCTACGGGCAGGTCGTCCAGGTGGTGTTGGGGCCCGACTTCCGGTCGGTTACTCCGCCCGCGCCCAGCGGCTCGTCGCTTTCCGTCCAGATCGACCGCAGCCCGGGCAGTACGCCCACCAAACTGCCAGACGACCTGACAGTGACCAACGCCGCCGATACCACCTGTGAATAACGGGATTTCGTCCCGCTAGACCGCCGTTTTCGACGGCGAGAAAGTAGGCTTGGCGGCATGCGGACCGCCTACCACGAGCAACTCTCGGATTTGTCCGAGCGGCTGGGCGAAATGTGCGGGCTGGCCGGGGTGGCCATGGAGCAGGCCACCCAGGCGCTCCTGCAGGCCGATCTCGTCCTTGCTGAGCAGGTGATTTCCGGCCACGAACTGATTGCGCGGCTCAGCGCGCGCGCCGAAGAAAGCGCTTTCGTGTTGCTGGCGCTGCAGGCACCGGTGGCAGGTGACCTTCGGTCGATCGTCAGCGCCATCCAGATGGTGGCCGACATAGACCGCATGGGCGCCCTGGCGCTGCACGTCGCCAAAATCGCGCGCCGACGCCATCCGCAGCACGCACTGCCCGAGGAGGTCAACGGCTACTTTGCCGAAATGGGCAGGGTGGCAGTCGAATTGGGCAACAGCGCGCAAGAGGTGGTGCTATCCCGGGATCCGGAGAAGGCGGCGCGGATCCGCGAAGAAGACGACGCGATGGACGACCTGCACCGCCACCTGTTCTCCGTGCTGATGGACCGCGAGTGGCGCCACGGCGTGGCGGCCGCCGTCGACGTGACGTTGCTGGGGCGGTTCTACGAACGCTTCGCCGATCACGCGGTGGAAGTCGCCCGGCGGGTCATCTTCCAGGCCACCGGCAAATTACCGGAGGACGAGGCAACGTCCGCGACGCCATAGGCGCTCAGCCGAACCGGCCGGAAATGTAATCCTCGGTGGCCTTTTGGGACGGGTTGGAAAAGATCTTCTCGGTGTCATCGATCTCGATGAGCCGACCGGGCTTTCCCGCCGCTTCCAAATTGAAGAACGCCGTGTGATCGCTGACCCGGGCCGCCTGCTGCATGTTGTGCGTGACGATGACGATCGTGTAGTCCTGCTTCAGCTCGCTGATCAGTTCCTCGATCGCCATCGTCGAAATCGGGTCCAGCGCCGAGCACGGCTCGTCCATCAGCAGGACATCGGGTTGCACGGCGATGGCCCGGGCGATGCACAACCGCTGCTGCTGCCCGCCGGACAGCCCGCCACCGGGCCTGTTCAACCGGTCCTTGACCTCGTCCCACAGGTTGGCGCCCCGCAACGAGTGCTCGGCGATCTCGTCGAGCAGCTTGCGGTTGCGCACTCCTTGCAGTTTCAGGCCGGCCACCACGTTGTCGCGAATCGACATGGCGGGGAACGGGTTCGGCCTCTGGAACACCATGCCGATCGCGCGCCGCACCCCCACCGGGTCGATCCCGGAAGCGTAGATGTTCTCGTCGTCGAGCAGCACGGTGCCCTCGACCCGAGCGCCGGGGATGACCTCGTGCATCCGGTTCAGGGTTCGTAGCACGGTCGTCTTACCGCAGCCCGACGCCCCGATGAACGCCGTCACACTGCGCGGCAAAATCGACAGCGTCACATCCGCGACCGCCTGAAACGATCCGTAGTAGATGTTGACGTCTTTCAAGTCCAAGCGCTTGGCCACCCAGCACTCCTCCTTAGGACTTTTTGGGAGCAAACATCGTTGAGACCACCCTGGCTCCGACATTGATCACCGCGATCAGCAAAATCAGTGTCAACCCGGCTCCCCACAGCCGCTCCGTGGGTACCGGGTTGACGCCCGCACCGGCCGCCGTCTGATTGAACATCATGCCAGGCAGCGTTCCCATGAATCCTCTGAGTAGGTCGAAGTTCATGGCCTGCGAATAACCGACCAGGATCAGCAGGGGGGCCGTCTCGCCCATCACCCGGGCCACCCCCAGCATGACGCCGGTGACGATACCCGACAGGCCGGTCGGAATCACCACTCTGACAATGGTTTTCCACTTCGGCACGCCCAGCGCATAGCTGGCCTCGCGAAGCTCGGTCGGGACAATGCGCAGCATCTCCTCGGTGGTGCGCTCGATCACCGGGAGCATCAACAACACCAACGCCAACGACACCGCGAAACCCGAACGCGGCAGGCCCAGCGTCGCCACACACAGCGCGTAGATGAACAACGCCGCCACGATCGAGGGCACCCCGGACAGGATGTCCACCATGAAGGTGGCCGCCCTGCCCAACCGGGTGCCGTCGCCGTACTCGACCAGGTACACGGCGAGCATCACGCCGACCGGGATGGAAATCGCCGCGGATACCAACACCTGTAGCAGGGTGCCGACGATCGCGTGATACGCGCCGCCGCCGGGCAGAAACGGTGTGATGCCCGCCTGCGAATGCGTCCACCACGTCGAGGACGCGACGACGCGGTAGCCCTTCGCGATCACCGCGTACAGCAGCCACAGCAACGGGGTCAGCGCGATCAGCATCGACAGCGAGACCAGCACGCTCGCAACGGTGTTGGCGATCCGACGGCGTCGGCCGAGACGGGACAGTCTGCGCGCCTTGAGCGGCCGGTCGAAGATCGACGTCATCGCCGGCCCCTGACGGCACCGGCGACGACCCCGCGGGCGATGGCGTCGATCACGAAGGTCAACACAAAGAGCACCAAACCGGCGGCGATGTACGCGCCGGCCTTGTAGCGGTCGTTGAACTCCCACGCGGTCGCGGCGATCTTGGTGGCGAACGTCGAGCCACCATCGAACAGCGACCAGCCGAACGCCTTTTGGGTGCCCCGCAGGATGATCAACAACGCGACCGTCTCCCCCAGCGCGCGGCCCAGACCCAGCATTGCGCCGCTGATGTATCCGGATCGGCCAAAGGGCAACACCGTTGTCTTGACCACCTCCCATCGCGTCGCGCCGAGGGCGAGCGCCGCCTCGATCTGTTCGGCGGGTGTCTGCACGAAGACCTCGCGGGTGACAGCGGTGATGATGGGCAAGATCATCACCGCCAAGACGAGTCCTCCGGTGAAGATGGTGCCGCCGCCGGCCGCCGACGCGCTGCCGTCGGCGAACAGGAAGCACCAGCCCAGCGAGTGGTTCAGCCAGGTCGCGACGGGTCGCAGTTGCGGCGCAAGGACGTAAAGACCCCACGCGCCGTAGATGATCGAGGGCACCGCGGCAAGCAGCTCCACTGTGTACGCGAGCGTCCCGGCAAGTCGTCGCGGCGCGTACTGGCTGAGGAAGATGGCGACGCCCAGCGCGACCGGCATGGCCAGGATCAGTGCGAATATCGAGACGAACACGGTCACCTGCAGTAGATCCATGATCCCGAAATGCATCGCCGCGGTGTCGGCGGTGACCCAGTTGCCGCGGTAGGTGAAGAAGTTCTCTTGGTTGCGCCGCAGAGCCGGTATCGCACGCCAGAGCAGGAATCCGCCGATCGCGATGACCAGGACCGCGATCAGGACCCCGGTCGACTCGGCCAGCCAGCGAAACATCCGGTCGCCGAGCCGCGGTGACGCGTCGTTCCAGGGTCGGATCGGTACGACCGGCGCCCACGTCGACGATCCTGAGCCGCCGCCGGCCGAACGGCCCCGAGCTGGATCTGGCGTCGTCACTGTGGATCCATCACTTCTGCTGTCGCTCTCGGCCCCAGAACTACTGCATCGCCTCGATCGCGGCGATCAGTCGCTCCTTGACCTTATCGGTCACCGGGACGAAGCCGGCCGCCGAAAGGCTGTCCTGACCAAAGTTCACGGCTACGGTCAGGAAGGATTTGATCGCTTGGGCGGTCTGCGGGTCGTACCCCTTCGAACAGACGATCTCGTACGTCGTCAGCACCAACGGGTAGGCATTGGGCGGCTCAGTGCCGTACATCGAACTGAGGTTCAGCACCAAGTCGTTGCCGCCTTCGGCGAAGGTGGCCGTGTCGATCGCGTTGCCGACCGTCGCGGTGGTCAGCGGGACGGGACCCGCGCCGGTGGCGATCTGTGCATAGGGCAGGCCGGCCTGGTCGGCGAAACCCTTCTCGACGTAGCCGATCGCACCTTGCATCGTCCGCACGGCCTGGATGACGCCGGACGATTTCGCCGCCCCTTCCCCCACGCCGCCTTGAAATTCGGTGCCGACTCCTTTCGACCAACTTTGCGGCGCGGCAGCAGTCAGATACTTCTGCAGATTGTCGGTGGTGCCCGACGAATCCGACCGGTAGATCGGCGTGATCTTCAGATCCGGCAGCGCCACCCCGGGATTCAGCCCGGCCAGGGCGGGGTCACGCCAGCTGATGATCTTGCCGGTCAGGATCCGGGCCAGCGCGTCGCTGTTCACCGTCAGCTGTGTGATGCCGGCCAAGTTGTACACCAGCGCGATCGGTCCGAGCACCAGCGGCAGATCCCACGCCGGGTTTCCATTGCAGCGCTTGGTCGCCGGGGCGATCTGATCGGCAACCAACGGAGCATCCGAGCCCGCAAAGTCGACATGTCCGGCGATGAATTGCTCACGACCCGCGCCCGACCCGGTTGGGTTGTACGACAAGGATTTTCGCGGACAATACTGGCCCCAGACGTGCCCGAGCACCGCCACCGCGTTCTGCTGCGCGGTGGACCCTTCGGCCGTCAGCTCGCCTTTACCGCCGCACGCGACGGTGCCGGAGGGGTTGAGGGTTGCCGCGCCGTGGTGATTGTTGTCGCTGCCGCAAGCCGTCAGCCCGGCGCACGTCACCAGTGCCAATACCAGTGCCAATACCGGGGCCAATACCGGGGCCGTCAGCGTGTTGTCCGCAACGTGGAGCCTCACCGATCTCGCCTTCTGATGCAGTCCGTCGCGTGCGACCGACGCTCGAAACTATGCGGCAGCGCTGCTCGGAGAAGGGTGCCTAATCCGTGAACGTGCGATGAATAGTTTGCTGGCACAGCACTTCTGTCTGCGATCTCGGTCAGCCGGGCGCGTATGCGGTGTCGACGCTGTAGGTGGTGAACCCCTGGCGCCGATAGGTCCGCACCGCGGGGATGTTGTCCGACTCGACGTAGAGCAACACCGTGACTTCGGTTGCCGAGCCGTCCGAGTTCGCCGACCCAAACAGTCGCCGAGCCAGCGACTCGATTCCCACTGCTGTCAACATCTGCCCCAGCCCGCGTCCCTGCGCCGCAGGGTCGACACCGAGGACGTACACCTCCCCCAGGCCCGACTGGTCGAGGTGCACCTTGGTCCAGTGAAAGCCCAGCAGCCGTCCCGCGTCATCGAACGCCAAGAAGAGTCCGGCCGGGTCAAACCACGGCTCGCCGCGCCGTTCCGCCAGATCGGCCTCCGTCCAGCCGCCCTGCTCGGGATGGTCGACGAACGCGGCGTTGTTGACCCGCAACAGCTCGGCGTCATCGTCGGTGCCCGCGTAGGTACGCACCCGCACGCCGGGAATCGGGTCTACCGGCTCGGGAATCTCGCGAAGGGTGCGTCTCATCTGGACGAGTTCGCGCACCGCGGACACGCCCAGCGCCGCCGCCGTCGCTTTGGCCGGCTCGAGCGTGCCGTGCGCCCAGAACCGGTTGGTGCCACCGGTTTTGGCGATGGCGGCCCGAGCCATCGCCGCCCCGATGCCGCGCCGGCGGGCCTGCGGATGCACCACCATCTCGGCCATCCCGGGACCGTCGTCGCGCGGCGGACTGAGGTTGAGATAGCCCGCGATTGCGTCGTTCGCGGTGACCAGCAGATGGTTGGTGCGGTCCTGCCCGAGCTCCCGCATTACCTGCTCACCGACGGGCGCAACTCCATCGAATTCGGTTGCCGCCGCGATCAATTCGCGCACACCGTGCTGCTCGTCAGCCGTCAATGCGGAGCGCCAGTCAGGCCTCCAGTCCGACCACGTCACTGACTGTGCAACGGGTCGGCCAACGGCTCTTGCAGTTCTTCGGCTTCGTCGTCGGCTTCGTCTTCGTCGACGTCGTCCGGCGTCGCGATCGGCGGACGGCCGCGCGCCGGCCGGACGGCCTTGTACCCGACGTTGCGCACCGTTCCGATCAGCGCCTCGTACTCGGGCCCCAGCTTTGCCCGCAACCGGCGGACGTGGACGTCGACGGTGCGGGTGCCGCCGAAGAAGTCATATCCCCACACCTCGTGCAGCAGCTGGGCGCGGGTGAAGACCCGGCCGGCGTGCTGGGCCAGATACTTCAGCAGTTCGAACTCTTTGTAGGTCAGATCCAAAGGGCGGCCGCGCAGCCGGGCGGTATAGGTGCCTTCGTCGATCACCAGCTCGCCCAGGCTGACCTTGCCCGCACTTTCCTGGTCGGCCAGTCCGCCGCGACGGCCCACCACCAACCGGATCCGGGCGTCGACCTCCGCCGGCCCCGTGGCCGGCAGCAGGATCTCATCCAGACCCCAGTCGGCGCTGACGGCCACCAGGCCACCTTCGGCCACGACCGCCACCACCGGGACCGACCGGCCCGCGGTGCTCAACAATCGGCAAAGACCGCGCGCCGCCGACAGGTCGTTGCGCGCGTCAACCAGCACCGCGTCCGCAGTGCCCGCCTCCAGCAGTGAAGATGGTTCGGGGGGCGCCGTCCGCACGGTGTGAGGGAGCAGTGACAACGACGGCAGGACCGGGTCCGGATGCAGCTCCGAGGTCAGTAGCAGTAACTCCAACAAGCCCCTCCAGCTTCGGGGGGAAAGGCATCTCCCAGATTCGCAAGCCACATGGCGTTAGTGGCCAGGTCACCCTACGATAACGTGCTACCTGGCCTTTGTGCGTGCGGATGTTCCGTACTGTGAGACCCACCACCGGGTGCTCGGCCCGAAATCCGCGCCGCGCGCCGCAGCGGACTGGGTCACAATATGCGGATGCGCAGGGTGCTGATCGGTGTCGTCGCGGCGATATCCGGCGTGGCGGTGATCGTCATCGGTGTTGTCGGCGTGGACTACGGAACCAGCATTTACGCCGAATACCAGCTCTCGCGCAGCGTGCGCAAAGCGGCAAACCTGGGTTCGGACCCGTTCGTCGCCATTCTCGCGTTCCCCTTCATCCCGCAGGCGCTGCACCGCCACTACAACGAGCTGGAGATCAAGGCGAACGGGGTCGATCATGCGATGACCGGCAAGGCCACCCTCGAAGCGACCATGCACTCGATCGACCTGACCTACGCATCGTGGCTGATCAGACCGCATGCGAAGCTGCCGGTGGGCAAATTGGAAAGCCGCATCATCATCGACTCGACGCACTTGGGTCGGTATCTGGACATCGCCGATCTGATGGTCGAGGCCCCGCCGGCCGAGACCAACGACGCCACTGGCGGCACCACCGAATCGGGGATCTCCGGCAACCACGGCCTGGTTTTCAGCGGCACCCCCAAAACGGCCGGGTTCGACCACCGGGTCAGCATTTCGATGGATCTCTCGATCGCTCCCGACGACCAGGCGACGCTGGTGTTCACCCCGACCGGGGTGCTCACCGGACCGGACACCGCCAACCAGGTCGTGCCCGACGACAAGCGCGACGCGGTGCTGCGGGCCTTCACCGCCCGGCTGCCGAATCAGCGCCTTCCGTTCGGCGTGGCGCCACGCACAGTGGGCGCGCGCGGCTCCGACGTGATCATCGAGGGCATCACCACGGGAGTAACCGTCGCCCTCGATGAGTTCAAGCAATCATGACCACAACCGGCGACCCGCCTGGCAACGTTGAGGAGGCCACGTGACCACCGTCGTCGTGGCCATCGTGGCGGCGCTCGCCCTGGCCGCTCTACTCGGCTGGTTACTGACGCGTCGGTCCGGGAACCTCACCGAGGTCGCTGCGGACCCGAGTCGGACCGCCGCCGACACCGCCGACCTCGGGCTGTCGACCAGCGGACCGACGGTCGTGCATTTCAGCGCACCGTGGTGCGGGCCGTGCGACCGGGTCCGCCGGGTGGTCGACCAGGTGTGCGACAACATGGGCAACGTCGCTCATGTCGAAGTCGATATCGACGCCAACCCGGCCGCCGCACGCCAATTCTCGGTGCTGTCCCTGCCGACAACGTTGATCTTCGACGTCGACGGGCGCCAGCGTTACCGCTCCTCGGGCGTCCCGAAGGCCGCCGACCTGCGTTCCGCGCTGGAACCGCTGTTGGCTTGATGCCGATGTCATTGGGTAAGCTGACCGACGTGTCAACCCGCACCGAGCTCACGCTCACCAAGCGCCGCGCAGTCGATCTGTGCCGCGTCGCGGGTTGTTGTTGTCGCTGTTGCTGTAGCTGCTGAGTAAGCCGCGCCGCCCGCGCCGCACTCAGACCAGCCCGGAGCCCCCTGGTGTGTCTCCACTTTTCCGTGCAACAGGCAATGAGGAGTCGTTCGTGTCAAGCAATAACACCACCACCACGCCGGACCGCGTGGACGTTCGTGGACCCAGGTTCGCGGCGTGGGTCACCACCGCGGTGCTGGTCGTCACGCTGGTTGTGTCGGCGTTCAATCCGTTGGCCGCCGCCGTCATTCTGGGCGTGCAGGCGGTGATCTTCGCCATCGGCGCCGTCGCCGGCCCGCGCCGGCATCCGTACGGCCGCCTGTTTGCCGCCCTGGTGGCGCCCCGGCTGGGTCCGGTCAAGGAGCGCGAGCCGGCGCCCCCGCTGCAGTTCGCCCAGCTGGTGGGCTTGATCTTCGCGGTCATCGGTGTCGCCGGATTCGCACTGGGCGCTCCCCTGGTGGGCGTCGTCGCCACGGCTTTCGCGCTCGTGGCCGCGTTCTTGAACGCAGCCTTCGGAATCTGCCTCGGCTGCCAGCTGTACCCTCTCGTGGTTCGCTTCCGACCGTCGGCCGGTCGCGCGTAACCCCTCAAATCGCTACGTAGTGAAAGGACCCCCACCATGGCACGTTCCGACGTCCTGGTCTCCGCCGAATGGGCTGAGAAAAATCTCGACGCCGCGAACGTCGTATTCGTTGAGGTCGACGAGGACACCAGTGCTTACGACGACGGCCACATCGCCGGGGCGATCAGGCTCGACTGGCGCACCGACCTGCAGGACGCGGTCAAGCGCGACTTCGTCGACGCCGAGCAGTTCTCCAAGCTGCTGTCCGACCGTGGCATCGCCAACGACGACACCGTGATCCTCTACGGCGGCAACAACAACTGGTTCGCCGCCTACGCCTACTGGTACTTCAAGCTCTACGGCCACCAAAACGTCAAGCTGCTCGACGGTGGCCGCAAGAAATGGGAGCTCGACGGGCGCCCGCTGACGAAGGACCCGGTCAAGAGGCCCGCCACGTCCTACACCGCCTCGGCCCCGGACAACAGCATCCGGGCCTTCCGGGACGAGGTCATCGCGGCCATCAACACCAAGAACCTCGTCGACGTGCGCTCGCCCGACGAGTTCTCCGGAAAGATCCTGGCGCCCGCGCACCTGCCGCAGGAGCAAAGTCAGCGTCCCGGCCACATCCCGGGCGCCATCAACGTGCCCTGGAGCAAGGCCGCCAACGAGGACGGCACCTTCAAGTCCGACGAGGAGCTGGCCAAGCTGTACGCCGACGCCGGACTGGACGGCACGAAGGAAACGATTGCCTACTGCCGGATCGGGGAACGTTCGTCGCACACCTGGTTCGTCCTGCAGGAATTGCTCGGGCACAAGAACGTCAAGAACTACGACGGCAGTTGGACGGAATACGGCTCCCTGGTGGGTGCCCCGATCGAGTTGGGAAGCTGATATGTGCTCTGCACCTAGGCAAGGACAGACGTTGCCCGCCAGCGTCGACCTAGAGAAGGAAACGGTGATCACCGGCCGCGTCGTGGACCGCGACGGCCAGGCGGTCGGTGGCGCGTTCGTTCGACTGCTGGACTCGTCGGACGAGTTCACCGCGGAGGTGGTCGCCTCGGCGACCGGCGACTTCCGGTTCTTCGCGGCGCCGGGTGCGTGGACGCTGCGTGCGCTCTCGAAGGCAGGCAACGGCGACGCCGTCGTGACGCCGTCGGGCGCCGGCATCCACGAGGTCGACATCAAGATCGCCTGACCGACTGCCGAGCGGGTTCGCGCGCTGGGGCCTCCCCGGCGGCGCGGCCCGCGGCAACAGGTGAATAGACTGGTCGACGTGGTGCTGTTCTTCGAGATCATGCTGGTCGCGGCCGTTGTCGTTATCTCCTGGTTCGCGTTGTACACCCTCTATCGGCTCATCACCGACGAGTCGTGACAGGCAGCGAGAACCCCGACGGACCGGCCGGTTCCACGGGTTCCGGCGACCGCGCCGTGGCGGCGGCCGCCCAGCGCGCCAAGGTGACGGCGGCCCGCAATATCCCGGCCTTCGACGACCTGCCCGTCCCGGCCGATACGGCGAACCTGCGCAAGGGCGCGAACCTCAACGACGCCCTGCTGGCGCTGCTGCCGCTGGTCGGCGTGTGGCGTGGCGAGGGCGAGGGCCAGAACATCGGCGGATCCGACGGCGACTACCGATTCGGACAACAGATCGTCGTGTCCCATGACGGCGGCGACTATCTGAATTGGGAAGCCCGGTCCTGGCGTCTCGACGACAGCGGCAATTATCAGCAGCCCGGCCTGCGCGAGACCGGATACTGGCGGTTCGTCCGCGACCCCGACGATCCGAGCGAATCGCAGGCCATCGAATTGCTCCTGGCGCACTCGTCGGGCTATGTGGAGCTGTTCTATGGGCGGCCGCGTAACCAGTCGTCGTGGGAGTTGGTGACCGATGCCCTGGCCCGGAGCCGGTCGGGTGTTCTGGTCGGCGGCGCCAAGCGGCTGTACGGGATCGTCGAAGGCGGCGATCTCGCCTATGTCGAGGAGCGGGTGGACGCCGACGGCGGATTGGTTCCGCACCTGTCGGCGCGGCTGTCGCGATTCGTCGGCTAGTTGTTGCGGGTCATGAGGTTGTAGACGCCGACACGGGTTGAGGTGTTCGGGGGACGGGTTCTTCGGCGGCAGGATGAGAAATCGCCAAACCCCTCGTCCTGACTACCGAAGGAACCCGTCCGTGACCCACGGTAATGCCCCGTTGTCCGTTGAAGGCCGTCGTCGACTCGTGGCCCGTTGCGCTGATCGTCCGATCGCTCACGTGGC
>NZ_LQPT01000072.1 GCF_002102355.1 Mycobacterium sherrisii | reverse complement strand
GGCACGATGGGCAATGAGGTGGAAGCCCGCACTCAACGCGTTCGCGATCACCTTCAACGGCCGGATCACTCCGACTGGCAACTAACCGATGCCGAGTCAGATCCACCGTTTATCTGACAGTCCCACAGCAGCGCCTGAACCTGGGGAATTACGTGACCGCAGCCCCTGGGGAATTACGTGACCGTAGACAACATGGACTCGACGGTTGCGTTCACTGGGCAGCGAGCCCTCTTGGGTCAAGCGAAGAAGTGGCGCTAAGGAAGCGCCGTGGCTATGTACTCCAAACACGATCTTCAACGCCGGGTCGAGGCACTCGGCTACAGGGCTGCGGCGAGAAGCTCTGATCCGACGCGGCACAAGTGTGTTGTGTCGTATCACCACCCCCCAGGGACACGAAACTGGGACAACAACACAGCTTGGGGCGCGGTGTGGACACGAAAGTGGGATTTGGACACGATGAGCGACTTCCTACAAAAATGCCCGCCCCGGGAACAAGCCCGCGGTACCCGTCGTTAGGCTTGGTGACAAGTTGAGTGTCCCAGACTCAATACTGGGTTGACAGGTCGACGCCCGCGAGGGCAGGCTTGAGCGGGGTTCACTCAGCATAGTGGCACCACAGAAGCTCTACTCAATCAGGAGGAATCACTATGGCTCGTGCGGTCGGTATCGACCTCGGGACCACCAACTCCGTCGTCGCAGTGCTCGAGGGTGGCGACCCCGTCGTCGTCGCCAACTCCGAAGGCTCGCGGACGACGCCGTCCATCGTCGCGTTCGCACGCAACGGCGAGGTGCTCGTCGGGCAGCCCGCCAAGAACCAGGCCGTCACCAATGTCGACCGCACCATCCGTTCGGTCAAGCGGCACATGGGCACCGACTGGTCCGTCGAGATCGATGGCAAGAAGTACACCGCTCAGGAGATCAGCGCCCGCACCCTGCAGAAGCTGAAGCGCGACGCCGAGGCATACCTGGGTGAGGACATCACCGACGCGGTCATCACCGTGCCCGCGTACTTCAACGACGCCCAGCGCCAGGCCACCAAGGAGGCCGGCCAGATCGCCGGTCTGAATGTGCTACGCATCGTCAACGAGCCGACCGCGGCCGCGCTGGCGTACGGCCTGGACAAGGGTGAGAAGGAACAGACGATTCTGGTCTTCGACCTCGGTGGTGGCACGTTCGACGTGTCCCTGCTCGAGATCGGCGAGGGTGTCGTCGAGGTACGCGCCACCAGTGGTGACAACCACCTCGGTGGTGACGACTGGGACGACCGCATCGTCAACTGGCTGGTGGATAAGTTCAAGGGCACCAGCGGGATTGACCTGACCAAGGACAAGATGGCCATGCAGCGGCTGCGTGAGGCCGCGGAGAAGGCCAAGATCGAGCTCTCCAGTTCGCAGAGCACCTCGATCAACCTGCCGTACATCACCGTCGACGCCGACAAGAACCCGTTGTTCCTCGACGAGCAGCTGACTCGCGCCGAGTTCCAGCGCATCACGCAGGATCTGCTCGACCGCACCCGTCAGCCGTTCCAGTCGGTGATCAAGGACGCCGGTATCTCGGTGTCCGAGATCGACCACGTCGTGCTGGTGGGTGGTTCCACCCGGATGCCGGCGGTCACCGATCTGGTCAAGGAGCTGACCGGCGGTAAGGAACCCAACAAGGGCGTCAACCCCGATGAAGTCGTGGCCGTCGGTGCCGCGCTGCAGGCCGGTGTCTTGAAGGGTGAGGTGAAAGACGTTCTGCTGCTGGACGTTACGCCGCTAAGCCTGGGTATCGAGACCAAGGGTGGCGTGATGACCAAGCTGATCGAGCGCAACACCACGATCCCGACCAAGCGGTCGGAGACCTTCACCACGGCCGACGACAACCAGCCTTCGGTGCAGATCCAGGTCTATCAGGGTGAGCGCGAAATCGCCTCGCACAACAAGCTGCTCGGCTCCTTCGAGCTGACCGGTATCCCGCCGGCCCCGCGCGGCGTCCCGCAGATCGAGGTCACCTTCGACATCGACGCGAACGGCATCGTGCACGTCACCGCGAAAGACAAGGGCACCGGCAAGGAGAACACGATCAAAATCCAGGAAGGCTCCGGCCTGTCCAAGGAGGAGATCGACCGGATGATCAAGGACGCCGAGGCGCACGCCGAGGAGGACCGCAAGCGCCGCGAGGAGGCCGACGTTCGCAACCAGGCCGAGACGCTGGTCTACCAGACGGAGAAATTCGTCGCCGAACAGCGCAGCGCCGAGGGCGGTTCGAAGGTCCCGGAGGACACTCTCAACAAGGTTGACGCTGCGGTGGCCGAGGCCAAGTCCGCATTGGGCGGCACCGACATCTCCGCGATCAAGGCGGCGATGGAGAAGCTGGGCCAGGAGTCCCAGGCGCTGGGTCAGGCGATCTACGAAGCCACCCAGGCGGCCGGGGCGCAAGCCGGCGGCGCAGAGACTGGCGGTTCATCCGCCTCCGCTGACGATGTCGTGGACGCGGAGGTGGTCGACGACGACCGGGAGGCCAAGTGAGCGAAAGCAATCCGCAGGAACCGGTAACCGTGACCGACAAGCGGCGGATTGATCCCGAGACCGGAGAAGTGCGCAGCGCCCCTCCCAGCCCTGCCAATGCGGGGCCGGGAGGGGCTGCCCCGACGGAGTCCGCGACGGATGACGGCGCCGGCAAGGTCGCCGAGCTGACCGCCGATCTGCAACGGGTGCAAGCCGATTTCGCCAACTACCGCAAGCGGGCGTTGCGCGATCAGCAGGCCGCGGCGGATCGGGCCAAGGCCACCGTGATCACCCAATTGCTGGGCGTGCTCGACGATCTCGAACGCGCCCGCTCACACGGCGATCTGGAATCGGGTCCGCTGAAGTCGGTCGCCGACAAGCTGGACAGCGCGCTGACCGGGCTCGGTCTCGTCGCGTTCGGCGCCGAGGGCGAGGATTTCGACCCGGTGCTGCACGAGGCCGTCCAGCATGAGGGCGACGGCGGCGAGGGTGCCAAACCGGTAATCGGCACGGTCATGCGCCAGGGCTACAAACTGGGCGAGAACGTCTTGCGGCACGCGCTGGTCGGCGTCGTCGACACCATCCCGGATGACAGCGAAGGGGCTGGCGCGGCCGGGCCCGCGCCGGCCGAATCACACGACACGGGCGATAACGCTGCCGCCGCCGGTGAATAAGGCACAGAATCAGGACCAACAACAACGAGAGACGAACAACAACGAGAAAGGTGGGAGGGGGTGACGCGACATGGCCCAGCGTGAATGGGTCGAAAAGGACTTCTACAAGGAGCTGGGCGTCTCCTCCGACGCTAGCCCCGAAGAGATCAAACGCGCCTATCGCAAGCTGGCGCGTGATCTGCACCCGGATGCGAATCCCGACAATCCCGCCGCCGGCGAACGGTTCAAAGCGGTGTCGGAGGCACACAACGTGCTCTCAGATCCCGCTAAACGCAAGGAGTACGACGAAACCCGGCGGCTGTTCGCCGGCGGCGGCTTCGGCGGTCGGCGGTTCGACGGTGGCGGGTTCGGTGGCTTCAACGTGGGCGGCTCTGACGGCGCCGAATTCAATCTGAACGATCTGTTCGACGCCGCGGGCCGCAGCGGGGGCGCCAACATCGGCGACCTCTTCGGCGGCTTGTTCGGGCGCGGTGCGGGTACCCGGCCCAGCCGCCCGCGGCGCGGCAACGACCTGGAGACCGAGACCGAGCTGGATTTCATCGAGGCCGCCAAGGGCGTTGCGATGCCGCTGCGGCTGACCAGCCCGGCGCCGTGCACGAATTGCCATGGCAGCGGCGCACGTCCGGGTACCAGCCCGAAGGTGTGTCCGACCTGTAACGGGTCCGGCGTGGTCAGTCGCAACCAGGGGGCGTTCGGGTTCTCTGAGCCGTGCACCGACTGCCGGGGCAGCGGCTCGATCATCGAGCACCCCTGCGAGGAGTGCAAGGGCACCGGTGTCACCACCCGGACCCGCACCATCAACGTGCGGATTCCGCCGGGAGTCGAAGACGGGCAACGGATCCGGCTGCCCGGACAGGGTGAGGCCGGACTGCGCGGAGCGCCGTCGGGTGACCTGTACGTGACGGTGCACGTGCGACCGGACAAGGTCTTCTCCCGCGACGGAGACGACCTGACGGTGACCGTGCCGGTGAGTTTCAGCGAATTGGCTTTGGGGTCAACACTTTCCGTGCCCACCCTCGACGGGAAGGTCGGCGTCCGGGTGCCCAAAGGCACGGCGGACGGACGCATCCTGCGGGTGCGTGGGCGCGGCGTGCCCAAGCGCAGCGGCGGCCATGGTGACTTACTGGTCACCGTGAAAGTTGCTGTGCCGCCGAACCTGGAAGGCGCCGCCCAGGAGGCGCTGGAGGCGTACGCGGAAGCCGAGCGGGCCAGCGGCTTCAATCCGCGGGCCGGATGGGCAGGTAACCGCTGATGGCCAAGAACTCCAAGCGCGACGAGGCGCGGACCTTCTTGATCTCGGTGGCGGCCGAACTCGCCGGCATGCACGCCCAGACGCTGCGCACCTACGACCGCCTCGGGCTGGTCACGCCGACCCGCACTTCCGGTGGCGGGCGCCGCTATTCGCAGCACGACGTGGAACTACTGCGCGAGGTGCAGCGCCTGTCACAGGACGAGGGCGTCAACCTGGCCGGAATCAAGCGCATCATCGAGCTGACCAATCAGGTCGAGGCGCTGCAGTCGCGGGTCAAGGAGATGGCCGAGGAGATCGCCGCGCTGCGTGCGAACCAACGGCGCGAGGTCGCCGTGGTGCCCAAAAGCACGGCGCTGGTGGTGTGGCAGCCCCGGAAGTCGCGCGGCTGATCAGGCGACGCGGATGGCGAACTGGGCGGGCGCCGACTCGCCGGGGCGGACGCTGCCGTAGCTGCCGCGGCTGAGCGCATCGGTCGGAGCCGTCATCGGCTCGAAGCACACCACGTCCTCGTGCGTCGGGGCGAAGATCTGAGTCGCCGCGTAACCGCACTCGAAGTGCACCTCCAGCCGGCGCGCGCCGCCGGACACCGCGAACACCGCACCGTCGCCAACCTGGTCGTAGGCGTCGTCAAAAGCGTTGTCGCCCAACAGTTC
This sequence comes from Mycobacterium sherrisii, assembly GCF_002102355.1. Lineage (GTDB taxonomy): Bacteria > Actinomycetota > Actinomycetes > Mycobacteriales > Mycobacteriaceae > Mycobacterium > Mycobacterium sherrisii. The sequence goes on along the minus strand of NZ_LQPT01000072.1, from coordinate 170,115 downwards.
TTGCTTTGCCGGCTGCGCCGACGTTTGCCCGGTGGGCAGGCCGCGGTCATCGAGGGTCAAATGCCGCAGCCGAGGAGTCTCGATGAGCCATTGGCTGCGGGGCACTTCCGGCACCTGCAGATAGGGGTGGAAGCCGAAGCACAGCGGGACGGCGGTGTCCCCGGTCGCGGTGACGGTGGTGCGCACCGTCAGGCTCCGCTCGGCCAGCCGCACCCCCACCGTCAGCAGATGCGGATACGGGAAACTGGCCAGCAGTCGCTCGTCGGCGCCGAAGTCCACCTCGGCGGTGAGCTCGTTGGTGGACTCGGCGACCACCCGCCATCCCGAGTAGGCGGCCAGCGTGCCGTGGATGGGGAGCCCGTTGGGGTCGGCCCGCACGCCGTTTTCGCCCGGTGTCAGCTGGACGGTCACATTCTCGGCCGTATAAGTGTTGCCGCCCAATCGATTCGCCCACGGATACAGGATCGGTATGCCCATTGTCTTGCCGGCTTCGAGGTAGGCCTGCAGGCCGCGCCGCTGGCCGAGCAGCTCGACACCGTCGTCGGTCAGCGAGGTGCCGATCATGCCGGCGTCGGGCACGAACTGTGCGGTCAGCGAGGAGGCGGGGTCGCGCAGGGTCACCACGTGCACTCGGTCAGCCTAGCCGCGCGCGGCGGGTCGGCGCCGTCAGACCTAGCGGCTCAAGGGATCATGCTGAATGCGCTCGGGCGGGGCGCCTTTGGCGATCAGTGCGGCCTTGGTCGCATCGACCATGGCCGGCCCGCCGCAGATCAGGATCTGTCGGTCGCCCCATCCGCCGTATCGCGTGACCACCTCGGGCAGTCGGCCGATTTGGTGGACGTGTAGACCGCGCGGCGGCGTCACATCGGGATAGTCGGCTGCCCAGGCGGGGTCGTTGTTGTATTCCGACACCGGCGAGACCGACAGCCACGGATTGTGCGCGGCGACCTGCCACAGCGTCGGCAGGTCGTAGAGCTCGCAGCGATAGCGCGCGCCGAAGAATAGATGCACCCGAGGGTTTTCCGCGTACCGGCACAGGTCCATGATCACTGTCCGCAGCGGAGCTAGGCCCGTGCTGCCGGCGACCATCAGGACGTCACCGCCGCCCCGGTCGACGTGCAGCCCACCGTGCGGGCTGGACAGCCGCCAGCGGTCGCCGGGTCGTGTCTCGTTGACGATCGCGGTGCTCACTAACCCGCCGGGGACCTGCCGGACGTGGAACTCGATCCCGCCATCGGACTCGGCCGGGATGGCGGGGCTGAGGAATCGCCAGCGCCGCGGGCACTGGGGGACGTGGACGTTGACGTACTGGCCGGGGTGGTAGTGCATCGGCTGGTCCAATCGCAGCCGCACGACCGCAAGGTCGCGCGAGACCCGATGGTGTTCGACGACGGTGCCGTCCCACCATGCGGGACCCTCCTCGGCGTCGGCGGCGCCACTCATCACCCCGGTGATCAGGTTGAGCGACTGGCGGGCCGCGTCGTCGACGGCCTCGGTCCACGCGTCGCCGACCTGCCTGCGTAACGCGGTGAGCAGAGCGGCCCGCAACGACTCGTAATGCGTTGGCAGCACGCCATATTTGCGGTGGTCCCGACCCAGCTGAGCAAGGAAGGCGACCGGTTCCGCGGCGTGCTGGGCTACCAGCTCGCCGTAAACCCAGTGCAGTGCGTGACCGAAAGCCGCTCGCTGAGCGTCCATTTCGGGTGGAAACAGGTCGCGCAGCGAGACGTCGAGGGCGAACCAGTGGGTATAGAAAGCGCGCACCAGTTCGGCGCCCGAGGTGTCGGGGGCCAGGGCGTCGCGCAGTACTCGCAGCGCATCGGAGTCCTCTAAGCCCACGCGGCCCGATTCTAAGTCGGCAGGAGGCGCCGCCATCAGCCCTGACCGACGGTGTTCGACGTTCCGGTGTTGGTAATCAGCGGCGAGCCCCAATGGTAGGTCATCACGTTGCCCACACCCGAGATGCTGATCGCGTCGGCGCTGTCGATCGTGACGCGATTTTCTTTGCCGGCGACGCTGACGCTGGTGCAGTGACCGGTCACGATAACGGTGTTGGACACCCCGCTGACCGACAAATAGCCGCCGTTGCACGGCACCGTTCTCTTCATCCCGGACCCGCTGACCTGCAGTGTGCCGGCCGCGGGCACGTTTTCGGACGGGATGTCACCGGCGAGGTTGGTCCGGAACCCGGCGGCCGCCAGCCCGGCCAGGGTCAGCCAGCCGACCACGATGACCAACCAGCAGGCCATGGCCACCCACAGGCCGGGCCGTAACGTGCCGACCCAGTTGCCGGTCTCGTCGCGGTCGAGGTCGTACGCGAAGGCGGTCACGCAGCGGGCCCGCGCCGGATCGCGCTGGTCGGCGAGGATCACCCCGTCGACGTACTCCCGCCCGCGCATCACCAGCTCGCCTCGGTGGCCGTCGAGAGTGAAGAACACCTTGGTTTGGGTGTTGGGACCGCTCCAGCGCAGCCGGGTGACGGTCCACTCCCGCGCCATGGGCAGCCGGGTGTTGAAATGTTGTGCACGGGAAAGCTTTTCGGTGCCGGTGACGGTCGCGACGCGTCCCCATTTGAGTAGCCGGAGTCGAATCCGCGCGCGGTAGAGATGGATCGCGTAGATCGCGAGCAGGGTGGCTACCGCCGCGCCGGCGAAGGCGCCCGGCAGTTGCAGCCATAGCGCGATCGGCGCGATCGCGACCACAAACAGCGTCCAGACGTAGCGCCAGCGAAAAGGCAGCGCCTCGGCCAGCCGAAAGGCGACCGGAATCGGCCGGGGCGGCGGCGCCAGCCCGGGGTCGACGCCTCCGTCGTGCAAAACTCCTCCAAAAAACATAAACTTGAGCGGAACAGACTCAACCTTGACGACGTTGAACAACGCGACAAGCATTTTCCCTATACCCCGAACGGAGGTGTCTCGGTTGGCCAGCGACTCTTTTAACCCGACCACCAAGACGCAGGCGGCCCTGACGTCAGCCCTACAGGCGGCCAGCGCCGCCGGTAACCCCGAGATCAGGCCCGCTCATTTGTTGCTGGCGCTGCTGACCCAGAACGACGGAATCGCCGCGCCGCTGTTGGAAGCCGTCGGCGTCGAGCCCGCGACCATCCGCACCGAAACCGAGCACCTGCTCGAACGGCTGCCCCGGGCCAGCGGCTCCAGCTCGCAGCCCCAGCTGTCGCGCGAATCGTTGGCCGCCATCACCACCGCCCAGCAGCTGGCCACCGAGATGGACGACGAGTACGTCTCGACCGAGCATCTGCTGGTGGGCCTGGCCACCGGCGACTCCGACGTCGCCAAGCTGCTTACCGGCCATGGCGCCTCCCCGCAGGCGCTGCGCGATGCCTTCGTCAAGGTCCGCGGCAGCGCCCGGGTCACCAGCCCCGACCCCGAGGCGACGTATCAGGCGCTGGAGAAGTACTCCACCGACCTGACCGCCAGGGCTCGTGACGGCAAGCTCGACCCGGTCATCGGGCGTGACAACGAGATCCGCCGCGTGGTGCAGGTGCTGAGTCGGCGCACCAAGAACAACCCGGTGCTGATCGGCGAACCCGGCGTCGGCAAGACCGCGATCGTCGAGGGTCTGGCCCAGCGCATCGTGGCCGGCGACGTGCCCGAAAGCCTGCGCGACAAGACCGTCATCGCACTCGACCTCGGGTCGATGGTGGCCGGCGCCAAGTACCGCGGCGAGTTCGAGGAGCGGCTCAAGGCCGTCCTCGACGACATCAAGAACTCGGCCGGGCAGATCATCACCTTCATCGACGAGCTGCACACCATCGTCGGCGCCGGCGCGACCGGCGAGGGCGCGATGGACGCCGGCAACATGATCAAGCCGATGCTGGCCCGCGGCGAGCTGCGCCTGGTCGGCGCGACCACGCTCGACGAGTACCGCAAGTACATCGAGAAGGACGCCGCGCTGGAGCGCCGCTTCCAGCAGGTGCTGGTCGGCGAGCCGTCGGTGGAGGACACCGTCGGCATCCTGCGCGGGCTGAAGGACCGCTACGAGGTGCACCACGGGGTGCGTATCACCGACTCCGCGCTGGTCGCGGCGGCCACCCTATCCGACCGCTACATCACCGCCCGCTTCCTGCCGGACAAGGCCATCGACCTGGTCGACGAGGCCGCATCGCGGTTGAAGATGGAGATCGACTCCCGGCCCGTCGAGATCGACGAGGTCGAGCGGCTGGTGCGCCGCCTCGAAATCGAGGAGATGGCGCTGGCCAAGGAGGAGGACGAGGCGTCCAAGGAGCGGCTGGAAAAACTGCGCTCCGAGCTGGCCGACCAGAAGGAGAAGCTGGCCGAGCTGACCACCCGGTGGCAGAACGAGAAGAACGCGATCGACGTCGTCCGGGAGCTCAAGGAGCAGCTGGAGGTGCTGCGCGGGGAGTCCGAGCGCGCCGAGCGCGACGGCGACCTGGCCAAGGCCGCCGAGCTGCGGTACGGGCGCATCCCCGAAGTGGAGAAGAAGCTCGACGCCGCACTGCCCCAGGCCGAGGCCCGCGAGAACGTGATGCTCAAGGAGGAGGTCGGGCCCGACGACATCGCCGACGTGGTGTCGGCATGGACCGGCATCCCGGCGGGCCGGATGCTCGAGGGCGAGACCGCCAAGCTGCTGCGCATGGAGGAGGAGCTGGGCAAGCGCGTCATCGGTCAGAAGAAGGCGGTGACCGCGGTGTCCGACGCGGTGCGGCGCTCCCGGGCCGGGGTCGCCGACCCCAACCGGCCGACCGGGTCGTTCATGTTCCTCGGTCCGACCGGCGTTGGGAAGACCGAGCTGGCCAAGGCGCTGGCGGAGTTCCTGTTCGACGACGAACGCGCCATGGTCCGCATCGACATGAGCGAGTACGGCGAGAAGCACTCGGTGGCCCGACTGGTCGGCGCCCCGCCCGGCTACATCGGCTACGACCAGGGCGGCCAGCTGACCGAGGCGGTGCGGCGGCGGCCCTACACGGTGATCCTGTTCGACGAGATCGAAAAGGCGCACCCGGATGTGTTCGACGTGCTGCTGCAGGTCCTCGACGAGGGCCGGCTGACCGATGGGCAAGGCCGTACGGTCGATTTCCGCAACACCATCCTGATCCTGACGTCCAACCTCGGGTCGGGCGGCAGCGAGGAGCAGGTGATGGCGGCGGTGCGCTCGGCGTTCAAGCCGGAGTTCATCAACCGGCTCGACGACGTGATCATCTTCCAGAGTTTGGAGCCCGGCGAGCTGGTGCAGATCGTCGACATCCAGCTCCAGCAACTGGCCAAGCGCCTGGCGCAGCGCAGGCTCACCCTCGAGGTGTCGCTGCCGGCCAAGCAGTGGCTCGCCCAACGCGGCTTCGACCCCGTGTACGGCGCCCGGCCGCTGCGTCGGCTGGTGCAGCAGGCCATCGGCGACCAGCTGGCCAAGCTGCTGCTGTCCGGCGACGTTCACGACGGGGACACCGTCCCGGTCAACGTCAGCCCCGGCGGTGACAGCCTGATTCTGGGCTAAACCCCTGGCGCCGAACGTGCTCTCATGGCTGGGATTGGGCGGCGATCTCGCCACCAGAGCACGTTCGGCGTGCGGTTAGCTCGAGCCCAGCTCGAAGTCGCGGGTCTGGGCGCCGGCGTCGATTACCGCCTCGAGTCGTTGCCGGGCGGCCGGCTGCGCTAGTGTCTCGCGGAACAGCTGATCCTCGATGCGCAGGCCGGCCGCGAGTTCTTCGGTGGCCGCGGTGTCGACCGCCCGCTTGGCGTTGGCGATGGCCGACGCGGGCGCGGAGGCGATGCGCGCGGCCAGCTTGTCGACGAACCGCCGGAGTTGATCCGGCGGCAGCGCCCGATTCAAATATCCCCAGGATTCGGCGGTCGCGGCGTCGACATCGGTGCCGCCGAGGATGACTTCGAGCGCTCGTGCACGGCCGATCAGCCGGGGCAGCCGTTGCGTGCCGCCACCGGCGGGGATGATCCCGAGCGCGACCTCCGGATGACCCAGCACCGTCGCGTCGCGTGCGGCAAAGCGCATGTCGAACGCCATCGCGAACTCGCAGCCACCGCCCCGGCAGACGCCCTGGATGACCGCGATCGTGGCCTTCGGCAGCGTGCGGACCTGCTCGGTCACGGCGTGAAACAGCGACAGCTCCTGGTGCGGCCCGACGTCCTCGCCGGTCTGCAGAGCGGGCAGATCCAGGATCAACCCCACATCGGCGTGGGCGATGAAGATTTCCGGGTCGGCGGAGTCGACGACCAGCACCCGCACCCCGTCGTCGGCGGCGACCGCACGCGTCAGCCGGTCGATCTCGTGCAGCAGCGGCGCGTCCAGCAAATTGATCGGGGGGTTGTCGATCGTGGCCCGGCAAACACCGTCGGCGACGGCCACGCGAATGAGCTGGTAGCCCTGGTACACCATGGCGGGAACCTTACGCGGATCAGCAAACCTTAATGTGGTTGTGACCTGGTCGCATTCTCGGTTCCGGTCCGATAGCAGATACGCTACCTAGGATGGTCCCGCTCTGGTTCACGCTCTCCGCGCTGTGCTTCGTCGGTGCGGTGGTGCTGCTGTACGTCGACATCGATCGACGCCGCGGGCGCAGCAGACGGCGCAGGTCGTGGGCACGCTCGCACGGGTTCGACTACGAGCGCGAGTCGACCGAGATCCTCAAGCGCTGGAAGCGCGGGGTGATGTCGACGGTGGGCGATGTACCCGCCCACAATGTCGTGCTGGGCCAAATCCGCGGTGAGGCGGTGTACATCTTCGACCTCGAGGAAGTCGCGACGGTGATCGCGCTGCACCGCAAGGTGGGCACCAACGTCGTCGTCGACCTGCGCCTCAAGGGTCTCAAAGAGCCACGCGAAAGCGACATCTGGCTGCTCGGGGCGATCGGCCCGCGGATGGTGTACTCCACCAACCTGGACGCGGCCCGCCGGGCCTGCGACCGGCGGATGGTCACCTTCGCGCACACCGCTCCGGATTCCGCCGAGATCATGTGGAACGAGCAGCACTGGACGCTGGTTGCGATGCCGGTGTCGAGCACCCGCACCCAGTGGGACGAGGGGCTGCGCACCGTCCGCCAGTTCAACGATCTGTTGCGGGTGTTGCCGCCGGCGCCCGCCGAAACTGACGACCCGGCCGGACCTCGCACCGCCGCGCCGAGCCGCCCGCTGGCCCCGGCGGGACGGGCGGAGTTGCCGCCGCGTCGTTCCGCGCGGGATGCGTCCGGGCTGGTGGGCTCGGATCCGCAGGCCGCTCGGCGCGCCCCAGAGCCAGCCCCCCGCGACGAGGGGCGTACCGAGGCGATCCGTCGCCCACCGTCGACCGAGCGCAACGGCCAGCAGGCCCCCAACTTCCATCACTGAATCCTGTTGCGCTGCAACGGTAGACACTTAAAGGGCGGATAAGGCCGTGTCCGAAGCTGACCGTGCGGAACTGGCCGAACTGGTGCGACGGCTGTCGGTCGTGCACGGGCGCGTCACGCTGTCGGCGGGCAAAGAAGCCGACTACTACGTCGATCTGCGCCGCGCCACCCTGCATCACCGGGCCGGGGCGCTGATCGGTGCGCTGATGCGCGAACTCACCGCGGACTGGGATTACGCCGTCGTCGGCGGCCTGACCCTGGGCGCGGACCCGGTCGCCACCGCCATCATGCACGCCCCCGGTCGTCCAATCGACGCCTTCGTGGTGCGTAAGTCCGTGAAAACCCATGGCCTGCAACGGCTTATCGAAGGCTCCGAGGTGTCGGGCCAGCGGGTGCTGGTGGTCGAGGACACCAGCACCACCGGCGGTTCGGCGTTGACCGCGGTGCACGCCGTCCAGGACGCGGGCGGTGAGGTGATCGGCGTGGCCACGGTGGTGGACCGCGCCACGGGCGCCGCCGAAGCCATCCAGGCCGAGGGACTGCCGTACCGCAGCGTGTTGGGCCTGGCCGATCTGGGGTTGAGCTAGGACCGTCACCGCTGTGCGCACTTTCCTTGCGATAGCAGCCTGTTTGGCCGTCTGCCTGGCGGGCTGCTCCGGTTCCGGTCGCGCCGCGGCGCCGTACGGCGCCCAGGCCGTGCGGCTGGGCGAATCGCTGGCATTGCTGGGCTGGAACATGGCGGTGTCGAACCTGCGCTGGGGCGGCGACTACGTATTGGTCGACGTCGACGCGTCGCCGACGGACCCCAAGGCGCCGCACACCAAGCCCGAGGACATCCGGTTCGGGCTCTACGGTGCGCTCGCCCACCCGATGGAGTCGGACGGGCTGGGCAGCTGTGACAAGGCCCTAACGACCGTGCACGACATCCCGTCGCCGCTGCGGGCGCCGCCCGAGCGGCTGACCGGCACCGTGTGCCTCGGCCCGCTGAAAGACCGCAGCCAGGTGCGCGGCGTGTACAGCTACTCGACCCGCGACCGCATCCCCGATACCTCGGCGGCCTACCCGGCCGCTTTCCCGGTGGGCCTGATGCCGACCAACGTCAACGACACCGGCCTGGTCGTCAAGACCACCAGCCTGTCGGCGTGGCGGGCCGACGGCACGCCGGTGACCCGGGCGCAGCTCGGCGATCCGGGCGCCTTCACCGGCAACGGCTACATGCTGCTCGGGCTGGACGCCGAGGCCGTCGCGGCGCGCTACCGCGACGACTCCGCCCGGCGCGGCGGCCCGATGATGCTGCTCGCGTCGCCGACATTGCCCGCCCCGGGGCTGAACCCGGCCTGCGCGGTGTACGGGTCGTCGGTGCTGATCTTGCCCGAGGCCTCGCGGGACGCGGTGCACGTGGCCGCCTCGTTGTGCACCCAGGGCGAGATCAATCAGGCTCTGCTCTATGCGACGGTGGCGATCGTCGGGACGCATGCCGGGGTATGGACCCAGCGATGACCGAACCCGGCCCCACCGAATGGGCGGCTCAACCGGCCGCCGGCGTCGGCCCCTGGCAGGGCGACCCTCCCGACGACCCGCGGTATGACCCAATGTTGTTGCGCGACGGCGACACTCGCAACGTCGTAGACGCCTACCGGTATTGGACGCGGGAGGCGATCATTGCCGACATCGACACCCGCCGGCATCCACTGCACATCGCGATCGAGAACTTTGGGTACGACGCCAACATCGGGTCGGTGGTGCGCACCGCCAACGCGTTCGCCGTCGACACCGTGCACATCGTGGGGCGGCGACGCTGGAATCGCCGCGGCGCCATGGTGACTGATCGCTACCAACGGTTGTGCCATCACGACAGCACCGCGGAATTGACGGAGTTCGCGCGGGTCGCGGGTCTGGGCGTGGTCGCGGTGGACAACGTGCCCGGGGCGGCGCGGCTGGAGCAAACCGCGCTGCCGCGGGAATGCCTGCTGGTGTTCGGTCAGGAGGGGCCGGGGATCACCGACGACATCCGGTCGGCGGCGGCCATCACGGTCTCGATCGCCCAGTTCGGCTCGACGCGCAGCATCAACGCCGGCGTCGCCGCGGGAATCGCGATGCACGCCTGGATCCGTCAGCACGCGGATCTCGACCGCGCCTGGTGACCGGCGGCCCGGCCACCGGGCCGTACTGGCGAGTGTGCGTTCCCGGCGTTGCGTGTGCGTCTGCGGCGGCGACACGCCGGGTCGGGGCGCCGCCGGTACACACTCAAATCCGTAGCTGCACAGTGGAAGAGGCGCGCGACGTCAACTCCACAGCGTGACGTGAATCTTCGGCCGAAACCGCGTCACACCCACGCCCGAACCGCGGATCATCGCCTGAATACATCGCGGGGTGGTGATGAAGCGGACCAGTTCCGAGACCGCCGGCTGTCGCGCCGCCGGCGCCAGCGTCGCCGCGCACCATTCGCCCGAGCGGTCTAGGCCCGCACCGTTGACGTGTACCAGCCTCCCGGCGGCGAGGTCCTTGGCGACGGCGAAGCCAATGGTCAGCGTCACCCCGCCGACCCGCTGCACCTCTTCCAGCGCGGCGGCATCGCTCTGGAAGATTCGCTGCTGCGACTCCGGAATTGCCAAGTCGCGCAACATGGTTGCGATCTCGCCATCCACGCTGCCCGCCGACGGCCCCAGCATCCACTGCTGCTGGCGCAGCAGCCCCGGCGACGGAACACCCACGGCCAGTGGACTATTCGGTGCGACCACGGTGATGATCTGGTATTTCAGGAAGGGCCGCACGAAGATCGACTCGTCCGGGGCGGCGGAACTTTCGCTGGCCGGCCCGATCGCGATGTCGACGGCACGCGACGCGATCAGCTCGCGAAACCGTCTGGTCGGGTGCACGCTCAGCTCCACCGACAGGTCGTCGGCTCGCGACGAGAACAACTCGATCAGACCGGGCGCCGCGTGTTCGGCAAACGTCGTCGACGCCGCGATCCGCAGCAGCCGGCGTCCGTGTGCGGCCTCGGTGACCTCGATGGCGGTTTGCTGTTGCAGGCCCAGGATTTCCACCGCCCGGCTGGCCAGACGCAGCCCGCCCGGCGTGAACGCCAGCCCCGCACCGGTTCTGGTGAACAGCGGGTCGTCGAGTTCTTTGCGCAGCGCCGCGACGTGCATCGAGATCCCGGCGTCGGAAACACCGAGTTCGGCGGCGGCCGCATGCACCGAGCCCAACCGCACCACGGCCGAATAGGCCCGGAGTTGAGCCGGAGTCATGGCAATCAGCCTACGTGGGGCCTAATTTGAAGGGGTGCGCGACGTACTTGCCGAATTAGTGTCGATTTGGCGTGCCGGTCACACCGCCGGGCTGGCAACGGTGGTGCGGACATTCCGGTCGGCGCCGCGGCTACCCGGCGCCGCGATGGTCGTCGCGCCGGACGGATCGGTGAGCGGTTCGGTGTCGGGCGGCTGCGTGGAGGGCGCCGTCTACGACACCGCCACCGAAGTGGCGCGGACGGGCACACCGACGCTGGAACGCTATGGGGTCAGCGACGACGACGCCTTCGCGGTCGGCCTGACATGCGGCGGCATCATCGACATCTTCGTCGAAGCCGTGTCGCAGACGACGTTTCCCGAACTCGGCGCGATCGCCGGCGACATCGACGCGCACCGGCCGGTAGCCGTCGCGACCGTGATCGCCCACCCGGACGCGAGCCGGGTCGGCCGTCGGCTCGTCGTCCGCCCGGATGCCGTGGCGGCGTCACTGGGTTCGGCGCGTGCCGACGCGGCGGTGACCGACGACGCACGCGGCCTGCTGGCCTTGGGCCGCAGCGAGGTGCTCACCTACGGGCCCGACGGTCAGCGGCTCGCCGACGGCATGGAGGTTTTCGTCTCTTGCCACGCACCGCGACCGCGGATGCTGGTGTTCGGCGCCATCGATTTCGCCGCCGCGCTGGCGCAGCAGGGCGCCTTCCTCGGCTACCGGGTCACCGTGTGCGACGCCCGCGCCGTCTTCGCCACACCGTCCCGTTTTCCAGCGGCCGAACAAGTCGTCGTCGACTGGCCGCACCGCTACCTCGCCGCGCAGGCCGACGCGGGCGCTATCGACGAGAGCACGGTGATCTGCGTGCTCACCCACGACCCAAAGTTCGATGTCCCGGCGCTCGAGGTGGCGCTGCGCCTGCCGCGCGTCGGATACGTCGGGGCGATGGGCTCGCGACGCACGCATGACGACCGGATGGCGCGGCTGCGGGCGGCGGGGCTCACCGATGCCGAGCTGGGCCGGCTGGCCAGCCCGATCGGACTGGACCTCGGCGCACGCACGCCGGAGGAGACCGCGGTCTCGATCGTCGCGGACATCATCGCCAGGCGGTGGGGCGGCGGCGGCCGGCCCCTGGCTCAGTTGCTGGGCCGTATCCACCACGATCAGCAAGTCACCGGGGGCTTCGAGGCGACTTCAACGATCGCTTAACTCGCTATTGACGGCCAGGTCAGAGCGCACGACACTGATGTTCCCCTGCCCAGTGAGGTGCGTCACATGCAAGTACCCGGCCCCTTCGAATACGAACGCGCCACCAGTGTCGACCACGCCATCGGCCTACTCGATCGGCTGGGCGACGGCGCGCGAGTGGTCGCCGGCGGGCACAGCCTGCTGCCGATGATGAAGCTGCGGATCGCCAACCCCGAGTACCTGGTCGACATCAACGACCTCGCGCTCGAATTGGGCTACGTGATCACCGACCCGACGCTGGTCCGCATCGGCGCCATGACCCGCCACCGCGAGCTGCTGGAGTCCGACACCCTGGCCGCCGTCTGCCCGATCTTTCGCGACGCCGAACGGGTGATCGCCGACCCCGTCGTCCGTAACCGCGGCACCCTGGGCGGCTCACTGTGCCAGGCGGATCCGGCCGAAGACCTCTCCACTGTCTGCGAGGCGCTGGACGCGGTGTGCCTGGCCCGCGGCCCGTCGGGTGAACGCGAGATACCGATCGACGACTTCATCCTCGGACCGTACGAAACCGCACTGGCCTTCAACGAGATGCTTGTCGAGATCCGTATCCCGTTGCGCCACAAGACTTCCAGTGCATACGCCAAAGTGGAGCGGCGGGTGGGTGACTGGGCCGTGGCTGCGGCGGGCGCGTCGGTGACCCTCGACGACGCAACGATCGCCGCGGCGCGCCTGGGGCTGACCGCGGTCAACGTGGACCGCGAGGCACTGGCCGAAGTCGCCGCGTCCCTGGCGGGACAGCCGGCCACCGACGAGGTCTTCGCCGACGCGGGCCGACGTGCCGCGCAGGCCTGCGACCCCGTCACCGATGTCCGCGGCACCGCCGAATACAAGCGACACCTGGCCTCCGAATTGACTGTCCGAACGTTACGCACCGCCGCCCAACGTGTCCGGGCAGAGGGGAACTGACCATGCAGGTGAACATGACCGTCAACGGCGAACCGGTCAGCGCCGACGTCGAACCCCGGCTGCTGCTCGTGCACTTCCTGCGCGATCACCTACGGCTCACCGGAACCCACTGGGGCTGCGACACCAGCAACTGCGGCACCTGCGTCGTCGACGTCGACGGTGTGCCGGTGAAGTCGTGCACCATGCTCGCCGTGATGGCATCGGGCCACAGCGTGCGCACGGTGGAGGGCCTGGCCCACGCCGACGGCACGCTCGACCCGGTGCAAGAGGGCTTCATGCGTTGCCACGGGCTGCAATGCGGGTTCTGCACTCCGGGCATGATGATCACCGCCCGCGCCCTGCTGGACCGCGAACCGAACCCCGACGAGGAAACCATCCGGGAAGCCATCTCCGGGCAGATCTGCCGGTGTACCGGATACACGACCATCGTGCGGTCCATTCAATGGGCGGCGCAGCACGATACCGAGGCGGCGGCGGAGGCGACGTCATGACCACCTTCAAAGAAGAAGCACCCAGGCCCCCGTCGCCGGAAGACATTGCCGACAACGACCAAAAGCCTTGTGGTTACGGCCGAATGCTCCGCAAGGAGGATCCGAGGTTCATCCGCGGGCGCGGCCGCTACGTCGACGATGTCGTGCTGCCCGGCATGCTGCACCTGGCGATCCTGCGTTCGCCGTACGCGCACGCCACCATTGTCGGCATCGATGTCACTGCCGCCCAAGCACATCCGAAGGTCAAGGCGGTGGTCACCGGGGCCGACCTGGCGGCCAAGGGCCTGGCCTGGATGCCGACGCTGTCCAATGACGTGCAGGCCGTGCTGGCCACCGACAAGGTGCGCTTCCAAGGCCAAGAGGTGGCCTTCGTCGTCGCCGAAGACCGGTATTCGGCGCGCGACGCGCTCGAGCTGATCGACGTCGAATACGAACCGCTGGACCCCGTCGTCGACGTCCGCCGGGCGCTGGATCCGTCGGCTCCGGTGATCCGCACTGACCTCGACGGCAAGACCGACAACCACTGCTTCGACTGGGAGACCGGCGACGCGGCCGCCACCGAGGCCGCGTTCGTGAAGGCCGACGTGGTGGTCACCCAGGAGATGGTCTACCCGCGGGTGCACCCGGCGCCGATGGAGACCTGCGGCGCGGTCGCCGATTTGGACCCGGTCAGCGGAAAGCTGACGTTGTGGTCCACCACGCAGGCCCCGCACGCGCACCGCACGCTCTACGCGTTGGTCGCCGGGCTGCCCGAGCACAAGATTCAGGTCATCTCGCCCGACATCGGCGGCGGATTCGGCAACAAGGTGCCGATTTACCCCGGGTATGTCTGCGCGATCGTCGGCTCGCTGCTGTTGGGCAAGCCGGTGAAGTGGATGGAGGATCGCAGCGAGAACCTCACCTCCACCGGGTTCGCGCGAGACTACATCATGGTCGGTGAGATTGCGGCCACCAACGACGGCAAGATCCTGGCCATCCGGTCTAACGTGCTCGCCGACCACGGCGCGTTCAACGGCACCGCGGCGCCGGTAAAGTACCCGGCGGGGTTCTTCGGGGTGTTCACCGGCAGTTACGACATCGAAGCCGCCTACTGTCACATGACCGCGGTGTACACCAACAAAGCCCCCGGCGGGGTGGCCTACGCGTGTTCGTTCCGGATCACCGAGGCGGTGTATTTCGTTGAGCGCCTTGTGGATTGCCTCGCGTTCGACCTGAAGATGGATCCCGCGGAGCTGCGGCTGCGGAACCTGCTGCGGCCCGACCAGTTCCCGTACCGAAGCAAGACGGGCTGGACGTACGACTCGGGTGACTACGAGACCACGATGCGCAAGGCCATGGACATGATCGGCTACGACGCATTACGAGAGGAACAGCGGCGCAGGCGCGAACGGGGCGAGCTGATGGGCATTGGCATGTCCTTCTTCACCGAGGCCGTGGGTGCCGGGCCCCGCAAGGACATGGACATCCTCGGCCTCGGCATGGCCGACGGGTGCGAGCTGCGCGTGCACCCGACGGGCAAAGCGGTGGTACGGCTTTCGGTGCAGACCCAGGGTCAGGGGCACGAGACGACGTTCGCCCAGATCGTCGCCGAGGAGCTTGGTATCCCGCCCGACGACATCGACGTGGTGCACGGCGATACCGACCAGACGCCGTTCGGGCTGGGTACCTACGGCAGCCGCTCCACGCCGGTGTCCGGGGCGGCGGCCGCGCTGGTGGCCCGCAAGGTGCGGGACAAGGCGAAGATCATCGCCTCGGGCATGCTCGAGGTCTCGGTTGCCGACTTGGAGTGGGAGAAGGGCTCGTTCCACGTCAAGGGTGACCCGTCGGCATCGGTGACGATCGCCGACATCGCGATGCGGGCGCACGGCGCCAGCGATCTGCCGGAGGGTCTCGAGGGCGGCCTGGACGCTCAGATCTGCTACAACCCGGAGAACCTGACGTACCCGTACGGCGCGTATTTCTGTGTGGTGGACGTCGATCCGGGCACCGCGGTGGTCAAGGTGCGGCGGTTCCTGGCGGTCGACGACTGCGGCACCCGGATCAATCCGATGATCATCGAGGGCCAGGTGCACGGCGGCATCGTCGACGGGATCGGGATGGCGCTGATGGAGATGATCGCCTTCGACGAGGAGGGCAACTGCCTGGGCGGGTCGCTGATGGACTACCTGATCCCGACCGCGATGGAGGTTCCGCACCTGGAAACCGGGCACACCGTCACGCCGTCACCACATCATCCGATCGGCGCGAAGGGGGTCGGCGAGTCGGCCACCGTCGGGTCGCCGCCGGCCGTGGTCAACGCGGTGGTGGATGCGTTGGCGCCGTTCGAGGTTCGGCATGCCGACATGCCGTTGACGCCGTCGCGGGTCTGGGAGGCCATGCAGGGCAGAGCCAGGCCACCGATCTAGGCGTCGCGACGATGCAGAGCGAGTAACGAGCCATATGGGGAACCTCCCGCATGCGGGGGAGAGGAGCGGCGCAATCGAGCACAGCACGATCAGCGAGCGCGCACAGCAACTGGTGGCGACACGCACCCCGTTCGTGCGCGCGACAGTGGTGCGCGCCCAGCAGCCGACGTCGGCGCACGCCGGCGATGAAGCAATCCTGTTGGCGGACGGCACCATCGAGGGCTTTGTCGGCGGACAATGTGCGCAGAACTCCGTCCGCAAGGCGGCGCTCGGCGTGCTGCAGGCCGGCGAAAGTGTGTTGCTACGCGTACTGCCCGACGGCGACGTGCATTTTCCCGAAGCGCCCGGCGCTGCCGTCGTGGTCAACCCATGCCTGTCCGGCGGTTCGCTGGAGATCTTCCTGACACCGCAGCTGCCGCCCCCGCTGATCCGCGTCTGTGGCGACACGCCCATCGCCGACGCGCTCGTGCAACTCTGCCAGGTGCTCGGCTACGACGCCCGCCGCGAAATCGACAGCGGCACGGACCTGTCCGACACCGCCGCGGTGGTGATCGCGAGCCATGGCGGGCCGGAGGCCGAGATCATCCGCACCGCCCTGGACCACGGCGTCGGCTATGTCGGCCTGGTGGCCAGCACGGTTCGCGGCGCAGCCATAGTGAACGAACTCGAACTCGGCGAGCCCGAACGAGCCCGCATCCACACCCCGGTCGGGTTGCCCATCGGCGCCAAAACCCCCGCCGAGATCGCCGTCTCTATTGCCGCCGAGCTCATCGCCGTGCTGCGCGACGGTAACCTGACCCGCGTGAGCACCGTGACCAGTACCGACCCTGCCGAGGCGGTCGATCCGGTCTGCGGCATGACGGTGTTGATCGGACCCGGCACCGAGCACCTGCAACTGGCCGGCACGGACTACTGGTTCTGTTGTCCGCGATGTCGCAGCGCATTCTCCGCGGAACACGGCGGCGCATGACCGGACCTCACGTCACCGGTATCGTCCTGGCCGCCGGCGGATCCCGCAGACTGGGCAGTCCCAAACAGCTACTGCCCTACGGGAATACAACTTTGCTGGGAGCCAGCCTGAGTGTTGCGCACGACGCCGGGTTCGACCAGCTGATCGTCACCCTCGGCGGTGCCGCCGACGCAGTGCGGGAGACGGTGTCGCTGGACGGCGCCCAGGTGGTGACGGTCGACGATTTCGGCACCGGTTGCTCCTCCTCGCTGGTTGCCGCGTTGGCCCGGGTGCACCCGGACTCCGCCGGAATCGTGCTGCTGCTCGGCGATCAGCCCGGCATCGACCCGGCCACCCTGCGCCGAGTGATCGGCGAGGGGCCTGCCTCGGACATACTGGTCTGCCGCTACGCCGACGGCATCGGCCATCCATTCTGGTTTAGCCGTAACATGTTTGGCGATCTGGGGCGGTTGCACGGCGACAAAGGAGTCTGGAAGTTGCTGCATTCGGGCCGGCATCCGGTACGCGAGATGCCGGTGGATGGGCCCGCGCCGCTCGACGTCGACACTTGGGAAGACTACCGCCGGCTACTGGAATCGGCGCCGTCATGACGTCGGCGGTGTTCAGCGGTCCCGACGACGTCGTGGCGCAATTCGATGCCAAGGATTACCTCATCGACACGGGGACCGCGTCGGCGATCTATCTGGCCGTGACGCTGGGCCGGCCGTTGTTGCTCGAGGGT
Organism: Mycobacterium sherrisii; assembly: GCF_002102355.1. Lineage (GTDB taxonomy): Bacteria > Actinomycetota > Actinomycetes > Mycobacteriales > Mycobacteriaceae > Mycobacterium > Mycobacterium sherrisii. The sequence continues at coordinate 152,822 of NZ_LQPT01000072.1, read as the reverse complement.
GAGCCGGGCGTGGGCAAGACGACCGCGGCGAAAACCCTTGCCCAGGTGCTGAACACGATCATCGTGCGGTTGCAGTGCTACGAGGGCCTGAGCGCGCACGAGGCGCTCTACGACTGGAACTACCAGCGACAGCTGTTGTCCATCCGGTTGGCCGAGGCGCGCGGAACCGGTATCGAAGAAGCCGATCTCTACACCGAGGCCTATCTGGTGGACCGGCCGATCCTGCAGTGCGTGCGCTACCGCGGACCGACACCGCCGGTATTGCTGATCGATGAAATCGACCGGGCCGACGACGAATTCGAAGCGCTGCTGCTGGAATTCCTCGGTGAATCCGCGGTGACCGTGCCGGAGCTGGGCACCTTCGTTGCCGAGCGTCCCCCGATCGCGGTGCTCACCTCCAACCGCAGCCGCGACCTGCACGACGCGTTGCGTCGACGTTGCCTGTACCACTGGATCGACTATCCCGAACCGGAGCGGGCGGCCGCGATCGTGCGGCGCACCGTACCGGGCGCTTGCGCCCCGTTGATCGAAAGCGCCACCCAATTCGTCCGTCGGGCACGCGATCTCGACTTGGACAAGCCACCCGGCGTGGCGGAGACCATCGACTGGGTCGCCGCGCTGGTATCGCTCGGGGTCGCCGACCTCGTCGACGATGCCGCCGTCATGACCCTGGGCGCGCTCGCCAAGACGCCCGACGACCGCACGCTGATCCGCGACGCGTTCAGTGAATATCCGCACCTGAGAGGACCCGCAGCATGAAGATCGCCAACCAGTTCACCGTCAGCGCACCGATCGACCAAGCCTGGGATGTGCTGTGCGACCTAGAACAGGTGATCCCGCTGATGCCGGGCGCGCAGCTGATCGGTCATGAGGGCGAGGACTATCTCGGCAAGGTCAAAGTCAAGGTCGGACCGGTGACCAGTGAATTCAGCGGCAAGGTCCGGTTCGTCGAGCAGGACCGTGATCGGCATCGCGCGGTCATCGACGGCAAGGGCAAGGAAGCCCGCGGCACGGGCAACGCGGCCGCCACGGTCACCGCGCAGCTGCAGGAGGACGGCGGTCGCACCAACGTGATCGTCGACACGGACTTGAAGATCGTCGGCAAACTCGCCCAGTTCGGCAGCGGCATGCTGCAGCAGGTTTCGGAGAAACTGTTGGGGCAGTTCGTGGAATCGTTGGAGGCCAAGCTGGCCGCCGAGAAGAACGGCGGCCCGCAGGCTGCCGAGCCGGCGGTCGAGGAGCCGACGCCGCCGCGGCCGGCGAGCCCGGTCGCGGCAACCCAGCAGGCGCCGGCCGCCGAGCCCGAGCCCATCGATCTGCTGCAGCTGGCCGGTGGTGACCAGCTGAAGAAGTACGCCGTCCCGGCGCTGGCCGGGTTGGCCGCGCTGGTGCTGATCTGGGTGCTGCTGCGGCGGCGTTAGCGGTCCGTGAGCACCCCATTGCTGTTGCGGGGCGTCGACCGGGCGGCGCTCGCGGCGGCGCTGGTTGCTCGGCTGCGCAACGCGGGGGTATCGGTGTCCGCCAGCGGCCCGGCGAGCTTTGTGCTGGCGTTGCGAATGTTGGCTCCGGACAACACCTCTGCGCTGTATTGGGCGGCCCGGCTGACCCTGGTGAACCGGATGGAGGATCTTGCGGCCTTCGACGCGGTGTTCGCCGCCGTCTTCGGGCTGGACGACGTCGACGGCGCCCGGCGTGCCGATGCGCAGTTGCCGTTGCCGGGACCGAAGACGCCCGCCGCCGGCACGCTGCGGCCGGGCGGCGGCGCGTCCGGGTCGACTCAGCAGCTGCCCTGGGTGACGCGCAGTGTCATCGCCGCCGACGGTTCCGGTGACTCGAGCGCGCAGGTGCCCGATGTGTTGCCCAGCCGGATCGAGGCGTTGGCGGATCGGCCGTTCGAGCGGTTCGATCCCGACGATCTCCGCCTGCTCGGCACGTGGTTGGAGGCGACCGTCGCGCGCTGGCCGCGCCGGCGCAGCCTGCGCTTCGAGCCGAGTGCCGCGGGCCGGCGGATCGATCTGCGCGCCACCATCAATGCGTCGCGGGCGACCGGCTGGGAATCGATGGTCCTGGCCAGCAGCCGGCCGCGCCGCCGACCCAGACCGATCGTGCTGGTGTGCGACGTAAGCCGGTCGATGCAACCATACGCCGCGGTGTATCTGCACCTGATGCGAGCCGTGTTGCGGCAGAACGGGACTCGGCCCGAGGTGTTCGCGTTCTCGACAACGCTGACGCGCCTTACCTCGGTGCTCTCACATCGGTCGGCCGAGGTTGCGCTGCAGCGGGCCAACGCCAGAGTCAGCGACCGGTACGGCGGCACGTCCATCGGCCGCAGCGTGACCGCGCTGTTGGCCCCGCCGCATGGGAATGCGCTGCGCGGTGCCGTGGTGATCATCGCCTCGGACGGCTGGGACAGTGATCCGCCCGAGGCGCTCACCCGCGCCATGGACCGATTGCGCCGTCGCGCACACATGCTGATCTGGCTGAATCCTCGTGCAGCGCACCGTGAATTCAAGCCACTCGCCGGGTCGATGGCGGCCGCCCTGCCTTATTGCGACCTGTTTCTGCCCGCGCATTCGCTGACCGGGATACGGCAGCTGCTGCTCGCGTTGGCCGAACGCTAATCAGCCCCCGCGTCCGGCGGCGTTGCGTGCACGTCCCGGGCGTTCAGTGTGCGCCCTGGGCGCCGTCACCACTAAGACCGGTCCATTGGGCGGACCAATCGCGTGAAAGCGGGCCGCGCGGTCGCAAAGCTGGTCTCATCCAAGCTCGCTCAACCAATGGACCGAGGAGCGCAGCGTGACCGGCCGTACCGCGCCGCAACGTCAAACACGCTGTGCTGCAACACTCCACGACACAAAGAAGGGCATGCCATGACAGCGCCAAGCAAACAACACCCGGTCGTGTTCATCCACGGCCTGTGGATCCACTCGACGGCCTGGCAGTCGTGGGTCGACCTGTCCGAGAGGCACGGATACGCGGCCTCCGCACCGGGCTGGCCCGGCGACAGCGCGACGGTGCTCGACACGCGCCGCAACGCCGCTGCCCTCAACAATGTCGGAATCCCGGAAATTGTCGACCATTACGCCAACCTGATCCGCTCCTCCGGGCAGCGACCGATCGTCGTCGGGCATTCCTTCGGCGGTCTGATCGCGCAGCTGCTACTCGACTCGGGCCTCGCGGCGGCGGCCGCCGGCATCGACCCGGCCCCGATCAAGGGCGTCAAGGTGGTGCCGTGGGCGCAGGTGCGATCGGGCTTCCCGATCCCGGGTCACCCGAGCACCAAGCGCGGGACAGTCTCGTTGAACCCCAAGCAGTTCCATTACGCCTTTGGCAACACGCTGAGCCGGGAGGAATCCGACGCGCTGCACGCCTCGCTCAGCATTCCGGGGCCGGGTCTGCCGCTGTTCCAGGGCGCAACCGCCAACTTCTCCAGCAACTCACCGGCCAAGGTCGACGTGCACAACACCACCCGCGGCCCCTTGCTGTTGACGTCCGGAACCGACGACCACACCGTCCCACTCAAGGTCACCCAGGCAGCCCATCGGCTGTACGCGAAAGGCCAGTCGGACACCGAGTTCCACCTCTTCCGCGGCCGCGGACACTCGCTGACCATCGACCATGGCTGGAAAGACGTTGCCGATGTGGTCCTGCAATGGCTGGCCCGAAAAGGGCTGTGACACGGGTATCCTGCGCAGATGTGGCTGAGCGCAGACGAATCCGGCGAGCAGCGCACGGTCAGTGACCGGTTGCTGATCATCATGGACGCCGTTGCCACCTCGCCCGGCGAGGTGGGGCTGTCCGAATTAGTCCGGCTGATCGGGATGAAGAAGGCGACCGTGCACCGGTTGGCCACCGACTTGGTGGCCCACCGGATGCTCGAGCGGGGATCTTACGGATATCGGTTGGGACTTCGCCTGTTCGAGCTCGGCGCGCACGTCCCCGCATCACGGAGGCTGCGGGCCTGCGCGCGACCGTTCATGACCGACCTGGTGACAGCGACCGGCGAGACCGTGCACCTCGGTGTCCTCGACGGCGCCGAGGTGCTCTGCATCGAGAAGCTCACCGGCCGGCGCAGCGCCCCGTCATCCACGTCCATCGGGGCGTGGCTGCCGGCGTATTGCACGGCGTTGGGCAAGGTGTTGCTGGCCTTTAGCCACGACTCCGTCGTCGACCCGGCCCTGGCCGAACCGTTGACGAAGAACACCGGCACCACGATCACCGACCGCGGCCAGTTCCTGCGCGAGTTGGCAAGGATCAGGGAGGCCGGTGTCGCCTACGACCGCGAGGAATGGGCCCCCGGGACCGTGTGTGTCGCGGCGCCGATCGTGGTCGAAAGCTACGTCGGCCGTGACGGGCACCGCGCCGTCGCCGGGCTGTCGGTGACCGGGCCGGCGGGTCGGCTGCAGCCCGCGCGGGTGGCCTCGGCGGTGCGCACCGCGGCGCTGACCATCAGCCGCAGCCTCGGGTTGCCGCAGCTGCGGTAACCGCCTGGCCGCGCCGGTGCGCTTTCAAAACCCAGGCGGCACAGCCGTATTGCGTGTCGTGTCCTTCAGTGCAACCCCGGAGCGACCGAGGGTGCGCGCGCCGGCGACCAACGCGGCGGCGACGGCCGCGGCACCGGCATAGTCGAGACCGTCGGGGGGATGGATGTTGGAGATGCAGTTGCGGTCGGCGTCGGTGCACCCCGGCGCCGGCCGGTGCGTCAGATAGATGCCCAGACTATCGGCGAATGACAAGCCGGGCCGCTCCCCGATCAACACGAGAACCGTTGCGACACCCAGCGCTGCACCGACGTGATCGCCGAGCGCGACCCGCGCCTGCGTCGCGATGACCGGCGGGGCGATCCGGTAGCGGCCGTCGAACTGGCAAAGCAGCGCGTCGAGCATTCCCGTCGCATGCTCGGCCAGCGCTCGGGGCGACAGACCGTCCGCAAGCACGAAACCGATGTCCGCGTTGGTCTTTGGCAACCCCGACAGGTCCGCGGGGGCGCGGCCCAGGTCGGGCCGGCGCAGGTACTCGGCGCGCGAGACCGCGCGGCTGCACACCCGCGGCGGCTCGTCGACACCGATGCCCCGCAGCCTCTCGACGAGGCCGTCGACGTCGAGCGGGTCGTGGACGGCGTCGCGTGCCGCAGCATGGGCCGCCCGGAATTCCAGCACCCGCCGCGTCGGCAGCGAGTCACCGGCCCGACCCAACCCAATACGCGCTGGGGTCGTCGCCCGCAGTGGCGCCCACCCACCGGTCGGTTGCACGTCGGTCATCGGCCGGCGACCAGTGCCCGCAGCGGCGACGCCGCCAGGTCGACGGGCAGGATCCGGCCGTCGGCGTCGGCCATGCCCAGGCCGGCCAACCAGGCTTCGAATTCGGGGGCGGGCCGCAGCCCCAACGCTTTTCGCGCATACAGCACATCGTGGAAGGACAGGCTTTGATACCCGAGCATGACGTCGTCGGCGCCGGGAACGGCGATGACGAACGCGGTGCCCGCCGCGCCCAACAGCGTCAACAGGGTGTCCATGTCGTCCTGGTCGGCCTCGGCGTGGTTGGTGTAGCAGACGTCGACGCCCATCGGCAGCCCGAGCAGCTTTCCGCAGAAGTTGTCCTCCAGCCCGGCCCGGATGATCTGCTTGCCGTCGTAGAGGTACTCCGGACCGATGAATCCGACCACGGTGTCGATCAGCAACGGCTGCAACGCGCGGGCCAGCGCGTAGGCCCGCGCCTCCAGCGTCTGCTGGTCGACCGGCTGGTTTCCCACCCCCAGGTGCGCGCCTGCCGACAGCGCCGCACCCTGTCCCGTCTCCAGGTACATGACGTTGTCGCCGACGGTGCCGCGGCGCAGCGATCGGGCGGCCTGGTTCGCCTCCTGCAGCATGGCGAGGGAGGTGCCGAACGCGGCGTTGGCCTTCTCCGTGCCGGCGATCGACTGGAACACCAGGTCGACGGGCGCGCCCCGGTCGATCAGCTCCATCGTGGTGGTGACGTGACACAACACGCACGACTGGGTGGGAATCGCGAACCGCTGACGAATGTCGTCGAGCAGGTGCAGCAACTCGGCGGCCGCGTGCGGCGAGTCGGTCGCCGGATTGATGCCGATCACCGCGTCACCGCAGCCCATCAGCAGACCGTCGAGCAGCGCCGCGGCGATCCCGCGCGGATCGTCGGTGGGGTGATTGGGCTGTAATCGGGTGGCCAGCGTGCCCCGCAAGCCGATGGTGGTGCGAAACGCGGCGGTCGTCGTCGCCGCGGCGGCCGCCAGGATCAGGTCCTGGTTGCGCATGATCTTCGACACGGCGGCAACCATTTCCGGTGTGAGGCCGGGCGAGACCGCGGCGATTCGGGCCGTGCCGTCATCGCGCGAGGCCGCGTCCAACAGCCAGTCGCGCAGACCGCCCACCGTCAGGTGTGCGATCGGGCCGAAGGCCGCGCGGTCGTGGCTGTCGATGATCAGCCGGGTGATCTCGTCGGTCTCGTACGGCACGACCATCTCGTCCAGGAACGTGGGCAGTGGGATGTCGGCCAGCACCCACGCCGCAGCGGCGCGCTCGGCATCCGATGCGGCGGCGCACCCGGCGAGCTGGTCCCCGGAGCGCAGCGGTGTGGCCTTGGCCAGCACGTCGACCAGTCCGGTAAACGAATGCGTGGTCCCCGCAATGGTTTGCCGGTAGCGCATATTCCAGTATGAGGTGGACGTCAACTTGTGCATCGCTGGCGTTTACTGTGCGTCTAGGGTGACGACACGCCGGCCGGAGCCGCCGCGGCTACCCGGCCAAGTCCGCAACTGCACACTCGGCGCCTCAGCACCGATGAGGCAGGATCGGCAGTATGGATCAGCTATGGGCAAACCGGGCTGCCAGCGCCGAAGCCGCGGTTGCCCAACGGCATCTGAGACGGCTGTGGGGGCTGCCCGCAACGCAGCTCGGTGTGGTGGCCTGGCCGCCGACACGGCGCGACCGGCTCTTCGGCACCTGGCATTACTGGTGGCAGGCCCACCTGCTGGACTGCCTGGTCGACGCGCAACTACGCGACCCGCAGCCGCGCCGGCAGGTCAGCATCAACCGTCAGGTCCGTTCGCACCGGTTGTGCAACAACTTTCGCTGGACCAACAGCTACTACGACGACATGGCGTGGCTGGCCATCGCACTGGAACGGGCCGCGCGGCTAGCCGGCGTCGAGCGCGGCCGTGCCCTGCCCAAACTCGCCGACCAGTTCGTCACCGCATGGGTGCCCGAGGACGGCGGGGGCATCCCGTGGCGCAAGCAGGACAGATTTTTCAACGCCCCGGCCAATGGACCGGCCGGAATATTTCTGGCGCGCTACGGCGACCACCTCGAGCGCGCCGAGCAGATGGGCGACTGGATCGACCGCACCCTCATCGACCCGCAGACCCACCTGGTGTTCGACGGGATCAAGGCCGGCTCTTTGGTCCGCGCCCAGTACACCTACTGCCAGGGCGTCGTGCTGGGCCTGGAAACTGAGCTCGCGGTCCGCACGGGCGCGGAGGCCCGGGTCCGGCACGCCGCGCGGGTGCACCGCCTGGTCGCCGCCGTCGACGAATACATGGCGCCGGCGGGCGTGCTGAACGGCTCCGGCGGCGGTGACGGCGGATTGTTCGCCGGCATCACCGCCCGCTACCTCGCCCTGGTCGCCACCGCCCTGCCGGGTGACTCCGCCGACGACGCGGTGGCCCGCGATACTGCCCGCGCGATGGTGCTCGCGTCGGCGAGGTCCGCGTGGGATAACCGGCAAACCGTCGACGGGCTGCCGCTGTTCGGCGCGTTCTGGGATCGCGACGCCGAGATGCCGACCGCCGGCGGCGCGCAGGCGCAGTTCGTCGAAGGCGCGGTGAACGCGTCGGAAATCCCGGAGCGCGACCTGTCGGTGCAACTGTCGGGGTGGATGCTGATGGAGGCCGCAGGTAAGGTCACCGCCGAATCGTCGCCGCAGACAGGAGTACCCCGTGAGTAAAGTCCACCCCGACGCCGAGTCGGCTCTCGGAGACCTGCTGAAGGATGGAATCACCATTGCCGCAGGCGGTTTCGGGCTTTGCGGCATACCCGAGAATCTGATCCAGGCGCTGGTGGACAGCGGCGTCAAGGACCTCACGATCGTCGGAAACAACGCCGGCGTCGACGATTTCGGCATGGGTTTGTTGTTGAAGGGACGACAGGTCAAGAAAGTTATTGCCTCCTACGTCGGAGAGAACAAGGAATTCGAGCGCCAGGTACTCGCCGGCGAGCTGGATCTGGTCCTCACCCCGCAAGGCACGCTGGCCGAGAAGTTACGCGCCGGCGGCGCCGGGATTCCGGGCTTCTACACGCGCACCGCGTTCGGCACCCAACTCGCCGAAGGCAAGGACATGCGGGTCTTCGACGGCACCGAATACGTGCTCGAGGAAGGCATTCAGGCCGACGTGTCGATCGTCAAGGCCTGGAAGGGCGACACCGCGGGCAACCTGATCTATCGCAAGACCGCGCGCAACTTCAACCCCATGATCGCCACCTGCGGCAGGGTGACCATCGCCGAAGTCGAAGAACTGGTCGAGGTCGGCGAGCTGGAGCCCGACCAGATCCACACCCCCGGCATCTACGTCGACCGCATCATCGAAGGCCCCGGCTACGAGAAGCGGATCGAATTCCGCACCACCAGCGGGGGCGCCGCGGCCAAAACGGACAGCCCCATTCGCGAGCTGATGGCCCGGCGCGCCGCCAAGGAGCTGCGCGACGGCTACTACGTGAACCTGGGCATCGGCATCCCGACCCTGGTGGCCAACTACATCCCCGACGACATCAACGTCACCCTGCAGTCGGAGAACGGCCTGCTCGGTATCGGGGCCTACCCGACCGAGGACGAGGTCGATCCCGACCTGGTCAACGCCGGCAAGCAGACCATCACCACGATCAAGGGCTCCAGCTTCTTCAGCAGCGCCGACTCGTTCGCCATGATCCGCGGCGGCCACATCGACCTGTCCATCCTCGGCGGCCTCGAGGTGGCCGAGAACGGCGACCTGGCCAACTGGATGGTTCCTGGCCGGATGGTCAAGGGCCCTGGTGGGGCGATGGATCTGGTCTCGGGCGTGAAGCGGGTGATCGTCGTGATGGATCACACCGCCAAGGACGGCAGCCCGAAAATCCTCAAGCAATGCACGCTGCCGTTGACCGGCAAAGGCGTCGTGGACATGATCATCACCGACCTGTGCGTCTTCGACGTGGACCCGCAACGTGGGCTCACCCTCACCGAACTGCATCCCGGGGTGACGGTCGCCGACGTCCGCGACAAGACCGGCTGCGATTTCGTCGTGGCCACCCCGCCGGGCGCCTAGCGCCGTCGCGCCAGGTATCCCCGCGTCGCCGCGATCAGCGCCGGTAGCAGCGACACGAACAGGATGACCAGGATGATCTTTTCCAGGTTCTGGTGCACGAGCGGCACGTTGCCCAGGAAGTAACCGGCCACGGTCACGCCGCCGCCCCACAGCACACCGCCGACGATGTCGAAACCCAAAAACAGCGGGTAGCGCATGTAGGACACCCCGGCGACCACCGGGGTGAACGTCCGCACGAACGGCATGAAGCGGGCCAGGATAATCGCCACGGGCCCGTACTTCTCGAAAAACGCGTGCGAGTCGGTCACGTAGTGCTGCTTGAAGAAACGGGAATCTTCCTTCTTGAACAGCGCCGGACCGATGCGGCGGCCGATGAAGTACCCGGTCTGGTCGCCCAGCACCGCGACGACGGCCACCGCCGGTGCCAGCACCCAGATGTTGAGCGTTCCGTGCGCGGCCAGCAGGCCGCCGGTGAACAGCAAAGACTCGCCGGGCAGCAGCGGAAACAGCAGACCGGTCTCGACGAAGACGATGACCAGGATGGTCGGCAGGACCGCGGAGGCGAACAAGCCTTCGGGTCCGATCCAGAACATCGGATCGATGATGTCGGGCATCAAAACCACTCGGCCGTCGCGGCGGTGCTCATGACGTCACAACATACCGGCACATGGGGGGCTGCCCACCGCGCGCGCCGAGTTGCGATACTAAGCCGACTCAGTCTTCAGGAGGAACGTCATGCCCATCGCCACCCCCGAGGTTTACGCCGAGATGCTGGCACGCGCCAAGGAGAACGCCTACGCGTTCCCGGCGATCAACTGCACCTCGTCGGAGACCGTCAACGCCGCCATCAAGGGCTTCGCCGACGCCGGCAGCGACGGCATCATCCAGTTCTCCACCGGCGGCGCGGAGTTCGCCTCCGGCCTGGGCGTCAAGGACATGGTCACCGGCGCCGTCGCGCTGGCCAAGTTCACCCGCACCATCGCGGCGAAGTACCCGATCAACGTCGCGCTGCACACCGACCACTGCCCGAAGGACAAACTGGACACCTACGTCCGCCCGCTGCTGGACATCTCGGCGAAACGCGTCGCGGCGGGCAAGGACCCGCTGTTCCAGTCACACATGTGGGACGGCTCGGCGGTGCCGCTGGACGAGAACCTCGTCATCGCCAAGGAGCTGCTCAAGGCGGCGGCCGCGGCGAAGATCATCCTGGAGATCGAGATCGGCGTGGTCGGCGGCGAGGAGGACGGCGTCGCCAACGAGATCAACGACAAGCTGTACACCACCCCGGAGGACTTCGAGCAGACGATCGAGGCGCTGGGCGCCGGTGAGCACGGCAAGTACCTGCTGGCCGCGACGTTCGGCAACGTCCACGGCGTGTACAAGCCCGGCAACGTCAAGCTGCGGCCCGACATCCTGGCGCAGGGCCAGAAGGTGGCCGCCGCCAAGCTCGGTTTGTCGGATGACGCCAAGCCGTTCGACTTCGTCTTCCACGGCGGGTCGGGCTCACTGAAGTCGGAGATCGAGGAAGCGCTGCGCTACGGCGTCGTGAAGATGAACGTCGACACCGACACCCAGTACGCGTTCACCCGCCCGATCGCCGCACACATGTTCACCAACTATGACGGCGTGCTCAAGGTCGACGGTGAGGTCGGCAACAAGAAGGTCTATGACCCGCGCAGCTACCTCAAGAAGGCCGAAGCGTCGATGACTGAGCGGGTGATCGAGGCGTGCAACGACCTGCACTGCGCCGGGAAGTCGCTCGGCGCCTGAGCCTTCTGCCCCTTCTGCCAGGCTGGCCGGCTGGCCGGCTGGCCGTTCGAGCGTGAAGTTAGTTTCACTCTCGGCGCCCAGCGTGAAGATGTCTTCACGCTCGGCGGGCCGGGGCTGCCTAGCCGCTGGGGGACTGGCAGATCTTCCACTGATTGTCGCGGTACTGCAGGTCGAGGCTGCGCGTTGACCGCAGCTGCGGGTCGTAGGCCATGAACGTGGTGACGTTGGCCTCGGCGTGTTGGCCGTTGACGACGATCTGGTCGACGCTGGCGATCACCGGATACTGCTTGGCCGCCGAAACCCGTTGGTACGTCTCGGCCCACGAGCGTTCGTCGTAGTCGACGTAACCGTCGCGGGTGGTGCCGCAGGTGATGCTGCGCAGCTGGATGAGGTCCCCGCGCTGCACGGCGACGTCGAAGTTGTGGATGGTCTGACGCACCAGGTCCTCCTGCGAGACGTGGGAGTGCTTCCCGCGGGTCAGCAGCACGGTGCCCAGGATGGCGATGGCCGCCAGGGCCAACACGATAACCGTGATCGCCAGCACCCAGCCCCAGTTGAAGTTTCGCGACACGGGGCGCGGCTTGTTCCCCTCGCGTCCTGGAATAGCCTGTGGGACAGCAGGTTTCGGGGGCGGCCCGGGCGCGGTGTTGAACACTTCCGTCGCCGGTTCGGGAGTGGTGGCGATGATCGCCGTCTCCTTCGCGTCGAAGCCCGGCGCGGTGAAGCGGCGTTCGCCCTGTTGCCGGTCCGCATCGGTCCCGGGGGCGCCGGCGGGATCGGACTTGTCGATCACCACGGTCTCGGTCTCGGGGTCCGGAGGGACGAGCGGGTAGGCCTCGGTGGCGTCCTCTTCGGCCTGTTCCGCGCCCGGGTCCGCACCTGGCGGGGTGGTGCCGCGGTTGGGCTCCGGTGGGTTAGGCATGAGTTGGAGCTTAGCGACCCGAGGGGGGACGGCAGAATGGTACTTATGACACCCATGGGTGATCTTTTAGGACCCGATCCGATCCTGCTGCCCGCCGACAGCGAGGCGGAAGCCGAGCTGGCGGCAAACGAGAATCCGGGCATCGTCGCCGCCGCGCATCCGGCGGCGTCGGTGGCGTGGGCGGCCCTCGCCGAGGAGGCGCTGGCCGAGGACCGTGCCATCACCGCGTACGCATACGCCCGGACCGGATACCACCGCGGCCTGGACAAACTGCGTCGCAATGGCTGGAAGGGCTTCGGGCCGGTGCCGTATTCGCATGAACCCAACCGCGGCTTCCTGCGCTGCGTGGCCGCGTTGGCCCGAGCCGCCGACGCGATCGGCGAGGTCGACGAGTACGGACGCTGCCTGGACCTGCTCGACGATTGCGACCCGGTGGCCCGCAAGGAGCTGGGGCTCTAAAACCCCTCAGAATTCCTCAGCACAGCGACCCTCGCCGTTCTCGACCTGGACGGTGGCGTGCTCAAGTCCCCGTTCGTGCAGGACTTCACGCGCGGCGCTGAGCACGCGCGCGGAATCGGCAGCGCTGGTGAGGTGCACGGTGCACATGTCCTTGCCCGGCGACAGCGTCCACACATGCAGGTCACGCACCTCGGTGACGCCGTCGACGGCGCCCAGCGCCGCCCGCAACTCCTCGACGTCGATGTGTGCCGGCGACGTCTCGGACAGGATCCGCAACGCCGCGCGCGCGAGCGAAAAGGCGCGGGGCAGCACCCAGATCGCGACCAGCACGGCCACTACCACGTCGGCATAGGGCCAGTGCGTGGTGACGGTCACGATGCCGGCGACCAGGACGCCGAGGCTGCCGACGATGTCGGCGACGACCTCCATGTAGGCGCCTTTGACCGCCAGGCTGCCCGCGGAGTGCGACCGCAGCAGCATCGCCACCCCCATGTTGGCGGTCACTCCGGCCAACGCGACCACGATCATCGGGACGCCGGGCACCGTTTCGCCGGTGCCCAGCCGGTCGATCGCTTCGATGAGGATGAACACCGCCACGCCGACCAGCAACGCCGCGTTGGCCACCGCGGTGAAGACCTCGGCGCGATGCCAGCCGTAGGTGCGGTCGGGGGAGGTGCTGCCCCGCTTGGCCAGCATCACGGCCGTCAGCCCCATAGACACCGCCACCACGTCGGTCAGCATGTGCCCCGCATCGGCCAGCAGCGCAAGGGAATTGATCACCAGGGAGGTGGTCAGCTCCACCACGAAGAAGGTCGCCAAAATCCCGGCGGCCATGACCATGCGAGGGATCATGCGAGCCGCGGTGGTCCTGTCCGCGGCTGGGGTGTGGCTGTGTCCGGCGCCCATGCCGACAAATATATGCATGAAAACGCATATATGGCAAGGTCAGAACCAGCGACTCCAGAAGCGGGTCAGCGAATTGCCGGCATTGGCGAGCAGGTGCGGTATCCCGGACAGGTCGAAGAACCAGCCCACGATGCCGAACAGCCACTGGTTGATCACCGGCGCCAGCAGCAAGAACAGCAAGATGAACACGCCGTACTGTTTGGCAGGCGCCACGGCCCGCTGCGTTTCCGAACTCAGGTGCGGTTCCAGGGCGTCGTAGCCGTCCAGCCCCGGGATGGGCAGCAAATTCAGCACCACCGCCATGATCTGCAGGAAGCCCAAAAACGCCGCGCCCGCCCACAACACCCAGTGCTCCGGGTCGAAGAACAGCCGGGTCAGCGTCAGCAGCAGGACCGCCAACACCAGGTTCGCCGTCGGGCCGGCCAGGCTGACCAGTGTGCGGCGGGTCGGCGTCATGAACCAGGTGTGCACGTAGACGGCGGCGCCGGGCAGGCCGATCCCGCCCAGCGCGATGAACACCATCGGCAACAGCAGCGACAGACCGGGATGGGCGTAGCGCCGCGGATCCAGGGTCAGATAGCCGCGAACCGCCTCGTCGTGATCGCCGAAGCGCCAGGCGGTCACCGCGTGGCCGAACTCGTGCAGGCACAGCGAGACCAGCCAGCCGGCGATCACGAAGATAAAGACCCCGGCGTAGGCCATCGGGCGGACGGTCGTCCCGGCCAGCCAGGCCAACACCCCGCCGGCTGCCGTCAGCGCGATCAAAGCCAAGAAGATGGGGCTGGGCCGCACCGACGCGCGCCCGTGTGAGTCCACCGGTCGAAACTACCGGACCAGCAGCCAGCCTTCGACGTGACGGTAGAACGTCGACCGGCGCGCGGGACGGGGCGCCGTGACCCCGTCCCGGATCACCACGGCGCCGGTGCTGCCCAGCTGGACGGCGCGCCCGGTGATCCACCGCCGCCAGGGTCGGCGGATCGAGGCCCGCAGGCCCGGCATGGACAGCGTCGGCTCGACGTCCGCGCCGGTGACGTCGCCGTCGAATAGCACGGTGTCGTCGGCGACGGCCTCGCCCCGCAGGCGGTGCTCGCCGCCCGGCGGCCGCCACCCGGCCCGGCCCACGATGACGGCGCCGGTCTCGTCGCGCACCAGCGTGACCCGCTGGGCCGTGCCGCGCCGGGCGCGTCGCGCCGCCCGACGGCCCGCCGCCGCGCGGTAGATCCGGGTCGCCCGGGTGCGGCTGCGCGGCACGTAGGCGACCTCGACGTCGAGGCGTTCGGCGCGCAGCAGCCGGCTCAGCACGGCGGCCAGATCACTGTCGGCGCCGAGCACGACCAACCGACGATACGGCCCGACGGCGGCGTCGATAGCCGCTGTGGCGGCCGCGCTTTCGACCCGATGGATCGGCAGCCCTCGCAGCGACCCGGGCAGCCGTCGCCCGCCAAACCGCAACACCGCCACGCCAGACGTGTCGGCGGCGATATTCATGAGCTCCTCGCAACCTGCTGAGATAGGGTGGGTCCCCGGCTGGACCACAATAAGCAGGCGTAAACACGCGGGATTGGGTGGGAGCAAGTCATGCCGGCAATCGTCCTCATCGGCGCCCAGTGGGGTGACGAGGGCAAAGGTAAGGCCACTGACCTGCTCGGTGGCCGCGTGCAGTGGGTGGTGCGATATCAGGGTGGCAACAACGCGGGACACACGGTCGTTTTGCCGACCGGGGAGAACTTCGCGCTGCACCTGATCCCCTCGGGGGTGCTGACCCCCGGGGTCACCAACGTCATCGGCAACGGCGTGGTGATCGATCCCGGCGTGCTGCTCGACGAGCTCAAGGGCCTCGAAGATCGCGGGGTCGACACTTCGCGGCTGCTGATCTCCGCCGACGCGCATCTGCTGTTGCCCTACCACGTGGCCATCGACAAGGTGACCGAGCGCTACATGGGCAACAAGAAGATCGGCACCACCGGCCGCGGCATCGGCCCCTGCTACCAGGACAAGATCGCCCGCCAGGGCATCCGGGTCGCCGACGTGCTCGACCCCGAGCAGCTGGCCCACAAAATCGAGGGCGCCCTAGAGCTCAAGAACCAGATCCTAGTCAAGATCTACAACCGCAAGGCGTTGGATCCACAGCAGGTGGTCGAGGCGCTGCTGCAACAGGCCGAGGGGTTCTCGCACCGCATCGCCGACACCAGGCTGCTGCTCAACACCGCGCTCGAGGCCGGTGAGACGGTGCTGCTGGAAGGCTCGCAGGGCACGCTGCTCGACGTCGATCACGGCACGTATCCCTACGTGACGTCCTCGAATCCGACGGCGGGCGGCGCGGCCGTCGGCTCCGGGATCGGTCCAACCCGCATCACCACCGTGCTGGGAATCCTCAAGGCCTACACCACCCGGGTCGGCTCCGGCCCGTTCCCGACCGAATTGTTCGACGAGAACGGCGAATACCTGTCCAAGACCGGCGGCGAATTCGGGGTGACGACCGGTCGGCGGCGCCGCTGCGGCTGGTTCGATGCCGTCGTCGCCCGCTACGCGACCCGGGTCAACGGCATCACCGACTACTTCCTGACCAAGCTCGACGTGCTGTCCAGCCTGGAGACCGTGCCGGTCTGCGTGGGGTATCGCGTCGACGGGGCGCAGACCAACGAGATGCCGATGACCCAAAGCGATCTTTCCCGGGCCGAACCGGTCTACGAAGAACTGCCCGGCTGGTGGGAAGACATCTCCGACGCGCGCGAATTCGACGACCTGCCCGCCAAGGCCCGTGATTACGTGCTGCGCTTGGAAGAGCTTGCCGGAGCCCATGTTTCGTGCATCGGGGTGGGGCCGGGCCGCGATCAGACCATCGTGCGCCGCGATGTGCTGGCGGCCCGCCCGTGAGCGATCGCAAGCGCGGCGAAGCCGGGCGCAGCGGGTCGCGAACCGACCAGTCTTTGACCGACGCCGACGCACTCGAACTCGACCCCGAATACGAACACCACGGCGGCTTCCCGGAATACGGGCCGGCCACGCCGGGGCCGGGCTTCGGCCGGTTCGTGGCGACCATGCGCCGGTTGCAGGACCTTGCGGTGTCCGCCGACCCGGGCCCGGACGCTCAAGAGGTCTGGGACGACGCGGCCGATCGCGCCGCCGCCCTGGTGGAACTGCTGAGCCCGTTTCAGGCCGAGGTCGAAGGTCAGGCCCCGGCGGGGCGGACGCCGGATCTGCCGGGCATGGGCAGCTTGCTGTTGCCGCCGTGGACGTTGACCAGCTACGCCCCCGACGGTGTCGAAATGACGGGCCAATTCACCCGGTTTCACGTCGGCGGCAACTACGCGGTGCACGGCGGAGTCCTACCGCTGCTGTTTGACCACATGTTCGGCATGGTGTCCCACGCCGCGAACCGGCCGATCAGCCGGACCGCCTTCTTGCACGTCGACTACCGCAAGATCACCCCGATCGACGTGCCGTTGCGGGTGAGCGGGCGGGTCACCAGCACCGAGGGCCGCAAGGCATTCGTCGCCGCGGAGTTGGTCGACGCCGACGGCGTGCTGTTGGCCGAAGCCAACGGATTGATGGTGCGTTTGCTGCCTGGCCAGCCCTGACGCGCCCGCCACCTATCCTTAGCTGGTGACTGACGGCGTGACCGAAGGACCGCGCGCGCCCATCGGCGGGCCGCGCGTGCTGCTGCTGGGTTCCGACGAGCTCAGCGGGGAGCTCGCCATCGCCCTGCGGCGCCTCGGCGCACAGGTGCACGAGCATCCCGACGCCGGCCCCGACGCGGTCGCGAGCGCGATCGAGCAGTTACGCCCGGATGTCGTGGTGACCGCCACCTCGGCGGTGTCGGCGGCGACCCTGGAGGCCCTCGAGAGGCGCGCGGCCGAGGGCGCGACCGAGCTGGTACCGAACGCGCGCACGGTGCGTCTGACGACCGACCGCGAGGCGTTGCGCCGGCTGGCCGCCGATCAGTTGGGCCTGCCGACCGCGCCGTTCTGGTTCGTCGGTTCGGTCGACGAGTTGCGCGCGGTCGCCGCGCACGGCGGATATCCCATGCTGGTCGAGTCCGTGAGCGGGGTGGGGGAGCGGTCCGTGGTGTCCGGGCCGGACGAGGTCGACGCTGCCTGGCATCGCGCGGTCGGACAGGACCAGCCACCGCGCGTGCTGGCCGAAACCGTGGTCGAGGTCGAGGTTTGCGTCACGCTGCTCGCAATCCGCACCGCGGGACCGGCCGGTCCGGTGATCGAGTTCTGTTCGCCGATCGGGCATCGCCGCGCCGAGTCCGACGTGCTGGAGTCCTGGCAGCCGCAGAAGATGAGCCCGGCCGCGCTCGACGCGGCCAGGTCGATCGCGGCCCGCATCGTCAACGCGCTGGGGGGCCGCGGCGTCTTCGCCGTCGAACTGATGATCCATGGCGACGAGGTGTACTTCTCCGATATCAGCGCGGTGCTGCCGCAGAGCGCCTGGGTGACCCTGCGCAGTCAGCGCATCTCGGCGATCGAACAGCAAGCCCGCGCGATCCTGGGGTTGCCGGTGGACGCGCTGATGATCTCACCGGCCGCCGCCCGCTTGATTCGTCCGGCAGGCACCGCCCCCGCACTGACCGCGGCGCTGGCCATCCCGGAAACCGACCTGCGCGTGTTCGATCGCGGGCCGCAACCGCGGCGGGGCGTGGCGCTGGCCACCGCCCCGGATGTGGCGGCCGCGCGAGACCGCGCGCGCGATGCGGCCACAGCGGTCTTGCAGGGCCGCCACTAGACTCACCCGGATGAGCTACGCGGGAGACATCACTCCGCTCGAGGCGTGGAAGTTGCTCAGCGACAACCCTCAGGCGGTCCTGGTCGACGTGCGCACCGAGGCCGAATGGCGCTTCGTCGGAGTGCCGGATTTGTCCAGTTTGGGCCGAGACACGGTCTTCATCGAGTGGACCACATCGGCCGGCCAGCCCAACCAGAATTTCTTGGCCGAATTGAAGGAGCGGATCCCGGCCGACTCGGGCCCGGTGGTCTTCCTGTGTCGCTCCGGCAACCGGTCCATCGGAGCCGCCGAGGTGGCGACCGATGCGGGTATCACGCCGTCCTACAACGTGCTCGACGGCTTTGAGGGTCACCTTAACGCGCAGGCCCACCGCGGTGAATCCGGTTGGCGCGCAGTCGGACTGCCTTGGAAGCAGGGCTGAGTCGGCGATGACGGACAAACCATCGGTGCGGATTCCGAAGGCACTTCCCGACGGAGTCGGCCAAGCCACGATCGGCGTGCGCGGGGGATTGCTGCGGTCGGAATTCGACGAGACCGCCGAGGGCATGTTCTTGAGCTCCGGTTACGTCTATCCGTCCGCGGCGGAGGCCGAGCAGTCGTTCTCCGGTGACATCGATCGCTACGTGTACTCGCGCTATGGCAATCCCACGGTGTCGATGTTCGAGGAACGGTTGCGGCTAATCGAGGGTGCGCCGGCGGCTTTCGCCACGGCCAGCGGCATGGCCGCGGTGTTCACCTCGCTGGGCGCGCTGCTGGGCGCGGGCGATCGCCTGGTGGCCGCGCGCAGCCTGTTTGGGTCATGTTTCGTGGTGTGCAACGAGATCCTGCCGCGGTGGGGTGTCCACACGGTCTTCGTCGACGGCGACGACCTCGGCCAGTGGGAGCAGGCGCTGTCGGTGCCCACCCAGGCGGTGTTCTTCGAGACGCCGTCGAATCCGATGCAGTCGCTGGTGGACATCGCCGCGGTCACCGATCTCGCACACGCCGCGGGAGCAAAGGTGGTGTTGGACAACGTCTTTGCTACCCCGCTGCTGCAGCAGGGTTTCCCGCTGGGGGTGGACGTGGTGGTGTACTCGGCCACCAAGCACATCGACGGTCAGGGTCGGGTGCTCGGCGGCGCCATCCTCGGCGACCAGGAGTACATTGACGGCCCGGTGCAAAAGCTGATGCGGCACACCGGCCCCGCGATGAGTGCGTTCAATGCCTGGGTTCTGCTGAAAGGCCTTGAGACACTGGCGGTCCGGGTGGAGCACGCCAACTCTTCGGCGCATCGCATTGCGGAGTTCCTCGAGAAGCACCCGGCGGTGCGCTGGGTGCGCTATCCGTATTTGGCGTCGCACCCGCAGCATGACCTGGCCAAGCGCCAGATGTCCGGTGGCGGCACGGTTCTGACGTTCGAGCTGGACGCAGCTGGCGATGCCGCCAAGGACCGGGCCTTTCAGGTGCTGGACAAGCTCCGGATCATCGACATCTCCAATAACTTGGGTGACGTGAAATCGCTTGTCACACATCCGGCTACGACGACGCACCGGGCGATGGGGCCGGAGGGGCGCGCCGCGATCGGACTGGGTGACGGCGTGGTTCGTATTTCGGTCGGCCTGGAGAATACCGACGATCTGATCGCCGATATCGATCAGGCCCTGAGCTAACCGGCCGCCTGTTTCTCGGCTTGCTCGGCTTGGGTTAGTGCTCCTTGCACTTCCATCCAGCTTTGGGTGACCACCCGGGCGTAGATCATCTGGGTGGTGATGGCCATTTGGCTGCGGCCACCGCCCAGGAAGGTGATGAGCCAGGCCACGACGGTGGTGAACCGGTTCTTGAAGCCGACCAGGTAAAGCAGGTGCAGGCCCAGCCAGGCCAGCCAGGCGATGAAGCCGCCGAATTCCAGCTTGCCGACCTGGGCGACGGCGCTGAATCGGGAGACGGTGGCCATGCTGCCCTTATCGAAATAGCTAAACGGCTTGCGGGTGGCCGGGTCGTCGGTGCCCTTGACGATCTCTTTGATGCGGTCGGTGGCGTAATGAGCGCCCTGGATCGCGCCCTGGGCCATCCCGGGCACGCCCGTCACCGACATCAGGTCACCGACGACGAAGACGTTGGGGTGTCCCTTGACGGTCAGGTCGGGCTCGACGACCACCCGCCCCGCCCGGTCGACCTCGGTGCCGTCGGACTGCTCGGCGATGATCTTGCCCAGCGAGCTGGCCTGAACTCCGGCCGCCCACACCTTGCACGCGCATTCGATGCGGCGTTTGGTGCCGTCCTTCTCTTTGATCGTCAGGCCCATGTAGTCCACGTCGTCGACCATCGCGTTGAGCTGGACCTCGACGCCCATCTTTTCCAGCCGGTTTTGCGCCTTGCGGCCTAGCTTTTCGCCCATCGGCGGCAACACCGCGGGCGCGGCGTCGAGCAGGATCACCCGGCAGTCGCGAGGCTCGATGGTGCGAAACGCCTGCTTGAGGGTGCGGTGGGCGAGCTCCATGATCTGTCCTGCCACCTCGACGCCGGTGGGGCCGGCGCCAACGACGACGAAGGTCAGCCGGCGTTGCCGCTCGGCGGGGTCGTCGGTGACCTCGGCGGCCTCGAACGCGCCGAGGATCCGGCCCCGCAGCTCCAGGGCGTCATCGATGGTCTTCATGCCGGGGGCGTAGGTCGCGAACTGGTCGTTGCCGAAGTAGGACTGTTGGGCGCCGGCCGCCACGATCAGGCTGTCGAATGGCGTCACGGTCTCCATGCCCATCAGCTTCGATGTCACCGTTTGCGCCTGGAGGTCGATGGCGAAGACCTCGCCGAGCAGCACCTGCACGTTTTTTTGCCGCTGCAGCACCAGCCGGGTGGCCGGGGCGATCTCACCCTCGGACAAGATGCCGGTTGCGACCTGATACAGCAGCGGTTGGAACAGGTGCGTGGTCGTCTTCGAGATGAGCACAACGTCGACGTCGGCGCGCTTGAGCGCCTTGGCCGCATTCAGCCCGCCGAATCCGCTACCGATGATGACGACGCGATGGCGCGACATGATTCTCCTTCAGGTCTGCAGATCCTTCTGGCTTTCTCCGTAGCGCGTACCCAGCCTATGACGTTGCCGCGCGCGGTGTCGCGCGTTCGCACCGCCGGCGTGGACCATCACCGCAGTTGGGTCACGCGGCGGTCGTGGGATGCCACCACGACCGCCGCGCGCAGGTGTCGGCTCAGCGAAGACCACCGCCGATGCTGCCGCCGCCGATGCTGCTGCCGCCGCCGCCTCCGCCGCCGATGCCGCCGCCGCCCCCGGTGCCGCCGGGTGCGCCGGGTCCACCCCCGCCGGGTGCGCCGGGATGGTCGGGATTACCCGGGCCACCAGGGTGGTCGGGGTTACCACCTGGCCCGCCGGGGTGGTCGGGATGACCCGGGCCGCCGGGGTGGTCGGGATAACTCGGCGCGCCGGGGTGCGCCCTGTGATGTCCCGGCAAGTAGGGCACTACGCCGGGATCTGGCGTCGCCGAGGTATTCCAGTCGTCTCGGCAGTTGACCGGGGTCGGACCCCACGCCGGGTCCCAGAAGTCGCCGGGACACCAATGCGGGGGCGGGCCGGGGTCAGCCCGAGCGGAGCCGGCGGCACCCAAGCCCACCAGCCCGAAACCTGTGGCCATGACGGCCGCTGCTGCTACATATGCGCGATTCTTCACATCCGAAGTATTACTTAGGCTAACTGTGTATGGGCTTTGATAACCGCTGTTTTCAATTGTCCGACAACGGATTCGCGCATTCTGGACTGAGGGCATCGGCGCGATGCCTTGAGGGGTGGCGACCTAACTGATCATCGCCGCGCGCCGACGCACCGCACCGGTGCGCTGTCGCAGATGTCGATCCCGCGCGCCCGCAATTAGCGGTAGTGTTCCCAGACAGCATGAAGCAATTCGTCGTCGCAGGACTGACGGGCGGCCTCACGGTCGGCGCGATGGTGGCCTGCGCGCTGCTCACGACGGCGCCACCGGCCAGCGCGGGTTGTCAGTTCGGCGGCATCGCGCTCAGCAAGTGCGACGGACCGGTGCAGCCCGACGGAACCTGGCAGCGGTGCGTCGTGTTTCCGCCCGCTCCGGGACGTGACGGCTCGCCGATTTATGCCACAAGCACCAAATGCCAAACGTTGGGGCCTGACCAGCACCCGGCGGGCCCGGCGTTCAACGACCCGCCCACGCATATCGACGACTAGCTCTGCGGGCAAATGCCGTCACGGCCAGACAGCCGCGCTGCCCTTGTAATTCCCGTTCAGCGCGGTACAGAAGTCGGTGTTGGTGCCGGCGAGCAGCACAATGTAGTCGCCGCCCTTGTTGTTGAAAGTCGGTGGGGGATAAGCCCAGCCGCTGTTGCACATCGAGGTGGCGCTGCCCAGTGAGGGACGTCGCCAGTTGGACATCTCGCACGCCTTCATGGCGTCGGTGTCCGGGTAGGTGCTCTTGGGGATGACCAGCATCGCGCCTCCCCACTGCCCGTCGTTGCGCCGGTAGGCACGCGCCCCGAATCCGGCGTTGTTCTTCTGGCATCCCAGCGCGCGTTGCAATGCCATGAACGGCGAAGCCAGGTCGCGGTCGCTGATATTCGCTGCGGCACTGATGAATTGAGCGGCGTCCTGTCCGTCAACTTCTTGCACGTTGGGGTCGTTGAGACCTTTGAGCTGTTGCAACAGTTGCGGTGCGGCGCCCGATCCCCCGATGACCGGTCCACTGTTGGTGGTGGTCATCGGCGGCAGCGTGCCGGTGGGATCGGCCACGGCCGTGGGCGCCGCCAACGCGCCCAAGGCCAGCGTGCATGCAGCGACGGCGTGAATCCGCATCCTTCGACTCCTTCAGTTAGCGGGGGCGACGAGCAACGCGTCGAGCACGTGGCGGGTCTGCAGCCGAATGTATTCCTCGACGGTGTAGTTGGGACCGAAGTGCCACTGCTTGAGCGCCCAGCCGTGCGCGATCAGCATGATGTCATACACGATCAGATCGACGTCGACGTCGCGAAACACCCCGTCGGCGATGCCCGCCTCGATCGTCGCGCGAAGCGGTGCGGCGCTGGCGATTTCGAGTTCCTTGATCTGCGTGCGTCCGGCCGGGCCCAGGGTGCGGCTTTCCCGGTAGGTGAGCACCACGCCGTCGAGGTTCTCGTCGACAATCTCGATGTAGCGCCGGATCCCCGCGGATAATCGCTGCACGGGATCCGCACCGGCGGCGTCCAGCACCGGCGTCAACTGATCGCGAAACACCTCCAGGATGCGCACGATGGTCGCGAGTAGCAGATCCTCTTTGCCGCCAAAGTACTTGTAGATCAAGCCGACACTGACCTTGGCCTCGGCGGCCAGATCCTGCATGGACATCTGGTGAAAGCCGGTCTTGCCCATCACCGCGACCGCCGCGTCGAGCACCTGGCGGCGCCGCGAGCTGACCCGGGCGGCGCGCACGGCCTCCTCGACGGGCAGAGAGTCGAAATCGGTGACGTCGGCCGTCATCAGATCCCAAGGTCCTTGGCGATGATCGTCTTCATGATCTCGTTGGTGCCGCCGTAGATCGTTTGGATGCGGGCATCGACGAAGGCACGCGACACGCTGTATTCCCGCATGTAGCCGTATCCGCCGTGCAGTTGTAGGCACCGGTCGGCGGTGCGGACCTGCAGGTCGGTCGTCCACCATTTCAGCCGGGCCGCCCGCGCCGCGGTGAGCTCGCCGACCAGATGCTGCGCGAGGCAGTCGTCGAGGAAGGTGCGGGCGATGTCGAGCTCGGTGGCCAGCTCGGCCAGCACGAACTGGCTGTGCTGGAAACTGCCGATCGGTGACCCGAAAGCCTTGCGGGCGCGGACGTACTCGAGGGTCTCGGCCAGCACGGCTTCGGCGGCGGCCACCGCTCCCACTCCGAGCGCCAGCCGTTCCTGGGGCAGGTTTGCGACCAGCTGATAAAAGCCGCTGCCCTCCTCGCCGAGCAGATTCTGCACCGGCACCCGCATGTCGGTGAAGGTGAGTTCGCTGGTGTCCTGGGCATGCAACCCGATCTTCTCCAGGTTGCGGCCGCGCTCGAATCCCGGGGTGTCCGCCTCGACCACCAGCAGCGACAGGCCCTTGTGCCGATCTGGCGACGTGCGCACCGCGAGGACGAACAGGTCCCCGCTTTGACCGTTGGAGATGAACGTCTTGGCGCCGTTGACGACGTAGTGGTCACCGTCGCGCACCGCGGCGGTGCGGATGCCGGCCAGGTCGCTTCCGGTGCCGGGCTCGGTCATCGCGATCGCGAGCACCGTCTCGCCGGTCACCACACCGGGCAGCCAGCGTTGCTGCTGTTCGGGTGTGGTCAGATCGGTGAGGTAGGGCAGCACGATGTCGTTTTGCAGCGTGAACGAGATCGCCTCGGCGGCCGCACCGGCCCGCTGCAATTCGTCGATCACGATCGCGTTGTAACGGAAGTCGTCCACGCCCGCCCCGCCGAACTGTTCGGGCACCGAAAAGCCCAGCAGCCCAAGCTTTCCCGCCTCGATGAACAAGCTGCGGTCCCATTGGCCGTTGCGTTCCCAGGTTTCGTGTGCGGGGGCGACTCGATGCTGTACGAAATCGCGCACCAGCTCGCGGAACTGATGATGTTCAGACGTGTATTCCAGGCGAGTGGCCATCGATTCTCCTGTCAGCGGAAGGCGTCGCTACCGGTGAAAGCCTGGCCGAGCACCAGCTGGTGCATTTCCGGGGTGCCCTCATAGGTCAGCACCGATTCCAGGTTCACCATGTGCCGGATGACCGGGTATTCCAGCGATATTCCGTTGCCGCCCAAGATTGTTCGAGCGGTACGGCAAATTTTGATGGCCTCGCGGGTGTTGTTCAGCTTGCCGAAGCTCACCTGCTCGGGGCGCAACCCGACGGCGTCCTTGAGCCGGCCGAGGTGCAGCGAGAGCAGCTGTCCCTTGTGCAATTCGACGGCCATGTCGACCAGCTTGGCTTGAGTCAACTGAAAACCCGCGATCGGACGGCCGAATTGACTGCGTTGGGTCGCGTAGTCGAGCGCGGCCTGCCAGGCCGTGCGGGCGGCGCCCATCGACCCCCAGATGATGCCGTAGCGGGCCTCCGACAGACACGACAACGGTCCCCGTAAGCCCTTCGCCTGGGGCAGCACGGCGTCGGCGGGCAGCCGCACATCGTCGAGCACCAACTCACTGGTGATCGATGCCCGCAGGGACAACTTGTGGTGAATGGTGTTGGCTGTGAAGCCCGGGGTGCGGGTGGGGACCACGAATCCCCGGATCCCTTCGTCGGTGTTGGCCCACACCACCGCCACGTCGGCGACCGAGCCGTTGGTGATCCACATTTTGCTGCCGTTGAGCACCCAGTCCGCGCCGTCGCGTCGGGCCTGGGTCTTCATCGCCGCGGGATCGGAGCCGACGTCCGGCTCGGTGAGCCCGAAGCAGCCGAGCAGCTCGCCGGTGGCCATCCCGGGCAGCCACTGCTGCTTTTGCTCCTCGGAGCCGAAGTTCCAGATCGCAAACATCGCGAGCGATCCCTGCACCGAAACCATCGAGCGAATCCCGGAGTCGGCCGCCTCGAGCTCGGTGCACGCCAGGCCGTAGTGCACGGCCGACGCCCCGCCACAGCCGTAGCCGTGCAGGTGCATGCCGAGCAGCCCGAGCTCACCGAATTGCTTGGCGAGTTGACGCACCGGCAGGTCGCCGATCTCGAACCACTCCGCGACGTAGGGCACGACGTGCTCGGCGCAGAATTTTCTGACGGTGTCGCGCACCGCGACCTCGTCGCTGGTCAGCGACGCGTCGAGGCCAAGCGGGTCGTCGCGGTTGAACGCGGGCGCTTTCGGGGTGCTCATCACCTCAGCCTGCCATCGTCGGGCTGCCGCCGACGTCCGCGGGGCGAGCTGGTCGTTGAATGAACATTCATTTTCGACGAATGTAGGTTCACCCCGTGGTGGGGGTCAACAATTCCGGCTGCCCGGTACTCTCGCTGCATGCAGCGGCTGGGGTGGCTGGGCTACTTTTTCACGGACGTGTGCTGCGTCCTGGTGTTCTGCGCCGCGGGACGCCGCAGTCACGACGAAGGCCTCACCATCACCGGTCTCGCCACGACGGCCTGGCCCTTTCTCACCGGCACCATCGTCGGTTGGCTGGCAGCACGGGCCTGGCGACGCCCCACCGCGCTGATCCCTACCGGCGTGGTTATCTGGCTGTGCACCGTCGTGATCGGCATGGTGCTGCGCAAGGCCAGCGCCGCCGGTGTGGCGACGAGTTTCGTCGCGGTCGCCGCGACCGTGACGGCCGTGTTCTTGTTGGGTTGGCGGGCCGGCGTCAGGCTGACCCAGCGGCGCCGCTCCAACGACGTTTGAGGGCGGATGGCCCGGACAGCCGACGATACGTGGGGCCCCGACAGCGGCGTGGGGTTGACGGCGACGTTCGGCGCCGCCGTGCGAGCGCTGGCGACCAGCGCGGGTCTGATCAACGATCCGCTCGCCGAGGCCTTGGTACGCGCCGCGGGCGTGCCGGCATTGACCCGGATAATCGACGACCGGCGATACGCCGACCATGGCATCCACGATGCCCTCGCGAGCGCTCTGATCACCCTGTACGGCGTGCAAACCCGATTCTTCGACGATTTCCTGGCCGCCGCCGGGCGCGCCGGCATCCGCCAGGTGGTGATCCTTGGCTCCGGGCTGGACACCCGGCCCTACCGATTGTGGTGGCCGCCGAACACGACGCTGTACGAACTTGATCAGCCCGACATCATCGACTTCAAGACCGCCGTGCTGCAGCACCTGCGCGCCGACCTCAACGCCCACCGCCGCGCGGTCGGAGTCGATCTGCGGGCCGATTGGTTGACCGCCCTGCGCCGGGTCGGATACGACGCGGCGCAACCCACGGTGTGGATCGCGGAAACGTTGCTCGGCGGATTCCTGCGGCCCGACGCGCAGAACCGATTCCTGGACGAGGTCAGCGCGGCCAGTCCGACGGGGAGTCGGTTCGCCGGTGATCATCTGCCCGGCTGGGCCCCGTGGGAACGGTTCGGTCTGGATGCGGACCTGGCCGGGCTGACGTATCGGGGAGAATTCCGGCCTGTTCCGCAGTATCTGGGCGAACGGGGTTGGGAGACCGCCGACCAGGCCGTCGCCGATGTGTTCGCCATGCTCGGGATGGGTGCGCACTGGTCGGGCTTTTCTGTCGACGACGGGTTTTCGCCCCGATACCTCACGGCGACGCGATCCGGCGATCCGCACGGGCCCGGAATGCATTCGCGGGATAAGTGTTAGAGGTGAAGTGAAGGTGAGTTCGCTTGAGTTCGTGCCCGCGACATTGGAGGACGCGCTGGCCCAGCCGCTGCTCACGGAGTTGGCGCAGGAGTACGCGCAGCGATACGAGCGCCCCGCGCCCGAAGTGCTGGCATGGCTGAAGGACAACCCTGCCGACGAATTCTCGCCACCGGACGGGGGAATGCTGATAGGACTGCTGGACGGACGGCCCGTCACCGGCGGCGGTTTCCGCCGACTCGACGCCGAAACGGCAGAACTCAAACGCATCTGGACCGACCGTGAGCATCGCCGCCGCGGCTACGCAATGGCGTTGCTGACCGAACTCGAGGCCGAAATCGCCACCCGCGGCTACAAGAAGATTTACCTGATGACCGGCGACCGGCAGCCCGAAGCCGAGGAGCTGTACGCGGCCACCGGCTACACCCGGTTGGACGCGCCGCGGCAATCCGATGCCCCCGTCTTCCCGATCGCATTCGAAAAGCGGCTTGCATGAGCACTGCGGTGCATCTGGCCGTCGCGCTGGACGGGTACGGCTGGGATCCCCAGGCCTGGCGGGCGACCCTGGCGGCCCAGCCGGACGCGCCACCGGTGCTCAGCGGCAGATATTGGGCCGGCCTCGCGGCTACCGCCGAGCGCGGCCTGTTCGACTTCCTCACCGTCGACGACAGCCTGATGCCGCAACCGGGGCGTCGCGAGCAAATCGACCCCCGGCGGTTGGCCGGCCGCGGCGACGCCGCCATGGTCGCGGCCCGCATCGCCCCCGCGACCCGCCACATCGGCCTGATCCCGGTGGCCACGGTGACCCATACCGAGCCATTCCACATCTCCAAATCCATTGCGACACTGGACTATGTCTCGCACGGTCGGGCGGGCTGGCAGCCGAGAGTCAGCTCGACCGCGCACGAGGCGGCACTGTTCGGCCGGCGCGATGTCGCCGGGGCCGATCTGTTCGCGGAGGCCGCCGACTACGTCGAGGTGGTGCGCCGGTTGTGGGACAGCTGGGAGGACGACGCGGTCGTCCGCGACGTGGCCACCGGCCGCTATGTCGACGTCGACAAACTGCATTACATCGACTTTGCCGGCAAGTTCTTCTCGGTGAAGGGCCCGTCCATCACGCCCCGCCCGCCGCAAGGCCAGCCGGTGGTGGCGGTCCTGGCCCATCTCGGTCCGGTCTACGAATTCGCCGCGGCCAGCGCCGATCTCGTGTTCATCACGCCGAAGGATGACGGCTCACTGCGCAGCATTCTCAAGGAGGTGGCGGCCGCAGGCGGCTCCAAGTTGAAAGTGTTCGCCGACGTGCTCGTGTCGTTCGGCGGCGACGGTGATCCCCGTTCCGACGCGCTGAATTTCACCGGGACACCCGCGGATCTGGTGGATCTGCTGTTGGGTTGGCAGCGCCTCGGCATCCACGGTGCTCGGCTGCGTCCGGCCGTCAACGCCACCGATCTGCCGGCCATCGTTGACCAGGTGGTGCCGCTGTTGCAGCGGGCGGGCCGCTTCCGAACCACTTACCGGGAGGGCGAGACGCTGCGTTCCCGGCTCGGCCTGCCGGTGGCACCCAACCGGTATGCGGCGGTGGACCGATGAACGTGCCGCTGTCGGTCCTGGACCTCGCGCCGATCAGCGCGGGAAGCGACGCCGCGACGGCGCTGCGCAACACGATCGAGTTGGCCCAACGCGCCGAGGCCTGGGGCTTTCGGCGTTACTGGGTGGCCGAACACCACTTCGTGGCCGTCGCCAGCGCCGCGCCGGCGGTGTTGATCGGACAGATCGCCGCTGCTACCAACACGATTCGGGTCGGTGCCGCGGCCGTCCAGCTCGGCTATACCACCGCCATCGCGGTGGTCGAAAGTTTCGGCATGCTCGAGGCTTTCTACCCGGGGCGCATCGATCTGGGAGTGGGCCGATCCGGGCAGCGCCGCGCCGAACAACACAAGCCGAAGACGCCGCGCGAACCGCGCCCGCCGCGGGTCTGGCACGAGGTGGACGGCGTCGTCATCCCGACCCCGTTCGACCTGCGCGGGATGCTCGACCTCGAGCAGCTACAGGCCACCATGGGGCTGTTGCAGCAACCGGAGGCGGTCTCACCGGACTTTGCCGAGCAGGTCGACGACATCCTGGCCCTGCTCGACGGCACCTACCGCTCCGGCAAATTCGACGTACACGCGGTGCCGGGGGAAGGAAGTAGCTTGCGGCCCTGGGTCTTTGGCAGCACCCGAGGGCAAAGCGCACGCGTTGCCGGGGCGCGGGGGTTGCCGTTTGTGGCGAGCTATCACATCACGCCGGCCACCGCCCTGGAAGCGATCGAGGCCTATCGCGACACGTTCGTGCCGTCGGCAGCGCTGCAGCGGCCCTACGTGGTGGTGTCGGCCGACATCGTCGTCGCCGACGACACCGCCACCGCCAAAGGGTTGGCCGCCGGGTACGGTCACTGGGTCTATTCGATCCGCACCGGGGTCGGCGCCATGCCCTACCCGAAGCCCGGAGAATGCCCGCCGCTGACCGAGGACCAACTGGACCTGGTAAAGGACCGGGTGGCAACGCAATTCGTGGGCACGGCGGGCGATGTCGCAGAGCGGTTGGCGGCGCTGCAGCGGGTCACCGGTGCCGATGAGCTGGTCATAACTTCGGTGACCCATCGCCACGAGGACCGGCTGCGCTCGCACCAGCTGATCGCGCGGGAATGGGGGTTGACCGCGTGAGCATCCGAGAAGGGCAGCGGCGCAAGCCGATTCATCTGGCTGCCCACTTTCCCGGCGTCAACAACACTACGGTGTGGACCGATCCCAGTGCCGGCAGCCAGATCGAATTCGACTCCTTCGTCCACCTTGCCCGCACCGCCGAGCGTGGCTTGTTCGATTTCTTCTTCCTGGCCGAGGGGCTGCGGCTGCGCGAGCATCGCGGGCGCATCTACGATCTCGACGTCGTCGGCCGGCCGGACACCTTCACCGTCCTGTCGGCTCTGGCCGGGGTCACCGACCGGATCGGGCTGACCGGAACGATCAACACCACATTCAACGAACCGTTTGAAGTAGCAAGGCAATTCGCCACCCTGGACCATCTGTCCGGTGGCCGCGCCGGCTGGAACATCGTCACTTCCTCGGACGCCTTTACCGGCGCGAACTTCCGTCGCGGGGGTTTTCTGAGTCACGCCGACCGGTACCGGCGGGCCGAGGAGTTCGTCACCCTCGCGCGCGAATTTTGGGACAGCTGGCAGCCCGGCGCGGTGCTGGCCGACGTCGCGGGCGGAACCTACGTTGACCCGTCCGGCATTCGCCCGGTCGAGCATCGGGGGCCGCAGTTCGACGTGCGCGGTTTCGCGACCCTGCCGGCGGGCCCGCAGGGGCACCCAATCCTGTTGCAGGCCGGCGATTCCGACGAGGGCCGGGCGTTCGGCGCGCGGTATGCCGACGCGTTGTTCACGTTGCACGGGTCGCTGTCCGACGGCCAGCGCTATTACGCCGACGTCAAGGGCCGGGCCGCGGCTGCTGGCCGAGACCCCAACCAGCTCAAGGTTTTTCCGGCGGCGACCTTCGTCTTGGGCGATTCCGACGGCGAGGCGCAGGACAAGGCGCGCCACATTCGCCACCAGCAGGTCAGCGGCGCCACCGCGATCGCGATGCTCGAACAGGTGTGGGGGCGTGAGCTCGGCGATCTCGACCCGGACGGCCCGCTGCCCGAGTTCGATCCCGTCGTCGACAGCGACATCACCCAGGGCCGGGTGCGCCACGTCGACCCCGTCGCAGTCGCCGGCCGCTGGCGCCAACGCGCCGAGGCGGAAAACCTCTCGATCCGCGAGCTCATCATCGCCGTCACCACCCGGGAGCAGTTCGTCGGCACGGCCAGCCGGATCGCCACCGAGATCGACGAATACATCCAGGCCGACGCCTGCGACGGGTTCATCCTGGTGCCGCATCTGACACCGCACGGCCTCGACGAGTTCGTCGATCGTGTGGTTCCGCTACTGCAGGAACGCGGGGCCTACCGCAGCGAATACGGCGGTGAGACGCTGCGAGATCACCTGGGGCTCAACGAGTTCGCGGAGCGTACATGATCACCGCCACGCCTAGCAGGCAGATCAACGCGCCGGCGACGTCCCAGCGGTCGGGACGGAACCCGTCAAACCCCATGCCCCACAACAGCGAGCCCGCCACGAATACGCCCCCGTACGCGGCCAACACCCGGCCGAAGTGCGGATCGGGCTGCAAGGTGGCGACGAAGCCATAGCCGCCGAGGGCGATCATGCCCCAGCCCGCCCACAACCAGCCGCGGTGTTCGCGGACGCCCTGCCACACCAGCCAGGCGCCGCCGATCTCGAACAGCGCCGCCAACACGAACAGCGCGATCGATTTGGCGACCGTCACCGCACGCCCGCCTTCGTCAGCGCCGCATGCGTGGCTTCGCGGATCGGGCCGCGCCACAGCGGGCCATGTCCGGGTGCCAGCACCTCGGTCTCCAACAGCGCCAGCGCCGACAGGGTGCGAATGCAGTCCTGCTGGCTGTAACTGAAGATCGCCGGCAGCAGCTGCGGGCCGTCGTGCCGGATCAGCGGGTGCCCGGTGATCAACGCGTCCCCACTGACCAGCACGCCGTCGACCAGATACGAGCAATGACCGTGGGTGTGGCCGGGGCTGAAGACGGCTCGCGGGTGCCCGGGCAGCGCCGCGGCGACCTCGGGCGTCAGCGGCTTGGCCGTCGGGATTCCGTCGCGAACCAGGCCGCCGCTACGGACCACGTGCGCGATCCAGACGGCCCATCGCGGCCGCCAAATCCGTAGCGCCAGATCGGTGACCGCCACCTGCTCGAGGTATTCGCGCTTGGCGTGCCCGACTTCGTCGGCGTGGCAGTAGACCGGCGTGCCGTGCTGGGCGGCAAACCAGATGGCGGTGCCCAGGTGGTCGATGTGGGCGTGCGTCAACAGGATGGCGCGCACGTCGCCGGGGCCGTAGCCGAGCCGATTCAACGAGGACAGCACGGCCCCGCGGTCGCCGGGATAGCCGGCGTCGATCAGCAGCACGCCGGTGTTGTCGGTCACCAGCGTCCAGTTGACGGCTTCACCCCGGGCAAGATGCACGGTGTCGGTTACTTGGACGAGTTCCGGAGCCGGTCCCATGCGCGCGAGTCTAAGGCGATCGCGATCGCGGCAAAGCCGGGCGTGCTGCGTCGCGGCCTTGGACGTCGCGGGTCGCCGGTGACAACATATGGAGTAGAAAGAACGAGTGGCCGAACTGAAGCTTGGATACAAGGCGTCCGCCGAACAATTTGCTCCGCGTGAGCTCGTCGAACTAGCCGTGGCCGCCGAAGCACACGGCATGGACAGCGCCACCGTCAGTGATCATTTCCAGCCGTGGCGGCACGAGGGCGGGCACGCCCCGTTCTCGCTCGCCTGGATGACCGCTGTCGGCGAGCGCACCGAAAGACTGCTGCTGGGGACGTCGGTGCTCACCCCGACGTTCCGTTACAACCCCGCCGTGATCGCGCAGGCGTTTGCCACGATGGGCTGTCTCTACCCGGGCCGGATCTTCCTGGGTGTCGGCACCGGCGAATCGCTCAACGAGATCGCCACCGGATACGAGGGCGAATGGCCGGAATTCAAGGAGCGTTACGCGCGGCTCCGCGAATCGGTGCGGCTGATGCGTGAGCTGTGGCTGGGTGACCGGGTCGACTTCGAAGGCGAGTACTACCACACCAAGGGCGCGTCGATCTACGACGTGCCCGAGGGCGGCATCCCCATCTACATTGCGGCCGGCGGGCCGCAGGTCGCCAAGTACGCCGGACGGGCCGGCGACGGCTTCATCTGCACCTCCGGCAAGGGCGAGGAACTGTACAAAGACAAGCTCATTCCCGCGATGAGGGAGGGCGCCGAGGCCGCGGGCAAGAATCCCGACGACATCGACCGGATGATCGAGATCAAGATCTCCTACGACACCGATCCCGACCTCGCACTGGAGAACACCCGGTTCTGGGCGCCGCTGTCGTTGACGGCCGAACAGAAGACCAGCATCCACGACCCGCTGGAGATGGAGAAGGCCGCCGACGAGCTGCCGATCGAGCAGGTCGCCAAGCGGTGGATCGTCGCTTCGGACCCCGACGAGGCCGTCGAAAAGGTCGGGCAGTACGTGCAGTGGGGGCTTAACCACTTGGTCTTCCACGCACCCGGACACGATCAGCGCCGGTTCCTCGAACTCTTTGAAAAGGATCTGGCGCCCAGGTTGCGGCGACTTGCCTGACACCGCGCCGACCGCTTCGGCGATCTATATCGCGGCGCCCGAGCCGGAGACCGGCAAATCGACGATCGCGTTGGGATTACTGAATCGATTGACCGCGACGGTCGCCAAAGTCGGTGTGTTCCGGCCGATTACGCGCGTTTCCGGCGGCAGCGCCTCGCCAGAGGAGCGTGACTACATCCTGGAGCTGCTGCTCACGCGCACCACCGCGGAGCTGTCCTACGAACAGTGCGTGGGCGTCACCTACCAGGACATCCACGCCGACCTCGACACCGCGATCGCCAACATCGTCGACGCGTATCACGCCATGGCGCAGTCCTGCGACGCGGTGGTGATCGTCGGCAGCGACTACACCGACGTCACCGCGCCCGCCGAACTTTCGGTCAATGCCCGCATCGCGGTCAATCTCGGCGCCCCCGTCTTGCTGGCGGTGCGCGCGAAGGGGCGTTCGGCCGAGCAGATCGCGACGGTCGTCGAGGTGTCACTGGCCGAACTGGCCGCGCAGCGTGCGCACACCGCGGCGGTGGTGGCCAGCCGGTGTGAGCCCGCCGAGATGGGGGTGGTCGCGGAGGCGCTGGGCAGATTCGATCCGCCCAGCTATGTGCTGCCCGACGAACCGCTGCTCGCGGCGCCGACCGTGGAGGAGCTGCGTCAAGCCGTCCGCGGGACGCTGATCAGCGGTGACGCCGAACTGGTCGCGCGTGAGGTGATGGGCGTGCTGGTGGCCGGGATGACAGCCGACCACGTGCTGGAGCGGTTGCGCGACGGCATGGCGGTGATCACCCCGGGAGATCGCTCCGACGTCGTGCTCGCCGCCGCGAGTGCCCATGCGGCCGAAGGGTTTCCATCGTTGTCCTGCATCGTGCTCAACGGCGGATTCGAGCTGCATCCCTCGATTGCGGCGCTGGTCGCCGGGCTGCGGCTGCGGCTGCCGATCATCGGAAACGAGTTGGGCACCTACGACACGGCCAGCGCCGCCTTCGTGGCGCGGGGGCGGGTCACGGCCGACTCGCAGCGCAAGATCGATACCGCGGTGGAGTTGATGGAGCGTCACGTCGACATCGCCGATCTGCTTGCCCAGCTTGCGATTCCGATCCCGACGGTGACCACACCCCAGATGTTCACCCATCGGTTGACCCAGCAGGCCCGCGCCGACCGCAGACACATCGTGCTGCCCGAGGGGGACGACGACCGGATCCTCAAGGCGGCTGGACGGGTGCTGAAGCGGCGCATCGCCGACCTGACGATTCTGGGCGACGAAGGTCGAATCCGGTTGCGCGCCGGCGAACTCGGCGTCGACCTGCACGACGCCACGATCATCGACCCGTACGACGAGGACCTGTGCAAGCAGTTCGCCGGCCAATACGCCGAGTTGCGCAAGGCCAAAGGCGTCACCATCGAGCAGGCCCACGAGATCATGCACGATGTCTCGTATTTCGGCACCATGCTGGTCTACAACGGCATGGTCGACGGAATGGTTTCCGGTGCCGCCCACACCACCGCGCACACGGTGCGCCCGGCTCTGGAGATCATCAGGACCGTCCCGGATGTCTCGACGGTCTCCAGCATCTTCCTGATGTGTTTGCCCGACCGGGTGCTCGCCTACGGCGACTGTGCGATCGTCCCGGATCCGACACCCGAACAGCTCGCCGATATCGCGATCAGCTCGGCGCGCACCGCCGCGCGGTTTGGGATCGAGCCGAAGGTGGCGATGCTGTCCTATTCCACTGGGGATTCGGGCAGTGGCGCCGACGTCGACAAGGTCAGAACGGCAACGGAATTGGTTCGTTCGCGGCAGCCGGATCTGCTGGTGGAGGGGCCGATCCAGTATGACGCCGCGATCGAGCCGTCGGTGGCCGCCACCAAACTGCGCGGCTCGCCGGTGGCCGGTCATGCCACGGTGCTGATTTTTCCCGATCTCAACACCGGCAACAACACCTACAAGGCGGTGCAGCGCAGTGCCGGGGCCATCGCGATCGGACCGGTGCTGCAAGGGCTGCGCAAACCGGTGAACGATTTGTCCCGCGGTGCGCTGGTCGAGGACATCGTCAACACGATTGCCATCACCGCGATTCAGTCGCAGGGCGACGGCGATGACTGATCACGCCAATCGTCCTGTGCTGGTGATCAATTCGGGATCATCGTCGCTGAAGTACCAGCTGGTCGAGCCGAAATCCGGCGTGGCGCAGGCGGGCGGCGGCATCCAGCAGATCGGTGAGCCGTCATCACGGGTGGCCTCCCACGAGGAGGCGTTGCGCTTGGCGTTCGAGCAGATGGCCGAATCCGGAGTTGACCTGAAGCCGGGCGCGCTGCTGGCCGTCGGGCACCGGGTGGTGCACGGCGGCAACGAGTTCTATCGACCGACGCTCATCGACGATGCGCGGATTGCCGACCTCGAGAAGCTGTCGCAGCTCGCCCCGCTGCACAACCCCCCGGCGATTCAGGGCATCAAGGTGGCGCGCAAACTGCTGCCGGCCGTGGCCCACATCGCGGTGTTCGACACCGCGTACTTTCACCGCCTGCCGCCCGCTGCCGCGACCTATGCGATGGACCGGGACCTGGCCGAGCGGTACCACATCCGCCGCTACGGGTTTCACGGCACGTCGCACGAATACGTGAGCGCGCAAGCCGCTGCGTTCCTGCATCAACCGTTGGACGAGCTGAACCAGATCGTGCTGCACCTGGGCAACGGCGCTTCGGCCTCCGCGATCGCCGGCGGCCGACCGGTGGATACCTCGATGGGGCTGACCCCGTTGGAGGGGCTGGTGATGGGCACCCGCAGCGGCGACATCGACCCGGGGGTGATCAGCTACCTGTGGCGCACCGCGCACATGGACGTCGATGCCATCGAGTCGATGCTCAACAATCGCTCTGGGGTCTGGGGTCTGGCCGGTGAGCGTGATTTTCGCAAGTTGCGAGCGATGATCGAATCCGGCGACGGCGCAGCGCAATTGGCCTATGACGTGTTCATTCACCGGCTGCGCAAGTATATCGGGGCCTACCTGGCGGTGCTGGGCAACACCGATGTCATCACCTTCACCGGGGGCATCGGCGAAAACGATGCGGCGGTGCGGCGCGACGCGATGGCGGGGCTGGAGCGGCTGGGCATCGTGCTCGACGAGGGGCGCAATCTGTCGGCAGGCAAGCGTGCGCAGCGGATCTCTGCCGACGATTCGCCGATCGCCGTGCTGATGGTCCCGACGAACGAAGAACTCGCCATTGCCCGCGACTGCGCGAACCTGCTGGCCGGCTGACCCGCCTGTTGAGTGTGCATTCGTGGCGTTGAGTGCGCGTCCACGGTGGGGTGTGCCGGCGTGTCCCCACCACACACGCACACTCAACGCCCCTGTGCACAACGGAATTCACGGCCGGGCTCGCTGTGCGAGAGTTCCCGTCATGTGGGAGCTCAGTCAACCGTTCATTGGCAGTGAAGCATTGGCGGCCGGGGCGCTGAACCGCCATCAACTGCGCACGCGTTACCGCGCGGTGTTTCCCAACGTATATCTGCCCAGGCACGTCGAGGCGTCACTGCAAGTGCGCATCGTCGCCGCCTGGCTGTGGTCGAAACGGCGCGGTATCGTCGCCGGGGCCGCCGCGGCCGCCTGGCACGGCAGCAAGTGGATCCCCGACGGCGTCCCGGTCGAGCTGTTACATGCCAGCACGCGTACCCCGCGTGGCATAGTAACCCGCCGGGACACGCTGTTGGACAACGAGATTCAGGTGATCGCAGGACTTCGGGTGACGACGCCGGAGCGAACGGCCTTCGACATCGGTCGTCGCGGGGCCATCCGTTCGGCGGTGGTGCGGTTGGACGCCCTGGCGCAGGCAACGGGTTTCAAAGTCGACGACGCACTTCGCGTCGCGACAGATCACCCGCGCTCGCCGGGGTTGCGTCGGCTCGAATCAGCGCTGGAGCTGGTCGACGCGGGTGCTCAATCGCCGCGCGAGAGCTATCTGCGTTTGCTGCTCATCGATGCGGGGCTGCCGCGGCCGCAGACCCAGATACCGGTCGTCGGGGTCGACGGCATGCCGGTGGCCTATCTCGACCTAGGCTGGGAGGACTGCATGGTCGCGGTGGAATACGACGGCGACCACCATCAAACGGATCGTCGGCAATATCTCAAGGACATTCGCCGGCTGGAAACCCTCGAGCAGTTGGGTTGGACGATCGTGCGGGTGGTGGCCGAAGACCGGCCCGCCGCGATCGTGCGCCGTGTCCGCGATGCTCTGGCCGCTTCGACTGTGCAGCAACGGTTTTGAGTGTGTACCTGCGGCGGGTCCGCCCTGCGTGTCGCCGCCGCAGGCGCACACTCAACGCCGACGATTCACACGCCGACGCACGAAGCTAGAAGGTGCTGGTGGGGCGAACCTTGTTGGCCATGTCGACCAGCGTGTAGCGATGCCGCTGCGTGGGCGCCACCCGGGCCAGGCTGCGCAGCGAAGCCTCGACGCCCAGCCGTAACCCGTGCTCGGTGAACGGGAAGCCGAGAATGTGGTTGGTGCTGGCCTGGTTGTCCTCGAGCCAGTCCATCGCGGCGCCCAGCACCAGCGCGCGGATCTGCAGTACCCGCGGCTCGGTGGGCGGCAGCGCCTCGACTCGCCGTGCGGCGTCACGGATCTGCTCCTCGGTGATCTCGCTGGTCGACCGGCCGGACAGCAGGGTCACCGCACTGGTCAGCCGGGCGGTGGTGAAATGTCGCGACGTCGGCGGTACCTCGTCGAGTGTGCGCACCGCACGTATTCGATCTCCGGCTGCCGAGAGGGTTCTGGCCAACCCGAACGCCGCCGAGATCACGCCGTCGTTGGTGCGCCACACCGTTTCGTAGAACTTGTTCACGTCGACGTTGCCGGCCAGTTCCCCGGTGGCGGCCAGGGCCAGCTTCGGCGCC
Source organism: Mycobacterium sherrisii (assembly GCF_002102355.1). GTDB lineage: Bacteria > Actinomycetota > Actinomycetes > Mycobacteriales > Mycobacteriaceae > Mycobacterium > Mycobacterium sherrisii. The sequence continues at coordinate 114,357 of NZ_LQPT01000072.1, read as the reverse complement.
AACTCGCCGGGAAAGATGTCGAGCACCTCGGTGAAATGCTTGATCGCGGAATCGTAGTCGCCGGTAAGCAATTCGGCGACGGCCCGGAACCAGACCAGCCGCCAGCGCCAGCCCACCCGCTCGGCCAGGTCGTCGAGCTTGCGGGTCGCCTTGGCCACATCACCGAGGTCGAGCAGCGCGCGGACCTCCATCAGCGGCAGCTCGACCGACTCCGAGACGTCGATGCCCTCGGCGGCCAGCGATCCGTGCCGCGCCGCGCGCAACGAGTCCAGGGTCTGCACCGGCTGCGACAGCACGGTGGCCTGCAGCACCGGGGCGGCGACGTCGGTCGGATCGACCAGCGGTACCGAGAGGGCGGTCACGATCTCGCGGGCGGTCAGCTTCTCCGAGTGCACCTGCCCGTCGAGGTAGACATCGGTGTGCGCGACCGACAGATCCACGCCGAAGGTGGACCGGCTGGGGCTGAACAACGTCGACAACCCCGGGCGTGGCACCCCGGTGTCCTGGGCGACGACCTCGCGCAGCACGCCCATCAACTGGGTGGACATCTCCTCGGCGGAGGTGAACCGGCGCCGCGGATCGGGGTCGATCGCCCGGCGCAGCAGCCGGCCGAATGAGTCGTAGGTGGCCAACACCGGATCGTCTTCGGGCAGCCCGTCGACGTAGCGCCCGTTGCGCGTGCGCAGGTTCAACGTCAGCGCGGCCAGCGTGCGCCCCACCGTGTAGATGTCGGTGGCGATCGTCGGCCCGGTGCGCACGATCTCCGGCGCCTGGTAGCCCGGCGTGCCGTAGAGGTAACCGAACGAGTTCACCCGCGAGACGGCGCCCAGGTCGATCAGCTTCAGCTGCTCCTCGGTGAGCATGATGTTCTCCGGCTTGAGGTCGTTGTAGACCAAGCCGATCGAATGCAGGTAGCTCAGCGCGGGCAGGATCTCCAGCAGGTAGGCGATGGCCTCGGCGACGGGCAGCTTCTTGTCCTTCTTGCCCCGCTTGAGCGACCGACCGCCGATGTACTCCATGACGATGTAGCCGACCGGGTCGCCGTGCCGATCGGTGTGCTCGACGAAGTTGAAGATCTGCACGATCTGCGGGTGGACGACCTCGGCGAGGAATTGCCGTTCGGCCATCGCGATCGCCTGCGCCTCGGCGTCACCGGAATGCACCAGGCCTTTGAGCACCACCGGCCGGTCGTTGACGTTGTGGTCGACGGCCAGGTACACCCAGCCCAGCCCCCCGTGCGCGATGCAGCCCTTCACCTCGTACTGGTTGGCGACGATGTCACCGGCGTTCAGCTGCGGCAAGAACGAATACGGGCTTCCGCACGACGGGCACTTGCCCTCTGAGGCGCCCTTGCCCTCGGTCCCCGTTCGGCCCACCGGCTTGCCGCAGTTCCAGCAGAACCGCTTGCTCTCCGGCACCACGGGATTGGTCATCAGGGCTTCGAGCGGATCGATGTCGCGCTCCCGCGGGATCTCCACCAGCCCGCCACCGAGCTGCCTGGTGGGCGGCAGCACCCGGGTCGCGACCGTCATCCGGTCTTGCGGTTCGGCGTTCAGGTTGCCCAGCGTGATGTGCGGCAGGTCGTCGTCGTCATCGTCGTCCCAGTCGGGACGGAACAGCGCCTGGGTGGCGTGGACGCGGCCCGTCGTCGCACCGGTTTGCGCGTCCTGGGTGCCGGGATCGGTGTCCTCGGCGTCGTGGTCGGTTTCAGACATCAGTCCACATACCTCGGTACCGGGGGCGCCGGCGCCGGACCCAGAACCGTTAACCATTTGCGGTACAACGTGTTCCAGGTGCCGTCGCGGCGGATCCGCTCCAGTGTGCCGTTGACGAATCGTACGAGTCCCGTGTTGTCCAGATTGATCCCGATGCCGTAGGGCTGGGTGGCCATGTTCGGTCCGACGATGTGCAGGTAGGGGTCTTCTTCGACCAGGCCGGCCAGGATCGAGTCGTCGGTGCTGACGGCGTCGATCTCCCGTTGCTGCATGGCCACCAGGCAGTCGGCCCAATTCACCACCGACACGATGACCGGCGGCGGCGAAATCTGCCGGATGCGGTGCAACGACGTGGTGCCCCGGGCCACGCAGACCCGCTTGCCGGACAGGTCGCCCACCTTCGCGATCGGGGAATCGCGCGGCGCCAGGATGCGCTGATTGGCGTCGAGGTAGACGGTGGAGAAGTTGACCAGTTTGCGGCGGTCGCAGGTGATGGTCATGGTCTTGACGACGACGTCGACCTCGGAGTGCTGCAAGGCGGTGATGCGCTCGTCCGACGACAGGATCCGGTACTCGACATGCGACGGCGCACCGAAGATGTCACGCGCGATCTCGCCGGCGATATCGACGTCGAAACCGGTGATCTCGCCGGTGATCGGGTCGCGGAAGCTGAACAGGTTGCTGCCGATGTCGAGGCCGACGATCAGCCGGCCGCGGGCGCGGATGTTGGCCACCGCGGCGTCGGCCTCGGCCTTGGTGGGGAACGGCCGCAGGCTGGCGGTGGCGTCGCAGTCCTCCTGGCCGGCGGCGTCGGGCGGCAACGGGGGCTCGGGCGGCAGTTGTTGCATGCCGACCGGGGTGGGCGGCGGCAGGGTGGGCGCGCTGGCCACGGTCAGCGATTCGGTATGCCCGCAACCCGCCACCAGCACCGCCGCGGCGAGCACGGCGCACGTCCGGCGGACCCTCGGGGGGCCGTTCACTATCGATACTCTTTCAGCCGCGGCCACAGGCCCAGGGCAACCGCCACGGCGGCGCCGAGACTGAGCACCACACCCCCGACCTGTGCGCCGGACAGCCCGCTGCGCGCGTTCACCACGTCGTTGCGCAGATGGGTGCGGCTCTGGGTCATGGCCTTGCCCAGCTGATCCTCGAGCTTGTCGAACGCCGGGGTGGAGTCGTCTTCGGCGCTGCCGAGCGCGATCTGGGTGGCGGCACGATAGTTACCGACCGAAATGTAGGAGTTGATGCGGTCGTTGGCCTGGCGCCACCGGACCAGCAGCTCGTCGGCGCCCTGCAGATCGGCTTTGTCCACGGCGTCATTGCGGGCCATGTACTGGTTGATCTGCTCGTGCATGTAGTCGATGCGTTGATAGAACGATTGTTTGCGGATCTGCTCGTCGCCGCGGCGGATCAGCGACAACGTTTCGTCGGCTCGCGCCTGCTGGGCGGTGATCGCCACGTTGGTCACGGTCTTCAGCGACGCGGCCGCCGTGTCCTTTGCGCTTCGACTGGCGGTCGTGGAGATCGTCAGCGCGGTTCCGACCCAGACCACCATGACGAGAATACCGAGCGCGCCGACCACCAGACCGGGGTTGATCCGGCGCCGGGTCCGCCGGGCCAGCCAGCGATGCGAGAACAGCCCGAAGGCCACCGTGGTGGCGACGACCAAAATCACCGGGGCCGGGAAATTCGTCGACGCAGTGGTTTCGGTATCCACTCGCTCCGAGGTCGCCCGGTACAACTGTGCGGCGTCGGGCAGGATCGTCGACTGCATCAGGCCGGAGGCTTCCGACAGGTACGACGACCCCACCGGGTTGCCCTCCCGGTTGTTGGTCCGCGCGATCTCGATCAACCCGGTATAGACGGCCAGCTCGGCGTTGATCTTGCCGAGCAACTGCACCAGGGGTTCATCGGTCAGCCCGCTCGACGCGCGGGTCACGGCCACCGCCGCGTCGGTGATGGCCTGCTCGTAGCGCAGCCGCACCGGCCACGGCTCGGCCTGGGCGATGAACGCGGTGGCCGCCGCGGCGTCCGCCACCGACAGCGTGGTGTAGAGCCGGCCGGCTGCGAACGCCAGCGGCTCGGTGTGGTTGAGCACGGTGGTCAGCACCTGCTGGCGGTGGTTGATGGTCGTCGACGTGGCGAAGGCGCTCGACACACCGAGCGCCGCCAGCACGATGCCGATCGTGAGGATGCGGCCGGGCGTCGTCGAGATGAACCACCAGCGGGGGTGGGCCGGTTCGCCCGGCGACCGCGACCCCAGCGGCTCGGTCGACGGATGCGCCAGCTCAACCGTCACGTCTGTTCAGACCTCATCTTTCGGCCACCGGAGTGTGCTGTTTCCACGTGTATAAGCGAATTCTAAGAGCATGTAGGGACAGATGGGGGGAGGCGGACCCAATTTCGGTGATCGCCTGCATATCCTGAACGCGTGCAAGGCGACGGCGACGGATGGGTGATCTCCGACAGCGGCGCGCACTATTGGGGTCGGTACGGCGCGGCCGGTCTGCTGTTGCGGGCGCCCCGACCCGACGGCACCCCCGCGGTGCTGCTGCAACACCGGGCGGTGTGGAGCCATCAAGGGGGCACCTGGGGTTTGCCGGGCGGTGCCCGGGACAGTCACGAGACCCCGGAAGAGACCGCGGTTCGCGAGGCTCACGAGGAGGCCGGTCTGCCCGCGGAGCGGTTGACCGTGCGGGCCACGGTCGTCACCGCCGAAGTCGCCGGCCGCGGCGGCAGCCACTGGAGCTACACCACCGTCGTCGCCGATGCCGGCGAGTTGCTGCGCACGGTGCCCAACCGGGAGAGCGCCGAAATGCGTTGGGTCGCCGAGGACGACGTCGCCGAGCTGCCGCTGCATCCCGGCTTCGCGGCGAGCTGGCAACGGCTGCGCACCGCGCAGGCGCGGGTGCCGCTGGACCACGCCGACGAACGCCGGCAGCAGCTGCCCCGCACCCTCGAGATCGAAGCCGGTGTCTTCGTCTGGTGCATGCTCGGTGATGCCGATGAGTCGCCTTCGCAGCTGAGCCCGCGGATCAGCTCGCTGCTAGAAGCGCTGACCTGAGCTGTGCGGCGGCCGCCCGCGGGTCCTCGGCCGCGGTGATGGCCCGCACCACCACGATGCGCCGGGCGCCGGCCTGCAGCACGTCGGGGAGCCGCTGCGCGTCGATGCCCCCGATCGCGAACCACGGCTTGTCGCCGTCGCCGGAGGTCCGCTGCGCGGCGGTGCGCAGCAATCCCAGACCCGGGGCGCTCCGGCCCGGTTTGGTCGGGGTCGGCCAGCACGGCCCCACGCAGAAATAGTCGACGTCGCCGTCCATGCCAACTTGGGCCGCAGCGACCTGGTCGGCGTCGTGCGTGGACAGGCCGATCAGTGTGTCGGGTCCGGCGATGTCGCGGGCCACCGCCGGCGGCAGGTCGCCCTGACCCAGGTGCAGCACGTCGGCGCCGGCGGCGCGGGCGATGTCGGCGCGGTCGTTGACGGCGAACAGGGCGCCGTGCCGACGGGCCGCGTCGGCGAGGATCTCGCAGGCGGCCAACTCGTCGCGGGCCTCGAGCGGTCCGAACCGCTGCTCACCGATCGACCCCTTGTCGCGCAGCTGAATGATGTCCACTCCGCCGGCCACCGCCGCATCGGCGAACTCGGCCAAATCGCCGCGTTCGCGCCGCGCATCGGTACAGAGATACAGTCTGGCGGAAGTTAGTCGGGTAACACGTGGATGCACACCGTGACGCTAGCGCGCTAGCGTAGTACCCGAACAACTAGAGACACGGGAGTCCCGGGTGATGCGGGGCTGAGAGTGGGCACAACCGGAGCCGCCGGACCTGCCCTTACCGTCACACCTGATCCGGATCATGCCGGCGAAGGGAGCTGAGGATGATTTCAGGCGAACAGACGCTGGCCGTCATCGGCGGCGGTGTCATCGGGCTGTCCGTGGCGCGCCGGGCGGCGCAGGCCGGCTGGTCGGTGCGAGTGCATCGCACCGGCGTGCGTGGCGCGTCCTGGGTGGCCGGCGGCATGCTGGCGCCGCACAGCGAAGGCTGGCCGGGCGAAGAGCATTTGTTGCGGTTAGGCCTGGAGTCGCTACGGCTGTGGCACGAGGGCGGCTACCTCGATGGGCTGCCGCCGGGGGTGATCACCGCGCGGGAGTCGCTGGTCGTTGCTGTCGACCGGGCCGACGTGGCCGACCTACGCACGGTCGCGGAGTGGCTGGACGGCCAGGGCCACCCGGTGATCTGGGAGTCGGCGGCCTGTGACGTCGAACCGTTGCTGGCGCAAGGCATCCGACATGGTTTTCGGGCACCCACCGAAATGGCCGTGGACAACCGGGCAGTGGTGGACGCGCTGGAGGCGGACTGCGAGCGTCTCGGCGTGCGGTGGGCGCCGCCGGCCGACGAACTGTCGCGGGTGCGCGGCGACGCGGTGGTGATCGCCAACGGCATCGACGCGCCGACGCTGTGGCCCGGGCTGGCCGTGCATCCGGTCAAGGGCGAGGTGCTGCGGCTGCGCTGGCGCAAGGGGTGTATGCCTTTGCTGCGCAGAGTCGTTCGCGCCCGCGTGCACGGCCGCCAGGTGTACGTGGTGCCGCGCCCGGACGGGGTGGTGGTCGGTGCGACGCAGTATGAGCACGGCCGCGACACCGCCCCGGTGGTGTCCGGCGTGCGCGACCTGCTGGACGACGCCTGTGCGGTGGTGCCGGCGCTGGGTGAATACGAGTTGGCCGAGTGCGCGGCCGGGCTGCGCCCCATGACACCGGATAATCTGCCCGTCGTAGGACGCCTGGACGAACGCACCCTGGTGGCGGCCGGGCACGGCCGGTCGGGCTTCCTGCTGGCGCCGTGGACCGCCGAACAGATCCTTGCCGAACTCGCCCCGGTCGGAGCGGCCTCGTGATCGTCATGGTCAACGAACAGGCGGTCGAGGTCGACGGGCAGACCACGGTGGCCGGGTTGCTGCAGTCGATGGGCTTTCCAGAACGGGGCATCGCGGTGGCGGTGAACGACGCGGTGCTTCCGCGATCCAGTTGGACGACAACACTTTCCGATGGTGCTCGGCTTGAGATAGTGACGGCGGTGCAGGGTGGCTGATTCCAAGTTGACGATCGCGGACCGCACCTTTGCGTCGCGGCTGATCATGGGCACCGGGGGAGCGACGAACCTGGCCGTGTTGGAGGCGGCGCTGGTCGCCTCGGGCACCGAACTGACCACCGTCGCGATGCGCCGCGTCGACGCCGACGGTGGTACCGGCCTGCTCGATCTGCTCAGCCGGCTCAACATCACCCCGCTGCCCAACACCGCCGGGTGCCGCAGCGCCGCCGAAGCGGTGCTCACCGCCCAGCTGGCGCGCGAGGCCCTCGACACCAACTGGGTCAAGCTCGAGGTGATCGCCGACGAACGCACCCTGCTACCCGACGCGGTCGAATTGGTCCGGGCGGCAGAGCAATTGGTCGACGACGGATTCACCGTGCTGCCGTACACCAACGACGATCCGGCGCTGGCGCGGCGGCTCGAGGACACCGGCTGCGCGGCGGTGATGCCGTTGGGTTCGCCGATCGGAACCGGCTTGGGAATCACCAACCCGCACAACATCGAGATGATCGTCGCCCGGGCGGGGATCCCGGTGGTACTCGACGCCGGCATCGGCACCGCCAGTGATGCCGCGCTGGCCATGGAGTTGGGGTGTGACGCGGTGCTGTTGGCCAGCGCCGTGACCCGGGCTGCCGATCCGCCCGCGATGGCAGCCGCGATGGCGGCCGCCGTCACCGCGGGCCATCTGGCCCGAGGCGCCGGACGGATCCCCAAGCGATTCTGGGCCCAAGCGTCCAGCCCGCAGCGCTGATCACACGCCGACGATGAGCGAACCGACGGGGCCTGCGGGGAAAACGCCGAAACGGTATGTAGCACTTGGCAGTTCGATGGCCGCCGGTCCGGGCATCCGGCCCCAGGCAAAGGACGCGCCACGGTGGTCGGGCCGCTCGGCCCGCAACTACCCGCATCTGGTCGCCGACCGGATGAACTTCGAGCTGGTCGATGTGACGTTCTCCGGTGCCACCACCGCCCACATCCTGACCGAACCTCAACACCACGCGCCGCCGCAGATCACCGCGTTGGACGGCTCGGAGGCGGTGGTCACCGTCACGATCGGCGGCAACGACGTCGGCTATGTCCCGCTGCTGATGGCGGCGGCGCTGCCGCGGCCGGCTCGGTGGCTGCCCGTGGTGGGCGGACGGATAGCGCAACTGCTCGACCGGGAGGCCCGTGACCAAGCACTGGCGGACGCGTTCGATTCGCTGTGTGCCGTAGGAAAAGCCGTGTGCGACCGGGCTCCGCGCGCGCGGGTGTTCTTCGTCGATTACCTCACGATGTTGCCGCCCGCGGGGATGGCCGCACCGCCGCTATCGGACGCCGATGCCGACGTCGGCCGCCACGTCGCCGGCGAACTGGCGAACCTCACCGCCCGGGCGGCTGCGGCAACCGGTTGCGAGGTCGTCGGGGCGGCCGCCGCGAGCCGAGATCACCACGCCTGGTCGGCCGAGCCGTGGACGACCACACCGGCGAAATTCGTTGTGCCGCTGCCGGGTAAGCCCGCGCCGCTACATCCCAACGCCGCAGGGATGCGCGCGGTTGCCGATCTGGTTGTCGCGCAATTGGAGAAGCTCGGCGTTTAACTACCCGGCAGGGTCCCGGTCAGGCGCTGGCCTGCCACCACTTGTACAGCGAGGGGACGCCCGCCTTGGAGAAGATGGACCCCAACACGTTCTTGCCGTCGACGGTCCACAGCACCAGACTGACACCCTGGTACGTCCCGCATGCCATCTGGCCGCCGGCCTGCTCGGCGCTACCTTGATGCCACGGGCCCGGTGCCGAGCTGCCGCTGCCGCTGCACGACGCGAGCGTCACGTCCTTGAGGTTGCTGGCGTACGCGCCACTCAGGTCGTTACCGCTCTTGAAGAGCTGATAGACCGCGGAGGCCGGTCCGTTCGGGTCGGGATTTTGCCCGCAATGCAGCTCCACAATTTCCGCGCCCGTCAATTCTGCCGACTCGCAATTGTTGAGTCCGTAACCCTTGGCGAGCGAACTGGCCAATGTATTGACGTCGGATGAACTACCGGTGGTATCCGCTGTCGCGGTTGCGGTGCCAAGGCAGCAAAAGCCGGCGGCGAATGCGGCGATGGTCGCGACCCGCAGCGTGTTGGGGAAGTAAGGCATCGTCAACTCCTGAAAATAGTTGAACCGCTCGGCGGACCGCGCTGGCGATATTCGTGCGGTGAGAATGATCGTAGGGATAAACCCCCCGGACGCAACCCATTCCGTCGAATACCATTTGCATCGGCATCAATTCGGGTTGGTCAACCGTTATTCCGCCACCATTGGTAAAGCGAGGGGACGTCGGGCCCGGCGGCGCGGATCACGCCCAGCATGTTCTTGGCGGTGTTGGTCCAGATGATCTCGGCATGATTTTGAAATGTTCCGCACGCCACGAGCCCCGCGCTGGCGGTCGAGCTGCCCTGATGCCAGGGCGCGGGCGAAGCTTTGTCTGCGCAATTGCCCAGGGCATCGCCGCCGATCAGGGCATTGAACGAGCTGGCCAGATCGTCGCCGCCGAACAGGAAATACTTGGCCAGCATCGGCCCGCTCGGGTCGGGGCTCCGCCCACACTGCAGGTACGCCAGCGCACCGCGCGGAACCGGCTGGGCGGTGCAGTTGTTCAGCCCGTACCCCTTCGACAGCGCCCCGGCCAGCGTGTTGATGTCCGCCGCGTTGCCGGTGCTGGGATCCGCCGCCGCCGGTCCGGCCGTCGCCATCGCGAAGCCGGCCACCAGCGCGGCCCCCGCCCGTGCCGTCTTCGCTAGGTAACCCATTCCTCGACTGTAGGGCGTCGGCCAAAACAATCCGTTGGAAATTGTCGTTATAAGCATCTTTTTTGGTGGGCCGGTGTTTGTTGCGGTACCGCGTTGAAAACCGTGTGTGGACATCAGAGTTCGTTCCGAATCTCGGACTCTGGCCACGGCGGGCCCGGCCATGCGATCAAGCCCGAAGCCACACAAAAAAAGGATTTTCCCGACTTGTCGCCCGCCGCGTCGAGCTCAGGTATGGTAAGCACCGTTTCGCGCCAGCTAACTTCTCGGGACTGGAGTTTCCATGACTGCTCAACCGCCGTCTCCCGGTTATCCGCCGCAGCAGCCGCCCGCCGGCCAGCCGCCGGATAACTACTTGGTGTGGTCGATTTTGGCGACGCTGTTTTGCTGCCTGCCATTGGGCATCGTTGCCATCGTCAAATCCTCTCAGGTGAGCGGGTTGTGGGCGCAGGGCCAGTACGCCGAGGCGCAGGCGGCCGCTGACGCCGCCAAGAAGTGGGTGAAGTGGTCGGTCATCGCCGCGGTCGTCGGCGCCGTCCTCTACGCGATCGTGCTGGGAATCATCGCGCTGACCGCCGATAACTCGACATCGGCTGCGCTGGCCGCGATGCGCTGAAAACCGGGCTACGCTCGCGGTCATGCGCCAGGGGCAGGTTTCGGTTGGACTCGGCGCGCCGCTGCTGGTCGCCGGGGTTGCCACGGTGGTGTGTGCCGCGATCTGGCTGGGTGATCCGACCACACCGGGCGGGCCCCTGCCGGTGTGTCCCACCAAAGCGCTGCTCGGTATCGACTGTCCCGGCTGCGGCAGCATGCGCATGCTGTATTCGCTGCTGCACGGCGATCTGCTGGCCGCCGCCAGGTTCAACGCGTTGGGCTTGGCCGCGGTCGCGCTGCTGGTCTGGGCGTATGTGGTGTGGGCCTACGGTCGTGTGACGGGCCGGCGCATCCGCAGCTGGCAGCACCAGCGCTGGTCAGCCGCGGTGGTGCTGACGTTGGTCGCGGTTTGGTTTGTGGTGCGCAACATTCCGTTTGCCCCATTCAGCGGCCTGTATGTGTGAAGCGTCTAACCTTAGGCGCAATGGTGAACAAATCCCGAGCGCTGGCGGCGTTGCTTGCCGCGGTCAGCGTTGCCGTGGTGTCCAGCGGCTGCTCCCATCGGTCGGCGACCTCGCAGCCGGCCGGCGACCTCGCGGCGGCCGAGTTCGCCGGCGCGCTGCACAACAAGGTCACCGCCGACGCCATGATGGTGCACCTGACGAAGCTGCAAGACATCGCCAACGCCAATAACGGCACCCGGGCGGTCGGCACCCCCGGTTACGAAGCCAGTATCGACTACATTGCAACGACGTTGCGCAACAGTGGTTTTGACGTGCAAACTCCGGAGTTTTCGGCGCGCGTCTTTCATGCCGAGAAGCCGACGGTCACGGTCGGCGGCAACACCATCGAGGCGCGAGCCCTCGAGTACAGCCTCGGCACCGGCCCCGACGGGGTGGGCGGACCACTGCTGGTGGTATCCGGGGGCAACGGCCTGGGCTGTGCGGCCTCGGATTACGACAACCCGGCCATCAAGGGCGCGGTGGCCCTGGTCGATCGCGGCACCTGCCCGTTCGCCCAGAAGGAAGCGGCCGCGGCACAGCGCGGCGCCGTCGCGATGATCGTCGCCGACAACGTCGACGAGGAGCACATGGGCGGAACCCTCGGGGCGAACACCGACGTGAAGATCCCCGTCCTGGGCGTGACCAAGTCGGTCGGCATCCAGCTGAAGGCCCGGCCGGGTCCGACCACCATCAAGCTGGACGCGCACAGTCAGGATTTCAAGGCCCGCAACGTCATCGCACAGACCAAGACCGGATCGACCGACGACGTGGTGATGGCGGGTGCGCATGTGGACAGCGTGCCCGAGGGGCCGGGCATAAACGATAACGGCTCGGGTGTGGCCGCGGTCCTGGAAACCGCCGTGCAGCTGGGAAACTCACCGCAGGTGCACAACGCGGTGCGGTTCGGCTTCTGGGGCGCCGAGGAACTGGGTCTGATCGGATCCCGCAACTACGTCGAATCGCTGAACCTCGACGACCTCAAACACATTGCGCTGTACCTGAATTTCGACATGCTCGCCTCCCCGAACCCCGGCTACTTCACCTATGACGGCGACCAGTCCCTGCCGGCCGAGGCCCGAGGCCAGCCGGTGGTGCCCGAAGGCTCGGCCGGCATCGAACGAACGTTCGTAAGCTACCTGAAGTCGGCGGGCAAGTCAGCCCAGGACACCTCCTTCGATGGACGTTCGGACTACGACGGATTCACCCTGGCCGGCATTCCGGCGGGCGGATTGTTCTCCGGCGCGGAGATCAAGAAGTCGGTCGAGCAGGCCAAGTTGTGGGGCGGGACGGCGGACGAACCGTTCGATCCCAACTATCACAAAAAGACCGACACCCTCGACCACATCGACCGCACCGCACTGGGCATCAACGGCGCCGGCGTCGCGTATGTGGTGGCGCTGTATGCCCAGGACCTCAACGGGCGAAACGGGGTTCCCGTCCTCGCGGACCGCACCCGGCACGTGCTTGCGAAGCCATGATCCGACGGTGGGGCTCGGCGCTAGTACTGATCGGGCTGCTGGCCGGATGCGCCTCGCCCCGTCCGGCGCCGCCCGCGGCGGCACCCGATCTGGGCCGTGGCCTGGCGACCAAGGTCACCGCGGACGGCATGTTCGCCCACCTGCGCGCGCTGCAGGAGATCGCCAACGCCAACAAGGGGAACCGCGCCGAGGGGACACCGGGCTACGACGCTAGCGTCGAGTATGTGGCAAATGCCCTGCGGAACAACGGATTCGACGTGGCTACGCCCCAGTTCGACCGGCTGTACGCGGTGTCACCGGGCAAGCCGTTGTTGACGATCGCCGGCAGCAACTACTCGGTCGACCAGGCCTCGTTGTTGGTCCGGACACCGCCGGGCGGTCTGACCGGCCAGCCGGTGCGCCCCCGGCAACCGTCCGGTTGCGCGGCGGGCGACTATCCGGCGACGCTGCCCGCCGGCGCGATCGCCGTCGTCGACGACGCCCACTGCTCGGTGGTCGACAAGCAGAACAGTGCGAAGGCCAAGGGTGCGGCGGCGCTGATCGTGGTCAGCGCGCCCAACGGTCAGGGCGCCCCGCCGACCCTGTTCAACCCCGGCTACTTCAAGCAGTTGACGATGCCCGTCGCCGTGGTCGGCAGCTACGGCGGCAGTGCGCTAGCGCGGAGCACCGCGCCGGTACGACTGGTGCTCGACGCCGAGAACGCCAAGGTCACCTCGCGAAACGTGCTGGCGCAGACCAAGACCGGTTCGACGAAAGACGTCATCGTGGTCGGCGCCCATCTGGACGGACCGCGCACCGGACCGGGCATCAACGACAACGGATCCGGCGTGGCCGCAGTGCTGGAAACCGCGTTACGGCTGGGCCCGTTGGCACCGGTGAACAACGCGGTGCGCTTCGTGTTCTGGGGGGCCGACGAGGATGGTCTCAACGGGGTGCTGGACTACGTGTTCGGCCTGAACGAGCAGCAACTCAACGACATCGCACTGTACCTCGACTTCAATCTGCTCGGTTCGCCCAACGCCGGCTTCTTCACCGACGACGGCGATCAGTCCGGTCCGCCCGGACCGGGAATCTCCTTTGGTGATGTGCCCGACGGGTCGGCCGGCATCGAGCGCACCTTGTCCGGCTATCTGAACCTGGCCGGGAAGCGGCCCGCCGATATGCCGTTGGGCATCCGGACCGACTACCACCCGTTCATGATCGCGGGCATACCGATCGGCGGCATGAGCACCGGCGCGTCACAGCCGAAAACCACTGTGCAGGCCCGCTTGTGGGGTGGCCAGGTCGGAGTGGGGTTCGATCCCAACTTCCAGAGCCCGCGGGACACGATCGACAACATCAACCGGGAAGCGTTGGCCATCATGGGTTCTGGGGTGGCGTTCGCGGTGGGCCATTACGCCGAGTCGATCGCCGGCGTCAACGGCGTTCCGCCCCGCGACAAACGCCACCGGACGCGGGTGCCGTAGCGGCGTTTGCTGGGTCTTGAAATTTCTGCTCCGACCGTCATCCGGCGGATCTAGAATGATAACCCTTTGGTGCTGCCGCGCAGCCGGTCGGGATGAGGTGGTCATGATGAGCTGCGGACAGAATCGACGTCGGCCCCGCGGCGGCCTCGGACGCACCACCCGGCGTTCGCTGCGGTCGGCAATTGCCTGTGCCGCCGCGGCGCTCGTGGTTGCCGGATGTACGACGGTCCTCGAAGGCCGGGCGCTGTCGATGCTCAACGACCCGTTCCGCGTGGGGGATCTGCCCGCCACCAACGGCCCCAGCGGGCCTCGTCCGAACGGTCCCCCGACGAGCGGCACCGTGGTCAACACCGACAACGGTGCGATCGACAAGTTGTCGTTGCTGTCGATCAACGACATCGAGGATTACTGGAAATCGGCTTACAGCCAGTCGCTCAACGGGACCTTCCTGCCCGTCGGAAAACTGGTCTCCTACGATTCCAACGATCCGGACAGCCCCATCGTCTGTCACAACGACACCTACAAGCTCGTCAACGCATTCTTCACGTCCCGCTGCAACCTGATTGCGTGGGACCGCGGCGTGTTCATGCCGGTCGCCCAACGCTATTTCGGCGACATGTCCGTCACCGGTGTGTTGGCGCACGAGTTCGGACATGCCTTACAGCAGATGGCCAGACTGGTGACGAAAAAAGACCTCACCATCGTTCGGGAACAGCAGGCCGACTGCTTCGCGGGCGTCTACCTGTATTGGGTGGCCTCCGGCAAGTCGCCCCGGTTCACGCTGAGCACCGCCGACGGACTCGATCACGTGCTGGCCGGCATCATCACCACCCGGGACCCGGTGATGGACGCCGATACCGAAAACGATGACGAGCACGGCTCGGCACTGGATCGCGTCAGCGCCTTCCAAATGGGTTTCATCACGGGCGCTTCGGGTTGCGCCGGGATCAACAAGCGGGAGATCGATCAGCGTCGCGGTGATCTGCCGAAGGCGTTGCAAACCGACCCCAGCGGCGATCCGGAGACCGGCGAGGTCCCGCTCAGCCAAGACACCCTTTCGACGCTGATGGAGTTGCTGGGAAAAGTGTTCTCGCCCAAGAACCCACCAACGCTGTCCTTCAAGACGGAGGGCTGCCCGGATGCCAAGGCCAGCCCGCCGGCCTCGTATTGCCCCGCCAGCAACACGATCATGGTCGACCTGCCCGGACTGACCGCGGTCGGGAAAGTCTCGGACGAGAATGAGCACACCCTGCCGCAAGGGGACGACACGGCGCTGTCGATCGTGATGTCGAGATACGCCCTTGCGGTACAGCATGAACGGGGCCTACCGATGCAAAGTCCCTGGACCGCGCTACGCACCGCCTGTCTGACCGGGGTCGTGCACCGCAAGATGGCCGAGCCGATCGAGACTCCCTCGCACAACGAACTTTTGTTGACCGCCGGTGATCTCGACGAGGCCGTCGCCGGTTTGCTCACCAACCATATGGTCGCCAGCGACGCCGACGGGACCAGTGTGCCGGCCGGTTTCACGCGCATCGCGGCCTTCCGCGGTGGCGTGACGGGCAACATGGATGCGTGCTACTCCCGTTATCCGGGCTGAGGCGTAAAGTATGGGCCACTCGAGCCGAGGAGGCGTCCGTGACGGAAGACCCGCCTAACTATCCGCCACCGCACGATCCGGGCTATCCCCCACCGAATCAGGGCTATCCGCCCCCGCCGGGGCCCGGCTACCCGCCGTCGCCGGGCTACCCACCCCCGCAGGGGTCGATCTACCCGGCGGCCGCGGGCACCAACGGCATGGCGATCGCCTCCCTGGTCTGCTCGTTGTTGGGCTGGATCTGCGGTGTCGGTCCCATCTTGGGCATCATCTTCGGCGTTCTCGCCCTCGGCAAAATCAAAGAGACCGGGCAGGGCGGCCGGGGATTGGCCATTGCCGGCATCGCCATCGGTTCGGTGCTGATCGTGTTGGTCACCATCGGTGGGATCCTCCGTGCGGTAGGCGAATTCGAGCATCACGACCTCGGTGCACCCGCGCCCGCGGTGCTCGCCGTCGACGTGGGCGGGCCCACCGCCCTTCCGGTTCCGGCGGCCTGACGGATTGGCGCTTAGCCGATCTCGTTGAGGCGCGGCAGTAACTCGTCACCGAAGCGGCGGATGAAGCCGACTGGATCGGGATCGCCCGGCACGGGGCCGACGTTGATCATCTCGATGCCCAGCTCGGCGTAACCTTCGACCGTTTTCAGGTAGCCGTCCACGTCTTCGAACGGGTCGGCAAAAGCACCGACGGTCCTGCGTATTTCGCCGCTGTCACGGCCCACCGCATCGCAGTGCCGATTCAGCACGTCGATCTTGTGCCGCAGCCCGTCAAGCCCGGAAACGGTGCTGTTCCAGATGTCGGCATACTGTGCGACCAGCCGCAGCGTCTTCTTTTCGCCGTCGCCACCGATCAGGATGGGCGGGCGCCGAATGGGCTGCGGTTCGCAGATCGTCTCGGCCAGCCGGTAGTGCTTGCCGTGGTACGGGCCGTTGTCGTCGCTCCACATCTGTCCGCAGATCTGCAGCGTCTCCTCGAGCATTTCGAACCGCTCAGCAAGTGGGGGGTAGGGGATGCCCAGCGCCGCGTGCTCGCGGCCGTACCAGGCGGCGCCGACGCCCAGCAGCGAACGGCCCTGGGAGAGCACGTCGAGCGTGGTGACCGTCTTGGCCAGCACACCCGGGTGACGGTAGGTCACGCCGGTGACCAAAAGGCCCAGGCCGATCGTATTCGTGTGTCCGGCAAGGAAACCCAAGGATGCATAACCCTCGAGGAACGGATCCTCGGCGGGCAGACCGGTGTTCTCCATCTGGAGAAAATGGTCGGCCAGCGTGAACAGTGTCGCGCCCGCCTGCTCGGCGGCTGTGGCGGCGTCGGCCAGGGTCGGCCCCAATGCTGTCGGGTCGCCGGGCAGAAAATCGATAAAGTGCACGCCTACTTTCATTGGGGTGTATGCCCTTTCATTGCTCTGTCAGTCGTTCAAGGAGTGTCAGTGCGGCGATGATCGTGCGACGTTCGGGCTCGGAGTAACGGTCCTGCAGGGCGCGGGCCAACCATTCCTCGCGCACTTGGCGGTCGCTCTCGGCGCGCTGACGACCTGCCTTGGTTAGCGAAACCACTTGGCGCCGACCGTCTTCCGGATCAGCTTTGCGCTCGATGAATCCGCGTTGGTCCAGGGCGGTCAGGATGGTTGCCATCGATTGCGGCCGGACTCGTTCGGCACCGGCCAGTGCGCTGGCCGACGACGCCCCGTCCTTCCACAGCCGGGTGAGCACCGACGTCTGCGACGGGGTCAAGTCGTTACGGACCTGCACGTCTGTGAGCCGGCGTCGTAGTCGGCTGAACACCACCCGGATATCTCGAGCGGCCGTCGCGGCGGACTCGGTGATGTCATCCATGCCGCCAGCCTAGATTAGGCAGCTAAAACTGTCCAGTTTTGACTGTCTAAATCGCCCGGGCGTGCTGGCCGACGCGGGGCAGCAGCAGTTGCCGGGGGTTCTGACCGCTACGGCAACAACCGCAGCGCCGCATCGACTGACAGCGCGGGCACATCGAGGACCTTGGACCGCAAATCGTGTCGCGCACCGGCGATTTCGACGACCTCGGTCGGTGCCGCGATCAGCGCCGCAGCGTCACGCACCTCGGCGGGCGTGCCGAACGGATCGGAGGTGCCGTGGGTGAACACGGTAGGCACCCGGATGTCGGGTAGGTGCTCGGTGCGCGGGCGCTCCGGCTTTCCGGGCGGATGAACCGGATAGGAGAACAGCGTCAACACGTTGACGAGTGGCGAGTCCGCCTCGGCGACCACCATCGAGGTCTGCCGACCCCCGTAGGAGTGCCCGCCGACGATCAACGGGCCGTCCGCCAGGCCGCGGCACACGGTGATCGCCTCGACAATCCCCGCGCGGTCGGCGGCCGCCGAACCCGACGGGGGACCTTTGGGGCGGCGCCGCCGGTAGGGCAGGTTGTACCGGATCGCCAGCCAGCCCCGACGAGCCCATTCGTCGCAAACCTGCTGCAGCAGCGCCGATTCCCGATCACCCCCGGCGCCGTGGGTGAGCGCGACGACGCCCCGCGCCACGTCGTCGGGTGGGTGCGCGACGCCCGCGATCGGCTCGAGGTTCATGCGCGCGTCAGCCGGAACAATGGTGAGACGGGGCCGTGGCCCCGGCCCAGCGGGTAGGCCGCGCGCAAGCATTCGGTGACCCAACGCTTGGCGAACGCGACGGCGTCGGGCACGGTGAACCCGTGGGCCAGCGCGCAGGCGGCCGCGGCGGCCAGCGTGTCACCGCCGCCGTGGTCGTTACCGGTGGCTATCCGCTCCGCGTCGAACTCGTGGAAGTCGGCGCCGTCATACAGCAAGTCGCAGCTGCGTTCCGACGAGCGCAGGTGGCCGCCCTTCACCAGGACCCACTGAGGTCCCAGCGCATGGAGCGCCTTCGCGGCGGCGCGCTGGGAGTCGGCGTCGGTCACGTCGATGCCGACCAGCAGTCGCACCTCGTCGAGGTTCGGTGTCACCAGCGTGGCCAACGGAAAGAGTTGGCCACGCAGCGAGTCCAGCGCCGCCGGTGCCATCAGTGCATCGCCGTGCATGGACGCAGCAACCGGGTCTACCACCAGCGGGGCCGTCAACCCGAGCCGGCGCCAGGTGGCGGCCACGGTGTCGATGATGCGCGGCGATGCCAGCATCCCCGTCTTGGCGGCCTGGATGCCGATGTCGGTGACCACCGCCTCGATCTGTCCCGCGACGACGTCGTCGGGAACCTCGTGAAAGCCCTTGACGCCCAACGTGTTCTGCACCGTTACCGCGGTGACCGCGACGCAGGCGTGCACGCCCAGCATCGCGATCGTGCGCATGTCGGCCTGGATGCCCGCGCCGCCCCCGGAGTCCGACCCCGCGATGGACAGCACCCGCGCCGGGGTGATGCCCGGCGGCGGCACGGGCAGAACTGGGGGCGAGAAGGTCACTGCGCCAGCGGTAGATACACCCGGTTACCGTGCTCGGCGAACTCGCGAGACTTCTCCGCCATACCCTCTGACATCGCCGCCTCGATCGCTTCCTCGCTGTCGAGCCCATTCTTGGCGGCGTAGTCGCGGACATCCTGGGTGATCCGCATGGAGCAGAACTTCGGCCCGCACATCGAGCAGAAGTGCGCCGTCTTGGCGGGTTCGGCCGGCAGCGTCTCGTCGTGATATTCCCGCGCGGTGTCGGGATCCAGGGACAGCGCGAACTGGTCGTTCCACCGGAACTCGAAACGCGCCTGGCTCAACGCGTTATCGCGATCCTGCGCGTGCGGGTGTCCCTTGGCCAGGTCCCCGGCGTGGGCGGCGATCTTGTAGGCGATCACGCCGTCCTTGACGTCCTTGCGGTCCGGCAGCCCCAGGTGCTCTTTGGGTGTCACGTAGCAGAGCATCGCGGTGCCGGCCTGGGCGATGATCGCCGCGCCGATCGCCGAGGTGATGTGGTCGTAGGCCGGGGCGATGTCGGTGGCCAGCGGGCCCAGCGTGTAGAACGGTGCTTCCTCGCACCATTCCTCTTCCAGCCGCACGTTCTCCACGATCTTGTGCATCGGAACGTGCCCGGGGCCTTCGATCATCACCTGCACGCCATGGGATTTCGCGATCTTGGTCAGCTCGCCCAGGGTGCGCAGTTCGGCGAACTGCGCGGCGTCGTTGGCGTCGGCGATCGAGCCGGGCCGCAGCCCGTCGCCCAGCGAGAAGGTGACGTCGTAGCGGGCGAAAATCTCGCAGAGCTCGTCAAAGTTGGTGTACAGGAAGGATTCCTGGTGATGAGCCAGGCACCACGCGGCCATGATCGAACCGCCACGCGACACGATGCCGGTGACGCGCTTGGCGGTCAGCGGCACATACCGCAGCAGCACACCGGCATGCACGGTCATGTAGTCGACACCCTGCTCACACTGCTCGATCACGGTGTCGCGGTAGAGCTCCCAGGTCAGTTCGGTCGGGTCGCCCTTGGTCTTCTCCAGCGCCTGGTAGATCGGCACGGTGCCTACCGGCACCGGCGAATTGCGCAGGATCCACTCCCGGGTCTCGTGGATGTTCTTGCCGGTGGACAGGTCCATGATGGTGTCGGCGCCCCACCGGGTGGCCCACACCATCTTGTCGACCTCCTCGGCGATCGACGACGTCACCGCCGAGTTCCCGATGTTCGCGTTCACCTTGGTCGCGAACGCTTTGCCGATGATCATCGGCTCGATCTCGGGGTGGTTGTGGTTGGCGGGGATGACCGCCCGTCCGCGGGCGACCTCGTCGCGCACCAGCTCGGCGGGCATCCCTTCCCGGGCCGCGATGAACGCCATCTCCGCGGTGATCTCACCGGCGCGGGCACGTTGCAGCTGGGTGCCGCGGTCACGAACCAGCCCGGCCCGGGGCGGCAGCCCGGCGGTCAGATCGATGGTGGCGTCCGGGTCGGTGTACGGCCCCGAGGTGTCGTACAGATCGAAGTCCTCGCCGGTGGACAGGTGCACTCTGCGCAGCGGAACGCGCAGCGTGACCCCGCCGGGGCCCTCGATCTCGCGGTAGGCCTTACTGCTGCCCGCGATCGGTCCGGTGGTCACGGACGGTGCGGTTGTTTCTGACAACGTGTCGGTCACTTTCATCTCCCTACGCCGGCATTACCCGGTCAGGTTCGTACGGTCGACGGCCCCAAGCCGTCCTCTCAGCACACTCGGCGTGCGCTCCCGCGCCTGTTTACTTTTGGTGTGGCTGGATAGCCCGCACTGACGTTACCCCCACCGCGGGCGGAACGCCCCGCACGGGGATGCCGGAGCGATCCAAATTACGAAAAGATGCCCGGCCGTCGGGAGCACAAAAGGTTGCTGAATAAAGCATCGCCGGTCGCTGGAGTGGTCGCGGCGGGATGCCGGGACAGGTGCGGCAGCCGAGGAGAACGGTCAAGCCTCTTCCATCGCCTCGCCGAATTCCTCGATGAGTCGGTTGTGGTGGTTGCTGGCCAGCAGGTGCCCGGTCGCGATGACCAGCGCGACCGGCCAGTCGATCAACTCGAGCGCGGCCAGCGCCGCCAAACCGCCGTAGTACGCCAACTGTTCGGGGCGTGGGATCTCGGTCTGGCCGACCAGCGGCAGGTTCACGACGAAGGTTTCGCCTTCGCGGATTTTCTGTACCGCGTCGCGCTGAGACGTCGTGCGGCGAGTTTTCTTTTCCGCCATCATTTGCCTTTCAGTAACGAAGGGTTTGCCAACCCGCCGGGTGACTTCGTCACCGTCGGACCTATGACGCCCAAGTCGACGACCGACGCCCTGGCCGATCCGATCGTTGCGTCACTTGCTTCGGTGCTGAGCGTGCCGTTGTTCGAACTCTATGCGTTGCTGTGGCGGGCCGGGATCGTGCAGATCGTGGAGCCCGATCGTCGGCATCGCAGACCTCCGCGGTTTTCGGCCCGGTCGGGTTCGCGACCGCACGGGCGGTTGTGCCCCGACCCATCGGCACACGGTGTGAAGCGGCCTCGGCGGGCGCAACCCGCGTCGGCGTAGCCGCGTCCAATCAGTTGGTGCTGCGCAAGTCGGCGGCGCCGGCGCGGCGGCCGGTCGCCTTCTTGGCCGGCGATTTGGCGGCGGATTTGCGCGGACTGACCTTTTGCGGCGCGGGCTCGCTGGGCACCGGTGTGAGACTCGCTTTCGGCGGCGCCCCGTTGCTGCGGTTCAACCGGTGCAACACCAGTGCGCCGCCGCCGACCGCCAATAGCACCGGCCACTCGATCAGGCCGGTCACTCCGAGCGCACCGATTGCCAATGCGGCCGCCGGCGTCGAGTGACTTCCCGAGTTGATGCCGCGCTTGATGCCCTCCGCGGCTCCGGTGACGCCACCAACGACTCCATTGACTGCCGCGCCCCCGACGGCGCCGGCGGCTGCGGTGGTGGCTTCCGCCGCGCGATTGATCGTTTTCCCCACGCCGCGGACTGCCCCGCCAACGACACCCATGATGACTCCCTGGTTCTTCGGTCGCATTCGTTGCGGAACGCGTAGCAACATGTATACCCGCCAAACGGGAAGTTAAGGCGGTGACAACAAATTGTTCACGCTTCTAACACGCGAAATGCTGCCACGTTCGAAACGCGCAGACAATGCGCAGCAGGTGCTTTATTCGGGACTCAAGTCGATCAAAACCGGGGCGTGATCGCTGGGCGCCTTACCTTTGCGCTCTTCGCGCACGATCTCCGCGTCCACCACGCGACCGGCCAACGCCGGTGAGGCGAGAATGAAGTCGATGCGCATACCCTGCTTTTTCGGGAACCGAAGCTGGGTGTAGTCCCAATAGGTGTAGACGCCCGGGCCGGGAGTGAAAGGCCGTACCACATCGGCGAATTGCGCGTCGACAATGGCGTTGAACGCCCGACGTTCGGGTTCGGAAACGTGCGTAGCACCGACGAAGAATTCGGTGCTCCACACGTCTTCATCGGTTGGGGCGATGTTCCAATCGCCGACCAACGCGATCTGGGCGGACGGATCGTCGCGCAACCAACCGGCCGCGGTATCACGAAGGGCAGCAAGCCAATTCAGCTTGTACGTGTAATGTGGATCGGCCAGGGTGCGGCCATTGGGCACGTACAGGCTCCATACCCGGACCCCGCCGCAGGTGGCCCCCAGGGCCCGGGCCTCGGCGATGGCCTCCACCTCTGGCTTGCTGCTCCAGGTCGGCTGGCCGTCGAAACCGATCTCCACGTTGTCCAGGCCGACGCGCGATGCGATCGCCACGCCGTTCCATTGGTTGAAGCCGACGTGTGCGACTTCGTAACCCACTTCCAGGAATGGCAGCGCGGGGAATTGACCGTCGGAGCATTTCGTCTCCTGCATGGCGAGCACGTCGACGTCGGCGCGACCGAGCCAGTCGATGACGCGGTCGACGCGACTGCGAATGGAGTTGACGTTCCAGGTCGCCAGGCGCACCCGCGGCGGAGTCGGATGCTGGGAGTCCTCGCCGTTAACCGTGCCGTCGGGCATGATTAGACGGTATCCCAGCCGCCGCGGGCGTCGACGTAGCGGCGGCCGTGGTGCGGCCGGAACCCCAGTCGATGCGCCAAGCCCGCTGCCGCGGTGTCGTTCTCGGCGACTTCGGCGTAGCCGCGGGTAGCGCCCCGCCGAACCGCGCCGGCCAACGCCGCCTCACACCGCCGCACCGCCGACTCGTCGTCGGGGAGCCCCGATACGGAAAGCCCGACCCATCGGGTGCCGTCCGGCGCGTCGGTTACCGTCGCACGGTCGGCGTCGTCCGGTGCAGTGTCACCGAGGTTCGGTGGCGTGGCGGTCAGGTCGCGCACCAACACTTGTTCGGCCGCGACGCCCACTACCCCCGGCGGCAACACCAGCAAGCGGTCGGGGATGGCCAGCCACGGATCGCGACCCCGCTGCTCGTACCACGTCACGATCGCCGGAACCGAGCTGATCCGCGCGGAAATATCCAGGGGCACAGCGGAATTGCGAGTCGGGCCGGTTTCGTCGGCGGCCCGCAGCAGCCACCCGTCGAGCCAGACCCGTTGGCCGCCGGCCCGTGCGGTCGCGGCGGCGTGCTCGAGCGCGCGGATCGCCGAGGTGCGGATCGGTGTATCGGTCAGCACCCGCAGCGCCACGACGTCGTCGGCGGCGAACTCGACGACGGCGCCGGTCTTGGTCTGCACCCGCACCGTCGGACCGACCGCCACCAGGTGGCCGACGGCGTCCGTCAACGGCGGGACCGATCCGGCGGGACGCCGGTAGCGAACCGCCACCCGGGTGCCGAGGTCCGGCCACGAGACCATCAGTGACCGAACGGATCCGGCCCGTCGCCCGGTTTCCAGGACAGGCCGGGCACACCCCAGCCGTGCGATTTGACGGCGCGCTTGGCGGCGCGCGCGTGGCGACCGATGAGACGGTCCAGGTAGAGGAAGCCATCCAAGTGGCCGGTCTCGTGCTGCAACATCCGCGCGAACAAACCGGTGCCCTCGATGGTGATCGGCTTGCCGTCGGCGTCGAGGCCGGTGACCCGGGCCCAGGTGGCGCGCCCGGTCGGGAACGACTCGCCCGGAACGGACAGACAACCCTCGTCGTCATCGCCGGGGTCCGGCATGGTCTCGGGGATCTCGGAGGTTTCCAGGATCGGGTTGATGACCACGCCGCGGCGGCGTTCGGTCGTGCCGCGATCGTCGGGGCAGTCGTAGACGAACAGTCGCAGCCCGTGTCCGATTTGATTGGCGGCCAGACCGACGCCGTGGGCAGCGTCCATCGTGTCGTACATGTCGGTGATCAGTCCGGCCAGATCTGCCGGCAGCGAACCGTCGGCATCGACGTGCACGGGTGTCGTCGCGGTGTGCAAGACCGGATCGCCCACGATGCGAATGGGTACGACTGCCATGGTCGGCTAGCTTAAGCCCGCCGACGATGGCGGCCGCAACGCGGCGGCGGAGGAGGGGGCCGTTGGGTTTAGCCCGCCGACGATGGCGGCCGCAACGCGGCGGCGGAGGAGGATCTCCCAGCCGCGAGACAAGCTATGAAGCCAATCGGCCGACTCGCGGGTCTGGATGACGACTTGAGGGTTCGCGGCGTGATTCAATATTCGCCGAAACATGCCCCTAGGTAAGTCAAGTCATGCGAGCAACAGGGAATTCGGCGGAAGGGTCCAGGGGAAGCGATATGGACAGCGCCATGGCGCGGGCAAATCGATCGGGGGACGATGCTGAGATCGCCGATGGGCTGACCCGACGCGAACACGACATCTTGGCGTTCGAACGGCAATGGTGGAAGTTCGCCGGTGTCAAGGAAGACGCGATCAAAGAGCTGTTTTCGATGTCGGCGACGCGGTACTACCAAGTCCTCAACGCGTTGGTGGATCGGCCCGAGGCGCTGGCCGCCGACCCGATGCTGGTGAAACGGCTACGGCGGCTGCGGGCCAGCCGGCAGAAGGCGCGCGCCGCCCGGCGTCTCGGCTTCGAGGTGACCTGAGTAGCTACAGTAGGGCTCGATGAAAGAGCGCGTGCCCGACTCGACGGGGCTCCCACTGCGGGCCATGGTGATGGTGCTGTTGTTCCTCGGCGTCATCTTCTTACTGCTCGGTTGGCAGGCGCTGAGCTCGTCGGGTAAGTCCGACGACGACTCCGTCTCGGCGGGCTCGAGCGTGACCAGCTCCGCCAGCGCCGCGCCGGCGACCTCGACGAGTCCCAAGCCCGCCAACCAGGCCGACGTGCACGTCTACAACATCTCTGGCAAGGACGGCGTCGCCGGGCGCGCGGCGGATCAACTCAAGGCCGCCGGCTTCAAGGTCGTCGACGTGGGGAACATGTCGTTGCCCGACGTGACGGTGACGACGGTGTATTTCACCGACGCCGAGGGTGAGCACGCCACCGCCGACGCGGTGGGTAAGAACCTGGGGGCCGCCGTCGAACCGCGCATCCCCGCCCTTTCCGGTGAGCCACCCGGCGTCATCGTCGTGGTGACGGGCTGACTCGGAGTCACGCGCCGGGTTAGGCTTCCGCTATGCCTCAGCCCGCCGGTCACCGCAAGGCCACTGTCGCCACCCTCTCCGCCGCCACTGTCGTCGCCGCCTTGAGTGCGTGCTCGTCGCCCCAACACGCGTCCTCGGTGCCGGGCACCACGCCGTCCGTCTGGACGGGATCGCCCGCGCCGTCGGGCTCCGCGGCGGCCGAGGGGGCCAGCGCCGGTAAGCCGAGCATCACCACCCAGCTGCGCGCTCCGAACGGCACCCAGGTCGCCACCGCAACGTTCGACTTCAGCAACGGCTATGCCACCATCACCATCGCGACGACCGGGGCCAGCGGCATCACGCCGGGCTTCCACGGCGTGCACATTCACAAAGTCGGCAAGTGCGAGCCCAATTCGGTTGCCCCCACCGGCGGCGCGCCCGGCGACTTCTTGTCCGCCGGCGGTCATTACCAAGCGCCTGGCCACACCACCGAACCCGAAAGCGGCGACCTCACCTCGCTGCAGGTGCGTAAGGACGGAACCGGGCAGCTGGTGACCACCACGGACGCTTTCACGATGGAAGACCTGTTGAGTGGTGAAAAGACCGCAATCATCATTCACGCCGGCGCCGACAACTTCGGGAACATCCCGGCGGAACGCTACAACCAGACCCTCGGCGGCACACCGGGTCCCGACTCGATGACGATGAGCACCGGAGACTCCGGCAAGCGAGTTGCGTGCGGTGTCATTGGTGCCGGGTAGCAGGGCCGGCTCACACATCGGCTTCACCCGCTCGCCGCGGCCGACCCTCGGTGTTGAATGGGAGTTCGCGCTCGTCGACGCGCAGACCCGTGACCTGAGCAACGAGGCCACCGCCGTGATCGCCGAGATCGGCGAAAACCCGCGCGTACACAAGGAATTACTGCGCAACACGGTCGAGGTGGTCAGCGGGATCTGTGACAGCACGGGCCAAGCGATGGAGGATCTGCGCGACACGCTGGGGCCGGCGCGCCAAATCGTCCGCGACCGCGGTATGGAGTTGTTCTGCGCCGGCGCACACCCGTTCGCGCAATGGAGCACCCAGAAGCTCACCGACGCGCCCCGGTACGCCGAGCTGATCAAGCGCACCCAATGGTGGGGCCGGCAGATGCTGATCTGGGGTGTGCATGTGCACGTGGGAATCTCCTCCGCGCACAAGGTGATGCCGATCATGACGTCACTGCTGCGGTACTACCCGCACCTGCTGGCACTGTCCGCGTCCTCGCCATGGTGGACCGGAGTGGACACCGGCTACGCCAGCAACCGGGCCATGATGTTTCAGCAATTGCCCACCGCCGGATTGCCGTTCCAGTTTCAGACCTGGGCCGAATTCGAAGGGTTCGTCTACGACCAGAAAAAGACCGGCATCATTGACCACGTCGACGAAGTCCGTTGGGACATCAGGCCTTCGCCACGGCTGGGCACCCTCGAGGTGCGGGTCTGCGACGGGGTTTCCAACCTGCGCGAGCTGAGCGCGCTGGTCGCGTTGACGCATTGTCTGGTGGTCGATTTGGACCGCCGGATGGAAGCCGACGAGTCGTTGCCGACCATGCCGCCGTGGCACAACCAGGAGAACAAGTGGCGCGCGGCGCGCTACGGTCTGGACGCGGTGATCATTCTGGACGCCGACAGCAACGAACGCTTGGTCACCGAGGATCTCGCCGACGTGCTGACCCGGCTCGAGCCGGTGGCCAGGTCGCTGCACTGCAGCGAGGAACTGGCCGCGGTCGAAAGCATCTGGCGCGAAGGCGCCTCCTATCAGCGACAGCGGCGGGTAGCCGAAGAGCACGACGGCGATCTGCGCGCGGTCGTCGACGCGTTGGTGAGCGAGTTGGACGTCTAGGCTGGCGTGATGGCGGACCCGGAAACGATTGAGCTGGCGATGTTTCCGCTGGAGGCGGCGCTGCTGCCCAACCAGGACCTGCCGTTGCGGGTTTTCGAGCCGCGCTATGTCGCGTTGGTGCGGCACTGCGTCGACACCGGCGAACCGTTCGGTGTCGTCCTGATCTCCCGTGGCCGCGAGGTCGGCGGCGGTGACGAGCGCTGCGATGTCGGAGTGCTGTGCCGCATCGACGAATGCATCGATGCGGGCGCCGAGCGCTACGCGCTGCGCTGCCGGACCGGCGAACGAATCCGGGTGCGCGAGTGGCTGCCGGACGATCCCTACCCGCGGGCATCGGTGCGCCGCTGGCCCGATGAGGACGGTGCACCGGTCACCCAGGCCCAGCTCGCCGAGCTCGAAGACAAGATCGTGGCGTTGTTCGAGCGCATCGCCGAGGCCCGCGACACCGCGCTGCCGGACCGCGACATGCTGCTGGGCCCGGGCCACCCCGACGCCGGACAGCGGCTGTTCGCCTTGGCCGCACGTATCCCGATCGGTGCGGCCGACCGTTACGCGGTGCTCTCGGCGCCGTCGGCGGCCGACCGGGTCACTGCACTGTGCGAGGCCGTCGACACGGTCGCGGAGATGGTGAAGTTCCAGCTATCGGAATAGCGGTGTGCTTTTATAAGGCATCGATTGGGCGACTGGACGGTTGAATGAAAGTACATCTGCAGGTCAACGGATCGCCGACGGGCGCCTCGACCAGCGCGGCCGAGATCGCCGCGACGGGTGCCGACGGCCTGTTCACCTTCGAAGGTCAACACGACGTCTTCTTCCCGCTGCTCGTCGCCGCCCGGGAGACCAGCCTCGCGCTGATGACCAACGTGGCGATCGCCGCGCCGCGCAGCCCGCTGCACCTGGCCCACGCGGCCTACGATCTGCAGGTCTTCAGCGGTGGCCGGTTCCGGCTCGGGCTCGGGTCACAAATCAAGGTTCACATTGAAAAGCGTTACGGCAGCACATGGCACCGGCCGGCCGCACGCATGGCCGAGACGATCGCGGCGATCAAGGCGATATTCGCGGCGTGGGAAGGCCAGTCGCCGTTGAACTTTCGCGGTGAGTTCGTTACCCACACGCTGATGGCGCCCAACTTCAATCCGGGTCCCAACCCCTTCGGGCCGCCGCCGGTGCTGATGGGAGCGCTGGGACCGATCATGACCCGCACCGCGGCCGAGGTCGCCGACGGCCTGCTCGTCATGCCGTTCAACAGCGCCCGCCATTTCGCCGAACGTACCCTGCCCGCCGTCGACGAAGGACTGCGCCGTGCGGGGCGGCGTGCCACCGACCTGGACGTGATCGCCCAGGCCATGGTGGCGGTCGCCAGCAGTGAAGCCGACCTGACCGCGGCCATCAACGGGGTCGCGTCGTTGATCGCGTTCTACGGCTCGACCCCGGCCTACCGGCCGGTGCTCGAGGTCGAGGGGTGGGCGCAACTGCAGCCGAAGCTCAACGCGCTGTCCAAACAAGGCCGCTTCGCCGAGATGCGCGCCCTGATCACCGACGAGATGGTCGCCCGGATCGGGATCGTCGGCTCACCCGATGACTGCGCCAAGCAGATCGCCGCACGATTCGGCGACCACGTCGACGAAATCTGTTGTTATTTCCCCGGATACACGCCACCGAGTGCCGACGTCGCCGCCCTGATCGATGCCTTGCACCAAAGCGCCATACGACGATGAACCCTGCGATGAACAGCGCGGAAGCCAGCCCGGTACTCGTCGACGTCGAAAGGGGTGTGGCGCTGCTCACGCTCAATCGGCCCGAGCACCTCAACGCGTACACGGCCGAGATGGGCGCGTTGTTGAGCACGGCGTACCGTACGTGCGACGAGGACGACGACGTCCGAGCCATCGTGGTCACCGGAGCGGGCCGGGCCTTTTGCGCCGGTGCCGATTTCTCCGGCGGGGCAACTCCATTCGATAGCCGGCAACACGATGCCACGTTCTCTGCGTCGCCGATCGACCCGCCGGCGTTCGAACTACGCAAACCGGTGATCGCCGCGCTCAACGGGCACGCCATCGGCATCGGGCTGACCATCGCGCTGCAGGCCGATATTCGCATTCTCGCCGGGGACGCCAAATACGGTGTGGTGCAGGTGCGTCGTGGCGTGATACCCGATTGCATGGCGCACTGGACGCTGGCGCACCTGACGAATCTCGGCGTGGCCGCCGAGGTGCTGCTGACCGGGCGCACCTTCGGCGGGCAGGAGGCCGTGGCGTATGGCATCGCGAATCGCGCGGTTCCGGCCGCTCAGGTGCTCGACGCCGCGCTGGAGATGGCCCGCGACATTGCGGTCAACGTCGCGCCGATGTCGGCGGCATTGAGCAAGCGGTTGTTGTGGGACAGCGCGATTCATGGCTACACGCCGCGTCAGGTCGCCTCGCTGGAAACGCAGTTGCACCACCGTGTGATGGGCACGCCCGACGCGAGTGAAGGTGTCGCCGCGTTCGTCGATCGGCGGTCCCCGCGTTTCAGTGGCAGCGTTGCGGCGGACTGGAACGCCCTGCCCGAGCCGTGAGTAGGTGGGCCGGCTTCGCCGAGCCCGTGATTTATAGGCCCTCACGCGCAGGCTGTCTGCCGTTTAGCGGCTCGACGCAATTACTCAGCTCTGCAGCAGGTCGGCCAGCGCGACACCCAGGTTGTGCAGGTTGGTTGCCAGCGAGTAGGTGCGATCGAGCGTCCAGTTGACGATACCGCCCGACAGCGCACCAACGATGATGTCGGCCAAGGTTTCTGCGTCGTGGCGCGTACTGACCTCGCCGCGCGAGACGCCTTCCTTGATGAGTTCGCCGAACGTGGCGTGTAGGTTGAACCCGCGCTGAATGCCGTAGCCGGAGGTGGCGAGCATCTCGCCGATAAGTTCGCGGTACGTGTCGCCGGATTTGACCAGCGTCGTACCGATGTCGTCGAACACCCCGATCAGCCGCGCCGGGATCGGTTGGTCGGCGCGGTCGAAAACCACTTCGTGCAGGTTGATTAGGCGTCGCTCGGCTAACGCGCGGATCATGTCCTGGCGGGTGGCGAAGTGGTTGAAGAACGTCCGGTTGGCCACATCAGCGCGTTCGCAGATTTCCTCGATGGTGGTGGCCGCGACCCCTTGTGCCAAAAACAGGTCGAACGCCGCGGTGAGGATCTTCTCGCGCATCTCTTGTTTGCGCCGTTCTAGTCTACTCATGCGCTGGCACACAGCTTTTCGGACAGCGCCCACCACTCGGCGGCCCGTTGCTCGTCGCGCGCATACGCTGCACCCGTCTCGCCGACGCTGCAGTCTTGCAGATACAGCGCACCCCGACCGGTCAGCTCCGGGCTCACCGCGGCCCATACCTGCGTGGCCGCGCCCTCTTCGGGTGTGGCGAAATCGAGGCGGCCGTTGCTCGTCTCACCCCGTAGCGCGCTGTTGTTTACGACGAGCTTGCGAAGGTCGGAGAAGTCCTCGCGCGACATATACCGGGCCAACGAGGTCGCGACGGCACCCGGATGGACGGCGTAGGCGCGAATTCCCAACTCGCACAGTCGCCGATCGGCTTCGATTGCGTGCAGGATGTTCGCCGTCTTGGCGGCGCCGTATGCCTCGAACTTGTCGTAGTTGCGGTGCTCCCAGTTCGGGTCGTCGAAGTTCACGTCGCCCATCACGTGACCCGCCGAGGACAGGATCACCAGCCGGGCGCCCTCGGCGGCGGCCAGCTGCGGAACCAGCAGTCTGGTCAGCTCGAAGTGCCCGAAATGATTTGTCCCGATCTGCAATTCGAACCCGTCTCGGGTGCGGCCGAACGGGGTGAACATGACGCCGGCGTTGTTCATCAACACATGCACGGTCGGTGTGATCTCGCGTATCGCGGCCGCCGCCGCGCGAACGCTCGACAGCGCGGTCAGATCAAGTTCGACCGTCGACGCTCTCGCGTCTGGCACTTCGCCCCGGACCCACTGCGCGGCGTCGGACAGTGCTTCCTGGTTGCGGGCGGCCAGGATTACGTGGGCGCCCGCGGTGGCCAGTGCGCGCGCCGCCTCGCGGCCCAGGCCGGACGAGGCTCCGGTGATCACACATGTCTTGCCGGAGAGGTCGATTCCCTCGACGACCTGCAACGCGGTCCGGCGTTCGTTCATCGACCGGCCAGCTCCCAGAGCGGGACGACCGTGGCAGGGTCGCATTCTTCGTCGACGATCCACTTGCACATCCGCCGGATCGGTTCGATGGCGTCCTGGGGCATCGCGAGCGCGACACTGCACGCGTAGCCCAGGCTGGTCAGCCGCTGGGCGCCGAACAGCGGCAGCGTGTTTCGCAGCCGCCGCTTGAGCGATTCGGGATAGATGCCGATCGTCTGAGTGTAGGCGTTGACCGCGGCGGTCACCCGGTCGATGCTGTCGACCGGCACGATGTTGGCGACCCGGCCCGACAGCATCGGCGAATAGTCGACCGGCTCGTCGATCTGGGAGACGACGATCGCGCCCTCGCGTCGCTCGCCACCGATGACGCGATAGAAGTCGTCCGTCATGCGCGATGCCTCGACATGATCGAGTAACTCACGGTTGGGATAGCGCGGCGGCGTGCTGACGAGGTCGGGCAGCGAGACGAGTTCTTGATAGATCAACTCGCCGAGCCGGTTCGCGTTGGCCAGGCCCCCGGTGTCGGTTCCGCTCAGCACATAGATGACACGAGCGTTGGCACACCCTTCCTGATTGGCCACGCCGATATCGGTCGCCGCCCGGCGAGCCACTTCCCGCAGGGTGTCGTCGTCGGCGAACGCTTCGGCGCCGATGATGGTCGCGCTGCGTTTCGGATCCAGCGCGATGAGTTCCAAACCCGGTTGGATGTACCGGGTTACGTGCTTGACGGACGCCATACCGCCCCACGCCACAATTTTTTCGACGTGCTGGGGCTGGTAGAGCTTTTCCTCGACCGCGAGGTCGCCGCCCTTCCAGTACCCGACCGCCAGGTGTCGAGTGATCGGGTGGTCGGGCGCGATATCGGCAAGGGTGCGGGCGATCGCGATCGCCGTGAGCGGATCGTTGGACGGGGCCTTGATGATGACGTCGGATCGGGTGATCACCGAGCGCAGGATCGTCACTGCCGACACCAACCCGCCGTTGCCGGCCGGGATGTGCAGCACCCGGGAGCCGAAGGCGCGCACCCGGAGTTCGCGCCCGTCGTGCAAGGTATGCGGGACCCACCCATTGAGGTAGTCCAGCCCGACCTGGCTGTCGGCGATCTCGGTGACGTTCTCCCGCGAAAACAGCGGGCGCAGCACGAGATAGCTGTTCTTCATCATCTCCGCCGGCAGCACGTTGGCTACCAGCGAGGCCTCGTAGGCTTCCTGCAGGTGGGTATTCGTCTCGAAGTCCAAGGCATCGCCCAGAGCGCCCAGCACGTCGAGGATCTCGTCGAAGCCCAACTCGTAGAGGTCGCTCATCTCGCCGGGACTCTTCAGCGGCAGCCGCTCGACGTACTTGCTCATGTCCGGCGCCTGGAACTGCGCGGCGCCGATGCGGGTATCGAACGGCACGAGATCGTCGGTGATGAGCTGCCCCCGCAGGAACAGCGGGACGGTGTAGGCGATCACAGGTCGACACCCTTCATGAAGTTGACCGCCTCGTTGTGCACCTCATGTGTTGCGGCGCAGGTGATCCGGTCGTCTGGGACACCCTGCTTCTCGCTGTAGCGCATGATGTCGCGCTCGAATGCCAGGCTGGCCTGGCCGCAAGGGCATTGCAGGTCCCAGTCGATGGTGACCTCGTCGCCGGAGATGACGCCGCCCCAGTGCGCGCGCAGCAGGATGTCGTAGACGGCCGCGCGTCCGGTCTGCACACCGGTACGGGGAAGTGGCTCGCTGGTCTGCGGGTCGAGCACGAACGGAACGACCCACGGTGCGACGTGGTAGCGGCCCTCGCTGCAACCCCAGTGGAAGGTGCTCGACTCGGAAAAGCCGTAGCCGACCTGAATGCGGTCCACGCCGAGGAAGTCCTGGATCACATCCATGAAATCGCCAGGCAGCGCAACACCTTTCATACCGCCTCCGGTGAGAATCGCGGAGTCGGGCGAGAAGACGTTTCGCACGCCGCGCTCCAGTCCGGCCTTGGCGATGTCGTACATCAAGTGGTAGGTGCCCAGCATGAATACGCGCTTGCCGCGTAACTGCTCGGTGATGCGGGTGAAGAACGCATCCATGTCCTGGGCTTGGCGGGCCTGCATGGCGATGAACTCGTCCTTGCGGGCGGCCAGCGCCGGGTCGATCTCCAAGCGGTCCAGTTCCCCGCGCGACGCCGCGGCGCGCATCTTGGCGGCCAGAAACATCAGGTCGGTATCGACTGCGAAGGGATAGAGCGCGTGAAACCGGGTTTCGTCGCCCCCGGTGAAGCCGCGCTTGATCATGTTGGCAATGCGCAGATGACCGAGCTTGCCGTTGGCGAAGTTCGGCCAGACCACATCGACCGACGGATTGAGTTCTTGGTCGGTTGGCTCGTGGCCGAAGGTCTGGAAAAGACAGATCTTCCACAGTGTCATGCCTTCTGCGGCGCCGCGCTTGTCCTTGGGCAGAATCGAGAGCGTTCCGGTGGTGCCGCTCGAGGTGATCACCTCCAGCGGTGTCTGGGCGTCGAGTCGTTCGATCCAGTCGTCGATCCCGGTGCAGCCTGCGGCATCCACGCCCGACAGGTCGTAGCTGGTGAGTTTGTCCAGCCACCGCGTCATCAGGTCGAAGCGCTTCTTGTCCACCAGTGCGGCCGGATACGACTTGAATGCGGTATGTGAGAACAGCAGCGGGACGACATCATTGAATTCGCAGAGCTCTCGGATGCCGAGCCGGTCGGCCAGGTTTCGCAGCATCTCGATGCGTTCGTAGTGCTCGCGAAACCGGATGCCCATCGCCTCGCGTTGCAGCTCTTCGAGTTCGTCACGACCGATGCTGTGCATCCGGGTGTAGGACTGGCCGAAGAAGCCGATCGGGTCATTCATGAACTCGGTCACCGGCCGCGCCGCCGTACTCGCCATCGGGCCATAGTAGACATTCAGTGCAGTAGAACGCAAGAATGCAGTCTACTGCAATAAACGACGGCGGCCATCTGGTGACCTGCGGACTGATCCTTTGCACGTAGGGCCCGCGTCGGCGTCGGTCTCACCGTCGCGCTGCTGCCTCGCGCCGACCGCTAGCGGCGGCACGCTCGACCAGCCGTGCTGCAATGGCTCGATGCAGCGGACCGACGACGGCCCACACCGCGCGTGCGCCGCCGCGGCGGTAATGCACGCGAGTGGTCAGGGTGGCGCGCCGGTCGTCCTCGCGGCGCAACGTCAGCTCACCGCGCATCAACGGCCCGCTGGTCGCGAGCACGATCTCGTCGTGATCCGAACGCACGATCGGCCAACCGATGAGTTGTTCGGGGCAGGACTGCGGTGCCGGACGGAACCTCAGGATGTGCCGGTGAATCCAGAGCACGATGCCGCCGCCCGGCTGACCCTGCAGCGCGTCGCGGAACATCTGGTCGGCGGGGCGGACGTCGCCATACCGGATGGGGACCTCGAACACGTCGGTGTAGTCGGATGCGGCTTTACCGCTGTCCTGCCACTCGTCCAGTGCGGCTGCCGCAATGCGTTTCAGCGTCCATTGCACGGCGACTCGGTGTCCTCCGGTGCCGATGACCAGCGCGCGATAGATCTTGCCGTGGATTCCTGGGAATGCGGCCCAGGTGGCCGAGCGCACCCGGGTGCGGCCCGGTGCATCGGCATCCAACTCGAAGACCCACCGGTAGATCGCGAACGGGTGGCGGCCCTGCATTGCGAATCGCTCCGGTTGGCGTACCTCGTCGAGCACGAAACCGGTTGGCACGCTTGCCGGGTCGCGCGGGTCGCGGCACATCACCTGCAGCAGCGCCGACCACGTGTCGGCCCGAGTCGCGTGGATTGTTATGGCATACTCATCAATATAGGGTAATCGTTCCATATAGAAGGAATGTACTAGATCATGGCACCTCCGCGGAAGCATGAAACGGATGTGATCCTCGACGCGGCTCGAGCGCTGGTGCTCGAGGGCGGACCGCGCGCGGCCAGTGTCGCGGCGATCGCGAAATCCAGCGGGGCGCCCGCCGGCACGCTCTATCACCGCTTCGGCAACCGCGACGGCATTCTGAAGGCGGCGTGGCTGCGCGCGCTGGAACGTTTCCAGTCCCGGGCCATGGCGGCTTCGGCGGCCAGCACGGCCGATACCCCGGCCGACGCCGCGATCGCGATGGCAGTCGCCGCGATCAGCTTCGCGCGGGAACTTCCGCAGGACGCCCGGCTGCTGTTGACCATCCGCCCGGCCGACCTGCTCGACGAGGAGCCCGACGCGAGATTTCAGGAGACGGTGGCGACGATGAACGCGCCGCTACTCGAGCGGGTCGGTGACTTGGCCCGAAAGCTCTACGGCCGTAAAAGTTCCCGCAATGTCGATGCGGTCCTGCGTGCGGTCTCCGACCTGCCCTATGCCGTCGTGCGGCGCCACGCCCACGACGACGCGATGCCGTCGTGGCTGGAGGACGACGTCGCGGCGACGGTGCGGGCGATGCTAGAGAGCTTCGGCGAACGCCCGTAGCGAGTCCACCTGAACGGGGTCCAGCGACGGCCGCACCGCCGTACGGGCCGTCTCGAGGTCGGCCGCGGTCACGTCGGCGGCGTCGATCGACCGGCGCATCGCGGTCAACGCCGCCTCGCGCAGCAGGGCCACGCAGTCGGCCGCGCTGAAACCGTCGAGTTCGGCTGCGATGTCATCGAGATCGACATCGGCGCTCAGCGGTATGGATTTGGCTGCGGTGCGCAGGATCTCGCGCCGGGCGGCAGCATCGGGTGGTTCGACGAACACCCGGCGCTCCAACCGGCCGGGACGCAGCAGCGCGGGGTCGATCAAGTCGGGCCGGTTGGTGGCACCCAACACGACGACATCGCGCAACGGGTCGATGCCGTCGAGCTCGGTCAGCAGCGCGGCCACCACCCGGTCGGTGACGCCCGAGTCGAAACTCTGCCCACGCCGCGGCGCCAACGCATCGACCTCGTCGAGGAACACCAGCGACGGCGCCGAATCCCGTGCACGCCGAAACAACTCGCGCACCGCCTTCTCCGAGGCGCCCACCCACTTGTCCATCAGCTCCGAACCCTTGACCGCGTGCACGCTCAGCTGGCCGGTGCTGGCCAGTGCGCGGACCACGAACGTCTTGCCGCAGCCGGGTGGGCCGTACAGCAGAACGCCGCGCGGCGGATCGACTCCCAGGCGCGCGAAGGTGTCGGGGTGCTGCAACGGCCACAGCACCGCTTCGGTGAGAGCCTGCTTGGCCGCCACCATGTCCCCGACGTCCTCGAGGGTCACGTTGCCGACGGTCAGCTCCTCGCTGGCCGAACGGGACAGCGGCCGGATGACGCTGAGCGCACCGACCAGATCGTCCTGCTCCAGCCTGGGGGCCCGGCCGTCGGCGCTGGCCCGCGACGCCGCGCGCAACGCCGCCTCACGCACCAGCGCAGCGAGATCGGCCGCCACAAAACCTGGTGTGCGACTGCTGATTTCATCGATGTCCAACTCACCTGTCGGAACGGATCGCAGCAGCGTCTCGAGCAGCGCCTTGCGGGTCGCGCCATCGGGCAGCGTCAGGCCGAGTTCTCGGTCGCACAGATCGGGGGACCGCAGTCGCGGATCGACGTGGTCGGGCCGCGCGGACGTGGCGATCAGCGCCACGCCGTCGGTGGCCACCGCATTGCGCAACTCGGCGAGGATCAGCGCCGCCACCGGCTCGGCGGTGTCCGGCAAGAGCGCGTCGACGTCGGTGATCAGCAGCACGCCGCCGCCCTGCGATCCGACACCGCGCACCGCGGTCACCGCGGCGGTCACCGCCTTGAGTCGGTCCTCGGCCGCCAGCGCACCCACCTCCGGGCCGTCAAGCTCGACCAGCCGGCGTCCCGCGCACACCGCGCGCACCATCGTCGTCTTGCCGACCCCAGCCGGACCCGAAACCAACACACCCAAATTCGTGGTCGCGCCAAGGGTTTTCAGCAGATGCGGTTCGTCGAGGGCCAGCTTGAGCCATTCGCTGAGCTTGCCGGCTGGCACCTGCGAGCCCCGCAGATCGTCGACCTGGATCGCCGGATTGGCGATGCCGACCCGCTGCGCCCGGGCCGGCGCCACCCCGTCGCCCCACGTGACCAAAGAGTTGGGTTGCACGCTCACCGGTCCGTCGGGATCGACACCGGTGACCGTGAGCAGTTCCGAGGTCCAACTAATCCCGACCGACGCGGCCAGCACCCGGGCGGCGGACGACGTCGACGTGCCCGGGCCCAGGTCGCGGGGCAGCAGCGACACCGCGTCACCCACCGTCATCACCTTGCCGAGTAGCGCGTGCCGCAGTGTCGCCGGGCTGATCGACTGCGTGGCAAGCGTGGAGCCGCTCAGCGTCACCGATCGCGCGCCGTACACGGTGACCGCGCCGACAATCACCGCCGTGCCCTCGCGCAGCCCCGCGTTGGACAGCGTCACGTCGTCGAGTAGCACGGTAGTGACCGGAATGTCCCGGTCGGCCAGCCCGGCGACCGCGGCCGTGCTGCGCGAACCCGTCAGGGATACCGCATCCCACTCCCGAATGCCAAGAGCCGCAAGGGCGTTCGGATGCATCCTGATGACACCGCGGCGCGAGTCGACGGCCGAGGTGTTCAGCCGGGCGGTCAGCGTCAGCTGTCCGGGCCGCGCGGCGGTCATGGCAATCGCCCACCCGGCTTACGCAGTCCCAGCCGCGCCACCGACCGCCCGCCGGGTCGGCCGAGGCGAACGATCGGCCGGCGGTTCGGCTGCGCCCGCCGATTGGCACGCCGCACGGCGCGGCGCTGTTCGGGTTTTTCGTCCCACACCTCGGGATGTGCGGCCAGCCAGCGCTGGTTGCGCACCGCAAAGGGGACGTGGCACAGGTAGGCGATGATGATCACCCAGATTAAGACGTAGGGGGCCAGCACCGCCGCCGCCGCGCAAATCGCGAGCAGCGCCAGCAGCGGGGCAGCCCAGTTGGGCGGCACCGCGGCCGCGTGCATCTTGCGCATCGGGATCTTGCTGATCATCAGGATCGAGGTCCCCGCGATCCAGATGCACAGGAACAGCGGCCTGGACCACCAGCCGTCGCCGAACTGCAGCTTGAGCCCGATCAGCCCGATCATCGACACCGCCCCGGCCGGCGCCGGCATCCCGACGAAGAACTCGCGTGCGTAGGCGGGCTGCGTGCCGTCGTCCTGCAGCGCGTTGAACCGCGCCAGCCGCAACACCACGCACACGGCATACAGCAGCACCGCGACCCACCCCACCGGCGAGGTCGACAGCAGCGTCACGTAGAGCACGATCGCCGGCGTCACCCCGAAGTTCACCGCGTCGGCCAGCGAGTCGATCTCCTCGCCCAGCCGCGACTGCGCATCCAAGATGCGGGCGACCCGGCCGTCCAGCCCGTCCAGGATGGCCGCGGCGGCGATCAATGCCATCGCCGCCTTGGGTTGGTGCTCGAGCGCGAACTTGATCGAGGTCAAACCCGCGCAGATCGACAGCACGGTCATCGCGCTGGGCAGGATCTGCAGATTGACCGCGCGGCCGCGGATTCTGTTGGTCACCGCAGCTCCGCCAATACGGTCTCGCCCGCCACCGCACGCTGGCCGGCGCTGACGGCCGGGCTGGCCCCCGCCGGCAGGTAGGTATCGAGCCGGGAGCCGAACCGGATCAGGCCGTAGGTGTCGCCGATCGACAGCTTGTCCCCGGCCCGCGCGTTGCACACGATCCGGCGCGCGACCAGCCCGGCGATTTGGACGGCGACCACCTCGGCGCCGCTTTCGGTGCGGATTCGCACGCTGGTGCGCTCGTTCTCGTCGCTGGCCGAGGGCAGGTCGGCCGACCCGAAACGGCCCGCCCGGTGCTGTACGGCGACCACCTCGCCGCTCACCGGGGCGCGCTGCACGTGGGCGTCGAAGATCGACAGGAAGATGCTGACCCGGGGCAGCGGCGCGTCACCCATGCCCAGCTCCGCCGGCGGAGCTGCCGAGTCGACGAGGCAGACCAGGCCGTCGGCGGGTGCGACCACGACATCGGGCCGGGCGGGCGGGACCCGCGGCGGGTGCCGGAAAAACGCGGCACACGCGCCCGCAGCCAGCAGCCCGGCGCGCCGCGGCCACCGATGGTGGCGACCCAGCACGGCCAGCACCAGTCCGGCCGAGACGAACGGCAAACCCGCCGGATGCACCGGCGGAACGGTCTCGCGCAGCAACTCGAGAATGTGCCGCGGACTTACAGTCGGGCCCTGATAGGACTGGCCGTAGGACTGGCCGTCGTCAGCGGAAGGACGGGGGCGTCGTGCCACCCGCGTCATCTTACGGAGTGTCGGGGGCGTGCTGGTTCGTCCCGGGCCACTGCGGGAAAGAT
Organism: Mycobacterium sherrisii; assembly: GCF_002102355.1. GTDB lineage: Bacteria > Actinomycetota > Actinomycetes > Mycobacteriales > Mycobacteriaceae > Mycobacterium > Mycobacterium sherrisii. The sequence continues at coordinate 74,953 of NZ_LQPT01000072.1, read as the reverse complement.
TTACTCACACGACCTAGGGGGCCATCGATTTCGACGCACTCGCAAACCCGCGCCAGCTCGGCGGCGCGGCTGCGGCGCGCGAAAATCACCGTCACCGTCGTGTTCGCGGCGCATGCGGTGCTCGCCGCGTCCTGGGTCGCTTACATCCCGCTCGTCAAGGCCAAGCTCGACTTGTCCGACGCGGCGCTGGGTTCGGCGCTGTTCGGCACACCGTTCGGGTCGGTCGCGGCGATGATCTGCTGTCGGTGGGCGTTAGCGCGGTGGGGCAGCCGGCGCTGCGTGCCCGTCACTCTGGTCGGTTACGCCGCTGCCGGCACGACGATCGGGTTGGCCACCTCCGGACTGTCACTGTTCGTGGCGCTCGCGGTGTGGGGCGCTTTCCAGGGTGCGCTCGACGTCGCGATGAATACACAGGCCGCGACCGTCGAACGGCTGGCCGCGGCGCCGATCATGGCGCGCTTCCACGGCATGTGGAGCGTCGGCGGGTTGCTGGGAGCCGGCGCGGGGGCGGCCTGCGTCACCGTCGGCGTCGGCCTTACCCCGCTGCTCGTCGCCGCGGCGGTGGTCGTGCTCCTCGCGGTGGCACCGTTCATCCGCCACCTGGTCGCCGACCGGGCGGACGACACCGCCCCCGCAGAGCACACCGCCCCGCGTTCGGTGTGGTCGACGGGCGTGGCCGTGCCGGCCGCGGTGGCGTTCGCGTCGTTCTTGACCGAAGGTGCCGCGGCCGATTGGTCGGCGAACTTCTCCCGCAATGTCGTCGGCACCGGCGCGGGCACCGCCGCACTGAGCTACGCCGGATACAGCCTGCTGATGGTGGTCACCCGGCTGGGGGCGACCCGGCTGCAGGCCCGCGTTGCCGCCCGCCGTCTGCTGCCCGCGTTGGCCGTGGGCGCGGCGATCGCGATGAGCGCCACGCTGCCGCTGGCCACCCCGGCCGTCACGGTGATCGGCTTCGCCTGCCTGGGCGCGGGCGTGGCGCTGCTGGTGCCCACCGCGTTCAGCGCCGCCTACTCGGTCGGCAACGGCGGCCCGGCGATCGCCGTCGTCGCCGCCAGCGGCTGGCTGGGTTACCTGCTGGGGCCGCCGCTGATCGGTCACCTGGCCGAATGGTTCGGGCTGTCCGGCGCCTTGGTGACGATCCCGGTCATGGTCACCGTCGCCGCGGTCGCGATCCGCCGCAGCAACGCGTTCGATGCCGCGGACGAATTTCACCGGGCTTAAGTCAGGTCCCAGACCTGCAGTTCGGTCCCGGCCTGCACTTCCACCACGTCCTCGGGGATGTCCAGCAATCCGTTCGCCGACGCCAACCACCGCAGGTGATGGGAGGCCGGGGGGCCGTAGCTGACCACACTGCCGGTCTCGGCGTCGAGGATCGCGCGGCGGAACTGGCGCTTGCCGCGCGGCGAGGTGAGCGATTCGGCCAGCACGGCGGGCCGGTGCGGGCGGTACGGGTCCGGCAGACCCATCGCCGTGCGCAGCGCCGGACGGATGAACACCTCGAAGGACACCAGCGCGCTGACCGGGTTACCGGGCAGGGTCACGATGGTCGTGCCGGCCACCCGCCCGACCCCCTGCGGCATGCCCGGTTGCATTGCCACCTTGACGAACTCGACCCCTTCACCGCCCTGCACGCCGTCCGGCCCGAACGCGTCCTTGACGACCTCGTAGGCCCCGGCGCTGACGCCGCCGCTGGTGATGATCAGGTCGGCATCCGCCGCATGCCGATCCAGGATCGAACCGAACTGCGTGACGTCGTCCTCGGCGGTGGCGACGGCGATCACCTCCGCGCCCGCCTCTCGCACGGCCCCCGCCAGCATCACCGAGTTGGATTCGTAAATCTGACCGGGCTGCAGCGGCGTGCCGGGTGTCACCAGCTCGCTGCCGGTCGAGATCACCAGCACCCGCTGCCGCGGAATCACCGGCAGCTCAGCCAATCCCAGGGCCGCGGCCAGGCCCAGCACCGCCGGCGTCACGACCTGGCCGCGGCGCAGCACTGTAGTCCCGGCGGCCACGTCTTCGCCGGCCCGCCGGATGTGCTTGCCGGGCGGTGCGCTTTGCTGGATCGTCACCGAATGCAGGCCGCCGTCGGTGTTCTCCACGGGCACGATCCCCGTCGCACCGGCCGGCACCGGCGCGCCCGTCATGATGCGGTGCGCGGTCGCGGGCTGCAGTGTCAATTGATCGGTGCGTCCGGCCGGAATGTCTTCGGCCACCGGCAGCACCACCGGGTGCTGCGGTGTGGCGTCCGCGGTGTCCTCGGCGCGCACCGCATAACCGTCCATGGCGGAGTTGTCGAAGACCGGCAGCGACATCGGGGCCACCACATCGGCGGCCAGCACCAGCCCCTGCGCCGCCGCCAGCGGCGCCGTGGTGGCCGCACGGGCCGTGATCATTGCCGCTACGACGTGCTGATGCTCCTCGACTGACCGCACCGGGCCATTATCTGCCCTGTCGGATTCGACGCTGACACCGGTGAGTTCTAGCTGGGCGGCGAGATCTCGGACAGCACTGGCAGCAGCAGCCGCGATGAGGATCGCACGGTGTTGACTGTGCTGGTGCCGACGGGCGCGTGACGGAAGTCCATGATCGCCGGGACTTCGGGATTTTGGTCGTCGCTGCTCAGCGTCACCCGGATGCGGTGTCCGCGGCGGAACCGGCGTGCGTTGGGGATCAACGGGATTCGGTACACGACGTCTTCGCCGATCGGAACGCCGACCGCAGTCCGGCACGGCAGCACCGGGGCGCCTGGACGGCTGGCGTTCTCGTCGACCTCGCGCAGGGTGGCCCGCAGCCACCCACTGGTGAGGTGCTCGACCAGCGAGCCGTCTTCGGCGATATCGGACACGGTCACGAGCCACCCGGTGTCCAGCGCCGTCGTCGCGGCGGCCAATCGGAGTTCGATGTCGCCGGCCACGTCCAAGTCGTCGTCCAGCGGTGTGGTGGTCCAGGTCAGCAGCGAAGGGGGATCGATCTCGCTGGGCCGCGCGCGGTTGAGTCCTACTCCCAGGGCCCAGTATTCGCGGCTGCCGGGCTCGCCCTCGGCGGTCGCGAGGCCTCCGTCGGCGCGCAGGGCGAACTCCACATGTGAGCTGTTCGGCGGCGGCCACGAGTCCACCGCCTGCCACTCGTCGGCTTCGGGCAAGAAGTAGCGAAACGCTGGACCTTCGAGGATTCCCGTGTCGTGCCCCTTGAGCCAATGGTCGTACCAGGCCAGCGCCTCGACGTGCATGCTTTCCCATGGCCAGGTCAGGCCGTACTTGCCCAGCATTGCGACCCGCACACATGGACTCTTGGTCAGGTTGCGCAGCGTCGAAAACGTCGACGGTAGATGAAGTGGGGCGTTCTCCCAATCGCAGCCCACATAGACTGGTATGTCGATGTTTTCGAGCAGCGGCGTCAGGTCGCGTTCGTCCCACCAGGCATCCCGTACCGGATGTTTGACCACGCCGTTCTGCCAGAGCTCGTCCCACGGACGCGGCGGATGGGGAAGTTTCATCAGCAGGTCGAGCACCCCCTTGGCCGATTCGCCGTTCATCGTGGCGAACCTGCGGTGGATGGGGGGCAGGTTCAGCAACCGCCGCGCGATGGCGAACGGTGCGCTGAGGTAGAACCGGTCGCTCTTCGGTGCCGTCAGGCCGAGCATCGACAGAAACGAACTGACGAATTTCGTACTGGGCAGGCCGTGGTGCGTCGCGGCTTCGTAGAGATCACTGGTGACGGCGAACGGGAAGATGGCCTTCAAATGTGGGGGCCGTTCGACGGCGGCCTCGAGCTGAGTCATGGCGAAGTAGCTGATGCCGAGCATGCCGAGATTGCCGTCGCACCAAGGCTGTTCGGCGACCCACTCGATGAGGTCGTGCATGTCGCGGCGTTCTTGGCCGTCGAAGAAAGCGAAAGTCCCGCCGGAGCCGCCGGTGCCACGCAGGTTCACGATGAGGTGGACGTAACCGCGTGGCACCCAGAAGTCGGTGGCCCCCGCCTCGATGAAGCCGGCAGGCGCGCCGAGGTCTTGTATCTGCCGGGCGTAGGGCGAGGCGGCCACCAGTGCCGGGAACGCGCCGTCGGCATCCGGTCGGTAGATGTCGGCGACCAACTCGATCCCGTCGCGCATCGGAATTTTGATGTTGACGTCCTTGCGAATGCGGTACCGGGGCTGGCTCAGGTTGCGGAAATCGCGGCCCGACGTCTGCGGCCCGTTCAGCCGACGCTGGCCCGGCTCGAGTCCGGCGACACGCTTCGAAGTGGTGCTCATGGGCTCTCCAAAAGTTTCATACTGCGTTGAGATGGTCTCACGGTACGTTGAGACAAGTTTCAACGCAAGAGGAAATTCACGTTATGATGAAACTCGTGCCCAAGAAATCCTTGACCCCCGGCCCACGGGATGAACGCGGGGTGCTGGCGGCCCGGATCGTTGCCGCGGCCCGCGACGAGTTCGCCCGTCACGGGTGGGCCGGAACCACCATCCGCGCCGTCGCGCGGGCGGCCGACGTCGACCCCGCGCTGGTCTACCACTATTTCGGCTCAAAGGAAGGGTTGCTGGACGCCGCGACCAATCCGCCGAAAAAGTTTCTGGATAACGTCGCCACGACGTGGACCACGCCGACCGATCAGCTCGGCGCCGCGCTGATCACGCTGCTGTTGGCCAGCTGGGCCGACGACGAGGTAGGGCCGACACTGCGGGCGATCCTGCAGACCGCCGCGCACGAACCGGCCACCCGCGAGAAGTTGCGCCGCGTCGTCGAGGGCAGCCTGATGGGCGTCGCGGAGCTCGGCAACGACGAACGCGACCGGCTGATCCGCAGCGGGCTGATCTCGTCGCAGATGATGGGCTTCGCGCTGATGCGCTACGTATGGAAGATCGAGCCGGTCGCCTCGATGACCGACGACGAGGTGATCGCCGCGATCGCGCCCAACCTGCAGCGCTACGTCAGCGGTCAGATCCAGTAATTGTCGTGCCGGATGAACCACTCGCGCCGTTCGTCGTCGGTCATGTCCGCCAGCGCGCCGAGGCCCTCGAAGTAGGCCTCGCGCGGTGCGCCGGGCGCGAACAGCATCAGGATCGACGTGGGCTCGTCGGCCTCGTTGCGGAACCCGTGGATGCCGCCCGGCGGGACGTAGAGGAAGTCGCCCTGGTGTCCGTCCGCCCACTCGGTGCCGTCGTAGAGCTTGATCGTCCCGGACAGCACGAAGAAGGCCTCCGACATGGCCCGGTGGAAATGCGCCGGGGGCCCGCCGCCGGCCGGGACGATGTCGACCCGGTACAGGCCGTAGTCGCCGTCGGTGGCCTGCTGGTTGGCCAGGTAGTGGTATTTGACTCCGGCGGTCTGGTAGTCCGGCGGGGAGTCGGCCCGTTTGAGCCAGGCGCTGATCTCCGGTACGTCGGCGGTGTAGCGGGGCGGCGGATACGGCGGCACGACGAGCGACATGAGTGCAGTGTGCCCCGCCGCGCCGACCGTTACGCGTCCGTGCCGACCGCCCGCGTCCGGCCGGTCGATGATCGCCCGGTGCACGCCGCGAGCCCTCCGCTGCTTTGTCGGCGCGTGCTCGATTTGACCTCGATTTGACAACGCAGACAATTTCGCGACTTTTCGCAAAAGCAGTGGCCTTTTGGCATTTGGCGGCGGCATACACTGCGGTGTCGGCGCGCTGCGGCCCCGGTTGACGGGCAGATTTCTGTCGATCGACTCCCGTCGGCGTTCGGACTCAGCGAACTGAAAGACGCGACGGACTGCGGGACCGATCCCGCGGGCTGGCGCGGGGGACTGGGCTCCCTGGCCTGTGCAGCTGCGGCCCCTACACGGGGTTAGGGGAGCCGAGATGTCCTACGGTCAGCTCACCATCGTGCTCGTGCACGGTGCGTGGCACGGAAGCTGGGCGTGGGAGATCGTGGCCCCCCGATTGGCGAAGCGCTGGCCGGTCCGCACCGTCGACCTCCCCACCACCGGGGAACGTCCGGGCGCGTTCGGTCTCTACGACGACGCCGAGGTCGTCCGCCGATGCATCTTGGACATCGGCGGCCCGGTTGTCGTGGTCGCGCATTCCTATGCGGGTGCCGTCGTCTCGCAAGGTGCCGACCTGCCCAATGTGCGACACCTGGTGTACGTCTGCGCATTCCAGCTCGATGCCGGTGAATCGCTGATCGCGGCGGCCGGCGGACGGCCACCGCCGTGGTGGGTGATCGACGGCGATGTGATGACCGTCGACGACCCGGGGCTGCAGTTCTTCAACGACCTTTGTCCCGAGCAAGCCCAGCGGGCGATCGCCCGGCTTCGGCCGTTCAGCTACAAGGCCGTCACGGAACCCCTGACCGCGGCCGCGTGGCACACCATCCCCTCGACCTACATCGTGTGCGACAACGACGTGGCGTTCTCGACCGGGCAGGAATTCCTGGCCGGGCGCGCGACCCGCATTCGGCGAGTGCCATCTGGGCATTCGCCGTTCTTCTCTGTGCCACACCAATTGAGCGACCTCATCGAGGAGGCGGTCATCGACGGCGGGACGCCGTGAAACCGCTTGCGGCGCAAGGGTCATCACGAGGAAGTCGCTCGTTTTGCGGGACACCGGTTAGCATCACGTAGATGGAAGCCCCACACGAGGTGCGCGAAGGCGTGCGCGTGCAGCGGCTGCTCGATGCCCAGGAGAAGGCGGCGCAACTGTTCGACGAGATCGAGCGGCGCGCCATGATTCGCCCCGGCGTCGGGGAAAAGCAGCTCTCCGACGAGATTCGCGACCTGGCCGCGGCGATGTTCGGCGTGACTCGGCACTGGCATCGGCGCATCGTGCGCGCCGGCGAGAACACCCTGCAGCCGTTCAAAGAACATCCGCCGGACCGGGTGATTGCCGCCGACGACATCGCGTTCCTCGATCTCGGACCGATCTTCGAGGAGTGGGAGGCCGACTTCGGCCGCACCTTCGTGCTGGGCGCCGACCCGGCCAAACACGCGGTGCGCGAAGCACTTCCGCGGGTGTGGCAGGCCGGGCGGGATTACTTCGACGAGCACCCGGACGTCACCGGCGCCGAACTGTACGACCACGTGGTCGGCGCGGCCCAAGCCGAGGGCTTCGAGTGGGCTAGCCCCATCGCCGGCCATCTGGTCGGTGAATTCCCGCACCGGAAGATCGTCGGCGACGGCGTCGGCTGGTACATCGCGCCCGGCTCGAACCGGCCGCTGCGGCGTGACGACGGCGCCGGGCGGCCATGCCACTGGATCTTGGAGATCCACCTGGTCGACCGCCCGCGCGGCTTCGGTGGGTTCTACGAGCAACTGCTCGATCTGGCTTAGCGTCGATCGCAAGCCCGCCGCTTGCGGCGGGTGCGGCGGGTCGGCGCCATCTGGTCGAGCGTCGACCGCAAGCCCGGCGCTAGTCGAACGGGTACGTCACCCCGGTGAGCTCCTCGGAGACCGCCCACAACCGACGCTGCGCGTCGACGTCGTGTGACTTCTCGCTGGACGCAACAACTTTGGGGTAGCCGCGTTGCTCGGCGAAACCGTCGGGGCCGTAGTACTGCGCGCCCAGCACGCCGGGATCGGTCGCGGCCCGCAGCGTCGGCAACGCGCCCATGTCCGGGCTCTGGAACAACGGTTCGAGTACCGAGGAAACGAGCCTCAACAGTGGCGGCAGGTTGCGGGTCAACTCGCTGCGCGAGCCGCCAGGATGGGCCGCCACCGCGATCGTCGTCCCCTGCGGCGCCAGCCGTCGTTGCAACTCGTAGGTGAACATCAGGTTGGCCAGCTTGGCCTGCCCGTAGGCGCCGACACGGCTGTAGCTGCGTTCCCATTGCAGGTCGTCGAAGTGAATGTCGGCCTGAAGGCGGTGACCGACGCTGCTGACGGTCACGACGCGCGACCCCGCGACCGGCAGCAGTCGGTCCAGCAGTAGCCCGGTGAGGGCGAAGTGACCCAAATGGTTGGTGCCGAATTGCAGCTCGAAGCCGTCTTTGGTGGTCGCTTTCGGCGTCCACATCACGCCCGCGTTGTTGATCAGCAGGTCGATCCGGTCGTGCGCGGCGCGCAACGCCTCGGCGGCCGCCCGGACCGACGCGAGCGACGTCAGGTCGAGCTCTTGCAGCGCGACGTCGGCGCCGGGGCTCTGGCGGCTGATCCGTGCGACGGCATCCTTGCCTTTCTCGAGGTTGCGGACCGCGAGCACCACGTGGGCGCCCCGCTCGGCCAGCGCCAAGGCGGTCTCGTAACCCAGGCCCGTGTTGGCTCCGGTGACGACGGCGACGCGGCCGGACAGGTCGGGAATGTCCGCGGTGGTCCATTTGGCCATGAACGGCCTCCTTGAACTAGTAGAGTAAACGGGGCGATCGCTCCGGTTGCCCTCACTATACGGAACGCGCGCCCCGGTTTGTCAACCACGGAGGAGTGAATAGATGGCGCAGCCCGACCGTCGGCTGCGGGCCGACGCGGCGCGCAACCGGGCGCGCCTATTGGAAGTCGCCTACGACACCTTCGCGGCCGAGGGGTTGTCGGTGCCCATCGACGAGATCGCAAGGCGCGCCGGGGTCGGGGCCGGCACCGTCTATCGGCATTTCCCGACCAAGGAGGCGCTGTTTCAGGCGGTGATCGAGGACCGCATGCAGCGACTGGTCGCTGACGGGCGCGCGCTGCTGCAGTCCGTAGGCCCCGGCGAGGCGCTGTTCACCTACCTGCGTTCGCTCGTGTTGCAGTGGGGGGCGGCGGACCGCGGCCTGGTCGATGCGCTGGCGGGCTTCGGAATCGACATCACCACCGCCGCGCCCGAAGTCGAGGACGCCTTTTTGACCGTCCTTGACGAGCTGCTGCGGGCGGCGCAGCGCACGGGCACCGCGCGCCCGGATGTCGGCGTGCGGGAGGTGAAGACGATCCTGGTCGGCTGCCAAGCAATGGAGGCCTATAACTCTGCGTTGGCCGAGCGGGTCACCGACGTCGTCGTCGACGGTCTACGCGCCGGGCGATAGCGGCCGGCCCGCTCGAACGTGCGGCTAGCTTCACGCTCGTCGCCGAACGTGCGGCCAGCTTCACGCTCGTCGCCGAACGTGGGCGGCGGGCGCCCCGGTACGGACCGCCCCGTTCTTGCACTCGGCATAGGCGAGTGCTAAGAATGACGTTGGCACTCGCGATGGGCGAGTGCTAGGTCGGGACGGTGAGACCAGTCCGGTCGTCCGTCGCGGGCACTGCGCCCGGCCAGCGTAAGTAACGGGGTCGCCCTGGTGACCCGTCATCCCCAATCCGGAGGAATCACTTCGCAATGGCCAAGACAATTGCGTACGACGAAGAGGCCCGTCGCGGCCTCGAGCGGGGCTTGAACAGCCTCGCCGACGCGGTAAAGGTGACGTTGGGTCCCAAGGGCCGCAACGTCGTGCTGGAGAAGAAGTGGGGCGCTCCCACGATCACCAACGATGGTGTGTCCATCGCCAAGGAGATCGAGCTGGAGGACCCCTACGAGAAGATCGGCGCCGAGCTGGTCAAGGAAGTCGCCAAGAAGACCGACGACGTCGCCGGTGACGGCACCACCACGGCCACCGTGCTCGCTCAGGCGCTCGTCAAGGAGGGCCTGCGCAACGTGGCCGCCGGCGCCAACCCGCTGGGCCTCAAGCGCGGCATCGAGAAGGCCGTCGAAAAGGTCACCGAGACGCTGCTGAAGTCGGCCAAGGACGTCGAGACCAAGGACCAAATCGCTGCCACCGCCGCGATTTCCGCGGGTGACCAGTCGATCGGTGACCTGATCGCCGAGGCGATGGACAAGGTCGGCAACGAGGGCGTCATCACCGTCGAGGAGTCCAACACCTTCGGCCTGCAGCTGGAGCTCACCGAGGGTATGCGCTTTGACAAGGGCTACATCTCGGGCTACTTCGTCACCGACGCCGAGCGTCAGGAAGCGGTCCTGGAGGACCCGTTCATCCTGCTGGTCAGCTCCAAGGTGTCGACGGTCAAGGACCTGCTGCCGCTGCTGGAGAAGGTCATCCAGGCCGGCAAGCCGCTGCTGATCATCGCCGAGGACGTCGAGGGTGAGGCGCTGTCCACCCTGGTCGTCAACAAGATCCGCGGCACCTTCAAGTCGGTGGCCGTCAAGGCTCCCGGCTTCGGTGACCGCCGCAAGGCGATGCTGCAGGACATGGCCATCCTCACCGGTGGTCAGGTCATCAGCGAAGAGGTCGGCCTGACCCTGGAGAACGCCGACATCTCGCTGCTCGGCAAGGCCCGCAAGGTCGTCATCACCAAGGACGAGACCACCATCGTCGAGGGCGCCGGCGACACCGACGCCATCGCCGGCCGGGTGGCGCAGATCCGCGCCGAGATCGAGAACAGCGACTCCGACTACGACCGCGAGAAGCTGCAGGAGCGCCTGGCCAAGCTGGCCGGCGGTGTTGCGGTGATCAAGGCCGGGGCTGCCACCGAGGTGGAGCTCAAGGAGCGCAAGCACCGCATCGAGGACGCGGTCCGCAACGCCAAGGCGGCCGTCGAGGAGGGCATCGTCGCCGGTGGTGGTGTGGCCCTGCTGCAGGCGGCTCCCGCCCTGGACGACCTCGGTCTGAAGGGCGACGAGGCCACCGGCGCGAACATCGTCCGGGTGGCGCTGTCGGCTCCGCTGAAGCAGATCGCCTTCAACTCCGGGCTGGAGCCCGGCGTTGTCGCCGAGAAGGTCACCAACTCGCCCGCCGGCACCGGCCTGAACGCCGCCACCGGTGAGTACGAGGACCTGCTGAAGGCCGGCGTTGCCGACCCGGTCAAGGTCACCCGTTCAGCGCTGCAGAACGCGGCGTCCATCGCGGGCCTGTTCCTGACCACCGAGGCCGTCGTTGCCGACAAGCCGGAGAAGGCGGCCGCTCCCGCGGGCGACCCGACCGGCGGCATGGGTGGCATGGACTTCTGAGTCCTTTAGCGAAAAGCCCGGCCTGCGTCATGCAGGCCGGGCTTTTTCGTGTCGACGCCACGCCGAGTGTGCGGGAATAGGTACGTCCATACCCCGTTAAGTGCACAGGCCACACGGTCGGCGCGTACGCCCCGCGAATATGCCGCCATGAAGCCGCTTCTCGGCAGCGAGGCGCTGCGGCCTGGCGTCGTCACCCGAGGTCAACCGCGCACGCGGTACCGGTCGGTGTTTGGCGACGCGTACCGCACTCCGGTGATTCAGGTCGGGAGACTGAACACCACGCAGTCGTGCAGACATCCCTTGGCCGCGGACGGCGAGTCGGCATTGCGATGCAACAGGGCCCGGGTCGGCACCACCTGCAGCCGGACCGTCTCGCCGTCGGCTTCACCGACTTCGGCCTGGCCGTCCACGATCAGCGAGTAGCCGTCCGGTTCGGCCGGCGGCCACAGCAGGGTGACTTCACCACGGCGAGCCAGGTTTTCGCGGGTGCGGCCGCCGATCAGTCCGATGTCGAGCGACGACCCGTGCAGCTGCGGTTCCACCGTCACGGTGTGCACGCGGTAGTCGTCGTCAGCGGTAATCAAGTACGCGAACCGGAAATCCGGTAAGGCGGCGGCCAGCCGCTCGAGGTCCACCCTCTTCTTCGTGCGCATGCTGTCGAGGATAGGCCGTCGCCGGGCGGCATCAGGTGGGCAAACCCGCCTCGCCGTCGACCGGCGCGACGCCGAAGGCGGCGTTGGCCAGCGCCGGGTTGAGCAGGCCCGGCTGGGTGGCGCCCGGGTTGAAGCCGGTGCCCGCGGTGGCCGAGTTGAGCAGGCCCGCCTGCAGATTGGTCGCGCTCACCCCGCCCGTGACGTAGTGGCCGGAGCCCAGCATGGCCGCGTCGGGACCGCCGTGGCTCACCGCGTTGCCGACCTCCGCGAGACCGGTGCCGGAACTGTCCCAGTGCAGGAGTCCTCCCGTCTGACCGTCCGCCAGCCACGACCCGGCATGGCCGCCGGTGTGGTCCAGGCCGGCCCCCGCGCTCAGGTGCTGCGCCAGATTGCCGGTTCCGGCGTGCGGCGCGAAGCTGAGGTCGCCGTTGTGGAACTGCACACCGAGGTTCTGCAGCACGTTCTGCCAAGGTGCCAGCTGTTCGGCGGCCGCCGACGCGTCGGCGTGATACCCGGACATCGCGGCCACATCGGTCGCCCACATCTGCTCGTAGGCCGACTCGATGTCCATGATCGTCGGCGCGTTTTGGCCCAGATGGTTCGTCGAGGCCAACGCGCGCACCAAGGCCCGATTTGCCGATACCACCGCCGGCTGCACCGTCGCCGACAGCGCCGTCTCGAAGGCGCCCGCGATGGCCGACGCCTGGCTGGACGTCGCCTCGGCCTGAGCCGCTGCCGCCCTGAGCCAGCTCACGTACTGGGTCGCGACGGCCAGCATCGCCGCCGCCGACGGGCCATGCCAGGCGCCGTTGGCCAAGTCCGTGGCCACAGAGAGAAACGACGACGCGGACGAGGACAGGTTCTCGGCGAGCCCGTCCCACGCCTCCGCCGCAGCATGCAGCGGCGCCGATCCAGGACCGGCGTAGAGGAGAGCCGAATTGATCTCTGGCGGCAAACACGCATAATGCGGGCTCGTCACTGCAATAACTTAACCGGGACGGTCCTGTCTTCGTGGCGTTATGGGGTGGGCGCGGGCGCACTTCGCCGGCCGCGCACCAGCTTCCCGGGACGGGCGTCGGTGGGTTTCCCGTCCTCGGCGATGACTTCACCGGACACGATCGTGGCCACATACCCGTCGGCGGTCTGGTCCAGCCGGCGCCCGCCGGCGGGCAGGTCGTAGGTGATCACCGGCTTGTGCACCCGCAATCGGCCGTGGTCAATCACGTTGAGGTCGGCCTTGTACCCGACGGCGACGCGGCCACGGTCGGCCAACCCGGCGATCTGGGCCGGGACCGACGTCAGCTCGCGGATGGCCTCGGGCACCGAGAAGCGGCCGGACGCCCGATCGCGGGCCCAGTGTGACAGAAAGAACGTCGAATAGCTGGCGTCACAGATCATTCCGTAGTGCGCCCCGCCGTCACCGAGACCGAGCACGACGTCGTCGCGGTGCAGCAGTTCCCCCACGGTGTCGAGCGAGTTGCGTTCCATGTTGCTCGTCGCCACCAGCAGCATGGCCCGGCCGTCGTCGTCGAGCAGCCGGTCGTACGCCTCTTCCATCGGGTCCACCCCGCGCGCCCTGGCCCGGGCCCCAATGCTGTCGGCGGGATCCGGTTCGTAGTTGGGGTTATCGCCCAGCGGGAAGATCCAGTCCCACATCTGCGCGACGTAGAGGATCGGATGCCCCTCGCCCGGCTTGTCGGCCAGGATGCGGGCGCGGACTTCGGGTTTGCGCATCGCGGCCACCCGCTCGGCGAGCGGCAGATGCGCGATCTGTTGATAGCTGGGGTAGAGCACGAACGGGTTGGCGGTGAGCTGGAGCCCGATGATCAACCCGATCGGGCGCGGCAGCAGCTGCGCGGTAAAGCGGACGGCGCCCGCGTTTTGGTTGGCCTTCTCGACCATGGTGATCGCGTCGGGCCAAGTGGGGTCGCCGGCGTTGGCGACGACGAGGGTAAAGGTGACCGGCAGCCCGACCTCTTCGGCGACGTCGAACACCGTCTGCAGCACAGGCTGGTAACCGCCGGCCGGGATGTCGGGCACGAATTGCAGCAGCCCACCGCCGCCGTCGACGACGCCCTTGGCGATCTCCGCGATCTCTTCCCGCGCGGCATCGTAACTCGGTATGGGAGAACCACTTTCGGTCTTGTGAATCGTCAGCCGCGACGACGCGAATCCCAGCGCGCCTACTTCAATCGCCTCCTTGGCCAGCGCCCGCATCTTCGCGAGGTCCTCGGCGGTGGCCGGCTCCCGATCGGCGCCACGCTGACCCATCACGTAGACCCGCAGCGGAGAGTGCGGCAGGTAGGCGGCCACGTCGATGTCCCGCTTGCCCGCCTCGAGCGCGTCGAGGTACTCCGGAAAGGTTTCCCAGCTCCACGGCAGGCCGTCGGTCATCACCACGCCGGGAATGTCCTCGACGCCGGCCATCACGTCGACGAGCACGTCGTGGTCTTCCTGGCGGCACGGCGCGAATCCGACGCCGCAGTTGCCCATTACGACCGTGGTCACCCCGTGCGCGGAGGACGGTGTCAAACGGTCCGACCAGATGGACTGCCCGTCGTAATGCGTGTGCAGGTCCACGAAACCGGGCGTGACCAACAGGCCGGTGGCGTCGATCTCACGCTCCGCGGAGGCGCCACCGATGGTGTTGGCCGATCCGACGGCCGTGATGACACCGCCGGTCACCCCGACGTCGCCGACGAACGGCTCACCCCCGAGCCCGTCGACGATGGTGCCGTTGCGGATGAGGAGGTCATAGGTCATCTAATCAATCTACGACCGCGCCCGTGCTGATGCCACGACCGGTTCACCGAGACCGACGGGGCCGACACGTGTCGTCCCGGCCTCGTAGTGTCGGGGGTATGTCAGATACCGACGCCGCCACCCGCGAGTTGCTCCGTGACGCCTTCACCCGCCTGATCGAACACGTCGACGAACTCACCGATGGACTCAGCGACGAGGTGTCCACCTACCGCCCGACGCCCGACGCCAACACCATCGCCTGGCTGATCTGGCACAGCGCTCGGGTGCAGGACATCCAGCTGGCCGACATTGCCGATGTCGAGGAGGTCTGGACCCGCGACGGGTGGGTCGACCGCTTCGGCCTGGACCTGCCGCGGCGCGACACCGGTTATGGGCACAGCGGCGCGGACGTCGCGAAGGTGCGCGCGCCGGCCGACCTGTTGGCGGGCTACTACCACGCGGTGCACAAGTTCACCTGCGAGTACGTCGCGACGGTGACTGCGGCGGAGCTGGCTCGCGTCGTCGACACCAACTGGGACCCGCCGGTCACCGCTAGCGCCCGGATAGTCAGCATCATCGACGATTGCGCCCAGCACCTCGGGCAGGCGGCCTACCTGCGGGGCATCGCGCCGTAGGTTGGCGGGGTGCGATTCCTCGCGACGTCGCTACTGTGGCTCATCACCACGTTGGCGTTGGCGGTCGCGGTTCCGGCGGTATGGGCGCAACGAACCCTGGTCGACGAGGACGGCTACGCGGTGCTGGCGCAGCGGGCGGCCACCGATCCCGCGCTGCAGTCCGCGATGGCCGGCGAACTCACCGCCCGGGCGAGGACGCTGATCGCCGAGCACGGCGGCGGACGCTATCCAGTCGATAGCACCCAAATACAGGATGCCGCAGCCACTTTCACGGCCGGGCCCGCGTTTCCGCCGCTGTTCGCGACGGCGAACCGAACCGCGCACCGCTGGTTGTTCGACCGCGCAGGTTCGGCAGACTCCTGGGCCATCGACGTGGCTCCGATGCTCAATGACGGTGCGTTCGAACAGATACTGAGCGAACACGACGTCGATGTGCCCGCCACACTGACGGTCCCGCTGACCGCATCGGTGCCGCATTCGGTGCGGCAGGGCGCATTGCACCGGGTCGCCCGGTGGGGTCCCTGGGCGAGCCTGGGGTCGGCCGTGCTGTGCGGGGCGTGCGCCCTGCTGACGCTGCTGGCGGCCCGGCGCCGCGGCAAGGCGCTGAGCAGCCTGGGTGTCTCGGCGCTGCTCGTAGGCGCGACCGGGTGGGCGGGCACCGAGGTCGGTGTCGGCTACCTCAACGCGGCGCTAAATCGCAGCACGGGCGATGTTCGCCAGATCGCCGACGTGATGGTGCACCACGCGGAAACCGCTCTGCGCCAATGGCTCAACATGACGCTGGCCGCCGGTGCGGCGCTGGTGATACTCGGAGTTGTGCTTGCCGTGCTGGGCGGCCTCGTGAAGAAGGCCTAGCTCAACGGCAGGGTGGCCAGAATCGGCGTGGTCGGTTGCGGGGACCCGGCGCCCGGTTCGAGGGTGAACGCCAGCGCCGTCGACTTGCCGAGATCGGTCAGCGTCTCCGTGGTCGACGGCAACACCGCCGCGTTGCCCATCGTGCCGGCCGATGTGGGGCCCTTGGCGTCGATCAACCACAGCTGATACACGGTGCCCGGGGACGGCGGCGCCACGTTGTTCAGCACCAGCACACCGGCGTTGCGGTCACGGGAGAACACCACCGTGGCCGTGCCGTTGGCCAGCGGGCGTGACACGGTCTGCACATCCGGAGCTCCGATCACTTGCTCGGCGACCGAGGGCGGCGACGCCGGCCGCAGCACAGCCTGGATCCCCACCGCCGTCAGCGCTGCGACGATCGCAGCGGCGACCGACACCACTACCGTTGTGCGCCAAGTCCTTTGCCGTGTCGGCTGGGTGGCCGCGGCCCGCGCGAGCACGGCCGCCCGCAGATGCGCGGGCGGTTCCACGCTGGTCGCGGCCGAGACGACGGCCATCGTTTCCCGGACCGCGCGGACCTCGTCGATGAAGGCGGCCGCGACCGGTGCCGGCGCGGCTGCGACCTGCCGGTCGATGTCGGCGCGCTCCGCATCGGAGACGGCGTGCAGCGCATACGGTGCGGCCAGCTCCAGCAGCTCGAAGTCGTTGGGAGCGGTCATGCCACGTCCAAGCAGTTACGCAGTCCGCGCAGCGCGTCACGGATGCGGGATTTGATCGTCGATAGGTTGGCCGCCAACCGTTGCGATACCTCGACGTAGGTCAGGCCGCCGTAGTAGGCCAGCTCGATGCACTGGCGTTGCGTGTCGGTCAACGAACCCAGGCAGTCGGCGACGCGGCGACGCTCGTCACCCGCGATCGCCGAGTCGGCGACCACGTCGCTGGCGGTATCCACGTTGGCCGCGCCGTAGCGGGATTCCCGGCGGCTGCCCGCTTGCTCGGCGCGCACCCGGTCGATGGCCCGGCGGTGCGCCATGGTCAGCAGCCACGACAGCGCGGAGCCTCGGGCGGGGTCGAACTCCGACGCCGAGCGCCACACCTCGAGGTAGATCTCCTGGGTGGTTTCCTCGCTGTAGCCGGCGTCGCGCAGCACGCGGATCACCAGCCCAAACACCCGGCTCTTGGTGAGGTCGTAGACCGCGGCGAATGCCTCGGTGTCTCCGCGCGCTACCTGTCGCAGCAACACATCCAGGTCGCTGCTCAGTTGCGGCAATCCGGTCATTGTCTAGTAGCCTATCGCTCCCCGTCGCGGACGCCCGGGGCGCCGTTATCCGGTATCTGACTAGGGCTGAACACCGCGGTCAGCACTGCTATTCCGTATCGCGGACAATTAACCGAAAGTGAACGAGAACACCTGCAGGCCTTTGCTCACCTGCATGTCGAGTTGGTCGCGGTGGGCGCCGTCGTCGCCGACGATCTGATGCAGCGTGGGAACACCGCCGATCGGTGTGGTGGTCGTCTGCCCGTCCCGGGTGACGGAAAGAGTGCCGGTACCGCCGACGACGACGTAGACCGCCTTGCCGGTGTAGTTGAGCCGAATGGCAGCATCGTCGCTGTCGGCGGTGGCGCCCTGGTCGTCCAGCGTCCAGCGGCCTCGCAGGGCGAATTTGTCGTTCGGCACCTGCGCCGGGAAGCCGAACGTGTCGGTGCCGATCTTGTAGCTGCCGTCGCCGCCGTAGTTGGCGGACTTGTCCGGCGCCAGGTAGGTCTCGGGGGTGAGCCGGGTCGTCGGGGTGGTGTCGACCCCGTTCACGGCGGCGGGCAGCGCGACGTTCGGGTTGGCGTCGACCAGTAATTGCCGGATGAACTTCTCGGTGTTGTTGTAGTCGCCCTCACCGAAACTGGTGTGCCGGATCGTGCCGTTGGCATCGATGAGGTATTCCGCCGGCCAGTAGAGATTGTTGAAGGCGTTCCAAGTGGCGTAGTCGTTGTCCAGCGCGATCGGGTAGTCGATGTGCAGTCCGGCGGCGCCGCTGGCCACATTCTGGGGGACCCGCTCGAACGCGTACTCGGGAGTGTGCACCCCGATGACGACCAATCCGCTGTCCCGATAACGGTCGTACCAACCGACCACATGCGGGATCGAGCGCTGGCAGTTGATGCAGGAGTACGCCCAGAAGTCGATCAGCACCACCTTGCCGCGCAGCGACGCGGCGTCCAGAGGCTTGTCGTCAGCAGTGTTGAGCCAGCCGGTGATTCCGGTGAGGGCGGGCGCCTGCCCGCACTGCTCGAGATCGGCAGATCCGTTGCTGCAGTTGGAGATCATGCCGTTGCTCGTCATCCCCTGATCGAGCTGCAGGATGCTGCCGGCGGTGGTCCGCGGTGGGCTGCTGGGTTTGAGCGAGCGCTGAATCTCGTCGGCGCCGAGCCGGTTCTGCATCGCCGTGGTGTAGTCGGGCACCGCGCGCTGCAGCATGGCGGGCAGGTTGAACACCAACGCCACCGCCAGCACGATCATCGTGACGCCGCCGGCGATTTGAATGAGGCGCTGCCGCCGGCGGAAGGCCGCGACCCGTTCGGACACCTGGCGCCCGGCCAGCGCGAAAGCCAACAGCGGCAACGCATTTCCCAGCGCGAACGTCGCGGTCAGCACCACGGTGGCGGGGCCCAGCGACGCCGTGCCGCCGGCGACCACGATCGCGGCCAGTACCGGACCCGCGCAGGGCACATACAATGCGCCCAACGTCAGTCCCAAACCGAAACCGTCTGTGTTGCGGCCGAATTGACGCTGCGGCAGGGCCGCGAACGGCCGCTCGATCAGATGTTGCAGCGGCGGGAAGATCAACCCCAGGCCGATCAGGACCAACACCACCAGCGCCGCCCAGCGGATGGCGTCCTGCGGCAGATGCAACGCCGACAGCAGCGCGGACCCGATCAGCGTGGCCAGACTGAAACTGCACACCAGCCCGGCGATCACCAGGTAGGGACGCATCGCCGAATTCAAGCCGCGGGCGCCGGCCCGGTCGCTGTCCATGCCGGACAGGAAGATCACCGGAAGCACCGGCAGGATGCATGGCGAGATGCCGGTAATCAGGCCGCCGAGGAAGCCGATGAGCGCGATGGTGTGCATACAGGTGGTATTCGCAGCCGTGAGGGTGTCGGAGGGGATGTCAAAGACTGTGACTTACACGGTAACCGCGTCTGCCCCGTTGGGGACCGCACCCATGACATTGGTCGTTGCCTGCGCCGCCGGAACCGGGCGCGGCCGGGAGCGCACCCGCATCGGCCACCAGAACCAGCGTCCCAGCAGGGCCGCGATGGCGGGGGTGATGAACGCGCGCACGACCAGGGTGTCGAACAGCAGGCCAAGACCGATGGTCGTGCCCAGTTGGCCGATCACCCGCAGATCGCTGACCACCATGGACGCCATCGTGAAGGCGAATACCAGGCCGGCGTTGGTGACCACCCTGCCGGTCCCGCCCATCGAACGGATGATGCCGGTGTTCAGTC
This sequence comes from Mycobacterium sherrisii, assembly GCF_002102355.1. Lineage (GTDB taxonomy): Bacteria > Actinomycetota > Actinomycetes > Mycobacteriales > Mycobacteriaceae > Mycobacterium > Mycobacterium sherrisii. The sequence goes on along the minus strand of NZ_LQPT01000072.1, from coordinate 55,719 downwards.
CGGCATGGATCTCCTGCCGGAACCGGGACACCAGCAGCAGGTTGTAGTCGGACCCCACGGCCAGCAACACGATGACCGACATCGCGAGCACCGACCAATGCAGTTGCAGGCCGAGGAGATGCTGCCAGACCAGGACGGACAGGCCGAAGGAAGCGCCGAGCGAAAACGCCACGGTGCCCACGATGACGCCGGCGGCCACGAACGCCCGGGTGAGGATCAGCATGATGACGAAGATGAGGCACAGCGCACACACTCCGGCGATGATCAGGTCGTAGTTGGCGCCCTCGGCAATGTCTTTGAACACCGCGGCCGTGCCTGCCAGGTAGATCTTGGCGTCCTCTAGCGGAGTTCCCTTCAACGACTCCTGCGCCGCCATACGTATCGCGTCGATGCTCGCGATCTCCGCGGATGTGGCGGGGTCGCTGCGATGCAAAATGATGAAGCGGGCCGCGTGACCGTCGGGCGACAGGAAGGTGCTCATGGCTCGCTGAAAGTTCTTGTTGGAGAACACTTCCGGTGGCAGATAAAACGAGTCGTCGTTCTTGGAGGCGTCGAAGGCGTGCCCCATCGCCATTGCGTCCTGGCTCATCTCGTCCATCTGAGCGAAGATCCCGGACATGGTGCTGTGCATGGTCAGGATCGTGGTCCGCATGTTCACCATGGTGCTGATCATCGTGGGTATCTGGGCCAGCAGTTGCGGCATCAACCGGTCCAGATCAGACACGTCGCCCGACAGGGCGGTCAACTTCTCGGTGATCTGGTCGACACCGTCGAGCGCATTGAAAACCGATCCCAGCGACGCGCACAGGGGAATGTCGAAACAGTGCTTCTCCCAATAGAAATAGCTCCGGATCGGGCGCCAAAAATCTTCGAAGGTGGCGATGTTGTCCCGCAATTGGTCGGTGACGTCCACCATTTCGTGTGTGACGCCGTTCATGTCGTGCGTCGCCGTCGCTATCTGGGCGGTGATGCCGTACACCCGCTGCATGGCGTCGATGGATTGCTGCAGATCGTCGGCCTCCTGCAACAGGTCGTTCATCCGGTCCCGCTGGTACTGCATGGTTTGCAGTTGGCTGGCGTTTTGCATGCTCAGCTGAAACGGTATCGAGGTGTGGTCCATCGTCGTTCCGTCGGGCCGCGTAATGCCTTGCACCCGAGCGATTCCCGGAACCCGGAAGATACCCTTGGCCAGTCGGTCCAGCACTAGTGAGTCGGTCGGATTGCGCAGATCGTGATCGGCCTCGACCAGCAGGACCTCGGGCTTGAGCCGGGCCTGGGAAAAATGGCGGTCGGCCGCCGCGAATCCCTGGTTGGCCGGCAGGGTCGACGGCAGATACGCGCGATCGTTGTAGCTGGCGGTGTACCCCGGCAGTGTGACCAAGCCGATCAGGGCCACCGCGCAGGATGCGGCGAGAATCGGTAGCGGCCAGCGCACCACCACGGTGCCAACCCGTCGCCAGCCGCGAGGTTCGATCGGCCTTTTCGGGTCGAACAGGCCGAACCGACTGCCGACGGCCAGGACGGCAGGCCCCAGTGTGAGCGCGACGACGACCGCGACGATCATGCCCAACGCGCAGGGCAGGCCCATGGTGTTGAAATACGGAAGGCGCGCGAAGGCCAGGCAAAAGGTGGCCCCCACGATCGTCAGCCCGGAGCCGGCGATGACGTGGGCTGTGCCGCGATACGTTGTGTAGAAAGCAGTTTCGGGATCTTCTCCGGACTGCCGGGCCTCTTGATAGCGCCCGATGAGGAAGATTCCGTAGTCGGTGCCGGCCGCGATGGCCAGCGACGTGAGCAGGCTGACCGCAAACGTGGTGAGCCCGATCGAGGTGTGGTGCCCGAGCAGCGCGACGGCTGTCCGGGCCGCCATCGTTTCAACACCGACCGTGGCCAACAGCAGAACGACGGTGACCATCGAGCGGTATACGACCAGCAACACAAGGGAAATCACCACGACGCTGGCGACGATCATCTTCATCATCGACCGGTCGCCGCTTTGATGCATGTCGGTGGCGATCACCGATGCGCCGGTGATCCATACGGTGACGCCGGCCGGTGCGGTCATGCCGTTGACGATGCTGCGGACCGACTCGATGGATTCGCCGGCCAGTCGCTCGCCCCGATCTCCGGCGAGGTTCACCTCCACATAGGCGGCTTTTCCGTCGTTGCTCTGCACGCCCGAGGCGGTCAGCGGATCGCCCCACAAGTCCGGAACGCTTCGCACGTACCTGGTTTCGGCGCGCAGCTTGGCCACCAATCGGTCGTAGTACCGGTGGGCCTCGTCCCCAAGGGGTTTGGTGCCCTCCAGCACGATCATCGCCGAGTTGTCGGAGTCGCCCTCGTTGAACACCTTGCCGATGCGCTTCATCGCCTCGTAAGACGGTGCGTCGCCGGGGCTCAGGGCGACCGCCCGCTCTTGGCCGACCGATTCGAGCGAGGGAACGGAGGCGCTCAGCACGATGACCAATGCGACCCACCCCAAGACGATCGGTACCGCAAAGCGGTGGATCACCCCGGCCATAAACAAGTGTTCCGGGGGCTTCGACACATCGATGGCGGCGTGCGCGCTCATGCCGACTTCACCAGGCAGTAGGTGTAGGCGTTGACCTCATGGGAAATCCGCTCGGCTTTGACCTCGCCGTCGATCGTGATCCGGCAGCCGATGCTCTCACTATTGCCTTGCGCGATAAGGTCTCCCAGCGCGCCCGGTTTGGTCATCGTGATCTGCAACGACCACGGTAGCCGGGTGCCCTCCAGTCGCTGGGGATCGGAGTTGACGTCGAAATAGCTGATGTCGGCGAGGGTTCCGGCCGCGCCGAAAATCTCGTAAATGATGGACTTGGGCTTGAGCAGGCGGGGACCGGCGAGGCTCCCTGCGGCATACGATTCCGGCGTGCGAGAGCCGAAGTGGTTGTGGACGCGGTACACCACGAGGCCCCCGGCGACCAGTACCGCTATGACGACCGACGGAATCCACAGCCGCGACATGATCTTGAAAATCGCAAAACCCCTTTACCGATTGCCGCGATACGATCTGCCACTAAGTAGCTAAGGCTTACCTAAGGTGCGATCAGTGTAGGGCCGCGATCAGTCCCGCTGCTACCTGGGGTATGCGGATGGCGTTGCGGATTCACAATCAAAGCGCAGGCCAGAGGCACAACGAAGACACGGGCGGCGCATGGCGCAAGTCGCACGTGGACGTTCGGGTTCGCAAGTGGCGCAACTCACATCCCGACGCCTAGACGCCGAAGCAGCGGCGAGGCCCCCGGGACTGGCTCGGGGCTATGTCGGGAGGGTCAAAAACTACGCCCAGTTCCAGACCGACATGTCGCCGGCCGGGTACTGCATGCAGGCGTCGGTGGACTTGGCGACGACGCCTTTGTTGTTGAAGAAGATTTTCATGTGGTTCGGCCAAGCCACCCACAGCGGGTCGGAGACCGGCGCGTAGAAGTTCTCCGAATAGCCGCGGCGATCCTGCGGTGCCAGGGAGAAAAACCAATGCGCCTTGTCGATTGTCGCCTGCTGGACGTTCGGGTGGTTGTTGAAGTCGATCATGTACCGCTGGTAATACACCGGGCTGGTATCCCGGGTGGCCGCCAGGATCTGCTCGGCATCACAGCTCGTGTTGATCATCCGGCGGGGGATCGGGAAGTCTTCCGTGGAGTCGGCGACCGCGGTCTGCGGGAAAGCCACAGCGGCCATACCGAGGGCGACGGACACAGCGCCTGCGCGCAGGAACGAACTCAGCCGAGACATAGCGATAACGGTAGCACTTCAGCCCGCGCACGGGCGAGTCTCGGCCAACTTTCTAGTCCGTCTTATTAGCTATTGCCATCAGGGACAATGATGTGCGACGGATCGGGGCGCAGCTGCGCAGGTGCCTGGCTGTAGTCCCCGAAGGGGCCGTCGCGCCGCTGCACCGCCGCGCGTACCCCCTCGGTTTCGGCGGTGTGAATGAAGTCCAGGGCGTCCGGGGTGTTGCGCATCAGGCCGTCGAGGATGCCGCCCAGCGTCTGGGTGGAGGCCAACCCCATGTTCTCGTAGGCCTGGTTGACGATCAGCTTCTGCGCCTGCAACTGCGACAACGGGATCTGCGCCAGCTCGGCGGCGATCTCGCCGACGCGAGCCTCGAGGCGGGCGAACGGCACCGCCTCGTTGATCAGCTCGATCTCGGCGGCCTGCACGCCGGTCAGCGGCCGGCCGGTCAGCGAATGCCACTTGGCCTTGGCCAGGCTCAGCCGGTACAGCCACATGCCGGTCAGGTAGGCCCCCCACATCCGGCTGTACGGCGTCCCGATCACCGCGTCTTCGCTGGCGACCACGATGTCCGCGCACAGTGCGTAGTCGCTCGCCCCGCCGACGCACCAGCCGTGCACCTGGGCGATCACCGGCTTGGACGCCCGCCAGATCGCCATGAACTTCTGCGTCGGGCCGGTCGCACGGGCGCTGACCATCGCGAAGTCCTTGCCCGGATCCCACTTACCGTCGGTCATCATGGATTCGCCCCAGTGCTGGAAGCCACCGCCGAAGTCGTAGCCGCCGGAGAAGGCGCGCCCGGCGCCGCGCAGCACGATGACCTTGATTGTCTGGTCTCGCTCGGCCAACCCGATCGCGGCCTCGATCTCGTCGGGCATCGGCGGGACGATCGTGTTGAGGTGCTCGGGGCGGTTCAAGGTGATGGTGGCGACCGGGCCGGCGGTCCGGTACAGCAGGGTCTCGAAGTCGGACCCGGAACGCGACGTGGATGCTGGCATAGCCCAAGTGTGGGCTAACGCTGTTCGCCGGGCGGGTCGGGCTCACGATTCTCCGGGCTCGACGCGTAGATCCGGTCGCCGATCTTGAGGTAGGGCGTCGTCAGGTAGGCCGTCACCACCACGATGCCGCCGAAGATCAACGTCGTCATCACACCATTCGGCCAGAGTTTGCCCGTGCCGAACGCGAAGAAGATGATGCCCAGCGCCGAGGTGCCCCAGTAGAAGTACCGACCCTTGCGGCGTTCGGCGATGAACCGAAAGCGAGACTGTGCCCAACCGGCGATGATCAGGATCAGTCCGGCGATGACCAAACCGAATTCGATGATGTCGAGGATCTTCACGCTCGGCCTCCCAGGGTGCGCCACAGGAACGAATAGCTCAGGGCCGCCTTGAACGCGGCCTGCTCGTTGTCGGCCGCGCCGGCATGTCCACCCTCGATGTTCTCGTACAACCAGACCGAGTGGCCGGCCGCCTGCAGCGCGGCGACCATCTTGCGGGCATGGCCGGGATGCACTCGATCGTCGCGGGTCGACGTGGTGAACAGCACCGGCGGGTAGCGTCTGGTCGCCGAAATATTCTGATACGGCGAGTATTTGGCGATGAACTTCCAATCGTCCGGGTTGTCCGGGTCGCCATACTCGGCGACCCACGAGGCGCCGGCCAGCAACAGGTGGTAACGCTTCATGTCCAGCAGCGGCACATCGCACACCAGGGCGCCGAACTTCTCCGGGTATTTGGTCAGCATGATGCCCATCAGCAGTCCGCCGTTGCTGCCGCCCTGCGCGCCGAGTTGTTTGACCGTCGTGATGCCGCGTGCCACCAAATCGTCTGCCACGGCGGCGAAGTCCTCGTCGACCTTGTGCCGGTTCTCCCGCATCGCCTGGGTGTGCCAGCCGGGCCCGTATTCGCCGCCGCCACGGATGTTGGCCATCGCGTAGGTGCCGCCACGGGCCAGCCACAGCCGGCCCAGCACTGCGCTGTAGCCCGGGGTCCGGGAGGACTCGAAACCCCCGTAACCGCCGAGTAGGGTGGGCCCGGGCTGGACGGCGTCGCGCGAACGCACCACAAAGTACGGGATCGACGTTCCGTCCTGCGACGGCACGAAATATTGCTGTATGTCCAGGTTCTCGGCGTCGAAGAACGCCGGAGCCGACTTGATCTGCTCGAGCTGGCCGGCGTCCGTGCCGCGCAACAGCCGCGACGGCGTGTCGAATCCGCTTGAATCCAAGAAGAACTCGTCGCCGATGTCGTCGGCGGCGACGACGACCGTGTTGGTCGCCGGCGGTATCCCGGCCACGACCTCGCGCCGCCACGTTCCGGGCGTGACGATTTCGACCCGGCTGGCCACGTCGGCCAACGTCACCAACAGCAGCCGGTCCCGGGTCCAGGCGTTCTGATGCAGACAAGTGTGCTCGTCGGGTTCGAACACGACCCGTAAATCTCTTGCGCCGCTGAGGAATTCGTCATACTTCGCGGCCAACAGGGAGCCGGCTCGGTAGCTGCCGGCGCCGACGGTCCAATCGCTGCGCAGCTCGACCAACAGCCACTCACGGTGCACCGACACGGTCGCGTCGGTCGGCGTGTCGATGCGAAGCAATTCCGAGCCGCGAACCTCGTAGACCTCGGAGTTCCAGAAATCGATCGAGCGGCCGACGAAACAGCGTTCGAAGCCGGGCGTGCGGTCGACGCTTGCCGACACGCTGACGTCGCTGGGTGTCCCCTCGAAGACGACCTCGGCCTCGTCGAGAGGGGTGCCGCGGCGCCAGCGTTTGACGATCCGCGGATAGCCGGATTCGGTCAGCGAGCCGGGCCCGAAATCGGTGCCTACCAATACCGTGTCCGGATCCGCCCAGCCGATGTCGGACTTGGCCTCGGCAAGAGTGAAGCCGTCGGCAATGAATTCGCGTGTGGTCATGTCGAATTCGCGCACAATCACCGCATCCGAACCGCCGCGCGACAGGTTGACCAGCGCGCGGGTGAACTCCGGATCGAGCACCGCGGCGCCGGCCCACACCCACTTCTCGCCGTCGGCACGCCCCAGCGCGTCCACGTCGATCAGCACGTCCCAGTCGGGCGAGTCGGTGCGGTAGCGCTGCAGCGTGGTGCGCCGCCACAGGCCGCGTGGGTTGCGCGCATCGCGCCAGAAGTTGTACAGGTACTCGCCGCGCCGACGCACGTAGGGGATCCGGGCATCGGTGTCGAGCACTTCCAGCGCCTCGGTGCGCATCCGCTCGAAATCGCCGTCGCAGAACTCGGCCAGGGTGGGTTGGTTGTGGGCCCGCACCCAATCCAGCGCGTTGTCCGCGGTGACATCCTCCAGCCATAGGTAGGGGTCGTCTTGCTCGCGATTTGCGGGTGCGGCAACCTCTGCTGTCATGGAAGCCATTGTGGCCCCAGCGGTAGTGTGAGCTGTAGCACAACAGTCGTCGAAGAGCGAGCGAGGAGCCGAGAAGATGACCGTTTTCGCACGTCCAGGGGCCGCCGGCGCGCTGATGTCCTACGAGTCGCGGTACGACAATTTCATCGGCGGTCAGTGGGTCGCGCCCACCCAGGGCCGGTACTTCGAGAACCCGACACCGGTGACCGGCCAACCGTTTTGCGAGGTGGCGCGGTCCGACGAAGCCGACGTCGACAAGGCGCTCGACGCGGCGCATGCGGCCGCCCCGGGCTGGGGCAAGACCTCCCCGGCCGAGCGGGCGGCGGTGCTGAACAAGATCGCCGATCGCATCGAGGCCAACAAGGACGCGTTGGCGGTGGCCGAGGTGTGGGACAACGGCAAGCCGATCCGCGAGGCGTTGGCGGCCGACATCCCGCTGGCCGCCGACCATTTCCGTTACTTCGCCGCGGCGATCCGCGCCCAGGAGGGCTCGCTGTCGCAGATCGACGAGGACACCGTCGCCTACCACTTCCACGAGCCGCTCGGCGTCGTCGGGCAGATCATCCCGTGGAACTTCCCCATCTTGATGGGCGCCTGGAAACTGGCCCCCGCGCTGGCCGCCGGGAACACGGTGGTGCTCAAGCCCGCCGAGCAGACCCCGGCGTCGATCCTGTACCTGATGTCGCTGATCGGTGATGTGATCCCGCCGGGCGTGGTCAACATCGTCAGCGGCTTCGGCGTCGAGGCCGGCAAGCCGCTGGCGTCCAGCAACCGCATCGCCAAGGTCTCGTTCACCGGGGAAACCACCACCGGCCGGCTGATCATGCAGTACGCCTCGCAGAACCTGATCCCGGTCACCCTCGAACTCGGCGGCAAGAGCCCCAACATCTTCTTCTCCGACGTGATGGCGGCCAACGACAACTTCCAGGACAAGGCGCTGGAGGGCTTCACCATGTTCGCCCTCAACCAGGGCGAGGTCTGCACCTGTCCGTCGCGCAGCCTGATCCAGTCCGACATCCACGACGAGTTCTTGGAGCTCGCCGCGATCCGCACCAAGGCCGTCCGCCAGGGCGACCCGCTGGACAGCGAGACCATGTTGGGCTCCCAGGCCTCCAACGATCAGCTGGAAAAGATCTTGTCCTACATCGAAATCGGCAAGGGGGAGGGCGCCAAGGTCGTCACCGGCGGGGAACGCGCCGAGCTCGGCGGTGACCTATCCGGCGGGTACTACGTTCAGCCCACGATCTTCTCCGGCAACAACAAGATGCGCATCTTCCAGGAGGAAATTTTCGGCCCGGTGGTGGCGGTGACGTCGTTCAGCGACTTCGCCGACGCGATGAGCATCGCCAACGACACGCTCTACGGGCTGGGCGCCGGGGTATGGAGCCGCGACGGCAACACCGCCTACCGGGCCGGGCGCGAGATCAAGGCCGGCCGGGTGTGGGTGAACTGCTACCACGCCTATCCGCCGCACGCGGCGTTCGGCGGTTACAAGCAGTCCGGGTTCGGCCGCGAGACCCACAAGATGGCGCTCGAGCACTACCAGCAGACGAAGAATCTGCTGGTGTCCTACGCGGACGAGGCGCGGGGGTTCTTCTGATGCCGGCCGGCGTCGTCGTCACGGCCGCGGCCGCCGATTTGCTGGGCCGGCTGCAGCAGCGGCACGGCCGGGTGATGTTTCACCAGTCCGGCGGCTGCTGCGACGGATCGTCGCCGATGTGCTATCCGGTCGGTGACTTCCTCGTCGGCGACCGCGACGTCCTACTCGGAGTCCTCGACGTCGGCGACGAGGGCGTCGAGGTGTGGATCTCGGGCCCGCAGTACCAGGCTCACTATCGAGGCGAGAAGCGCACCCAGCTGGTCATCGACGTGGTGCCCGGCCGCGGCGGTGGGTTCAGCCTGGAGGCTCCCGAAGGGGTGCGGTTCCTCAGCCGCGGCCGCGCCTTCACCGACGAGGAAAAGGCCGAGCTAGAGACCGAATCGGTGATCACCGGCGCGGTGTACCAGCGGGGTGAACGTCCGCCGGTACGCGGTCCGGTGATTGACCCTGTGAATTACGAAGCCGTGCCGGAAACGTGCCCGCCTCGTATTCCGTGACTCAGTAACCTCGATGGGGTGATCCCTTTACCGCGTCCCTGGCAGCTGGCCAGCGCGATGCTGATGGGCACCGCGGTCGGGTTGCTGTTGGGAGTGGCGCTGACCGTGCTGATTCACACCCCGGTGCGACCCGACGTGGTGATCGCCCTGGTCGTCGGCCTGCCCAGCGTGATCGGGCTGCTGACCATCCTGTTCTCCGGGCGCCGATGGGTCACGATGCTGGGCGCCTTCATCTTGGCGTTGGGGCCCGGCTGGTTCGGGGTGCTGGTGGCCATCGAGGTGACGGCCCGTGGCTGACAAACCCGTGGCTGACAAGGACGCCGAACACGGCCCGGCCACCAACCCGGGCACCGAGCCGTTTGTCCCCGACTTCGACTCCGACGACGGCGGCACCGACACCGGGACCCAGGGTTTCGTCCCGGATTTCGACGACACCGGTGCTCAGCCGATACCCGTCCTCGCCGGGCACCGGGACGCGGCCAAGAACACGGCCGAACCGGGCAAACCCGAAGTCGCGCCCGCGGCGGAGCGAGACGCCGGGACGCCGGAGGCCAGCGGCGCGCCGGCGCAGTCGGTCAGCGTGCCGGGCCGCTACCAATACCTGAAGTGGTGGAAGCTGGCGCTGGTGATCCTCGGCACCTGGGCGGTGACCGCCGAGGTCGGCCTGAGCTTGTTCTATTGGTGGTACCACACCATCGACAAGGCGGCGCCGGTGTTCATGACGCTGGTCTACGTGGTCGCGTGCGTGGTCGGCGCCGTGATGCTGGCGATGGTGCAGGGCAAGCCGGTGGTCGCGGCGCTGTCCATCGCGGTGTTGTCCGGGCCGTTCGGCTCGCTGCTCGCCGCGGCGCCGCTCTACGGCTACTACTACTGCGCGCGCGTCGGCCCGCCAGTAGGTCACTGCGTGATCGGCGTCATCCCGTACTGACCGACCGACCGGGGCGGCCCGGGCCTGGGCCGGCCCACGTGTCGTGCGGCCAGAAGTCGTCGCCCACTAATGTGGGCTCGTGACTTCTCACTATGACGTCGTTGTCCTCGGAGCCGGCCCCGGCGGTTATGTCGCCGCCATCCGCGCCGCGCAGCTGGGCCTGAACACCGCAGTCGTCGAACCGAAATATTGGGGCGGCGTTTGCCTCAACGTCGGCTGCATCCCGTCCAAGGCGTTGCTGCGCAACGCCGAACTCGTGCACATCTTCACCAAGGATGCGAAGACCTTCGGCATGACCGGCGAGGTGTCGTTCGACTACGGGGTTGCCTTCGATCGCAGCCGCAAGGTGGCCGAGGGGCGCGTCGCCGGCGTGCACTTCCTGATGAAGAAGAACAAGATCACCGAGATTCACGGCTACGGACGGTTTACCGACCCGCACACGCTGTCGGTCAACCTCAATGACGGCGGCACCGAAACGGTCACGTTCGACAACGCCATCATCGCCACCGGCAGCAGCACCCGGCTGGTGCCTGGGACGTCGCTGTCGGAAAACGTGGTCACCTACGAAGAACTGATCATGTCCCGCGAGTTGCCGGAGTCGATCATCATCGCCGGCTGTGGGGCGATCGGCATGGAGTTCGGCTACGTGCTGCGCAACTACGGCGTCGAGGTCACCGTCGTCGAGTTCTTGCCGCGCGCGCTGCCCAACGAGGACGCCGAGGTCTCCAAAGAGGTCGAAAAGCAGTTCAAGAAACTCGGCGTCAAGATCCTGCTCGGAACCAAGGTGGAGTCGATCACCGACGAGGGATCCGTGGTCCGGGTCGCGGTCAGCAAGGACGGCAAGTCCGAGGAACTCAAGGCCGAAAAGGTGTTGCAGGCCATCGGTTTTGCGCCCAACGTGGAGGGCTACGGGCTGGACAAGGCCGGTGTCGCGCTCACCGATCGGCGGGCCATCGGGATCACCGACTACATGCGCACCAACGTCGAGCACATCTACGCGATCGGCGACGTCACCGGCAAGCTGCAGCTCGCGCACGTCGCCGAGGCCCAAGGGGTGGTGGCAGCCGAAACCATCGCCGGCGCAGAGACTTTGGCGCTGGGCGACTACCGGATGTTGCCCCGCGCCACCTTCTGCCAACCCAATGTCGCAAGCTTCGGGCTCACCGAGGAGCAAGCCCGCGCGGAAGGCTACGACGTCGTGGTGGCCAAGTTCCCGTTCACCGCCAACGCCAAAGCGCACGGGGTGGGCGACCCCAGCGGCTTCGTCAAGCTGATCGCTGACGCCAAGTACGGCGAGTTGATCGGCGGCCATTTGGTCGGCCACGACGTCTCCGAGTTGCTGCCCGAGCTGACGCTGGCCCAGAAGTGGGATCTGACCGCCACCGAGCTGGCCCGCAACGTGCACACCCATCCGACCATGTCCGAGGCGCTGCAGGAATGCTTCCACGGCCTGATCGGCCACATGATCAACTTCTGAGCCTGGTCGATGCTGCGCGGCGAAACCATCCTCGGTGCCATCGGCGGCGCCGCGACCGGTTATGTGCTGTGGCTGATCGCCATCTCAGTTGCCGGCGACAACGCGACGGCCGGGCATTGGGCCCCGTTGCTGCTGCTGGCGTCGGTGCTGCTGGGCGTCGCTGCAGCGATCTTTGGCTGGCAATTGCGGCGCCGGGGCAAGTACCTGTGGGCGGCGTTCGCGTTCGACTTGCCGATCCTGCCGGTGATCCTGACGCTGGCGGTGCTGGTCGACGTGCTCGCCTGAGTCCCTACCGGGGGTTGTCCAGCTCGATGTTCAGCGCGCTGATCGTCGCCGCCAGTCCATCGTATTGCGTTGCGAGCAAACAGAATTCGATGAGACGACGGCGGTCGAGATGCGCCGCCAGCTGCTGCCAGGTGCCGTCGCTGATGGACCGGTGTTTGATTAGCTCGTCCGTCGCGTTGAGTAGCGCCTGCTGACGCGCGCTCAGGATCACCCGGGGGCCGTCACCGGCGGGGGCGTCGGGCCAGGCGAAAATTGCCTCCTGCACGTGCGCGTCCAGACCATAGTGGCGGCCCATCCGCCGATGGTGCTGCAGTTCGTACTCGCTGCCGCGCAGGTGCGCGACGCGCAGGATCACCAATTCGGTGTCGACCCGGGGCAGCCGGCCGCGCAGCAACCGCCCCCCGTATAGCGACCACGCCCAAAACAGGCCTTGGCGTTGACCCAGCGTGGTGAACAGATGCATCTCGGGTGCGGAAACGGTGCGGGCGGCCGCCCTCGCCAGCACCCAGTTGACCGGCCCCAGCCGGCGCAACTTGGTGGAGGACGGAATGCGGGCCGCGTGGCCCGCCTGCTCGCTCACGGCTGCTTCACCAGGTAGGGCGACACCGTGCTGCGGTGCTCGTCGAGATCGAGTGCGCGACCGAGCGCCGGGAAGGCCCGCTGCGGACAGTTATCGCGCTCGCAGACACGGCAACCCGCGCCGATGGGGGTGGCCGCAAGAGGGTTGCCCGACAAGTCGAGTCCTTCCGAGTAGACGAGCCGGTGCGCGTGCCGCAACTCGCAGCCCAGCCCGATCGCGAAGGTCTTACCGGGCTGACCATACCGGGCGGCGCGGCGTTCGACGGTACGCGCCACCCACATGTAGTTGCGGCCGTCGGGCATCTGGGCGATCTGCACCAAGATCTTGCCGGGGTTGGCGAAGGTCTCGTACACGTTCCACAACGGGCAGGTCCCGCCGCTGGAGGAGAAGTGAAAACCGGTGGCGGACTGACGTTTTGACATGTTGCCGGCGCGATCCACCCGGACGAAGGAGAATGGCACACCGCGCATCGACGGCCGCTGCATGGTCGAAAGCCGGTGCGCGATGGTCTCGTAGCTCACCGAATAGAACGCCGAGAGCCGTTCGACGTCGTACCGGAAATTCTCGGCGACGTCGTGGAACTGCCCGTAGGGCAGGACCGCCGCCGCCGCGAAGTAGTTCGCCAAGCCGAGCCGCGCCAAGGTGTGCGACTCGGGGCTGGTGAACTTGCCCTCGGCGACCATGGCGTCGATCAGGTCACCGAATTCGAGATAGGCCAATTCGGCGGCCATCTTGAACACCTGCTGCCCCAGCGACAGGTGACTGCTGATCTCCAGCGTGTTGGTCTTGGCGTCGTAGCGGTGCAGCACGGTGTCACCGAGGTCGACGCGCCGGTTGATGTGCACGCCGTGCACCTCGGTGAGCCGGCGGGTCAACTCGCGGGCCAAATCACCCTGGTTGAGCCGGGTGTGGATGGTGAGGTCCTCGGCCGCGGTGTCGAGCTCGTGCAGGTAGTTCTGCCGCTCGTAGAAGTAGTCGCGCACCTCTTCGTGCGGCATCGTGATCGACCCGCTGCCGCTGCCGTCGGAGTAGCGCTCCTCGGTGGCCGCGGCCAGCTGGGCGGTGGTGAGCCGGTAGCGCCGGTGCAGGTTGACCACGGCGCGGGCCAGCGCGGGATGGGCGTTGACCATGTCGGCGACCTCGGACGGATCGACGTTGATGCCCAAATCGCGGTCCATCGTCACCTCCCGCAGCTCGGCGACCAACCGGGTGTCGTCCTGGGAGGCGAAGAACGTCGCGTCGACCCCGAACAGTTCGGTGATTCGCAGCAGCACGGCCACCGTCAGCGGGCGAACATCGTGTTCGATCTGGTTGAGGTAGCTCGGTGAGATCCCCAGCATCTGGGCCAGCGCGGCCTGCGAGAGCCCGCGCTCGTTGCGCAGTTGGCGAACCCGTGACCCGACGTACGTTTTCGACATTTAACGAGCCTACCGGCAATGCCAAGGTTGGCTTAGCAGACTTGGCAACCGGGACAGGTTTGGTGTTTCGGCGTCTCGTTGGCATGATGCGCACGAAGCCCATGTGAAGGTCAACGGGGGAGCAAAGTCGTGAGCCTGGACAAATCAATGATGCCGGTGCCCGACGGTCACCCCGACGTGTTCGACCGCGAATGGCCGCTGCGCGTGGCCGACATCGACCGCACCGGCCGGTTGCGCCTGGACGCCGCGTGCCGGCACATCCAGGACATCGGCCAGGACCAGCTGCGCGAGATGGGATTCGAGGAAACGCACCCGCTGTGGATCGTTCGGCGCACCATGCTCGATTTGCTGCGCCCCATCGAGTTCCAGGACATGCTGCGGTGCCGGCGGTGGTGTTCGGGCACCTCCAACCGGTGGTGTGAAATGCGGGTCCGCATCGACGGGCGCAAGGGCGGCCTGATCGAATCCGAGGCGTTCTGGATCAACATCAACAGGGAAACGCAGATGCCGTCGCGTATCTCCGACGACTTCCTGGCCGGCCTGCACAAGACGACGTCCGTCGACCGGCTGCGCTGGAAGGGTTACCTGAAGCCCGGTAGCCGCGACGATGCGGCCGAGATCCACGAGTTCGGGGTCCGGGTCACCGACATCGACCTGTTCGACCACATGAACAACTCGGTCTACTGGTCCGTCATCGAGGACTACCTGGCGTCGCATCTGGCGCTGATGGCCCGTCCGCTGCGCATCACGATCGAGCATGAGGCCCCGGTGGCGCTGGGCGACAAGCTGGAGATCATCTCGCACATTCATCCGGCCGGGTCGACCGACCAATTCGGTCCCGGGCTCACCGATCGGCCTGTTACAACGCTCACATATGCGGTCGGCGAGGAGACCAAAGCGGTCGCCGCGCTCTTCAATCTCTAACAGGACAAGCGTCCGGTTAATTTGCGCGTTGACCTGCGGGTTTCGGTTACCGGTCGGTAGCTTCTGAACCGGTTCAGTTACCCCCTATCTTCGCAATCTTCACAACATCGGCTCGGAGTCGTGGCCGAAATTGGCAAAGAAAATGGGTGGACCTGCATCAACACCCTGTGTCATCGTCGGTAAAGCATAGGAGCGAAGTTGAGCCACAGTCATCGCAAGACGCGCGGTCCGGCTCAAAAAAGAACATAAGGAGCAAGCCCAATGTCTGTTGTTGGCACCCCGAGAAGCGCCGAGCAGATCCAGCACGACTGGGACACCAACCCGCGCTGGAAGGCGATCAGCCGTACCTACACCGCCGAGGACGTCGTGGCCCTGCAGGGCAGCGTCGTCGAGGAGAGCACGCTGGCCCGCCGTGGCGCGGAGGTGCTGTGGAAGCAACTGCACGAGCTCGAGTTCGTCAACGCGCTCGGCGCACTGACCGGCAACCAGGCCGTTCAGCAGGTCCGCGCCGGCCTCAAGGCCATCTACCTGTCGGGTTGGCAGGTCGCCGGTGACGCCAACCTCGCCGGCCACACCTACCCCGACCAGAGCCTCTACCCGGCCAACTCGGTGCCGCAGGTCGTGCGCCGCATCAACAACGCGCTGCTGCGTGCCGACCAGATCGCCAAGATCGAGGGTGACACCTCGGTGGAGAACTGGCTGGCCCCGATCGTGGCAGACGGCGAGGCCGGCTTCGGTGGCGCGCTGAACGTCTACGAGCTGCAGAAGGCGATGATCGCCGGCGGTATCGCCGGTTCGCACTGGGAGGACCAGCTCGCCTCGGAGAAGAAGTGCGGCCACCTCGGTGGCAAGGTGCTGATCCCGACCAGCCAGCACATCCGGACCCTGACCTCCGCCCGCCTGGCCTCGGACGTTGCCGACGTGCCGACCGTGGTCATCGCCCGCACCGACGCCGAGGCGGCGACTCTGATCACCTCCGACGTCGACGAGCGCGACCAGCCGTTCATCACCGGCGAGCGCACCAAGGAGGGCTTCTTCCGCGTCCGTAACGGCCTGGAGCCCTGCATCGCCCGCGCCAAGGCCTACGCGCCGTACTCCGACCTGATCTGGATGGAGACCGGCACCCCGGACCTCGAGCTCGCGGCCAAGTTTGCCGAGGGCGTCAAGGCCGAGTTCCCGGACCAGATGCTGGCCTACAACTGCTCGCCGTCGTTCAACTGGCGCAAGCACCTGGACGACGCGACCATCGCGAAGTTCCAGAAGGAGCTGGCCGCGATGGGCTACAAGTTCCAGTTCATCACGCTGGCCGGCTTCCACGCCCTCAACTACGCGATGTTCGATCTGGCCTACGGCTACGCCCGCAACCAGATGAGCGCTTACGTGGAGTTGCAGGAGCGCGAGTTCGACGCCGAGGAGCGCGGTTACACCGCGACCAAGCACCAGCGCGAGGTCGGCGCGGGTTACTTCGACCGCATCGCCACCACGGTGGACCCGAGCTCGTCGACCACCGCGCTGGCCGGCTCCACCGAAGAGGGTCAGTTCCACTGAGCACTGAGCACTGAGCACTGAGCACTGAGCGATGCTTTGCCGAACGTGCATCTGGTGCGAGGAGCAGTGAAGATCGGCTGAAGTAGCATAGGCCCCGCCCGGCGATCCCGGGCGGGGCCTCTTGCGGTCCACGACGGCACAGTGGAGAAACGACGACACAACGGAGAAACAGTGAGCGACACAGGGATTGCGCGAGTAGGAGTTGTCGGGGCCGGGCAGATGGGATCCGGAATCGCCGAAGTCTCCGTCCGCGCCGGCGTCGCCGTCACCGTGTACGAAACCACCGACGCCCTCGTCACCGCGGGGCGAAACCGCATCGTGAAGTCGCTGGAGCGAGGCGTCAGCGCGGGCAAGGTGACCGAGCGCGAGCGGGACCGTGCGCTGAGCCAGCTCACCTTCACCACCGACTTGACCGACCTCGCCGACCGGCAGCTGGTGATCGAGGCGATCATCGAGGACGAGGCCGTCAAGGCCGAGGTCTTCGCCAAGCTCGACGAGGTGATCACCGACCCGGACGCGGTGCTCGCGTCGAACACCTCCAGCATCCCGATCATGAAGCTCGCGGCCGCCACCAAGAATCCCAAGCGGGTGCTGGGCCTGCACTTCTTCAACCCCGTTCCGGTGCTGCCGCTGGTCGAACTGGTCAGCACGCTGGTCACAGACGAGGCCGCGGCCGCGCGCACCGAAGAGTTTGCCAGCGCCGTGCTCGGCAAACGGGTGGTGCGCTGCTCGGACCGGTCCGGGTTCGTCGTCAACGCCCTGCTGGTGCCCTACCTGCTGTCAGCGATACGGATGGTGGAGTCCGGTTTCGCCACCGTCGAGGACGTCGACAAGGCGATCGTCGCCGGACTGTCGCACCCGATGGGGCCGCTGCGGCTTTCCGACCTGGTGGGGCTGGACACCCTCAAGCTGATCGCCGACAAGATGTACGAGGAATTCAAGGAGCCGCACTACGGCCCACCGCCGTTGCTGCTGCGGATGGTCGAGGCCGGCATGCTGGGCAAGAAATCCGGTCGGGGTTTCTACACGTACTGAGACACCCGGGCGCCACGCACTTCGGTTATCTGGCATTTACTTCGTTTTTTGGATACCATCCTCGCGACCAATCGAGGGAAGGTAGCCACCCGGGCATGGCGCAACTGAGACCGTATTACGAAGAATCGCAATCGATTTACGACGTATCCGACGAATTTTTCGCTCTATTTCTGGATCCGACGATGGGTTACACGTGCGCGTATTTCGAACGCGACGACATGACTCTCGAGGAAGCGCAGCAGGCCAAGTTCGACCTGGCCCTGGGCAAGCTGAACCTCGAACCGGGGATGACGCTGCTCGACATCGGGTGCGGCTGGGGCGGCGCGCTGGTGCGCGCGGTTGAGAAGTTCGACGTCAACGTCATCGGAATCACGTTGAGCCGCAACCAGTTCGAATACAGCAAGAAAAAACTGTCCGCCATCCCGACCAACCGCTCCGTCGAGGTGCGGCTGCAGGGCTGGGAGGAATTCGAGGACCGGGTGGACCGTGTCGTCACCATCGGTGCATTCGAGGCGTTCAAGATGGAGCGCTACGCCGCGTTCTTCGACCGGATGTACAACGTCCTGCCTGACGACGGCCGCATGCTGCTGCACACGATCTTGACCTATACCCAGCAGCAGCAGCTGCAGCGCGGCGTGAGCATCACGATGAGCGACATCCGGTTCATGCGGTTCATCGGCACCGAGATCTTCCCGGGCGGCCAATTGCCCGCGCAGGAAGACATTTTCAGGTTCGGCGAGGCGGCCGGCTTTTCGATCGAGCGAGTGCAATTACTGCCAGAGCATTACGCCCGAACGCTGAACATTTGGGCCGCCAATCTCGAGGCCAACAAGGAAAAGGCGATCGCTATCCAATCCGAAGAGGTTTACGACCGTTATATGCACTATTTGACGGGATGCGAGAACTTCTTCATCAAGGGCATCAGTAATGTGGGGCAATTCACCCTGGTGAAATGACGAGACCCCGGGCGCGGTGCCGGGGCCTCGGAGGCGGAATAGCGCCGGTTACTTTTCCAGCGTGAACTGGTCGACGTCGGTATAGCCCTGGCGGAACAGCTTCGCGCAGCCGGTCAGGTACTTCATGTAGCGGTCGTAGACCTTTTCGGACTGGATCGCGATGGCGGTGTCCCGGTTCGCTTCGAGCGCGGCGGCCCACATGTCCAGGGTCCGCGCGTAGTGCAGCTGCAAAGACTGTGTGCGGGTGAGTTTGAAACCCGCGTCGCACGCGTGCTCCTCGACCAAGGCGGGAGTGGGTAGCCAGCCGCCCGGGAAAATCTCGGCCAGGATGAATTGCGTGAAATGAACGACTTCGTGCGTCAACGGCAAGCCCTTGGCCCGGGCCTCCTTGAACGACGGACGCACGATGGTGTGCAGCATCATCACCCCGTCGGCCGGCAACACCGAGTACGCCATCTCGAAAAAGCGCGCCCACCGGGCGCGGCCGAAGTGCTCGAAAGCGCCGATCGACACGATCCGGTCGACCGGCTGGTCGAATTTCTCCCAACCCTCGAGCAGCACCCGGCGGGTGCGGTGGGTGTCCAGTTCGTCGAACGACTTCTGCACGTGTTCGGCCTGATTCTCCGACAGGGTCAGCCCCACGACGTTGACGTCGTATTTCTCGATGGCCCGGCGCAGGGTAGCGCCCCAACCGCAACCGATGTCGAGCAGCGTCATCCCGGGTTCGAGGCGCAGTTTGGACAGCGACAGGTCGATCTTTGCGAGCTGAGCCTCCTGCAGCGTCATGTCGTCGCGCTCGAAGTACGCGCAGCTGTAGGTCTGGGAGGGGTCGAGAAAGAGCCGGAAAAAGTCGTCCGACAGGTCGTAGTGCGCCTGCACATTGCCGAAATGCGGGGTGAGCTGCACGGCCATAACGAAAGGAGCCTTCCTGTATCCCGGAGGTGCGGGGCCGACGTGGTCGGGGGTTGCCATGCACCCCCGGCGCATGCCCCTGCATGCTAGCGGTTTCCGCAGGCACATGCCGTGTGCCCCGGGCCACACCTAGGGTCACACGGCGCGGGCCGAACGCACAAAACGGCAGGCATGCCGGGGCGTTTACGAGTCTCGTGGTGGCACGATCGGCGACGGATGCGGCTCGGCGCGAAATTTCTCCAGCGATCCACCCACCTCGACGATTCCACACAGGGCGTTCCAGCTGAGCATCGTCAGGTAGTCGATCAACTCGTCTCTGGTCATCCGTGGATTGGACATCCACGAGTGCGTGGCCAATTGCACACCACCGACTATCAAGTAGGACCACGGCTCGGCGCCGCCGGTGTCCATCCCGGCCTGCACCATGCGACGGCGCATCATCACCGCGATCATCCGGGCGATGATCCGCTCGGAGTCGGCGATCACCTTGCTCTTGCTGGCCGAGCTGTTCGCCATCACGAACCGATACGGTTCGGGCTCGTTGGCCACGGTGTCGACGTAGACGCGGATGACCTCCCGGGTCAGGTCGATCCCGTCGAGGTTGGAGGTCAACGCCGCGGCCATGTTCGGAATCAGCGTGGTCTGGGCAAACCGCATCATCACAGCCGTCGTCAAGTCGTTTTTGTCGACGAAATATCGGTACAGCACGGTTTTGGAAACGCCGATCTCCGCGGCGATCTCGTCCATGCTCAAGTAGCGGCCGTGCCGGCGAATCGCGTCGATCGTTCCATCAACCAGCTCGTTGCGGCGCTCCACCTTATGTTGGTGCCAACGCCGCTTACGACCGTCCGTCTTGACGATTACAGCCGGGATTTGCTCTGTCACTATCGACGATTCCCATTCACTAGAACGCTGTTGATAATACGGCGTAGCCGGTGTGGATGGCGGACGGGACGGCCATCGGAAACGGCGCCTGCGGCGGTGTCGTAACACGAACTGGCGCAATCGATACATGATGGTGGGGTGGCACATAGACCCTCGTCGCGAGCCGACGCACCGGGCACGGCCGCCGGGTGGGCGCAGCCGCCCTCGCCCGCGGCCGCGTCGCCGGCCCCGCGGACGTCCTTCGCGGAGTCGTTCGCTGGCGCCGACCCGGAGGCGGATGCCGCGCGGCGGGTAGCGCTGCGCCGCATGAAGTTGGTCGCGCTGAGCTTTCTGATCGGCGCCACCGGCGTGTTCCTTGCGTGCCGCTGGGCGCAGGCGCACGGCAGCGCCGGCGCCTGGGCCGGTTACGTCGGCGCGGCCGCGGAAGCCGGCATGGTGGGTGCGCTGGCCGACTGGTTCGCGGTGACGGCGCTGTTCAAGCATCCGTTGGGCATACCGATCCCGCACACCGCGATCATCAAGCGCAAGAAGGACCAGCTGGGTGAGGGCCTGGGCACCTTCGTGCGGGAGAACTTTTTGTCTCCGGAGGTGGTGGAGACCAAGCTGCGCGACGCCCAGGTGCCTGGCCGGCTCGGCAAGTGGTTGTCGGACGCCTCGCACGCCGAGCGGGTAGCCGGCGAGACCGCAACCGTGCTGCGCGTGCTCGTCGAGTTGCTGCGGGACGAAGACGTCCAGCAGGTGATCGACCGGATGATCGTGCGGCGCATCGCCGAACCGCAGTGGGGGCCGCCGGCGGGTCGGGTGCTGGCGACGCTGCTCGCCGAGAACCGCCAGGAAGCCCTGATCCAACTGCTGGCTGACCGGGCGTTCCAGTGGTCGCTGAACGCGGGCGAGATCATCCAGCGCGTCGTCGAGCGTGACTCGCCGACGTGGTCGCCGCGCTTCGTCGACCACCTCGTCGGGGATCGCATCCATCGCGAACTGATGGACTTCACCGACAAGGTGCGCCGCAACCCGGATCACGAACTGCGCCGATCGGCCACCCGCTTTCTGTTCGAATTCGCCGACGATCTGCAACACGATCCGGACACCATCGCCCGCGCCGACGCGGTCAAAGAGCAGCTGATGGCGCGCGACGAGATCGCCAATGCCGCGGCGACGGCGTGGAAGACGCTGAAGCGTCTGGTGCTCGAGGGCGTCGACGACCCGTCCTCGGCGCTGCGCACCCGCATCGCCGACGCCGTCGTTCGCATCGGCGAGTCGTTGCGCGACGACGCCGAGCTACGCGACAAGGTCGACGCCTGGATCGCGCGGGCCGCCCAGCACCTGGTCTCGCAGTATGGGGTCGAGATCACGGCGATCATCACCGACACGATCGAACGGTGGGACGCCGAGGAGGCAAGTCGGCGCATCGAGCTGCATGTTGGCCGCGATCTGCAGTTCATCCGGATCAACGGCACCGTGGTCGGCTCGCTGGCGGGGTTGGTGATCTACACCATCGCGCAGCTCTTTTTCTAGGGGTGCTAACTAGCGCTTGCAAATGCAAGCACATGTCCGTACGCTGCGTACCTGTCAATGTTTGCCCACGGGACGAAAAGGAGCCCGCATGCCGCCGGAGGAGACGCTCTCCGCGAAGGTGTCCACCGCGGCCTCCGACATGGCGTCCGACATCGGCAGCTTCATCCGCAGCCAGCGCGAACTGGCCCAGGTGTCGGTGCGCCAACTCGCCGAACTGGCCGGCGTCAGCAACCCGTACCTGAGCCAGGTGGAGCGCGGACTGCGCAAACCGTCCGCCGACGTGCTCAGCCAGATCGCGAAGGCGCTGCGGGTCTCCGCTGAGGTTCTCTACGTGCGGGCCGGAATCCTCGAGCCCAGCGACAAGAGCCAAGTGCGCGACGCCATCATCACCGACACCGCGATCACCGAGCGTCAAAAGCAGATTCTGCTCGACATCTACGCCTCCTTTGCCCAGCAAAACGAGGCCATCCGTGAGGAGCCCGCACCCGAATCGACAGCCACGAATGAGTAGCCGCGTCCCGGCGCCGCGGTCGCGCTGATGCCGACCGGGTCCCGCCCGGAGACCGAATTTCACAGACCTCAGCCCGACAACCAACCATGAAAGGAAAAACCATGGCTGAAAACACGAACATCGAAGAACTGCGGGCACCGTTGCTCGCCGCCCTGGGGGCCGCCGACCTGGCCCTGGCCACCGTGAACGAACTCATCGGCAACCTGCGCGAGCGGGCCGAAGACACCCGCACCGACACCCGCAGCCGCGTCGAGGAGAGCCGCGCTCGGATCGCCAAGCTGCAGGAAGACCTGCCCGAGCAGTTCACCGAGCTGCGCGAGCGCTTCACCCCCGAGGAACTGCGCAAGGCCGCCGAAGGCTACCTGGAGGCCGCGACCAGCCGGTACAACGAGCTCGTCGAGCGGGGCGAGGCCGCGCTGCAGCGGCTGCGCAGCCAGCGGCCGTTCGAGGAGACCACGGCGCGCGCCGAGGGCTACGTCGACCAGGCCGTCGAGCTGACCCAGGAGGCGCTGGGCACCGTGGCGTCGCAGACCCGCGCGGTCGGCGAGCGTGCCGCCAAGCTGGTCGGCATCGAGCTGCCCCGCAAGGCGGAGGGGACCTCCACGGCGGTGGCCAAGAAGGCCCCGGCCAAGAAGGCTCCGGCCAAGAAAGCCCCCGCCAAGAAGGCACCGGCGAAGAAGGCCGCCGCCAAGAAGGTCACGCAAAAGTAGTCCGAGCGCCGAGTGGCCCTGCGGGGCGGCTCGGATTCGACGGACATGACGCAACCCGCATACCCTTGAGCGGTGAGCCAAGCCGTGAATACCGTCATGTGGGTCTTGCAGATCGGCGTCCTGGTCATGACGGTGTACGCGTTCGTACACGCCGCGATGCAGCGGGCCGACGCCTATACCGCCGCGGACAAGATGACCAAGCCGGTGTGGCTGGTGATCCTGGGCGGGGCCGTCGCATTGACATCCATCCTGGGCTATATTTTCGGGGTGCTCGGGATGGCAATCGCCGCCTGCGCGGCGGGTGTGTATCTGGTCGACGTGCGGCCAAAGCTGCTGGAAATTCAGGGTAAGTCGCGCTGACGCGATGAAGATCCTGATGGCCGTGCCCGCGGCCGTCGTCCTGCTGGGCGCGGCGCCGGCGGCGGGCTCGCTCGCCGGTGTGGCGTCGGCCGAGCCCGGCGCGATCGGCCCGGCCGACTCCGGCCCTGAGTCAGGTCCGCCGTTCGTCGATCACACCGCGTGGGTTTCCGAGTGGTCGCAGTGGGGAGACCGACCGACCCTGCGGGTCTTTCCGACCCCGTCCGGACGGCTGGCGTCCGGCCACCCCGGGACCGCGGCCGCCGGGGCCTGGTCTGAGGCCTGGTCCGAAGTGGTGGCAATGACGCCGGACGCCGACACTGCCGGTATGCGGGCGCAGTTCAGCTGCCATTGGCAGTTTGCCGAGACGGCCGAGCCCGGCAAGACCAGCTGGAATCTCGAGCCATGGCGTCCCGTCGTCGACGACGCCGAGATGGTCGCCTCCGGCTGCAATCCGGGCGGCCCGGAGGACCTCCGCTGATGGCCCCTCTGATGGCACTGAGCCGCACGCAGATGGCGGGCCTGGTCGACCATACGCTGCTCAAACCCGAGGCCACCGACGCCGATGTGAGGGCCTTGGTCGACGAAGCCGTGGACCTGGGCGTCTACGCGGTGTGCGTGTCCGCGTCGATGGTGCCGGTCGCCGCGGCCGTCCCGGGCGTGCGGGTCGCGGCGGTAGCCGGCTTTCCGTCGGGCAAGCACACATCGGCGGTCAAGGCCCAGGAGGCCGCCACGGCGGTCGCATCCGGTGCGAGCGAAGTCGACATGGTGATCGACATCGGTGCCGCGCTAGCCGGGCAGCTGGCGGCGGTGCGTTCCGACATCGCGACGGTGCGCGCCGCGATACCCGACGCGGTGCTCAAAGTGATCGTGGAATCGGCTGTGCTGCTGGGTGATTCGGACGGGCGCACGCTGACCGACGTGTGCCGTGTCGCTGCGGACGCCGGCGCCGACTTCGTCAAAACCTCGACCGGATTTCACCCCGCCGGCGGCGCGTCGGTTCGTGCCGTCGCCCTGATGGCCCAGACCGTCGGCGGCCGACTCGGCGTCAAAGCCAGCGGCGGAATCCGCACCGCGGCCGACGCGATCGCGATGGTGGGCGCCGGTGCCACCCGGCTGGGCCTGTCCGGCACCCGGGCGGTGCTCGACGGACTCGGCTAGCGCCCGCCCCTACAGGTTGGCGAAGCAGGAGTCGTTGTTGTCCCCGGCCGGAATGGTCGCATTGCGGGTGGAGAAGTGACTCGTCACCCCGGAGTCGGTGACCTGCACGCTGTCGGCGTGAATGCCCAGCGGGTAGTTGGCCGTCAGCTTCTGCGTGTAGCTATCCAGCGTCGACTGCACACTTTCGCGGGGCATTGTGAAGCCGAGCGCGTTGAAGCTCTGGATCTGTAGCTGGATGCCGTTGCCGGACACCACCGGCTTGGTGGTGATGTTGTCCAGCATCCCCTTGAGCTCGACGGTGCCGTCGCTGGGATGGGTGGTCACGCTGTTGGTGACGAAGGGACCCAGCACCGGGATCGCGTTCTGCACGGACTGCTTGATGCCGTCGCTGGTCCAGGTGATGGTCGCGTCGAGCGCGCCGATGGTGCCCTTGGCGTTGGCCGTCTTGTCGAGTTTGACGTCCTTGATGCTGATGTCGATCTTCATGGCCTTGGCGTCACGGACCTGGTTGCCCGCCGTCGACACCGAGATGTTGGTGAAGTGCTGCGTCGCGAGCTGCCACAGCAGCAGCGGCGCGACGCCGAACGACGCCGTCGCCTGATCCTGGACCTCGCAGGCGACCGCCTGGGCGACCTTGTTGTTGGCGACGTGACGGGCGTAAAGCTCCCCGCCGATCAGGCCCGCGAGCACCAACGACACCACGATCACGCAGATCAGGACGATGGCCAGCGGGTCGCGCAGCCGTTTGCCCTTCTTCGGCGCCGGCTCCTCGCTGGGGGCGGCGGTGCGTTGGGTGGGCGGCGCGGGCGGCGGCGCATAGCTCCCGCCCGGACTGTCCGGGCCGGCCGGGCCGCCGGGGCGAGGCCCCCCGGCGGCCGCCGCCGGATGCGGCGGCGGGGTGTTCCCGGGCGCGCTCAACCGCTCGGTAGGGCGTTCAGTGGGCGGGCCGAACGGGGTCTGATTGCCGGGACGCGCCCACGACGACGGGCCCTCGCTGGATGGTCCTTGCGGGTTCGTCACCCAACCGATTCTGCCCTATCGCCATGAGCAAACTCCGCTTGGTTGCGCAGCACCGCGATGCTCTCTCGGGCCCTGACGACCTCGTCGATGTCGATGTCGGCGACCACCAGCTGCGGGTCCGCGCCGGCCGCGGCGACCACTTCGCCGAAGGGGGAGGCCACCAAACTGCCGCCCACTCCGGTCGGCGCTGCGGACGCCGATCCCGAGTCGGCCAGCGTGTCACCGGGATCAGCCTGGCCGGCCGCGGCGACGTAACTCATCGAGTCCAGCGCGCGAGCGCGTGCCAGTAACGTCCACTGCTCGAGTTTTCCGGGACCCGACCCCCAGGAGGCGCACACGGCAATGAGCTGGGCGCCGCGGCGGGCCAGTTCGGTGTAGAGGCCCGGGAAGCGGATGTCATAGCAAACGGTCAGGCCGACGCCCACCCCGTCGACGGTGATCACCACCGGTTCCCGGCCGGGCGCGACGGTGCGCGACTCGGTGAAGCCGAACGCGTCGTAGAGGTGGATCTTGTCGTAGTGGGTGTCCGGCTGGTTGGGGGTGCCCGGTCCGGCCGCGATCAGGGTGTTGGTGACGCGGCCGTCGCCGGACGGGGTGAACATGCCGGCCACGACCGTGATGCCGGCGTCGGCGGCGATCCGTCGGACACCGTCCGCCCACGGGCCGTCGATGGGCTCGGCGATCGGTTTGAGCGGGACCCCGAACCGGCACATCGTCGCCTCGGGGAACACCACTAGCGTCGCGCCAGCGTCGGCGGCGCGACGGGTGTAGTCGCGGACCTGCTGCAGGTTCGCGGCCGGGTCGCTGCCACTGAGCAGTTGCGCCAACGCGATTCGCATGTCCGCCAGCTTAGGCGTGGGACGACGCGGGCAGCACGATCCCGGACCTATGCCCGGAACTATGCCGGAACTATGCGTTGTGGGTGATCCATTCGGTGGTGAAGCGTTGTTCCCGGTTGACCAGCTCGGCCAGATGGGTGCCGATGATCTTCTCCACCTTGCCGCCGATCAGCGGGATCCGGACCTGGATGGTGGCACGGTAGGTCAGGCGGGCGCGGCCGTCGGCGATCGGGGACAGCTCGGCCGTGCCCGCCACGTGCACCGGGGTATCCACGATCGAGCCTCGGATGGCTGCCGTCGCGACGCCGTCGGTGACCGCGCCCCAGCGTTCTTCGCGCCGGAACAACAGATCGCCGCGATGCAGCTGGGTCACCATCGCGGGCAGGTTGTGGCTGCGCACGTGCTGCAGGGTTACCACCTCGATGGTGCCGTCGTCCCCGGAGTCCCCCCCGACGCGAAGCGACTCCAGCCGAGCCTCGTCGACCGGAATATCGGCGAGCCGGGCCTGCCAGTAGGCCGCGTCAGCGAAAGCACGGTGCAGCTCCTCGACACGGTCCGCATAGTCGGCGGACAAGTCGAATGAGCGTGGCATAGCAGGTCAGGCTACCGTTACGGGCCATGAAGCCGAGCGAGGCCGGATCGCTCTTCGCCGGTGCGCACGTCGACGAGGCGGTGCCGTTGGCCCCGTTGACCACGTTGCGGGTGGGGCCGGTGGCGCGGCAGCTGATCACCTGCACCAGCAGCGAACAGGTCGTCGCCGTGCTGGGCGAGCTGGACGCGGCCAGCCGCGCGGGCGACGGCGGACCCGTGTTGGTGTTCGCCGGCGGCTCGAACCTGGTGATCGCCGACGACCTGCCCGACCTGACCGTGGTGCGGCTGGCCAGCCGCGGCATCACCGTCGAGGCCAACGTGGTGCGCGCCGAGGCCGGCGCGGTGTGGGACGACGTGGTGGTCGCCGCCATCGAACAGGGGCTGGGCGGGCTGGAATGCCTTTCCGGCATCCCGGGATCCGCCGGGGCGACCCCGGTGCAGAACGTGGGTGCCTACGGGGCGGAGGTCGCCGACACGATCACCCAGGTCCGGGTGCTGGATCGCCGCACCGGCGCGGTGCGCTGGATCCCCGGCGCGGAGCTCGGTTTCGGCTACCGCACCAGCATGTTCAAGCAGAACCCGCAGGTACCGGCGGTCGTGCTGGAGGTGGAATTCGCGCTGGACGCGACGGGCCGCAGCGCGCCGTTGCGCTACGGCGAACTGACCGCGGCGCTCAACGCGGCCACCGGTGACCGGGCCGACCCGCAGGCGGTGCGCGACGCGGTGCTGGCGCTGCGCGCCGGCAAGGGCATGGTGCTCGACCCCGCCGACCCGGACACCTGGAGCGTGGGCTCGTTTTTCACCAATCCGGTTGTCGCGCCGGCGGTTTACGAGTCGCTGGCCGCGCAGGTCGACGGCCCGGTGCCGCACTACCCGGCCCCGGCCGGGGTCAAGCTGGCCGCCGGCTGGCTGGTGGAGCGCGCGGGTTTCGGCAAGGGCTATCCCGACGATCCGACGGCTCCGTGCCGACTGTCCACCAGGCACGCGCTTGCTCTGACCAACCGCGGCAACGCCCGCACCGCGGACGTGATCGCATTGGCGCGTACCGTTCGCGACGGCGTGCGCGACGTGTTTGCCATCACACTGGAACCCGAACCTGTGCTGCTTGGGTGCGGGTTAGACGGCTAAATCACGCCCGGTCGGACGCCTTTTCGAGTTGTCGCGGCGCCGAGGATGTCGCCGCTGCCGGTATCTTTTAGTGTCGTGAGCACATCCGAGGACAGGCCGCCGATGAACCGGCGGCTAGCCCTGACCGCCCTGGGGCTGGGTGTGTTCGCGCCGAGTGTGCTGGCCGCCTGCGGCGGCAGTGCGACCAAGCAAGCGGAGAAGAGCAAACAGCAGTCGGCGCCCAGCCTGAAATACCAGCCCGCCGACAACGCCACCGATGTGGTTCCCATCGCGCCGATCAGCGTCTCGGTCACCGACGGCTGGTTTCAGAAGGTGGCGTTGACGAACTCGTCCGGCAAGGTCGTCGCCGGCGCGTTCAACGCCGACCGCACCGTCTACACCACCACCGAGCCGCTGGGCTACGACGCCACCTATAGCTGGAGTGGCTCGGTCGTCGGCCACGACGGCAAGACCGTCCCGGTCACGGGCAAATTCAGCACGGTCGCGCCCGCCAAGAAGATCGACGGCGGCTTCCAGTTGGCCGACGGGCAGACGGTCGGCGTCGCCGCGCCGATCATCATCCAGTTCGACGCGCCGATCAGCGACAAGGCCACGGTCGAGAAGGCGTTGACGGTCACCACCAACCCGCCCGTGGAGGGCAGCTGGGCCTGGCTGCCCGACGAACAGCAGGGCGCCCGCATCCACTATCGCCCCCGCGAGTACTACCCCGCGGGCACCACCGTCAGCGTCGACGCCAAGTTCTACGGGCTGCCGTTCGGTGACGGCGCCTACGGCCTGCAGGACATGTCACTGAAGATCCAGATCGGCCGGCGCCAGGTGGTCAAGGCCGAGGTGTCCTCGCACCGGATGCAGGTCGTCACCGACGCTGGTGTGATCATGGACTTCCCATGCAGCTACGGCGAGGCCGACAAGGCCCGCAACGTCACTCGCAACGGCGTCCACGTGGTCACCGAGAAGTACGCCGACTTCTACATGTCCAACCCCGCGGCCGGCTACAGCCACGTGCACGAACGCTGGGCGGTGCGAATCTCCAACAACGGCGAGTTCATCCACGCCAACCCGGCCAGTTCCGGTGCGCAGGGCAACACCAACGTCACCAACGGGTGCATCAACCTGTCGACCGAGGATGCCGCGCAGTACTACAGCTCGGCGATCTACGGCGATCCGGTCGAGGTGACCGGCAGCTCGATCCAGTTGTCTTATTCCGACGGCGACATCTGGGACTGGGCCGTGGATTGGGACACCTGGGTGGCCATGTCGGCGTTGCCGCCGCCGAGCGCACACCCGCCCGCCAGTCAGATCCCGGTGACCGCGCCGGTCACCCCGTCGACGGCGCCGAGCCTGTCGGGAACTCCGACCACCACGACGACGTCGCCGTCCCCTAGCCCCGGCGGTTGAACCGCACCGCGTTGGCCTGATCCCGCGGCCGGACCACGATCAGGTCCAGGTTGACGTGCGACGGCCGGGACGCCACGAACCCGATTACCTCCGCGACGTCGGTCGCGGTCAGCGGCGTGATGCCCGCATACACCGCGTCCGCGCGCTGCTGGTCGCCATCGAAGCGCACCAGTGAAAACTCGGTTTCGACTGCGCCAGGGGCGATTTCGGTGAGCCGCACCGGTTTTCCGAGCAGCTCACCGCGCAGCGTGCGGTGCACGGCGGCCTGGGCGTGTTTTGCCGACGTGTATCCCGCGCCGCCGTCGTAGACCTCCAGCGCGGCCCCCGAGGTGACGGTGATGATCAGGCCGTCGCCGGAGTCGATCAGCTTGGGCAACAGCGCGCGAGTGATCCGCAGCGTCCCCACCACATTGGTCTCCCACATCCACCGCCAATGCTCCAGGTCGGAGTCGGCCACCGGCGCCAACCCTCGAGCGCCACCCGCGTTGTTAACTAGCATGTCGACCCGGCCCACCGCGGAGGCCAAGGCTTGCACGGCCACCTCGTCTGTGACGTCGGCCACAACCGCGCTGCCGTCGATCTCCTCCGCGAGGGCGTTGATGCGGTCCGCGCGTCGGGCCACCGCAACCACATGAAACCCAAGGGCGGCAAGGGTTCTCGCGGTTGCTGCACCGATCCCGGAACTGGCGCCGGTGACTACCGCCACCCGTTGATTGGCGTTCGCAACACTCACCGGGACAACTCTAATAAACGTGCTAAATTCCTGATGTGCACCACAGCGCCCAGTTCAACAACACCGCCGCGTGTCTTTGCGCGGCATGTGCGTGTTGTTGCCGCGCACTTTGCCGCGCCTGAACCCAAAACAGGTTGTGGCCAAGACCGGCCATCAGAACTCGGACAAAGGACGCTCGTGCGCTCGACTTCTCTCACCCACACCCATCATTCGCCCAGCCGCAAGGGTCACCTCCGGCTGCATCGGCAAATCCTTCCGCCGGCGCTGCACATCGCCGACTCCGCCGCGGCCTCGGTATTCCGGGCGGTCCGGTTGCGCGGTCCGGTCGGCCGCGACGTCATCGCAGGGGTGACTTCGCTGAGCATCGCGACGGTGAACCGCCAGGTCATCGCCCTGCTCGACGCCGGGCTGCTCCGCGAACGGGCCGACCTGGCCGTCTCCGGGGCCATCGGACGCCCGCGCGTACCGGTCGAGGTCAACCACGAACCCTTCGTGACGCTCGGCATCCACATCGGCGCCCGCACCACCAGCATCGTGGCGACCGACCTGTTCGGCCGGACGCTGGACACCGTCGAGACCCCGACGCCGCTCAGCCCCCCGGCCGCCGCGCTGACCTCGCTTGCCGAAAGTGCCTGCCGCTATCTGCGGCGCTGGCACCGGCGCCGGCCGCTCTGGGTCGGAGTGGCCATCGGTGGCACCGTCGACGGCACCACCGGCCACGTCGACCACCCGCGGTTGGGGTGGCGGCAAGCGCCGGTCGGGCCGGTGCTTGCCGACGCGTTGGGCCTGCCCGTGTCGGTGGCCTCGCACGTCGACGCGATGGCCGGCGCCGAGCTGCTGCTGGGTATGCGGCGGTTCGCGCCCAGCTCGCCGACCAGCCTGTACGTCTACGCCCGCGAGACCGTGGGCTACGCGCTGGTGATCGGCGGACGGGTGCACTGCCCGTCCAGCGGTCCCGGCACCATCGCGGGTCTGCCGGCACACTCCGAGCTGCTCGGCGGCACCGGGCAGCTGGAGTCCACGGTCAGCGATGAGGCCGTCTTGGCCGCGGCCCGCCGGCTGCGCATCCTGCCGGCGGCCCCGGCGGTCCGGCCCAACGGCGCCACCACCGGCATCACCGATCTGATTCGGGTGGCCCGGTCCGGCAACCAGCAGGCCCAGGATTTGCTGGGGGAGCGGGCCCGGGTGCTCGGCGAGGCCGTCGCGTTGCTGCGTGACCTGCTCAATCCCGACGAGCTGGTGGTCGGCGGGCAGGCCTTCACCGAGTATCCGGAGGCGATGGAACAGGTGGAGTCGGCCTTCGCGGCGCGTTCGGTGCTGGCGCCGCGGGACATCCGGGTGACCGCCTTCGGCAACCGGGTGCAGGAAGCCGGAGCGGGCATCGTGTCGCTGGGCGGGCTGTACGTCGACCCCTTGGGTGCGATGCGCCGCGCCGGTGTGATCGGTTCCCGGATCGCCGAAATCATCCCGGAGTCATCCGCCTGACGCGGACGGCCGCCACTCGGGCCGTGCTGTAAAGATGAAAGAGTGCGGCACGACGAGGTCCTCCGAAACGATCCGCGCCGGGTCGCGCTATTGGCAGTGCACACCTCCCCCCTGGCGCAGCCCGGCACCGGCGACGCCGGCGGGATGAATGTGTACGTGTTGCAGAGTGCGTTGCATCTGGCCAGGCGGGGTATCGAGGTCGAGATCTTCACCCGGGCCACCGCCTCGGCCGATCCGCCGGTCGTCGAGGTCGAGCCCGGCGTGCTGGTGCGCAACGTGGTGGCGGGCCCGTTCGAGGGCCTGGACAAATACGATCTGCCCACCCAGCTGTGCGCGTTCGCGGCCGGGGTGCTGCGCGCCGAGGCGTCGCACGACGCCGGCTACTACGACATCGTGCACTCGCACTACTGGCTGTCCGGCCAGGTCGGTTGGCTGGCCCGGGATCGGTGGGCGGTGCCGCTGGTGCATACGGCGCACACCCTGGCGGCGGTGAAGAACGCCGCATTGGCCGTCGGCGACTCACCGGAGCCGCCGCTGCGCACGGTGGGCGAGCAGCAGGTCGTCGACGAGGCGGATCGGCTGATCGTCAACACCAATGACGAGGCGCAGCAACTGATCTCGCTTCACCGGGCCGACCCCGCCGCGATCGACGTGGTCCATCCCGGCGTCGACCTGGAGGTATTCCATCCCGGTGATCGTCGGGCCGCCCGGGCCGCCTTCGGGCTTGACCTCGAGGAACCCATCGTCGCTTTCGTCGGGCGCATCCAGCCGCTGAAGGCGCCCGACATCGTGCTGCGGGCGGCGGCGAAGCTGCCCGGCGTGCGCATCGTGGTCGCCGGCGGGCCGTCCGGCAGCGGCTTGGCCACGCCGGACGGACTGGTGCGCCTGGCCGACGAGCTCGGCATCACCGATCGGGTGACGTTCCTGCCGCCGCAGTCCCGCGAGGACCTGGCCACCCTGTTCCATGCCGCGAATCTTGTTGCGGTGCCTAGTTATTCGGAATCGTTCGGTCTGGTCGCGGTGGAGGCGCAGGCCTGCGGCACGCCGGTGGTGGCCGCCGCGGTCGGGGGGCTACCGGTGGCCGTGCGCGACGGGGTCACCGGCTGTCTGGTCCGCGGCCACGACGTCGACGACTGGGCGCACGCGCTCGACGGGCTGCTGGCGCTGGACGGCACCCCGCGGGGCCGGGCGATGAGTCGGGCCGCCGCAGCGCACGCGGCGACGTTCTCCTGGGAGAACACCACCGACGCGCTGCTGGCCAGCTACCGGCGGGCGATCAACGATTTCACCGCCGCACGGCAGCGCCGGGTCGGGTCGGCGCTGGATCGTGCGGCGGCCCGCAAACCACGCCGATGGGCACCGCGCCAGGGCGTGGGCGCATGAGCGGCCACAGCCGCACCGGCGCCGGTGTGCTGCGATGGGCCCGGGAGCGCAGCTCGTGACGGCGACGGTGCAGCAGGTGATCGAGCGGGCCCTGCAGGCCAGCGACCTGACCTATTCGAAACACGAAGGGGCGCACGGGGGTTTGCCCGGCCTGGTGGTGGAGCTGCCCGGCGAGCGTCGACTCAAGACCAACACCATCCTGAGCATCGGTGAGCATTCGGTGCGCATCGAGGCATTCGTGTGCCGCAAGCCCGACGAGAATCACGAGGGCGTCTACCGGTTCCTGCTCAAGCGCAACCGCCGGCTTTACGGGGTCGCGTACACCCTCGACAACGTGGGGGACATCTATCTGGTCGGCCGGATGTCGCTGGCCTCGGTGGACGCCGAGGAAATCGACCGCGTGCTCGGGCAGGTCCTGGAGGCGGTGGATTCGGATTTCAACACCTTGCTCGAGTTGGGTTTTCGGTCCTCCATCCAAAAGGAGTGGGAGTGGCGGGTCTCGCGCGGCGAGTCGCTGAAGAATCTGGAGGCTTTCAGCCACCTGATCGAAGATGACGACCATTAGTTGGTGCGTGAGAGACTGACCGCATGGCTGACACTGCGACCCTGGTATTACTTCGCCACGGCGAGAGTGAATGGAACTCGCTGAACCTGTTCACCGGATGGGTCGACGTCGGCCTCACCGAAAAGGGGCGGACCGAAGCGGTGCGCAGCGGCGAGCTGCTGGCCGAACACAATTTGCTGCCCGACGTGCTGTACACGTCGTTGTTGCGGCGGGCGATCACCACCGCCCATCTGGCGCTGGATGCCGCGGATCGGCTGTGGATCCCCGTGCATCGCAGTTGGCGGCTCAATGAACGGCACTACGGCGCGCTGCAGGGCCTGGACAAGGCCGAAATCAAGGCGCGCTACGGCGACGAGCAATTCATGGCCTGGCGGCGCAGCTACGACACCCCCCCGCCGTCCATCGAGAAGGGCAGCAAATACAGCCAGGACGCCGACCCGCGTTATGCCGACATCGGCGGCGGCCCGCTCACCGAATGCCTGGCCGACGTGGTGGTGCGCTTCCTGCCGTATTTCACCGACGTCATCGTCCCGGATCTGCGGGTCGGCCGGACGGTGCTCATCGTCGCGCACGGCAACTCGCTGCGGGCGCTGGTCAAACACCTCGATCAGATTTCCGACGAGGCGATCCCCGGGCTGAACATCCCCACCGGCATCCCGCTGCGGTACGACCTGGATGCCGACCTGCGTCCGGTGGTGGCGGGCGGTACCTATCTGGACCCGGAGGCGGCGGCCGCCGGCGCCGCGGCGGTAGCCAGCCAGGGCAATCGGTAGGCTTTTTGCAGCGGCGTCGCTCACGCCAGGACGCTCGTCAGCCAAACATCGCGTGAACGGCGGTGGAACAGATGTGACGCAAGTTGTGACTTGTCCGATTTTGGCCTCGTTCCGCTAGGGCTGCGTTCACCAGATTTGTAGGATTTCGTTCGTGACCGTGTTCTCGGCGCTGTTGCTGGCCGGGGTCTTGTCAGTGCTTGCGCTGGCCGTTGGTGTGGCGGCCGGCACTCGGTTGTCCGCACGGGTGGCGCTGCGGCGGCAGCGAGCGACCACCGAATCGACCGGTATCACCGTCGCGGAGATGCTGCAGCAGATCGTCACGCTGATGCCGCTGGGCGCGGCGGTGGTGGATTCCCACCGCGACGTCGTCTACCTCAACGAGCGGGCCAAGGAACTGGGCCTGGTGCGCGACCGCCAGCTCGACGACGAAGCCTGGGATGCGGCGCAGCAGGCGCTCGACGGCGAACAGATCGAGTTCGATCTGCAGCCCGCCAAGCGTGCGGCCGCCGGCCGGTCCGGGATTTCGGTGCACGGTCAGGCTCGGCTGCTCAGCGAGGAAGACCGCAGGTTTGCGGTCGTCTTCGTGCACGACCAATCCGACTATGCGCGCATGGAGGCGACCAGGCGCGACTTCGTCGCCAACGTCAGCCACGAACTCAAGACCCCCGTCGGCGCGATGGCCCTGCTCGCGGAGGCGTTGTTGGCGTCGGCGGACGACTCCGAAACCGTGCGCCGGTTCGCGGAAAAGGTGCTCATCGAGGCGAATCGGCTGGGGGACATGGTCGCCGAGCTCATCGAGCTGTCCAGGCTGCAAGGCGCGGAGCGTCTGCCCAACGTCACCGCCGTCGATGTCGATACCGTTGTGTCCGAAGCGATTTCACGACACAAGGTGGCGGCCGACAATGCCAAGATCGAGGTTCGCACCGACGCACCCACCGGGTTGCAGGTGCTGGGGGATCAAACGCTGTTGGTGACCGCGCTGGCCAATCTGGTGTCCAACGCGATCGCCTATTCGCCGCCGGGTTCGCCGGTGTCGATCAGCCGTCGCCGCCGCGGCGACAACATCGAAATCGCGGTCACCGACCGCGGTATCGGGATTGCGCTGGAAGACCAGGAGCGGGTCTTCGAGCGGTTTTTCCGGGGGGACAAGGCGCGTTCGCGAGCCACCGGCGGCAGTGGGCTGGGGTTGGCGATCGTCAAACACGTTGCCGCGAACCACGACGGCAGCATCGGCGTGTGGAGCAAGCCGGGAACCGGGTCGACGTTCACGTTGTCCATCCCGGCCTACCAGGACACCGCCGGCGACGAGGAACCCGAGCAACCCCGGGCTCGCGAGGTGCGGCCCAGCAGGTCCCAACGAGAGGAAGAACTGAGTCGATGACCCGCGTGCATGACGATGCAAGGCGAAAGGATGAGGAGCACCCCCGATGACCAGCGTGCTGATCGTTGAAGACGAGGAGTCGCTTGCCGACCCGCTGGCTTTTCTGCTCCGCAAGGAGGGCTTCGAGGCCACCGTGGTGACCGATGGGCAGGCTGCGCTCGCCGAGTTCGACCGGGCCGGCGCCGACATCGTGCTCCTGGACCTGATGCTGCCCGGCATGTCGGGCACCGACGTGTGCAAGCAGCTGCGGTCCCGCTCCGGCGTGCCGGTGATCATGGTGACGGCTCGCGACAGTGAGATCGACAAGGTGGTCGGCCTGGAGTTAGGCGCCGACGACTATGTGACCAAGCCGTATTCGGCACGCGAGCTGATCGCACGGATTCGGGCGGTGCTGCGCCGGGGCGGCGACGACGACTCCGAGATCAGCGACGGCGTCTTGGAGTCCGGGCCGGTGCGCATGGACGTCGAGCGGCACGTCGTGTCGGTCAACGGCGACACAATCACCTTGCCGCTCAAGGAATTTGATCTGCTCGAGTATCTGATGCGCAACAGCGGCCGGGTGCTGACCCGCGGGCAGCTGATCGATCGGGTCTGGGGCGCCGATTACGTCGGGGACACCAAGACGCTCGACGTGCACGTCAAACGGCTGCGGTCCAAGATCGAAGCCGACCCCGCCAATCCGGTGCACCTGGTGACCGTTCGGGGGCTGGGCTACAAGCTCGAGGGCTAGTTCGGCATCGCCGGATCGTCCCGCAACCGCGGCTGCACCGCCCCGGTCAGCTCCGGCGGGACCGTCATGACCATAAATTCCGGCGCCAGCACCACCGGCGTTTTCGTTCCCGTCGTTTCGGCCACCACACCGGCCGTGTCCGGGGTGGACGTCGCGAGTCCGCTGCTGGCCACGCCGGGCCTGGCGGGTACGGCTGGCATCCAACCCCAGCTCAACGCCGAGGCCCTCTCGGAGTTCCTGTCCGGAGCGGTCACCGCGGCGACCGGATGTGATCTCGACCTGGCAGGGTCAGCGGGCGCTGACCACCTCGCCGGCCACCGCCAGCGCCAGCGCCATGATGGACAGCTGCGGATTGACCTCCGGGCAGCTGGGCAGGATCGACGCGTCGGCCACCCACACACCGTCGATGCCGCGCAGCCGTCCCGTCTGATCGACGGGACAGACCTGCGCGTCGGCACCGGCGGCCGCGGTGCCGGTGGGATGGAAGGCGGCCAGGTGCAGGCTTCTCGGGTCGCTTCGGCTCAGCACGTCGCGCAACGCGGGCAGCGACGTCACCGTCATCGCCCCGGGCAAGGCGGTGAGCACCTCGACGGCTCCCGCCGCGAACAACAGCCGCCCCATGGCCGCGACCGCGATCATCAGCTTGGCGAGGTCGGCCCGAGAGATGTTGTAGCGCATGACCGTCTCGCCGCGCACCGAGGACACCGAGCCGACTCCGCGATCGGCGATCATGGCGCCGAACGTCGCGACTTGAGGCGCTCGGTCGAGCCAGCCGAGCAACCGAGCGCCGTACCCGGGATAGACCATCGAGCCCATCCCCGGCGGTGTCGAGGTCGCCTCGATCAGCACACCGTCCGACTCGTGAAGCTCGTGCACGGCCGCGCTCTGCAGCACCCCGCGCCAGGCCAGGACGTCGTCGTCGAACCGGCCGGCGAGCACCGTCGCGGGATGCAGCGCAAGGTTGCGCCCAAGGCGGGGGTGGGCGCCAATGCCGCTGCGGCGCAACAGGACCGGTGTCTCGGTAGCGCCGGCCGCGACGACGACGGTGTCGGCGAGGATGTCGATCACGGTGCCGTCCGGCCGGCGGGCCCGCACACCGCGGGCGCGGCCGTTATGGTGCAGCACCCGCTCGGCGCGGGCCTGGGCAATGATCCGCGCCCCCGCGGCGCAGGCCTGCGGCAGCGCGTTGAGGTGCACGCCGAACTTGGCGTTGCTCGGGCAGCCGATCGCGCATTGGCAACAGCCCCGACATCCCGGTGCGTTGCGGGGGATGGGCGCCGCACTCCAGCCCAGGGTTGCCGCGGCATCCAGCAGCAGGCGTCCGTTGCGGCCCATGATCTGCAGCGGCACCGGCGCGACCCGCAGCGTGCGCTCGACTTCGTCGAGATGCTGAGCCAGCCCGTCCGGTTCCGCCAGAGCCAGACCGAACTCGTCGTGCCAGCGACGCTGCACGGAATGTGGTGGCCGCAAACATGTTCCGGAATTCACCACGGTGGTGCCGCCGACCGCCCGGCCGGTGGGCGTGATGATGGAGGGGCGGCCCAGCGCAACGGTGGCGCCGGCGCCGCGGTACAACCCGGCATAGCGGTCGATCGGGTGGGTGGTGCGGAATTCGTTGACCGTCCACCGGCGTCCCTCCTCGAGGACCACGGTGTCCAGCCCGGCCCGGGCCAGGGTGCGCGCCACCATGGCCCCGCCCGCGCCGGAACCGACGATCACCGCGTCGGTGGTGATGACGGAGCGGCTCTGGGCCGATGGAATCACCGTCAACGGCGCGTCGGGTCGGGCCGGATCGTGCGCCTGGGCGCGTGAAAGTAGTTCTGGCGCAAAGGTATCCGCGCCATTGGCGAGCAGCACGATCGCCTTGAGGGCTTCGATCACGGCGCCGGCGTCCGGGCCGAGCGCGCTCAGCCGGTGCAGCACTCGATCGCGCCGGGCGGGGTCGAGGCGCGATAGCGACCGCCCGGTGGTGAGGCAGCTCGCCGTGTTCAGGCACAGCAGTGCGCCGCGCACCGCTAGTCGTGTCGTGGCGGGCAATTGGGTGAGATAGCGCTCGACGCGGCCGACCAGTTGACTCGACGGCGGGCCGCCGTGCTCCTCGGGCAGCAACGCGCTGCCGAACGAGGACAACGCCGACCCCGCCCGGCTCATAGCAAACGCGCGAGCCGGCGGCCCAGCTTGATGAAGAACGGATAGGTGGTGAAGATGGCCCCGGCCGCCGCGTGCAACTTCCAGCCGGCCGGTTCGGTCCTGACGCCGAAAGCGCCGCTGTTCCACATGAAGTCGCGGCCGTTGCGAGCCCGGAACGGTCGCCACAGCACGCCCAGCCCGGGCACGTTGTGGTAGAGCCCGAACGATCCGCCGAAGAAGACGCCGAGCGTGGCGGCCTCGGCGACGTCACGGCGATCCGGCGGCAGTTGCCGCTCGATCAGCACTCCGGACGCCACCAGCAGTGGCGGGTCCAACAGAAAGCTCACGTCAAGTCCTTACGTTCGTTGAGTTCCGGTGCCTGGCTGCCGCGCAGGCCGACTTCGGCGTGGCCGGTGCCCAGCACCGTCCATCGCCGGTCGTCGACTTCGACGTAGACGTCGGCCTGCTCGGTGTTGGTGCACACCGCGGCGCCGCCGTCGGGGTCGGTGTAGCCCAGGCTCACGCAGCGCTGCGGGGGCTGATCGACGCGGATGAGCACCCGGCGACCGCCGATCCGACCTTCCAGCTGCCAGTGCTGCAGTCCCAGCGTCGAGCGCATCCGAAGTGAGGGTAAAGGGCTTGCGGGCCAATCCTTTCCGTCGATCCGGAAGCGGACGAACGCCAGCGGCGGCAGTCGACGCAGTCCCGGCTTGTGGGACACCGCGGTGACCACCTCCAGGACATCGCCGCCGCCGAGGTCGGCGTGAATCCAGCCCCAGCGTTTGGCGTTGCCGTGTCCGTAGATGTGGGCGACGCCGCCGCGCCACCCCTCGATCTGCGCGGCGGCGTCGTCGATGGTCATCGAACCGGAGAAGTCGGCGGTGGGCGCGAGGACGACCTGGGCGCCGGGCAATAGTTCGCGTTGCCAGACGGGCCGGGGAAATGTCCACAACGGCGCGCCGGCGTCCTTCCAGGTCAGGTCCCAGGCCAGCGCCCCGGCCCGGCCGACCAGTTCTTCGGGGGCGGCGCGCACACCGGCCGCGTCGAACCAGGCGCCGACGGCCGGTCGCACCGGTGCGGGGCCGAAACGCCCGGTGCGTGGGGAGCCGTCGGCGGGAAACCAGGTGGCCCAGCCGTGCGCATAGGGGGAGCGGTCGCCGGTCGGCGCGACCGTCTCGCAATGCATCCACAGCCCCGCCCGGGTCCGCGGGTCCGACAGGGTGGCGTACCAGACCTCCAGCCGGCCGGCCTGGCCCCGCCAGCGCGGCGACGCCGCCGATCCATGCTCGTCGTCCACAGCCTCGCCTCCGCCCCGTTATCGGTTCCGTCCACTATATTGGTTGAGCCAATGAACCAGTCAAATGTCTTGCAGCCACCGGACCGCCAACGGGTGGACGAGCAGATCACCGCCTCGATCGCCGACGCCATCCTCGACGGCGCGTTTCCGCCCGGCTCGGCGCTGCCGCCCGAACGCGAGCTGGCCGAGCAGCTCGGGGTCAACCGCACGTCGTTGCGGCAAGGGTTGGCCCGGCTGCAGCAGATGGGCCTGATCGAGGCCCGCCACGGCAGCGGCAACGTGGTGCGCGACCCGCAGGAGCTGACGCATCCGGCGGTGGTCGAGGCGTTGATCCGCAAGTTGGGTCCCGAGTTCCTGGTCGAGCTGCTCGAGATCCGCGCCGCGCTCGGCCCGCTGATCGGCCGCTTGGCGGCGCAACGGTCCCGTCCCGAGGATGACAAGGCGTTGCGGGCCGCGCTGGCGGCGGTGCGCGACGCCGGCGGCGCGGCGGCGCTACAGGCCGCCGACCTCGCCTACTTTCGCGCGCTCATCCACGGCACCCGTAACCGTGCCTTGGGATTGCTCTACCGCTGGGTGGACGACGCCTTTGGCGGGCGGGAGCACGAGCTCACCCGCGCCTACGACGATCCCGAGCCCGTGGTGGCTGACCTGCGGGCGATCACCGACGCGGTGCTGACGCGCGACGCCCCCGCGGCCGCCGCGGCCGTCGAGGCCTACCTGAACGCCAGCGCGCTGCGCATGGTCGCGGCCTACCGCTCGCAAGCCACCTGACGCAACGCGTTCGCTCCCCGCCGAGGCGCTGGCGGCGCTGGCAACTCTGCGATGAGCAGAGTCGCAACCGACCTGATGTGATGCATGTCACCCTGACCAGCGTGGATTTTGGTGTTCGCCTGGTATTACATGTGATTGTTATTTGACACGTGTGTTAATCCCGGCAGTGTTCGCTGGGAACGAGACCGCACGCCACGCGCTCAAGCAAAGGGGCTCGGGGAATGGATTTCGGTTTGCTACCACCGGAAGTCAATTCGGGACTGATGTATGCCGGGCCCGGGGCCGGGCCGATGTTGGCCGCGGCGGCGGCCTGGGATGAGGTGGCGGCCGAGCTGGAGTTCGCGGCCGGGGGCTACTCGGCGCAGGTCGCCGGGTTGGTTGGGCAGGTGTGGATCGGTCCTTCCGCGGCGGCGATGTCCGCCGCGGTCGCGCCGTACACGGCCTGGCTGCAGGCGTGCGCGGGTCAAGCCGCGCAGACGGCTACGCAGGCATTTAGCGCCGCCGCGGCCTATGAAGCGGCCTTTGCGATGACGGTGCCGCCGCCGGTGGTCGCGGCCAACCGGGCGCAGCTGTTGGCGTTGATCGCGACGAATTTCTTCGGGCAGAACACGCCGGCGATCGCGGCGACCGAGGCGCAGTACATGGCGATGTGGGCACAAGACGCCACCGCGATGTACGGCTACGCGGCGGCCGCGGCCTCGGCCAGCACCCTGAAACCGTTCGACGAACCCCCACAAACCACAAACCAGTCCGGACAGGCTCGCCAAGCCAGCGCGGTCGCTAAATCCGCCGGCGATGCGACCAGCGCTCGCACCCAATCCGTAATGCAGCTCGCCGCCTCCCAGCAGTCCGGGGGCGTCGACCCGCCCCTGCCCTCCGGCAGCAGTGCCAACGTCGCACCCGGCGGCGCGGTCATCGATCCCGGCGTCACCGTCACCGCCACCGAGGGCTACCCCATCACCTTCAGCGGAGGCATGTTCAAGGCCGTCACCAGTGTGACCTTGAACGTTCCGTCGTACGGGGAAACCGTCACCGTACCCGCGGGTTTGACTTTGCAGTTTCAAGCCGGCGTCACCGGCACCCTCACGAACGGCACGGTTACCGTCATGCCCAATAGCGGCATGTTCACCGGCACTTTCACCGCCCCAA
This sequence comes from Mycobacterium sherrisii, assembly GCF_002102355.1. Taxonomy (GTDB): domain Bacteria; phylum Actinomycetota; class Actinomycetes; order Mycobacteriales; family Mycobacteriaceae; genus Mycobacterium; species Mycobacterium sherrisii. The sequence continues at coordinate 13,913 of NZ_LQPT01000072.1, read as the reverse complement.
CCGGCGGTCTCACCGCCAGCGGGGCCGGGGTCAATGTCACCCTCAACTCCGGCGGCGCGATCCTCGCCGTCAACACCGGCACCGTCATCACAGGCCCCGCCGTCGCCACGCCCCTCCCGACTCCGAGTTCCAGCGGGGCAGCGGCGGCATCCGCGGCAAGCGCCAGCTCGGCCAGCGCCGCGAGCAGCAGTTCGGCCAGCGCGGCGAGTAGCGCGGCGAGCACGACGGGAAGCGCATCGAGCGTGGCGGGAAATGCTTCGAGCGTGGCGGAAAACGCCGGAATCCAAGTCCCGGTCGGCGTCCAAGGGCCGTAAGAGTTTCGCCAATCCGGCTTCCGGCGAACCGGATAGTTAAGGCGTACCGGTAGGCGGGTGTGCATTGAGGGCGCGGGGTGTGCTGCTACGGCTAGCCCGCTCGGCGTGTCGACGCCGCGGACGCACAGTCAACGCCACGGGCGCACACTCAACGCCGAACGGCCCGCTACTCGGCGATGCGAGTGGCCGGATGCACGGCGATCAAGCCTAATTGGCTGCGGCGCTTACACATTGCGGCTAGCTCGGCGTACGCCTTGGCGCCCAGCAGCTCGGCCAGTTCGTCGGCCAGGCTTTCCCACACCTGCTTGGCCCCGACATGCGCGCCCGGGTCCCCCGTGCAGTACCAGTGCAAGTCGGCGCCACCGGAACCCCAGCCCCGCCGGTCGTATTCGGTGACCCAGGTCTTAAGGATCTCGGTGCCGTCGGGCCGGGTGATCCACTCCTGGCTGCGCCGGATCGGCAGTTGCCAGCACACGTCGGGCTTCATGGTCAGGGGCGGCACTCCGAGCTTGAGGGCCTTGCTGTGCAACGCGCATCCGATGCCGCCGGCAAACCCGGGGCGGTTCAAAAAGATGCACGCCTGCTTGTATTTGCGGGTGCGATACGCCGGTTCGCCGTCGTGCTCGTCTAATTCGAGGTAACCCTTGCGGCCCAAGCCCTTTTCGCGGAACTGCCAGTCGTCGTCGGTGAGTTGTTTGACGGCGTCGTCCAACCGCGCCCGGTCGTCGTCGTCGGACAAAAAGGCGCCGTGCGAGCAACATCCGTCATCGGGGCGCCCGGCCACCGTGCCGCGGCAGGCCAGGGTGCCGAACACACAGGTCCAGCGGGACAGCAACCAGGTGAGGTCGGCCGCGATCAGGTGCTCCGGATTGTCCGGATCGAAGAACTCCACCCATTCACGGGCAAAATCCAATTCCACTTCTTGCCCAGGCTGCGGGTGCGAATTCGCCACGGATGCAACGTTAGACCAAAATTCCGGCGGCAGAGCGGCAGACACCCGCCGCCTCTGGCACCGCCAATGTGCCGTTCCTCAGCGGGGCGCAACCCGGTCCGCGCTACTGTCCCGCTAGGTTGTTTTCGTGCGATTAGGCGTGCTTGACGTGGGCAGCAACACGGTCCATCTGTTGGTGGTCGATGCCCACCGTGGGGGCCATCCGACGCCGATGAGTTCGACGAAGGCCACCCTGCGGTTGGCCGAAGCCACCGATAGCTCGGGCAAGATCACCAAGCGCGGTGCCGAAAAACTGATCTCCACCATCGACGAGTTTGCCAAGATCGCCGTCAGCTCCGGCTGCGCCGAACTGATGGCGTTTGCCACCTCGGCCGTCCGCGACGCCGAGAACTCCGACGACGTGCTGAGCCGGGTCCGCAAGGAGACCGGCGTCGAGCTGCAGGTGCTGACGGGTGAGGCCGAGTCACGGCTGACGTTCCTGGCGGTGCGCCGCTGGTACGGCTGGAGCGCCGGGCGAATCATCAACCTCGACATCGGTGGCGGCTCGCTGGAGCTGTCCAGCGGCGTCGACGAGGAACCCGAAGTCGCGCTGTCGCTGCCGCTGGGCGCGGGACGGTTGACCCGGGAGTGGCTGCCCGACGACCCGCCGGGCCGGCGGCGGGTGGCGATGCTGCGCGATTGGTTGGACGCCGAGCTGGCCGACGCCAGTGTGGCCGTGCTCGAGGCCGGCGGGCCGGACCTCGCCGTCGCGACGTCGAAGACGTTCCGCTCGTTGGCGCGGCTCACGGGCGCGGCGCCTTCGGCCGCCGGACCCCGGGTGAAACGGACGCTGACGTCCAACGGCCTCAGGCAACTCATATCTTTCATCTCTAGGATGACCACCGCTGACCGGGCCGAATTGGAAGGAGTGAGCGCCGAGCGCGCGCCGCAGATCGTGGCGGGCGCGTTGGTGGCGGAGGCGAGCATGCGAGCGCTGGCGATCGACACCGTGGATATCTGCCCGTGGGCATTACGGGAAGGTCTCATCTTGCGCAAGCTAGACAGCGAAGCCGACGGAACCGCCCTCGTGGAGACGTCGGTGCGCAATGCTGGAGGCCAGACAGATCGGAACACCAACCGATCGAGAGGCGACAAACCATGACCGGACCACACTCCGAGACCGAGAGCCCCGGCACTCGGCCGATCTCGGTGGCCGAGCTATTGGCCAGGAATGGAACGATTGGCGCCCCGGCGGTCACCCGGCGGCGGCGTCGTCGGCGCGGCGACAGCGACGCGGTCACCGTCGCCGAATTGACCGGCGAAATTCCCGTCATCCGGGACGACGAGGAGCGCGCCGACACCAAACCCGCCGAGATTGCCCACACCGAAGCGCCTGCGGCCGAGCCGGGTAGCGACGAGCGGCCCAAGGCCGCATCGCGCCCGGAAACCGAGCCGCGGTGGCCCAAATCGCCCCCGCGGTCCCCGCACCTAGGACCCGAGCGCAGCGCCTACCCGCGGCCCACCCGCCGCGATGCCGAGGCGCCGGCCGAGCGCGCCCGTCCGGCGGCGTCCGCGTCAGGAGCCGAGGACATGAGCCCGGATCCGCTGCAGCAGTACGCCGATATGCCGGTGGATGTCATGGATTCCGACGTGCGCGAGGCCGAGCCCGCGACCGAGGACTCCGCCTACGTGCGGTCCTACCTGCAGGGGGCGGATTCGACCCTGTTCGGCGGCCAGACGCTGGCCGACGAGGTGGCCCGGCGCCGCAGCGACGAGCGGGAGGGAGCCGACGCGGCCGCGCTGGCCGCCGATAAGGCCGCCATCAAGGGCGCCAAGAAGGCCGAGTCCGCCAATGAGGACGCCGAGATCCCGACGCTGTCCACCGAGACTCCCGGCCGGCTCGACGCGCTGTGGCGCGGCAGCCTGATCGTGTTCCAGTCGATGGTGGCCGTCGCGTTCGGTGCGGGGCTGTTCATCGCGTTCGACCAATTATGGCGGTGGAACAGCCTGGTGGCGCTGGTGCTGTCGGTGCTGGTCATCCTCGGGCTGGTGGCCGGCGTACGGGTGGTCCGCAAGACCGAGGACATCGCCAGCACGCTGATCGCGGTGGCGGTCGGGGCGCTGATCACCCTGGGCCCGCTGGCCCTGTCCATGCAAACCGGCTAGGCGCCACCGCCCACAGTGCGTCCCGCGATCAAAGTCGGCCTGTCCACGGCGTCGGTCTATCCGTTGAGGGCCGAGGCGGCGTTCGAGTATGCGGCCCGGCTCGGCTACGACGGCGTCGAGTTGATGGTGTGGAGCGAGTCGGTCAGCCAGGACATCGGCGCCGTGCAGAAGCTGTCCCGGCGCTATCAGGTGCCGGTGCTGTCGGTGCACGCGCCGTGCCTGCTGATCTCCCAACGCGTGTGGGGATCCAACCCGATTCCCAAGCTGGAACGCAGCGTACGCGCCGCCGAGGAACTCGGTGCCCAAACCGTCGTCGTGCATCCGCCGTTTCGCTGGCAGCGGCGCTACGCCGAGGGATTCAGCGAGCAGGTGCAGGCGCTGGAGGCGTCCAGCGACGTGCTGGTGGCTGTGGAGAACATGTTCCCGTTCCGGGCGGATCGGTTTTTCGGCGCGGACCAGTCGCGCGAGCGGATGCGTCGGCGCGGCGGGGGCCCGGGGCCGGCGATTTCGGCGTTCTCGCCGTCCTTCGACCCGCTGGACGGTAACCACGCGCATTACACGCTGGACCTGTCGCACACCTCGACCGCGGGCAGCGATGCGCTGGACATGGCGCAGCGGATGGGCTCCGGCCTGGTGCATCTGCATCTGTGCGACGGCAGCGGCAGGCCGTCCGACGAGCATCTGGTGCCCGGACGCGGCAGCCAGCCGACCGCCCAGGTGTGCCAGCGGTTGGCCGCCGGTCAGTTCGCCGGCCATGTCATCCTCGAGGTGTCCACGTCCAGCGCGCGCTCGGCGGGCGAGCGTGAGGCCATGCTTGCCGAGTCGTTGCAATTCGCTCGCACGCATCTGCTGCGATGAGCGTGCCGCCACCCCTCAGGAGATCATGACCGCGTTATTCACCGAGGCAATGCGCCTGCGCGAGGTCGAGCCGGGTATTTACGAGGGCGAACTCAACAAGCACTGGACCATCGGTCCCAAGGTGCACGGCGGCGCGATGCTCGCCCTGTGCGCCAACGCCGCCACCCAGGCCTGTGCCGAGGCCGGGCACGAACCGGTGGCGGTATCGGCGAGCTTCTTGTGGGCGCCCGACCCGGGACCGATGCGGTTGATAACCGCGATCCGCAAGCGCGGCCGGCGGATCAGCGTGGTCGACGTAGAGCTCGTCCAGGGTGGCCGCACCGCCGTCCATGCGGTGATCAATCTTGGTGCACCAGAACATTTTTCGTCGAATGGGTCGACGGTGCCGCTGCTATCGGCGAACCCGGTGGTGGATCTGATGGCGCCGGAACCGCCGGACCACATCGCACCGATCGGCCCGGGCCACGCGCTGGCCGGCCTGGTGCATCTGGGCGAGGGCTGCGATGTGCGGCCGGTGCTGTCCACGATGGGACCCAGCACCGACGGAAGGCCGCCGGTGCTGCAGATGTGGGCGCGGCCCCGCGGCGCGGCTCCCGACGGGCTGTTCGCGCTGATGTGCGGGGACCTGTCGGCGCCGGTGACCTTCGCCGTGGAACGCACCGGCTGGGCGCCCACGATCCAGCTCACGGCGTTCCTGCGGGCGTTGCCCGCCGATGGCTGGCTGCGCGTGATCTGCACCTGCCTGGAAATTGGCCACGACTGGTTCGACGAAGACCACATCGTCGTCGACAGCCTGGGCCGGCTCATCGTCCAGTCCCGGCAGCTCGCGCTGGTGCCCGCGCCCCGGTAACGCGCCCCCGCGCGGTCTGCGATGCTTTCTCCCGTGGCGAGAATCGCGATCATTGGCGGCGGCAGCATGGGCGAGGCGTTGCTCTCGGGTCTGCTGCGGGCGGGGCGGCAAGTCAAGGACTTGGTGGTGGCCGAGCGGGTGCCCGAACGGGCCAAGTACCTGGCCGACACCTATGCGGTCTGGGTGACCTCGTCGCCGGCCGACGCCGCCGAGAACGCGGCATTCGTCGTGCTCGCGGTCAAGCCCGCCGACGTCGATGCGCTGACGACCGAGCTGTCCAAGGCCGCCGGCGCGGCCGAGGGCGGCAGCGGGGAACAAGTTTTCGTCACCGTCGCCGCGGGGGTCACGCTCACCTATTTCGAGTCCAAACTGCCGGCCGGCACGCCGGTGGTGCGGGCGATGCCCAACGCGGCGGCGGTGGTCGGCGCGGGGGTGACCGCCCTGGCCAAGGGGCGTTTCGTCACCGCGCCGCAGCTCGACGAGGTCGCCACGCTGTTCGGGGCGGTCGGCGGCGTGCTGACCGTGCCCGAGTCGCAGATGGACGCGGTGACCGCGGTCTCGGGCTCCGGCCCGGCCTATTTCTTCCTGATGGTCGAGGCCCTGGTGGACGCCGGCGTCGCGGCGGGCCTGAGCCGGGAGGTGGCCACCGACCTGGCGGCGCAGACGATGGCCGGGTCGGCGGCGCTGTTGTTGGAACGGCTGGATCAAGAGTCGGGGACCGCCGAGGGGCAAGCGCCGGGCGGGCGGGCGGACACCACCGCGGCTCAGTTGCGCGCGACCGTGACCTCGCCCGGCGGCACGACCGCCGCTGCGCTGCGCGAACTCGAACGGGGCGGGCTGCGGGCCACTGTTGACGCGGCCGTGCAGGCCGCCAAAATACGCTCTGAGCAGCTAAGAATTACATCGGAGTAATTGAAGAATTTTCAACTGATTGTCTCTCACCAGTACCAGTAACCCCACTAGTCCCGCTATTCTCCTTTTTGTATGCCCGTGTGGGTGCCAGCGGAGGGGAAGCCGCTGGCATTGCGCGGGCCTGACACGATTGGGTAGCGATGACGTCTACGAACGGGCCATCAGCGCGAGATTCCGCAGGTAAGGCGGCTTCCGTCGATGGCCAGCAGTCCAGGACACAATTTCTCACCGTCGCCGAGGTGGCGGCCCTGATGCGGGTCTCCAAGATGACGGTTTACCGCTTGGTGCACAACGGTGAGTTGCCGGCGGTGCGCGTGGGCCGGTCGTTCCGAGTGCACGCCAAGGCCGTCCACGACATGCTGGAGACGTCCTACTTCGACGCCGGCTAGTCGCGCGCCGCGAGCTGGCATCCCGTCAGGCGTTCGCGTCTGACGAGATGCCGGTTTGGTGTTGCGGGTGACCGGTTGGGTAAAGTGTCCGGGTCAAGTCATAAAGCGGTCCCGGGTTAGATAGCGGAGTTCATGGGTTCAGTAATCAAGAAGCGGCGCAAGCGCATGTCGAAGAAGAAGCACCGCAAGCTGCTGCGTCGCACGCGGGTGCAACGCAGAAAACTTGGCAAGTAACTTCCGCTCCGCCACAGTCTTTTTCTTACCGAGGGCCACGCGGCTGTAACGCTGCGGGTTGTGTCGGCCGTTAGGCTGTTCGAGTGGATTCCTCGAGCGGGGGCGGCGCCGGAACGGGCGACAACGCGGATGACACCGTGCACTACCCCAAGGTGGTGTTGGTGACGGGTGCGTGCCGGTTTCTCGGCGGCTATCTGACGGCCCGGCTGGCGCAGAATCCGATGATCAAGACCGTCATCGCCGTGGACGCCATCGCGCCGAGCAAGGACATGCTGCGCCGCATGGGGCGGGCCGAGTTCGTCCGGGCCGACATCCGAAACCCCTTCATAGGCAAGGTGATTCGCAACGGGGATGTCGACACCGTGGTGCACGCCGCGGCCGCTTCGTATGCGCCCCGCTCCGGCGGTTCGGCGGCGTTGAAGGAACTCAACGTGATGGGCGCGATGCAGCTTTTCGCGGCCTGCCAGAAAGCGCCCTCGGTCCGCCGCGTGGTGCTCAAGTCGACCTCGGAGGTCTACGGGTCGAGCCCACACGATCCGGTGATGTTCACCGAGGACAGCAGCAGTCGTCGTCCGCTGCGCGGCGGCTTCGCCAAGGATTCCCTCGACATCGAGGGCTACGTGCGGGGGCTGGGCCGGCGCCGGCCCGACGTCGCGGTGACGATTTTGCGTCTGGCCAACATGATTGGGCCGGCGATGGACACCACGCTGTCGCGGTATCTGGCCGGGCCGTTGGTCCCGACGATGTTCGGCCGCGACGCGCGGCTGCAGTTGCTGCACGAGCAGGACGCGTTGGGTGCCCTGGAGCGGGCGGCCATGGCCGGCAAGGCGGGCACCTTCAACATCGGAGCCGACGGAATTCTCATGCTGTCTCAAGCAATTCGGCGCGCGGGCCGGATTCCGTTGCCGGTGCCCGGATTCGGAGCGTGGGCGCTCGATTCGCTGAGACGAGCTAACCGCTACACCGAGATCGATCGCGAGCAATTCAATTACCTGAGTTATGGCCGCGTGATGGACACCTCCAGGATGCGCTCGGAGCTCGGCTACCAGCCGAAATGGACGACGGCGGAGGCGTTCGATGACTACGTTCGTGGTCGTGGGCTCACTCCCATAATCGACCCTGATCGGGTACGCTCCTTGGAAGGTCGCGCCATAGCCTTGGCACAGCGCTGGGGTAGCCGAAATCCAATTCCATGGAGTGGGGTCAGGTAGATATCGTGGCGGGTGAAACCAGAGCGAATGTCATTCCACTGCATAGCAATAGGGGTCGGGTAGCGGCTCGCCGGAGAGCCGATCAGCGTGCCGAAGCTTCGCGTCAGCATCCGTCGCTGCTGACCGATCCGCACGGTCGCGCCTCGGCCGAACAGATCGCCGCGGTGGTCCGCGAGATCGACGAGCACCGCCGCGCCGCGGGCACCGCGGCGCCGGCCGAAGTGCCACTCAACGAGTTTGCTCAACAAGTCGCCGCGGTTGCCGGTTTTTTCCGGAAGCGGTTGACGGGCGACTACAGCGTCGACGAATTCGGGTTCGACCCGCATTTCAACGACGCCATCGTCCGGCCGCTGCTGCGTTTCTTTTTCAAGTCGTGGTTCCGCGTCGAGGTGAGCGGGATCGAGAACCTGCCGAGCGAGGGCGCGGCGCTGCTGGTGGCCAACCACGCCGGCGTGCTGCCGGTCGACGGCCTGATGCTGTCGGTGGCGGTGCACGACGAGCATCCGGCGCACCGGGACATGCGGCTGCTGGCCGCGGACATGGTGTTCGATCTCCCGCTGATCGGCGAGGCCGCGCGCAAGGCGGGCCACACCATGGCCTGCACGACCGATGCGCATTGGTTGTTGGCCGCCGGCGAACTCACTGCCGTCTTCCCGGAGGGTTATAAGGGCCTGGGCAAGCGCTTCGAGGACCGTTACCGGCTGCAGCGGTTCGGCCGCGGCGGCTTCGTGACGGCCGCGCTGCGCACCAAGGCGCCGATTATCCCGTGCTCCATCATCGGCTCCGAAGAGATCTACCCGATGATCGCCGACGTCAAATTGCTGGCGCGGCTGTTCGGCCTGCCCTACTTTCCGGTGACCCCGCTGTTCCCGTTGGCCGGTCCGGCCGGCCTGGTGCCGTTGCCGTCGAAGTGGCGCATCGCGTTCGGCGAACCGATCTACACCCACGACTATGGGGCGTCGGACGCCGACGACCCGATGGTCACGTTCGAGCTGACCGATCAGGTGCGCGAGACGATCCAGCAGACGCTGTATCGGCTGCTTGCCGGGCGGCGCAACATCTTCCTGGGCTGAAGTCTTCGTTTCCCGGCTAGCGGCGTTTTCGTTCCGCGGCGGCCTAAGCAGAAACGACCCGGAGCCCATGGCTCCGGGTCGTTTGCGTGCAGGACCTATTTGACCAGCGTGAACTGGCAGACGTTGGTGTAGCCGTCGCGGAACAGATCGGAGCAGCCCCGCAAGTACTTCAGGTAGATGTCGTAGGTGTCCTGCCCCTTCAGGGCAATCGCCTCTTCCTTGTGCGCCTCGAGCGCGTCCGCCCAGGCCGTCAGCGTCGGGACGTAGTTCTTGCCGATGAAGTGATGCCGCTCGATCTTGAACCCCGCATCCGTCGCGTATTTGTCGACCAGGTCAACCTGCGGCAGCTTTCCGCCGGGGTAGATCTCTTTCAAGATGAAACTGATGAAGCGCAGCAGGGTCATGTTCACCTTGAGACCCATCGCGTTGCCCTCTTCGCGGGTGGGCACCACGATCGAATGCAGCAGCATGCGGCCGTCGTCGGGCAGCAAGTCGTAGTACTTCTTGAAGAAGGTGGCGTACCGCTCGTAGCCGGCGTCGCCGGCGCCGTCGGCGAAGTGCTCGAACGCACCCAGCGACACGATGCGGTCGATCGGTTCGTCGGGGAATTCCTCCCAGCCCTGGATGCGCACCTCCTTGCGGCGCGGGCTGTCCATCTTGTCGAACTCGGCCACGCAATGGGCGTACTGGTTCTCGCTGAGCGTCAAGCCGATGACGTTGACGTCGTACTCGGCGACCGCGTGCCGCATGGTCGAACCCCAGCCGCTGCCGATGTCGAGCAGCGTCATGCCGGGCTCGAGGTTGAGCTTGTCCAGGGCGAGTTTGCGCTTGGCGTACTGCGCCTCTTCCAACGTCTTGGTGAGGTTCTTCGGGTCCGGATTCTCGTCGAAGTAGCCGCAGCTGTACGTCATCGACGGATCAAGCCAAAGCTTGAAGAACTCGTTCGACTTGTCGTAGTGGGACCGGACCGCTTCTACCGGCGGCTTGAGCTGGGTGCCACCTGTTTCCCCCTGTGACGTCATTGGATCGACCCTACTTTCCAGCAGATATGGATGCAATCGCGGCGACGGTTGCTTCAGCGCCGGCTTCCTGGTGTGCCGCCTCGCCGAGCATCGTGACGATGCTGGTGACGAGCGGCCTCCCGTCGGCATCGGTGACCTCGCTGCGAATCTCCGCGATGACGGTGCCGTGGGACTCGATTACGGAGTCTAGATAGGTGTCGAAGTGCAGTCTATCGTGGGCCAGGATCGGGCGGTGGAAGCGGAATTTCTGGTCCCGGTGCAGGACACGGGCAATGTTGATCGGGATGCTGAACTTGGTGAAGATGTCCAGCTGCACGCGCCGTCCGGCGATCGCCAGGAACGTCAGTGGGGCCACCACGGCGGGGTAGCCGGCCTCTGCGGCCGCCGCCTCGCTCAAGTGCGTCGGGTGCTCGTCTTGCACCGCGGCCGCGAATTCGCGAATCTTCTCGCGTCCCACCTCGAAGTAATCGGGTGCCCGGTAATGGCTACCGATGAGTCCTTCGGCGCCTTCTGGAGTTGTCATCCTTTGGCCGCTCTCCGTTCGAATTGTTGCTCAGCGGCGCAGCCTATCAGCGTGATTGCCGCCGAGAGGCCAGCGCGGCCAGTGCACCACCCGCGGCGCCGAGTGCCAGCGCCGAGGGCACGCCGATCCTCGCCGCCTTGCGGGCGGTCCGAAAATCCCGGATTTCCCAGCCTCGTTCGCGCGCCAAGCTGCGCAGCCGGGCGTCGGGGTTGATGGCGACCGCGGTGCCGACCAGCGACAGCATGGGCACGTCGTTGAAGCTGTCGGAGTAGGCGGTGCACCGTTTCAGGTTGAGGCCCTCGCGGATGGCCAGCGATCGCACGGCGTGTGCCTTGCCGGGCCCGTGCAGGATGTCGCCGACCAGCCGCCCGGTGAAGATTCCGTCGACGGACTCGGCCACCGTTCCCAGCGCGCCGGTCAGGCCGAGCCGGCGGGCGATGGTGGCGGCGAGCTCGTACGGTGTGGCGGTGATCAGCCACACCTGTTGGCCGGCGTCCAGGTGCATCTGGGTGAGCTCGCGGGTTCCCGCCCAGATCTTGTCGGCGATGATCTCGTCGTAGATCTCCTCGCCCAGGGCGACCAGCTCGTCGACCGAGCGGCCTTCGATGAAGGTCAGTGCCTTGCGCCGGCCGGCGGCCACGTCGTTGCTGTTCTCCTTGCCGAGGAGCTGAAACTTGGCCTGCGCGTAGATGAATCCGAGCACATCGCGGTACGTGAAATAGTGGCGGGCGGCCAGGCCGCGGCCGAAGTGCACCGCGGAGGAGCCCTGCACCAACGTGTTGTCCACGTCGAAGAACGCGGCGGCGGTCAGATCGATCGGCGGTTGCGGGCGGCCCTCGGTCGATTCCTGCAGGCCTTCGAGGGCGCGGGCCGCGCTGGCGTTGGCGGCCACCGATTCCAGGTCGACGCGAACGGCGGGATCTGCGCCGTTGGACCCACCCGACTCAGAGGAAGTCATCGCCACACCTCCAAAATCGCCGTGTCGCCCGGTGGCCGGTTCCATCAACCCTATCCGGCAGATGTCATGGCCACGTTTACGCCTCTGACATGGGCTGGTGTCACGCTGACGGTTGGCTTGCAGCCGTTCATCGCAGAGGCCGAACCTGCTGTCGGACATAAGTTTTGGCGTGCCTGTCGCTGGAGTCGGGGCTGCGACGTCACCCACGTCGTCACCGGGGATGCACTTTTGACGTGATGGTTTCTGGCATGCCATCCAGCAATGCTGCTGTCAGTTCGTCGAAAGACAACGCGAGGATTTCCATTCTTGGTTGTTCGTAATCCAAAGCAATGCCGTAAGATCCTGGACTGTCTACTAATGAGTACCTCTTCAGATGCTTTTCCGCATATTCTTTATCATCGCGTACGTCTATGAAAAGACCGATATCCTTTTCGCTTGCGGCTTGCACCTTTATGCCTGGACTCAGTCCGCGAGCCTCCCAGTTAAGGAATAGCGATTTGAGTCGCACATTGCTACAGGTGCGGATACTGTCGCCCAATTGCATAATAACGTACTTACCTGCATCCAAAAAGCTGGAGAAGACAACCTCCATCCGCTCGGTCCTAAAGACTTCTCTTTCATGCTTTAGTGAGTGCGATACGCAGATATAGCCCGGCTCAGGCGTGATGATCCACGCACCCCAGTCGCCGAACTCCGCCCATTTGGGCCATTCTTTCAGTTTTTGTGAATAGTCGGAACGAAAGAACAACCGGCCAGCATCCCAGTCTGGCTCGTCATCTGGCCCGTCGCCCACCAAGTTGGCGATCCCGCGCCACAGATCGTAGTAACGGGCTACCTCCACAAGTTCGTCCCTCGGAACTTGGCGCTCAACTTCCATATCCACCTTCGAAGTCTCGTCTAGGTACCTGCACTTCCCGAGTCCAGGTAACCTTCGCCTTAATCAGCACTATTTGACGTTCCATATCAATGACGACCCCGTTGCATTCCGCTGCCGGGCTGACCATACGCTTGCGCGATCTTTCCGAATCTGACTTCCCACCCCTCCGGTAATTCCTTGTGGAATCGATTGTAATTACCGGACGAACCCGGCGCGAGACCTCGCCGGGGATAACCCGGAAACCTGTGGATGACATCTCCGACGGACTAATAAAACAAGGGCTCGGTCAGTTGCAACGAATGTCGATGGTGAACCAGTCCTTCGGGATTCCTTCCCTAAGGATTAAATCCAGTTCCTCGAAGCTGAGGACTAAGATATGCGATGCTGCGAGTGCGTCGCTCTCGCCCATCCAGCCGCGATCGTTAGGCTCTTGATCCACCCTTAAGCTGACACGACCGGGGCAGTTCACAGGATCGGGTGTAGTCAGCGTCACCTGTGGGTCTAGGCCCTCTTCGGACCACCGGAATGCAGGCGAGTTGGTGTATCGTCCGGGGCGGGCCATCTGGCTAATCAAGAGTAAAAGATACTTTTCAGCGTCCTCATACTGTCTGAACATCCAATACCTGGCGCGCGACCCTCTTTCCTTGCTGTCGATATAAAAGCGATCGCTTCCCACACTAACTAGTAAGAAACATCCGCTTCGTCGATAAAGCCCATTTCATTACTGCTAGTCAGTTGAGGTGGACGACGTCCCCAAAAAATTTGTTCACGTGTCTCGGAGCCCGTTGGCTCGCGCCGATCGTACCCGGGATACCGTCCTTGCTTTCGAAGGTAGATCTCTTCCCACACGTACCACGACTTCACAATCCGATGTAGAAAGGCAGGATAACCGCTGAGGTCGAGCCGGTAGTCAACCATTTAAACCCTCCGGCACTAGTAAGTCCTGTAAGAAAAGTACGAGATGCTGCCTGAGCGGATGCCGATGGGTCGTGGCGCTGGGAACCCCGGCTGGCGGGTATGAGCTCGTACGGGCGGCCTACCATAGTAGGCCGTTTGCGGCGGACGCAAAGGTATCGCGGTACGTCAGAAAGAGTTGATTGTTACGTTGTACACAGCAGCCGTCGTCAGGAGGACGCGGAACGCTTCTATTGGAACTGGCTCAGGCAAAATCAACGGCTCTTTGGATCGTACTCAGTCCCTGAAAGGTCATCCCAAAATTTTGGCGACACTTCCTGAACGATGTCTTCCGGCTTCACGGCTTCGATTTTTGCTGATAACTTTCTCGCGCGAGCGACCTCGTCGTCCGTGGGTGGTGTGACGCCGGCTTCCTGGGGTGTCGAGAACGTCTTTCCGGCCATCTTTTTACTCATCGTGGGAACTTCCTCATCTCTTCTGGCTACATACCAGGTACCTATCGCTCAATTATTTCGATGACGTATGGCCTGTTTGCGGGCCTATCGTCTTGCTCAGAATATAGAGTTTTGCGCCAGGTGGGAATAAGATTTCTGCTCGCCGGGGGGGTAAGTCCCCTGGCGTGGTGGGTTTTTGGGGCCGGAGATGACGGTGCCGGGTGTGTCGTTGCCGGTGTTGGGGTG
>NZ_LQPT01000071.1 GCF_002102355.1 Mycobacterium sherrisii | reverse complement strand
ACCACGCCCTTGCGGTTACCGCGCCGGGCCGGGCAGATCGCCACTGAGACGCCGTAGTGCTTGGCGACCCCAGCGAAGTCGACGAACGGGTCGAACGGATCCGGGCCGGGCCGGGCACGCACCCCCGGCGTGCCGTCACCAGCCAGATACTTGCGGACCTTATGCCGCAATGACCGTTATGCCGCGCGGCTGTCCAGGTTCCGGGTCCGAGTGGGTGATCGGCTCGCGCCGATCGGCATAACCGCAGGGCTCCTGGAGGCGTCATACTGGTTGTTGGGGCGGCCGGTAGAGATGGCGGCGCTTGGTTCTGGATTGGCGGGTGATCCGGCCCGGATAGTGGTGGTCGGGCCGTTGGGGGTGTTCCCGGCCGGGCTGCGGGTCGAGTTAACCAGGCAGGGGTTCAACCGTCATGCAGTGGCTCAGCACATCCACCTGCTGGCGCATTTGAGCGGATGGCTGCACGAGCACAAACTGGCGGCCGATGACCTGGATGCCGATGTGCTGCAAGCATTTCTGTCGGATCGGCGTGCTGGCGGCTTCGGGTTCTTGACATCGACGCGCGGCTTCGCGCCGATGCTGAAGTACCTGCGTGGTCTGGGCGTTGTTCCGGCGCCAGGATTGCCGACCCCGGTCGGTCCGGTGGATGTGCTGCTGGCCGAATACCGCCGCTATCTGGCGGCGGAGCGGAGTCTGGCGCCGCTGTCGGTCGATCGGTATCTGACCACCGCCCGGTTGTTCCTGTCCAGGTTTCCGGCGCCGCTGGACACCTCGTTGCAGGCAATGTCGGCCGCGCAGGTCACCGAGTTCCTTGTGGCCGAAGCCTGCCGTCGCCGGGCCTGGGCAGCCAAATCTCTGGTGACCGCGCTGCGGTCGCTGCTGCGGTTCCTGCACATCAGCGGCCGGATATCACATTCGTTACTGGCGGCGGTGCCGTCGGTGGCAGCCTGGGGACTGGGATCCCTGCCTGTCGCCCGCCACGGTGATGGGACCGGTTTGAGCTGGGTTTAGCCACGGTCATGGGACCACCTGATTGCCAGTCATGGGACCA
>NZ_LQPT01000070.1 GCF_002102355.1 Mycobacterium sherrisii | reverse complement strand
CGCTGAGAAACGGCGGGGTGACCTCTTCTGTCGACCCCAGGGTCTGACTTCAAATCAGCGCCAACAAGCGCCGCGAGGCACCCCGCCCCCAACGTGCATAATTCAGCAGACTCCTAGCCGGAAAGCCGCTGAGTAGACCGCCGCTTTTGAGTAAAAGTACGCACCGCTGACGCGTAGTTCTGCGCGGGTGCTCCCCGCCGCTGGTCAACCATGCTTTCGCCATGACCACAGCACTGGGAATTCCGAGCCCCGCCGAGCTGGCGGCACGCACGCCGGCCGACCGCGACCGCGCCCTCGACGTCATCCGCATCGTCTCGTTGGTCGGCGTCGTGGCCGGCCACACCGTGATGGCGATCAGCATCATCGCCAACCACGTACTCATCTGGGACAACCTGCTCACCACCTCGCCGGTGTTTCGGGCGCTGACGTGGATCTTCCAGATCATGCCGCTGTTCTTCTTCGCGGGCGCCGCGGCGTGCCTGTCCTCCTGGCGTCCCGGCACCAACTGGGGCGGCTGGCTGATGAAGCGGTGCACCCGGCTGTTCCGGCCGGTGTTCTACTACCTCGGGTTTTGGGCGGCCGCCCTGACCGTGCTGTATCCCGTTTTGCCCCAACACATTTACGAGCCGGTGGCCGGGGTGAGCATTCAGCTACTCTGGTTTTTGGGCGCCTATGTGCTAGTCCTGGCCGCGATGCCGGCGTTGCACCGGATCACCACCCGCGGACGGCTGGGCGCCGGCGTCGGTGTGGTGTACGCGGGCATCGCCGCGGTCGACGCCGTCCGGCTGCACTGGCCGGCCGCGTCGGCCCTGGGCTATCTGAACCTGGCGGTGTGGCTCATCCCCGCGATGTTCGGGGTCGCGTACCGCCGCGGACGACGGCCGGCATGTTCGCCGGTGCGATCATGCTACTGGCCCGTCGCCGCACCGGCATCTGGGTCACGATGGTGGCCTGCGCGCCGCCGTTGCTGGCCGGCCTGCTGCTGGTCAGCGGGATCGTTCCAGCGCCGCTCGTGTTCGGCAAGACGATGGCCGGGCTACCCACCGTGCCGTTCGCATGAACCATCGCCGCGTCCGCGCTCATTACCGCGACAGGGACTGCGGCGCTGGCGGTTTCACGTCGCGTTCGGGTGCGTTAGGGCTCGCCATCCAGGCCGTGCTCGATGGCGTAGCGGGTGAGCTCCACACGATTGGCGACCTGCAACTTACGGAAGGTCGCCTGGATATGGTTTTCGACGGTGCGATGGCTCAATGAGAGCCGTTCGGCAATCTGCTTGGCGGACAACCCCTTCGCGACGTGCCGTAGCACCTCGGTCTCCCGTTCGGTGAGGCTGGGGCCGGTGGGTTCGCAATCCTTGTTCTGTGCGATGCGCCGATATTCGCCGAGCACCAGCCCGGCCAGGCTCGGGGTGAACACGGCGCGCCCGGCCACGGTGGCTGCCACCGCTTCGGTCAGTTCGGCCCGCGAGGTGCTCTTGACCAGGTATCCGGTCGCCCCGGCCTTGACCGCGTCCAGCACGTCGTCGCGCTCGTCGGAGGCGGACAGCACCAGGATCCGCGACGCCGGCGACACCGCCAGCACCTCCGTCGTCGCCTGCGCACCGGTGCCGTCGGACAGCCGCATGTCCATCACCACCACGTCCGGTTGGACCGCGGCGGCCCGGCGCCGCACGGCGGCCACGCCGTCGGCGGTGGCGACCACATCGAAGCCGTCCGCGGCCAGGTCGCGGGCGACGGCGTCGCGCCAGATGGGGTGGTCGTCGACCGCCATGACCGTGGTGGCGGTGTCCTCAGCCATCGCGGTCCCCGCGTGGCACGCACAGCTCCCACTCCACACCGGCACCCGTCGCGCTGCGCAATGTTGCGCTGCCGCCCAGCGAATCCAGCCGCCCCACAATCGATTTCGTAATGCCCAGTCGGCCCTGCCGGGCCGCCTCCGCGAGCCGGCCGGCCGGGATGCCGACGCCGTCGTCGCGCACGGTGACCACCACCGAATCGCCCAGGTCTTCCAACAGCACGAACGCCCGCGCGCCCGCACCCGCGTGCGCTCGCACGTTGTCCAGTGCGTTGCCCACCGCGGCGTCCAGCTCGGTGGCCACCCAGCGCGGCAACAGTGCGGCGGTCGGCGGCAGGCTCAGCGACACGCCGTCGGACTCCCGTCGGCGCAGCAGCGTACGCAGATCGATCGTCGTTGCATCGCCAATCTCGTCGACGGCCGCCGCACTGATCCAGCGCCGCAGCGCGCGTTCCTGCTCGCTGGCCAAGTCGGCCAATTCTGCTGTGGCGCCATCGATTTCATGGCCGCGCTTGGCCACCAGCGCCAACACCTGGATGGCGCCGTCATGCACCTGTCGGGACAGCCGCTCGCGCTCCCGCACCGCGGCAGACAGCTGGGCGGCCCGCTGCAACTCGTCGTGGGAGCGGCGCGCGGTCTGCGCGGCCATACCGATCGCCATGCCGATCGCCAACTCGACGATGATCGTGGCATTGTGGCCGAGGTTGAGATCGAAGTAGTTCTTGACGGCGAAATTCGTGGCCATCACGGCCAGCCCGGTCAGCATGCCGCGGGCCGGACCGAATTGAATGGCGGCCGAGATCGTGGGATTGCTGGCCCACAACGTGGTCGGCCAGGTCTGGTTATCCGCCGCCCAAGTCCCGTAGGTGACCACCCGGTTGGACCACATCAGCAGCAGGACGACCACGATCTCGGCGATCACCCATCCCGGTTTGCGACCGAACCCGCGCAGGTAGGCGTACGCGCACACCGCATTCCAGCCCAGCAACACGGCGAACAGCGCCCAGCCCAGGGCGGGCCGGCGCAGATCCGGGTTGATCGCGATCTGGAAGCCCAGCGCGTAAAGGCAACTCAGCAGCCGGAACACCTGCGCCGCGCGCCACAGCGGCGCAGTCGCATCGGGTTCGGTGCGGGTCATCGCGCCCAGCATAGGTGGGCCCGCGGTGTTCTTCGACGACTATGTCGGAGATTTCAAATGCTTGTCCAGGAAGGCGAGCTGGTCGGCGAGCACCCGCTCGAACGCGTCGTCGACATAAATCGCGAAATGCCCTTCCGGATAGATCCGCACCTCACCGCGCGGGGCCTTGGCGGCGTGGCGCAAGGCGGCGTCCGCAGGGGCCACCGAGTCGTGTTCGCACACGCAGAACAGGATGGGACAGTTGACTTTCGGGGTGAGCAGACCGGGTCGGTAGCTGAACACATGCAAGGCGATGCGGGCGGCGACCTCGTTGCGCAGCTCGACCCCCTCGGGCAGCAGCCGCAGATAACCCGGGTAGGCGTCGGGGGTGGCCATCAACGCCACCTCACCGGGCCGGCCCGCGGTGGCCACCATCACCGGGGCACGACCCAGCCGGGCGCCCAGCACGTCGCGGATCGCGCGGCCGGCGATGCGCGCGGTGGTCAACGGCTTGATGATCGCGCGCCCCGACGCGATGCCGTCGGTGAACGGGCACTGCGCGACGACTGCGGCGATGCCCGGCACCCGGGCCGCCGTGGCGATCACGTGACCGCCGGCAAAAGACGTGCCCCACAACGCGATTCGATTTGTGTTGACGCCGTCGAGGGTGTGGGCATAGCCCACCGCGGCGGCCCAGTCGGCGAGCTGCATCTCGATGTCGAGGACCTGGCGCGGCGCACCCTCGCTGTCGCCGAAGTTGCGGTAGTCGAACACCAGGCAGGCGTAGCCGGCCGCGCTGAACCGCTCGGCGTAGGCGTCCAGCCGCATGGCGCGCACCGCGCCCAGCCCGTGCGCCATCACCAACAGCGGTGCCGCGGCGGCGCCGGCCGGGCGGTAGAGCCAGGCACTGATCCGGTCGCCGCCGGACGTGAACTGCACATCTTCGCGCTGAGTCATCGATTGTCGATTCTGCCCGGCGGGTAGGCCACCCGGAAGTTATGGACTACTGTCTAGAAAAGTTTTCGCGGGGGTTGAAGGGACGGAGGCGGCCATGGCGATCCGCGTCGCGCACGTCGGTACCGGGAATGTCGGCGGGCTGGCCCTGGCCGAACTGATCACCAATGCACAGTTCGACCTGACCGGCGTGTGCGTGTCCACCCCGGAGAAGGTGGGTAAGGACGCCGGGCAACTGTGCGGCGTCGGCCTCGACGAGGGCATCACGACGGGGGTGCTGGCCGTCGACGACCTGGACGCGATCATCGCCGAGCGACCCGAGTGCGTGGTGTACTGCGCGATGGGTGACACCCGCCTGCCCGACGCGATGGCCGACGTGATGCGCATTCTGGCCGCGGGCATCAACGTCGTCGGATCCTCGCCCGGGTTGTTGCAGTACCCGTGGGGCGTCATGCCCGACAAGTACATCGGCCGTGTGGAAGATGCTGCCAGGCAAGGGAATTCGAGTATCTTCATCAGCGGCGTCGACCCGGGATTCGTCAACGATCTGATCCCGTTCGCCCTCGCCGGGACGTGTCAGCGCATCGAACAGGTGCGGTGCATGGAAATTCACGACTACGCCAGCTACGACGGCCAAGAGGTGATGCACTACATGGGCTTCGCCCGGCCAATGGATGAGATCCCGATGCTGCTGCAACCGGGCATCCTGAGCATCGCCTGGGGCACTGCGATCCGGCAGCTGGCGGCCGGTCTGGGTATCGAGGTCGATGAGATCACCGAGTCCTACCAGCGCGAACCGGCGCCCGAGGACTTCGACATCGCCGTCGGCCACGTGGCCAAGGGGACGGTCGCGGTGCTGCAATTCGAGATCCGCGGCATGGTCAAGGGCCATCCCGCGATCGTGATCGAGCACGTCACCCGGCTGCGCCCCGACTTGCGGCCCGACCTGCCCCGGCCTGCGTCCGGCGACGGCTCCTACCGCGTCGAGATCACCGGCGAGCCGTCCTACGCTGTGGACATCATTCCCAGCAGCCGCAAGGGCGACCACAACCATGCCGCGATCGCCGGGGCGGCGGGGCGCATCGTCAACGCGATCCCGGCGGTCATCGCGGCACCGCCGGGTATCCGGACCACACTCGACCTGCCGCTGGTCACCGGCAATGGCCTTTACGCACCAAGCACTTTGGTGTCCACTTAATCGAAAGGAGACCTGGTGGGACGGGTAGACGGCAAGGTTGCACTGATCAGCGGCGGCGCCCGCGGCATGGGTGCCGAGCATGCGCGGCTGCTGGCGGCCGAGGGTGCCAAAGTGGTGATCGGCGACATCCTCGACGACGAGGGCAAGGCGGTCGCCGACGAGATCGGCGACTCGGTGCGCTACGTGCACCTGGACGTGACCCAGCCCGACCACTGGGATGCCGCGGTGGCAACCGCCGTCGGCGAATTCGGCAAGCTCAACGTGCTGGTCAACAATGCCGGTACCGTCGCGCTCGGACCGCTGAAGAGCTTCGATCTGGCCAAGTGGCAGAAGGTGATCGACGTCAACCTGACCGGGACGTTCCTGGGCATGCGGGTGGCCGTCGACCCGATGATCGCCGCGGGCGGCGGCTCGATCATCAACGTGTCCTCGATCGAGGGCCTGCGCGGTGCGCCCATGGTGCACCCGTATGTCGCGTCCAAGTGGGGGGTGCGCGGCCTGGCGAAGTCCGCCGCCCTGGAGCTGGCCCGGCACAACATCCGGGTCAACTCGGTGCACCCCGGCTTCATCAAGACCCCGATGACCAAGCACCTGCCCGAGGACATGGTGACCATCCCGCTGGGCCGCCCGGCCGAGTCGCGGGAGGTGTCGACGTTCATCCTGTTCCTGGCCAGTGACGAGTCGTCCTACGCCACCGGCAGCGAGTTCGTGATGGACGGCGGGCTGGTCACCGACGTCCCGCACAAGGACTTGTTCTAGGCGCCTGTTCTTAGGCGTGCCGGGGCACGGCGCTGTGCCGCGCCGGCGGGGCGGTGCTATAACCGCGAACATGCCAGCCAGCCTTGGGGAACTGACGGGAATCGTCGGAGTGAACCACGTCGTCACCGATCCGGACGTGCTGGAAGGGCGCAGCCTCGACCACACCGGCCGCTACCGCGGGCACGCCAGCATGCTGGTCCGGCCCGGGTCAGCCGACGAGGTCGCGGAGGTGCTGCGGGTGTGCCGCGACGCCGGGGCCCACGTCACCGTCCAGGGCGGTCGCACCTCGCTGGTGGCCGGCACCGTCCCGGAGCATGACGACGTGCTGTTGTCCACCGAACGCCTCTGTGGGCTAAGCGAAGTCGATAGCGTCGAGCGCCGGATCGCCGTCGGTGCCGGAGCGACATTGGCCGCGGTGCAGCATGCCGCCGCGGCGGCGGGGCTGGTGTTCGGGGTGGACCTGGCCGCGCGCGACACCGCGACCGTCGGCGGCATGGCCTCGACCAATGCCGGCGGCCTACGCACCGTCCGGTACGGCAATATGGGTGAGCAGGTCGTCGGCCTGGACGTGGCGTTACCCGATGGATCGCTGCTGCGCCGGCACAGCCTGGTGCGCAGCGACAACACCGGATACGATCTGCCGGCTCTGTTCGTGGGTGCCGAGGGCACGCTCGGCGTGATCACCGCGCTGGACCTGCGACTGCATCCCACGCCGTCGCACCGGGTGACCGCGGTCTGCGGGTTCGCCGACCTCGCGGCGCTGATCGATGCCGGACGCAGCTTCCGCGACGTCGACGGAATCGCCGCACTGGAACTGATCGACGGCCGGGCCGGCGCGCTGACCGCCGAGCATCTCGGGATGAGCCCGCCGGTCGACGCGGACTGGCTGCTGCTGGTGGAGTTGGCCGCCGACCACGACCAGACCGATCGGCTGGCCGACCTGCTAACCGACGTCCCAATGTCGTCGGAGCCGGCGGTGGGTGTGGATATTGCTGCCCAGCAACGTCTTTGGCGGGTCCGCGAATCGCTTGCCGAGGTGCTCGGCGTGTACGGGCCGCCGCTGAAGTTCGACGTGTCGTTGCCGCTGGCGACGATCCCCGAGTTCGCCTCGCAGGCGGTCGCGTTGATTCACCAGCGGGTCGCCGACGCGGTGCCGGTGCTGTTCGGTCACGTCGGTGAGGGCAATCTGCATCTCAACGTGCTGCGCGTCCCGCTGGACCAGGAGCAGGGGCTGTACGGGGCAATGATGGACCTAATCGCGCGGTGCGGCGGCAACGTCAGCTCCGAACACGGCGTCGGCACCCGCAAGCGGGATTACCTCGGAATGTCAAGGAATTCAACGGATGTCGCCGCGATGCGGTCGGTCAAGGCGGCGCTGGACCCGACCGGCTACCTCAACGCGGCGGTGCTGTTCGCCTAATGCATGCCGTCGCGGCAAAAATCAGTCGGCGGCCGGCTTGATGCCGACGGCGTGGCGCAGCTGCGCCAGGAACTGCTCGGCGTCGTCACTGCGGACGATGTAGTGCGAGATGGCGATTCGGATCACTGTCGCCGCCTTCACCGCGGCGTTGGGACCCGGCAAATGCCGTTGCAACCCGTCCCGCATCTGTGGGATGACATGAGAGAACTGGGCAATGGTGTGCTCGGGTTCGACGTCGACCATCCGCACCCCGGAGTAGGAGTGCTGGTAGTCGACGATGAAGCGCAGCACGGCGTCGACCTTGTCGTACCCTTTGAGCCCGGCGGTGGCCTTGACCAGACCGCTTTCGAAAAGCTGTCGTTCGTATTGGGAAAACGCCGACAGCAACTCCTCCTTGGAGGCGAACCAGCGGTACAGCGTGGGCCGGGAGACCCCGGCCTGGGCGGCGACCTCGGACAGGCTGAGCTTGGTCTTGCCGTTTCGGCCGAGCACTTCGGCGGTGGCCAACAGGATCCGCTGACGCGTCGACGTGTCAGTATCGGTGACGGCCAGGGCCTGCGCCGGGTGGGTCATATCAGAAACTTTACGAAGTGTTGCCGGACTAGCCACGGCGCTTGCACCCCCACGTCAGGCCGACCCGGGTCGGCGGCGCACCAACACCGATTGCTGGATGGCGCCGACGGCGCCCTGCTCGTCGTGCAGCGTGCCGACGGTCGTGCCAATGCCGTCCGGCCCGTAGCTGGTCTCGGCGCGAATACCGACCCACTCTCCGTCCGGGACGCGAAAAACGTGCACCGCCAGATCTGTGTTCAGAAACGTCCACTTGGTGATGTCGAGCTTGCTGCCGATGCCGTTGGCGCAGTCGGCCACCGCGAACAACCGTTCCAGCTGCGTCATGGTCTCGCCCTTGACCAGGTCGACCGTCGGCTTGATCCACGACTCGCCCGCGCCGGGCGTCAGCGGTTCGGTCAACCACAGCCAATCCAGGCTGTGCACGTAATTGCGGTCCCACTCGCGGGCCTTGAGGTTGCGGCTGTGGGCGTCGGTCCGCGGCCGCGGCGACTCGGCCGCGCCGTGCGCGATTGCCTGGGTGTCCTGCTGCTGCAGCCGCCACCCGCTGGCGCGCGCCACCGGTCGGGGCTCGCCGTCGGGCCCGGGGGCCAGCATCTCGGCGGTGAGGAGCTCGATCTGTTTGCCGGGCCGCTGCAGCTGCGCGCGCACCCAGAGGTCGCCCTCGGCCGGTACCCCACCCAGCAGGTCGACGACGACGCGCGACAGGCGGGGGTCGTCGCGCTGCTCGCACCGTTCCAGCGCCCGGGCCAGCAGCGCCGAGACCGGCCCGCCGTGCTGGATGGCCGCCGACCAGGTGCCGCGCGCCAGGTCGGTCGCCCGGAATTTCTCGCCGAGTGCGTCGGTGTCGATCAGCTCGTAGTAGGAGTCGGTCACGTCTTTCTCGCTATCTCAGGGCAACCCGGCGCCGGGCGCGGCGACCGGCACGGCGTCCAGCCGCGACAGCCGGGTGCCCACTAGCCGCTGAGGATAGGCGTCGGTGCTCGACAGCAGGAACAGGACGCGGCGGTCGGGGCCGCCCAGCGCGCACGCGACGGCGACGCGATCGCCCATGTCGATGCGGTCGGTCACGGTTCCACCCGCCACGATCCGCTGGAATTGGTGGGCCAGCGTCATCGATGTCCAGACGCCGCCCTCGGCGTCCAGCGCGATCCCGTCGGGCGGGCCGTCCAGGCCGTCGGCGAACACCCGCCGGTCGTGTAGGGCGCCGTCATCGTCGATCGTGAACGCGGTCAGTCGCCGGCCGATCGATTCGGCAACGATCAGCGTCCGGTGGTCGGGCGTGATGACCATCCCGTTGGGGAAGTCGAGGTCCTTGGCGACGACGGTGACGCCAGCGGGGTCGTCGGCGCCGGGGTCGAGCCGCACGATCACGCCGCCGGTGAATGCCTGGGAGCCGATGTAGGCGCGCCCCAGGTGGTCGACGACCATGTCGCCGAGGTTGGCCGGGACCAGGCCGGACAGATCGGCGATCTGCACGATGGTCTCGCCGTCGTAACGTAATACCTTGCGGTCCTCGGCGGACGCGATCAGCAGCGACCCGGCGGGCCGAAAACCCAGCCCGGACGGGGAATGGCCCGGCAGCGGCAGCGTGGTCAACGCGCCGCTCAGGGTGGAGGTGTGGACCGCCTCGCCCAGCAGATCGGAGAACCACAGCAGGCCCTCGAACCAGCGGGGGCCTTCGCCGAAGCAGAACCCGTTGGCCAGCTGCTCGGGGATCATCGGCTCACTTTACAAAACACCGCAGAAGTGTCATGCAACCGCGGCGTCGATGTCAATCCGATGCCAGCGCCCGCCCCGCCTCCCATTGTTAGCCAATCTTTACAAATCTGGGCCAAAGTGTCACGCTGTGCGATGAGCTGCCGACGAGGAATGGAGCCGAGTTGACCAGAGCGTCCGAGGAATCGCAGCAGACCGAGTGGACGGTGCAGGGCCTGTTGGATCTGTTCGACGTGCAGGGCGCCGGGGACGACCGGTTCACCGCGGACACCGGGATCGCCGGCGGCGACGAACGTCAGGTCGTGGAGGGCACGCAGGTGCTGGCCCAGGCGATCGTCGCGGTGGCCAAGAGATTCCCGGACAAGTCGGTGCGCTCGGCGCACGCCGTGTTTTCCCGGGCCGTGGTCGTCGGCCCGCCGATCGAACTCGTCCTCGACGTGGTGGCCGAGGGCCGGTCCACCGCGACCGCCCTGGTCGCCGTGCACCAGAGCGGGCGGCGCTGCCTGAGCGTCACCGTGCTGGCCGACGTCCCGACCGACGACGTCATCCGCCACCACCTGCCTCGTCCGGATGTCGCCGCTCCCGCCGACGCCAACCACTCGCCGATGCCGATGGTCGGGCGGGAGCTGCGGTTGGTCGACGTCGTCGACGTCAACAGCCCCGACGAGATCGGGCCGCCGGAGCTCTATGCGTGGCTGCACTATGACCCCGTCCCTGCCCGCGACGACCTGGCCAAGGCGCTGCTGGCCTACTTCACCGGGCATCTGGGCATCTCCACCACGATGCGGGCGCATCCGGGTATCGGCACGGCCCAAGCCCATCTGACCGTGTCCACCGCCCCGATGAGCATCTCGGTGGCCTTCCACGAGCCGGTGCGCTGGGACGGCTGGCTGCTCTACAGCCACGAGAGCACCCAGGTCGGCGCGGGCATGTCCTACGTGCGCGGCACCGTACATGCCGAACAGGGCGACCTGCTCTGCTCCTTCGCGCAAGAGGCGCTGATCCGCCCGTTGCGCACCAGCGACACCGCGATCGACGCGCGCGCCCGCTTCTGAACCCGGCTCGCGATGCACTTCACCATCACGCACCCGATGCACAGCCACCCGTACAACCGGGAGCTGGTGAGCGCGGATGGCATCGCCAAGATGGCCGCGGCGGCCGAGGCGGCCGGCATTCACGGCTTCGGTTTCACCGACCACCCGGCGCCCTCGCAGCGATGGTTGGAGGCGGGCGGGCATGACGCGTTAGATCCTTTTGTCGCTTTGGCTTTCGCGGCCGCGGCCACCTCGACGCTGCGGCTGATTCCCAACATTGTCGTGCTGCCCTACCGCAACCCGTTCGTGGTCGCCAAATCCGCCGCCACCCTCGACCTGCTCTCCGGCGGTCGGTTCACCCTCGCGGTGGGCGTGGGCTACCTCAAACGCGAGTTCGCGGCGTTGGGGGTGAGCTACGACGAGCGCGCCGAGCTGTTCGAGGAGGCCCTGCAGGTGATTCGGTCCATCTGGACCGGCGACGACATCACCTATGAGGGAAAGCATTTCAGCGCCCGCGGCATCACCGCGCACCCCCGGCCGCTGAGCAGCCCGCATCCGCCGATCTGGATCGGCGGCAACACCGCCGCCGCACGCCAGCGGGTGGCACAGTACGGTGACGGCTGGTGCCCATTCCCCGCCGCGCTGCAACTGGCGCAGACCGCCGGCACCGCCGTAGTCGACTCGGTGGACACACTCGCCGCCGGCATCGACGATCTGCGGCGCCGCTGCGATGCGGCGGGCCGGGACTTCGCGGCAGTCGACATCACCTTCACGAACTTCGACGGCGGCAGCCCGACCGGGGACGGGTTCAACGCCGACGCCTACCTCGACGGCCTGGACCGACTGGCGAAACTCGGGGTCAGCTGGGTCAGCGTCCACCTGCCCGGCGACAGCATGGCGCACGCGCTGGAGACCCTGGACCGCTTCCGCACGCTGGTGATCGACGCGATCTGATGGACTTCTCCCGTGTCGAACTCTCGCCCGAGGAACAGGAGTTCTTCGACCAGACCCGGGCGTTCGTCGCCGAACACGTCACCGACGAGGTGCGCCGGCGAGACCGCGAGACGGGTGAAAACTTCAGCGAGCCAGTACATTTGGCGCTGGGCGCAGCGGGTTATCTTTCCTCGGACTTTTTGCTAGAACCCGAAGGTGGATTCGATCCGGTGCGCCGGCGGATCTTTCACCTCGAGATCGGTCGGGCCCACACGCCCTGGTACCACTGGGGCACCACCGCCGTCGTCGCGCGACTGGTCAAGCAATTCGGGGCTCCCGCACTCGTCGACGCGGTGCTGCCGGGGGTGCTGGCCGGCGAAATCCGGTTGTGCCTGGGCTACACCGAACCCGAGGGCGGTTCCGACGTCGCGACGTGCAAGACCCGGGCCGTCCGGGACGGGGACGGCTGGGTCATCAACGGGTCGAAGATGTTCACCTCCAACGCGCAGAACGCCCAGTACGTCTTCCTGCTCACCAACACCGACCCGCAGGGACGTAAGCACAAGAACCTGACCATGTTTCTGGTGCCCCTGGATTCGCCGGGCATCGAGATTCAGGGCATCCGCACGCTCGACGGAGACCGCACCAACATCGTGTACTACAGCGATGTGCGGGTCGACGATCACCACCGGATCGGCGAGGTCAACGGGGGCTGGACGGTGATGCGGTTCGCCCTCGACGCCGAGCACGGCATCGCCGAACCGCAAACCCATGGGCTGCAGAACATTTCGATGATGTCCGAGCACGGCAACTTGATGGCCGAGGCGGCCGATGGGGTTGCCGCGGTGCTGTCTGCACCGGACACCGACGGGCGGCGCCCAATCGACGACGAGTCGACGAAGTACCGGCTCGGGCGCAGCTTGGCGCGAATCGAGGCGGCGCTGTCGACGCCGGGCATGTACGGACGGGTGGCGCTGATCCAGACCATGCGCGAGGTGTCGCCGGAATTGATGGACATGCTTGGGACGGCGTCGGCATTGCCCACCGACACCACGGGTTCCGCCGACAATGGGGCCATCGAGTTCATCTTCCGCCACGGTGTACCCGCCGGGATCTACGGCGGCACCCTGGAGGTGTTCCGCAACATGATCGCCCAGCACGAGCTGAAGCTCGGCCGCCCCAGTCCTGCCGCGAGACGGTAACTATCGCCGTCCCTGCTCGGGCGAAATGCGTCGCCTGTCGCAGTCTCGCGGTGTCAAGAAGCGGGTAGCTGCGCGATTACCTCCGCCTTGGACTCATCGAAGCTGAAAAACCCTTTGATGGGAAGGCTTTCCGGCGGCGGATCCGGGTAACTCCAGGCGACGTCCTCGACCTCGCCCGCCGACCAGTACGTCGCGTGACCCTTGTAGTTGCAGTAGGTCACCGTCTGCGAGCGGCGCAGCAGCTCGGTGCGAACACGTGACGGGTGCACATAGAGTCGCGGGGCCAGCGCGGTCTCGAACACGATGACGGTGTCGTCGGTGTCGACCAGCGTGGTGCCCCCGAGCCGGACGCGCAGGCGGCGTGTGGTCGGCCGGCAGTCCACCCGGTGGTAGGGATTGGGCGGGTAGTGCACGAGCTCGCGGCCTTCCTCCACCCAGGTGTCGACCGCGTCCCACGGCACGTGTACGAAACCCGGTGCCGCCGGCTCGGGTTCGGCCGGCAGATCGCCGACGTCCTCGGCGCGAAACAGGTAGCTCAGGGGGCACCCCCGCCGATGCACCAGCAGCACTTCCTCGGTGTCGATCACCGGACGCCCGCCCCGCAGCGCCTGCACGCGGCGCGGATGCGGCTCGATATAGACGACCTCGCCAGGCAGCGGGGGAGAAAACCGCCCGGCCGGTTCGCGGCTGAGCGGGCCATGTCCGGCGACCAAACTCATGATGCCCAGGTTAAGGCGTCAGCCACGGCCGCAGCGGGGCCGCCCGGAAAAGCTTCGAAAAATAAGGCCCTAACCGACATCGGTGGTTGCCGCCGTCTCGATATGGGCAATGTGCAAATGCCGCACAGACGCCGCGTGGGTGAACGGGGACATATTGACGGCTTGCAGCAAATAACAAAGCGAAGCAATGCATTTGAGACAACGATAAGGAAACAGGCAGATCACAAAGCTTGACCTAAACGTGTCGTAAACGTGACAAAAAACCCCCATTGTTATCGAAGCGAAATGAATGCAGTTAGCAATTCTTGACAATTAACCGGGGGGACGAATGACAGCACTGACCAACCGCCGCCGCGCCGCCGTTGGGGCGGCGGTTCCGGCGCTCGCTTTGACACTGGGACTATCCGCGGTCGGGGCGGGCGGGCCGGCGCACGCCGACCCGCCCACCGGCTCGCTCACCGCGATCGGACAGTCGATCTGTCCGATGCTGGTGAAGCCGGGCGCCACCCTGGCGTCCATCGCCTCGCAGTTGTCCGGCAGCTCCGGTCTTCCGCCCGGCATCGTCAGCATGGTCGCCGGCATGGCGATTCAGTCACAGTGCCCGGGTATGATCGCCTCACTAGCCAACGGCCAGATGCCGTTTGGGTTGCAAGGCCTGGGCGGGGCCCCGGGCCTGGGCGGTGCCCCGGGCCTGGGTGGCGTGCCTGGTCTCGGTGGCGCTCCGGGGTTCGGTGGCACTCCCGGCCTGCCCGTCCTGAACCAGGCTCCGGCGGCCAATCCGGCGCCACTGGGCCCGTGGCCGGGCCTCTAATCACTCCCACGCTCGTCACCCCTGTCCCCGCGCTGCACCGACCCGCAGCACGGCGACAGGGACGGCACGGAGTAGGAACATAGCCATGGCAGGACCGGTAGCAGGCCTCAAGGTCGTCGAACTCGGAGTGTGGGTGGCTGGTCCGGCCGCCAGTGCCATTTTGGCCGACTGGGGCGCCGACGTCATCAAGATCGAGCCGCCGGCCGGCGATCCGGGACGGATGTTCGGCCGGATGCTGGGCTGCGACCTGGGCCTCAACCCGCCGTTCGAGATGGACAACCGCAACAAGCGCAGCATCGTGCTGGACCTCACCAGCGACGAGGGCCGAGGCATCGCTTTCGAATTGCTGGCCGAGGCAGACGTTTTCGTGACCAACGTCCGTCCCGGCGCCTTGCACCGTCTCGGCCTGGACTACGAATCGCTATCCGCGCACCACCCCCGCCTGGTCTACGGCCTGATCACCGGGTACGGGGAGACCGGTCCCGACGCCGAGCGCGCCGCCTACGACGTCGCCGCATTCTGGTCGCGGGCCGGGCTGGCACACCTGCTCACCCGGCCCGGCCAGACGCCGCCGTTCCAGCGTGGCGGCATGGGCGATCACTCGGCCGGAATGACGCTGGCCGCGGCGATCTGCGCGGCGCTGCTCGCCCGCGAACGCACCGGAACGGGGCAGCTGGTCACCACCTCCCTGTACCGCCAGGGCGCCTACACGGTGAGCTTCGACCTGAACACCTATCTGCTGACCGGTCAACCCATCGCAGTCGGAGAGCGCGAAACGATGGGCAATCCGTGCATGAACAACTACGCGGCGGGCGACGGTCGGCGGTTCTGGATCGTCGGCCTGGAAGGCGACCGGCACTGGCCGCCGCTGTGCCGTGTGGTCAACCGGCCCGACTGGATCGACGATCCGAGATTCAGCGACGCGCAGGCCCGGTTCGCCAACGGTCCCGAGCTGATCGCCGAGTTGGACGCGATCTTTGCGACCCGCGCCCTGGACGAATGGGCCGAGACGTTCGCGACGGAACCGGATTTCTTCTGGTCACCGATTAATTCGCTAGAAGACGTGGTGGCCGACGAGCAGTTTCACGCCGCTGGCGGCATCGTCGACGTGCCCGACGGCGAAGCCGGTGTCGCCATGGTCGCGACCCCGGCGGACTTCCACGGCACGCCGTGGGCACCCCGCGCCGTGGCCCCGCAGTTGGGCCAGCACACCGAGGAAATCCTGGCTGAACTCAAGGCCCGACGCGACTGCTGACTGCTCCGCAGAACCTTTACAAAATCCGACCGAAGTGTCACGCTGTGCGGTGAGCCGCGTCACCGGGTGTGAGGCGGCGCCAGCCCTTTTCAGAGCCCATGACAAGCGCTGCAGCTGCCTTGGAGCCCACGCACTCCTCGGTGTGGCGGTGAGGAACGGATTCGATGGTCACTCCGACGTTCGACATCAGCCCGAGCAGGCACGCCGGTGCCGTGCCGGCCAGCCGAGGTGAATGCCTGCGCTACCGCCTGGACGTGGTCGCGGCGAGCGCCGTCGACGTCGTGCACGCGGCCGGCGGATGGCTCTACGACCGGAGCATGGCGGGCTGGGAGGTGACCGTGCTGTTGCCCGGCAGCTGCGATACTCGGCCGCTGCGCATCCTCGGCCTCCGGGTGGCCG
This sequence comes from Mycobacterium sherrisii, assembly GCF_002102355.1. Lineage (GTDB taxonomy): Bacteria > Actinomycetota > Actinomycetes > Mycobacteriales > Mycobacteriaceae > Mycobacterium > Mycobacterium sherrisii. The sequence goes on along the minus strand of NZ_LQPT01000070.1, from coordinate 170,229 downwards.
ATTCCGTTTCCGACGACGAGGTGACCGAGTCCCCGAGCCAGACCCTGGCCGTCAGCGCCGAGGCGTTCGCCGCGGATCCACGGGTACGTGACCGAGTGTTCGCCTCGCTGGACGACCGCCTGACCGAGGTCGCCCTGTGGGGCCAGGGGTGGCCATTGGGTGTCAACCGCAGCATGACACGGGCCCAGCACGTGCTCAGCGCGGCGGCACAACGATTCAAGAGCTACGCCCTGGCCGCGGCCGGGATCCCTTGCGCCCTGGTCGAACCCACCGAGACGCTGCTGTGCGAAGCGAGTAGCGCGGGTCCCGGGTCAGATCCGGTCCGGCTGGACTGATGAAGAAGTACTATCGCCACACCCTGCTCTACCTGCACGAGACGATTTCGCTGGGCTGCGGATCCGGCGACCGATTCACTGAGGTCTTCGCCGATACCTATCGACCGATGATGGATCAGCTCGGGGCGCGGCTGTTTGCGATCTGGGAAACCACGCCGTACAACGGGCACTGGCCGCAGGTGACGATCATCTGGGAGATCGACGGGTTCGCCGACTACGCGCGGATCGGCGCGGCCCAGTCCCGAGGCGGAAGTCACGAGTCCGCGGCGGGCAACTGGTCGGCCTATCTGACCGAGATTGGCGCCTCCGGTGAGGGACGGATCATGTATCCCGGCCCCAGCAACAAGACCCTGACACAGCTGCGCGAGGCCAATTTCACTGCGCCACTGGTGATTCAAGAGATCATGCAGACCAAGCCGGGCCGCCAAGACGACTACATCCGCGAGCTGGAGCGCCTCTACGTACCGTGGTCGGAGCGCACCGGCAAACGCTGGCTGGGCTCGTTCACCACCACGTTTCGCTACAACGAGGTCATCCACTACTGGGCGTTGGACGGCGGCTGGGAGTGCTTCGCCAACCACTACCCGTCGTGGCAGGAAAGCCCGCCGGCCGAGATCGTCACCTGGATGAGCGTGGCGCCGGCCCTGCGCGACGGCTGGGAAGATTCGATCCTGCAAGCCCTACCGCCCTCACCCCTGCAGTGACCGCACCGACATCGGCGGACCCGGCCTTCGCCTACGATCCGTTCGACGCGGACGTGATGGCAAACCCGTTGCCGTACTACCGAATTCTGCGCGACCGGTATCCCGTCTACTACATGCCGCAATGGGACACCTTCGCGCTGTCCCGGTTCGAGGACATCTGGCAGGTGCTCGAGCTCAACGACGGAACCTTCGTGGCGTCGGAGGGAACGCTGCCCTCCGCGGCGGTGCTGGCCAAGCACAACAGCGGGCCGGTAGAGGATCCGCCGTTGCACCCCTTGCCCTTTCACGCGGTGTTCGACACCGACCTGTACAGCGAGATCCGGCGAGCGCACTCGGCGCCGCTGCGGCCCCGCTCGGTCGCCGGGTTGGCGGCCCGGATCCGGGAGTTGGCCAACGAGCGTCTCGACGAGTTGCTACCGCAAGGGTCGTTCGACCTGACCCAGGACTACGGCCGCATCGTGGCGGCCTCAATGGTCTGCGACTTATTGGGCATCGCAACCGAACTCGCGCCGCAGGTGCTGGCCGCCGTCAATGCCGGGAGCCTGACCGCGCCCGGTGAGGGCGTCGACACCGCGCAGGCCCGTCCCAATTACCTGGAATACCTGATCCCGGTGGTACGGCGGCGCCGAGCCGACCAGTCCGGGCGCCCGTTGCCGGTGGTGGACGGTCTGCTCGGGTACCGACTGCCCGACGGCAGCGCCCTGTCCGACGTGGAAGCCGCAACGCAAATGCTGTGCATCTTCATCGGCGGCACCGAAACCGTGCCGAAGATCGTCTCCCACGGGCTGTGGGAGCTCAGTCTGCGGCCCGAGCAGTGCGCCGCCGTGCGCGCCGACCCCGCCGCCACCGTGCCGGTGGCCAGGGAGGAGATGCTGCGGTACTGCGCGCCCGCGCAATGGTTCGCCCGAACTGCGCGGCGGCCCTTCACCATCCACGGCCAGACCATCCACCACGGCCAACGGGTGATCACCCTGCTGGCCTCGGCCAACCGCGACGAGCGGGAGTACGTAAACCCCGACGAGTTCGTCTGGAATCGGCCCATCACCCGCTCACTGGTCTTCGGCCGCGGCCAGCATTTCTGCATCGGCTTTCATTTGGCTCGACTGGAAGTGACTGTGCTGGTGCAGGAATGGCTCAGACGAGTCTCCGATTTCGCGATCAACGGCCGGGCTGCCACCCGGCCGCCGTCCAGTTTCCAGTGGGGATGGAACAGCATCCCGGTGGAGGTCTGAGGTGTGGTCCTACCGGATCGTCGCGCCGTATCAGTTCGAGAGGACCGCCATCGCCGAGAAGACCGCCGAGCAGCTCACCGACGGTCAGGTCCTGCTGCGGTTCTTGGCCGCCGGGGTGTGCGGCAGCGATCTGCCGGCCTTTCGCGGCGCCAAGGGCAGGCTGCCTGGTGATGACGGCGTCAGCGCGGCGGAGAAGGACGGGTTCCCGATTCACGAGGTGGCCGGCGAGGTGATCGCCAGCCGGCATCCCGACCACCGGCCCGGCGATCGCGTGGTGGGCTGGGCCTCCGGTTTCGACGGCCTGATGGAGCGGGTGATCAGCCATGGCGACGGCCTGGCGCCCTACGATCCGGCGCTGTTGCCCGCGCAGGCGGTCGGGCTGCAGCCGCTGGCATGCGTGCTCTACGCGTGTGAGCAACTGCCCGACCTGGCCGGCCGGCACGTCGCGGTCATCGGTCAGGGCTCGATCGGTCTGCTGTTCTCCTATCTCGCCAAGGCGGCCGGCGCCCGCCGCGTCACCGGCGTGGATCCTGTCGACCGGCGAAGTCTGGCAACAACTTTCGGCGTCGACGACATGGTACGGGCCACCAGCGACCGGTGGGTCGATCAGCTTTCGCCCAGCGACCGCGCCGATGTCGTGATCGAGGCCGTCGGACATCAAGTCGCCACGCTGGGTCATGCTATTGCGGCCGCCGCTCCCGGCGGCACCGTGTTCTACTTCGGGGTCGCCGACGACGAGGCGTATCCGGTTAACATGCGTCTCATGCTGCGCAACAACCTGACGCTGAAATCCGGTGTGACGCTTGACCGGCGACGGATGCTCGAGGACGCCGGCAAGTTCGCCGCCGACCATCCCGAGTTGCTCGGCCGCTACCTCACGCACACCTTCGGCGTTCACGACGTCCAGGGCGCCTTCGAGCTGGCCTGCCGGCCGGTCGCCGAGCGGGTGAAGATCGCGATCGCGTCGTGAGCGCGTTCGGCGCGGTGCGCAGCGCGACCACCCCGATCTGGGGTGGTTGGATCACCGGGCCGACGCTGATCGGGCCGCAGGAATTCGCGCGTGCCGGGTACGATTACGTGGGCTTCGATGCCCAGCACGGCTACCTCGACGACGCCGACATCGCCGGCTTGCTGCGCTGTCTCGAGCACGTCCGAATCACCACCGTGGTGCGCCTACCCAACGCCGACGCGGCCCCGATCGGCCGGGTGCTTGACGCCGGCGCCGACGCCGTCCTCATCGCGATGATCGAGTCGGCCGAGCAGGCCGCGGCGGCCGTGGCCGCCACCCGTTACCCGCCGCGCGGCGTCCGCAGTTTCGGTCCCCTGCGCGCCGCCCTCGGCCCGGACCCGGCCGCGCACGAAGCCAGGGTGAGTGTGTTCGCGATGATCGAGACCGCGGCGGCCGTCGACCGGCTCGCCGAGATCTGCGCGGTCGGCGGTCTGACCGGAATCTACGTCGGGCCCGCCGATCTGGCGATCTCGATGGGCCACCCGCCCGTCGGGACCGCCCGCCACCCCGACGTGCTGAACGCGATCGTGCGCATCCATCGGGTCGCCGCACAGGCCGGCCTGGTCACCGGCATACATGCCAATGACGGTGAAACCGGGCACGCTATGGCGCAGCTGGGCTTCCAGATGATCACCCTGGCCGCCGAGTCGCAGGCGCTGCGCCGCGGCGCGATCGAGCACCTACGCGAGGCAACCGGCCAATGAGCGACGACAACCCGATTCGCGAATTGATCGCCGGCTACGCGCTCGCCCTTGACCGTGGCACATCGAGGACTGCGTGCGTGACGGCCCGTCCGATGGCCCCGAGGTGGCATCGTCATGAGCCGGCGCATCGCACTCGTCACCGGCGCCGCGGGCGGCCAAGGCTGGGCCATCGCCAGACGCCTTCGCGCCGAGGGCTATTCGGTGACCGTCGGTGACGTCCGAGCCGACAAGGTGGCGGCCAAGGTCGGCGAGCTGGGCGACAGCGAGCTGCTCGCGGTAGAACTCGACGTGACCAGTCCCGGGCAATGGCAGATCGCCGTCGAGAAAACCGTGAACCGATTCGGTGGGCTGAGCGTGCTGATCAACAACGCCGGCGTCTTGCACCGCGCCACGCTGGCCGACGAGACGCCGGAGGATTTCGAAAGCGCTTGGCGGGTCAATTGTCTGGGAGCGTTCCTGGGTATGCGCGCCGCGCTCGCCGCACTGCGAGTGGCCGAGAATCCCGCCATCGTCAACATCTGCAGCACCGGGGCGATCCGTCCCTTCCCCACGCACTGTGCCTACGGCTCCTCGAAGTGGGCGCTGCGCGGGCTGACCCAAACGGCGGCGGCCGAGCTCGGCCCGTCCGGGATCCGGGTCAACGCGGTGTTCCCAGGGCCGATCGCGACCTCGATGCTCGACGCGGCCACACAGCAGCGCCTGACCGCGACGGCGATGTTCGGGCGACTCGGGCGGCCAACCGAAATCGCGGATGCGGTCGCATTCTTGGTGTCCGACGCGGCCTCGTTCATCACCGGGTCGGAACTGGTTGTCGACGGTGGGCAATGCCTGCAGATTCGATGAAACCGGACTTGGCGGTCGGCATCGTCGGAGCCGGGCCGGGCGGGCCGGTCCGATGAGCGAACTCGACGGCGCCGACCGTCTCGATCCGGCGCTGCGCGCCATCGCGACCACCCGCACCGCGTTCACCCGGGAAGCCATCGCGGCGCTGCGCGGGCCGTTCGACCAGCGCCGCCGCCACGCCGCCGGTCGGCTGCCCGGCGTGGCGATCGGCAACGACGACCTTGGCGGGGTGCCGGTCCGCAGCTATCGGGGCGGGCCATCGCCGGCGCCGGTGGTGATCTATTGCCACGCAGGCGGATTCGCGTTGGGCAACCTCGACACCGACCACCGCCAGTGCGCCGAACTTGCGCGCCGCGGCCGCTGCACCGTGATATCGGTCGACTACCGACTGGCGCCCGAGCATCCGTATCCGGCCGCGCTGGACGACGCGATCGCGGTGCTGAGGTGGGTGGCCGACCATGCCGGCGCGCTCGACGTCGATGCGACGCGGCTGGCCGTGGCGGGCAGCAGCGCGGGCGCCACGCTGGCCGCGTGCCTGGCACAGCGCGCCACCGACGGATCGGTGCCGCCCGTGATGTTCCAGCTGCTGCACCAACCGGTGCTCGACGATCGCGCCACCGCCTCGAAGGCCGAATTTCGCACCAGCCCGGCCTTCGACGGTGAGGCCGCCGAACTGATGTGGCACCACTATTTGGGCGATACGCCCGCGACCCCGGCCGCCGTGCCGGCGCGCCGCAGCGAATTAAGCGGCCTGCCAACCGCTTTCATCACCTGCGCGGAGATCGACCCGTTCCGCGACGAAGCCGTCAACTATGCGCTGCGGCTGCTGCACGCCGGGGTCGCCACCGAACTGCACGTCTTTGCCCGCACCTGTCACGGCTTCGATTCGCTGCTACCGGAGTGGTCGACCACCGAGCAACTGTTCACGATGCAGGGCCGCGCCCTGACGAGCGCCTTCTACGGTCACTAGGCCGTGGCGCCCCGTGGCGGCCCGGCGAGCCGTGCTGGAATACCAGCATGGCTTCCGGCCCGTCGATCCCGCCCGCGCCCGACCAGCTCACCAGCGGCGACTTCCCGGTGCTGTGGCCGGTCGGCACTCGGTGGGCCGACAACGACATGTTCGGCCACCTCAACAACGCGGTGTACTACCAGCTGTTCGACACCGCCATCAACGCCTGGATCACGCTGGGCACGGGGCTCGACCCGACCACGATGCCCGCGCTGGGGGTGGTCGCCGAGTCGGGCTGCCGCTACTTCACCGAACTGCAGTTTCCGCAGCGACTCGAGATCGGTCTGGCCGTGACGCGGCTGGGCCGCAGCAGCGTCACCTATCGCCTCGGTGTGTTCGCGGCCCCGGCGGACTCCGGCGTCGGCGCGGCACGGCCGGTCACCGCGCTGGGGCACTGGGTGCACGTCTACGTCGACCGGAGCAGCCGCAAATCGGTACCGATCCCGGTCCCCATCCGGTCGGTGCTGGCGACGGCCACCGTCGACGAGTCGGCCGAACGCCCCAGTTAGCGCCCCGCGCTGCGGGTTTCGCGTCCCCCGTTATGCTTCGCGCATGCCCGTTTTGAGTAAGACCGTCGAGGTCGACGCCGACGCCGGCGCGGTCATGGCGATCGTCGCGGATTTCGAGCGGTACCCGGAGTGGAGTGACGGCGTCACGGGCTGCTGGGTGCTTGCTCGGTACGACGACGGCCGCCCCAGCCAGCTGCGCCTGGACGCCGCCTACCAAGGATTCGAGGGCGTCTACATCCAGGCCGTCTACTACCCGGGGCCGAACCAGATTCAGACGGTGATGCAGCAAGGCGAGCTCTTCAAGAAGCAGGAGCAGCTGTTCAGCGTCGTCGAACTCGGCGCCGCGAGCCTGCTGACCGTCGACATCGACGTCGAGCCGTCGATGCCCGTACCCGCACCGCTGGTCAAACAGATGCTCAACAACGTCCTGGACCACTTGGCCGACAACCTCAAACAACGCGCCGAGCAGCTGGCCGCGAGCTGAGGCCCGGTCAGCCGAAAATCCCGGCGCCGTCCAGCATTTCGGTCAGCCGCCGGGCCGCGTCGGTGAACTGCCAGACCGTGTGCTCGATCACCGCCGGCGTGTCCCGCCGGCGCAGCGCGCCGATCAGCTGTCGGTGGTTGTCGACCGCGGCCACGCCCCACTGCGGATCGCCGGCGTACACCAGCACCGGCATGTACCGCGCGGCGTTCAGCAGGAACCAGGCCAGCTTGATCCGTCCGCTGGCCTGATTGAAGACCCGGTGGAAGGAGAACTCGAGGCCCGCGATCGTCTCCGGGTCGCCGGAGCCGACGGCCGCCGCCAGCGACTCGTTGATCCGTTCCAGCTCGTCGATCTCGGCCTCGGTGATGTGGTCGGTGGCCGCCTCGGCGAGTTCTCGCGCGATGGTCGCCTGCAGCCAGAAAATGTCCTCGATGTCTTGCCGGGTCAATGGCAGCACCACGTGGCCGCGGTGCGGCTCCAGCTGCACCATGCCCTCGCCGCGCAGCTTGAGCAGCGCCTCCCGCACCGGCGTCACGCTGACCCCGAGCTCGGCCGCGGTCTCGTCGAGCCGGATGAAGGTGCCCGGCCGCAACCTCCCCGACATGATCGCCGCCCGCAGGTGGCCCGCGACCTCGTCGGACAGCTGCGCCCGGCGCAGCTGTCGCCGGCGTCCCGGCGGTCGCGTAGGTAGCGGTACGTTCACGTGGGTGGCCAGGGCTTTCGCAAGAGTGGGCGGGGCGGTTTCAGGGCGTTTTCAGGTTTTTCCGGGTCTTGTCATCAGGGCGGCAAAGCCATAGTGTGACCCACACAACACGATGTTTTATCAAATATCAAGCTGTCGCAAGCGGTGCGCGAGTGAAGGGAAGGTATTAGTTGACCGCGCAACTTGCTAGCCACGAGACTCACGCAGCACAGGCGTCACAGCCCACCGGGCAGCCGTATCTGGCCCGCCGGCAGAACTGGGTCAACCAGCTCGAGCGGCACGCGCTGATGCAGCCGCAGGGCGTGGCGCTGCGATTCACGGGACGCACGTTGGCGTGGGCCGACCTGCAGCGCCGGGTCAGTGCGCTGGCCGGTGCCCTGAGCAGACGAGGGGTCGGCTTCGGAGACCGGGTGATGGTCCTGATGCTCAACCGCCCCGAGTTCGTCGAGGCCGTGCTTGCGACCAACATGCTCGGCGCCATCGCGGTGCCGCTGAACTTCCGGCTCACCCCGTCCGAGATCGGCTTCCTGGTCGAAGACTGCGAAGCACGGGTCGTGGTCACCGAGGAGGTGCTGGCCCCGGTAGCCACCGCGGTCCGCGAGATCCAGCCGCTGCTCGAGACGATCGTCGTCGCCGGCGGCGCCACCGACGACCACGTCGTGGGCTATGAAGACTTGATCGACGAGCCCGGCGGCGCGGGTGAGCCCGCGGACGTGCCGAACGACTCGCCGGCCCTGATCATGTACACCTCCGGCACCACCGGGCGCCCCAAGGGTGCGGTGCTGACCCACACCAACCTGACCGGGCAGACGATGACCGGGCTGTACACCAACGGCGCGGACATCAACAACGACGTCGGTTTCATCGGCGTCCCGCTGTTCCACATCGCCGGCGTCGGAAACCTGCTGGGCGGTCTGCTACTCGGCCTGCCCACGGTGATCTATCCCCTGGGCGCATTCGAACCCGGGCAGCTGCTGGACGTGCTGGCGGCCGAAAAGGTCACCGGGATCTTTTTGGTGCCCGCCCAATGGCAGGCCGTCTGCGCCGAGCAGCGAGCCCGGCCCCGGGACCTGAAGTTGCGCATCATGTCCTGGGGCGCCGCGCCTGCGCCGGATGCGTTGCTGCGGGAGATGTCGGCGACCTTTCCAGGAACCCAGATTTTGGCGGCATTCGGGCAGACCGAGATGTCGCCGGTGACCTGCATGCTGCTCGGCGAGGACGCGATCCGGAAGAGGGGCTCGGTCGGTAAGGTGATCCCGACGGTCTCTGCCCGCGTGGTCGACGAAAACATGAACGACGTGCCGATCGGTGAGGTCGGCGAAATCGTCTATCGCGCACCGACTTTGATGGCCGGCTATTGGAACAACCCGGAGGCCACCGCGGCGGCGTTCGCCGGCGGCTGGTTCCATTCGGGCGATCTCGTTCGCATGGACGAGGACGGCTACGTCTGGGTTGTGGACCGCAAGAAGGACATGATCATCTCCGGCGGCGAGAACATCTACTGCGCGGAAGTGGAGAACGTGCTCGCCAGCCATCCCGGCATTGTCGAAGTCGCGGTCATCGGTCGCGCGCACGAAAAGTGGGGCGAAGTCCCGATCGCGGTCGCCGCCGTCAGCACCGACGGACTGCGCCTGGACGACCTGTCCGAGTTCCTCAACGAACGCCTCGCGCGATACAAGCACCCCAAGGCGCTCGAGGTCGTCGACGCGTTGCCCCGCAACCCCGCCGGCAAGGTCCTCAAAACCGAGCTGCGGATTCGCTACGGTAACGCGAGCGGATCTCAAAGCGCGGGTACTGCAAGGGATTTCACGACGGGAGAGGGGAGCTGATCGATACTGTAACGTTTGCCCGTTGTTGACGAAGGGTTAATTGTGCGGATGCGGTTCACACCTGCTTGGCCATCGGGTACATTCCTGTGGTCTCCGTTACTACTTGCCAGTAGGGAGTCGGAGGTCACACAGGTGAATCGGGGGCAAGGCGGGGCTTTTCCCGGCCGCCTGACGGCGAGGGGGCGAGGCGTGCGACACGATCCGCGCAGTCGCATGGCGCGCGGCTCCGGCGTGAGGGGGCAGTGGTGACGTCGACCTCGACGAACTCGCGTGGGCCCTACCTCGTCGGCTATCTGCGCGATCAACTGGAGTCGCCGCTGACATTGATCGGCGGCTTTTTCCGGATGTGTGTGCTCACCGGCAAGGCGTTGTTCCGTCGACCCTTCCAGTGGCGCGAATTCATCTTGCAGTGCTGGTTCATCATGCGGGTGGCGTTCCTACCGACCGTCTTCGTCTCCATCCCACTGACGGTGCTGCTGATCTTCACCCTCAACGTGTTGCTGGCCCAGTTCGGTGCCGCCGACCTGTCCGGGGCGGGCGCGGCAATCGGTGCCGTCACCCAGCTCGGCCCGCTGACCACGGTGCTGGTGGTCGCCGGCGCCGGATCGACGGCGATCTGCGCCGACCTCGGCGCGCGCACCATCCGTGAGGAGATCGACGCGATGGAGGTGCTCGGCATCGACCCCATCCACCGGCTGGTGGTGCCCCGGGTGATCGCCGCGACCTTGGTCGCCACTTTGCTCAACGGTCTGGTCATCACGGTCGGGCTGGTCGGCGGCTACCTATTCGGTGTGTATCTGCAGAACGTGTCGGGCGGCGCCTACCTGGCGACCCTGACCACCATCACCGGCCTGCCGGAGGTGGTCATCGCGACCGTCAAGGCCGCGACCTTCGGCCTGATCGCCGGCCTGGTCGGCTGCTTCCGCGGCCTGACCGTGCGCGGCGGTTCCAAGGGCCTGGGCACCGCCGTCAACGAAACCGTCGTGCTCTGCGTCGTCGCGCTGTACGCGGTGAACGTGGTGCTGACCACCATCGGCGTGCGATTCGGGACGGGACGCTGACATGTCGACTGCCGCAGTGTTGCGTGCCCGCTTCCCCCGGGCCGCCGAGAACCTCAACCGCTACGGCGGTGCCGCCGGCCGGGGACTCGACGACCTCGGCCAGATGGCCTGGTTCGGGCTGCTGTGCATCGGGCAGGTGCCGCACGCGCTGCGCAACTACCGCAAGGAGACGCTGCGGCTGATCGCGCAGATCGGCATGGGCACCGGCGCCATGGCCGTCGTCGGCGGCACCGTCGCAATCGTCGGCTTCGTGACGCTGTCCGGCAGTTCGCTGGTCGCGATCCAGGGCTTCGCGTCCCTGGGCAACATCGGCGTCGAGGCGTTCACCGGCTTCTTCGCCGCTCTGATCAACGTGCGCATCGCCGCTCCCGTCGTCACCGGCATCGCAATGGCCGCGACGGTCGGGGCGGGCGCCACCGCCGAACTCGGTGCCATGCGCATCAGCGAGGAGATCGACGCGCTGGAAGTCATGGGCATCAAGTCCATCTCGTTCCTGGCGACCACCCGGTTCATGGCGGGCCTGGTCGTCATCATCCCAATCTACGCGCTGGCCATGATCATGTGCTTCCTGTCGCCGCAGATCACCACGACCGTCCTGTACGGCCAGTCCAACGGCACCTACGACCATTACTTCCGAACGTTCCTGCGCCCCGACGACGTGTTCTGGTCGTTCGTGGAGGCCATCCTGATCACGGCGGTAGTGATGATCACCCACTGCTTCTACGGGTACAACGCGGGCGGCGGACCCGTCGGCGTCGGCGAGGCGGTGGGACGGTCGATGCGCTTCTCGCTGGTTTCGGTGCAGGTGGTCGTGTTGTCCGCCGCGTTGGCGCTCTACGGCGTCAACCCCAACTTCGCTTTGACGGTGTAGCGCCATGGCCAGACCCGGAAAAGTCAACGCCTCGCGGACCCCGCCCTACAAGTTGGCGGGCATCGGCATGCTGGTCATCGCCGCGATCGCCTTCGTGCTGATCTACGGACAGTTCCGTGGTGACTTCACCCCCAAGACCAAGCTGACCATGCTGGCCGCGCGGGCCGGCCTGGTCATGGACCCGGGTTCCAAGGTCACCTACAACGGGGTCGAGATCGGCCGGGTGGATACCATCACCGAGATCGTGCGGGACGGCAAGCCGGCCGCCAAGTTCACCCTGGACGTCTACCCGCGTTACCTCGCGCTGATCCCGGCCAACGTCAACGCCGACATCAAGGCCACCACCGTGTTCGGTGGCAAGTACGTGTCGCTGACGACACCGCAGAACCCGTCGCAGCAGAAGCTGTCCGCGCACTCGGTGATCGACGCGCGGTCGGTGACGACGGAGATCAACACGCTGTTCCAGACCATCACCTCGATTTCGGAGAAGGTGGATCCGGTCAAGCTGAACTTGACGCTGAGCGCGGCCGCGCAATCGCTGGCCGGCCTGGGTGACAAGTTCGGCCAGTCGATCGTCAACGGCAACGCCGTCCTCGACGACGTCAACCCGCAGATGCCGCAGATCCGCCACGACATCCAGCAGCTGGCCGGGCTCGGCGACACCTACGCCAACGCCTCGCCTGACCTGTTCGACTTCCTCAACCACGCCGTCGTCACCTCCCGCACCATCAATCAGCAGCAAAAGGACCTGGACTCCGCGCTGTTGGCGGCGGCCGGGTTCGGCAACACCGGCGCGGAGATCTTCGAGAAGGGCGGGCCATACCTGGCCCGCGGCGCGGCCGACCTGGTGCCGTCGGCGCAGTTGCTGGACACCTACAGCCCGGCCATCTACTGCACGCTGCGCAACTACCACGACATCGAGCCCAAGGCGGCCTCGTTCCTGGCCGGCAACGGTTACTCGCTGAACGCCCACACCGAGGCGCTGTCCGGTCTGGGACTGCTGGCCAACCCCGTCTCGGCGGTCGCCACCATCGCCAGCCTGGTCGGCGGGCTGGCCGGGGTGGTCGGCGGCGCGCCCAACCCTTACATCTACCCGGAGAACCTGCCGCGCGTGAACGCCCGCGGTGGCCCGGGCGGTGCGCCAGGTTGCTGGCAGCACATCACGCGTGACCTGTGGCCCGCACCCGAGTTGGTGATGGACACCGGCAACAGCATTGCGCCGTATAACCACCTCGACACCGGTTCGCCCTACGCCATCGAGTACGTCTGGGGCCGTCAGGTAGGGGATAACACGATCAACCCATGAAAATCACCGGCACGCTCATTCGACTCAGCATCTTCTCGCTGGTGCTGTTGCTGTTCACTGCGATGATCGTCGTGGTGTTCGGTCAGATGCGGTTCGACCGCACCTACGCGTACACGGCCGAGTTCAGCAACATCAGTGGGTTACGTCAGGGCCAGTTTGTCCGCGCCTCCGGTGTGGAGATCGGCAAGGTCGATTCGGTGCAGCTGGTCGACGGCGGCAAGCGGGCCCGGGTGAAGTTCAACGTCGACCGCTCGGTCCCGCTGTACCAGTCGACGACGGCGCAGATCCGCTACCTCGACCTGATCGGAAACCGGTACCTCGAGCTCAAGCGCGGCGAGGGTGAAGGCGCCGACAAGATCCTGGCCCCCGGCGGTTTCATCCCGCTGTCGCGCACCTCGCCGGCGCTCGACCTCGACGCATTGATCGGCGGGTTCAAGCCGCTGTTCCGGGCGTTGGACCCGGAGAAGGTCAACACCATCGCCACCGCGCTGGTCACCGTGTTCCAGGGGCAGGGCGGGACCATCAACGACATCCTTGACAACACCGCGCAGCTGACCTCCCAGATCGGGGAGCGCGACCAGGCGATCGGCGAGGTGATCAAGAACCTGAACATCGTGCTGGACACCACCGTCCGGCATCGCCAGCAGTTCGACCAGACCGTCAACAACCTCGAGGTGCTGATCACCGGGCTCAAGGACCACAAGGACCAGCTGGCCGGTGGGACCGCGCACATCAGTAACGCCGCCGGGACCGTGGCCGATCTGCTGGCCGAGGACCGCGCACTGCTGCACAAGACGATCAACTATTTGGACGGGATTCAGCAGCCGCTGATCGATCAGCAGGACCAACTGCAGGACTACCTGAAGAAGGTGCCGACCGCGCTGAACATGATCGGGCGGGCCATCGGGTCCTACGGAGACTTCGTCAACTTCTACGCCTGCGACATCACGCTGAAGATCAACGGTCTGCAGGGCGGTGGCCCGGTGCGCACGGTCCGGCTCTTCCAGCAGCCGACGGGTAGGTGCACCCCGCAATGAGAACGCTGGAACCTCCGAACCGACTCCGGCTCGGCCTGATGGGCATCGTGGTCACGCTGCTGGTGATCGGCGTCGGGCAAAGCTTCACCAGTGTCCCGATCCTGATGGCACGGCCGGCCTACTACGGGCAGTTCACCGACTCCGGCGGCATCAATACCGGCGACAAGGTGCGCATCGCCGGTATGGACGTGGGCAAGGTCGAGGGCCTCAAGATCGACGGCGACCACGTCGTGATGAAGTTCTCGATCGGCACCAACACGATCGGCACCGAGAGCCGGCTGGCCATCCGCACCGACACCATTCTCGGTAAGAAGGTTATGGAGATCGAGGCGCGGGGTTCCCAACCGCTGCGCCCCGGGGCCACCTTGCCGATCGGCCAGAGCACGACGCCCTACCAGATCTACGACGCCTTCTTCGACGTCACCAAGGCTGCGTCGGGCTGGGACATCGACACGGTCAAAGAGTCGCTGCACGTGCTGTCGCAGACCATCGACCAGACCTACCCGCACCTGAGCGCCGCCCTGGACGGCGTCGCGAAGTTCTCCGACACGGTCGGCAAGCGGGACGCGGAGGTCAAGCATCTGCTCGCCCAGGCCAACCAGGTGGCCAGCATCCTCGGCGACCGCAGCGAGCAGGTGGACCGGCTGCTGGTCAACGCCAAGACGCTGCTGGCGGCCTTCAACGAGCGCGGTCAAGCGATCAACGCGCTGCTGAGCAACGTGGCCGCGTTCTCCGAACAGGTCAAGGGCCTGATCAACGACAACCCGAACCTGAACCACGTGCTGGAGCAGCTGCGCACGATCAGTCAGATCCTGGTCGACCGCCGACAGGACGTGGCCGACGGTCTGACCGAGGTCGGCCGGTTCCTGCCGTCCCTGAACGAGGCCATCGCGTCGGGACCGTTCTTCAAGGTGGTGCTGCACAACCTGGCGCTGTACCAAATCATCCAGCCCTGGGTGGACGCGGCGTTCAAGAAGCGCGGCATCGATCCGGAGAACTTCTGGCGCAGCGCCGGCCTGCCGGAATACCGCTGGCCCGACCCGAACGGCACCCGATTCCCCAACGGCGCGCCGCCGCCGGCACCGCCGGTACTGGAGGGCACGCCCGACCATCCCGGGCCGGCCATCCCGCCGGGCTCGCCGTGCTCGTACACGCCGGCGAACCCTGGCGGCAACATCACCGTCGGCGACGAGGGTCTGCCGCGGCCGTGGAACCCGCTGCCATGCGCGGGTGCCACCGTCGGACCATTCGGCGGGCCCGGATTCCCGGCGCCCATCGACGTCGCGACGTCGCCGCCGAACCCCGACGGACTGCCGCCCACGCCGGGCATGCCGATCGCCGGGCGTCCGGGCGACCCGCCGCCGAACGTTCCCGGAACCCCGGTGCCGTTGCCGGCGCAGGCACCGCCGGGTGCGCGCACCGAGAACCTGGCCCCGGCCGGACCCACGCCGCCGCCGTCGACGTTCGCGCCGGGCTTGCCGCCGGGTCCGCCGGCCCCGCCCGGGCCGGGGAACCAGTTGCCGGCGCCGTTCATCAACCCGGGCGGATCGGGTGGTAGTGGTGTCACGGGAGGTAGCCAGAATTGAGCACCATCTTTGACATCCGCAACGTGCGGCTCCCCAAGTTCTCCCGGACGACGGCGATTGTCGGATCGCTGATCGTGGTGGTGGCCCTGGTGGTCGGCTATGTCGGCTACCGGCTGTTCGAGAAGCTGACGAACAACACCGTGATCGCCTATTTCCCCGCCGCCAACGCCCTCTACAAGGGGGACAAGGTTCAGATCATGGGTCTGCGGGTCGGATCGATCGACAGCATCGAGCCGGTCGGCGACAAGATGAAGGTGACGTTCCATTACGAGAACAAATACAAGGTGCCGGCCAACGCGTCGGCGGTGATTCTCAACCCGACGCTGGTGGCGTCGCGCGCAATTCAGCTGGAACCGCCCTACAAGGGCGGGCCGGTGCTCGGCGACAACGCGGTGATCCCCGAAGAGCGCACCCAGGTGCCGGTGGAATGGGACGAGCTGCGCAATAGCATCACCAACATCATCTCCAAGCTCGGCCCGACCAAGGAGCAGCCGACGGGCCCGTTCGGTGAGGTCATCACGTCCTTCGCTGACGGCCTGGCCGGGAAGAGCAAGCAGATCAACACCGCGCTGAACAGCCTGTCGTCGGCGTTGACCGCGCTCAACGAGGGCCGCGGCGACTTCTTCGCGGTGGTGCGCAGCCTGGCGTTGTTCGTCAACGCGCTGCACCAAGACGACGCGCAGTTCGTCGCGCTCAATCAGAACCTGGCCGACGTCACCGGCCGGCTCGCCTCGTCCGACGGCGACCTGTCGAACGCCCTGCAGCAGTTCGACAGCCTGCTGACGACCGTGCGTCCGTGGCTGGACAAGAACCACGAGGTGCTGGCCACCGACGTGAACAACCTGGCCACGGCCACCAACACGCTGCTGCAGCCCGACTCGCTGAACGGGTTGGAAACCGCGCTGCACGTCTTGCCGACCGCGGCGTCGAACATCAACCAGATCTATCACCCGACGCACGGGTCGGTGGTGGCCATTCCGGCGATCACGAACTTCGCCAACCCCATGCAGTTCATCTGCAGCTCGATCCAGGCGGGCAGCCGGCTCGGGTATCAGGAGTCGGCGGAGCTGTGCGCGCAGTACCTCGCGCCGATCCTCGATGCGATCAAGTTCAACTACCTGCCGTTCGGCCTGAACCTGTTCAGCACGGCCGAGACGCTGCCCAAACACATCGCCTACTCCGAGCCGCGGCTGCAGCCGCCGAACGGTTATAAGGACACGACGGTCCCGGGCATCTGGGTGCCGGACACCCCGTTGTCGCACCGCAACACCCAGCACGGCTGGATCGTGGCGCCCGGTATGCAGGGCCAGCAGGTGGGGCCGATCACCGCGGGCCTGATGACGCCGGACTCGCTGGCCGAGCTGATGGGCGGTCCCAACATCGAGCCCGTCCAATCGAACCTGCAGACCCCGCCGGGTCCGCCGAACGCGTACGACGAGAACCCGATCCTGCCGCCCATCGGGTTGCGGGCCCCGACGCCGGTCCAACCGCCGGCACCGGGACCGGGGGTGCTCCCCGGTCCGGTCGCTCCGACACCCGCGCCGGTTGCGGCCCCGGCGCCCAACGCCGGGGGACCGCCGGCGCCGGTTGATGCGGGGCTGGGGCAGTGAGGCGCGCGATGAGCGGCGTAGCCGCGAGGAGCAAGCCGAACCGACAGGTACAGCGGCGCGCGATGAGCGGCGTAGCCGCGAGGAGCAAGCCGAACCGACAGGTACAGCGGCGCGCGATGAGCGGCGTGACGCGCTTCCTCCGGCATCGGGCCTGGCAGGGGTTGGTGCTGCTGGTGATCGCCATGGTGCTCAGCTCCTGTGGGTGGCGAGGCATCTCCAACGTGGCGATCCCCGGCGGTCCGGGCAGCGGACCGGATTCCATGACGATCTACGTCCAGGTGCCCGACACCCTGGCCATCAACGGCAACAGCAAGGTGATGGTCGCCGACGTCTTCGTCGGCTCGATCAAGGCCATCAACCTGAAAAACTGGGTGGCGACCCTGACGCTGGGTGTGAAGAAGAGCGTCAAGTTACCGAAGAACGCCATCGCCCGGATCGGCCAGACGTCGCTGCTGGGTTCGCAGCACGTGGAACTCGCCGCACCGCCGAACCCGTCGCAGGATTTGCTGCGGAACGGCGACACCATTCCGCTGAAGAATGCGACGTCGTACCCCACCACCGAGCAGACGTTGGCCAGCCTGTCGTTGATCCTGCGCGGCGGCGGCATCCCCAACCTGGAGGTGCTGCAGAACGAGGTCTACAACATCTTCAACGGCCGCGGCGAGCAGATCCGGTCCTTCCTCGGCAAGCTAGACACCTTCACCACCCAGCTCAACCAGCAGCGCGACGACATCACGCACGCGATCGACTCCACCAACCGGCTGCTGACCTATGTGGGTGGCCGGGCCGACGTCCTGGACCGGGTGCTGACCGACATCCCGCCGCTGATCAAGCACTTCGCCGACACCAAGAACCTGCTGATCAACGCCGCCGATTCGGTGGGCCGGCTCAGCCAGGCCGCCGACCAGTATCTGTCGGAGGCGCGGGCGCCGCTGCACACCGATCTGCAGGCATTGCAATGCCCGTTGAAGGAGCTCGGCCGGGCCTCGCCGTACCTGATCGGCGCGCTGAAGCTGATCCTGACGCAGCCGTTCGACATCGACACCGTGCCGAAGATGTTCCGCGGGGACTACGTCAACATCTCGCTGACGCTGGACGTGACCTACAGCGCCGTCGACAACGCGTTCCTGACGGGCACCGGATTGTCGGGCGCGCTGCGGGCTCTTGAGCAGTCGTTCGGCCGCGACCCGGAGACGATGATCCCCGACGTCCGCTACACGTCGAACCCCAATGACGCGCCCGGCGGGCCGCTGGTGGAAAGGGGGGACCGGAATTGCTGACTCCGTTCATCCGACGCCAGCTGTGGCTGTTCCTGGTCCTGACGGTGGTCTCGCTGCTGGTGCTGGGCGTCTACTACCTGCAGGTGCCCAGCCTGATGGGGATCGGCCGGTACACGCTCAAGGCCGATCTGCCGGCCTCGGGCGGGCTGTATCCGACCGCCAACGTGACCTATCGGGGCATCACAATCGGTAAGGTCACCGCCGTCGAGCCGACCACGCACGGCGCCGAGGCGACGATGAGTATCGACAGCCAGTACAAGATCCCGGTCGACGCGGTCGCCAACGTGCACTCGGTGTCGGCCGTCGGTGAACAGTATCTCGACCTCGTCTCGACGGGGAACCCCGGCAAGTACCTCGCCGACGGGCAGACCATCACCAAGGGCACGGTGCCCGCGGAGATCGGGCCGGCACTCGACACCGCGAACCGCGGGCTGGCGGTGTTGCCCAAGGACAAGATCGCCACGCTGCTCGACGAGACCGCCGAGTCCGTGGGTGGGTTGGGGCCCGCGCTGCAGCGCCTGGTCGACTCCACTCAGGCGATCGTCGGTGATTTCCGCACCAACATCACCAACGTCAACGACATCATCCAGAACTCCGGCCCGGTCCTGGACAGCCAGGTCAATTCGAGCAGCAACATCGAACGCTGGGCCCGCAACCTGAACACGCTGGCGGCGCAGGCCGCGGCGCGGGACCAAAACGTCCGGAGCATCCTGTCCCAGGCGGCGCCGACCGCCGACCAGGTCAGCGCGGTGTTCAGCGACGTGCGCGAATCGCTGCCGCAGACATTGGCGAACCTCGAGGTGGTGTTCGACCTGCTCAAGCGGTACCACAGCGGCCTCGAGCAGGTGCTGGTGTTCCTGCCGCAGGGAGCCTCGATCGCGCAGACGGTGGCCGCGCCGTTCCCCAACCAGGCCGCCCTGGACTTGGCGCTGTCGATCAACCAGCCGCCGCCGTGTCTGACCGGCTTCATCCCCGCTCCGGAGTGGCGGTCGCCGGCCGACACCAGCCTGCAGCCGTTGCCGACGGGAACGTACTGCAAGATCCCGATGGATACGCCGGCCAACAGCGTGCGTGGTTCGCGGAACATCCCGTGCGCCGATGTCCCGGGCAAGCGGGCGGCGACACCGCGCGAGTGCCGCGACCCCAGGCCTTACGTGCCCGCCGGGACGAACCCGTGGTACGGCGACCCGAACCAGATCCTGACCTGCCCCGCACCGTCTGCGCGCTGTGATCAGTCGGTGCGTCCCGGGATGGTAATCCCGGCGCCGTCGATCAACAGCGGCATGAACCCGGCTCCGTCGGACCGCGTGGCGGGGACACCGCCGCCGACCAGCGACCCGTTGACCCGGCCGGGCTCGGGTAGCGTGCAGTGCAACGGGCAGCAGCCCAACCCGTGTGTCTACACCCCCGCCGGGCCTCCCTCGGCGGTATACAGTCCCCAGAGCGGTGAACTGGTAGGGCCCGACGGGGTCAAATACTCCGTCGAAAACTCGACCAAAACAGGAGACGACGGATGGAAGGAGATGCTGGCGCCCGCCGGCTGAACCCCCCACCGATGTCGATGCTTAGTCGTCTGCGTCGGAGACGGCCGAAGATCCGCGAGGAATCGGAGAACGTCGCCGACGAAACCAACTCCCCGGTGACGTCCGAGGATTCGCCGGAATCGGTCGATACCGCGTCCGCCGAAGACGCCGCCGGGGCCGCCGATGAAACCGCCGACGCGCAGCCCGCACCGCTCGACGACGCAGCCGAGCCCGACGCGGATGTTGAGACCGAAATCGCGGCCCTCGCCGACGAAGCGACCCCGGCCGACGACGACGCAACCGGGCGCCGCCCGTCGCGGCTGTCCCGCGGCTGGCTGGCCGGCATCGCCGCGGTCCTGGTCCTGCTTGCCGCCGCCGTCGGCACGGGTGGCTACTTCGCGTTGCGCTACCACCACCAAACCCAGGAGATCGCCCGCAACAACGCCGCGGCGCTCAGGGCCGCGATCGACTGCGTTGCTGCCACCCAGGCGCCCGACACCAACGCGATGATCGCGGCCGAACAGAAGATCATCGACTGCGGCACCGACGCGTTCCGCGCCCAGGCGCTGCTGTACACCGGCATGCTGGTGCAGGCATACAAGGAGTCGAACGTCCACGTTCAGGTGTCGGACGTGCGGGCGGCGGTCGAGCGCACCAACAGCGACGGCTCGGTCGACGTGCTGGTGGCGATGCGTGTCAAGGTGGCCAGCGATCAATCGCAGAACGAAACGGGCTACCGGCTCCGGGTGAAGATGGCGCTCGACGAAGGCCAGTACCGGATCGCCAAGCTCGACCAGGTGACGAAGTGACGGTGGTGGTCGAGGAAACTTCGATCACGGCCAACCAAGTGTCATCACCGAATGCCTTGGCGCCCTGGCATATTCGTCTGTGCGCCTGCGCTGTCGACGTGCTGCCGGCCGTTGCCGTGGCCACCACGATGGCCTTGGTGTCGTTTACGGTGCCGGCCGGCGGCGTGTGGTGGTGGGTGTCCATCTGCGTGTTGGGCCTGTCCGTCCTGGTGCTGTTGGTCAACCGCTTGCTGTTGCCGCCGACCGTCGGCTGGAGCCTGGGCCGCGCCCTGTGCGGCATCGCGGTGACTCGGCGCGACGGCGGCGGCGTCGGCGCCTGGAGTCTGCTGCTGCGCGACCTGGCCCACCTGCTCGATACCCTATCGGTGATGGGATGGCTTTGGCCGCTATGGGATTCGAGCCGCCGCACCTTCGCCGACATGCTATTGCGTACCGAGGTACGGTCCTCCGCAGCCCCACGGCCCGACATCCGGCGGTGGACGACCATCGCGGTGCTCGGCGCCGCTGCGCTGTGCCTGGCCGGCGTCGTCATGAGCTACGCGGTGGTGTACTCCCGCGACCGGGCGACCGATCAGACCAGGGCGCAGATCGGGATTCAGGGACCCAAGATCGTCGCGCAGATGCTGACCTACGACCCGAAGACGTTGCGCGACGACTTCACCCGGGCGCAGTCGCTGGCCACCGACAAGTACCGCGGGCAGCTCAAGGCGCAGCAGGACATCGTGGAAAAGGGCAACCCGGTTATCAATGAATACTGGGTGACCGACAGCTCGATCGAAGCGGCGTCGCCGGACCGGGCGACGATGCTGTTGTTCATGCAGGGGCGCCGGGGCGCGGCGCCCGACGAACGCTACATCACCGCGACCGTGCGGGTGAACTTCGCCAAGGACGACGGCCGCTGGCGCGTCGACGATCTCGCGGT
The DNA here is from genome assembly GCF_002102355.1 of Mycobacterium sherrisii. Lineage (GTDB taxonomy): Bacteria > Actinomycetota > Actinomycetes > Mycobacteriales > Mycobacteriaceae > Mycobacterium > Mycobacterium sherrisii. The sequence continues at coordinate 148,863 of NZ_LQPT01000070.1, read as the reverse complement.
GCTGACCAAACCGAAACCGCCGGGGAACGGAAAATGAGTCCCCGCCGCAAGTTCGCGCCCGGTGAACGGTCGCTGCTGGTCGCGACCGAGCCGGAGACGCCGCAGCGGCGGTGGGGTCTGCCGGTGGCGGGCGCCGCCGCGGGGGTGCTGATGGTCGTGGCGATCACGCTGACCACCCTGATGTTGGTCTCTCACGAACTGCGGGTCCGAGACGCTTCGAAGAATCGCGAAGTGCTCAACTACGTGACGGGTTTCATGACGCAATTCACCTCCATCGACCCCTACCACGCCAACGACTACGTGATGCGGGTAATGGACCAGGCGACAGGCGAATTCGCCAAGGAGTACCACGACAAGGCCAACGAGATCCTGCTGCAAGTCGCCCGGGCGGAACCGGCCAAAGGCACCATTCTCGGTGCGGCCGTGGAGCGGTGGAATGACGACGGCAGCGCGATCGTGATGGTGGCGACCGAAGTGACGTCCAAGTCGCCCGACCAGAAACAGGTCGTCGAGAACACCAACCGTTGGACGGCAACTGCGACGCGGGAAGGGAATCAGTGGAAGATAAGCAGCCTGCAGCAGGTGATCTGACCATCGACAAATCGGCGGAGCGTAGCGACGTCGCCACCGATGCCGCTGCGCAGGGCGAAACCACCTCGGCGGCAACCGAAATCGACACCGAAATCGACACTGAAGCCGATTCTGACGCGGCCGAACACCCGGGCACCGACGGCGAAACCGCGGAGGAATCCGCGGCGAAGACCGAAAAGAACGGCCGTCGGCGGCGGTTGCTGGGCGGGAAGTGGGCGGCAGTGGCCGTCGTGGTGGCCGCGGTGCTGTTCGTCGGCTCGGCCGCGTTCGCGGGTGCGACCATGCAGCCCTACCTGTCTGACCGCGCCGCCGCGGCGACCAAGCTGAAAGTGGCGCGCACGGCCGCCAACGCGATCACCACGCTGTGGACCTATACGCCGGAGAACATGGACAGCCTCGCCGACCGGGCGGCGAACTACCTCAGCGGCGATTTCGAGGCGCAGTACCGCAAATTCGTCGACGCCATCGTCGCCCCCAACAAGCAGGCCAAGATCACCAACACCACCCAGGTCACCGGCGCCGCGGTCGAGTCGCTGGACGATCAGAACGCGATCGTGATCGTCTACACCAACACCACCTCCACCAGCCCCCTGACCAAGAACATCCCGGCGCTGAAGTATCTGTCGTATCGGTTGTTCATGAAGCGCGTGCACGGGCGCTGGCTGGTGACCCGGATGACCACAGTCACCTCGCTGGATCTGACACCGCATCCGTAGTCGGGGCGGCGCCGAAATATACTGCCCCGGTGGCTACGTCGCCGGTGTCGGAACGGTTGACGGTTGCGGCGTTGCTGTTGTTGACTTTCGCCACCGGTCTGGCCGATTCGATCAGCATCTTGGTCCTCGGCCACGTGTTCGTCGCGAACATGACGGGCAACGTGATCTTTCTCGGCTTCTGGCTGGCCCCACGCACCAACATCGACCTGACGGCGGTCTCGGTGGCGCTACCCACCTTCGTCGTCACCACCATCCTCAGCGGCCGCCTGTCGAGGTTTTTCGGTGCGCGGGCCCGCGCCTGGATCACCACCGTGCTGGCCACCGAAATCGTGTTGCTGCTTACCTTGTCGGTCCTGGCCGGCACGGGCGTGCTGCACTATCACGACAACTCCAAACTGATCATGATCGGATTCCTCGCGGTGACGTTCGGCCTGCAGCATTCGAGCGCGCGCCAGTTCGGAATTTCGGAACTGTCGACCACGGTGTTGACGTCGACCATCGTCAGCCTCGGTCTGGACAGCCGGCTCGCCGGCGGCACGGGCGAGCGTCAAATGCTGCGTTTGGCCGTCGTAGTGACGATGTGCGCCGGTGCGTTTCTCGGCGCGACCCTGTCCAGGTTCTTCATCGCTCCGGTCTTCGTTCTGGTGGCGGGCGTGGTGGCGGTCAGCCTGGTGATCTTCCGGTGCGGCGCGCCCGACGTGAAAGTCGCTGTGCCAGAAGAAGTTTAGTTGAAGGCCAGCCAGCTGGGCAGGGCTCGTTCGTGGGAGTCGCACAGCACCTGACGGGTATCGCAGGAGCCGCGCGGCGAACCGGCGCCGGCCCACATGCCGCCGGTGTCGCGGCGCAGCACGATCGCCGACGACCCGCCGCCGTCCAGTAGCACCGCGGTGTCGCTGCCCAGACCGCGGAACAAATCCTGCATGTTGTCCGGCGTGTAGCTGCCGCCCTCGAAGACGTACATCTCGTCGCGCTGCTTGACGTAGCCCAGCGCCGTCCGCGCCGCGCTGGGGCCGCCGTCGCGCAGCTGTTGGGTCTGTCCGGGGCCGAGCAGCCCGATGCCGGATACCGCGACGAACTTCTCGTTTTTGTTCAGCAGGTCGGCCACCACCGGGGTGGCGGCGTCATAATCGTTCTTGCTGCGTGGCCACACCACGTACGGGGCGCTGCCGGTGGGCAGGATCATCGTCGTCAACGAGGACCAGCTCTCGCCGCCACCGGAGAGTCCTTGCTTGCCGGGGTAGGCCACGGTGCCGGTGACGGCCTGATTGGCGCGGCCCTGTCCGTTGGTGTTGTCCACGAATGCGCCCAACGGAGAGCTGCAGCCGGTCTGGCGCCACGAGCCGGCCTTCTGCCCGCGCACGTCGAAGAAGTTGGCGTTGATCGCGATGGTCGGCTGCCCCATCCGTTGCCAGGCCTGCAGCGGCGTGTAGAGCTCGGACGCTTGCCACAGGCCCTCCCCGGTGCGGGCTCCGGGGTTGTGTTCGCAGCGCGCTTGGTCACCTCGATGGGTGTCGACCAGCAGGTGCGGGGCCAGGCGTGTCGATGCGTTCTTGATGATCATCAGGTGGCCGCCGTTGTTCATCTCGTACCAGCGACCGCCGGCATCCAGCAACGGTGTGGGGTGGCCGGGCCCGAAGTTGTACACCAAATACGAGCCCTTGGTGGCACCGATCGCGTTCGCGAGCATCTCGCGGCCGTCCGCGGCGTGGGCGACGGGAGGCGCGACGGTGTTCGTCAAGACGGCGCAGGCGAGCATGGCCGTCAGACTGGCCGCCAAGCGGCGCAAGCTGGCGCGTCGTGTCAGCACGGCAGCCCTTTCGGCCCTGATGAATTACAACATCCACATCATCAGTCACGCAGGTCACACTGTCAACATAAATAACGGACGGGTGACGCTTTGGCCGCGCGCGAATTACGTTTGCTCGCTTAAACTTTCGGGATCCTCGTCGGCCGGCTCGCCGTCCGCCGGGGCACCGGTGGCCGCGTGTTTGCCGGCGCGGGCCTTCTGTTGAGCCTGATGCTGAGCCTGGTGGGCTTCGGCGATCGCCAGCTCGACGGCGCCCGGGATCCGGTGGAACCCGCTGTGGTCGTAGATGCGTGTGACGATGCCACCCACCAACAGCCCGATCACCAATCCGATGGCGGTCATCCACAACGCCTGCGACAGTCCCGCCGGTCCGGCGCCGTTGAGATAGACCAACGACCGCACCCCCAAGAACACCTGATGCATGGGCTCGAATTTGGCCAGCCAGCGGAAGAACGGCGGGACCGCCTCCAGCGGAACGGTGGCGCCGGCCGACGGCAACCCGAAGATCACGAACACCAGCATGCTGAACAGCAAGCCCATCGAACCCAGCACGGCGATAAGCGAACTGGAGGTGACGCCGACGGCCACGATGGCGAACACGCCAAACGCCCATAGCTGCCAGGGGTGTTGGATCGGCATGCCGAGGCCGTGGGCGATGGCCAGGTAGACCCCCGACGTCAGCAGCGCCAAAATCACCATGATCAACCACTTGACCAACAACGTACGGAAGCGAGATATGTTGGCCTGCTCGGCAAATCGGTACACCGGGCCCCACTCCGCCGGTACGTACCCAAGCAGCGAGTCCACCAGCGTGGACACCACGATGCTGCCGGTGAATCCGGCCAGCAACAACAGCAGAGCGTAATAAAACGCCGACAGTCCATTGCCGGTGCCGTTGGGAAGCGCGTTATACACCGACGACTTGATGTCGATCGGGCTGGCCAATCCCAACTGTGCCGCTCCGGTCAGCGGCGCCCCGCCCGTCTGCTGGGCAACTTCAGACGAAAGGTACTGTCCCACTTTGGTGTTGGCGGACGCCATGGCTTGGCTCAGGGTTTGTCCGGCGATGCTGGCGCCCAGCGTGCCGGCTCGTGGATTGGTGAAGATGCTCACCGAGGGGCGCTGTGCCTTCGCGGGTGTGACGGCGCTCGCGCCGAATTCGCGCAGATTCGACGAGAACGTGGGCGGGATCACCAGTTCGCCGTAGACCTGCGCGCGGTCCAGCTGCTGCCTGGCCTCGTCGTGCGACACCACCCGCACGTCGAACTTGTTCTTGTCCAAGGCCGAGACCAGTCCGTCGACGATCTTGGCGCCGGCGGTCCCCGCGTCCTCGTTGACCACCGCGATCGGGAAATGACGCAGATTCGTGGCCGGATTCAGGATGCCCCCGAGATACAGCGCACACAGCGCCGACATCAGGGCCAACGTGGCGCCGATCGGTAACGCCCAGAACTTGACCGTCCGCAGTGCTTTCACGTTCCGATCCGGGTTCGGCACCGCGTGCCGCGGCTGCGCTTTCGACATGCCAACTCCTGTCTGTCATGCCCACTCTATTTGCTCTAGCCACCCAGTTTTGCGTGCATCTCCCAGACCAACAGGTCCGTCGGTTCGCGGGCGGTTAACCGCGGGCCGTCGGTATCGGTGAGCCGGACCGCGTCGCCGTCGGAGATCTCACCCGCGCCCTCCACGGTGATCCGACCCCGTGGCACGTAGACGTGCAGGAACGGCGCGGCGGGCGCGGTGACGCCCTCGCCGGGGCGCAGTCGCGCGCCGTGCAGCGCCGCGTCGCGGTTGTGCACGAAGATGGCAGCGTCGCGTCCCGGCCGGCCCGAGGCGATGGTCACAAGTTCGGCCCCCATGTGGCCGATTTCATGTTGCTGGTAGCCGGGCGAGAGGGCGGTTTGGTCGGGCACGACCCACATCTGCACGAAATGCACCGGCCGCGTTGCGGAGTCGTTCTTCTCCGAGTGCGAGATCCCGCTGCCCGCCGACATGCGTTGGGCCAGGCCGGGATAGATCACGCCGCGATTGCCGGCCGAATCCTGGTGTGCCAGTTCCCCGTCCAGCACCCAGGTGAGGATTTCCATGTCGCGGTGCGAGTGGGTATCAAACCCCGACGCCGGTGCCACCCAGTCGTCGTTGTTCACCACCAGCAGCCCGAAATGGGTGTTCTGCGGGTCGTAGTGGTCGCCGAAGGAAAACGAATGCTTGGACTGTAGCCACGCCGTGGTGGTGACGGCCCGGTCGGCCGCACGCCGAATCTCGCAGTGGGCAGGCATGACCTCAGCGTAGTCAGCGTCAACCCACCCCGGCGCCGAGTAGCCGTTGCGCATGCGCGAGCGCCGCGTCCAGTTCGGCCAGCGTCAATGCGGCGGGCCCGCCGAGATGGATCTCGATCTGGTATTCCGGCTGGCGGTCGCGGCCAAAGATCGGCAGGACAACGAATTCCGTTGATGCCAAATCGGTTTCGAGGGTGGCGGTGATCGATTGCAGGGTGACCATGGTCATCAGCGTGGTGAGCCGGCGGGCGACCTGTGCGGTCGGTTCCAGGGACGCGAGTAGCCCGGCCAGCCGATGGTGCAGCGACTGGTGTGTGTCGTCGAACCGCCACGCGCCGTAGCCGCGGGTCCGGATGTCGGCGAGCACCCGTTGCTGCTGCGCGATCTCCGGCCTACTCAGCCGCGGCGTCACGCCCTGCAGCCAGGCCGCGACGAAATCGTCGTCGCGCCAGGCCATTGCGACCAGGCCGAACGGGGGGTCGATCGGGAAACGCTGGCCGACGGCGTGCTGGCCGTCGCTGCCGTGGCCTACCACGTCGAAGGTGGTCAAGTGGCGGTTGCCGATCTTCGACATCGAACAACCCGCGCCCAGGGTCTCGTGCAGAAAGGTGAGGGCCTCGCGGCCGCGGTCCAACAGGGGGAACTGCACCCGCAGCCCGTGCACCAGGCCGAACAAGCCGCTGCCCAGGCAGAACCGTCGATCTTCGCGCCGGGCCACCCACGACCGGCGTTCCAACTCGGTCAGCACCAGCGCGCAGGTCGAGGTGCTGATGCCGCAACTTTTGGCCAGTTCCGCCGAGGTCCGGCCGTCGGGTGCCTGCGCCAGAGCGGCCAGCACGTCCATCACCCGAGCCGTGGGCGGCGACTTGGCGGTTGACGCGCCCATGCCGAACTCCCTAGCATCCGTCCCAAATATCAGTAGAAGCATCCTAATATTAGGAGACTATTGTGTTGAAGGTCGGTGTCTGGGGGCCGGGCTCGATGGGTGTGATCGCCCTGCGCGGCGTGATCGACCACCCCGAGCTGCAATTGACCGATCTCGTTGTCCACAGCGACACCAAGGCGGGCCGCGACGCCGGGGAGCTGTGCGGCATCGCGCCGGTCGGCGTGGTGGCGACCCAGGACCCGGGGCCGATGCTGGCCGGGGATGCCGACGCGGTGGTGTACGCCGCCGCCGCGAATTTGCGCCCGCTGGAAGCGGTGGCCGACATGGTGTCGATCCTGCGGGCCGGAAAGAACGTGGTGTCATGTTCGGTGGTGCCGCTGGTCTATCCCGACGCGCCCGGGCTGGATCCCGGCGCGTTCACCGACCCCCTGCGCCGCGCCGCGCTGGACGGCGGGGTGTCGTTCTTCACCACCGGCATCGACTCCGGGTTCGCCAATGATGTGCTGCCCCTGGCGCTCAGCGGCGTCTCCCGGGTGATCGACGCGGTACGGGTGACGGAGATGTTCAACTACGCCACCTACCCCGACCGGGCGGCGGTCTACGAGATCCTCGGATTCGGCAAGCCGCCGGAGTATGCGGCGTTCGCCGCCCAACCCGGCATATTCACCTTCGGCTGGGGACCGGTTCTGCATCAACTCGCCGCGGGGCTGGGCGTCAAGATCGACAACATCGAGGAGAGCAACGAACGCATCCCCACCACCGAGTCGTTCGACACGCCCACCGGCCACGTCGCAGCCGGGACGATCGCGGCCATGCGATCGACACTGACCGGCTACGTTGCAGGCAAACCGACGTTCGTCGTCGACCACGTCACCCGGATGCGCGACGACATCGCGCCGGACTGGCCGCAACCGCAGGTCAGCATCCCGCCGAAAGACCTCGGGTACGGGCCGGCGACCGGGCGCGGGGTCTACCGGGTCGAGATCGACGGCTCCCCGACCATGCGCTGCGAATTCGAGATGGCCGAGGACCACGACCACGACCTGGGGGCGCGCATTGCGGGCGCGTCGCGGATGGTCAACGCCATCCCGGCGGTCTGCGCGGCCGCCCCCGGCCTGCTGTCAGCGCTCGACCTGCCCCTGATCACCGGCGCCGGCCTGGTGCGGCCGGTCGACGGGCCGACACCGGACAGCCGCCTAGTCGGACGCTGAGCACGACGCCAGGCGAGCCGGGGCCGTCGACCCGGCCGGCGACCCGGCCGCCGCCGGCTCGGGCCGATCCCGGGTGGCCCGCTGCCGGGCGGACGCCCTGCTGTTCAGCCAGCACGCGAAGGCGCCGACGACCAGGCCGATGCCGACGCCGACGTCCGGGCGCTCGCCCAGGATGAGCCACGACAGCACGGCCGCGCCCGCCGGGATGATGGCGAACAACATCGCCACCGCCGCCGCGCCGTGCAGCGTGACCGCGCGCAGATAGATGCTGACCGCAACCGAGGCATTGAGCAGCACCATCGCGGCGATCGCGATGATGGCCCGGCGCGCGTCATGCACGGCGAACGGGGTGACGAGGGCAAAAGCCGCCGCTGGTATGAACGCCACGCCGTTCTGCACCGCGCTCATGGTGCGAAAGTCGATGCCCGTGCAGTATCGCTGCTGGTACACGCCGCCGGCCGAAAGGCCAAGCAGCCCAAGCACAAGCAGCAGCAGGACCGGGTCCAGGCCGTGCGTGCCGAGCAAGCGCCGGGCGCAGGCCGCGAGCACCGCGACGACCCCCAGGACTAGCGCGCCGACCCGCAGCCAGCCGAGCGGCTCACGCAGGAACACCGCGGCCAGAATTGCCGTGGTCACCGGATTCATCGCGACGACTACCGCGCACAGCACCGCGGACGCACCCAACAGCACCGCCTCGTAGAGGCAGCAGAACTGGACCGCCTGGATCAGCAGGCCGGCGACGAGGACGTGACCGAACTGCGCACCGCGTGGCCATGGCGCCCTGGCCAGCAGTGCCCACAGCGCCAGAACCAAGGCCGCCAAACTGAATCGCAACACCAACACCGCCATCGGGGTCATCCCCGCCACCGCGAGGACACCAATCGGATATCCGAGTGCATAGGTGAACGTCACCGCCGAAGCGGTGCTCAGCGGCATGCGACGCAGTGGCATGGCTTCCATAGTTCGCGAGATGACGGCACGGCGTCCAACGATTTTTGACGATCGCAATCAATCACGATTTGTAATCGCATACCCGGCGTTGCAAGAACTCCCAGCTCATAGGCCCCACCAATTGATCATGGATGCTGATCGAACTAGGGTTGTGAGCTATGCCTCAGGTGCTCGATATCGCCCCGCTGCGCAGCCTGGTCGCGGTGGCCGACTGTGGTGGGTTCCACCGCGCCGCGGCCGCGCTGCACCTGAGTCAATCCGCGGTCAGCCAGCACCTGCGCAAGGTCGAAAGTGTGGTCGGCGCACCGGTAGTCGAGCGGTCCGGACGTGGCGTGCTGTTCACCGACATGGGCCAGAAGGTGTTGCGGCATGCGCGCACGATCTTGGCGGCCCACGACGCTGCGCTTGACGATCTCGGCGCGACCGAGCACCGGGTGCTGACCGTCGGCGCCACCGAGCATGGCGCGGATGTGATGCTGCCCGCGTTGACCAGCGTGCTGCGCGACCGGCTGCCCGACCGGCGGCTACGCTTCCGGCTCGACCGCAATGTGTCCCTGGCGGATGCGATCGACCGGGGACTGGTGGATTTGGCGATCATGCTGGACGGGTCGGGCCTGGATCGCGCCAACGCCTCGGGAATTGTTCAACTGCAGTGGGTTTCGGCCCGGACGTTCAACATCCGCCAAGACGAGCCGCTGCCGTTGGTCATCTACGCCGAGCCGTGCACGTTGCGTGAGCCCGCGTTCGCGATCTTGGAGAAGCATGCGATCGGCTACGAGGTAGTCGCAGAGTCCGCCGATCTCGCCGGGCTGTTTGCGGCGGTGCGGACCGGGCTCGGGTTGGCTTTGCTGCCCAAGATCGGGAAGTTGCCCGATGGGCTGTGCGCGGCGGAGGGGTTGCCCACGCCCAACTGCGCGTCGATATTGGTTCGCGGCCGCTCCGGGATGGATCCGGACGTGCTGAGCACCGTCGATGCCGCGGTACGCGAGGTGTTGTCACTCGAAAACTGAACGCGCCGTTGAAGGCTCAGTTCAGCGGGAACATCGCGGCGGCCAGTGCGAGTATCTCGGCACGGTCCGCGGACAGGATGAAGCCGGCGACGATGGCCGCGTCAAGTGCGGCGGTGAAGCGGTCCAGGTATTCCGTTGCGCCGCCCGGGTAGAGCCGGCGCAACGTCGCCTCGTCGAAGGGTTCACCGCTGCCGAAGATCGCCGCCATCACGTTCTCTGTGGTCTCGTGCCAGGCGCCGGCGCCGGAGGTCCGGGCGATGGGCACATCTACCCAGGGGGTCCGGACACCGCCGCAGGCCAGACCGTTCGAGTCCAGAACTGGCTGTGGCGCTTCGGTTTTGCGCATCTGAATGGGTGGGGAGGCGGGCGCGGGCGTCCCGCCACGAACCCAGGTGTGCAGTGCCGCGATCGCTGCCTGCACCACGTAGTGGTGTTGCGGTGCGAAGTTGATGAAATGCCCCAGCTGCTGGCCCATCAGCATCGTGGTGGGCGCGTAGGCGGCCACGATGTCGGCGAGCGGCGCGGCGCCGGAGTCGATGGCGGCCATCTGGATCGTGTAGTTGTCGGCGTGCGCGGCCCCGGGAATCTCCCAGACCCGTAACCGATCGCTGTCGGGCTGACGCGCAAAGTAGTAGCCGTGTCGCACGGCGCCGAAAAGATCCGTTTCGGTGATGATCGCGACCAGCGGGACGCGCAGGTCGGGCCGGAACCTGACCGCTTGCGGGGTGCCGGACTGCAGGTCGTCGAAGACGGAACCGCCGTCCAGCGGTGCGGCCGAGGCGAATCGGGAGTGCACCAGAAAACCGTCGTAGCTGCGGGCATGGTGGTCGACGGCATTGACGTAGCTGGTGAGGAACATCGCCGACTGCGATTCACCCAGGGCGACAACGTGTTCGGCACGCAGCCCGCCCAGCACATCGGCGGTCCGAACCAACTGTGCGGTCTGGGAGAAGATGTCGTAGCAAAACGCGTCGCCCGGGTGCTGCAGCGCCGCATACCGGGCCGGGTCTTGGCTTTTCAGCGACATGTCCATGCCGAGCAGGCTGGCGCCGCCCTGGATGCCGACCTGCTGGGCGGAGACCGCGACGTAGCCGTAGCCCGCGCGGACGATCTCGCGATGCGCCATCATCCACACCGCCGGAGCGTCTATGCCGCCACTGACATTGAGCCATTCGACCAGTACCGTCCCGTTGAACCTGGCCGGGTCGGCCGGGGTCAGCACCACGATGCGGGTGGTGTAGTCGGCGGTGCCGGACGGGGTTGTGTCCCACCGACCGTCGGCCGTCAGCTCCGAGACGGGACGGTACGAGGTCGCGGTACCGGAGACGAAGAATTCCTCGGCGACATAGCCCACCTCGCGAATGTCGAACGCGCCCAACAACAACGGTTTACCGGCGATCGGCGTGATGCTGGCGGACTCCGTCATGGGCAACACCCTTCCGGGATCGGCAGCTCCCCGTCACAGCGAGCGGGGCAGCCCAAACTTCGCGAACAACGTGTCGTCCAGGAATGCAACCACACGCGAGACGCCGTCGGGGCCGACATCCAGCACATGCAACTGAAATGCCACGTGCCGGGGTCCGGTTCGCATGTACATCGCCGCGGCCGGTTGTCCGTTGGCGACCAGCGGGAGCATCCGCATATCGCCCGCGGCTTCGGCGGGGCATTGCTGGTGGATCAGGGCGATGATGTTCTGCGGACCCCGATACCAGCCGGTGTACGGCGGCATTTCCCAGATCGCCTCGGCGGTGAACAGTTCCACCAGCCGGTCGATGTCGTAGGTCTCGAACGCCGCGATGTAACGCGTCAGCAGGTCCTGCGCTTCGGCCGAATCTGGGGCTAGCAGGCGCTCATTCGGACTGGGCCGCACGTTTTCCAGTTGCGACCGAGCTCGCTGCAACAGGCTGTTGACGGCGGTGGTGGTGGTGCCGATCGCGTCGGCCACTTCTGCCGCGCGCCACTGCAGTACGTCACGCAACAGCAGCACCGCCCGCTGTCGGGGTGAGAGATGCTGCAGCGCGGCGACGAAGGCCAGGCGCACCGACTCCCGGGAGCCCACGATGACCGACGGATCGGCCGGGTCGTCGGTCAGATCGGGCAGCGGCTGCAGCCACGGCACCTCCCGGCGTTCCACCAGTTCGTCCGTCGGATCCGAACCGGGAGCACCCAGGCCGGTCGGCAGCGGGCGACGCTGTCGACCCTCCAGCGCACTCAGGCAGGTGTTGGTGGCGATGCGATGCAGCCAGGTGCGCAGCGACGATTTGCCTTCGAACTTGTCGTAAGACTTCCAGGCCCGCAGCAACGTCTCTTGCACCAGGTCTTCCGCGTCGTGCAGGGACCCGGTCATCCGGTAGCAGTGCGCGAGCAGTTCGCGACGATAGGGCTCGGCATGGGCCGAAAAATCACCCGTGCCGCGGCTTTGTGCGTCGCCGGAGTTCTCCGCGAGCAAGCTCACCCGGCTGAGCCTACGCAGAGTCTCGGACACCGGCGTCCGGGGAGCCATTACGCTGCCCCTAATGATGAGGACGTCCCATGACCCGCACTGAACGGAACTTCGACGGCCTGGGCGGCGTGCGCATCGTGTACGACGTCTGGACCGCGGACACTCCGGCGCGCGCCGTCGTGGTGCTTTCCCACGGTCTCGGGGAGTACGCCCGGCGCTACGACCACGTGGCCCAGCGCTTCGCGGCGGCCGGGCTGGTCACCTACGCGCTGGACCACCGCGGGCACGGACGCTCCGGTGGCAAACGCATGCTGGTCCGCGACATCTCCGAATACACGGCCGACTTCGACACCCTGGTCGGCATCGCGACCAAGGAGCATCCCGGCCTCAAAACCGTCGTGGTCGGGCACAGCATGGGCGGCGCCATCGTGTTCGCCTATGGCGTCGAACGCCCGGACAACTACGACCTGATGGTGCTGTCCGGGCCCGCGGTGGCGGCCCAGGACCAGGTATCGCCGTTGCTGGCCGCCGCGGGCCGGGTGTTGGGTGTGGTGCTGCCCGGGCTGCCGGTGCAGGACCTGGACGTCCGGGCGATCTCCCGCGACCCCGAGGTGGTGGCGGCGTACCAGGCCGACCCGCTAGTCTATCACGGCAAGGTCCCCGCGGGTGTGGGACGGGCGATGCTGCAGGTCGGCGAGACCATGGCGCAGCGGGCGCCGGCGCTGACCGCGCCGCTGCTGGTGGTGCACGGCGAGCAGGACCGGTTGGTGTCCGTCGCCGGCAGTCGGCGCTTGGTCGAGTGCGTGGGGTCCACCGACGTCACCCTGAAGGTCTACCCGGGGCTCTACCACGAGGTCTTCAACGAGCCGGAGCGCGACCAAGTCCTCGGCGACGTCGTCACCTGGATCACCGACCGGCTGTAGGGCACCCGTTGTCGGACCGCTCCCGTACTTTGGCGCTTAAATGACGCGCCGGCGACGATGCAGAGCGCAGCGATGAGGTGGGGGTACCGCCCGCTTGCGGGGGAGAGTGGCGCTTAAATGACGCGCCGGCGACGATGCAGAGCGCAGCGATGAGGAGGAGTGGCGCTTATATGACTGACGAGAAGATGTTGGCGCGCATCGCCGCGCTGCTGCGTCAGGCGGAAGGCACGGACAACGCCCACGAGGCCGACGCTTTCATGAGCGCGGCGCAGCGGCTAGCCACGGCGGCATCGATCGACCTGGCCGTGGCGCGGTCGCATTCGTCCAACCGTTCTGCGGCGCAGACGCCGACGCAGCGGACCATCACGATCGGCGAGGCCGGCACCAAGGGCCTGCGCACCTATGTCCAGCTGTTCGTGCTGATTGCCGCGGCCAACGACGTCAAATGTGACGTCGCGTCGAATTCGACGTTCTGTTATGCCTACGGGTTTCCCGAGGACATCGACGCCAGCCACGCCCTGTATGCGAGCCTGGTGGTTCAGATGGTCCGGGCATCCGACGCCTATCTCGCATCCGGGGCACACCGGCCGACACCCACGATCACCGCTCGGCTCAACTTTCAGCTCGCCTTCGGTGCCCGCGTCGGTCAGCGGCTGAGCGAGGCGCGCGAGCAGGCCCGGCGGGAGGCCACCGAGGACCACAGCCGTCGTCCAGGAACCGCTATCGCCTTGCGGGACAAGGATATCGAGCTGCACGATTACTACCGCAAGGCATCCAAGGCGCGGGGCACCTGGCAGGCCAGCCGGGCCTCGGCCGGGTATTCGTCGGCGGCGCGACGCGCCGGCGATCGGGCCGGTCGGCGCGCCCGGTTGGGCAACAGCCCCGAATTGCCGGGAGCGCGGAGCGCGCTGGGCCGGTGACCCCGCGGGATTCCCAACGCGCCAAGGTGTACGCGGCCGAGGAGTTCGTCCGCACAATGCTGGACCGGGCCGCCGAACGTGGTTCGCCGACCGTGGAGTTCTTCGGTACTCCATTGACGCTGCCGCCGGAGGCGCGATTCGGCTCCGTCGCGTCGGTGCAGCGCTATGTTGACCAGGTGCTTGCGCTACCGGCAGTGCGGCAACGGTGGCCCGACGTCGCGCCGCTGAACGTACGTCCCCGTCGGGCGGCCACCGCGGCCCATTACGAAAATCGCGATGGCACGGGCGTTATCGCCGTCCCGGACCGTGATACCGCGGACTGGGCGCTGCGCGAGCTGGTGGTGTTACACGAAGTGGCGCATCATCTGTGCCAGGCGCAACCCCCGCACGGCCCGCGGTTCGTCGAAACCATCACCGCGCTGGCCGAACTGGTGATGGCACCCGAGGTCGGCTACGTGCTGCGCGTCGTCTGCGCCAAAGAGGGTGTGCGGTGACAGATCCCGACGTCCGGGCCCGCGACGTCGAGAGCCGAATGACCGACGACGAACGATTCACGCTGTTGGTATCGGTGATGGGGCAATCCGACCTGTGGCCGCTGCGCGATGACCGCATCCCGCCGGACACCCCGATGAGCGCCGGATACGTACCGGGCGTTCCGCGGCTGGGTGTGCCGGCGCTGCGGATGAGCGACGCCGGCCTCGGGGTGACCAACCCCGGCTACCGGCCGGGGGACACCGCCACCGCGCTACCGGCCGGACTGGCGCTGGCCGCCGGATTCGACCCGGCGCTCGCGCGCGCGGCGGGCCAACTGATCGGGCGCGAGGCACGCAGCCGCGGGTTCAACGTGCTACTGGCCGGTGCGATGAACCTTGTGCGCGACCCGCGCAACGGTCGCAACTTCGAATACCTCTCCGAGGACCCGCTTTTGACGGCAACGATCGCCGCCGAGTCGGTCAGCGGGATACAGCAACAAGGCGTGATCTCGACCGTCAAGCACTATTCGCTGAACTGCAACGAAAACAACCGGCACTGGCTGAACGCGGTCATCGATCCCGACGCCCATCGCGAATCCGACCTGCTGGCCTTCGAGATCGCCATCGAGCGCTGCCAACCAGGCGCCGTGATGACGGCCTACAACAAAGTCAACGGCCACTACGCCTCATCCAACAGCGTGTTGATCAATGAGGTGTTGAAAGACGCGTGGGCATACCGCGGTTGGGTCATGTCCGACTGGGGTGCCACGCCAAGCTGGGAGTGCGCGCTGCACGGTCTGGACCAGGAATGCGGCGCCCAGATCGACACGGTGTTCTGGCAGGCCGAGGCATTCTGCGAGCCGTTGCGCGCCGCGTATGCCGACGGCCGATTGCCCAAAGAGCGGCTCTCGGACATGGTTCGACGAATCCTGCGCTCGATGTTCGCGATCGGAATCGACGATGACCCCGATGGCCGCACCGCGGCCAGACCCGTCGACGCACCGGATATGGTCGCCCACAACGACATTGCGGACATTGCGGACATTGCGGACATTGCGGACATTGCGCTGCAAATCGCGCGGCAGGGCGTGGTACTGCTGCAAAACCGCGGGGCGCTGCCACTGGCCGCCCCTGCCCGGATCGCCGTCATTGGGGGTTACGCGCAACTGGGTGTGCCGATCGGGTGCGGGTCGAGTGCCGTGGTGCCGCCGGGCGGTTATGCGGCGACGATCCCGATCGGCGGGCCCGGCCTCACCGGCGGCACCCGCAACCTGTATCTCCTTCCGTCGAGCCCGCTGGAGGAACTGCGAAAACTCTTCCCGCAGGCGCAGCTCGACTTCGACCCCGGTCTCAGCCCAGCGGAGGCCGCACAGGTTGCCCGCCGATCCGAGGTCGCGGTCGTCTTCGGAATCCGGGTCGAGGGCGAAGGCTTCGACGGCGCCGACCTGTCACTGCCCTGGGGACAGGACGCGGTCATCGCGGCCGTCGCGGCGGTCAATCCGAACACCATAGTGGTGCTGGAAGCCGGCAACCCGGTGGCCATGCCGTGGCGGACGGCCGCGAACGCGATTCTTCAGGCCTGGTACCCGGGCCAGGCGGGGGGCCGGGCGATCGCGGAAATCCTTGCCGGTCAAGTGAACCCGTCCGGGCGACTGCCGATCACCTTCCCGGCCGATCTCGACCAGACGCCCCGGCCACAGGTGCCCGGTGCGGGTGCCCCGGTGGGCGTACCGATCACCATCGACTACACCGAGGGGGCCGAGGTCGGGTATCGTTGGTTCGCCGGCCACGGCCACGCGCCGCTGTTCGCATTCGGACATGGCCTGTCCTACACCAGCTTTGACTATCACAACCTGGCCGTCGCCGGCGGCGACACCATCACGGCGAGCCTCGACGTCACCAATACCGGCGAGGTTCGTGGGGCCGATGTCCCGCAGCTGTATCTGACCGACGCGGCCGGCGTGCCCCGCGTGCGGCTGCTGGGATTTGAACGCACAGAACTGAACCCGGGCCAGACACACCGAGTGAGCATTGTTGCGGATCCGCGATTGCTGGCTCGCCATGACGGGACGACCGGCAGCTGGTGCATCGCGCCGGGCCGCTACCGGGTGGCGGTCGGTGCCTCGGCGGTCGCATTACGGCTGACCGCCGAGGTCGAGTTGACCGGCCGCGCCTTTGGACGCTGATGGGCGAGTAGATGGTGTAGTTCGCGCGCGCGACCGGTCGTCAGTATTTACTTGACCGGCACCAGCGGTGAGCCGCAGGTGCAGCGATAATCTTCGCCCGACCCCGAGCAGTGGCATCCGACTTCGATACGGACGCGACATCCGCAGCCTTCGTGACCGCAAGTCAGCAGGGTTCCCTCTTCGTAGTTCGCCATGTGAATCACCTTTGATTACTTCGGGATTCCGCGATCCACCGGAATCCGTGCGATTAACTGAAACAGCGACCCGGGGAAAGGCCACGGTCTCAATATACCCCATATGGGTATCCGGTGAAGGGGCTCCGGGGATGCTCGCTTTCCCTAGCCACTTGACCTGCGGCTCCGGCGCGGCGCATCGAGGCCGGGTTAGCGTTGATGGATGACCGAAAAAATCACTCCCAAAGACGTCGACGCCTTCCTGGACAGCACCGTCATCGGTGAGGACGCGGCATTGTCGGCAGCCCTGGCGGCCAGCGACGCGGCGGGGCTACCGCCGATTGCCGTGTCGTCACAGCAGGGCAAACTCTTGTCTCTGCTGGCAGGTGCCGTCGGCGCCCGCCGCATCCTCGAGATCGGGACCCTCGGCGGATTCAGCACCATCTGGCTGGCGCGCGGTGTCGGGCCGCAGGGGCAGGTGGTGACACTCGAGTACGAACCCCGGCATGCCGAGGTCGCTCGCGCGAACCTGCAGCGCGCCGGCGTCGCCGAGCGGGTGCAGGTGGTGGTCGGGCCGGCGCTGGAAACCTTGCCGACCGTGTCGGGTGAACCGTTCGACATGGTGTTCATCGACGCGGACAAGGAAAACTACGTCGACTACCTGGAGTGGGGCGTCAAGCTGGCCCGGCCCGGCGCAATCATCGTGGTAGACAACGTCATTCGCGAGGGCGCGGTTGTTGCGCCGGAGGCCACGGACGCCGGGGGGCAGGCTACGCGGCGCACCCTACAACTGATGGGCGAGCATCCCAGGCTGGACACCGCGGTGCTGCAAACCGTCGGGGCCAAGCGGTGGGACGGGTTCGCGATCGCGCTGGTGAAGTAGCTGCGCGACGGCAATTTTCGTTGCTGGTGCCGTGTGACCAGGCGTAACCTTGGAAAAGATGGATGGTTTGCAGACGGTCCAAAAGACTTGCTGCATAACAGAAAGGTCACAAAATGAGTACAGTCCATTCATCAATCGAACACCACCCCGATCTGATGGCGCTGCGCGCCAACTATGAGCGGGTTGCCGAGTCGATGACTGCACATGTCACGTTCGGACTGACTTTGCTGGCGGGACTGTATGTCGCGGCCTCGCCGTGGATCGTCGGTTTCAGTGGCATGGGCGCCCTTGCCACCTGCGACCTGATCGTCGGGATCGCGGTGGCGTTCTTGGCGTATGGGTTCGCCACGGCATTGGATCGGGCACACGGTATGACCTGGACCATCCCGGTCCTGGGCCTGTGGGTGATCGTCTCGCCGTGGGTCCTGCCAGGCCTGACGCTGACCGGTGGCGTGATCTGGTCGCACGTCGTCGCGGGTGCGTTGCTGACGTTCTTGGGTCTCAACGCCACCTACTTCGGCATGCGTACGCGGGATGCGGTCACCCACGCATAGCACACCCCTAGGCACGCATAGGTTCGCAGTCCCTGTCGGGCGGGGTTGGGGCTGGCCCGACGGGCCCGTGCGCTTGCTGTCTCCTAGACCGGTTACCCGCAGACCGCGCCGCCGGCGGCCGAGCCGACCAGCTTGACGTACTTGGCCAGCACGCCGGTCTTGTATCGGGGCGGCGGCGGCGTGAAACCATCACGGCGCGAAGTGAATTCGTCCTCGTCGACCAGCACGTCGAGGGTACCGGCGGCGACGTCGAGCCGGATCCGGTCGCCATCGCGCACGAATGCGATCGGTCCCCCGTCGACCGCCTCCGGCGCGATGTGTCCGACGCACAGGCCGGTCGTTCCGCCGGAGAACCGGCCGTCGGTGAGCAGCAGCACGTCCTTGCCGAGGCCGGCACCCTTGATCGCACCGGTGATGGCGAGCATTTCGCGCATGCCGGGCCCGCCCTTGGGGCCCTCGTAGCGAATCACCACCGCGTCGCCGTTGGTGATGGTGCCGTCCTCGAGCGCATCCAACGCGGCTCGCTCGCCGTCGAAAACCCTTGCGGTGCCTTCTATCACCTCGGAATCGAATCCGGCCGACTTGACCACCGCGCCCTCCGGGGCCAAGCTGCCCCGCAGGATGGTGATCCCGCCCGTCGGGTGGATCGGATCGTTCAGGGCGCGCAACACCTTGCCGTCGGGGTCGGGCGGGTCGATGGCGGCCAGGTTCTCGGCCACCGTTTTGCCGGTCACCGTCAGGCAATCTCCGTGCAGCAGACCGGCATCCAGCAACGCCCGCATCATCACCGGGACACCGCCAATGTGGTCGACGTGCGTCATCACATGCCGGCCAAACGGTTTGACGTCCGCCAGGTGCGGCACCTTCGAGCCGATCCGACTGAAATCTTCCAGCGAGAGCTCGACTTCCGCCTCGCGAGCGATGGCCAGCAAGTGCAGCACCGCGTTGGTCGAACCGCCGAAGGCCATCACCACCGCGATCGCGTTTTCGAACGCCTCCTTGGTGAGGATGTCGCGCGCCGTGATGCCCCGGCGCAGCAGTTCGACGACCGCCTCGCCGCTGCGGCGGGCGAAGCCGTCCCGGCGGCGGTCGGTGGCCGGGGGAGCGGCCGAGCCAGGCAGCGACATGCCTATCGCCTCGGCGGCGCTGGCCATCGTGTTGGCGGTGTACATGCCGCCGCATGCACCCTCGCCGGGGCAGATGGCGCGCTCGATGGCGTCGACGTCGTCGCGCGACATCAAACCGCGCGCACACGCGCCCACCGCCTCGAACGCGTCGATGATCGTCACCTCGCGCTCGCTGCCGTCGGACAGCTTGGCCACCCCCGGCAGGATCGAGCCGGCGTAGAGAAACACCGAGGCCAGGTTCAGGCGGGCGGCCGCCATCAGCATGCCCGGCAGCGACTTGTCGCACCCGGCCAGCAGCACCGAACCGTCGAGTCGCTCGGCCTGCATCACGGTCTCGACGCTGTCCGCGATCACCTCGCGCGACACCAGCGAGAAGTGCATCCCCTCGTGGCCCATCGAGATGCCGTCGGACACCGAGATGGTGCCGAACTCCAGCGGGTAGCCGCCGGCGGCAAACACGCCCTCCTTGACCGCCTTGGCCAGCCGGTCCAGGGACAGGTTGCAGGGCGTGATCTCGTTCCACGACGAGCCGACACCGATCTGCGGCTTGGCGAAGTCGTCGTCGTCCATGCCTATTGCACGCAACATGCCGCGCGCGGCGGTCTTTTCCAGACCGTCGGTGACGTCACGACTACGGGGTTTGATATCGGCGGCTGCCGCGCCGGTGTCCAGGGCCATGGGTCAAGTATGCGCGGCCTGGACAAGCCATTTTCACCGCCCATACCCCGGCGGGGTATGGGGTATCGTGGCCGGTGACACGCCACCTGACGTCGTGTATCAACCGGGAAAGTTTGAGGCCCAGATGACCAGTCCGTACGGCTATTCGCAACAAAAGGACAACTACGCCAAGCGGCTGCGGCGCATCGAGGGGCAGGTGCGCGGCATCGCCCGCATGATCGACGAGGACAAGTACTGCATCGACATCCTCACCCAGATCAGCGCCGTCAACAGCGCGCTGCGATCCGTGGCGCTCAATTTGCTGGACGAGCATCTGGGCCACTGCGTCACCCACGCGGTCGCCGAGGGTGGCAGCGACGCCGGCGAAAAGCTGGCCGAAGCCTCGGCAGCAATCGCGCGGCTGGTTCGTTCCTGATCGGTGACCCAGTTGAGACGGTGTTGCTGGGCCAGGTTGAGCGAATCCGTTGTTGCGGTGCGTACGGTAAGGCAGTGTGATCGCATTAGGCACGACAACCCAGGAAATTGGGTACCCGGCCGACACCGACGCCATGACAGCCGAAACCGGATCTACCGCCGTGACCGCGCGAACGTGGACGCCACGGATCGCTGCGCAGCTGGCGGTGCTTGCGGCGGCGGCGTTCATCTATGTCACGGCCGAGATCTTGCCGGTGGGGGCGCTGTCGGCGATCTCTCGTGACCTGCACGTCAGCGTCGTGTTTGTTGGCACGCTGCTGACCTGGTATGCCCTGGTCGCGGCGCTGACGACGGTGCCGCTGGTGCGCTGGACCGCGCACTGGCCGCGGCGTCGCGCCTTGATGTTGAGCCTGACGTGTCTGACCGCTTCGCAGGTGATCTCGGCGCTGGCGCCCAGCTTCGCGGTGCTGGCCGCGGGCCGGGTGCTGTGCGCGATCACTCACGGGTTGCTGTGGGCGGTGATCGCGCCGATCGCCACTCGCCTGGTGCCGCCCAGCCATGCCGGGCGCGCGACCATGTCGATCTATGTCGGCACCAGCCTGGCGCTGGTGATCGGCAGCCCGCTGACGGCGGCGCTGAGCCTGATGTGGGGCTGGCGGCTGGCGGTGGTGTGTGTGACCGCCGCGGCGGCGATCGTCACGGTCGCCGCGCGGGCGATGCTGCCGGCGATGGTGCTCACCGAGGACCAGTTGGCCTGCGTGGGGCCGCGATCGCGCCACCACCGCAACCCACGGTTGATCACCGTGAGCCTGTTGGCGATGGTCGCGGTGACCGGCCATTTCGTGTCCTACACCTACATCTCGGTCATCATCCGCGACGTCGTAGGCGTGCGCGGGCCCAACCAGGCCTGGCTGCTGGCCGCCTACGGGCTGGCCGGGCTGCTGTCGGTGCCGCTGGTGGCGCGCCCGCTGGACCGCCGGCCCCGTAGCGCCGTCATCGTGTGCATGGCCGGATTGACCGCAGCCTTCGTGGTGCTGACCGCCCTGGCTTTCGGCGACCGCACCACCGCGGCCACCGCACTGATCGGCACCGCCGCGATCGTGCTGTGGGGCGCGATGGCCACCGCGGTGTCGCCGATGATGCAATCCGCGGCGATGCGCAACGGCGCCGACGACCCCGACGGCGCCTCCGGGCTCTACGTCACCGCGTTCCAGGTCGGCATCATGGCCGGCTCGCTGTGCGGCGGTCTGCTCTACGAACACAGCGTCGCGCTGATGCTGACCGCCTCGGCCGCCCTGATGGGCGTCGCGCTGATCGGCGTCGCCGCCAACCACCGCATGCTCGACGTTGCTCCACCAACCTCACTGGATTCATAATTCGCCAGCTCACCGCCACGAGCAGCGGGTCTGACGGGCGCGATGCCGCGCGCGAATTAGGTAGCTGGTAATGCCGCTATGCCACACTGGGGCCAGCAACTGACTGGAGGTATGCATATGTCGGGCTGGACGAGGGCAAGCCTCTTCGCGGCTCTGAACGCGGCCGCGACAGGTGCGGCGCTGGTGCTCGGCGCCGGCCCCGCCGCGGCGGATCCGGACCCCGGTGACCCGGGTGTGGTCGCCGCACCGCCTGCGCCAGCTCCACCGCCCTTCCAGTTGCCCCCGCTGCCGGGCCTACCGCCCGCACCGGGTGACCCGTTGGCCCCGCCGCCGCCCGGTGACCCGGCGGCGCCGCCGCCCGCGCCGTGGGCGCCGCCGGGCGTGGTGCCGGCCGCCGCGGGTACCGCCGAGGGACAAGACCCCATCCCGTTCACCGGCACGGCGCCGTTCGGCACGCCGACGTTCGTGCCGAAGACCGGCTCGATGGTCGGGGTCGGGCAGCCGATCATCATCAACTTCCCGGGGCGCGTCGATGACGCCGGCGCCGCGCAGGCCGCCGTGCACGTGTCGTCCATCCCGCCGGTGCCCGGCAAGTTCTACTGGATGACACCGACGCAGTTGCGGTGGCGCCCGCTCAACTTCTGGCCCGCCAACACCGCGGTGAACATCGACGCGGGCGGCACCAAGTCCAGCTTCCGGACCGGCGACCAACTGATCGCGACGGCCGACGATGCCACGCATCAGCTCACGGTCACCCGTAACGGCGTGGTGGAGAAGACCATCCCGATGTCGATGGGCATGACCGCCGGTAACCACCAAACCCCCAACGGCACCTACTACGTGCAGGAGAAGATGCCGTCGGTGGTGATGGACTCCTCGACCTACGGGGTGCCGGTCAACTCCACCTACGGCTACAAGGTGACCGTGACCGACGCCGTCCGGTTCGACAACGTCGGCGACTTCGTGCACAGCGCCCCGTGGTCGGTCGATGACCAGGGCAAGCGTGACGTCAGCCACGGCTGCATCAACATCAGCCCCAGCAACGCACGGTGGTTCTTCGACAACTTCGGGCCGGGTGACCCGATCATCGTGAAGAACTCGAGCGGCGGTTCCTACAAGAAGAACGACGGCTCCAGCGACTGGATCACCAACTAGCCGGCAGTCAGGCCGTCGGTGAGCCGACGTGGTTGGTCACCACGACACGGTCTTCGGCGGTCGGTGCCGGCGCGTCGGCGTGGCCCGTAGACCGCTGGCCGTCGATCGAGCTCTGATTCGGTGCGCTCCCATCGTGATTCGCGCGCAGGATTGCGGGCCGGCTCATGTCGACGGACAGGCTGAAGATGTCCGCGCGGTTGTAGGTGCCGACGATGTCGTGAGCCTGCTTGGCGACCACTTCGGTCTGCAGATCGACCTCGGCGTGCAGGATTGCGTCCGGCCGGGTCAGCGGCCCGGCGACGACCTGGCCGTTGGGGCCGATCACCATCGCCGCCGGAGGCGTTGCGGTCAAAGCCTTTTCGATGCGTGCGTCGCCGCGAGAGACTGCTTGCAGCGCCGTCTCGTCCAGGGCCGTCGCCGCGACCACGACGAACACCTTGCCCTCGAACGCGTGGCTGGCACTGCGTAACCGGATCAGCTCGGCGAGGTCGTAGTCGAAGTTCTCCGACCGGCCGTCGAAAGGCCACGCCGGTGGGTAGGTCGCGATGTGCAGCCGCTCGCCCTGCGCGAGCAAGGTGAACCGTGCGAGCGTGTTGGTGTTCTCGCCACAGATCAGCGCGCCCAGCCGCCAGCCGCCGAGATCGACCGGCCGCAGGTCGTGCGCGTCGCCATGCGACCAGGTCAGCCGCTCGTAGTAGGTCGCCACCAGCTTGCGGCGGTGATTCACCAATCGCCCGCTCGGGTCGAAGATCAGGTTCGAGTTCCAAAGCTGCCCAAGGCTGTTCGGGTTGCGCTCGTTGATGCCCACGGACAGGGTCACACCATGGGCCCGGGCGATCCGGGCAAGCCGCTCCGTGGGTGGGCTCGGCACGACGATCGACTGGGCGATCAGGCGCTCGTGCCATTCGTGCTGGTCGATCGGCGGCAGTACGGCGGTCCAAATCGGGAATCCGGCGAGAAACGCCTCACCGAATACGACCAACTGCGCGCCGTCTCGAGCGGCGGACGCGACGAGGTCTTCCACCTTGTCGAGGGTTGCCTGCAAATCGAGAAAGACGGGCGCCGCGTTAACTGCGGCAACGGCCACCTTCGGAAGGTCGAGTGCTGACATGGTGTGGCCCTTTCTCGAGAATGTTCTGATCCTTCGACACTGCTTGGGATTTCCTTCGATCCGCGAAGCCCACTTTATCCGCAGGCGAAGTCATGTCAAATGAATTGTGCGGCTGCATATTCCGGCAGAATGTCGACAGATTTCGACAATCATGGCAGGAGTGGAAACGCTGTGCTGATCCACCGATCAGGTAATAGGCAAAAGCTTTCACCGGAAAGTTGCCGATGGTGCGGCGCCGCTTATAGTGATGCACAACACGATTCAGAGCAGAGCACAGCTCGTTTACCACGTCTCTACTACGTCGACGTCGTTCGGCATCCCTACACTTCGTTGAATTCGGAGGTTCACGTGTCACAGCCAACAACGAGTGGCGCACCCCAGCCGGGCGCCGGTGCGCCCGCTACGTCGCTGCTGACACCGAATAATGGCCATTCAGTGAACAATTCGACAACAATCGGGGTCGACACCGATTCCGGGGTGCGCGCGACGCCGACCATCGACGACTTCGTGCGGATGCAGTCCGACCCGGCGTTTCAGGACCTGCGCCACCGGATGCGCCGGTTCGTGTTTCCGATGGCGGCGTTCTTCCTCGTCTGGTACCTGATCTACATGCTGCTCGCCACCTACGCGCATGCTTTCATGTCGACCGGGGTGGTCGGCGACGTCAATCTCGGTGTGGTGCTTGGCTTCGGCCAATTCGTGAGCACCTTCGTGATCACGCTGTGCTACGTGAAATTTGCCGGCCGCACGCTCGATCCGCGGGCCGCTGCCATCCGCGCCGAACTCGAAGGTGCCGACGCGTGACGACCACCCTGGCGGCTGCCGCCAACGTGGGAAACCCACTGGTCAACATTGCTGTCTTCGCGGTGTTTGTCGCCGGGTCGATGGCTCTGGTGATCCGCGCTGGCCGAACCACCAAGCGGGCCACCGACTTCTACACCGGCGGCGGTGAATTCTCCGGCGCGCAAAACGGATTCGCTATCGCCGGCGACTACTTGTCGGCGGCGTCCTTCCTCGGGGTGTCCGGAGCCATCGCGATCTACGGGTACGACGGATTCCTTTACTCGATCGGGTTTTTGGTGGCGTGGCTGCTGGCGCTGCTGCTGGTCGCGGAGTTGCTGCGCAACACCGGGCGCTTCACGATGGCCGACGTGCTGAGCTTCCGGCTGAGGCAACGTCCGGTCCGGATGGCCGCCGCGCTGTCGACGCTGATGGTGTCGCTGTTCTACCTGCTGGCCCAGATGGCCGGTGCGGGTGGGCTGGTCGCGCTGCTGCTCGACGTCCGGGGCCGCACCGGCCAGTCGGTCGTGGTCGCCTTGGTCGGCGTCTTGATGATCGCCTACGTGCTCATCGGCGGGATGAAGGGCACCACCTATGTCCAGATGGTGAAGGCCGTTCTGCTGGTCACCGGGGCGGCGATCATGTTCCTGCTGGTCGTGCTCGCGGTGCGCGGCAATTTCTCCCAGTTGTTGGCCAATGCCCAAGCGGTGGTTGACCATTCGACCAACGAGGCCGTCGCGGGTCGCGACGTGCTGGCGCCGGGCGCCAAATACGGGGCCAGCCACATCACCAAGCTGGACTTCCTGTCACTGGGTATCGCGCTGGTGCTGGGAACGGCCGGCCTGCCGCACGTGCTGATGCGCTTCTACACCGTTCCCACCGCCAAGGAGGCCCGCCGCTCGGTCACCTGGGCGATCACGTTGATCGGCGTCTTCTATCTGTTCTCGTTGGCCATCGGCTACGGTGCGGCCTGGCTGGTCGGCCCGGACGTGATCCTGGCGACCGCCGGCAAGGAGAACTCCGCCGCGCCGCTACTGGCGTTCAAGCTGGGGGGCACGATCTTCCTCGGCGTGATCTCCGCCGTCGCGTTCGCGACGATCCTGGCGGTGGTGGCCGGCCTGGCGATTACCGCGGCCACCTCGTTCGCTCACGACATCTACGCCGGCGTGATCAAACGCGGGGTAGCGTCCGAGGAGCAACAGGTGCGCGTCTCGCGGATGATGGTCGTCGTGATCGGCGTCATGGCCATCGTGCTCGGAATCCTCGCGCTCGGCCAGAATGTGGCATTCCTGGTGGCTTTGGCGTTCGCCGTCGCCGCCTCGGCGAACCTGCCCACCCTGCTGTATTCGCTGTTCTGGAAGAAGTTCAACACCGTCGGCGCCCTGTTCAGCATCTACGGTGGGCTGATCAGTTGCCTGGTGCTCATCGTCTTCTCGCCGGCCGTCTCCGGCAATCGTTCGGCCATGTTCCCGCACGCCGACTTCGCCTGGTTCCCGCTGGCGAACCCGGGCATCGTCAGCATTCCGCTGGCGTTCCTGCTCGGCATCATCGGGACCTACGTCGGGCGGGGCCTGCCGGAAGACCCCGCCAAGCAGGCCGAGATGGAGGTTCGTTCCCTCACCGGCGTCGGTGTGGAAAAGGCGCTCGTTCATTGATTCAAGGACCGACCCGCGATGTGGGCCGAACTCGTTGAGGCCGGGCTGGAACCGAAGGAGGCTCGGTTCTACCTGGCCGCGCTCAACATGGATTCGGCCACCATTGCCCAACTCGCCGAGGCATCGCGGATCAGCCGTACCAATGCCTACGACATCGCCAAGCGGCTGGCGCAGCGTGGCCTTATCTCGCTGATCGAGGGCGGCAGCCACCGCGACGACCCGAACGCCAGTGGACGCCCCAGAACCATTGTGCGGGCCGAGGATCCGCAACGGCTGCTGGACGAGTGGAGTCAACGGCGGCGGGTGCTGGAATCGGTGGTGCCCCAGCTGCGGGCCTTTCACGCCAAGGCCGGCACCGCCCCGCGGGTGCGGTACCTGGAGGGCGCCAGTGGTATCAGGACGGCGCTGTTCGAGACGCTGGACTGGCCGTCGCCGCTGCGCGGCGTGCTGTCGATGCGCGACCTGTTGAGCGTGCCGGGAGTCGAGGCGATGGAGGAGTACATCGCCGGGCGCCGCGAGCGGCAGCTGTGGTTGCACGTGCTGCGCTCGCCCGAAAAGGATCTGCCGGGCGGGTGGCCGACCAGCATCGAGGACTATCGCCGGACCCGATACGTGCCCGCGGAATACGTCTTCACGATGTCGACGATCATCGGCGACGTGTCGGCGGCGATGATCTCGTCGCGGCGCGAGAACTTCGCCCTGGTGGTGGAGAGCCTCGAGTATGTCGAGATGCAGCGCAACCTGCATGAGGTGTTGTGGGCGGTGGCGGCCCACGATACGGCCCCGAGCGGCCGCAGCGCCTGAATGTCCCGGATTGGCCCCGGGGCTTTCGCCGACGGCGGGATTATGTATAGCATCATACATAAGGCCGGACCGAGAGGTGGCGATGAAAAGTCCACGCGAGCGGATGGTGATCTCCGCTGCGTTGTTGATCCGGGAGCGCGGCGCCCACGCCACTGCGATCTCCGACGTCCTGCAGCACAGCGGTGCGCCGCGCGGGTCGGCCTATCACTACTTTCCCGGCGGGCGCACTCAACTGCTCTGCGAGGCAGTCGAATACGCCAGCGATCACGTCGGTGCCATCATCGCCGCGGCCGACAACGGAACCGACCTGCTGGACACCCTGATCGATAAATATCGCCGCCAACTCCTCGACTCCGATTTCCGCGCGGGCTGCCCGGTCGTGGCGGTTTCGGTCGAATCCGGCTCCGAGCCCGGCGGTGCGGCGGACCGCGAGCGGATGGCTCCGGTGATCGAGCGGGCGGCCGCGGCGTTCGAGCGCTGGACCGACCAGATCACCCAGCGCCTCATCGCCGACGGCATACCCGCCGCGGCGGCGGCCGACCTGTCGGTGTTGACGACCTCTGCGCTCGAGGGCGCCATCGTGCTGGCCCGGGTGCGCCGCGACGTGACGCCCCTGGACGTCATCCATCGTCAGCTGCGCGCCGCGCTGCTGACAGCTCTGGGAAGGAAACCCTTCGATGGTTGCTGAGTGGCAGTCCACCGCATGCGTTCTCTGCGAATGCAACTGCGGCATCGTGGTGCAAGTCGAGGACCGCGCGCTGGCGCGCATCCGCGGTGACAAGAACCACCCCGCGTCGCAGGGCTACACCTGCAACAAGGCGCTGCGGCTGGATCACTACCAGAACAATCGGGCCAGGCTGACCTCCCCGATGCGACGTCGCGCCGACGGCAGCTACGAAGAGATCGATTGGGACACCGCGATTGTCGAGATCGCCGAGGGCTTCAAACACATCCGCGACAGCTACGGCGGCGACAAGATCTTCTACTACGGCGGCGGTGGTCAGGGCAATCATCTTGGCGGGGCGTACGGCGGCGCCTTCCTCAAGGCGCTGGGCGCGAAGTACCGGTCAAATGCGTTGGCGCAGGAGAAGACCGGCGAAGCATGGGTGGACGCGCAGCTCTACGGCGGACATACCCGCGGCGAGTTCGAACACGCCGAGGTGTCGGTGTTCATCGGGAAGAACCCGTGGATGTCGCAGAGCTTTCCGCGGGCCAGGGTGGTGCTCAACGAGATTGCCAAGGATCCGCTGCGGTCGATGATCGTCATCGACCCCGTGGTCACCGACACCGCGAAGATGTCCGACTTCCACCTGCGGGTGCGGCCGGGCACCGACGCATGGTGCCTGGCGGCCATGGCCGCCGTACTAGTCCAGGAAAACCTCTGCAACGAAGCATTTCTCGCCGAACACGTGCACGGCACCGAAGTGGTGCGCGACGCGCTGCGCGAGGTCTCGGTGCGTGACTACGCGCTGCACTGCGGGGTCGACGAGGAGCTGCTGCGGTCCGCGGCCCGGCGCATCGGCACCGCGGACAGCGTCGCGGTGTTTGAGGACCTCGGCGTTCAGCAGGCGCCGAACAGCACGCTCTGCTCCTACTTGAACAAACTGCTGTGGATCTTCACCGGAAACTTCGGGAAAAAGGGTGGGCAGCACCTGCATTCGTCGGTGGCGCCACTGTTCAGCACCGTGTCCGGGCGCAGCCCGGTCACGGGAGCCCCGATCATCGCCGGCTTGGTGCCGTCCAATGTGGTGCCCGAGGAGATCCTCACCGACCACCCGGACCGCTTCCGCGCGATGATCGTCGAAAGCGCTAACCCGGCGCATTCGGTAGCCGATTCCGCCGCGTGCGCCGAGGCGTTCCGGTCGCTGGAGTTGCTGGTGGTCGTCGATGTCGCGATGACCGAGACCGCCCGACTGGCCCACTACGTGCTGCCTGCGGCATCGCAATACGAGAAGGTTGAGGCGACCTTCTTCAATTTCGAGTTCCCGCACAACGGTTTTCACCTGCGCCGTCCGTTGCTCGATCCATTGCCGGGCACGCTGCCCGAACCGGAGATCTGGGCCCGACTGGTGCATGCGCTCGGCGTCATCGATGACGCGGACCTGCGTCCGCTGCACGAGGCGGCCGCACAGGGCCGCGACGCGTTCGCCGAGGCGTTCCTCAACGCGGTATCCGCGAATCCGGCGATGGCACGCGTGGTTCCGTACGTGCTCTACAGGACGCTGGGGCCGACCCTGCCCGACGGTCTGGCCGGCGCGGCCGCGGTGTGGGGGTTGGCCCAGAAGGTTGCGATGACCTACCCGGACGCCGTGCGGAGGGCCGGCCATGCCGACGGCAACGCACTGTTCGACGCCATCCTGAACAGCCCGTCGGGCGTCACGTTCACCGCGCACAACTACGAGGACGACTTCGCGTTGATCACCCATGCCGACCACAAGATCGCGCTCGAGATCCCGGAGATGCTCGCCGATTTGCGCGCGCTCGCCGCAGGGCCGCACCAACTGACCACGTCCGAGTTTCCCATCGTCTTGTCGGTGGGGGAGCGGCGCGCCTACACCGCGAACGACATCTTCCGCGATCCGTCCTGGCGTAAGCGCGACACCGACGGCGCGCTGCGGGTCAGCGTCGAGGACGCCCAGCATCTTGGGCTCGCCGACGGCGGTCGGGCACGGGTCACCACCGCCGCCGGCAGCGCCGAGGCGACCATCGAGATCACCGAGACGATGCTGCCCGGACATGCCGCCCTGCCCAATGGTTTTGGGCTCGACTACGTCGACGCCGACGGACGGACCATCGTGCCGGGCGTCGCGCCGAACATGCTGACATCGACGGACTGGCGCGACTCCTACGCCGGAACGCCGTGGCACAAGCACGTGCCGGCGCGCATCGAAGCCTGCGTTGGGTCCGAGGTCGGGGTCAGTTCCAGATCCTGACCCGGCGCTGCGGCGCCAGGAACAACGCGTCGTCCTCGACGACCTCGAAGGCCTCGTAGAAGGCGTCGATGTTGCGGACCACACCGTTGCAACGGAACTCCGGCGGCGAATGTGGATCCACGGCAAGGCGTCGGATCGATTCCGCGGTACGGGATTTGGTGCGCCAGACCTGTGCCCAGCCGTAAAAGACGCGTTGCACGCCGCTCAGCCCGTCGATGACCGGAGCCGGCTCACCGTGCAGCGACAGCTGGTAGGCCAGCAGGGCGATGGACAGCCCGCCCAGATCGCCGATGTTCTCACCGACGGTGAAGGCGCCGTTGACGTGGTGAGCGCCGTCCAGTTCGCGCGGGACGTAGGCCTCGTACTGCTCGATGAGCGCCGTGGTGCGGGCGCCGAACTCGCGGCGGTCGTCGTCGGTCCACCAGTCGACCAGGTTGCCGTCACCGTCGTATTTGGCGCCTTGGTCGTCAAACCCATGCCCGATCTCGTGTCCGATCACCGCACCGATGCCGCCGTAATTGGCCGCGTCGTCGGCCTGCGGGTCGAAGAACGGCGGCTGCAAAATAGCTGCGGGAAAGACGATTTCGTTCATCCCGGGGTTGTAGTACGCGTTGACGGTCTGCGGTGTCATGAACCATTCGTCACGGTCCACCGGCTGCCCGAGTTTGGCCAGCTCGCGGTCGTGGTTGACCGCGTACCCGCGCCGGTAGTTGCCGTACAGGTCGTCGCGATCGATCACCAGGGCGGAGTAGTCACGCCACTTCGCCGGGTAGCCGACCTTCGCGGTGAACTTATCCAATTTGGTCAGAGCGCGTTCCCTGGTCTGGGGCGTCATCCAGTCCAGGTTGCTGATGCTGATCCGGTACGCCTCCCGCAGGTTCGCCACCAGCTCGTCGATGCGGGCCTTGGCGTCCGGCGGGAAATGCCGTTCCACATAAAGCTTTCCGACCGCGTCGCCCATCAGGCTCTCCACCAGGGAGACGCCGCGCTTCCAGCGATCCCGGATCTGTTCGGTGCCGGTCAGCAGCCGGCCGTAGAAGTCGAAGTCGGCCGCAACCAGCGCGTCGGTAAGCCACCCGGCACGAGCGCGGATCAGCCGCCAGCGTGCCCAGCGCTGCCAATCCTGCAGGTCCTCGCTTCGCCACAGCGCACCGAAAGCGGTGAGGAAATCAGGTTGGCGCACAACGACTTCCGCGACCGCCTGGACAGAACCGCCCAGCGCGGCGACCCAGCCGACCCAGTCGAAGCCGGCGCCCTCGGCCTGCAA
Source organism: Mycobacterium sherrisii (assembly GCF_002102355.1). Lineage (GTDB taxonomy): Bacteria > Actinomycetota > Actinomycetes > Mycobacteriales > Mycobacteriaceae > Mycobacterium > Mycobacterium sherrisii. The sequence goes on along the minus strand of NZ_LQPT01000070.1, from coordinate 117,557 downwards.
CTCGGCGAAGGTGCGCAGGTTGTAGCTCAAATCGGCGTCGCGGCGTTTGACCACATCCCAATGCGCGGTGGCCAGTTTGGTCTCCAGCGCCACGATGCGGGCCGCGGTGTCGGCATGATCCGCCTCCGCACCGCCGTACACCAGGCTGAACATGCGCGCGATGTGCTGCGGATACGCCGCCAGAATCTGGGCGTGCTGCTCGTCGCGGTAGTACGACTCGTCGGGCAACCCAAGGCCGGACTGGTTGACGTGCACCAGGTATCGGGTCGAGTTCTTGGCGTCGGTGTCCACGTAGACGGCAACGGCACCGCCCACCCCAGTGCGTTGCAACGCGCCGACCACCGCGGCCAACGCCGCCGGATCGGCCGCCCCGTCGATGGTTGCCAGCTCGTCATGCAGCGGTTGCAGGCCACGCCGCTCGACGGCGTCTTCGTCCAAGAAGCTGGCGTACAGGTCGCCGATGCGCTGCTCGTCGCTGCCCGGCGCCGCGCTGCGCTGGCTCGCCTCGACGATCAGGTCGCGCACCTGCTCCTCGGCCTGGTCGTACAGGGTGCGGAAGGCGCCGTCGGTGGCACGGTCGGGAGGGATCTCGTAGTCGGCCAGCCAGCGCCCGTTCACATGACCGAACAGGTCGTCTTGGGGACGGGCATTCTCGTCGAGGTAGCTCAGGTCAAGACCCGAGCGGGTAGCCGCATACGTCACCCCGCCATCTTTACCATCTTCCGCACACTGCCCGCCCCCTGCGGAGTAACCGACCGGCTCCGCGCAGCAACCGGCCGGGCCCGGGGTACCCTCGCGCCCATGCCGGAGGGCGACACGACCCAATCAGCAGACCGGGACGACCAGGACGTTCAGGACGACCAGGACGTTCAGGACGACCGGGACGTCCGGGACGTCCGGGACGAGCCCGACGCCGCGGCCACGACCGACGGGGAAGGCGAGCCGTGGTTCACGCCGTACGGCATCGCCTCGACGGTGCTGGCCGTGCTGTGCGTCGCCGCGGTCGTGTTGATCGCGATGATCTGGTCGAGCCACCGCGACGAGGTGGCCGAACGCGGCTACCTCAGCCGGGTCATGCAGACCGCCGCCGACTGGACCGGCGTGCTGATCAACATGAACAGCACCAACGTCGACGCCAGCCTGCAGCGGCTGCACGAGGGGACGGTCGGCGAACTCAACACCGACTTCGATGCGACCGTGCAGCCCTACCGGCAGGTGGTGGAGAAGTTGCAGTCGCAGAGCAGCGGGCGGATCGAGTCGGTCGCAATCGAGACCGTGCACCGTGACCTGGACACGCAACCCGGGGTGTCGCGGCCGGTCGTGACCACCAAGCTGCCGCCGTTCGCCACCCGTGCGGATTCGGTGATGGTGGTGGCCACGTCGGTCAGCGAGAACGTCGGCGGCAAGCCCCAGACCGTGCACTGGAATCTGCGGCTCGACGTCTCCAGCGTCGACGGCAAGCTGCTGATCTCTCATCTGGAGTCGATCCGATGAGAAACCTCTGGCGGTTGCTGGCGTTCGACATTGCGGCCCCGCTGGCCGCGATCGGCGCGCTGTTGACGATTGGGGTCATTCTCGACTGGCCGCGGTGGTGGGTGGCGGCATGCACGGTGCTGCTGGTGCTGATCGCCGAGGGCGTGGCGGTCAATTTCTGGCTGCTTCGCCGCGATTCGGTGGCCGTGGGCACCGACGACGACGCGCCGGGGCTGCGGCTGGCCGTGGTGTCGCTGTGCACGATCGCGCTGGTGGCCGCAGTGCTGACCGGATACACGCATTGGACCCTCGCGGACCGCGCCTTCCGAGACGACTCCCGCGCGGCGGTCCAGGTCGCCACCGGGATGGCCGAGGCGATGGCGTCCTTCACCCCGGCCGCGCCGACGAGCTCGATCGACCGGGCCGCGGCGATGATGGTGCCGGAGCGGGCCGAGACGTTCAAGGAGCAATACCGGAAGTCCAGCGCCGACCTGGCCCAGCGCCACGTCACGGCCGAGGCGTCGACGCTGGCGGCCGGGGTCGAGGCGATCGGTCCCGCGGCGGCCAGCGTGGCGGTCATCCTGCGGGTCACCCAAAACGTTCCGGGAAAGCCCCCCAGCCGGGCGGCGCCCGCGCTGCGGGTGACCCTGACCAAGCACGGCAGTGACTGGCTGGTGTCCGACGTGCTGCCGATCAACGCCCGGTAGCGGTCGACCGGCTCAGTCGGCGTCCGGGGACACTGGGGACTCCGTGTTGACCTTCGCGAACCGGTCCGACAGCCGTCGTATCCGAATCATCAGCGATGCCGACGGGCTGACGCTGCCGTCGAGGTAGGTCGCCAGATCCTCCGGCGCCACCCCGATGCGGGCCGCGAACTCCTGGTCGGCCAGCCCGGACCGCTCGATCAACAGCCGGACGTGGCGAGCCACCTCCGCGCGTTCGTTGGCCTCCAAGTGGGTGCGCGCCCGCTCGAGCACCTCCCACAGCGCCTTGGAGATGCCATACGGGCGGGTGCCCTCGAGAACCTCTTCGACCTGACGGGCGGTGCGGCCGAACGGATCCCGCTTGAGCGCGGCGGCGATCCGCTTCCAGGTGTCGATGTCGCCGCCTTGCAGCGCCGACCGGATGGCCGCCGTCGGCCAGACCTCCACCGGCTGGTCGAGGTCTGCAGAGCCACGTTCCGCTGCGGGCTGTTGCGGCGGCGGAACCCGGCGTCGGTCGGCTGCCAACGTCACCTCGCCTCCTCCAGCATCGCGACGGCCACGGCCAGACAGCGCTGCCGCACCTCATCCCAGTCTGCCCTGGCATCGGGCTCCGCGAGATCTTCGTGCAGATCGGCCGGATGCGGATCGGCGAGCTGGCGCACCAACTCCGACGCTATCCGCTGCCGCGTCGGCGATTGGGAACGGTAGTACCTGTCCATACCGGACAACACCACCGCGGCCGTCTCCGGCTCCAAACTGTCGACCATATCCGCAAATTCGGCATAATCGCGGCTGCTGTTACGGCACATGATCAGGTAGCCCTTCAGGCGCAGCGTCTCGGCGCCGGTCGGAACCTGCAGGCGATCTCCGGTGGGCAGCTGGACGATGGTGGTCTCGACCGGGCAGCGCCGGGCGTACGCCGGCCGGTCGCCGCCACCGGAGGTGGTTTCCAACGCGTCGATGGCGACCGACAGCCGCCCCCGCCACAGCGTGACGGGGTGGACGGGCCGGTCACCCCAGGGCATCGAACGGGCAATGCCGTTGCGCGACGCCAGGCCGTCGACGAGCTTCTTGGCGCCCGACGGCCCCCGGTTATGGCCGTTGTTGCCGTTCTTCGGCGTGTCGGCGCCGACTACGGCTCCGACGCCGTCGTCGGTGAGGTTCACCTGATGCGGAATTTGCCCCGGGCCCTGCCCGCGGACCTCCCCGGCGCCGTTGGCGTTACGCCCGCAGCCGGTGAAGGCCAGCGGATCGGGTACGGAGACGGCGTCGGGCGCAAGGTGCTTGAGCTTGGCGGCGGACTTGACCACCATGCGCAGGTCGCCGCTGGGCGCGGTGAGCGCCGAAATGTCGTCGGGGATGACCACGACGTCGGCGAGGTCGACCTCGGGCAGCGGTCGGTCGAAGTCCACCGACGGCAGCAGCCGCGCCAGCCAGCGGGGCAGCCACCAGTTCCATTGGGCGAACATCGCCATCAGCGCCGGCACCAGCACCAACCGCACGATGGTGGCGTCGACGGCGATCGCGACCGCACACGCCACCCCGATCTCAGCGACCAGCGGCATGCCGGCGAACGCGAACCCGATGAACACCGCGATCATGATCAGCGCCGCGCTGGTGATGGTGCGCGCGCTGGTGCTCACGCCGTAGGCCACGGCATCGCGGGTGTTGCCGGTGTGCAAGAAGCGCTCCCGGATACGGGTCAGCAAGAAAATCTCGTAGTCCATCGACAACCCGAACGTCATCGCCAGCACCAGCGGCGGGACGGTGCTGTCGATCGACGTGATCTGAGCGAAGCCGAGGTCCTTCAACCAGCCCCACTGGAAGACCATCACCAGACTGCCGTAGGCGGCGGCGACCGAGAGCAGGGTCATCAGCACGCCCTTGAACGCCAGGAACACCGAGTGGATGGACAGCAACAGCATCGCGAACGCGATGAGGGCGACGAACAACAGCACCCACGGCTCGGTCTTGGACACCTGGTCGTCGAAATCCTTGATCAACGCCGTTGAACCGCCGACGTCGACGTGCGCCGTGCCCTCGGCCGGCACCTTGGGCAACTGAGTGCGCATCCAGTCGACCGTGTGCCGGGCGCCCATGTCCTCCGGATCAACCGACAACACCCCCGATAACAGCGCGCTGCTGTTGTCGTCGGCGAATTGCACCGGCCCCACCGAAACGATGTTGGGCGCCTGGGTCATGCGCTGCCGGATCGCCGCCAGCGTCTGGCTGTTCTCGGGCGCTGCGGCGGTGCTGTCAGGGAAAGTCACCAGCACCTGAACCGGGCCCAGCGCACCGGGCCCAAGCGCTTGGGACGCCCCGGCGACCCCGGCACGGATCTCGTGCGAGGAGTCGAACTGGCGCAGCAGGCTGTTACCCAGCACCATCGACGCCGCGGGCGCGGCCATGGCCAGCAGCACCGACGCCGCCAGCACCGACGCGATCCAGGGCCGCCGCATCACCGCCCCGATCCAACGGTTCCAGAACCGCGACTGCGTGCTTTCCGGCCGGCGCGACCAGTGCAGCAGCGCCGACCGCTTGGCCGCCGCCCGCCCGAAGGTACCGAGCACCGCGGGGGTCAGCGTCGTCGACGTCAGCATCGCGACCGCGACGGCCAGAATCGCGCCGGTCGCCATCGATTTCAGTGCCGGGGTATTGATCAGGTAGATGCCGGTGAGGGACGCGACCACGGTGAGGCCGGACAGCACCACCGCCAGGCCGGAGGTGGCCATCGCGGCGTCGACGGCCTCGCGGTGTTCCCGGCCGGCGCGCAGTTCCTCGCGGAACCGCATCAGGATGAACAGCGAATAGTCGACCGCGAGCGCGATGCCGAACATCGACACCGTCGACGTCACGAACACCGACATGGTGATGTAGGCCGACAAGAAATAGACCAGGCCCATGGTCACCACGACCGTGCACACGCCGAGGGCCAGCGGGATCGCCGCGGCGGCCAGCGAACCGAACACGGCGAGCAAGACGATCAGGATGATCGGCAGGTTCCACCGCTCGGCCGCGGCAATATCGTGTTTGGTGTTGGCCGCGGCGGCCGCGGACAGCGCGCCCTGCCCGATGACATAGAGACGCACCCGGCCCTCGGAGGTCTGACCGGGCTGGTCGCCTTTGACGCCGACCTGCTGCCGTAGCCGCTTGGCGATGTCGCTGGTCCCCGAATTGCGGCCGTCCAGCCGCAGCGACAGCACGTACGGTCGGTCGGGCTGCGGCGGGCGCTGCGTGGGGTTGGTTTTCTCGGTGACACCGGGGAATTCGCCGGCGATCTGGCGCAGCTGCGCCACGGCGTTGTTCATGTCCTCGTAGCTGGCGTCCGGCCGCGGGGCGGCCACCAGCGCGAGCGAGGACGCGCCCTGGTCGTGATATTGCGACTCGAGTTGGTCGTGGACCTTCAGCGATTGCGAACCGGCCACTTCGAAGCCGCCGCCGGTCAAATTTCCGGACTGGGTCAGGGCCAAATAGATCGCGGGGACCAATGCGAGCAACCAGCCTGCGAAGACCAACCAACGGTATCTGCGCAGGCTGCGGCTGAGGCGCATCATGAACTGCTGGATTTCAGGCTCCCCGAGTATCTCGCTTACGCGTGGTGGCGACGATACCGCAGCCGACTGTGCATTAGTTGGGCTTAGCGAATTCGTGAGCTGGGCAGACGGCTCTGTATCCAACCCGCAGCCAAGTCGTTGCCGACCGGTGATCTACGGGATCCCGGTCACACCTGGTGGCAGGGCTCCCACCCGGATGGCAGGATGACGCTGGGCCAGGCGGGGGCAGGGGATCCCCGCGATCCGACGGCCATTCATCGCAGCAGTTTGCCGGAAGCCGCGACGACGACGGCGTGAGCAAACCGTGAGGAGTTTTTCGCATGGGGACACGAATTTTCGCGGGCCGGCGCGGGCTGGTCGCGGGATTGATCGCCGCCGCGGTGCCGGCCGCGGCCGTCGCACTGATGGCCGAGCCGCCGGCGAGCGGTGCCAACGACCCGTGCGCGGCCAGTGAAGTCGCCCGCACGATCGGGTCGGTCTCCAAATCGATGGGCGACTACCTGGATTCGCATCCCGAGACCAACCAGTCGATGACGACGATGCTGCAGCAGCAGGCCGGTCCGCAGTCGGTCACGGGACTCAAGACATATTTCGAGGGTCACCCCAAGGTGGCCACCGACATGACGTCGATTGCGCAGCCGTTGACCAACCTGTCGATGCAGTGCAAGCTGCCGATCAGCATTCCGCAGGTGATGGGCGTGATGCAGCAGGCGCAGGGCGCCGGCGGCATACCGGGCGGGCTGCCCGCCTTGCCCGCTTCGCCAGCGGCTGGTCTGGGGGCTGCGCCGGGCGTGACCGCGCCGGCGCCGTCGACGGCGGGCGGCACGCTGCCGGGCCCCTCGCGGCAGAACACCGTCGGCTAACAGGGCCGACTAAACAGGGCCGGTGCGTTAGTGTCGGCCAGCGTCTAACCGGCGCCGCGGGGTTCGGGCGGGGGTAGCGGTCCCTGCAGCGCCGCCTCGTCGACGGTGGCGTCGTCCCAACGCAGCAGTTGCGGCTCGATCGGCGGCAGCGGCCCGGTGGGCGGGTCGTCGTCGGCGCCGCCCGAATTCTCGGTGCGGAACATGAAGAAGAACACCACCCAGCCGACGGCGGACATGAGCAGCCAGCTGATCAGCCGGTAGAGCAGCATGGCCGAGATCGCGTTGGGCAGCGACATGCCGCTGGACACCAGGCCGGGCACCAGCACCGCCTCGACGACCAGCAGACCCCCCGGCATCAGGGGGATGGTGCCAACGGCCCGCGCGGCCGCGTAGGCGACCGTCAGCCCGGCGACCGATGCGTGATCACCGGCCGCGTACGCGGCGAAGGCCAGGCAGGCCACGTCGGCCACCCAGTTGAACATCGACCAGCTGAACGCCACCGCCATGTCGCGTCGGCCCAGGCTCACCGACTCGAGCTGCATCAGGATCTCGCGCCACTTGCCCAGGCCGGTGTCGGCGGGCTTGCCGCGCAGCGAGTTGAACCACGACAGCACCCGGGTGCCGATGCCCTCGATCAACTCCGGGCGCGACGCGACCGCCTGGGCCAGTAACAGCAACGCGACGAAGCCGCCGAGTGTGAACAGCAGCGAGAAAGGGTTGTTCTTGGCGCCCAGGAAGAAGGCCCCGCCCAGCCCGAGCAGGGCCAAGCCCACCGCCTGCAGCACGCCCGACATCACCAGCTGCCAGGACGCCACCACCGTGGAAGCGCCCCAAATGCGTTGCTGCCGAAGCAAAAACGTCGCCGACAGCACCGGACCGCCGGGCAGCGTGGTGCTCAGCGAGTTGGCGGCGTAGAAGGCGGCCTCCGAGCGCAGCTGTTTGACGTGCACCCCGGCGGACTTCAGCAGTGTGCGCTGAATCTGGGCGAAACTGTGCATCGACGCGGCCGCGGCCAGGACGGCGGCGCACAGCCACCACCAGTTGGCTTGGAACAGGCTCGTCCAGGCCTTGGCCAGCTGATCCCAGCCCAGCGCGATCTCGACGGCCAGCACGATCGCGACCAGCGCCAGCACCACCCACCGCACCCACCAGTATTTGCCGCGTGACGTCTCGCGCTCGGGCGCCGGCGAGTCGTCGTCGCGAGCGAATGCGCCGCCGCCCGGCAGGCGGAGGTTGCGGATCGCGGCGCGGTGCGGCACGGGTTTTAGGGTAACCGCGCAGGTGGTGAGGCCCTCAAGGCGCAACTCCGCGCGTGTCGCCGTCGTGACCGGATCGTGTCGACCCGGGCGTTGAGTTCATCCCGCCACGTAGGCTGACCGGATGCCGGCAAACCCCGACGATGCATCCGTCGAACCCCTGGTCCGCAAGACCGCCGCCTGGGCGTGGCGTTTGCTGGTCATCCTGGCCGCGGCGGTCGCCTTCCTGTGGGTGGTGGCGAAACTCGAGATCATCGTCGTCCCCGTGCTGCTGGCCCTGATGCTGAGCGCGCTGCTGGTACCGCCCGTGGACTGGCTGGATCGGCGCGGGCTGCCGCGCGGCGGCGCGGTCGCGCTGGTGCTGCTGGGCGGCTTCGCCTTGCTGGGCGGCATCCTGGCCTTCGTCGTGACCCAATTCGTCGTCGGTTTGCCGGACCTGACCGAGCAGGTCAGCCGCAGCATCGACTCCACCCGCCGGTGGCTGATCGAAGGGCCCGCGCATCTGCGCAGCGAACAGATCACCAACGCGGGTAACGCCGCGATTCAGGCGCTGCACAACAATCAGTCGAAACTGACCAGCGGGGCGCTGTCCACCGCCGCCACCATCACCGAATTGCTCACCGCGGCGGTGCTGGTGCTGTTCACGCTGATCTTCTTCCTCTACGGCGGCCGCAACATCTTCGCGTACGTGACCAAGATTTTCCCGTCCGGCGTGCGCGATCGGGTCGTCGAGGCGGGTCGCGCCGGGTACGGCTCGCTGATCGGCTATGTGCGGGCCACTTTCCTGGTGGCGCTCACCGACGCCGCCGGGGTAGGCGCCGGGCTGGCCATCATGGGTGTGCCGCTCGCCCTGCCGCTGGCCTCGCTGGTGTTTCTCGGTGCCTTCATCCCGCTGATCGGTGCGGTGATCTCCGGGTTGGTGGCCGTGGTGGTCGCGCTGCTGGCCAAGGGCATCGTCTATGCCCTGCTCACGCTGGGGTTGCTGGTCTTGATCAACCAGATCGAGTCGCATCTACTGCAGCCGCTGGTGATGGGACGCGCCGTGTCGATCCACCCGCTCGGCGTGGTGCTGGCGATCTCCACCGGAGGTGTGCTCGCCGGCATCGTCGGCGCCTTGCTGGCCGTCCCGACGGTGGCGTTCCTCAACAATGCGGTCCAGGTGCTGCTGGCCAGGGAGCCGCAGGAGGAAGCCGAACAGCTCGGCGAGGACGACGGAAGCATGGTCCAGGCCGAACCGGACCATCCGAAGCAGAACGCCGACGACTCGGCGGGCCTATAGCCGTCCCTCGCGCCGCAGCAGATCCTGCGCGGACACTCCGCCGCCGGCGCGGCGCCGGGGACGCGACGCGTCGCCGTTATCGCCCTGCCCGCGCGCGTTCATCTTCTCGGTGGCCGCGTCGGTGTCGTTGCCTTCCGACCGGGCCACCGGAAGCGCGGTAGTGGGTTCGGCGGGGTCGACCTTGGGCTCGTGATTCCCCGGCACGGGCATCGCCCGGGTCTGCCCCGCCGACGGCGGCGGCGCGGGCGGGGGTGCGGCCGGGGGCCGCGCCGCGGGCTCGGAGTTACCGGGGGCCGCGAAGCGTGTGGTCTTGGCTTCCGTCGGCTGGCTCGGCCGCGGCTGAATGCGGGGTTTCGCGCCGGCGGGTAGTTCCGCGGCGGGCCGGGGCTCCGCCGGCGCCGGGCCGGGACGGGTCGCGCGTGACGGCTCCGGCGGCGGACCGGGATGCGTCGGGTCGTGCGGCGCGCGGGGTTTGGCGGCCACCAGGCTGGCCGCGACGGGTGGGCGGACCGGCCGGCCGTTGACACCGCTGCGCTTGCGCTCGTCGGGCAGGTCGATCTCGCCCAGCCCGAGCTTGTTCTGCAGCCGCCGGGCCCACCGGGGAGCCCACCAGCAGTCGTCGCCGAGCAGCTTCATCACCGAGGGCACCAGGAACATCCGCACCACGGTCGCGTCCAGCAGCAGCGCCGCCGCCAGGCCGAATGCCAGGTACTTCATCATCACCAGGTCGGAGAACATGAACGACCCGGCTACCACCGCCAGCACCAGCGCGGCGGCCGTGATCAACCGCCCGGTGGTTGCGGTACCGATCCGGATGGCCTCCGCCGTCGACATGCCGCGTTCGCGGGCCTCAACCATGCGCGATACCAAAAACACCTCGTAGTCGGTGGCCAGGCCGAAGCCCACCGCGACGACGAGGGCGATAAGCACCACCATCAGCGGCGTGGGCGTGAAGTTCAGCACGTTCGAGAAGTGCCCGTCGACGAAGATCCAGGTCAGGATGCCCAGCGTCGAGCCGAGCGTCAGCGCACTCATCAGCGCCGCCTTGATCGGCAACACCACCGAGCCGAACGCCAGGAACATCAACAACAGGCTCGCGCTGAGCAACAAGAGCAGCATCAGCGGCGCCTTGTCGAACAGGCTGTGGATGCTGTCCTGCTCGAGCGCGGGCGTGCCGCCGACCAACAGCGTCAACCCCTTGGGTGGGGTGACCGCTCGCAGCTCCTGGATTTTCTTCTCGGCGTCGTTCTTGTTGACCAACCCGTTCTGGATCACCCGGACCGTATCGTCCTTGGGCTGTGTGGTGCCGTTCGGACCGGCGACGCAGGGGTTTCCGGCGATCGTCGGGCATGGCCGCTCCTCCCACGTCTTGTCGGTGAAACCGGTGATCCCCGCGATCCGGTTACGAATGTCGGCGACCTGCTGGTCGGTGACCTTCGTGTGGTTGTTGCTCTGGATCACCACCGTGAGCTGCTCGGTGCGGTATCCCGGGAATCGCTTGTCGAAGTGCTCCTGGGCCAGGCGCACCGCGTTGTCGGGCGGCAGGTATTTCTCGCTCATGCCGCCCAGCGACAGGTTGCCCAGCGGGATGACCAGCAGGATCATCCCGACGGCGATCGGGATGGCGAACGCCAGCGGCCGCTTCATCACCCAGGTGACCAGCTTGCCCCAGAAACCGGCTTCCACCTCTTCGCGGGTCTTGGTCTTCTGCAGCCGGTCGGCGAGCCAGTTGAGGTAGGCCCGCGAATACTTCCAATTCCGCAGGAAGGGCACGCGGAACGCGGTCCGCACGCCCAGCGCGTCGACGTGCCGGCCGAGGATGCCCAGGCAGGCCGGCAGCAGGGTGACCGACAGCAGCGCGGCCAGGCCCACGGCGGCGAAAATCGCGTAGGTCAGCGAGTGCACGAAGCCCTGCGGCAAGACCAGCAGGCTGGCGCTGCAGGCGATGATCAGCGCGGCCGAGAACACGACGGTTCGGCCGGCCGTCATCACGGTGCGCCGCACGGCGGCCTCGGTGTCGTAGCCCTCGGCGATCTCCTCGCGGAATCGGCTCACGATGAACAGCCCATAGTCGATGGCGATACCGAAACCGATCAGCGAGACCACGGGCTGGGCGAAGAAGTGCACCGGGCCGAAGATGGCCGCGAACCGCAGGATGCCCAGCGCCCCGGCGATGCTGAGTCCACCGACGATGACGGGCAGGCCGGCGGCCACCGCCCCGCCGAACACCAGGAACAGCACGACCGTCACCAGCGGCAGCCCGAGATACTCCAACAGCTTCTGGTCGCTGGCAATGGTGCCGGTCAGCGCGCTCGCGACGGGTTCCAGGCCGGCCAGTTCAACCTTGCCGCCGTCGAGTTTTTGCAGGGCGGGCGCGACGGCCTTGTAGTTGTTGAGGATGGTGTCGTCGTCGTCGCCCTTGAGCGGGATGGTGACGAACGTATATTTACGGTCCTCGCTGACCATGCCCTTGATCAGCGGGCTGGTGCTGTCGGGCGCCGCCAGCCAGCCGGCCCAGCCCACGATTTGGTCGGAGTGGTCGGTCTTGAGCTTGTTGAGTTCGCCGACGACCTGATCGCGCCAGGCCTGATCGTCAACGGTCTTGCCGTTGGGGGCGGGCAGGGTGGCCACGATGTGGCTGGTTCGGTCGCGGCCGTAGGTCTGGTCACCCAGGATCGAGGCCTTGACGGACTGGCTGCCGTCGTCGTAGAAACCGCTTTGCGTGACGTGCTTACCCAGGCTCATCCCGAAGATGCCGCCGCCAAGGCACAGAGCCACCATGACCCCGATCACGATGTACCGGTAGCGGTACACGGTTCGACCCCACCAGGCGAACACGTAAGCTCCTTACTGGATCACTAACAGCGACCCGCGCAGCGTCTTTCGGTTTTTCAAGCCAGTGTCACACACGCGTGGTCAATAGCGCGGACAGCGGCCGGAACGGCTGCAGCCACGCTCCCTGCTCGGGCAGCGAATCTAGGCCGATCCGCGGCAATGGTTCCCGGAAGACGCCGTCGATCTCCTCCAGATCAACGAACTCCAAGGTATCCGACGCTAGCGCCCAACTCGCGTGTTCGCGAAATCCGATCACTTGGACGGGGGTGCTGCCGCCGACCCCGGCGCGGGCGATTTCTTCCAGCGGCTGACGGAACGCCTGCCCGTCGGCGGAGGCCACCACCAGCGCCACGAGCCCTTCTCGACGGCGTAGTTCGATGTGCTCGAGCATGTCGCGGTCGACATCGCTGTCCTCGTCGATCTTCGGCTTGGCAAACACCGCGAAGCCCACGTTACGCAGCGCGTCCACCCAGGGCCGGACAACGTCGGCGCTGCCCGGGGCGATGTTGGTGAACACGGTGGCCTCGGGCTCGACGACCATGCCCGGCCGGCTGGCGCTGACCTCCGCGGTGCGCGCCAGCAACCAGCGACCCAGCGCGTCGAAACGGGGCCGCTCCAGCGCGGTGGGGCGACGGCCCAAAATCGAGCCCAGGCCCATGTCGAGGTTGGGGGCGTCCCACACCAACAACACCCGCCGCGGGGCCACGTCGAAGTCGACCATGTCGTCGACCGGCGGCGCCGCCGGCGCTGCGGCGGCCGCTGCGGCGGTCGTTTCTTCTGCGAGGCTCATACTCATCGTCTTTTCCACAAGAATTCCGAGACAGAGCTACCCACTTCTCGGGCTTTCATCTCGTACTTGGTGGTGGGGCGGGCGATCGAGACCGGCAGCTCGCTGTCGGGCTCGACGCGACACAGCAGCGGCTCGGCGTCGCCGACCTCGGCCATGTGCGCGGCGTAGCCCGGATGGTCCGTCGCGGCGTGCAGGATGCCGCCGGGGGCCAGCCGGTCGGCGATCAACTGCGCGGTGCCCGGCTGCAGGAACCGGCGCTTGTGGTGGCGCGCCTTCGGCCACGGGTCGGGGAAATACAACCGGACTCCGGTCAACGAAGCCGGCGCGATCAGGTGCTGCAGGACGTCGACGCCGTTGCCGCGGATCAATCGGATGTTGCGCACCTGTGCGCGATCGATCGCGCACAGCAGCTGGGCCAGCCCCCGCTTGTAAACCTCCACCGCGATGACGTCGACCTCGGGTTCGTTCTGCGCCATTGCCAGCGTCGAGGTGCCGCTGCCGCAGCCGATCTCGAGCACCAGCGGTGCCCGCCGCCCGAACCAAGCAGCGGTGTCCAGCGGGGCGTAGCCACGGGGAAGGTCGGACAGTCCCAGGGTCGGCCACAACCGATCCCAGGTCTCCCGCTGGGCGTCGGACAGAGTGGAACGCCGCGAGCGGAAGCTCGTTGCGGGCAGGTAGCCGCGTGGCGGTGCGCCCGAACCCGACGGCTCCGGCGTCACGGCGTCATCAGTGTCCAGGCCGGATCCCACCTCCACCAGTGCATCCGAACAGGTCCCGACGCCGGGTTGCGCATGCATTTGTCCATCGTGGCCCATGAACGCCCGATGTAGCCGCCCCTGGTCCAGATTGATACCCAACAGTTGCCTTCAACTGGTAACAGATAAACAGTGGCTCGCAACGAGATGACGCAAGTGCCACTATTCGGTGGGGGTTCATGGGGCCCGGCACACAGTCCGGCACCGACGGCGACCCGGCCGTGCGGCCGACGCAAACGCCCGACGCACGCGGCCGGCCGATCGGATCGAATAGGCATCGAGTGGGCAAGGAAATGAAGGTACGGGGGAACCAGCTTTTCGTCGACGAGCTGGCGCGATTTGCCGCCGAGTGCGCCGACCCGCGGGTGACCGCAATCGCCGCCAGGGCCGCCGCGCCGCTGCGGGTGGCGGTCGGCGGCCGACCGCGGACGGGCCGGGACACCGTCGCGCGCGCCCTGGCGCACGTCGCACGCGGAATCACGGTGATTCCTTCGCAGGCCGGCGCCGACTTGGTCGTGCACGTCCTGGCTGAGGTGGTCAAACCCGAGGACACCGACGCCATCGCGGCCGCGGGGCGACCGGTGGTGGCGGTGCTGAACAAGGCCGACCTGACCGGGTTTTTGTCGAGCCGCGACGGACGCGGGCCCGTCGCGGCCGCCCGGGCTCGGTGTGCCCGTCTCGCCGAGCTCGCCGGTGTTCCCGTCCAACCGCTGATCGCGTTGCTGGCCGTCGCCGCCTTCGAGGCGTTCAGCGACGGCACATCGTGGGCGGCGCTGCGGACGCTGGCCGACTGCACCGACGCCGCGGCGGGCCTGGACGGCTCCTTCGCCGGGTTCACGTCGGCCGACAACCCGGTGCCGGCCGGCGCGCGGGTTCGCCTACTGGACAGTTTGGACATGTTCGGCACAGCGCTGAGCGTCGCGGCCGTGCGCCGGGGCGGCAGCCCCGCTCAGGTCCGGTCGCTGCTGCGCCGGGTCAGCGGCGTGGACACGGTCGTCGCCGCGTTGACCGCCCGCGCGGCGGAGCTGCGCTACCAGCGGGTGCTCGAGGCCGTCGCGGAACTCGAGGCGCTGGCCGTCGGGACCGGGGTCGGGGATCGCATCTTCGACTTCCTGTCCTGCGACGCGACGGTGATCGGGCGGATGGCCGCCGCACTCGAGGTGGCCCCGACCCCGGCCCCGGCGGGGCTGCCGAGACCGGAACCGGGCGGCCCGCAGTTGTCCCGGGCCCGCGCCGCGGACATCGCCCGCGGCTCGCTGCGGCTGGCGGCGCACCGCGGGGAGCCACGGTGAGCGGCAACACGGTGGCCGAGGTCGACGAGCTGGTCGCGACGATCGGTCCGGCGCTGGACGCTCCCGCGATCGTGCGGCGCGACGTGGTGCTGGTGACCGGCCCGTGGCTGGCGGGGGTGACGGGGGTGGCCGAGGCGCTGCGCGAGCGACTGCCCGACCAGACGTTCGTGGAATCGGCGGACCTGCGGCCCGGGGAGGCCCCCAAGGCGGTGGTGTTTGTCGTGTCCGCGGCCGCTTCCCTCACCGACTCGGACTGCGCGCTGCTCGCCGCCGCCGCCGAGCACACCGACGTGGTGATACCCGTGGTGTCCAAAATCGACGTGCACCGCGGCTGGACCGACATTCTCGACGCCAACCGTCAGGCCCTGGCCGCGCACGCACCGCGATACGCCGAGGTGCCGTGGGTCGGGGCGGCTGCCGCCCCCGAGCTGGGTGACCGGCAGGTCGACGAGCTGGTCGACACGGTCGCCGCGCAACTCGGTGCCTCGGACGTCGACCGACGAAACCGGCTGCGCGCCTGGGAATCCCGGTTGCAGTCGGTCGCAGGCCGGTTCGACCGCGACGCCGACGGCGCCGGGCGGCGAGCCCGGGTCGACGCGCTGCGTGAGCAGCGCAGCACCGCCCTGCGGGAGCGGCGGCAAGCGAAATCCGCGCGGACCATCACGCTGCGCAGTCAGATCCAGCAGGCCAAGGTGCAGTTGGCGCACTTCGCGCTCAATCGCTGCTCGGCGGTGCGCGGGGAACTGCAGGAGGAGGCGGGGCGGCTGCCCCGGCGGAGCATGGCCGGGTTCGAGGAGCGGGCGCGGGCCCGGGCCGCCGCGGTGATCAGTGAGGTTTCCGAGCACACCACCGCGCACCTGATCGACCTCGCCACCGAGCTGGATGTGCCGATGGAGTTGCCGCCGCCGGCCGCACTGCCGACCGTCAACGTGACGGCCCCGCCGCTGCAATCGCGACGGCAGGAGACCTGGTTGATGCTGCTGCTGGGCGCCGGTTTCGGGGTGGGTGTTGCGCTGACCCTGGCGCGGCTGGTGGCCGGTGTGGCGCGGCGTCTCAACCCGGCGGTGGAGATCGCCGGCGGCGTCGCATGCGTGGCCGTCGGGCTGGCCGTCACCTTCCTGGTGGTCAACCTGCGCGCCCTGCTGCACGACCGCGCCCTGCTCGACCGCTGGGCGGGCGATCTGACGTCGTCGCTGCGCTCGGTGGTCGAGGAGTTGGTCGCGACCCGCGTGCTGGCCGCCGAGTCGCTGCTCAGCACCGGGCTGCTGGCCCGGGAAGAAATCGCGAATGCCCAGGTGGCAGAGCAGGTCGGCGCGATCGACACCGAATTGCGCGAGCACGCCATCGCGGCCGCGCGGGCGGCCGCGGCCCGGGACCGGGAGATGCCGACGATCCAGGCCGCGCTGGACGCGGTGCGTGCCGAACTGAAAGAACCCGGCACTCCCCGGCGCGATCAGCCCGCCGCCGACATCGATGGGGCCGAAATCGCCGATTCGGCTTCGAAAGGCGCATATGACGGCAATTCATGACCGTCTAGGCGCTTCTGAATCGTTGTTGTGAGAAGGCTTATACCTGCCCGGGCCTTCCCCAGCAAGGGGATCACGATAACCTGTAGCTAACGCCACCATGTCAATATCTGTGTGGGCGACTGCATACGCATTCACAAGTGCCCGCACGTAACGGAGACGAATTCAGGAGAGTTCGATGACCTCAGCGACCATTCCCGGTCTGGACACAGCACCCACCAATCATCAGGGGCTGCTGGCATGGGTAGAGGAGGTCGCCGAGCTCACCCAGCCCGACCGGGTGGTGTTCGCCGACGGCTCCGACGAGGAGTTCAACCGGCTGGCCACGCAACTGGTGGAGGCCGGCACCTTGAAAAAGCTGAACGAGGAGAAGCGGCCCAACTCCTACCTGGCGCTGTCGGACCCGTCCGATGTGGCGCGGGTGGAGTCCCGGACCTTCATCTGCTCCGAGCGTGAGATCGACGCCGGACCGACGAACAACTGGATGGACCCCACCGAGATGCGGTCCACCCTGAACGAGCTGTACCGGGGCTGCATGCGCGGTCGCACCATGTGGGTGGTGCCGTTCTGCATGGGTCCGCTGGGCGCCGAGGACCCCAAGCTGGGGGTGGAGATCACCGACTCCGAGTACGTCGTCCTCTCGATGAAGGTGATGACCCGGATGGGCACGGCGGCGCTGGAGAAGATGGGCGACGACGGATTCTTCGTCAAGGCGCTGCACTCGGTGGGCGCGCCGCTGGAGCCGGGCCAGCAGGACGTGCCGTGGCCCTGCAACGACACCAAATACATCACCCACTTCCCGGAAACGCGCGAGATCATGAGTTACGGCTCGGGCTACGGCGGTAACGCCCTGCTAGGCAAGAAGTGTTACTCGCTGCGGATCGCCTCGGCGATGGCTCACGACGAGGGCTGGCTCGCCGAGCACATGCTGATCCTCAAGTTGATCTCCCCGGAGAACAAGGCGTACTACTTCGCCGCCGCGTTCCCGTCGGCGTGCGGCAAGACCAACCTCGCGATGCTGCAGCCGACCATCCCGGGCTGGCGTGCCGAGACCCTGGGCGACGACATCGCCTGGATGCGATTCGGCAAGGACGGTCGGCTGTACGCGGTCAACCCCGAGTTCGGGTTCTTCGGCGTCGCGCCGGGCACCAACTGGAAGTCCAACCCGAACGCGATGCGCACCATGGAGGCCGGCAACACCGTCTTCACCAACGTGGCGGTGACCGACGACGGCGACGTGTGGTGGGAGGGCCTGGAGGGCGACCCGCAGCACCTCATCGACTGGAAGGGCCGCGACTGGACGCCCGACAACGGCGAGAAGGCCGCGCATCCCAATTCGCGCTACTGCACCCCGATGTCGCAGTGCCCGATCCTGGCGCCCGAGTGGGACGACCCGCAGGGCGTGCCGATTTCGGGCATCCTGTTCGGCGCGCGCCGCAAGACCACGGTGCCGCTGGTGACGCAGGCACGCGACTGGCAGCACGGCGTCTTCATGGGCGCGACCATGGGCAGCGAGCAGACCGCCGCCGCCGAGGGCAAGGTCGGCACCGTGCGCCGCGACCCGATGGCCATGCTGCCGTTCCTGGGTTACCACGTCGGTGACTACTTCCAGCACTGGATCGATCTGGGCAAGAACTCCGACGAGTCCAAGCTGCCAAAGGTGTTCTTCGTCAACTGGTTCCGCCGCGACTCCGACGGTGGCTTCCTGTGGCCCGGCTTCGGTGAGAACAGCCGGGTGCTGAAGTGGATCGTCGACCGTATCGAGCACCAGGCCGGCGGACAGGACACCCCGATCGGCATCGTGCCGAGCGCCGAGGACCTCGACCTGGACGGCCTGGACATCGACAGCGACGTCGTCAACAAGGCGCTGGCGGTCAACCCGGCCGAGTGGCGCGAGGAATTGCCGCTGATCGAAGAGTGGTTCGCGTTCGTCGGCGACAAGCTGCCGACCGGGGTCCGCGACGAGTTCGAGGCTCTCAAGCAGCGGCTCTCCGAAGCGAGCTAGCAAAACCTTTCATCGGCGCCGGCGGGCAAGACTCGCCGGCGCCGATTTTTATTGCGGATCGGCGCCGTCGGGCAAACACGCTGCGTTGGTTTTAAATTCGTGTTTGGAACC
Organism: Mycobacterium sherrisii; assembly: GCF_002102355.1. Lineage (GTDB taxonomy): Bacteria > Actinomycetota > Actinomycetes > Mycobacteriales > Mycobacteriaceae > Mycobacterium > Mycobacterium sherrisii. The sequence continues at coordinate 99,114 of NZ_LQPT01000070.1, read as the reverse complement.
GCCGGCATCGGTGTATTAGATTGCCAACACACCGATCCTGGGAGGCCGACGATGAAGTCTGTGACATCCAAAACATCCGCCGCGCTGGCGATAACGGCTGCGACGGCCGGCCTCCTGTTTACCGGCTGTTCCCCGTCGAAAGTGATCAACACCGGCGGCGATACCAAATGCAAAGACTTCACCACCCAGGACGAGAAGAAACAGAACGACGAAGTCAGCAAAATGCTGAAGGATAAAAGCGGCGCCGACCCGAGCAGCATCGAAATCTCCGCGACGCGGCTGTCCGCGCAGACGTACTGCCAGACGGTGGGCAAGCCGGACAGCAAGATCTCCGAGGCGCCGCACGGCTGAAGCCGGTGAGGTCCGCCCGCGGGCCAGTCGACACCCGTCAACTTCGGCGGCGGTACAGTCGGCGCATGCAGATTCGCCCCTTCACTTCCGGTTCCGGAGGCGCCAATAAACCGGCGGTCATCCTCTATCCGTCGGGCACGGTCGTCACCTTCGACCACCTCGAGGCGCGGGCCAATCAACTGGCGCACCGGTTCCGGCAAGCCGGGCTGCGCGAAGGCGACAGCGTCGCAATCCTGATGGAGAACAACGAGCACATCCACGCGGTGATGTGGGCGGCTCGGCGCAGCGGCCTGTACTACGTGCCGATCAACACTCACCTCACTCCGGCCGAGGCGGCGTACATCATCGACAACAGCAACGCCAAGGCGATCGTCGGTTCGGCGGTGCTGAAGGACACCTGCGCCCAGCTGGCCGAGCATCTGCCGAACGGCCTGCCGGGACTGCTACTGGTCGCCGGCTCGCTCTCGGAGAGCGAGCTGCCCGGCTGGGAACGTTACCCGGATTGCGTTGCCGGGCAACCCGATACGCCGATCGACGACGAAATCGAGGGGGATCTGCTGCAGTATTCCTCGGGCACGACCGGGCGGCCCAAGGGCATCAAGCGTCAATTGCCGCACGTGAAACCGGAAGATGCCCCGGGCATGATGTCGGCGCTGGTCAGCTTCTGGCTGGACCCCGACGCGGTGTATCTGAGCCCCGCCCCGCTGTATCACACCGCGCCGTCGGTGTGGTCGATGACGATCCAGGCGGGCGGCATCACCACGGTGGTGATGGAGAAGTTCGATGCCGAGGGAACTCTCGACGCGATCCAGCGGCACCGCGTCACGCACGGGCAGTTCGTTCCGGCGATGTTCGTTCGGATGCTGAAACTTCCTCAGCACGTGCGTGATTCGTACGACCTTTCCAGCCTCAAGCGGGTGATGCACGCCGCGGCGCCGTGTCCGGTGGAGATCAAGAAGCAGATGATCGAATGGTGGGGGCCGATCATCGACGAGTACTACGCCTCCTCCGAAGCGCACGGCTCGACGTTGATCACCGCCGAGGATTGGCTGGCCCATCCGGGGTCGGTCGGTAAACCGATGGCCGGTGCCGTGCACATTCTCGACGAGAACGGTGACGAGTTGCCGCCCGGTCAGCCCGGGGAGATCTACTTCGAGGGCGGGCAATCTTTCGAATACCTCAACGACCCAACGAAAACCGCGTCGTCGCGGTCCAAACAGGGCTGGGCGACGGTCGGCGACATCGGGTACCTCGACGAAGAGGGGTACCTCTACCTGACCGACCGCCGCCACCACATGATCATCTCCGGTGGTGTGAACATCTACCCGCAAGAGGCCGAGAACCTCTTGGTGACCCATCCAAAAGTGTTGGACGCCGCGGTGTTCGGCGTGCCCGACGACGAGATGGGGCAGCGGGTGCTGGCGGTCGTTCAGGCGGTGGACCCGGCCGACGCCACCGACGAGTTCGGCGACGAGCTAATGGCGTGGCTGCGAGACCGGTTGGCGCACTTCAAATGTCCGCGGTCAATCGCATTCGAGACGCAGCTGCCCCGCACCGACACCGGCAAACTCTACAAGAACGGCCTGATCGAAAAGTACTCGGTGTGACCGATGCTGCGGGTGGTCGACCTGTCGAATGCGCCGGCGGCCGGCCTCGCCCCGCTGCCCGGCGTGGTCGTCGGCGTCGGCTCGGGCGGGCAGCTCGCTGAAAGCCAATCCTGGTTGGGTGCCGCTACTTTCACGTTGACCGAGGATTACTGTGCCGACCGGCGCGTGGTCACCGTCGCGTCGGTCCCCGAGGCATTGGCCGAGCTGCGCGCACGGTGTGAGCGGTGGCCGCACGCCAGCAGCGTCTGCGACGACGTGCTGCGCGCCGTGCAACCCGACGCCGCGGCGCTGGCCGGGCTGGTGACCGAGTCGCTGGCCTACTCGACCTTGCAGGCCGGGCCGGAGTTCGCGCGCTGGCTCGCCGAACGCGGCCAGGCCGCGCTGCCCGAGACCGCGGACCCGGTGCTCGCCCAGCGCGACGGCGACACCTTGCGGATCCGGTTCAACCGGCCACACCGACACAATGCCTTTTCCACCGGTGCGCGGGCCGCACTGCTCGAGGCGCTGACCGTCGCGCAGCTGGATCCGTCGGTGACCGCGATTGCGTTGAGCGGCAACGGCCCATCCTTCTGCAGCGGCGGGGACCTGGCTGAATTCGGCACCTTCGCCGACCCGGCGAGCGCTCATCTGGCCCGCACCCGGCACAGTCCCGCCCTGGTCCTCGATGCGTTCACGGCCCGGCTCGGCCGGTCGTGCCGCGCCGAAGTCCACGGCCGCGTGCTGGGCAGCGGCCTGGAGATGGCCGCGTTCTGCGGATATGTTGAGGCACAGAAAGATTCGGTGTTCGGATTGCCCGAACTAAGCCTGGGGCTGATCCCGGGCGCCGGCGGTACCGTCAGCGTCACCCGCCGGATCGGCCGTTGGCGTACCGCTTATCTGGTGCTCTCCGGCCGGACCATCGGTGCCGATACCGCGCTGGACTGGGGTTTGATCGACGCGATTGGCGTTGATGCGCAACGGATCGCTCAGTAGCCCCCGAACGTGGTCGGGGTGGTCGACGGAATGCTCGACACCGCCACCACGGCGATCACGATGTACAGGATCGCGATGATCGCGTACGTCACGGCGCCGGCGATCGCTCCGATGATCGCCCACTTCTTGGCGTTGTTCGACGCGTCCTGCGCCTCGGCCACCCGGCCTTGCGCCCACAGCCCGGAGACCTTGTTCGAATAGACAAGCGAGACAATGCCGAATGGAAGGCAGCACAGCACCGTGCACAAAATCGCCCAGACGAGATAGTTATCCGGCTCTTGCTGTCCCGGCCAACCCGTCGGCTGTTGTCCCGGCCAGGGACCGGGCTGCGGTGGCGGCGGCCAGGCGCCCTGTGGTTGGGCCGGCCATTCCGGTTGCTGAGGTTGGCCCTGCCAGTCCGGTGGTGGTGGTTGGCCCTGCCACTCGGGCGAACCTTCGTACGGCCCTGGGGGATAACTCATGGCAGCTACCTTCCTGGCGGTTCCTGCGGTCCGAACAGGTCACTCCCGCGCCGCTCAGCTGGTGCGCAAGTCAGGCAAATATAGCGCACCCCGGGTGGTCGAGCGCCGAAATCTGGTTTGCTCAGATGCCGCCACGGGCGATCAGCTGCCCGGCAATCACATTGCGTTGGATCTCATTCGTGCCTTCACCGACGATCATCAGCGGGGCGTCCCGGAAGTAGCGCTCGACGTCGTATTCGGTCGAGTAGCCGTACCCGCCGTGGATGCGCACCGCGTTCAGGGCGATTTCCATGGCCACCTCGGAGGCGAATAGTTTGGCCATGCCGGCCTCCATGTCACAGCGCTCGCCGCTGTCGTATCGTTCGGCGGCGTAACGGGTGAGCTGGCGGGCGGCGGTGAGTTTGGTGGCCATGTCGGCCAGGTAGTTGCCGACGGCCTGGTGCTTCCAGATCGGCTGGCCGAAGCTTTCCCGCTGCTGCGCGTAGGCCAACGCGTCCTCGAGAGCGGCGGTCGCCACGCCCAGGGCCCGCGCGGCCACTTGGATGCGGCCCGTCTCAAGGCCCTTCATCATCTGCGAAAAGCCTTTGCCCATATGGTCCCCCAGCACGGCCGAGGCGGGTACGGGGTAATTGTCGAACGACAGTTCGCAGGATTCGACGCCCTTGTAACCCAGCTTCGGCAGATCCCGCGAAATCGTCAGTCCCGGGCCCTGTTCGACGAGCAGGATCGAGATCCCCCTGTGCCGCGGCGTCGCGTTCGGGTCGGTCTTGCACAGCAGCGCAATCAGTCCGGAGTGACGCGCGTTGCTGATCCAGGTCTTGGCGCCGTTGATCACCAGGCCGCCGGAACCGTCGGGCAGCGCGGTGGTCGACATGTTCTGGAGGTCCGAGCCGCCGCCGGGTTCGGTCAGCGCCATCGTGGCGCGCACTTCGCCGGTGGCCATCCGCGGCAGATAGGCACGTTTTTGCTGCTCGGTGCCGAACAGCGTGAGCAGTTTGGCGACCACGGTGTGCCCGCCCATGGCGCCCGCCAGGCTCATCCAGCCGCGGGCCAGCTCCTGGGTGACGCGCACGTACCCCGGCATCGACACCGGGGACCCGCCGTATTCCTCCGGGATGGCCAGGCCATAGATGCCGATCCGCTTCATCTGTTCGATCCACGCCTCGGGATAGGTGTTGGCGTGTTCGACCTCGCGGACCGTCGGTTTGACCTCGCGGTCGATGAACGCCCGCACCGTGTCGACCAGCATGTCTTCTTCGTCGTGCACCGTCGATAACCTTTCTGCTCGATGGTGGCGACCCGCTTCGCCCGGACGAGTTTGACCCTCGATCCGACAGCCTGCCAGCATGAGGCGTTGTGACGAGTAACGGGTATGCGGGAATTCGTGAGGGCGGTCCGTACTTTGACGATCTGTCGCCGGGCCAGGTCTTCGATTGGGCGCCGGTGGCGACCCTGTCCGCGGGCCTGGCCGCCGCGCACCAGGCCGTCGTGGGCGACCGGCTACGGCTGGCCTTGGACGCCGACCTGGCCGCCGCGGTGCTCGGCGGTCCGGGACCCCTGGCCTATCCGGGTCTGGTGTGCGACGTCGCCATCGGGCAGAGCACCCTGGTCACCCAGCGGGTCAAGGCCAATCTGTTCTACCGGGGGCTGACGTTTCACCGCTTTCCGGTGATCGGTGACTCGCTCTACACCCGCACCGAAGTCGTTGGGCTGCGCGCCAACTCGGTGAAACCCGGCCGCGCCCCGACGGGGTTGGCCGCGCTGCGGATGACCACGATCGACCAGGCCGACCGGTTGGTGCTCGACTTCCACCGTTGCGCCATGCTGCCCGCCAGCCCCGGGTGGAATCCCGACGATGCCCCCTCCGACGATCTGTCCAGCATCGGCGCCGATGCCGCGCCGCCGGCGGCCGACCCGGTGGGGCAGTGGGACGGAGAAGCGTTCCGAACGCGGGTCCCCGGACCGCATTTCGACGTCGGCATGGCCGGCAGGGTGCTGCACAGCAGCGCCGATGTCGTCAGCAATGCGCCCGAACTGGCCAGGCTTACCTTGAATATTGCTGCGGCACATCATGATTGGCGATCCGGCGGGCGCCGCTTGGTATACGGCGGGCACACCATCGGCTTGGCGTTCGCTCAGGCCAACAGGCTGCTGCCGAACCTGGCGACGGTGCTGGGCTGGGAGTCCTGCGACCACACCGGACCGGTGTACGAGGGCGACACCCTGTACAGCCTGCTGCAGATCGAATCGGCCGAGGCCAGCGCACACGGCGGCGTGCTGGGGCTGCGGTCGCAAGTCTATGCGGTCAGCGACACCGCCGGTGAGCCCGATCGGCCGGTGCTCGACTGGCGGCTGCGTGCCCTGCACTTCTGACCGAGTGGGCGCCACGCGCACAATGGGGACGTGAGCTCGGCCGCCACCAACTGGGGAAGCAGCGGGCTGGCCTACCTGACCGGCCTGCCCGACGCGCCGCCCGACTTCTCCCGCGCCGCCGTGTTGACGCGCGCCGAGCAGGTCGCCGCGTCCGTCGGCGCCCGGTTGGGTGTCGCCGTCGATGCGCCCACCCTGCTGGCCGGGCGGGCCGGGCTGCTCGGATTGACCCGCCGCGGGCGGACCGCCGCGGGAGGCGGCACCCGACTGCTTGCGGCCCGCGACGGCTGGTGCGCGGTCACGTTGTCGCGCCCCGACGACCTCGCCGCCGTGCCCGCTCTGCTTGAGGCCGACGACATCACAGGCGACCCCTGGCCGGTGTTGCAACGCTGGGCGACAACACGTCTCACGTCCGCGATCACCGAGCGCGCACAGCTGCTGGACATCCCCGCGGCCGGGCTCGGTGAGGCCTCGGCGACCGCGCCGCAGGCCCGCCGGATCGGCGTCGCCACCGGCCCCCGCGATTTCGCCGACCTGCTGGTCGCCGACCTGTCGTCGATGTGGGCCGGCCCGCTGTGTGGGCACCTGCTGGCCCGCGCCGGAGCGACCGTCGTCAAGGTCGAAAGCCCACGCCGACCGGACGGCACCCGGCTGGGCAATGCCGAATTCTTCGACTGGATGAACGGCGAAAAGCTGTCCTATTGCCTGGATTTCGACGCCCAGGGCGACGAGCTGCGGGCGCTGCTGACGGTCGCCGACATCGTCATCGAAGGCTCACGCCCCGCGGCGCTCGCGCGGCGCAGACTGGGGCCGCAACACGTTGTGCCACGACCGGGCCGAATCTGGTTGCGTATCACCGGATACGGCCAGCAATCCCTGCGCCCCGCATTCGGTGACGACGCCGCGGTGGCCGGCGGCCTGGTCGGATCCAGTGCCCAGGGCCCGGTGTTCTGCGGCGACGCCATCGCCGACCCGCTGACCGGGCTGGAAGCGACCGCGGCAGTCGCCGAATCGCTGCTACGCGGCGGCGGGGAACTGATCGACGTGTCGATGGCGGGCATCGCCGCGGTTTACGCCGCCCTTCCCCTCGCCGAACGCGGCGAAAGCGGGCCGGTGGCCGTGCCCCAACCCCCGCCGCCGCACCGCCGGGCCGCCGCGTCCGGCGCGGACAACGACACCGTGCGCCGCACCGTGTCCGAACGACATTTGCTGCCATGCTGATTCAGCGGGTCACGCTGCTGGATGGGACGGCGACCGATATCCGGGTCGGCGCGCGGATCGAGGAGATCGGCACAGGTCTGGCTGTTCGGCCCGGCGAGACCGTGCTCGACGGGCGCGGCGGGACGGTGCTGCCGGGCTTGCACGACCACCACGTGCACTTGCGCTCGGCGGCCTCGGCGATCGATTCCGTCCAGCTGGGACCGCCGGCGGTAACCACCAAAGATCAACTGGGGCAAGCGCTGTCGCGGGCGGCGCCGGGACCGGACGGTTGGATCCGGGCGGTCGGCTATCACGACAGCGTCGCCGGGGAATTGGACCGGGCGGCGCTCGACGCCGTCATGCCCAATGCCCCGGTCCGGGTCCAGCACCGCAGCGGGGCCCTGTGGATCCTCAACTCGGCCGCGCTGCGCCTGCTCGAAATGGCCGACCATCCCGACGGACGGCTGCGCGCCGCGGACCCGTGGTCGCGGGCCCTGGCGCGCCGGCATACCGACCTTGCCGAACTGAGCCGACGACTCGTCGCGCTCGGCATCACCGGCGTCACCGACGCCACCCCCGAGCTGGGCGCCGACGACATGGTCTCGCTGATGATGGCGCATCGCCACGGCGAGTTTTGGCCCCGGATAGCGTTTTTGGCGCCGGGCAAGATAATTCTGCATGACGACCAGCTCGACCTCGAAGCGCTCACCGAATGGATCACCGGCCGCCACCGCGACGGGCAGCCGGTCGCCGTGCATTGCGTCACCGCGGCGCAGCTGGTGGTGACGATCGCCGCCCTACGCGCCGCCGGCACCCATCCGCGGGACCGGATCGAGCACGCCGCCGTCGTCGCCGATGACAACCTGGCCGACCTCGCCGACCTCGGCGTCACGGTGGTGACCCAGCCCAACTTCGTCGCCGAGCGCGGTGACCAGTACCTCGCCGAGGTCCCCGCCGCCGAGCACGATCAGCTATGGCGGGTCGCGTCGCTGTGCAAAGCAAACGTCGGCGTGGCGTTGTCCACCGACGCGCCGTTCGGTCGCGGTGACCCGTGGGCGGCGATGCGCGCCGCGGTGCACCGCACCACCCCCAGCGGATCGGTGCTCGGCATCAACGAATGCGTCTCGGCCCCAACGGCGTTGGCAATGTTTTTCGGATGGGCCGATCAGCCCGCGCACCCCAGGGCCGTCGAGGTCGGGCAGCCGGGGGATCTGTGCGTGCTGAGCGCACCGCCCGCCGCGGCGCTGGCCGAACTCGACGCCGAGCTGGTGTCCGCGACCGTCATCGCCGGCACTCTCGCTTACGTGGTTGCCTAACCAACGGCCAGGGCACGCCCGAGCACTTCGCACTGGCCGTCAAAAAAGCGTTGGGATACACCGACTTTCGGTGCGACCAGGTCGAAGCCGTGGAAAGCGCCGGGGATGGTCTCGACCTCGCAGGGCACTCCGGCGCTGCGCAGGCGTTCGGCGTAGGCCAGGTCCTCGTCGTGGAAGAGGTCATGGGTGCCGACGCCGATCCACGCCGGCGGCAATCCACTGAGGTCGCCGCGGCGGGCCGGGACGGCAACCTGCGGATCGGCGTCGCCGAGATAGGCCGCCCAGCCGAATTCGTTACTGCGGGTGTTCCACAGGCGGTAGTCGGGGTTCTCGGGGGCCAGGGAACTGCGGTCGTCGAGCATCGGGTAGGCCAGCAACTGGAACACGGGTGCGACCTCGCCGCGATCGCGGGCCAACAACGCCAGCGAGGCGGCTAGTCCACCGCCGGCGCTAGCGCCGCCGATCGCGACCCGGTTGCGGTCCACCGCGGGCAGCCCGGCCAGCCAGGTCAGCACCGAATAGCAGTCCTCGAGCGGGATGGGATACCGGTGTTCGGGCGCCAGGCGGTATTCCACCGACGCAACCGTGATACCGAGCCTGGTGCTGAAGCCATGGCACACCCGATCGTCCTGCTTGGCGCTGCCCATCACATAGCCGCCGCCATGAATCCACACCAGTGCCGGCGCGGGTGCGGTCACGCCGGGCGGCCGGAACAGCCGAACACCGGCTCCGGACGCCAGGGTGATCACCTCGGCGTGCCGGGACGCGGCGGCGTTGCGCCGCTCGCGCAGCGCTGTCAGCAGGCGGATGGTGGACAGGCTGCGGCGGCTGACGAGTTGGCGCGGCACGATGCGCGCGATCCGCCGCAGATCAGGGTGAACGTCGTTGTTCGGCACGGGCCTAGTATCACCGACCGGGAAAGCGGTCCAGCGGTGGCATCGCGTGTTGTCATCCATCCATGGGTTCGCGACCAGCGCCACAACCGCCAATAGGCTGGCCGGAAAACATGGAGGCAAAGTGGCCACGCTAGTTCCGCGATTTGTCGACACCGTCCTCGGCAAGATCCACGTCCAGGTCAGCGAGGGGACGGGGCCCGCGGTGCTGATGTGGCCCAGCCTGATGATGACGGGCGACCTGTGGGCCGCCCAAGCCGATCGGTTCGGCGGCGACTACCGGCTGGTGCTGATCGATCCGCCCGGCCAGGGCGGCAGTGACCGGCTCACCGGCATGTTCAGTTTCACCGACTGCGCGCGCTGCGTGGTCGACGTGCTGGACGGCCTCGGCATCGACAAGGCACATTTCGTCGGCAATTCCTGGGGCGGGATGATCGGGGCCACCTTCGCCGCGCTATATCCGAACCGGCTCGACCGCGCCGTGTTGATGAACTGCACCGTGTCCAAGGTCGGCGTGGCCCAGCGCATCAAATTCGCTGCCATGCTGCAAGCGGCCCGGGTGCTCGGTGGCGTCAAGCCACCCCTGACCCGGCAGGTGATCCGTAATTTCGTCGGGCCGACGACGCTGCGCACCCGGCCGGAGGTGGTCGAGGCGCTGCGCGCGAAAGTCGAAGCCCTCAACTTCGATTCGGTCAGCTGGGCGGTGCGCAGCGTGGTACCCGCCCGACCCGACCAGCACGCGCTGTGCGCGGGCATCACCGCCCCGGTGCTGGTGGTCGCCGGCGCCGAAGACCCGACCTTCCCGGTGGCCGAGACGCGGGCCATGGCCGACTCCATTCCGGGCGCATCGTTCACCGTGATCGACGGTGCCGCCCACCTGGTGGCGATGGAGGATCCGGGCCGGGTCAACGAACTGCTCGACCAGTTCCTGTTCGGCGGCACCAGCTGAGCAGCACCGTGTGCCCTCGCAGATCGCTTGCTGGTTTAGCCAAAGGGCCGATTCCGCATGGTTAATGCGGGCGAGAGCGGGGTATCGGTCGGAGTGATTCAAATGCTGGCGCCCCGTCGGTGTCGGTGCGTGGGCCATGCCGAGGCGCGTCCGGGTTGCCCGGTCGGGCATGACACGAGGGACGTGAAATGCTGGGGCATCTCTACGATCGGGCGCTGGGTGGCGAGCGATGTTGGATTCGCCACGACGACGGTGAAATTCGGGCGCTGCCAACGCATCGTTGGCTCGGCGCCCGATGTCGTGCGGACGGCGAACCCGTCGATGCCCTCGACGAGGTGTTCGACGAAGCGGTTACCCAGATGTGCGACGGTCCGACCATCGAGCTCGGCTGCGGGCCGGGCCGGTTGGTCGCGCGTCTGTTCGAGCGCGGGATCTTCGCGCTCGGCATCGACCGTTCGGCGGCCGCCATCCGGCTGGCGGGCCGGGGTGGGGCGCCGGCCCTGCTGTGTGACGTCTTCGAACCGCTGCCGGGCATGGGGCGCTGGCAGACGGTGCTGTTGGTCGACGGCAACGTCGGCCTCGGCGGTGATCCGCGGCGGATTCTCGGGCGGGCGGCCGAGTTGCTGCGGCGCGGTGGGCGCTGCGTGGCCGAGTTCGACGTCGACGCCATCGGAATCCGCACCCGCTGGGTACGGTTGGAATCCGCCTACGACGTGGGACCGTGGTTCCGATGGGCATCGGTAGGGGTGGACAGCGCCGCGGACCTCGCGGCGCAAGTGGGGCTGACGTTGACCAGCGTCCGGATGATCGGCGACCGGGTGGTGGCCAGCTTGACCGCGTCCTGAGCAGCCTGCCGACGCTGTTTCGCAGCCCGCTGCGCGGCCCGTGGTTGACGTCGGTGTTCGGCCTGGTGTTGCTGGTCGTGCTGCCGGTCATCGCCATCACCGGCTTGTTGTCCTACATCGCCTATTCGCCGCAACTCGGCCAGGCCATTCCGGCCGACGTGGGGTGGCTGCGGTTGCCGTTGTTCACCTGGCCCACCCGCCCATCCTGGCTGTACCGGCTGACCCAGGGCCTGCACGTGGGCCTCGGACTGGTCATCATCCCGGTGGTGCTGGCCAAGCTGTGGTCGGTGATTCCGCGACTGTTCGCCTGGCCGCCGGCGCGGTCGATCGCCCAGCTGCTGGAGCGGCTGTCGCTGACCCTGCTCGTCGGTGGGGTCCTGTTCGAGATCATCACCGGCGTACTGAATATTCAGTACGACTACATCTTCGGCTTCAGCTTCTACGACGCGCACTACTTCGGGGCCTGGGTCTTCATCGCCGGGTTCCTGATGCACATCGCGATCAAGCTGCCGCGCATGGTCACCGGGCTAGGGTCGCTGTCGCTGCGCGACGTGCTGCGGACCGGTCGCGCCGACACCCGGCCCGAACCGCCGGACCCCGACGGCCTGGTGGCTGCCAACCCGGCCGAACCCACGATGAGCCGCCGGGGTGCCCTGGGGCTTGTCGGCGGCGGGGTGTTGCTGATCGCGGTGCTCACGGTCGGGCAGACCCTCGGCGGCGCCGCCCGCGGCGCCGCGCTGCTGGTGCCGCGCGGCCGCGGCAGGAACGACTTCCCGGTCAACAAGACGGCGGCGGCCGCCAATATCGATCCCGAAAGTGTCGGGGCGCGTTGGGTTTTGCGGCTACGCGGCGGGCCGAGTGAGGTGGTGTTGGATCGGGCGAAGCTGGCCGCCCTACCGCAACATACCGCGCGCCTGCCGATCGCCTGCGTGGAAGGCTGGTCGACCGTGCAGACCTGGAGCGGTGTGCGGCTGGCCGATCTGGCCCGCGTCGCGGGTGTTCCCGCACCGCGCTCCGCACGGGTGATTTCGCTGCAACGCGGCGGCGCGTTCGGACTGGCGACGTTGCAGGCCAACCAGGTTGGCGATCCCGACGCGCTGCTGGCGATGCGGGTGAACGGCGCGGACTTGCCGTTGGACCACGGGTACCCGGCCCGGATCATCGTGCCCGCTCTGCCCGGTGTGCATACCACCAAATGGGTGGGAACTATCGAGTTCGAGGCGTGAGATGCCAAGTAAATCAGCACGTTTCACACATATTTACGGATCGCATCCGCTGCATCTGCTGACCATGGCATTCGGTTTCGGGCTGCTGGGCTACATTCTGGCCACCTTCAAGCCGGCAACGCTGTGGAACCCGGACAGCTGGTGGCAGTCGATCGTGGTGTGGTTCGCCGCCGCCATCGTGGTCCACGACCTGCTCTTCTTTCCGCTTTACGCACTGGCGGACCGCGTGCTGGCCGCACGGCTACGGCGAAAGCAGCTGCGTGAGCAACCAAATATACTGGCCCGCAACTACATTCGGGTACCCGCCCTGGGCGCGGGGCTGACGTTGCTGATTTTTCTGCCCGGCATCATCGAACAGGGTGCGCCCACCTATCACGCGGCGACCGGGCAAACCCAGCAGCCCTTCTTGGGGCGGTGGCTGCTGCTCACCGCGACCATGTTCGGCGTCAGCGCGCTGAGTTACGCGATCCGGGTGGCCGCGGCGCGTCGGCGCGCCCCGCTCAGCGAACCGCAACAACCAGGCTAGAGCGGCACATCCGGCGGATCAGCAAACGAACTTCGGCCATCTTCGCGACTTCGACGCAAACGTCAGTTTGCCTCGACAACGTGAGGGTACAGTCCCGTACATGACGGCCTGGGTTCCGAGCATGACACCCTGCGTGAAGCGATTGCTGCGGGCCCGTCCCGCCGACTATGCGCTGGCATTGAGCGTGATGGGGGCTTCGCTCCCGATGGTCGGCAAGCACCTCGAACCGTTGGGCGGCGTGACCGCGATGGGTGTCTGGGGCGCGCGACACGCGCCGGAGGCGATTTCCGCCCTGAAGCGGGATTGGCTGACACCCGGCATCAACGACGCACGCCGCCGGGATCGAGAGAGCACGCACGACGTCTCGGTCGCCGCCCTGCGTGGTCTGGTGTCGGCCGCGGATCTCGAACTCGACTGGCCCGTGGCCGACCGGACGCCGCCCATCTGGGAGGCGTTGCGGCAGCGCCGATATCTGCACCGTCGGGCAGTCCACTACGGCGACCATCCCGCGCAGGTACTGGACGTCTGGCGGCTCAAGGACCTGCCCGCCCAGCCCGCGCCGGTGCTGATCTTCGTCCCCGGCGGGGCCTGGGTGCACGGCCGCGCCATGATGCAGGGCACCGCCCTGATGTCGCGGCTGGCGGAGCAGGGGTGGGTGTGCCTGGCGATCGACTACCGGGTGGCGCCGCACCACCGCTGGCCCCGGCACATCACCGACGTCAAGACCGCGATCGCCTGGGCCCGAGCCAATGTCGACAAGTTCGGCGGCGACCGCAATTTCGTTGCGGTGGCGGGTTGTTCGGCGGGTGGGCATCTGTCCGCGCTGGCCGGGCTCACCTCCGACGACCCGGACTTCGCGCGCAAGCTGCCCGAGGGTGCCGACAGCTCGGCGGACGCGGTGGTCGGCATCTACGGTCGGTACGACTGGGAGGACCGCTCCACCCCGGAGCGCGACCGGTTTGTCGAATTCCTGGAACGCGTCGTGGTCAGAAAGTCCATCGCACGCCACCCCGAGTTGTACCGCGCGGCATCGCCGATCGCGCGCGTGCACCGCAACGCGCCACCCTTCCTGGTGATGCACGGCAGCAAAGACACGGTCATCCCGGTCGAGCAGGCGCGCAGTTTCGTCGAACGGCTCCGCACGGTGTCGCATTCGACGGTCGGCTACCTGGAATTGCCCGGCGCTGGCCATGGTTTTGACATGATCGACGGCGCGCGCGCCGGCGTCGCGGCCCACGCCACTTCGCTGTTCCTCAATCAGGTGTATCGCACCAAAACGCAGATCCGGGCAAAAGAAGTTATCTAGCCCGGCCCCTGAGTAAGGTCGCTGCTGAGGGGAAGGGGCCAGCGATGAAACGGCTCAGTGGCTGGGACTCGGTACTGCTCTACAGCGAGACCCCGAACGTGCACATGCACACCATCAAGGTCGCCATCGTCGAGATCGACCCCGAGCGTCGCGATTTCAACATCGACTCGTTTCGGGAGGTGATCGGGGCGCGGCTCAACAAACTCGAGCCCTTCACCTACCAGCTCGTCGACATTCCCTGGAAGTTCCACCACCCGATGTGGCGCGAGCACTGCGAGGTGGACCTCGACTACCACATCCGGCCCATGCGGCTGCCCGAGCCGGGCGGGCGTCGCGAGCTCGACGAGGCGATCGGGCAGATCGCCAGCACCCCGCTGGACCGCGGCCGCCCGCTGTGGGAGATGTACTTCATCGAAGGCCTGGCCAACGACCGGGTCGCGGTGGTCGGCAAAATCCACCACGCGCTCGCCGACGGCGTCGCGTCGGCCAACCTGATGGCCCGGGGCATGGACCTGTTGCCGACCCCGGAAAGCGGCCCGCCGATCACCGATCCCGCGCCCACCAAACCGCAGTTGCTGCGCTCGGCGTTCGCCGACCACCTGCGCCAGGTCGCGAAACTGCCGGGGACGGTGCGCTACACCGCCCGCGGCATCAACCGGGTACGGCGCAGCTCGCGCAAGCTCTCCCCGGAGCTCACCATGCCCTTCACCCCGCCGCCCACCTTCATCAACCACCGAATCACGCCGGAGCGGCGATTCGCCACGGCCATCCTGGCGCTGGCGGACATCAAGGAGGCCGGCAAGCGCTGCGGCGGCACGATCAACGACGTGGTGCTGGCAATGTCGACCGGGGCGTTGCGCACCCTGCTGCTGCGCTACGACGGCACCGCCGAACCGTTGTTGGCGTCGGTCCCGGCGAGTTTCGACTTCTCCCCGGACCGGATATCGGGCAACTACTTCACCGGTCTGATGGTCGCCTTGCCGGCCGATCTCGACGATCCGCTGGCGCGGTTGCACGCCTGCCACGACAACGCCGTCTCCGCCAAGGAGGCTTTCCACCTGGTCGGACCCGAATTGATCAGCCGCTGGTCGGCCTACATGCCGCCGGCAGCCACCGAATCATTCTTTCGCTGGGCGTCCAGCCGCGACGGCCAGAACAAAATCCTCAACCTGCCCATCTCGAATGTTCCCGGGCCGCGCGAGCACGGTCGGGTCGGCGGGGCGCTGGTCACCGAGATTTATTCGGTCGGGCCGTTGACGGCCGGCAGCGGGCTGAACATCACCGTGTGGAGTTACGTCGATCAGCTCAACATCTCGGTACTCACCGACGGCGCAACTGTCAAAGACCCGCACGAGGTGACCGAGGCCATGGTCGCCGACTTCATCGAATTACGAAGGGCCGCGGGGATTTCCGAAGAGTTGACGGTGGTCGACGCCGCGATGGCCCCGGCCTGAGCAGCCCGCCGGTCCGCCGCGCCGCGGACTCGGGTAACCAGACTCTTTCCTGATGCCAATGCCATTTCCGCCGGCGGTTACCATCAGTCGATAGCAGCCCCTGGTTTGCCGCCCGATTGTGCACTGACTACCGAGGAGATGTGCAGCGCGTGAGTGGAAACGAAGAAGCCAACGAATCCGAGGTCATCGTCGAACAGCGCGGCCGGATCCTGATCATCACGATCAACCGTCCCCAGGCCCGCAACGCTGTCAACGCCGCGGTGGCCAACGGGCTGGCCGCGGCCGTGGACCAGCTCGACGGCGATCCGGGCCTGTCGGTCGGCATCCTGACCGGCGCGGGCGGCTCGTTCTGCGCGGGCATGGATCTCAAGGCGTTCGCACGCGGGGAACTGCCCATCGTGGCGGGCCGCGGCATGGGATTCACCGAACGCCCACCGGACAAGCCGCTCATCGCGGCCGTCGAAGGCTACGCCCTGGCGGGCGGCACCGAGCTGGCGCTGGCCACCGACTTGATCGTGGCGTCCACGGATTCCGCCTTCGGGATCCCCGAGGTCAAGCGTGGATTGGTCGCCGGTGGCGGGGGCCTGCTGCGGTTGCCGCAGCGCATCCCGTCGGCCATCGCGATGGAATTGGCGCTGACCGGCGACAACCTGAGCGCCGAGCGCGCGCACGCGCTGGGGATGGTGAACGTGTTGGCCGAGCCGGGCAGCGTGCTGGACGCCGCGATCGCGCTGGCCGAGAAGATCGCCGCCAACGGGCCGCTGGCGGTGGCCGCCACCAAGCGGATCATCGTGGAGTCGCGCGGCTGGAGTCCTGTCACCATGTTCGCCGAGCAGAACAAACTATTGGGGCCGGTGTTCGCGTCGAACGACGCCAAGGAAGGCGCCATCGCGTTCGCCGAGAAGCGTGCGCCGCAGTGGACCGGCACCTGAGACAGGTGTAATACACTATGTTCGTAGAGTCGAGGCGACGGCGCAAAAGGGTTGGGATGCAGAGGGATCGAGCATGAGCATTTCGTTGCTTCTCGAGATGGCTGCGTCGAGCAACCCCGATCGCGTCGCCGTGGTCTCGGGGGACACCCGGCTGACGACGCAGGAGCTCAGCGATCTGGCCGACGGCGGTGCCGGGGTGATCGCGGGATCGGGTGCGGCGCACGTAGCCTACGTGGGCGTCGGCGGCGCGATGCTGCCTGTGCTGATCTTCGCCGCGGCACGCGCCGGGGTGCCGTTCACCCCGCTCAACTATCGGCTGTCCGCCGAGGGGATCCAGACGCTGATCGGGCGGCTGTCCGAACCGCTGGTCGTTGTTGATGCCCGATATCGGGAGATGCTCGGTGAGTTCGCCGGCCGGGTGATGGATGCCGATGAGTTTTTGGCGGCGGTGCGCAGCGCCGAGCCGGCCGCGCAGTTTCCCGACCCGGAGTCGGTGGCCGTCGTGCTGTTCACCTCCGGCACCACGTCGCAGCCCAAGGCCGTCGAACTCTCGCACAACAACCTGACCAGCTACGTGACCGGAACCGTCGAATTCGATTCGGCGGCAGAACTTGACGCGGCGCTGATCTGCGTGCCGCCGTACCACATCGCCGGGGTCGGTGCTGCGCTGTCGAACCTGTACGCCGGGCGCAAGATGGTCTACCTGCCCAACTTCGATGCCGCCGAATGGGTGCGCCTGATCGGCGCCGAGCAGGTGACCACCGCGACGTTGGTGCCCACCATGCTCGACCGGGTGGTCACCGTGCTCGAGACGGGTGAGCACGAGTTGGCGTCGTTGCGCAACCTGGCCTACGGCGGCTCCAAGGTCGCCCTGCCGTTGGTTCGCCGGGCGCTCGAACTGATGCCGAATGTGGGTTTCGTCAATGCCTACGGGCTGACCGAGACGAGTTCGACGATTGCGGTGTTGACCCCTGAGGATCACCGCGCGGCGCTTTCGGCCTCAGAGCCCGAGGCGATCCGGCGGCTGGGGTCGGTGGGACGCCCGGTGCCCGGCATCGAGGTCGAGATTCGCGATGAGCAGGGCAACGTGCTGCCCGCCGGGGCCACCGGTGAGTTGTTTGTGCGCGGTGAGCAGGTCTCGGGCCGCTACACCGGGATCGGCTCGGTGCTTGACGAGAACGGCTGGTTTCCCACCAAGGACATCGCGATGGTGGATGAGCAGGGTTATCTGTTCATCGGCGGGCGCAGTGACGACACCATCATCCGCGGCGGGGAGAACATCGCGCCGGCCGAGTTGGAGGAGGTGCTCGTCGAGCATCCGCAGGTGCGCGAGGTCGCCGTGGTGGGGGTGGAGGATCCGCAGTGGGGGCAGGCGATCGTCGCGGTGGTGGTGCCCCGCCCCGGCGCCGATCCCGATCCCGAGGAGTTGCGCGAACACGTCCGCAAAACTCTGCGCGGGTCGCGCACGCCGGACCGCGTCGTGTTCCGCGAGGAGTTGCCGACCACACCCACGGGCAAGGTGCTGCGCCGGGAGATCATCGAAGACCTAACAGGATTGCAGGCCGCCCCGGCCGAGTAGTGAGCAAAGGACGACAAACCATGGTTAAAAACGGAACCCGTCTTGCCAGCCAGGTGTGTGACACCCAGGTCATCGTGGTCAGGACCGCCGATAGTCTCGACGACCTGCGCTGCGGCGGGGCTCCGATGGTACCGATCGGCGCCGAGCGCTCCGGCGAGCTGGATCCGGCCTTCGCCGAGGGCACGGTGATGGGCAAACGCTATGTCGACGACACCGGCGCCGAGGTGCTGGTCACCAAGCCCGGGGCGGGAAGCCTGAGCATCGGTCAGACCGCGCTTGCGCTCAAAGAGGTCAAACCGCTTCCCGCCAGCGACTAGCCGTCCTGCTTGCCGGGAATTCCGTTGCGAGTCACGAATTCCCTTGCCTTGATCAGGAACTCGAGCTGCTCGCCGACCTGGCCGAGCGGCCGCACCGAACGGGTCGATCGCGACAGCACGATCGCGCCCTCCAACGCGGAAATCGACATCACCGCCAGCGAGGCGGCATCGTCGTCGCCAAAGCCGTCCTTGATGAACGCGTGGGTCAAGGCCGTGCACCAACGGGCCAGGATCGCGCCCGCCTCGGCCGTCAGATCCTGGTCGGTCTCGTCGGCGCTGATGGCCGCGGCGACCACCGGGCAACCGGCGTGAAAGTCGCCGCCGATCAGCAAGCGCTCCCAGAGCTTGATGAACTCGCTGAGCAGCGCCCCGGCGCCGCGATCGGCGGCCTTGTCGATGGTGGCGGTGATGGAATCGCCCGAGTAGCGCAGTGCCTCGCGCAGAATCTGGTTGCGTCCGTCGGGAAAGTGGTAGTACACCGAACCGCGCGGGGCGCCGCTGCGCGAGAGTACGGCATCGATGGTGACCCCGGCGGCGCCGCGCTCACGCATCACCTCGGCGGCGCTGATCAGCATCTTCGTCCGGGTACCGCCTCGTTTCGGCGGCGCGACATCGCTTGTGGTCGGCACTGTCGTACCTCCTCGGGCTGAGGTCATGCAGCGTGCTGATGCCGCGAGACCGGCCAGTGCATGTTACGCGGATTGAACCAGAACGACCGGCGTTTCCGGTCGGGTATCTCGCGCGTGAACTGATAGCCAGCGACGTTGAGCTCGATGATCCACATGGTTTGTCTCCCGGCCTAGTGCTGCACTCATGTGCCGGGGCCGGCGGCTCATGATTATGATGAGAATCATATAAGACATTGATCTACTAAGCAACTTGTTAGAGGTACTAAACTCGCAGACCACGGAAAACATGTGACCGATGTCATTTACTCGTGGTGAGCAAAAGCTGAGTAGACCTTAAGGATTATGCTTTATTGCATAATTCCGGGTTCTGGGTTTGACTGATGTGATGACACACACGTTTAACAGCCCGGATCCCCAGATCCTTCCCGAACTGGCCACCATATCGTTGGAGCGCGACGGCCACGTCTTGCTGATCGGGCTGAACCGGGCGGCCAAACGTAACTCTTTCGACCGCGGCATGCTCGCCGACCTCGCGCGCGCCTACGCGCTGCTGGAAGCCGACGAGTCGCTGCGCGCGGGTGTGCTGTTCGCCCACGGCGACCACTTCACCGCCGGGCTGGACCTGGTCGACGTTGCGCCGGCCATCGCCGCCGGTCAGTCCCCACTGCCCGAGGACGGCCGGGACCCGTGGCGGCTGGACGGGACTTGGACGGAGGCCGCGTCGACCCCGCTCGTCGCGGTTGCGCACGGATGGTGCATGACGCTGGGCATCGAACTGCTGCTGGCCGCCGACATCAGGATCGCGGCCGCCGATACCCGCTTCAGTCAGCTCGAGGTGCGGCGCGGGATCTACCCGTTCGGCGGCGCGACGATTCGGCTGCCCCGCGAGGCCGGCTGGGGCAACGCCATGCGCTGGCTGCTGACCGGCGACGAGTTCGATGCCCGCGAGGCACACCGCATCGGGTTGGTGCAGGAGGTGGCCAACGACGCGGCCGCGGCGCTGGCCCGGGCGCGCCACATCGCGCACACCATCGCCGACCGTGCCGCCCCGCTGGGGGTGCGGGCCACGCTCGAGTCGGCACATCTCGCCCGCACGCGGGGCGAGGCGGCGGCGGTCGAAAGGCTGCGGCCCGTCGTCACCGAACTGTTCGCCAGCCAGGACGCCGCCGAGGGCGTGCGGTCGTCCATCGAACGCCGCGACGCGAACTTCTCCGGCCGCTAAGCGGCCGCTCGCCAGGCGCGCAGCCGTCAGCCCTCGACGGTGTAGCCCATCGGCATCAGCACACTCTTCTGCTGGGTGAAGTGCTCGACGCCTTCGGGACCGTTCTCCCGGCCGATGCCCGAGTTCTTGTAGCCGCCGAACGGGCAGCACGGGTCGAACGCGTACCAGTTGATCGCGTAGGTCCCGGTGCGAATCTTCTCCGCGATCTCGATGCCCCTGGGCACGTCGGACGTCCACACGCTGCCGGCCAGCCCGTACGCCGAATCGTTGGCGATCTTGATCGCATCCTCTTCGCTGTCGAACGGGATGATGCTCAGCACCGGGCCGAAGATCTCCTCCTGCGCGATCGTCATCTTGTTGTCGACGTCGGCGAATACGGTGGGCTGCACGAAGAAACCGTTCTCCAACCCCTCGGGGCGGCCACCGCCGCACACCAGCCGGGCGCCCTCCTCGACGCCCTTGGCGATGTAGCCCTCCACCCGGGCGCGCTGCTTCTCCGAGATCAGCGAGCCGATCTGGGCGGCCGGGTCCGACGGCGGCCCGACGGGCAAGGCCTGCACGAAGGCGCTGACCGCGGCCACGATTTCGTCGTAGCGCGAGCGCGGCGCCAGGATGCGGGTCTGGCCCACGCACGCCTGCCCGGTGTTCATGATCCCGGAGAACACCAGCATCGGGACCGCCGATGCGAGGTCGACGTCCTCGAGAAGGATGGCCGCCGACTTACCGCCGAGCTCCAGCGTGCACGGCTTGAGCATCTCCGCGGCCCGCCGGCCGATCTCCTTGCCGACGGCCGAACTGCCGGTGAACGTGAACATGTCGACGTCCGGATTCGATGTCAGGGCTTGGCCGGTCTCGACACCGCCGGGCACCACCGACAGCACGCCCTCGGGCAGGCCGGCCTCGGCGAAGATGTCGGCCAAAGCGTTTGTCGTCAACGGGGTTTCGGCAGCCGGCTTGAGCACCACCGTGCAGCCGGCCAGCAGCGCGGGCCCCAGCTTGTTGACCGCCAGGAACAACGGCACATTCCAGGCGACGATCGCGCCGACGACGCCGATCGGTTCGCGGTAGACGATGGTCTGGCCGTAGGAGCCATTGCGGATCTCCCGCCACTTGACCTGGTCGACGGCCGGGCCGGCGAAGAAGTTCATCGCGCCCATCGACCCCATCCAGTGCATGGTCTCGATGGTGGTCGGCGGCTGTCCCGTCTCCCCGGCCAGCAGCGCACTCAGCAGCTCCTTGCGTTCCTCCATCAACTTCACCGCGTTGGCGATCACGGCCGCGCGTTCCTTCGGCGGGGTCGACGGCCACGGCCCGCTGTCGAAGGCGGCGCGGGCCGCCGCCACCGCCGCGTCGACGTCGGCGGCCGCGGCCAGCGGCGCCTTGCCGAAGTACTCGCCGGTGGCCGGACAGTGCACCTCGATCACCTCGGCAGTCGAGGGCTCCGTCCACTTGCCGCCGATGAAAAGCTTGTCGTATTCGGTCTTGATGTCGGTCATGTTGCGCCGCTCCTCTTAGCCATTCGAGTCAAGCTGCCCTGCTTATCGTCCGACGGGCATGGCGCCACCCTACCCAAGGCAGACCAAAACGAGAACATGTTTCATTCTCCGGGCGAAAGCACCAGCGCGAGATTGCTGACCAGGAACTCCCGCAGCACCGGCACCGACGTCAGCCACCAGGCCCATCGCGGGTGGTAGCGCGGAAATGCGGCCCGCAGCGCGCCGGTGTGCGCGGCCCAACTCAGTCCGTCCGCGGCCGACACCGCGAACAACGACGACCCGTAGTCGTTTCTGGCGCGATGGCCGTGTTTTCGGGCGTAGCGGGCCGCGGCGCGGGCGCCGCCCAGGTAGTGCGTCAGGCCCATCTCGTGCCCGCCGAACGGGCCCAGCCACACGGTGTAGGACAGCACCGCCAACCCGCCCGGCCGGGTGACGCGCAGCATCTCGGCGCCGAGCTGCCAGGGCCGCGGAACGTGCTCGGCGACGTTGGACGACAGGCAGATGTCGACGGAGTCGTCGGCGAACGGCAGCGCCATGCCCGACGCGCGGACAAGGGTCCGCGTCGTCGGAGCCAGCGCGGGCCCCGCGGCGTGCATTTCGTCTGGGTCGGGTTCGACAGCGAGGTAGCGAACTCCGGCGTCGGCGAATGCTTCGGCGAAATAGCCTGGCCCGCCACCCACGTCGAGCACGGTCCGACCGGTGGGTGGTTCGCCGTGGGCGGCCAGCCACAGGTCGCCGATCATCGCCACGGTGTCGGCCGCCAGCATGCGGTAGAAGCGGGCGGGGTCCGCCTGCTCGTAGCGGAACTCCGATAACAGCCGCACCGACCGCGACAACGTCGCTCGTCGCGCAAACACGTCAGTGACCGCCACCGGCCACACCCTACGTCGGGCAACGGCTAGGCTGACGATGATGTCTGGTCTGCGCTCGGTACTGCTGCTGTGCTGGCGCGACACCGGCCACCCGCAGGGCGGTGGCAGCGAAACGTACTTGCAGCGCATCGGCACGCAACTGGCCGCTTCGGGCGTCGCCGTCACGTTGCGCACTGCCCGCTATCCGGGCTCGCCGCGCCGGGAAGTCGTCGACGGCGTGCAGATCCATCGTGCGGGTGGGCGCTACTCGGTCTATGTATGGGCGCTGCTGGCATTGGCTGCCGCGCGGCTCGGGCTTGGGCCGTTGCGCGCGGTGCGCCCCGACGTGGTGGTGGACGCGCAAAACGGCCTGCCGTTTTGCGCCCGCCTGCTGTTCGGCCGGCGCGTGGTGGTGCTGGTGCACCATTGTCACCGCGAGCAGTGGCCGGTCGCCGGGCCGGTACTCGGCCGGCTGGGCTGGTTCGTCGAGTCGTGGCTGTCGCCGCGGCTGCACCGTCGCAATCAGTACCTGACCGTGTCGCTGCCGTCGGCGCGCGACTTGGTTGCCCTCGGCGTGGACACCGAGCGGATCGCGGTGGTGCGCAACGGACTTGACCAGGCACCGGCCGTTTCGCTGTCCGGCCCGGGTTCGTCGGTGCCGCGGGTGGTGGTGCTCTCGCGGCTGGTGCCGCACAAGCAGATCGAGGACGCGCTGGAGACGGTCGCCGAGCTGCGGCCGCGGTTCGCCGGCCTGCATCTGGACATCGTCGGCGACGGTTGGTGGCGGCAACGGCTCGTCGACCACGCGGGCAGCCTGGGCATCTGCGACGCCGTGACGTTCCACGGGCATGTGGACGATGTGACCAAACACCATCTGCTGCACAGGGCGTGGGTGCACGTGCTGCCGTCACGCAAAGAGGGTTGGGGATTGGCGGTCGTCGAGGCCGCGCAGCATCGGGTGCCCACTGTCGGCTACCGATCCTCGGGCGGCCTGTCCGACTCGATCGTCGACGGTGTCACCGGAATCCTGGTCGACGACCGTGCCGAGTTGGTGGACCGCCTCGACGAACTGCTGCGCGACTCGGTGCTGCGCGATCAGCTCGGCGCCAAGGCGCAGACCCGCAGCGGCGAGTTCTCCTGGACACAAAGCGCGGAGTCGATGCGCGCCGTGCTGCAAGCCGTGAAGGCCGGCGAATTCGTCAGCGGCGTCATCTAAGTCGCGTCTTAGCCCCCCCGGCCCGCCCGTGGCCGCGAAATTTAATCCTCTGCGACGTCTACCGGCGTGTCGTCGCCGTGGTCTAAGTGTCGCGCCGTGGGAGGCTTCGGCGCACCGTGCCGTCGGCGCCGAACCGCGGCGACCAGCGCCCCGCCCGCACCCCCGATCAGCAGCACCAGCCACACCAGATGCGCGATCACGACGGTCTGCCGCCGGGCCGGCGCCACCCCGGCGGCCGGGCCGCCGACCCGGTACAGCGTGATGTGCTCGTCGCGGTAGACCGGGGTGAGCGTGCTCAACGTGTGTGCCGCCGCTCCGAGATCCCCGGCCGTGTCCGCCTCGACGACCAGCCAGCCCACCCCGGCCGGGACCAGTGCGGACGCGTCGACCCCGGACAGCAGCAGCTCCTGTATCGCCCGGGCGCGGTGGCCCTCGCCGGGCACCACCCGGCCCGAGATCGCCAAGTCGCCGGTGGACAGCACCTCGGCGCGCACCCAGCGGGGCAGCGGATCGAGCACCGGGAACGGGCCGGACCACGCGAACCGCCGCATCGAACCGGCCGGTAACACCGCGACCGGCGCGGGTGCGGTGTTGATCCGGGCGGCCACCGCCGCCCAGCCGGGCGGGTAGTGCACCGCCGCCACCTTGCCGCCCACACCCCAGGCCGCATCGGGCAGCACCGCGATCAGCGCGAGGCAGGCGGTCAGTGCCGCGGCGATGTCGGCCGGGGCGGACAGCCACCGGCGCACCGTCACGACCGCCCCCGCCCCGGCCAGCGCGTATCCCGGCATCGCCAGCGCCACCCACTTCTGCCCGTCGCGCAGCACGCCCAGGCCCGGCACGGCATCGACGACCGAGGCCAGCAGGTGCAGTCCGGGACCGGTCGCCAGCGCGGCCGGAAGCAGCACCGCGGCCGTCGCGAGCCCGAGCAGGGGTACGACGGTCCGGTGCCGAAGCACGGTCGGCAGCCCGGCCGCCACCACGCTGAGCAGCACCAGCGTCGACACCGCGGCGAACAGCGTGGCCCGCGAGCTCGGCACGGCTTCGCTGTTCCAAATCCCACCCAGGCCGGCCAGACTGCCCAAGGTGCCCAGCCCGGGCTCGGCGCGCGGCGCGAACGCGACCACCCCGACCGCCGCGTCCGGGGCGGCCAAGGACGCATCGGACGCCGCCACCAGCCATGGCAGCGCCGCCGCCAGCGCGGCGCCCAGGACCGCCGCGACACACAGCCACCGCCGGCCAACGCCCGGGCCCACCGCGCAGACCAGGCCCACGGTCGCGGCGAGCATCAGCCCGGTCGGCGTCAGCCCGGCCAGGGCGATCCAGAACGCCAACGCGAACCACCCGGTGGACTGCGAGCGCAGCCGCAGCACCGCCGTCGCAACCCAGGGCAGACAGCCGTAGCCGACCAGCAAGCTCCAGTGCCCCTGCAAAAGCCGTTCGGCCACATAGGGATTCCAAATCGCCAGGGTCGCCGCGACGAACTGACCCGACAGGCCCGCACCCGGCAGGGCGGTCGCGACGAGCCGCGCCGCCCCCCAACCCGCCAGCCACAATCCCAGGACCAGCAGCGCTTTGACCACCACACCGCCGTCGATCAGCTGTGAGGCCAGGGCCACCGCGAAATCCTGCGGCGTCGCCCGCGGCGGGGCCGTCAAGCCCAGAGCGGTGTCCGATAGGTAGGAGCGTGGCGTCGACACCGCGTCGCGCAACAACAGGTATCCCGGGCGCAGCAGCGGACCGGTCACCAGCAAGCTCAGCAGCAGCGCGTAGGCGGGGAGCGCCCACGACGCCGCCCGGCGCTGTGGTGCGGTCACCGTCGGCCCGACCGCGGGCTAGTCCCGATCGGGTGGGCCGGCTTCGGGCGGGGTCGGCTCGGGCGGCTCGCCGGGCAGCGGCTCGGGGCCGGGCGGATCGTCACGCGATTCCGAGCGTTGGGTCGGCAGCTTCTCGGTCTCCGCCTCGGCGCCGGGCACCCGTTCCTCGAGGCCGCTGCGGCCGAAGAACTCTTCGTCGCCGCGGTCCAGGCCCGGATCGGTCAGCGCGCTCTCGGTGCGCAGGCTGAACGACGCCAGCACGGCGCCGCCGATCAGCGCGATCAGGCCGACCGCGGTGAAGGTGATCGGCAGGACCCGTGACCACAGCGCGAGCCGATCGCGCTCATCGCGGGCAGCGTTGACCTGAGATTCGACGGTGTCCTCGTTGGACGTGACCTTGTAATCGGTCAGCGTCACCTCGGGCTTGAGCGGGTCCCGGGCGTAGTAGTGGTTGGCGTGCTCGGTCTGCTTGACGATGGTGCCCGAGACCGGGTCCACCCAGAACGTCCGTTGCGCCGCGTAGTAGCGGGTCATGGTGATCTGCTCGGCCGGATCGCCGCCCTGGATGCCCCACATCGCCGCGGAGGTGGTCACCTTGCCGTCTTCGTCGCCGGCGTACAGCGACGGGTATTTCACCGGCGCCACCAGCTTGCCGTCGGCGCCGTAGCCGATGTTCTGCGTGAACTTGTAGGTGGTCAGGCCGTTGACGTCCTCTTCGTCGTCGAAGTTGACGTCGTAGGTCTTCTGCGCAACGGCGTCGAAGTACGGATAGGTCTTTTTCTCGGTGTGGAACGGGAACCGGTAGGACAGGCCGTCGTGGCGCACCGGGATCGAGGTGGGCGGGTTCTCGTCGTTCATCGTGCGTGGCTTCTGTACGGCGCCGCCCGTATGGGTGTCGTCGGAGACGGCCAGCGCGGTCTTGCGGTTGAGGGTGACGGTGTCGACTAACGCCAGCAGCAGCCCGGTGTCCTTTTGCTTATCGGTGCGGCGCAGCGTGCTGCCGACCTGCAGCGTGACGACGTCGGCGTTGGCCGGCGACTCGACGCTGACCTGCTGCTGGGAGACCAGCGGCACGTTTTGGTTGACGACGACGTGGTCACCCGACAGCGACGCCATGTCGATTGCGGTTCCGGCGCCGTCGCTGACCAGCGTGGCGTCGATGTTCAGCGGGATCTTTGCGATGCGGCTGGTCGTGTAGGTCGACAACAACAGCGCGGCGATCAGCAGGGCGGCACCGAGTCCGATGATTCCGCATGCGGCGAACCGCAACATAACCGCTCGGTTCACGTTGCCGTGCCCTCCTAAGTGCTCTAGGCAAACCCGTTTGACCCTAACAGCACTACCCATTTCGGCCGGCAAGACAGCGCAGGCAGACTGGGATCGTGACCGAGGGCCAGCAGGTGGGCGGAACCCGCAGCTTCCTCCCTGCCGTCGAGGGTATGCGTGCGTGCGCGGCCATGGGCGTGGTCGTCACGCATGTGGCCTTTCAGACCGGGCATTCCAGCGGCGTCGACGGCAGGGTGTTCGGCCGCTTCGACCTCGCCGTGGCGGTGTTTTTCGCGCTGTCCGGATTCCTGCTGTGGCGGGGCCACGCCGGCGCCGCGCGGGGCCTGACGCCACCCCCGCCGACCGGTCACTACTTGCGGTCGCGGGTGGTGCGCATCATGCCGGCCTATTTGGTGGCGGTGGTCGTGATCCTCACCCTGCTGCCCGACGCGGATCACGCCAGCCCGACGGTGTGGCTGGCAAACCTGACCCTCACCCAGATCTATGTGCCGCTGACTCTGACCGGCGGCCTGACCCAGATGTGGAGCCTGTCGGTCGAGGTCACTTTCTATCTGGCGCTGCCGATCCTCGCGCTACTGGCTCGGCGCTTGCCGGTGCGCGGGCGGGTGCCGGTGATCGCCGCGCTGGCCGTGCTCAGCTGGGGGTGGGCCTGGCTGCCGTTGTTCACCGGGCAATCGGCGTCCGGCAACCCGCTGAATTGGCCGCCGGCGTTTTTCTCCTGGTTCGCCGCGGGGATGCTGCTCGCCGAATGGGTGCACGCCCCCGTCGGGGCGGCCCATCGGCTGGCGCGGCGGCGGTGGCTGATGGCCGGCATCGCGCTGCTGGGCTTCGCGGTGGCGGCCTCCCCGCTGGCGGGCCCGGAGGGACTGGCGCAGGGCAGCGCGGCGCAGTTCGCGGTCAAGACGTCGATGGGCGCGCTGGTCGCGTTCGCGTTGGTCGCGCCGTTGGTGCTGGACCGCCCCGACACCGGTCACCGGGTGTTGGGCAACGTCGGGCTGGTGACGCTCGGCCGCTGGTCCTACGGCCTGTTCATTTGGCACCTGGCCGCGCTGGCCATGGTGTTCCCGGTCATCGGAACCTTCCCGTTCACTGGCAACATGCCGACGGTACTGGTGCTGACGCTCGTCTTCGGGTTCGCGATCGCGGCGGTGAGCTACGCGCTCGTCGAGGCGCCGTGCCGGCAGGCATTGCGGCGGTGGGAACACCTCGAGCGGCCGGCCGTCAGCGCTGCAGTGCTCGACGCCGAGGCCGACGCGATCGCGCCCTAACCGGTGCGGTCCATCCACTGCTCCAGCGCCTGCGCCGAGGGCAGGGCGATGGCTTGCTCGATCTTGGCGAACAGATCGGTTCCGTACTCGACGGCGGACTTGACGAAGTTGCCGAGCGCTGCGAGGTGGATCCCGTCGGTGAGCAGGTAGGCGCTCTCGCCGACCACGCTGACGTGGCTAGGTTGCGCGGTCTCACGCACAAAAGCCTTGGGCCAGTGGTTGTCCCGGTTCCAGTCGTTGACCAGTTCCATCAGCCGCGCGCGCTCTCCGGCGTGGTAGTAGCCGGCCGGGCTGACCGTGATCTCCAAAATGTCGGGCCGCACACCGTTGATCCGCAGAACCACATGCAGCTTGCCCCGCTCGACGTTGGACAGCACCAGCAGAAACTCCTGCCCGTCGTCGCTGCGGAAAAACCGCAACCGGCGCGACCGCAGATATCGCTCGATCAGCTCGCTGCTCAATGGCTCGATCTTCATGGTCCCTCTCCATCAATCGACCCGATGGTGCGACGGGTGCCTTGGAGGATCCTTGGTGTGCCGTCGACCGGTGCGGGTCAGCTCGCCTCGGCAGTCGACAGCCGCGCGATGATCTCGGCCCGCACCGCCGAGCGCCGGGCTTTGCCGGCGTCGTCGCGCAGTGGCGTGTCGACGAATTCGACGAAGTCCGGGGTGGGCGGCACCTTGTACCCCGCGAGGTGCTCGCGCAGAAACTCCTGCACCCCCGCGCCGTCCAGGGTGGAGTTTTCGCTCGTCTGCACCAGGGCGTAGGGCACCTGGCCCAGGTCGCCGCCGTTCGGGTCGGGAACCCCGACGACCAAGCAGGACAGCACATCCGGATGCGCCGACAGCGCGTTCTCGATTTCCGCGGGATACACGTTGCGGCCCCCGACGGTGAACATGTCGACCCGCCGGTCCGACAGATACAAGAAGCCGTCGTCGTCGAAATAGCCCAGATCGCCCAGCGAGTCCCAGCCGTCGCGGGTCTTGGCCGTGGCGCCGACGTAGCGGTAGGTCGGCGCGCTGCCGGGGCTGGGACGCATGTAGATCTCGCCGATCACGCCCGGCGGACACGGGTTGCCGTCGTCGTCGAGCACCTTCATCTCACCGGCGACGACCACGCCCACCGAACCGCGGTGGGTCAGCCACTGATCACCGGAGATGAACGTCAGCGCCTGTAATTCGGTGCCGCCGTAGAGTTCCCATACTTTTTCCGGGCCCAGCAGGTCGATCCAGGCCTGCTTGATGGTGGGCGGGCACGGCGCGGCCAGATGCCAGAACCGCCGAATCGACGAGAGGTCGTAGGCCGTCGGGTTGGCGTGATAGACGGGCAGCGTCCGCTGCATGATCGTCGGCACCACCGTCAGGAACGTCACCCGGTGGTCGGTGACCAGTTGCAGGAACCGGTGCGGATCGAACCGGCTCATCAGCACCAGGTGATGGCGCATCAGCAGCGCGATGGTGGCAGCGGTGAACCCGGTGTTGTGCGACAGCGGCACGGGCACCAGGGTGACGTCACCCTCCTGAGCTCCCAGCGGATAGCCGATGGCCGGCGGTATCCGGCTTCCAAAGTGTGGGCCGCCGGACTCGATGAGTTTGGGCCGCCCCGTGCTGCCGCCCGAGCCCATCGCTTTCCACACCGGCGACACCGCCTCCGGCAACGCGGCGTCGGACAGCGCCGGATCGGGTGTGAAACCCGTTGGAACGCAGGATAAGTCGGGATGCTCCCGACCCACCAGCAAGGCCGGCGGTCGCAGCTGAAGCAGGCCCGCCAACTCGGCGGCCGGTAACCGCGCGGACAGCGGCTGGGGTACGGCGCCGAGTTTCCAGCACGCCACGACGGCCTGGATCCACTCGACGGAGTTGGGCAGCACAATCGTCACGTAGTCGCCGACGCCCACCCCGCGCTCGGCGTAGGCGCGGGCCAGCCGGTTGGTTGAGGCGTCGAGTTCGGCGCGCGTGAGGGTCAGGCCGTCGCAGGTGACGGCGGGCTCGTCCGGCGCGAGCGCGGCCAGCGCCGAAATTTGCGTCCCGATCGGGGCAACGGGCTCACCCTCGGTCATTTAGTAGGCGCCCGTCCGCTCGAAGATGCGCCGCGGATTGTCGACCAGCATGGCGTGTAATTGCTCGTCGGTGACGCCGCGCTCCTTGAGCGCCGGGATGACGTCGTTGTGAATGTGCAGGTAGTGCCAGTTGGGTGCGATCTGTGGCACCAACTCTTCGGGCAGCGCGTCGAAGTAGCAGTTGGCGTCGTGGGAGAGCACCATCTTGTCGGCGTGCCCGCGCTCGCACATCTGCGCCACGATCTTCACCCGCTCCTCGAACGGCGAGATCACGTCCAGACCGAACCGGTCCATCCCGAGGTAGGAGCCGGCCGCGATCAGCTCCTCGAGGTAGCCGACGTCGGTGCTGTCACCGGAATGCCCGATGACCACCCGGCTCAGATCGACCCCTTCCTCTTCGAAGATCTTCTGCTGTTCCAGCCCGCGGCGTAGCCCGGCGTGGGTGTGCGTGGAGATCGGCACCCCGGTGCGCTTGTGCGCCCGGGCGACGGCGCGCAGCACCCGCTCGACACCGGGAGTGATGCCCGGCTCGTCGGTTGCGCACTTGAGTATTCCCGCCTTGACGCCGGTGTCGGCGATGCCCTGCTCGATGTCGCGGACGAACATCTCGGTCATGATCTCCGGACCGTCGAGCATGCCGCCGGGGCCCTCGTAGTGGAACCGGAACGGGACGTCGTTGTAGGTGTAAAGGCCGGTCGCCACAACGATATTCAGCTCCGTGGCGGCCGCGACGCGCGCGATGCGCGGAATGTAGCGGCCCAGGCCGATCACGGTGAGGTCGACGATGGTGTCCACCCCACGAGCCTTCAACTCATCGAGCCGGGCGATCGCGTCGGCCACCCGTTGTTCCTCGTCGCCCCAGGCTTCGGGGTAATTCTGGGCGATCTCCGTGGTCATGATGAACACGTGCTCGTGCATCAGGGTCACGCCGAGATCGGCCGTGTCGATGGCACCGCGCGCAGTATTGAGTTCGGACACGTCGCTGATGCTAGGCCGCAGCGCACCCGAGCAACAGGGTGTTTTTCCGGCGCGGCCGGCGGCCCCATCGGAGGCGTCGCCGTCAGTCCGTTTTGCGCACGACTTCGAGCCACTCCGTCAACTCGGGCGAGGTAGTCAGCAGCTGCAATCCGGAGGTGTCGAATTCGCGCCTGAGTTCCTCCACCGTGAGGACCTCGAGATGGAAGCACTGCCGCAGCTCTGAACCGTCGACGATGAGCGCGTATTCTCCCTCGACGACCCCGTCGAGGTCGCTGTGCACCGTGACACGAGCCGCCACGTCGCCGATCACTTTGTGTTCCGTCCAGCCTGAGGTCCGCGTGGCCCAATAAGACGGCGGCTTCCACTGGATGATGGCCTTGCCCGTCGGGGCGAGGTGGTGCTCGATCGTCGCCAACACCGCTCGCCTAAGGGCGATGCCGGGGTAATGAATGAGGTTGGTCGGCAACAGGACTGTATCGAACCGTTGCGTCAGGCGCAGGTCCTCGATGCGGGCGCGTACCGTCCGCGCGTGCCGAACTTCGGCGAGCATGTAGGCCGAGTCGTCGACGGCGGTGACGTGATGACCCAGTTGTGTCAGCGGGTCGGCGATTCGTCCGGTGCCGGCGCCGAGTTCGAGCACGGTGCTCCGCGGTCGCAGCAGGGCGTGAATCTGCTCCGGCTCGCCCGTCGGGGGCAGGCGGCGGTAGAGCTCGATCAAGCTTCCGTCGGCGGTGCGCTCTGTTCCGGTGGCGTGCTGGCAGTAGCACTGCGCCGTAACCGTTCTCATGTCGGATCGTCCCCTCTAGGCGAGTTCGTAGAAGCTTGGCCCGTCCAGGTAGCGCAGCGTCCAGAGATCGCGAGCCACCACTTCGCCGACCTCGTGTGCGAGCGTGACAAAGATCGGATAGGTCAGGTCATTGGTGGTAAGAGGCAGTTGTTCGCCCGGGTTCACCCGGATGGTCATGTCGTGGAAACTGGCCAGTTCCTTGATGGCCTCCACGTTGCGGTAGCCGGTCAACGTGCCCTCGCGGGGGGCGACCATGACCGTTCGGGCGACATGCTGGTGCAGGCGATACGGCTGCCCGCTGCGTTGGGCGAATCGCTCGGGCCGCATGTAGGCGTCCACCATCCATTCGATCTGCGACTGGCCGGTGGCCAACCGTGCACTGGCAGGAAGGTTGGCGCCGGCTATCCGTGCTCCCACTTCGACCAGGCACGGCCCATCGGCCGTCATCTTGATCTCGGCATGCGCCGCACCATGTCGGATGCCCAGGGCGTCAAGCACGGCGAACGCGTAACCGACCAGTTGGTCTTGCACTTCGCCGGTCGCCGGCAGCATTCGCCAGGCCACCAGCAGGTCGGGGACGCCATTTGCGTTGATCCGATGGGACTCCCAGATATCGCACAGCTGGTGTGTTCCATCGCAGCTGACCGTGTCGACCGTGTATTCCGCACCCACCAAGCACTCCTGGGCTACGACACCGTCGTTGTGCTCGGACAGCACGTTCCGCCGGCGGTCGAGGTGTCGAAAGGCCTGCACGGCGTCCTCGGGGCTGCGGCACCAGGTGACGCCGTCGTTGCCGGCACTGCGCAATGGTTTGAGAACGATGGTGCCGCCAATTTCGTTGTGCCAGTTGCGGAGTTGATCTTCGTCAACAACCACGATCTGGCGGGCTCCGCGTAGACCTTGCTCTTTGATCCGCTCGATCATCAGATACTTGTCGCGCCGGGCGGCGCTCAACGCCGTTCCGTTGGTCGGCGCGCCGGTGATCGGATGGAGGGCTTCGCTCAGCGCGTCGGCCAGCTCCACTCCAGGCTCGGTTCCGGCCACCACCGCGACCGGCCGAAAGGGCAACAGCGCGGTCAACGTCGCGGACAAGTCGCCGCGGTGCACTATGTCCACCTCGTACGGGTAGTGATCCGGCAGACCACGTAACGCTTGCGGTACCTCAGGACCGCTTTGCACGCGCAGCGGGATGTAGCCGGCGCGACGGAAGTCCTCGGCCAACTCGGTGCCGATGGACGCGTAGGTATCGACCAATACGACATGTCGGGTGGCGGTGTTGTGTTGGTGGTGCACGTCTCTGTCTCTTTTCAATCAGTACGCGGCCAGCTCTTCGAGTTCGTGCTCGCGAGTTGGCAACAGGAACGCCCGTTGGCAGGTGAGAAACACCGTGCCGTCCGCCTTTATCCCACGGGTGGCACAGCTGACAATGCCCTGATTCGGCCGGGACTCCGACAGGCGCTTGTCCAAATACTCGGTCTCGGCGTAAATGGTGTCTCCGACGAACACCGGGGCGACGAGACGGATGTTGTCCCACCCCAGGTTGGCCAGCCCCTTAGCGCTGGTGCTGGGAACGCTCATGCCCGACACGATCGACAACGTAACCAGGCTCGACACCAAAGGCCGCTGCCATTCTGTCTTTTCGCAATAGGCGTTGTCGATGTGCAACGGATGCAGGTTATGCGACAGCAGCGACATCCAGATGTTGTCCGCCTCGGTCAGCGTGCGGCCCGGACGGTGCTCGACGATTGCGCCGATCTCTACGTCTTCGAACACCAAACCGCGTGATTCTCGCCAGCGTCGATCACCAACCTTCGTGTAGGCACGGACCTCATGCATGAGTCATCCAAATAGCAGTTGTGTCAACGGCGTTCGCCTTTTCCAGTAGACGTCGCGCCGCGGCGACCATGGGCGGACCGACCATTTGCCCGTCCAGGACACCGATCTGCCCGGACTGTCCGTGCGCCATCTCGATGACGCGTTGGGCTCGTTCTACCTCTGCGGGCAACGGCGTGAAGCTGTCGTTGATCACCGGCACCTGGCGGGGGTGCACAGCGGCCTTGCCGGCGAAGCCGAGCTCGCGCGCACGGTTCACGTCGATCTTGAGGGCCAGGTCGTCGCCGAGGTCGAAGGTGGGCGCGTCGATCGCCGGGATGCCGGCCACGGCGGCCGCAGTGACGATGCGTGAGCGGGCATAGAGCAACGGTTCCCATTCCATTGATATGCCGAGATCGGCCGCGAAGTCGGCGGCTCCGAACACCAGTGCACGTACACGCGTTGTGGCGGTTGCGATTTCCTCAACCGCAGCCAGGCCGGCCGCGGTTTCGATCGTCGCCAGAAGGTCGACATCCGCAAGTTCGTCGCCCAGCATGTCCTCCAGGATCAGTAAATCGTGCGCGCAGTTGACCTTTGGTACCAGCAGCGCGTCGGGCTTGATGGCGCCGTAAACCAGCGCGAGGATGTCGTGTAGGCCGTCGGCGGTGCGCAGGCTGTTGATCCGCAAGGCGCGGAAGTGCCCGGTCGATGGTCTTGCGAATATCCGAGACGCGTGGTGACGAGCCGCTGCGCGCTGAGCGGGCGGCACGGCATCCTCGAGATCCAGGGTGCATATGTCGGCGCCGGATCGCAAAGCCGTCTGGTAGCGCCGCGGACTGGTGGCGCTCGTCATCAGCATGGTACGAAACGCGTTGTGCTGCACGGGCTGTAGCTTGTTCATCCTCAGACACCAACCAGTTCTCGTGATTCCGGCGCCATTAGTTCGTGAAGAGTCCCGGCGAATTGGCGGATATCCTCGGGGTCGTTGTCTGACCGCAGCATGATTCGCAGCCCCGCGTGTCCCCTGGCGGTGACCGGGAAAAAGACCGCGGAGGTGTAGTAGCCGCGCTCCATGATTTCTCGGGACAGGTCGACTGCTTTGGTGTCATCACCGATCTCGATCACCCGGATCGGGGTATCCAGGCCAGCCTGCGGGGTGGCGATCAGGCTGTCGAACAAGGCGGCATTTTGCCGCAGTTGTTGCTGCCGCACCGCGAGCTGGGCTGAATTGTGCACCCGCAGGGAACCCAGGCAGGCGCCGATCGTTGGTGCGTTGGCCGGCTTGGACCAGGCCAGCGGCCCGCCGAATCGCATCAGAATGTCGTAATGCTTCTCGGGACCCAACATGATGACCCCGCCGCTGGCGCCGTAGGCCTTTCCGAGCGAGGCGACGATGACGGTCAGCGGGTTGAGCTGCGCGGGCATCATGGAGCGCACGATTCCTTCGCCCCGTGCGCCGTACATCGACAACGAGTGGGCCTCGTCGAAGAAGAGGAACAGGCCGTAGCGATCCTGCAACTCCATCAGCTCTTTGACCGGCGCGACCCCACCGAGCGAGTAGGCGCCGTCGGCGATGTAGGCAACCCGCTTGTGCTTCTTGCACATGTCTTCGAGGTAGTTCAGGTCGTTGTGCGGGCTGGTGTAGACGGGTGCCTCGTCGGCGCAGATGGGCTTGACGTAGTTCAGCGAGAAGTGGGCATGCTTGTCGAAGACCATGACGCGCGGTTCCCCGTCGTCGGTCAGGTGCCCCGACGCGATCAGGGGCAATACCGCGGAACTGGCCACCGCCGTGGAGATCGCGGAGATGCAGCGAGCCCGGTACAACGCCGAGAGTCCGGCTTCGAGCTCGTCGATGATGGAGAACCGGATCCGCAGCCGTGAGGCCGACAGTGCGAACGTCTGCTCGGAATCGATTGCCGCACGGGCGCCTTCCAGTACCCATGGGTGTGAGTGCAGTCCGAGGTACGAGCACGAAATCATGTTGATGAAACGGTGGCCATCGCTCTGCCGCTCCAGCCGATCGTTGCCGATGTAACGAACGCTGTTGTCCAGCAGCTTGTTATCGGCTGCGGCCTGCCATGCGGGATTGCCGATGGCGACGGCCTTGGCATTGTGTTGGAATCGGTGGATCTGGGGCGCGGCATTCATCGACAGTCTCCTCGAAACAGGTTTCGGTAACGCGGGTTTCGCGTGGCCGACAGCCGTTCCTTGAACGGTTTCCGTTCGAAGGATCCGTGTCTAACGATGGCCACCGTGGTTTTTCAACACGTTGCAGAGTAGGGAGATCCGCAACCGGGGGCTATCCGCCGATCGGTTCTCGGTGGGATGAATCTCGTTCCCCCAATCGGGGGACACCCGATTCATCCTCGGCGGTGGCTAGTTGACCGACAGACGTCGCCGCCTGCGCAAGGCACTCTTATCGACATGCCGAGCACCGCTGTGGTGATGACCTGATGCCCTGGCTCGCCCTTCTCACCGGCAACGGGCTGCACGCCGTGATCACGGCACTGTTGGGGTTATCGATGATCACCGTCGCGGACAGCCTGGTGATCTTGGCGATCGCCGCGGCGGCGTGCGCGGTGCTCGGAGCCGTCGCGACGCGCAGGGGCCTTTCCGATTCTTCGACCACCGGGTCTACCAGGCGCAGCTTCGGCTGGCTGAATCTGTGGACCGCGCTGACGTTCGTCGCCTTTTTCTGCGGGGTGGCGGTCTACAGCGCGGTGGTTGTCTTCACGCTGGCCGCCTCGGTGGCCCCCCTCGCGGTGACGGCCTGGTCGGCCCTGCGGGCGCGGCGCAGCCAGGCTCCGACGCGGCCGGGGTTCGCTCAATGGTCGGCGGTATGTCTGTTGGCGGCGCTGGGCGCCTCGTTGGTGGTGGCACTGGCCGGGTCGGATCCGCGCGGGATCGGGGCGTTGCTGGTCGCGGCGGCCCTCGGCGTTGTCGACGGCGCCGCCGGCGGCGGCGTTGCCGTCGTTTCGCGCGACTTGGGGACCGGCGGGGTCGGCGTGTGGCAGGTGATGGCACATCGTTACTACGGCACCGTCGCGGTGGCTGCTTTCGCCTTGCTGGTGCTGGTTCCGTCCGGTGTGCTCGCCGCGCCCAGTTTGCCGTTGAGCACCTCGGTCGCAGCCGCGTTCGCCTCCCTGGTGGTGCCGTTCTTGTTGATGCAGTACGCCATTCAGCGGTTGGCGCCGGTGCTCGTCACCGCGGCGCTGGCACTGGTACCGGTCATCGCGCTGTTCGTTGAGGTCGCGGCCGGGCGGCCGGTGAACTGGCCGGCCATATTGCTCGGGGTGCTGATCGTGCCGGCCAGCCTCGCGATATTTGCCACCCGAGCCCAACACGCATAAATCGACGATTCGTTGGCAGTACCGTCGACGTTGCGGCCACGCTGGTGATCTACCGTCAAGCCGCCTGGACCGTCCGAACCGCGGGAGACCACCATGTTGCTCAATCCGAATCATTTGCAACGCCGCTACCCTGACCGTCGCTCGGCGGAGATCATGGCCGCGACCGTGGACTTCTTCGAGTCCCGGGGCAAGGCGCGGCTGAAGTCCGACGACCACGAACGCCGGTGGTACTCCGAATTCCTCGATCACATCGGCCGGGAGCACATCTTCGCCTCGCTGCTGACGCCCTCGCAATACGGCACCTCGGCCGAGGTGGCCTGCCGCTGGGACACCTACCGGATCAGTGAGTTCGCCGAAATCGTGGGCTTCTACGGGTTGAACTACTGGTACCCATTCCAGGTCACCGCGCTTGGCCTCGGGCCGATATGGATGAGCGCCAACGAGGACGCCAAACGCAAGGCCGCCGCGCAGCTTCAGGCCGGCGAGGTGTTCGGCTTCGGCCTGTCCGAGCAGTCCCACGGCGCCGACGTCTACCAGACCGACATGGTGCTGCGGCCCGACGGCGACGGCGGCTGGACGGCCAACGGCGAGAAGTACTACATCGGCAACGCCAACGTCGCGCGGATGGTGTCGACCTTCGGCAAGATCGCCGGATCCTCGCCGAAGGACGACGAGTACGTCTTCTTCGTCGCCGACTCCCAGCACGATCGCTACGACCTGATCAAGAACGTCGTCAACTCGCAGAACTTCGTCGCCAACTATGCGCTGCGCGATTACCCGGTCGGCGAGGCCGACCTGTTGCACCGCGGCCCGGACGCCTTTCACGCCGCGCTCAACACGGTCAACGTGTGCAAGTACAACCTCGGCTGGGGTGCGGTCGGCATGTGCACCCACGCCATGTACGAGGCGGTCACTCACGCGTCCAACCGGCACCTGTACGGAACGGTCGTCACCGACTTCAGCCACGTGCGGCGGCTGCTCACCGACGCCTACGTGCGGTTGATCGCGATGCGGCTGGTGGCCAGCCGGGCCTGCGACTACATGCGGAGCGCGTCGGCGAACGATCGCCGCTATCTGCTGTACAGCCCGCTGACCAAGGCGAAGATCACCAGCGAAGGCGAACGGGTGATCACCGCACTCTGGGACGTCATCGCCGCCAAGGGCGTCGAAAAGGACACCATTTTCGAGGCTATGGCCCGGGAAATCGGTTTGCTGCCAAGGCTTGAGGGCACCATGCACATCAACATCGGATTGCTCGGCAAGTTCATGCCCAACTACCTGTTCGCGCCGAACGCCGATCTGCCGCTGATCGACCGTCGCGACGACGCGGCCGATGATGCGTTCCTGTTCGCCCAGGGGCCGACCGGTGGGCTGGGCAAGGTGCGCTTCCACGATTGGCGCGCGTCGTTCGACAGCTATGCGCACCTGCCCAACGTGGCGCTGCTGCGCGGCCAGATCGACGTGCTGGCCGAGATGCTGGCCAGCGCCACCCCGGATGCCGCGCAGCAGAAGGACATCGACTTCGCGTTCGGGGTGGGACAGTTGTTCGCCACGGTGCCCTATGCCCAGCTGATCCTGGAGGAGGCGCCGCTGTCCGGGTTGGACCAACGGGGAGCCGAGGCCCTGATCGACGAGATCTTCGCCGTGCTGGTGCGCGACTTCAACGGTTATGCCGTTGAGCTGCACGACAAATCAGCCACCACCGATGAACAAGCCCGATTCGCCACGCGCATGGTCCGCCGCCCGGTCCACGACCCGGTGCGCTACGACCAGATCTGGAAAGAACACATCGAGCCGATCAACGGCGCCTACCAGATGCGGCCATAGGACTTGCGACCGTCAGCCGAACGTCAGTCGGGAATCCTGTCGAAGGTGTCGGGGTGGGGACCGGTGCGACCCGGCTCGCCACGGTCGAGGCTACTGATGGAATCCATCTGCTCGGGACTGAGCGCGAAGTCGAAGATATTGAAATTGGACTCCATGCGTTCGCGGTGCACCGATTTCGGGATGACGATGTAACCGCTTTGGATATGCCAACGCAGCACCACCTGTGCCGGCGTCTTGCCGTGCGTCTCGGCGATCCGAGTGATCAGTGCGTCGCCGAGGACCCGCCCTTGCGCGATCGGCGACCAAGCCTCTGTCGCAATCTGGTGCTGGCGGAGGTGGGTGACCACCTGCTGGTTGGTGAAGTACGGGTGCAGCTCGATCTGGTTCACCGCGGGCACGGTGGGCGACGCCTCGACGAGCCGCCGCAGGTGCGGGACCTGGAAGTTCGACACGCCGACGCTGCGTGCCCGGCCGTCCTTGGCGAACTCCTCCAACACATTCCAGGTGGAGACGAAGTCGCCGTCATACCGAGTGGGCAAGGGCCAGTGGATGAGAAACAGGTCGACGTGATCCGTGTCGAGAGCGGTCAACGTGGCGTCGAAGGCGCGCCGTGCGTCGTCGGGGCGGTGATGTGCATTGTTGAGTTTGCTGGTGATGAACACCTCGTCGCGGTCTAGTCCCGCATCCCGGATGCCTTGGCCGACTTCGCGCTCGTTGCCGTACATCTGTGCGGTGTCGATGTGGCGGTAGCCCACCGCAAGAGCAGACTGCACCGCCGCGGCGGTCTGCTCCGGTGGAATTTGGAACACACCGAAACCCAGTTGAGGGATCGTGTTGCCGTCATTGAGCGTGATCGACGGGATCGGGTTCATTTGCTTGCTCTCCTATCTCGGACGTGCGCTGCGGGTCGTACCCGCGCCGAACCGCACGTCCGGCGGGTCGCGCCCTGTTACTTGTCGGCTTACTTGTCGGCAGGGTTGAGTGCGCAGAACACCAAGCCGGCCGCAACGCCGGCAATCAGTTCTGGCACCAGATAGATCAGGGTCGACCAGCCGAGCAGCCCCATCGCCGCTCCGCCCAAAACGACGGCGGGGTTGAATGCACCGCCCGAAATGTCACCCACGCTCACCGCACCAACGAGGACGGTGAAACCGATCGCCAGCCCATAGAAGGAGTTGGACGGATGGTCCTTGCTGGTTGCCACATTGAGCACCACATAGGCCAGCGCGAACGTGAACAGGAACTCGACGACAAGCGCGCTCGTCATGGCGTGGCCGGGCGGGGTAAACGGGTGAGCGTCCGAAGCGCTGATCGAGGCGCCGACGACGACCGCGGCGAGTAGGCCCGCGCACAACTGCGCGCTCCAATAGCCGGCCGCATCACCCGCGCCGATCCTGCGACGGACGAACGCGGCCATCGTCACGGCCGGGTTGTAGTGGCCGCCGGAAATGTGGCCGCCCGCGTAGACCATCACCATGAGCACCGCGCCGATTGCGAGCGGGGCAAGCGGGTTGGTGGTGCGAGAGCTGGCACCGACGGTGAACACGAGGAAGAACGTTCCGATGAACTCGGTCACCAATTTGCGCGCCGTTGACTGGCCGCGCGTAGTCGAGCTGGACGGGGGTTTCGAGGACACGTGAGAGGCAGCGGCCATGACCATTCCAATAGGATACTGAACGTTTAGTTTCCAAACTAAAGCAAGTGCCGCGGCTTTTGAACCGTCAAAGTTATGACGTCGGTCTCATAGTGGTCCGTAGGTGGTCCGTAGGTGCTCTCAGTAGGCCAACCCGCGCATGGCCGTTTCCACGATCGCGTCCGCGCTGGCGTCGTCCAGGGGGGCGTGGCCGGCGACCAGGCGGTACATCACCGGGCCGAAAATCAAGTCGATCGCCACCTCGGGGTCGATATCGGGGCGGAGTTCACCGCGCGCGACACCGCGATCCCAGATCGCACGGACCAGCTTGCGACGGGATCCCACGAGGTAGTCGCGCAATTGCGCACGGACCTGCGGGTCGAATTGCGCCTCACCGACCAGTTGGGCATACGCTCGGCCGCTGTCGCTGGTGTAGAAGCGGGTCATG
Source organism: Mycobacterium sherrisii (assembly GCF_002102355.1). Taxonomy (GTDB): domain Bacteria; phylum Actinomycetota; class Actinomycetes; order Mycobacteriales; family Mycobacteriaceae; genus Mycobacterium; species Mycobacterium sherrisii. Next base: position 58,130 of record NZ_LQPT01000070.1, on the reverse strand, counting down.
CCCCGCACCGCAAGGCGAAAATCGTCGAGCGCCGACCCGGTGTCGTGATCGGCCGACTCGACCGACATCTCCGTCAGAAAGGCCTCGACGGCCAGGGCGTACTTGTTCGGCCACCACTTGTAAATCGTCGCCTTGCTCGCCCCGCTGCGAGTGGCGATCTCCTCGGTGGTCATGGCTCGCAAGCCGACCTCGTGCATCAGCTCCGACGTCGCCCGCAGCACGGCGGCTTGCGACTCCTGGCTGCGCGGTCGGCCAGGACGGGCCCGCGGCTGATCCAAAGTGATCTGGCACCTCTTCTGCCAATTACCGAAAACTACGTCAAAGAGTCAAAGAGATGTTGACGATTGTGGTTGCTTGACCACCCGTCGCTCTTATTGCACCCGCGGTGCATGCCCACCCGCGGCGCAACCCCTTGACTGTGTCGCGCATCACACTAGACTGACCGGTGGTCATCAAGGCAAGGAGGCCGGATGCCGACGGTCACATGGGCACGCGTCGACCCCGCTCGTCGCACCGCGATCATCGAGGCGGCCGAGGCCGAATTCGGGGCCCACGGATTCTCGTCGGGCAGCCTCAACGTCGTCGCGCGCCGGGCCGGCGTCGCCAAGGGCAGCCTGTTCCAGTACTTCGCCGACAAGCGCGACCTGTTCGCGTTCATCGCCGACATCGGCAGCCAGCGGGTGCGGGTCTACATGGAAAACCTGATCCACAAGATCGGCCCGGAGCGGCCATTTTTCGATTTCCTCACCGAATTGCTCGACGGCTGGGTCGCCTACTACGCCGAGCATCCGCGAGAACGCGCGCTGCACGCCGCGGCCACTCTGGAGGTCGACACCGATGCCCGCATCAGTGTCCGCAGCGTGATCCACCGCCACTACCTGGAAGTGCTGCGGCCCCTGGTGCGCACCGCCCAGACGCGCGGCGACCTACGTGCGGACGCCGACACCGACGTGCTGCTGTCGTTGCTGCTGCTGATCTTCCCGCACTTGGCCCTGGCCCCCTACATGCGCGGCCTGGACCCCATCCTCGGGCTCGACGAACCCAGCCCCGAACAGCCGGCCCTGGCCGTGCGAAGGATCGTCGCGGTCCTCGCCGCCGCGTTCGCCGCACCGGATGCCTCGCGTGCCCCAACCCCGATGCGATCTGAGGAGGTCACATGAACAGAACACGAGTCGCCTCAATGATCCAGGGTGGCCTCAACTGGGAAAGCTTGCCGCTCAAGCTCTTTGCGGGTGGCAACGCGAAGTTCTGGAATCCGGCCGACATCGACTTCTCCCGCGATCGCGAGGACTGGGAACGCCTGACCGACGACGAGCGCCACTACGCGACCCGGTTGTGCGCCGAGTTCATCGCCGGCGAGGAATCGGTGACCCAGGACATCCAGCCGTTCATGGCCGCCATGCGCGCCGAGGGCCGGCTCGGCGACGAGATGTACCTGACGCAGTTCGCCTTCGAGGAGGCCAAGCACGTCCAGGTGTTCCGCATGTGGCTGGATGCCGTCGGCGTCACCGACGACCTGCACCCGTTCATCGACGATGTCCCGACGTATCGCGCGATCTTCTACGAGGAGCTGCCGCAGTGCCTGAGCGTGCTGGCCGACGATCCGTCGCCGGCCGCCCAGGTCCGTGCGTCGGTCACCTACAACCACATGGTCGAGGGGATGCTCGCGCTGACCGGCTACTACATCTGGCACAAGATCTGTGTGGAGCGCGGCATCCTGCCCGGCATGCAGGAGCTGGTACGCCGTATCGGCGACGACGAACGCCGCCACATGGCCTGGGGCACCTTCACCTGCCGGCGGCACGTCGCCGCGGACGACGCCAACTGGGGCGTGTTCGAAACGCGGATGAACGAGCTGATGCCGCTGGGACTGCGGCTGATCGAAGAGGGCTTCGCCCTTTACGACCCGATGCCTTTCGGTCTGTCGACGGAGGAGTCCATGGCCTACGCCTCGGACAAGGGGATGCGCCGCTTTGGCACCATTGCCAGCGCCCGCGGGCGTCCGCTCGGCGAGATCGACCTCGACTACTCGCCGCTGCAGCTCGAGGACACCTTCGCCGAGGAGGACCAGCGGGCCCTGGCCAGCGTGTAACGGCACCAAGACCACGGGTGTGGGCCTTCGGTACGAAAATTACGGACGTCCGCAGGCCCCGCTCTCGGCGCGAAGGCTATTCGACCTTGGTGCCCCCACCGGAATCACCGCTTTCGGGTTGGCCCACCCAGACGGTCTTGGCGTTGCAGAATTCGCGGATGCCCAGGCCGGCGAGTTCGCGGCCGTAGCCGGAGCGTTTGATGCCGCCGAAGCCCAGCTCGGGGTAGGACACCGTCATGCCGTTGATGAAGACCTGGCCGGCCTCGATCTCGTCGATGAAACGCTGCTGCTCGGCCTCGTCGTTGGTCCAGGCGTTGGACCCCAGCCCGAAGGTGGTGGCGTTGGCGATCTCGATGGCTTCGTCGATGCTGGCGGCGCGGTACATCGAGGCGACCGGGCCGAATACCTCCTCGGTGTAGAGGGCCATGTCCTTGCCGATCTCGGTGACCACGGTCGGCGGGTAGAACCAGCCCGGCCGGTCGGGAACCTCGCCACCCAGCCGCAGCTTGGCGCCGGCCGCGACGGCGTCGTCGACCTGCTTGGCGATCTCGTCGCGCCCCGATTCGGTGGCCAGCGGGCCCACGTCAGTGTCCGGGTCGGTCGGGTCGCCGACCTTGAGCGCGCTCATGCGTTCGACGAACTTGTCGACAAAGGCGTCGTAGATGTCGGTGTGCACGATGAACCGCTTGGCGGCGATGCAGGATTGACCGTTGTTCTGCACGCGGGCGGTCACCGCGGTCTTGACCGCCTCGTCCAGGTCGACCGACGGCATCACGATGAACGGGTCGCTGCCGCCGAGTTCGAGCACGGTCGGCTTGATCTCGTCGCCGCAGATCGCCGCGACGGATTGGCCGGCCGGCTCGCTGCCGGTCAGCGTGGCCGCGGCCACGCGCGGGTCGCGCAGGATGCGCTCGACCGCGCTGGACGACACGAGCAGCGTCTGGAAGCAGTCGGGCGGGAACCCGCCGCGGGCGATGACATCGGCGAGATACAGCGCCGTCTGGGGCACGTTGGAGGCGTGTTTGAGCAGTCCGACGTTGCCGGCCATCAATGCCGGGGCGGCGAACCGCACCGCCTGCCACAGCGGGAAGTTCCACGGCATCACCGCCAGCACCACTCCCAACGGCTGGTAACGCACGAAGGCCTTTTTCGCCCCGACCTTGTCCGCCTCGGCCGGTTCGTCAGCCAACAGCTGCTCGGCGTTTTCGGCGTAGTAGCGAAAACCCTTGGCGCACTTGAGCACTTCGGCCTTCGCCGATTTCAGGGTCTTGCCCATCTCCAGGGTCATCATGGCCGCGACCTCGTCGGCCTCCTGCTCCAGCAGGTCGGCGGTCGCCGTTGCCCATTCGGCACGCTGGGCGAAGGTGGTGTTGCGGCGGTAATCCTTGAACCGTGCGTACGCCCGCGCGATCGCGGCGTCGACATCGTCATCGGTCGCGGAGGTGAAAGTCTTGACTGTCTCACCGGTGGCCGGGTTGATCGTCGCGATTGACACGCTGACATCCTTCCCTTGCTGTCTTTTCTCTGTCTTTTCGCCAAGGTGACAAAACGTTCAACACCTAGCCTGCCACTATCGTTCCCTATAGGGAGGTGGCGGATGAGCACTGCGGCTCAGCTGATTGTCAAATGCCTGCAGAATGAGGGGGTTGCCGTCGTCTTCGGCATCCCCGGGGAGGAGAACATCCGGTTCGTCCAGGCGCTGGCCGCGTCCGGCATCCGCTACATCCTGACCCGGCACGAGCAGGGCGCGGCCTTCATGGCCGAGATGTACGGCCGGGTGACCGGACGCGCCGGGGTGGTCTCGGCGACCCTGGGGCCCGGCGCGATCAACATGCAGCTGGGCGTCGCCGACGCCACCACCAACAGCACCCCGCTGGTCGCGATCTCGGCACAGGTCGGACAGGACCGCGAATACAAGGAGTCCCACCAGTACGTCGACCTGGTGTCGATGTACGCGCCGATCACCCGATGGTCGGCCCCGGTGCCGACCGCACGGGCCATACCGGAGATGGTCCGCAAGGCGTTCAAGGTCGCCGAGACCGAACGGCCGGCCGCCGTGTACCTGGCGGTGCCGGAGCACATCGACGAGGACGACGCCGATTACGAGCTGGAGCCGTTGCCGCGCAACGTGGTTCGTGCCGACGCGCCGGCCGCTCGACAGGTGGCGCGGGCCGTCGATATCCTGCGGAGCGCGCAACGTCCGGTGCTGTTGGCCGGGCACGGGGCCGCGCGCAGCGACGCGACGGCGGCGTTGGTGCGCTTCGCCGAGGAACTCGGGATCCGGGTTGCCAACACCTTCCACGGCAAGGGCGTGATGCCCGACGATCACCCCAACAGCATCGGGACCGTGGGGTTCATGCGGCACGACTACGTCAACTTCGGGTTCGACAACGCCGACGTGGTGATCGCCGTCGGCTACGAGTTGCAGGAGTTCGACCCGGTCCGGATCAACCCGCAGGGCGACAAGAAGATCATCCACATCCATCGCTTCCCGGCCGAGGTGGACGCCCATTACTCGGTCAGCGTCGGCATCATCGGGGATATCAGCGACTCGTTGAACCAGCTGGCCGACGCGCTGTCGGGTTGCAGCTTCGACGGCGCCGAGGTGCCGGGATCGGGTTTGTTGGACGAGGAATTCGCTCGGGGGCAACAGGATTCACGATATCCGCTGGCCCCGCAGCGCGTCGTCGCCGACACCCGGGCGGCGCTGGGTCGCTCCGACGTGGTGCTGGTCGACACGGGTGCGACCAAGATGTGGATGGCCCGGCTGTATCCAACCTTCGAGCGCAATACCTGCCTGATCTCAAATGGGTTGTCCACCATGGGTTTCGCGCTGCCCGGCGCATTGGGTGTGCAGCTGGCGCAACCTGACGTCAAGGTGCTGGCGGTGGTGGGTGACGGTGCCTTCCTGATGAACTCGCAGGAGATCGAAACGGCGGTGCGGGAGAAGATCCCGCTGGTCGTGCTGATCTGGGAGGACGGCGGCTACGGTCTGATCGAGTGGAAGATGGACCTTGAACTCGGCGAGCATCACTACGTGCGTTTCGGTAATCCCGACATCGTGCAATATGCGCAAAGCTTCGGCGCCAAGGGGTATCGGATCTCTCACGCCGACGAGCTGCTGCCGACGTTGCGGGCCGCGCTCGACGACGACGGGGTGTCGCTGATCTGCTGCCCGGTCGACTACTCCGAGAACCTGCGGCTCACCGACCGCCTCGGCGAGCTCGACGAAACCCTATAGGGCGCTGCGTTTTAGCCAGGGCCGCCAGCGATCAATGCTGCCTGGTCCGGTCGGTCGCGGCAGAGGACGATGTCGACCGCATCCCAGGACAGTACGCGCTCAACTCTGTACGCAACGTGCGGTGCCTGCCGGATCGAAGCGCCCGAAGCGGGCCTGCCGCTAACAGCTAAGAGCCTTGTCCTATCAAACTCGGTCAGCGCCAAGAGCTTTCGCTCATTCGATGCGGGCGTCGCAGGATCGACGCAACCGCACCCATCGCGAGATTGGGCTATCGTCGGAGATACAGCTGGTCGAAAAGAAGCCGCGTGACAACCGGTTTGCACCACTCGAGGGGAGAGGCTATGGACGCATTGCCGGGCGTTGACCTCACTGGCAATTTGGCCGGTGACTTGCACGGGGTGTTACGCGAGGCCGCGCGGCGCGGCCCGTTGGCCAGGGATGAGATGACTGGGGCCATTGTCGCGCTGCGCCAGCGCGATGTTGAGCTATTGGTGCGTGACAAGCGGCTCAACGGCATCGGCTTGACGTTGTTCGACATGATGGGCATCACCGACGGGCCGTTACGGGATTGGTATGCCCGGTTGATGTTTACCACCGAGGGCGACTATCACCAGCGGATGCGAGCACTCGTCTCGCGTGCCTTCACGCCGCGGGCCGTCGCCGCGCTGCAGGATAGCGCGGCACAGCTGGCCGCCGCGGCGATCACGTCGGCCGGCCAGAGCGGGGATATGGTTCCCGCCGGTGCGGCCGTGGCGGCCGGATTGACCTGCCGTCTGCTCGGGGTGCCAGATGGCGATGTCTCGATGTTCGCGCGCTGGGCGGACGCCCTGAGCCCGGTCTTCTTCGTGATGACCCCGGAGCAGATCGATGATGCGACGCGCGCTGTGGTGGAGTTGCAGGGCTACGTTCGCGACCTGATCGGTCGGCGCCGCGGGGCCCCCGGATCAGATCTGATTACCAGCCTGCTCGACGCCGAGGTCGAAGGGCAACGGCTTACCCATGACGAAACGGTCGTCATGATCTCTAACCTGCTTGTGGCAGCGCACGATACGACTGGAAGTCAAATTCCCTGCAGTATCCTGGTCGCCCTGCGGCACCGCGACCAGCTGGACGGCGTTGCGGAGGATTCGGCGCGTCTTTCCGCGGTCGTCGCCGAGACGATGCGGATGGAACCCAGCGTCCCCCTGATTCCTCGCACTGCCGTTGCGCCGATCGATTTGTATGACACGGTCATCCCCGCCGGAGCGATGGTGTTTCCGTGCATTGCCGCGGCCTGTCGTGACGAGTCGGCATGGGAGGATCCCGATCGGTTCCATCCCGATCGCTTCATCCGCCCGGGGACCCCGAGACCACTGAATTTCGGTGCCGGCACGCACTATTGCCTGGGTACCGCGCTTGCGAAGCTCGCAGTGGAAGAGTGCATACGGGCGGTGTTGGCAGAAGTGCCGCCGCTGTACCTAACCGAGGATCCCGCTGCCATACCGTGGCGACAGGTGCTGGGTCGTAGTCCAACCCGACTCCTGGTCGGTTCCGAGCGGCCGGCCTTACGGTAAGGAGCCCAGACATCAACATCGACGACTACCTGGGCCTGTTCGGCGAACCCGGCGCTGCGCTCACCGAAACGGCCTGGGTTGCCCACGCCAACGAGAACTTGACGCCCAACCTCGCGGCGTTGAACGCGCGGTTTCTCGACGGGTCCCGAGATGAGCGCTGGTTGCGGATGTCGTACGAACCCGGCCCCGGGGCATACAATTTCGCGCAACTCAGCGGTGGGTCGATGGCCGAGATGCTGGATCAGACGGCCACCCATTGCGGCTCGCTCGCCACGGGATGTCCCTGCCCGACGCTGAGCATGTCGGTGACGATCCTGCGCGCGGGAACGGCGAAAAGCTATGTGGCGACGGGCCGGATCTTAAAGCTGACGAAGACCAACGCCGTGCTGGGCGCTGACCTCGATGACGATTCCGGCCGCCGGATCGCCACGATCACGGTGGTGTCCCAGCTCATCACGGACCTCGGCCGGCTAGGTTAGCGAACGGACGTCGGCGGAACGTACTGGCCCACCAGCGTGCGGTGCCACCACGCCCGGTCGCGCCGCAACTCGGCCGGTGAGGTGAACCGGTACGCAAACAGTCGCGCCCGCACGTACTGCGGCGGGGCGTCCGGGAACGGGTTGTGCCGCAACAGCCGCAGCGTGGGGCGGTCGTTGCGCAGCAGGCGCTGCATAAACGGCGCCAGCCACGGTTGGGCGTACCCCGGCGAGATTGCGGCGAACCACATCAGCCAGTCCAGCCGCAGGTGATACGGCGCCCACTGGCGGGGTAACCGGGTCACCGTGCCGGGCTTGCCCTTGAACTCGTATTCCTTCCAGACGGTCTGCGGGCTGATCCGGGGTTCGCCGGTACCCTCGATGACCACCTCGTAGCGGGTCCGGCCGATGGTGCCGAACGCGCCATAGGTGTTCACCAGATGAAAGGCATTGAACGACATGTTCATTCGCTGCTGGCGAGACAGCATGTTGCGCACCGGCCAGTATGTCAGGATCAGCATTGCGCCGGCGACCGCGGACACCAGGGCGACGAACCACGGCGGTGACGCCGCCGGCGGCGCATGCCCCGGTATCGGCAACAGCCGCGCCACCGCGGCGTCGTCGATCGCGCTGAATGCCAGCACGATCGTCACCCAGTTCAGCCAGGCGAAATTGCCCGACAGCACCAGCCACAGCTGCGTGACGACGACGATCACCGCGGCCACGCTGGCCACGGGTTGCGGCGCGAAGAGCCCGAACGGCACCACGAGTTGCGCAAAGTGATTGCCCGCCACTTCGATCCGGTGCAATGGTTTCGGCAGGTGGTGGAAGAACCAGCTCAACGGACCCGGCAGCGGCTGGGTCTCGTGGTGGTAGTACAGACAGGTCAGATCGCGCCAGCAGGGGTCGCCGCGCATCTTGATCAATCCCGCGCCGAACTCGACCCGGAACAACAGCAGCCGCGCCAGCCACAACGTCAACATCGGCGGCGCGACCCGGTCGTTGCCGAGAAGGACCATCAGGAATCCGGTTTCCAGCAACAACGATTCCCACCCGAACGAATACCACGCCTGCCCGACGTTGACGATCGACAGGTACAGCGTCCACACCGTCAGCCACAGCACCATCGCCGCCCACAGCGGGACCAGGTCGGCCGCCCCGAGCGCAATCGCCGCCGACAGCGCCGCACCGCACCAGCACACACCCGCGAACAGCCGGTCGGAATAGTACAGCTGAAAGATGCTTGGTACTCGCCAAAATGACTGCCGCGCCAGGTACTTGGGTACGGGCAGCATTCCGTCGGCACCGATCAACGCCCGGAATTGTCTGGCCGCGGCGACGAACGCAATCAGGTAGATGACCGCAATCCCGCGTTCCAGCACGAATCTGCCCACCCAGTAGTCGGGTGCAGAAAACCATCCCATGGCCATCACTCCTTGGGCGCCCGAAATGTCAGTCGCCGGGTGCCGCACCTCGCCGCCTGGGCAGCACGACCGCCGACGCGGCGACGGCGGCGACCGAAATCAGCGCGAGCAGTTGCACACTCGCAGAATGCCCGGCATAGCCGTCGACCGCGCGCCACGGGTGTCGCGACAGTGCCGCTCCGGCCAGAATCAGCCCGCCGGATGCCGCCGCGACGGCGGTCCGATCGCGCCATCGGTCATGGCGCCGCAGCGCGTAACCCAGGCCCAGCATGCCCGCGACCACCACGACGCCGGCCACTCCGGCGATCAGCGCCGCGGCCGCCGCGACGGCGACGGCGGCCCAGGGGCCGGGGGACCAGGGCGTCGCCGGCGGATCGTCCGAACGTCCCCGCCGGGTGCGCCACGACGCCAGCAGCGTCAACAGCGGCAGCAGCGCCAACCCGAAGGCCAACCCGGCCCGGTACAGGCCGTTGGACGCGAACGTCAACGTGATGGTGCCGGGATCTCCCGGCGGCACCAACCAGCCTTGCTGCCAGCCGTTGACGGCCACCGGAGTCAGCCGGGTCCCGCTGCCGGTGCGGGCCGCCCAGCCCGGGTTGATGCTTTCGGGGATCACCAGGACCCGCGAGCGGGCCGAGGCCGCGGCGCGCACCTCGCGGTGATCGGGACCCCACCGCTGGGTCACCGCTGCTGTCCTGGAACCGCCTGCGGCGCTGGGCAATTCGGCCAGACCGGTGGCCAGCAGTTGTGCCCCGTCGACGACGAATGCAGCGCCGGGGCTGACCAAGAATTCCTGCTGGCCGGTCGGCAGCGCGATCGGGTTGCGATCGCACGGCGCGACGGGAACCGGCGCCCCGTCGAGCAACGCGGCCGCCGTGGTGCGGATCGAGGTGTGCACGAACCTTCCGGCGACCGCGATCACCGGGCCGTGGTCGCAGTCGACGACGATTTCACGCGACCGGTTGCGGGCCGCGTCGGCGGGGGCGACGGGATGGCCGTCGGTGCCGAGCACCGCGATCTCGGCCAGGCCCGGCGGCTTGAGCTGGTCGAACCCCAGCGCGTTGCGGTCGATGATGTCTTGCCAGTCCAGCAGGCTGACCGTCACGGTGTCGGTCACCCGGGACCGCAACGGCAGCGTCGCAGCGGCGCCGTCATCACCGGGCAGCACTTGGCGAACCTGCGGGCCGTCGCCGAGGTCGACAGCCACCATCGTCGGCCGGGCGGGCAATGTCGAGCGGCTCGGCAGCAGCCGCAGCCCGGTGACCTCGGTGGGGCGCGGCAGCGTCAACGTCAGCGTGGGCGCCGTCTTGTGTTGCACCACCCGTTGCGGCGCGGTCCAGGCCGTGGCCGGGTCGCCGTCGGTGGCCGCGAACGCCGAACCGAGGATGTCGACGGTATCGGAATCACCTTGGGCGCGAACGGTATTCGGCTCAGCGACCAGGTCGGCCAGCTTGGGGCCCTGCCGCGGGCGGACCCACACCCGCGGTGTCACCGCCACCGGCGTGGGCACGGTCAGGGTGCGGCTGAAGTTGACCGGCTCCTCCGGGGCCAACGACATTGACGGCGCGCAGCGCACGCTGTCGGCCGCGGCCGCGCAGCCGGGCCGGCCGAGTAATTCCGAGCCGAGGTCCCAGCCCGCGATCGCCGAGCCCGGCGGCGGCCCCGGCACCCGCACGGTGTGCCGCAGGTCGACCGGGTGCGCGAACCCGGAGGCGTCGTACTGGGTGATGGACAGGTCGGTGATGCCGAACTGCACTCCGCTGGATCCGTCGTCGGTGCCGGCGGCGGTGATCCGCACCCAGGGGGTTTCGCCGTAGGGCAGTGCGGCGGTCAGCGGCGTGCCGGGCTGGTCGAACCGCAGCGTGGTGCTGCCGGTGGCGGTGTCGATCACGATGCGGCGAACCTGGGAGCCGACGGCGGTGGCGCTGGGGGTCAGGGTGATTGCTGCGTTGGTCACCGGGTGGTCGAAGGTGACCTGCAGCCATTGCCCGACGGCGGATTGCAGCGCGTTGGTCACCCAGGCCGTGGCCGGGTCGCCGTCGACCGCCGCCGCGGGGGAGGTCGCCGGTGCGACGTCGGGCATGGCGGTGGAGTCCGAGGACGAACTCGATGCCGTGATCCGCCCGCCGTTCCAGCCGCCGACGACCGGGGCGGCGCCGGGGACCGGATAGTCCGGCACTCGGTTGAAGGTATGCCTGCTGTCGCCGTCGGCCCGCACCGCCGACGCATGCTCGTCGACCCGGCCGTAGTCGGTCTCGCGCGCCACCGGGGTGTCGGTGACGGTGACCGCGGCACCGGGGGGCAACGGCAGGCCGGCCGCCCGGGCGTCGGCGGTCATCAGCACCGGACCCAGCGGCGGCTGGCCGAGCAGTCGGCGCCGCTCGTCGAGGCGCAGCAGCACTTCGGGCCCACCGTCGACGCGGGCCAGCCCATCCGCGTCGGCAAAGTAGGGCGCGCCGGGTGCGCCGGGTATCGACACGCGGTAGATCTGCACCGCGGGGTAGCGCGGGCGCAACCCGCTGTCGGTGACGAACCCGGTCACCGTACCCGGGCCCACCGGCTCGCCGAACTGTGCCACCTTCTGCAGTCGTGGGGAGCCGTCGATCGCGCGGTGCACCAGGATCGGGCGGGCCGACCGCGACGAGTCCGGATCCAGATCGTTGCGCACTACGACGTACGAAATACCTTGGCGGGCAAGGGTATCCGCGAGGCCGGCGGACGGAATCCCGGCGGCGAAGAGCCGCTGCACCGAGTCCAGCGCCCGGATGGTCTGCGGCGGCGTCAGCGGGATGGAGTCGCGCACGCCCCATGGGCTGGTGCCGAGTACCTGGAGTGGTTCGTCGTGCGTGGTGCCCCAAACCTGGGTGGCGAACGGAGCACCGGGAACCACCAGCACGCGGCCGGGGGGCGGCCCGCCGGCAGGCGCGGCGTTGTGCGTGCTGAGCCAGTCGGCGGCGTCGTGCCAGTAGCGCGGGATGGCGTCGAACGTGCCCGGCGGTGTGAGCCGGGCGGTCCACGCCAGCGAGGTGCTGACCATCAGTGCGGTCAGCACCACCACCGTCACGGCGACCCGTTTGTCGCGCTCGGGATGGGCGAACGCAGGCAACCACTGTGCTCTTGGCGCGCTGCCCGGAAGCGGCACTCGGCCCAGCAGCTCGGCGACACCGAGCACAATCGGGATGCGGATGACCGATTCCAGCTTGTGCACGTTGCGCAGCGGCGCGCCCGCGGCGTCGAGAAACAGTTGCACCTGATGGGCCAGCGGCGAACCCAGCCCCCCGGAGTAGCCGACGGCCATCAACACCACCCCGACCAGCAGCATCGTCGCCAGCCGTCCGCGCGCCGGCATTCGCGGGCTGGCCAACCCGGCCAGCCCGGCGGCGGCGACCAGGCAGGTCGCCAGGATGGCCGCGGACCCGGTCACCAGCGGGGCGCCCGCGGTCGCGGTGGGCGCCACGAACGGGGTCCAGCTGTCGGTCCCGCGCAGCATCTCGACCAGCGAGGACCACTGCGTCGTCACCCCGGAAGACTCGATGAAATCAAGGAATGGGGGGCTGACGTTGCGCAGCAGGACCAGCGCCACCACCCACCACAGCATGGCCAGCGCCAGGCTCACCGCCCACCACGCGGTGTAGCGCCACCACACCCGGTTGGGCCGGTGGCACGCCCACCAGATCACGGCCGGCAGACAGCCGGCCAGGGTGGCGATCGCGTTGACCGCGCCCATCAGCGCGACGGCCAACCCGGCCTGCGCGGCCAGCGCGCGCACCGAGCGGCGGCCGCGGGCTTGCAAAGCCAGGATCGTGGGCAGCAACACCCAGGGTGCCAGCATGATCGGCAGCGTCTCCGAGGAGATGGATCCGAGGGTGGTCAACACCCGCGGGGACAGCGCGAACGCGGTCGCGCCGATCAGCCGCGACGTCGGACTGCCGATCCCCAGCGTCTCGGCGACCCGCAGCACGCCCCAAAAACCCACCGTCAGCAGCAGCGCCCACCACAACCGCTGCGTCATCCAGCCCGGTACCCCGAGCAGATGACCGATCAAGAAAAAGGTGCCGTGCGGAAACAGGTAGCCGTAGGCCTGGTTCTGGGTCTGCCCGAACGGCAGCTCGCTGTTCCACAGGTTGGTCGCGCGCAGCAGGAAGCGCACCGGGTTCGCGGTGAGGTCGAGTTTGGTGTCGGGCGAGATCTGCCCGGGCGATTGGGCGAACGTCAACGCCAGCGAGATCGCGCCGACCAACAACAGCCAACGGCGGGACACGGGTGTGGCCGGCGAGCTCGGGGCGGATTCCGGGGCTGCCGCTAGCGCGTCTTGCGGTGGTGACGACCCGCTGCGCCCGGCTACGCCGCTAGCTACGGTTGCCGTATTCCACCCGGTTGAGCACTGACGACTGCGGATCGCCCCCGGGCAGTGGCGGCTTCGTGTCCTGTTGCACCATCAGGGTGACCCCGAAGATCGCGGCCGCGCCCAGCAGCAAACCAACCACCACGCTCGCGGCGGCGGGCGCAACGATCCGGTTCATCGGTCACTCCTCGGGTTTGGTGGATGTCACGGGGGACTACCCAAAAGTCAACCTAGCAGAACGGCCGTCACGGCCAGGGGATGCAATGTCCGTGCCAACACCGCTCGCCATAGTTGACCAAATACGGCCCGGTCGGGCTCCGGGTGGCCGGCGCGGCCGGCTCGTGCATCGTGCCGTGGTCCTGGACGGCCAGCGTGATGCCGACGGTGGCGGCGGCACCGATCATCAGGCCCGCCACCACCCCGGTGACCGCGGCCAGCGCAAACCCCGTCATCGCTGGCTCCTCCCTTGCCAGTCATTGGGTCCACGGTCAACCTAACCGCCGCTCGCCGCCACGGCGCGTCAGGTGGTGCCGCCCGGCGTGCCCACCGGCCGTGACAACATGTCCCGATGGCTTTTTCGCGCACCCTGGCCCTGCTGGCGGCCGTGTCGACGCTGGTGGCGGCCTGTGGTCACGACACCGCCCGGCCGCCCGCGTCCACGGCAACCAGCAAGCCCGCCGCCGCGCCGCCCGCACCCCAGGTCTGCGGCGACCCGACGGCCAAGCTGTCCACCCGCGACAAGCTGGCCCAGTTGCTGATGGTGGGCGTGAAGAACGCCGACGACGCCCGCGCGGTGGTCAACGGCTACCACGTCGGCGGGATTTTCATCGGCAGCTGGACCGACCTGGGCATCTTCCAGGGTCCGCTGGCCGACATCGCGGGCCAGGCCGGTCCGCTGCCGCTGGCAGTCAGCGTCGACGAAGAAGGCGGCCGGGTGTCCCGGCTGAAGTCGCTGATCGGCACGGCCCCGTCGCCGCGCGAGCTGGCCCGGACCCAGACCCCCGATCAGGTGCGCGCGCAAGCGAACGAACGCGGTAAGAAGATGCACGATCTGGGGATCACCATCGACTTCGCACCCGTCGTCGACGTCACCGACGAGTCCGACGACAGCGTGATCGGGGACCGCTCGTTCGGCGACAACCCCAAGACCGTCACCGACTACGCCGGGGCCTACGCGCAGGGGCTCCGCGACGCCGGGGTGCTGCCGGTGCTCAAGCATTTCCCGGGCCACGGCCACGGTTCCGGCGATTCGCACAAGGGCGGGGTCGTCACGCCGCCGCTGCCCGAGCTGATCAACGACGACCTGGTGCCCTACCAGACCCTGGTGACCCAGGCCCCGGTCGCGGTGATGATCGGCCACCTGCAGGTGCCCGGATTGACCGCCGACGACGAGCCGGCCAGCCTGAGCCCCGCCGCGGTCAAACTGCTGCGCGACGGCACCGGGTACGGCGGCCAACCGTTCAACGGCCCCATCTTCAGTGACGACCTGTCGAGCATGGCGGCGATCTCGGATCGCTACGGGGTGGCCGAAGCGGTGCTGCGGACCCTGCGGGCGGGCACCGATATCGCGCTGTGGGTCACCACCGACGAGGTGCCCGCGGTGCTGGATCGACTCGAAAAGGCTTTGGCCGCAGACGAACTGGCGTTGCCCTCGGTGAATCAGGCGCTGCTGCGGGTGGCCACGATGAAGGGCCCTGGTCGGTCGTGTGAACATTGACCCGCAGCTCGATCGTTACCCTGGAGTCGGATAAGCGGCTTGAAAGGTACAGCGATGGCAGGTGGCACCAAGCGGTTACCGCGCGCCGTGCGGGAACAGCAGATGCTCGACGCCGCCGTGCAGATGTTCTCGGTCAACGGCTATCACGAGACCTCGATGGACACCATCGCGGCCGCGGCGGAGATCTCCAAGCCGATGCTGTATCTGTATTACGGCTCGAAAGAGGACTTGTTCGGCGCCTGCCTGAACCGCGAAATGACCCGCTTCATCGACGCGGTGCGCGCCGACATCGATTTCACCCAAAGCCCACGGGACTTGCTGCGCAACACGATTGGGTCGTTTTTGCGTTATATCGACGCCAACCGGGCGTCCTGGATCGTGATGTACACCCAGGCGATCAGCTCGCAGGCCTTCGCGCACACCGTCCGGGAAGGCCGTGAGCAGATCATCGAGTTGGTCGCGGGTCTGGTGCGGGAGAACAGCCGCACCCCGCGTACCGACGCCGAGCACCAGATGATGGCGGTGGCGCTGGTGGGGGCCGGGGAGGCGATGGCGAATCGGCTGTCCACCGGCGACATCGACGTCGACGAGGCGGCCGAGCTGATGATCGACCTGTTCTGGCACGGTCTGCGCGGGGTGCCCGAGAAGCAGGAAGCCGGGCCCGCCCAGCGGCCCGCGTCCTAACGGGGGCCGGCGCGCTGCTCGCGGGCTAGATTCGTGCCGTGGTCCGCTCGCCCGCCAGCTCATCGGGTCGTAACGTCGACTTCTTCTGCGCGGTCGTCATCGTCGGATTGCTGGCAGGCGTGGCCGGGTTGTCGACAACGTTCGTGCTTCGTTTCATTCAGCACCTGACCTACAACTACAGTTTCGGCGCCCTGCTGGCCGGCGTGACCGGCAGCAGCCCGGTGCGTCGGGTGCTGGGGCCGATGGTGGGTGCCGCGCTGGCGGGTCTGGGTTGGTGGCTGCTGCGGCGTCGGGCCGAGGTACCGCCCCTGGCCGGTACCATCGCCGCCCACGGGCCGATACCGCGGCTGGCGTGGAGTGTCGACGCCATGCTGCAGGTGCTGCTGGTCGGCTCGGGGGCGTCGTTGGGCCGGGAGGGGGCGCCGCGCCAATTCGCCGCGGCGCTCGGTGATTTCGGGACCGGATGGTTGCGGCGGTTGGATTCCCGCGACCGGGAGATCCTGCTCGCCTGTGCGGCCGGGGCCGGTCTGGGCGCGGTGTATGCCGTGCCGCTGGCCGGGGCCTTGTTCTCCGCCCGCATCATGCTCAACACCTGGCACCCGCGCGCGCTGGGCGCGGCGTTTCTCACCTCGAGCCTGGCCGTCGCGATCGGCTCGGCCAGCACCGGTGATCACGCCAACCTGGACTGGCCGATCGGGGAGTCCACCTATTTGCTGACGGCGCACGGGCTGTTGGTGGCCCCGTTCGCGCTGGCGGTGGGCCTCGCCTTCAACCGTCTGATGGCGGCGGCGCGGCCGGCGCGGGAGCCGCGTGGCTGGATGCTGATTCCCGCCCTGGCGGGCGCCGGGCTGGTCATGGGCATCTGCTCACATTGGCGGCCCGAGTTGCCGGGCAACGGCCGCAGCATCCTGACCGTCAGCCTCGCCAGCGGACTCACCCTCGCCGCGGCGGCGGCGATCCTGTTGCTGAAGCCCCTGCTGACCGCGTTGTTCCTGCGGGCCGGTGGTGCCGGCGGGTTGCTCACGCCGTCGCTGGCCACCGGGGCGGCGACCGGTGCGCTGCTGGTGCTGACGATCAACTGGATGGCCGGAACAGACCTGCACGTTCCGGCGGTCTCGCTGGCGGGGGCCGCCGGGGTGCTCGCGGTCACCCAGGGCTCGCCGATCTGGGCCGCGATCTTCGTCTGGGAGCTGGCCCGGCCGCCGCTGTGGCTGTTCTTGGTGTTCCTGATGACCTCAACCGGTGCACACGGGCTGAACAGGCTGCTGAGCGTTCGGGTGCTCAAGCGTGACGAACGAGTCGGCTGACCCGGCCGCTACAGCGGCTCGACGGTCCCGGTCAAGTGCGGGTACCCCTTGGCGATGTTGCGCAAGGACAACTCGAAGCGCTGATGATCTTTCTCGTCGATGTACAGGCCCGCGGTCGCCGGCAGGATGAGCGGCTTGCCGAACCGGGCCGAGTACCGCACCGCGTCCGGGAGCCGGGCTTCGATGTTTGCCAATACCGCTGCGGCGCTGAACATTCCGTGTGCGATGACGGTCGGGAACCCGAAGAGTTTGGCGGCTATCGGGTTGGTGTGGATTGGGTTGTGATCACCCCCGACGACGGCGTAACGGCGGATCTGGCCCGGGGTGACGCGCAGCACGGCGCCCGGCGGCGCAATCTTGGGCTGTTTCTGCGGGGGTGGTTTGGGCTCGTCGGACAGGCTGGTGCGCTGCTGATGCAAAAAGGTTGTCACCTGGTGCCAGGCGGTCTCGTTGCCGACTTCGACGTCGGTGACCAGGTCGACCAGCAGGCCCTTGCGGTGCTCACGCAGATTCTCGGCGCGCACCCGCACCCCGACGGTGTCCGTGACCGCGATCGGCCGATATTGCGTGATGTGGTTTTCGGTGTGCACCGAACCCATTGCGGCAAAAGGAAAGTCGAACCCTGTCACCAACGACATCAGCGCCGGAAAGGTCAACGCGAAAGGGTAGGTAAGCGGCACGTTGTTGCCGAAGCGTAATCCGGTGATCGCCGCGTACTCGGCCACGTTGGTCCGGTCGATCGGCAGTTCCTCGACGGTCACCGTCCGGCTGGGCAGCTGGTCGGTCCGGGGCACCACGGGTAGTGCCCCGGCGGCCGCGCGCAGCATGTTCCGCAGCCCGCTGGGTTGATTCATCGCGTTCTCCTCGAGCTTCGCCTGGCTTGTCAGGCGCCCAACATTGCCTGGCCGCAGACGCGAATGACGTTGCCCGTCACCGCATTCGACGCTGGGCTGGCGAAGTAGGCGATGGTCTCTGCGACGTCGACCGGCTGGCCGCCCTGCAGCAGCGAGTTCATCCGGCGGCCCACCTCGCGGGTGGCGAGTGGGATCGCCGCGGTCATCTGCGTCTCGATGAAGCCCGGTGCCACGGCGTTGATCGTGATGCCTTTCTCGTAGAGCTCCGGTGCCAGCGCCTGGGTCAAGCCGATCATCCCGGCCTTGGTGGTGGCGTAGTTCGTCTGCCCGCGGTTGCCGGCGATGCCGGCCATCGACGACAGCCCGATCACCCGGCCGCCCTCGCCGATGCTGCCGTTGCCGACCAGACCCTCGGTAAGACGTTTCGGGGCAAGAAGATTGACCGCCAATACCGCGTCCCAGCGGGCGTCGTCCATGTTCACCAGCAGCTTGTCCCGGGTGATGCCGGCGTTGTTCACCAACACGTCGGCGCGTCCGGCGTAGTGGTCGCGCAGGTGTTCGGTGATCTTGTCGATCGCGTCCGCGGCGGTGACGTCGAGCCACAGCGCGGTTCCCCCCACCCGGCTGGCGGTCTCGGCCAGGGCCTCGGCCGCAGATTCCACGTCGATCGCGACGACGCGCGCACCGTCGCGGGCGAACACCTCGGCGATCGTTGCGCCGATGCCGCGCGCGGCACCGGTGACGATCGCGACCTTGCCGTCCAGTGGCCGGTCCCAGTCGGCCGGCGGGGTGGAATCGGCGGCCCCCAGGTAGAACACCTGGCCGTCGACGTACGCCGACTTCGCCGAAAGGATGAACCGCATGGTCGATTCCAGGCCCGTGGCGGCCGGTTTGGCGTCCGGTGACAGGTAGACCAGCGCGACGGTGGAGCCGTTGCGCAGCTCTTTGCCCAGCGACCGGGTGAAGCCTTCCAGCGCGCGCTGCGCGATCCGCTCGTCGGTGCTGGCCGCGGCGTCGGGGGTGGTGCCGACGACGACGACGCGCGCGCAGTGGCCCAGGTTCCGCAGCAGCGGGGTGAAGAAGTCGTGCAGCGCCTTGAGGCCGTCCGGCGTGGTGATGCCGGTTGCGTCGAACACCAGGCCGCCGAACTTGTCGGCCCAGCGGCCGCCCAGGTTGTTGCCGACCAGGTCGTAGTCGCCGCTCAGCGCGGCCCGCAGCGGCTCGACGATCCGGCCCGGCTGCTCCTGCGGGCCGCCGATCAGCAAAGACCCCGCCAGCGGCGGATCGCCGGGAGAGTAGCGGCGCAGATTCTCCGGCTGCGGGACCCCGAGTTGCTTCGCGAGGAAAGATCCGGGGCCCGAGTTGACCACTTGTGAGAACAGGTCGGAGGGACGATTGGGAGCCACTGAGCTGCCTTCCGTTGTCTTTCTGAGTCGAACATGTCGGACAAACCAACGGTATCGGGGACGAACTTACTGCAGAGTAAGAACAGTCGGTAGTATGGGTGCCAACGGCCAATCCCCCATACTGATAACCGGAGATGAACGTGGCCCCTGCAAGTTCCCAGACAACTGACCAAGCAGCTCAGACAAGTTTGAACTCCCGGCGGCGCGTCGCCGTGCTGGGCGGCAATCGCATCCCGTTCGCGCGGTCCGACGGCGCCTACGCCGAAGCGTCCAACCAGGACATGTTCACCGCGGCCCTCGGTGGGCTAGTGGATCGGTTCGGGCTGAAGGGCGAGCGCCTCGGCGTGGTCGTCGGCGGCGCGGTGCTCAAGCACAGTCGCGACTTCAACCTCACCCGCGAGTGCGTGCTGGGATCCCAATTGTCTTCGTATACACCGGCATTCGACATCCAACAGGCCTGTGGTACCGGCCTGCAGGCGGCCGTCGCGGCCGCCGACGGCATCGCCTCCGGCCGCTACGAGGTCGCCGCCGCGGGCGGGGTGGACACCACGTCCGACCCGCCAATCGGCCTGGGCGACAACCTGCGCCGCCAGTTGCTGAAGTTGCGGCGGTCGAAGTCCAACGTGCAGCGGCTCAAGCTGCTCGGCACGCTGCCCGCGGCGCTGGGCATCGAGATCCCGGCGAACAGCGAGCCGCGCACGGGGCTGTCAATGGGCGAGCACGCGGCCATCACCGCCAAGCAGATGGGCATCAAGCGGGTGGATCAGGACGAACTCGCCGTCGCCAGCCATCACAACATGGCCGCCGCCTACGACCGCGGGTTCTTCGACGACCTCGTCACTCCCTTCTTGGGGCTGTACCGCGACGACAACCTGCGTGCCAACGCCAGCGTGGAGAAGCTCGCCTCGCTGCGCCCGGTCTTCGGGGTGAAGGCCGGCGACGCCACGATGACGGCGGGCAACTCCACTCCATTGACCGACGGCGCCTCGGTCGCCTTGTTGTCGACCGAGCAGTGGGCGGCCGATCACTCGCTGCCCGTACTGGCCTATCTGGTCGACGCGGAGACCGCCGCCGTCGACTACGTCAGCGGCCGCGACGGCCTGCTGATGGCCCCGACCTACGCGGTGCCGCGGCTGCTGGCCCGCAACGGCCTGAGCTTGCAGGACTTCGACTTCTACGAGATCCACGAGGCCTTCGCGTCGGTGGTGCTGGCACACCTACAGGCGTGGGAGTCCGAGGAGTACTGCAAGGAACGGCTGGGCCTGGACGCGGCTCTGGGCTCGATCGACCGGTCGAAGCTGAACGTCAACGGTTCTTCGCTGGCCGCCGGACACCCCTTCGCGGCCACCGGCGGACGGATTCTCGCGCAGGCCGCCAAACAACTTGCCGAAAAGAAGAAAGAGGCGAACAAGGGTGGGGCGCCGCTGCGCGCGCTGATTTCCATCTGCGCCGCGGGTGGCCAGGGTGTGGCCGCGATTTTGGAGACGTGACCTGCGCAGATGCCGTAAATCGGGCCATGGTTGCCGACTGTGGATGAAGTTGATCACAGCTGATTAGTAACGGCGGGGGATGGGTAGACGAAGAGCGGATTGTCCCGTGTTGTGGTCTGACCCCCCGACCCCGACGGCAACGCGGGGCATCCCAGGTTCGAGCGCCGGTACAAGTTACGGGCGTACGGAATAGGCCGCCGCTGGAGTGAGGGGATCCAGCGGCGGTCTTTTCGTTGTCGCCCACCCATGCAAAATCCCCCGCTTCTCGTCAAAGCGGGGGATTTGCGTGTGGCCGGACCGGATATGCGGCCTAGAAGCGGCTAGAACGCCGCCTCATCGAGTTCCATGATCTCGTTGTCCAGCGTTTCGATCACCTCGCGGGTGCTGGCCAACAGCGGCAGGAAGTTCTTCGCGAAGAACGACGCCACCGCGATCTTGCCCTCGTAGAAGGACCGCTCGGCGCCACTGGCACCGCCGTCGAGCGCCGCCACGGCGACCGCCGCCTGACGCTGCAACAGCCAGCCGATGACCAGGTCACCGACGCTCATCAGGAAGCGCACCGAGCCCAGCCCCACCTTGTACAGGCTGGTGACATCCTCCTGCGCGGCCATCAGGTAGCCGGTCAGCGTGGCCGCCATGCCCTGGACGTCGGCCAACGCCTTGGCCAGGTGCTCGCGCTCGGTCTTCAGCCGTCCGTTGCCGGACTCGCTGTCGACGAACTTCTGGATCTGCTCGGACACGTGCGCCAGGGCCACGCCCTTGTCGCGGACGATCTTGCGGAAGAAGAAGTCCTGCGCCTGGATGGCCGTAGTGCCTTCGTACAGAGAGTCGATCTTGGCGTCCCGGATGTACTGCTCGATCGGGTAGTCCTGCAGGAAGCCGGAGCCACCGTAGGTCTGCAGGCTCTCGGTCAGCTTGGCATAGGCCTGCTCCGACCCGACACCCTTGACCACGGGCAGCATCAGGTCGTTGACCCTGACCGCCAGCTCGGCGTCCACCCCGTGGATGGCCTCGGCGACCGCCGCGTCCTGGTAGGTGGAGGTGAACAGGTACAGCGCGCGCAACCCCTCGGCGTAGGCCTTTTGGGTCATCAGTGACCGGCGCACGTCCGGGTGGTGGGTGATGGTCACCCGCGGGGCGGTCTTGTCCGTCATCTGGGTCATGTCGGCGCCCTGCACCCGCTGCTTGGCGTAGGCCAGCGCGTTCAGGTAACCCGTCGACAGGGTGGCGATCGCCTTCGTGCCGACCATCATCCGGGCCTGCTCGATGACCTCGAACATCTGCGCGATGCCGTTGTGCACCTCGCCGACCAGCCAGCCCTTGGCGGGCACACCGTGCTGACCGAACGACAGCTCGCAGGTCGCGGAGACCTTCAAGCCCATCTTGTGCTCGACGTTGGTGACGAAGGCGCCGTTGCGCTCGCCGAGTTCACCCGTCTCGAAGTCGAACAGGAACTTCGGCACGAAGAACAACGACAGTCCCTTGGTGCCGGGGCCGGCACCCTCCGGGCGGGCCAGCACCAAGTGGAAGATGTTCTCGAACAGGTCACCCGAGTCGGCCGAGGTGATGAACCTCTTGACGCCCTCGATGTGCCAGGAACCGTCGTCCTGCTGCACCGCCTTGGTGCGGCCCGCGCCGACGTCCGAACCGGCGTCCGGCTCGGTCAGCACCATGGTGGAACCCCAGCCACGCTCGGCGGCCAGTACGGCCCACTTCTTCTGCTCCTCGGTACCGAGGTGGTACAGGATGTTGGCGAATCCGGCGCCGCCGGCGTACATCCAGACGGCCGGGTTGGCGCCGAGGATGTGCTCGTGCAGCGCCCACAACAGCGCCTTGGGGGCGGGCACGCCGCCGAGGGCCTCGTCGAGGCCGACCTTGTCCCAGCCACCCTCTTGGACTGCGCGGACGGATTTCTTGAACTCTTCCGGCAGCGTCACCGAGTGCGTCTCGGGGTCGAAGACCGGGGGATTGCGATCACCCTCGACGAACGACTCCGCGATCGGCCCCTCGGCCAGCCGGCTGATCTCGTTCAACATTTCAGTGGCGGTATCGACGTCGAGGTCGGTGTACTCGCCTTGGCCTAATGCCTTGTCAACGCCCAGCACCTCAAACAGGTTGAACACCTGGTCGCGGACGTTGCTTTTGTAGTGGCTCACTATTCTCCTCCTCGTTGAGAACGCCACGTGTGGTTGGGTACTTTGGGCTAAGTTACCCACCAGTAACACCGCTAAAATATCCCGCGGCGTCAGATCCGCGCAAGGGACTGTGACCTAAATTTCATTGCCTAATTAACCAACCGGTTGGCAAGTGCCTGCCAACGCCTTCGACGGCTCGTCTACCTGCGGCGATAATGGACACGTGACGGGTGAGGGAAGCGCTGCCGCGGTGCCGGTGGTGGATTTGCGGGCCGGTGCCGAGCAGCTGCGGGCGGGCCTGCGCGAAGCCGCACATGAGGTGGGTTTCTTCTACCTGACCGGCCACGGTGTGTCCGAGGCGTTGACCAACCGGCTGCTTGAGGCGGCCCGGAGCCTGTTCGCGCTGCCCGACGCCGACAAGGACGCCATGGCCATGGTGCGCAGCCCGCACTTCCGCGGCTACACCCGGATGGGTGGCGAGCGGACACTCGGCCGGGTGGATTGGCGCGAGCAGATTGATATCGGCCCCGAACGGCCCGCCATCGGCGGCCCGGGCAAGCCCGACTACCTCTGGCTGCAGGGTCCCAACCAATGGCCGGCGGCGTTGCCGGCGTTCCCGGGCCTCATCGCGGAGTGGGACGCCGCCCTGTCCCGGGTCGCCCGCGCGCTGCTGCGGCACTGGGCCGCGTCGCTGGGCAGCCCGCCGGATGTGTTCGACGACGCCTTCGCCGAGACGCCGGCCACCTTGATCAAGGTCATCCGCTATCCGGCCCGCGCGGCCACGGCTGACGGCGGCGACCCGCGGCGCCCGGCTTCGCCGCGCTTGCGATCGCCGCTGACGCAGGGCGTGGGGGCGCACCGCGACTCCGGGGTGCTGACGCTGCTGCTCGCCGAGCCGGGCAGCCGGGGCCTACAGGTGCGGCGGGGTGCGCCGCACGACGATTGGGTCGATGTCCCGCCGGTGGACGGGGCGTTCATCGTGAACATCGGCGAGCTACTCGAGGTCGCGACCAGCGGCTACCTGCGCGCCACCGAACACCGGGTGCAGCTCGACGAGCAAACCGGCGAGCGCATCTCGGTGCCCTACTTCTTCAATCCCCGGCTCGACGCCCAGCTGCCGGTGCTGTCGCTACCGGGCGAACTCGCCGCGTGCACCGACCGCTCCTGGAATCCGGCGCACAAGCCGTCCGATCCGATCTTCGCGGTCTACGGGCGCAACGCCTGGAAAAGCAGAGTGCGCGCCCACCCCGACGTCGCCGAGGCACACGGATACTCGGCAGGTAATGTCACACGAGCGAATTTGTCGTCGGCGACAAGGGGCGAGTGAAGTCCAGTGAACGCATCGAACAAGCTGACCGCTTCGACACTGCGTGAAGCTTTCGGGCACTTCCCGTCCGGCGTGGTGGCGATCGCCGCGGAGGTTTCCGGTGTCCGCGTGGGGCTGGCGGCCAGCACCTTCGTGCCCGTCTCGTTGGATCCGCCGTTGGTGTCCTTCTGCGTGCAAAACACCTCGACCACCTGGCCCAAGCTCAAGGACCTGCCGATGCTGGGCATCAGCGTGCTGGGCGAGGAGCATGACGAGGCCGCCCGCACCCTGGCCGCCAAGACCGGTGACCGGTTTGCCGGGCTGGAGACGGTGTCGCGTCGCTCCGGGGCGGTGTTCATCAAGGGCACCGGCCTGTGGCTGGAGAGTGCGATCGAGCAGCTGATCCCCGCGGGGGATCACACCATCGTGGTGCTACGGGTCAACGAGGTGACCGTCGACGCCGAGGTGGCGCCGATTGTCTTCCACCGCAGCGCATTTCGGCGCCTGACGCCGCACTGATTTCACGCGTCCGCTCGCGCCGAACGTGCTCTCCCGGTGCAACAGCGGCGGGCCAAAATCTCACCATCGGAGCACGTTCGGCGACAACGCGAAGGCTCGCGGCTAGCGCCGGAACAGCTTGTTGCCCAGCCAGACGATCGGGTCGTACTTGCGATCGGCCACCCGCTCTTTCATCGGGATCAGCGCGTTGTCGGTGATCTTGATGTGCTCGGGGCACACTTCGGTGCAGCACTTGGTGATGTTGCAAAAGCCCAGACCGTGCTCCTCCTGCGCGTCGTTGCGACGGTCGCGGGTGTCCAGCGGGTGCATCTCGAGTTCGGCGATGCGCATCAGGTAACGCGGTCCGGCGAACGACTTCTTGTTCTCCTCGTGGTCGCGCACCACGTGGCAGACGTTCTGGCACAGGAAGCATTCGATGCACTTGCGGAACTCCTGGGAACGCTGCACGTCCACCTGCGCCATCCGGTACTCGCCGGGCTGCAGGTCCTTGGGAGGCGCGAAAGAGGGGATCTCCCTTGCCTTCTCGTAGTTGAACGAGACGTCGGTGACCAGGTCACGGATCACCGGGAAGGTCCGCAACGGGGTGACGGTCACGGTCTCGTCCTCGTCGAACGACGACATCCGGGTCATGCACATCAGCCGCGGCTTGCCGTTGATCTCGGCCGAGCAGGATCCGCATTTGCCGGCCTTGCAGTTCCACCGCACCGCGAGGTCCGGCGTCTGTGTCTGCTGCAAGCGGTGGATGATGTCGAGCACCACCTCACCCTCGTTGACCTCGACGGTGAAGTTCTCCAGCGCGCCGCCGGCTTCGTCGCCGCGCCACACCCGCATCGTTGCGTTGTAGCTCATTAGCTCTCCGTCCTCGAGGTCCGTCCTGGGTGATCGGCCAGCTCTTCATCGGTGAAGTACTTCTCGAGCTCCGAGATCTCGAAGAGCTCCATGAGATCCGGTCGCATCGGCACCTGGTCTTGGCGGGTGATGGTGATCTCGGGAATGACGTCTTCGCTGTTGACGGCGCGGCACACCAGCAGGACCTTGCGCCACGCGGAGTCCATCCCGGGGTGGTCGTCGCGGGTGTGTCCGCCACGGCTCTCGGTGCGCTGCAGCGCCGCCTTGGCGATGCATTCGCTGACCAACAGCATGTTGCGCAGATCGATGGCCAGGTTCCAGCCCGGGTTGTACTGCCGGTTCCCCTCGACCTTGATGTTCTTGAACCGCTCGCGGAGTTTCACCAGCCGGTCCAGCGCCTCGGTGATCTCCTCCGCCTTGCGGATGATGCCGACGAGGTCGTTCATCGACTGCTGCAGCTCCAGCTGCAACGTGTACGGGTTCTCCGGGGTGGAGCCGTCGGTGGGTCCCTCGAAGGGGGCCAGTGCGCGTTGCGCCGCCGCCTCGATGGCGGCCTCGCTGACCGACGGCCGGCTGGCCAGGGCGCGCGCGTAGTCGGCGGCGCCCAATCCGGCGCGGCGCCCGAAGACCAGCAGGTCCGACAGCGAGTTGCCGCCGAGCCGGTTGGAACCGTGCATGCCGCCGGAGCACTCGCCGGCGGCGAACAGGCCGGCGACGGTGGCCGCTCCGGTGTCGGGATCGACCTCGACACCGCCCATCACGTAATGGCAGGTGGGCCCGACCTCCATGGGCTCCTTGGTGATGTCCACCCCGGCCAACTCCATGAACTGGTGGTACATCGACGGCAGCCGCCGCTTGATCTCGTCGGGCGTCAACCGAGAGGCGATGTCGAGGTAAACCCCGCCGTGCGGGGTGCCACGACCCGATTTGACCTCCGAGTTGATCGCGCGGGCGACCTCATCGCGGGGCAGCAGGTCCGGGGTGCGCCGGGCCGAGTCGTTGTCCTTGAGCCACTGGTCGGCCTCTTGCTCGGATTCGGCGTACTGGCCTTTGAACACCGGCGGAATGTAGTCGAACATGAAGCGCTTGCTGTCGGAGTTCTTCAGCACTCCGCCGTCGCCGCGCACACCCTCGGTGACCAGGATCCCCTTCACGCTCGGCGGCCAGACCATGCCCGTCGGGTGGAACTGGATGAACTCCATGTTGATCAGCGTCGCCCCGGCGCGCAGCGCCAGGGCGTGGCCGTCGCCGGTGTATTCCCACGAGTTGGAGGTCACCTTGAAGGACTTGCCGATGCCGCCGGTGGCCAGCACCACCGCGGGCGCCTCGAACACGACGAACCGGCCGCTCTCGCGCCAGTAGCCGAAGGCGCCGGCGATCCGCCCCTCGTCTCCGGAGCCGTCCTTGATCAGCTCGGTGATGGCGCATTCGGCGAACACCTTGATGCGCGCCTCGTAGTCGCCGAGCTCGGCGAAGTCCTCCTGCTGCAGCGAGACGATCTTCTGCTGCATGGTGCGGATGAGCTCCAGGCCCGTGCGGTCACCGACGTGGGCGAGCCGGGGGTAGGTGTGGCCCCCGAAGTTGCGCTGGCTGATCTTGCCGTCCTTGAGGCGGTCGAACAGCGCGCCGTAGGTCTCCAGCTCCCAGACGCGATCCGGTGCCTCTTTGGCGTGCAGTTCGGCCATCCGCCAGTTGTTGAGGAACTTGCCCCCGCGCATGGTGTCGCCGAAGTGCGTCTTCCAGTTGTCCTTGGGGTTGGTGTTGCCCATCGAGGCGGCGCAGCCGCCTTCGGCCATCACCGTGTGGGCCTTCCCGAACAGCGACTTGGTCACCACGGCGACCCGCAGGCCGCGTTCGCGCGCCTCGATGACCGCGCGCAAACCTGCGCCGCCGGCACCGATCACTACGACGTCGTAGGAGTGCCGCTCGACCTCAGCCATAAATCCCTCGCTAGCTCAATTCAGATTTTGTTTGAAATGGCTATTCAGCCAACAAATCTCGGGTCATGAATAGCGCCGCTGGCCACCAGTGCGATGTAGAAATCGGTGACCATCAGGGTGCCCAGCGTGATCCAGGCGAACAATTTGTGCCGGGTGTTGATGTTGCTGACCTGAGTCCAAATCCAATACCGCACAGGGTGCTTGGAGAAGTGCTTGAGCCGGCCGCCGGTCACGTGCCGGCAGGAGTGGCAGGACAGCGTGTAGATCCACAGCATGATGACGTTGCCGAGCAGGATCAGGTTGCCCAGGCCGAACCCGAATCCGCCGGGTCCGGTGTCGGAGTGGAACGCGACGATCGCGTCGTAGGTGTTGATGATCGAGATGATGCCGGCGATGTAGAAGAAGTACCGGTGGGTGTTCTGGATGATCAGCGGGAACCGGGTCTCGCCGGTGTAGTGGACACGGGGCTCGGCGACCGCGCACGCGCTGGGCGACTGCCACACCGTGCGGTAGTAGGCACCGCGATAGTAGTAGCAGGTCAGCCGGAAGAGCAGCAGAAACGGCAGCGACAGGGCCGCGTACGGCAGCCACCACACGTCGGGCAGGAACTGTGGCCAGATGTCGCCGGCCTCACCGCAGCCCTTGCTGACGCACGGGGAGTAGAACGGCGTCAGGTAGTGGTACTTGGGGACGAAGAAGTAGTTCTGCTGAAATGCCCGTGCCGTCGCGTAGATGATGAACGCGGCGAAGCCGAGGTCGATCCGCAGCGGCGACATCCACCAGCGGTCGGTGCGCAGAGTGCGTTGCTGGATCCTGGCGCGCGTCGGGGAAAAAACTCCGGACGCAGGACGGTTCGCCGTGGGTGCGCTCATCAAGTGTTCCTCTTCGAACGGGCTGTTGAACGAAGCTGTTGGTCGAAGGGTACACAGAGAGGCCCCCCGAATTTTCGGGGGGCATGGCTGTCAGGATCGGTGGTGGCCCCCGACGCCCTCGTCGTCGACATCGCGCCAAAAATCGCTGTCGTACTGGGTATCGGGAATGGTGATCTTTTCACCGGAGTGCTGCACCGTGGCGCGCGCCAAGTCCAATTCGGAAACATCGGAGTCGAGTAATTCGACATCGTTGAGGATCCGGTCGGCGTCGATGACGATGCGCCGCATGGCCGGGCTGTCGCCGTAGCGTGACCGCAGGGAGTTCACACACCGACGCAGGCCACCGATGAGATCGTGCAGTTCGGCGAGTTCAGTCGTGGTGGTCAAGAGATCTCCTAAATCCGACGGTGTCACAAATCACAATGTGTTTCTCGATACTATCCACTGCGCACCGATGGTGCCGGGCAGACGACTCGTCGGGGAACACGGAGCAAATACCCATGCCACGTCAGATCACGACCGCCGCGCGCGCGGCGGCGTTCCTGGAATTGCATCGGCCCGGGCACCCCGTCGTGCTTCCGACCGTGTGGGACGCTTGGTCGGCGCGTCTGGCGACGGGGGCCGGTTTTGCCGCCCTGACCGTCGGCAGCCACCCGCTGGCCGACTCGCTCGGCAAACGTGACAACGAAGGTATGTCGTTCGACGACGTGCTCGCCGGGGTCGCCCAGATCACCGCGGCGGTCGACGTGCCGGTGTCGGTGGACATCGAATCCGGCTACGGCCAATCCCCGCAACGCCTGATCGACGGGCTGCTCAGCGTCGGTGCGGTGGGCCTCAATGTCGAGGACACCGTGCACTCGGAGAACCGGCGGCTGCGATCCGCGCGTGAGCACGCCGATTTCGTCGCGGCGTTGCGGGCGGCCGCCGACGCCGCCGGGGTGCACGTGGTGATCAACGCGCGCACGGACCTCTTCCTGCGCGGGGATGCCGGCGGCGTGGATCTGGTCGAGCGCGCAATCGAGCGGTTGACCGAGGCCGCGGGCGCCGGCGCCGATGTGCTGTATCCGGTGGGGCGCCACGATCCGGAGACGTTGCGGCGCTTGGCGACTGAGCTGCCGCTGCCGATCAACGCGATCGCGCTGCCCGACCAGGACGATCCGGCGTCATTCGGCCCGTTGGGCGTCGCCCGGATCAGTTTCGGCCCGTTTTTGCAGGCCGCATTGTCGAGCCGGGCCACCGAACTGCTGGCGCGCTGGGGTTGAGCGGCTAAATCGCCTCCAGCATTCGGTGCGGTCGGCGCAGCGCTCGGCTGACCGGATCGTCGCCAGCCGAAGTCCGCAGGCGCCGGGGCGGATGCGTGATCAGATCGGCGACGTCGGGCGTCTGACCACAGCGATCGCAGCGGCCGTCGGAGTCGATGACGCCGTCGCAATCCGCATGCACATAGGTGCGCCGCCTTGGCTTTTCCACGTAATTCTCGTCGCCCCAGCTGATCATCGACCACAGCACCGGCCACAACCGATGGCCCTTGGTGGTCAGGGTGTAGTCACCGTCGTTCTTGGCCAACACGCCCTGGGCGACCAGTAGCGCCAACCGCTCGGATAGCACGGCCTTGGGGATGTTGAGGTGACTGCGGAAATCGCTGAAGCGCCGGACCCCGAAGAAGGCGTCGCGCACGATCAGCAGGGTCCAGCGCTCACCGATAATCTCCAAAGACCGCGCGATGGGACAGTTTTCGTTCGGATATTCGCGGGGAAGCGCCACCTGGTCATGCTACCCCTTGTTGGTTCATTCAATGAACCCTATACTCGAGAACATAAAGTTCATTCACCGAACCATCGCCGCGGGGCGCGACGAGGGCGATCCGAGGAGTGCGATGACAAGTAGCGTGAAAACGGCGAAGTATGACGTGGTGTCACACACCGTGAACCGCATCGACGTTGCCACCGGTGTCGAGTTCGACGAGTTCATCGCCGAGTTCGAGGCGGCCGCGCCGGTGGTCGACCGGGGCGTGGTGAGCGAGATCGCCAGTCGGGGCGGCACCTGGGACGACGTGCTTGCGGCGGCGGACGCCAACGCACCGCACGGCCTGATGGTTTACGGGAAGATCGACGTATTGCCGTTCTTTTCCATCGCCGGCCACACCACCAAAGCGGTGGAGTACTTGCTGGGCAACCACACGATCGCCGAGACGATGTTTCGTCATGACCCGAAGGCCATGCTGTATGCGCCATTACGACTGTTGATCCACGCTGACGCCGACGGCAACGCGGTGCTTACGATGGATCAGCCCAGCGCGGTGTTCGGCAGCCTCGGCATCACCGAGGTGACCGCGGTCGGCTACAGCCTGGATCGCAAGGTGGCAAACCTGTTGCGCGTGATCGGGATTGACGCCGACGAAGCGTTCCGCTGATGCCTTGAGACGCGACCGGCGAAGCCCGTGGGCTCCGCCGGCCGCGTGGTTGTTCGTCCGGCTTACTTGGTGATCGCGATGCGCTGCGCCTGCGTGCCGGCGTAGGCACCGGCCACGCGCACCGTTAACACACCGGCGTCGTAGGAAGCCGTGATGGCTTCGCGGGTGACGTGCGCCGGCAACTGGAACGAGCGGCGGAACGAGCCGTAGCGGATCTCCCGCACGGTGCGCCCGTCTTTGTCGTCGGCGAACTCGTCGCGGTGTTCACCGTGGATGACCAGCCGGCCCCGGTCGAGCTCGACGTTGACGTCCTTTTCGACATCGACACCGGGCAGCTCCAGACGTACCACCGCGTCGTCGCCGTCCTTGACGACCTCCGCAGCGGGGCTAAAACCACTGGCCGTGGGCTGGAACCAGTCGGCTACCGCGGCCGGTCCGAAGAAGTCGCGTAGCCATCGGTCGGTGTCCCAGGCCGGACGTGACCACAATGCGAGATTGCTCATGATCTCTCCTCGTTGCTTCCTTATGTTTGGTTGTGAATGTGCTGTGCCCGGCTCGCTGGTGGCCGGCTATACAGTGAAACTTGAGCGAACCACGCTTAAGTTCCACTCGACCGTTCGCCACCAGAGAACACACATCACACAGGAAGTTGTGAGGTGTGAGAGCCACGTCATACGCGCGATACATTGCGCGATTTTCAGTTAATTTCTTGCCTCTAATCTCTTGGCATGACCCCAACACCCAAGACGCAGGAGCACTGTGCTGCACGTCACTTGGTGGTGGTCGGGCATGGCATGGTCGGCCACCGACTGGTCGAGGCCCTGCGAGCCCGCGACGCCGAGGGTGCTTGGCGTATCACCGTTTTGGCCGAGGAAGCCGACGCCGCCTACGACCGCGTCGGACTGACGTCGTATACCGAAAGCTGGGACCGTGGGCTGTTGGCCCTGCCCGGCAACGACTACGCCGGTGACGATCGGGTGCGGCTGCTTCTGAACGCGCGTGTCACCGAAATCGACCGTGCGACAAAGTCGGTGGTGACTGCCGACGGCCAACGCTACGACTATGACACCCTGGTCTTGGCGACCGGTTCGTACGCTTTCGTTCCGCCGGTGCCCGGCCACGACTTGCCCGGATGTCACGTCTACCGCACCCTGGACGACCTCGACGAAATCCGTGCCGCCGCCGAGGCGGCGCGGGACGCCGGTCACGACGCGGCGGGAGTGGTGATCGGTGGCGGCCTGCTCGGTCTGGAAGCCGCCAACGCCTTGCGGCAGTTCGGCTTGCAGACGCACGTCATCGAGATGATGCCGCGACTGATGGCCCAGCAGATCGACGAGGCCGGGGGCGCGCTGCTCGCCAGGATGGTCTCCGAGCTTGGCATCCGTGTGCATGTCGGCACCGGCACCGAAGCGATCGAAATCGTCGAGCGCGCAGACGGTTCGGCGTCGACCCGGGTCCGGCTGACCGACGGCGACGAAATTGACGCCGGCCCGGTGATCTTCGCGGCCGGGATCCGGCCACGCGACGAGCTGGCTGCTGCCGCGGGCCTGACCCTCGGTGAGCGCGGCGGCGTGCTCACCGATCTTTCCTGCCGCACAAGCGATCCCGACATCTACGCCATCGGCGAGGTGGCCGCGATCGAGGGACGGTGCTACGGCCTGGTCGGGCCGGGCTACACCTCGGCCGAGGTGGTGGTGGACCGGCTGCTGGGCGGCGCCGCGGAGTTCCCCGAGGCGGATCTGTCCACCAAACTCAAACTGCTCGGCGTCGACGTCGCAAGCTTCGGTGACGCGATGGGCACCACCGAGAACTGCCTCGAGGTCGCCATCAACGACGCGGTCAATCGGACCTACGCCAAGCTGGTGCTCTCCGACGACGCAAAGACACTGCTCGGCGGCGTGCTGGTTGGCGACGCGTCCAACTACGGCGTCCTGCGGCCCATGGTCGGCAGCCAGCTGCCGGGCGACCCGCTCGCGCTGATCGCACCCGATCAATCAGGCGGCGGCGCTTCGGCTTTGGGTATCGGGGCGCTCCCGGACTCGGCGCAGATCTGCTCGTGCAACAACGTCACCAAGGGCGATCTGAAGTGCGCCATCGCCGACGGCTGCGGGGATGTTCCGTCGTTGAAGTCGTGCACCGCGGCCGGCACCTCGTGCGGATCCTGTGTGCCGTTGCTCAAGCAGCTGCTGGAAGCCGAGGGCGTCGAACAGTCCAAGGCGCTGTGCGAGCACTTCAGCCAGTCGCGCGCCGAGCTCTTCGAGATCATCTCGGCCACCGAGATCCGGACGTTCAGCGGCCTGCTGGAACGGTTCGGTCGCGGAAAGGGTTGCGACATTTGCAAACCGGTGGTCGCATCGATCCTCGCGTCGACCGGTTCGGACCACATTCTCGACGGCGAGCAGGCCGCGCTACAGGACTCCAACGACCACTTCCTGGCCAACATTCAAAAGAACGGCAGTTACTCCGTGGTGCCGCGGGTGCCCGGCGGCGACATCAAGCCGGAGCATCTGATCCTGATCGGTCAGATCGCGCAGGACTTCGGGCTCTACACGAAGATCACCGGCGGACAGCGCATCGACATGTTCGGCGCCCGCGTGGACCAGCTGCCCCAAATCTGGAAGCGGTTGGTCGACGGCGGCATGGAGTCCGGCCACGCGTACGGCAAGGCGTTGCGCACGGTGAAAAGCTGCGTCGGTACGGACTGGTGCCGTTACGGGCAGCAGGACTCGGTGCAGCTGGCCATCGACCTGGAACTGCGCTACCGGGGCCTGCGGGCACCGCACAAATTCAAGATGGGCGTCTCCGGCTGCGCCCGCGAATGCGCCGAGGCGCGCAGCAAGGACGTCGGCGTCATTGCCACCGAAAAGGGTTGGAACCTCTACGTCGGCGGCAATGGCGGCATGACACCCAAGCACGCCCAGTTGTTGGCCAGCGATCTCGACACCGAGACCCTGGTGCGCTACATCGATCGGTTCGTCATGTACTACATCCGCACCGCGGATCGGCTGCAACGCACCGCGCCGTGGGTCGAATCCCTGGACGGCGGCCTCGATCATGTCCGCGAGGTCGTCTGCGAGGACTCGCTGGGCCTGGCCCAGGAATTCGAGGCCGCAATGGAGCGGCACGTGCAGAACTACAAGTGCGAGTGGAAGGGCGTGCTGGAGGATCCCGACAAGCTTTCGCGGTTTGTCTCTTTCGTCAACGCGCCGGACGCAATCGATTCGACCGTGACATTCACCGAGCACGCCGGCCGCAAAATCCCGGTGTCGATCGGGATGCCGCGGGTCCGTTCTTAGAGGCTGGAGGGCTAGAGCGAGCATGACAATTCTCAACGACGTTCAGGTGTGGACCACCGCCTGCTCCTACGACCACCTCATCCCGGGCCGTGGCGTCGGCGTGCTGCTCGACGACGGCTCGCAGGCGGCACTGTTCCGCTTGGACGACGGATCCCTGCACGCCATCGGCAACATCGACCCGTTCTCCGGTGCGGCCGTGCTCTCGCGCGGCATCGTCGGTGACCGCGGTGGTCGCGCCACGGTGCAATCGCCAATCCTCAAGCAGGCGTTCGCACTCGAGGACGGTTACTGCCTCGACGACCCGCGAGTCTCGGTGCCCGTGTACCAGGTGCGTGTCACCGACGACGGTCAGATCCAGATCGGCCGGTTTGCCGGCTAGTCGATCTCGCCGACCAGGTACCGCTGCATCGTCGGCCCAATGGCGTCGACGAGGGCGTCCACCGACATGGAGTGCAACGGTTCGGAGCGCACCCCGTAGCGCATGATGCCGAGGCCGACCAGTTGTGAGGCGCACAGCGATGCGCGCACGGCAGCCTTGTCCGCGCCCAGCAACTTCAGCATCGGGCCGAAAATCGGTCCGATGAAGGCACTTTGCACGACCTCCGCGGTCTTCGCCATTCCGGTGGAAGCGATGGCACCGGCTGCGAAGGGTCCGCCGCCGGCGGCGTCCCAGGTGGTGATCAGCATGTACAACGTTCGGCGGCCGACCTGGTTGACCCCGCCGGTGATGATGCGATCAATGAATTCCGGTGTGCCGAACGGCAACCGCAACATCTTCGCTACCGGATCACGTAGCCCACGCGATGGCTCTTCGCGACGGGGCATGTTGCCAGGATCACTCGTGTGCGGTCAAAGATCAAGCATTACCCGTGTCGGCGCGCCCAGCCGGTAGTGGCGCATCGGGTGCCGGGCGGCCGGCACGGCCCGGCGGAACCGGTTCGCGACCAGCCGGGCCAGCCGCGGATGCGTCCCCAACGGGCGGCTGACCACGTCGGCGCCGCAGTCCTGTAGCCGCTCCTGGAACAGCCCGTCGGCAAGCAGGTAGGACGCGATCGCGACGCGTCGCGCCCCCTGCGCCCGGGCCATCGCCACGGCCTGGCGGATGTCCGGGTCGCCGGTGGCCGCGAAGCCCAGCGTCACGCGCGATCCGGTCAGCGCCGACAGCAGCGTGGCGGTGGTGTGCAGGTCTCTGCGGGCGATCGGGTCCGATGTACCGGCCGCGCCGAGGATCACCGAATCACGTGGACGCCAACCCGATTGAGCCAGTTGATCGGCGACGATACGTGCAATCTCGCCGTCCGGACCCAGGGCCGCGGTGACGACGACATCCGGATGTCCGCTGGCCGCGACGTGATTGGGCACATCGGTGCGCACGTGATAACCGCGGGACAGGAACGCCGGCACCACGATGGCGCGCTGGCTGCCGGCGGCCGAAAGCACCTCGCTGGGGGTGGGTCCCAGGACGTCGACGAAGGCGACCCACACCGTTCTGCCCAGCAGAACGCTCACCTGCGTGGCCAGATCGCCGATCATCGCGACGCCACCGGGTCGGCGCGTCCCGTGTGCGGCAAGAATCAGGCTCACGACACACCCGCCGGCTCATCGATTGCCAGCCGATAACCGCGCTTGACGACGGTCGCGACAATGTTTTTGTCGCCCAACGCTGTTCGCAGGCGTAACACCGCGGTGTCGACGGCGTGCGGGTCGTTGCTGTTGCCCGGCAGCACCCGTAGTAGATCGCCGCGGGCCACCACGTCACCGGGACGCTGGGCCAGCGCGCGCAGCACCGCCATCCCCGATCCGGACAGCGATTGCACCGACCCGTCGACCAGGACGCAGTTCCCGCGGATCTCGACCACGTGTCCGGCGGCCCGCACGGTCGACGACCCCAGCAGCGGAAGCTTCTCGGCGATGTGACGAGCCAAGGCGCCCAACCGCATCCGTTCCGGTGCCGAGGTCGGAATTCCCTTGCGGTGCAACGGCTGCGCCGTCACCGGGCCGACGCACATCGCATGCACCTCGGTGCGCAGCGCCTCGATCACCTGGGCCTCGATGTTCAAGTCGCGGCTGCGTTCCAGGACGGCCGCCGCGGCCGGCGCCGAGGTGAAGCTGACCGCGTCGAATTGCCGGCGGGCAATGCCGGTGACCAGTTGATCGAAGTTGCCGCCCATGGGGGTGGACTTCCAGCGGTACACCCGGATGGGCACCACATCGGCGCCCGCGGCGCGCAGCCCGCCGATGAATTCCGGGAACGGATCCCACGCATCGGCAGCGCCGTGTAACTGGACCGCGATCCGCTGGCCGCTCACCCCGGATTCGAGCAGATACCGGAGCAGCTCTTGGGAGGATTCGGATTTCGGTGACCACTCCTCGTGCAGACCCGCGGCGCGCAGGGCGCCGGTCGCCTTCGGGCCCCGCGCCAGCACCCGCGCGTTGGACAACGAGGCGATCAGCTGGTTGGACAGTCCCCAGCCCTCGGCAGCGGCCACCCAGCCGCGAAAGCCGATGCCGGTGTGGGCCACCAGGATATCGGGCGGATCCGCGATGACGGCTTCGGTAGTGCTTTGCAGTTCTTCATCTTCGGGCAACGCGATCATGTTGATCGCGGCGGCGCTGGATACCTCGGCGCCCTGCCGGCTCAATAATGCGCACAGCTCTTCGGATCGGCGCGAGGACGTCACCGCTACCCGGTAACCGGTGAGCGGCGCCGAGTCGGGCCGGTCCATACGACCTGTGTAGGCCCGCGACGTTTCGGCGATGTTACCCGGCGATTGCTGGCGCATTGCTCGCGTTGCGGTAGTCATCACACTCGCGCCGGTTCGGCGTCGAGGGCCGGGTTCTTCGGGCTCGCCGCCCCGGCGGGACGGCGCACATACACCGTCCACGTCAGCGCCGCGGCCACGACGTAGGACACCAGGAACAGCCAGTAAGCCGACGTCTCGGTCCCGCTGTGCAGGTAGGACTCGCGCAGCGCCAGGTTGATGGCGACGCCGCCGAGCGCCCCGACCGCCGAGCAGATCCCGATCAACGAGCCCGACTTCGCCCGCGACCAGTCTCGGCGCTCGGCCTCGCCGACGTCCAGCGAACGGCTGCGCGCCTCGAAGACGGACGGGATCAGTTTGAATACCGATCCATTGCCCATGCCGGACAAGACGAACAGCGCCAGAAACGCGACGACGGAGCCGATCAAAGCGATGGATGTGGTGCCGCCGTGGCGGTCGTCGAACGTGCTGAGGCCCACCAGCAGGCCGGCCGCCGCAATCATGCCGCCGAGGACGCCGAGGGTGACTCGGCTGCCGCCGCGCCGGTCCGCCAGCCGGCCCCCGTAAATCCGCGACAGCGAACCGAACAGCGGTCCGACGAAGGCGATTTCGGCCGCGTGTAGCGACGCGGCGGCAGCGCTTTGGCCGTCGGCCACAAAGTTCACCTGCAACACCTGGCCGAAAGCGAACGAGAATCCGATCCAGGAGCCGAAAGTGCAGACGTAGAGCAAGGAAATCAGCCAGGTGTCGCGCTCGAACAGGATCGAGCGCATGTGGTTGAGCTCGATGCGGTGCTCGAGGTTGTCCATGAACAGCGCCGCGGCGATGCCGACGACGGCCAGCAAGACCAGGTAACCGGCGCATACCCAGTAGGGGGCTTGGTGTCCCGCGGTGGCCAGCGCCAGCAGGCCGACCAATTGGATGCCGGCGACGCCGAGGTTTCCGACGCCGGCGTTCACCGCCAACGCGGTGCCCTTGAGACGCTGCGGGTAGAACGCGTTGACGTTGGCCAGCGATGCCGCGTAGTTGCCGCCGCCGAGGCCGGTCAGGGCCGCGCACACCAGGTACGGCCACAGCGGCAGCCCGGGATTGGCCAACAACACGATGGTGCCCGCCGTCGGGATCAGCAACACGAACGCGGAAAAGACGGTCCAGTTACGGCCGCCGAACCTGGCGATGCCCAGGGTGTAGAAGATCCGCGCGCACCCGCCGACCAGGGTCGCGACCGCGCCCAGCAGCAACTTGTCGCTGGCACCGAAGCCGTACACGGACATCGGCATGAACAGTGCCATCACCGACCACAGGGTCCAGATCGAGAAGGCGACGTGATCGCCGGCGATCGTGCACAGCAGATTGCGGCGGGCGATCCTGTTGTTGCCGGCTGCCCAAGCGGCGGTGTCCTCTGGATTCCAGTCCGTGATCCGGTGCGTGCGGCCCATGCGATCTGTACCTTTCGTGACGGAGCGGTCGAATCGTCTGGGCGTCAAGCGGCTCCCCGTGACGGAATGAGCTGCGGTGAGTCTGACTTTGAATGCCCTTGCGGCCGCCCCGAATTGAAAGAGGACGCCGTGCGTTGTTCCGATGCTCACATTCGGAACCGAACTCCGTCAACTCATTTCGGCCTATTTCCCCTGTAAGTTGAATCCTAGTTATCTGGCAGAAACCTGAACGGAATTTGCTGATGGAAAGTCACAGCTCAGAGCGGTGCGGACGACAATACGGGCGGGCCCAGACGAGGTAGTCGGCGACCACAGCAGCCCGTCACCGAATTCGAAGTGAGGTGCAATACATTTCGCGTCGACGGAGATTTTCTCATTGAATTTGTCCAGCGTCGGGCTACACGTGTGCCAGCGCTGCGGTCTCGCTCGGTGTGATGACCTCGACCGGGCGGCGGATGTACACCGCCCAGGTCAGCACCGCGGCCGCGACGTAGCAGAACATGAAAGCCCAGAACGCCGATGTTGCGGTACCGCTATGCAGATACGACTGGCGCAGCGCGAGGTTGACGCCCACACCGCCCAGGGCGCCGATGGCGCCGGCCACGCCGATCAGCGCGCCGGACATGGACCGTGACCACTGTCGGCGCTGCGCCTCGCCGATCTGCAGCGCGTGGCTGCGCGCCTCGAAGATCGACGGGATCATCTTGTACACCGAACCGTTGCCGATGCCGGACAGGATGAACAGCGCGACAAATCCGATCACGTAGCCGACCATCGTCGCCGGTGGCGTCCGGTGCGCGCCGTGGCCGCCGAAAGTGCTTGCGGCGACGAGGATTCCCGCGGCCAGGATCATCGAGCAGAAGACGGCGAGGGTGACCCGGCCGCCGCCGATGCGGTCGGCCAGCTTCCCGCCGTAAACGCGCGACAGTGACCCCAACAACGGCCCCAGGAAAGCGATCTGGGCGGCGTGCAGCGACGCCTGCGCTGTGTTCTCTCCGCTGCCGAGAAAGTTCATCTGCAGCACCTGGCCGAACGCGAACGAGAAGCCGATGAACGAGCCGAAGGTGCCGATGTATAACAGCGCGATCACCCAGCTGTGTGGTTCGCGCAGCACCGCCCGCATGGTGTCCATCTCGATCCGGTATTGCGGCAGGTTGTCCATGTACAGCGCCGCGCCGATGCCCGCTATCGCAAGCAGCACAAGGTAAATCGCGCACACCCAGTACGGCTGGCGCGCGCCCGCGGTCGCGATCACCAGCAGCCCGACCAGTTGGATCAGCGGCACACCGAGGTTGCCGCCGCCGGCGTTGACCGCCAGTGCCCAGCCCTTCAGTCGCTGCGGGTAGAAGGCGTTGATGTTCGTCATGGACGACGCAAAGTTGCCACCTCCCAAGCCGGCCAGCGCGGCGCACAGCAGATACGGCCAGAGCGGCAGACCGGGGTGGGCCAACAGTCCGATGGTGCCCACGGTCGGGATCAGCAGCACCACCGCGGAGAACACCGTCCAGTTGCGGCCGCCGAACTTCGCGGTGGCAAAGGTGTAGGGGAAGCGCAGGCATGCGCCGACGAACGTTGCGATGGCGCCCAGCAAGAACTTGTCGCTTGCGGAGAACCCGTAAACCGACGCTGGCATGAACAACACCATCACCGACCAGATTGACCAGATCGAGAAACCGATGTGTTCGGCGAACACCGACCAGATCAGGTTGCGGCGGGCAATCTTGTCGTTGCCGGCCTCCCAGGCCGCGGTGTCCTCCGGGTCCCAGTCCGAAAGGACATGCGAACGGCCCAGCGAGATTTTCATGGGACTCCAATCGTCATCGCTCTTGCCGATCACGGTAGGAATCCTTTGTTGCCCGGGCGATGCCCGCAGTGTCCCGGGCGTGAATTTCCGCTCACCCATCCCGCGGTGGCCATGTGAGGGCGCTCAACGCGTGTGGCGCACACCACAACAATGGGGCCGACCACGTTGCAGAATCACAGCGTACTCGACCGCACTGTGATGAATCACGTTGTCAATAACGAGATTTCGACCACACCGGGGGCTACCAGACGTCGCCGGCGCGCCAATCGCACATCAATTCCGCCGACGTGTCCAGACTCGTCACGATCGGCAGGACGAACAACGTCGCGTCGTCGTCGGGCGTGCGCACTCGACCGGTCGGGGTCAGCACCGACGTGGGGCCCCGCCACGGTAACCAGCCGCGCGCCACGAAAAGGTCGCGGGCCGGCAGCGACGAACTCGAGGCGCCCATTTGATACGCGCCCCGCATCACCTGCTCGATCCCGTCCAGTAGGGCGTGCGCGAGTCCCCGGCCGCGATGGTCCTCACGCACCGCGACCCCTTCGACATAACCGCAGCGCAGCGCGGTGCCCTCGTAAAACAGTCGACGTTGCACCACTGCGGCGTGGCCGATGATCGCGCCGTGATCCCAAATCAGGGCGTGCATGCCGCCGAGGGTGTGCTCCCAGTCCTGGTCGCTGAAATCACCTGCGAACGCATCGGTGACCATCCGGTGGATGCGTTCCCGAGTGTCGTTGTCGAGATCGGCGGTATGGACCAGGCGGGCGGTGTGTACCTGGGTGTGCACACCCCATGTCTACCGTCTTATCGCCGCGCCCGCATCAGGAGAGCGCCGCGCCGGCGTGAGCGTGGGCTCCGAACGGCCCGCGGGGTCGCGCCCAGTGCAGCCGCACGTGCTGGCCCGCGCGCACCTGGGCGACCTTGTCGACGTCCTCGTCGATGACCACGCCGATGACGGGGTAGCCCCCGGTGATCGGGTGGTCGGGGCCCAGGATTACCGGTAATCCGTTGGGCGGCACCTGGATTGCACCTCGAGTGGTGCCTTCGCTGGGCAATTGCCGGTCCGGGACGCGGTATTGCAGCGGGCGGCCCAGCAGCCGCATCCCGACCCGGTCGCTGCGGTCGGATGCCACCCAGTCGGTGTGCACCAGGACGTCGGGATCGACGAACCAATCGTCGCGCGGTCCGGGAACCACCAACAGCTCGACGGTGTCGCCGGTGATGGCCGCCACGGGCGCCTGATCGAGTTCGGGGTACCGCTCGGTGTGCTGGCCGACCGGCAACTGGTCCCCGGCCGACAGCGGCGCGGGACCGATCGCCGACATCACGTCGTAGCTTCGCGAACCCAACACCGGCTCCACGCAGATGCCGCCGCGCACCGCCAGATAGGTCCGCAGGCCCGCGCGCGGGGTGCCCAGCGAAATTACTTCGCCGTCCCGGACGTGGTGAATGCTGTTGGTGCCGAACTTGATTCCGTTGACCGACGGGTCGGTGTCGGCACCGGTCACCGCGATGTCGAGGTCGCCGCCGCGT
Source organism: Mycobacterium sherrisii (assembly GCF_002102355.1). Lineage (GTDB taxonomy): Bacteria > Actinomycetota > Actinomycetes > Mycobacteriales > Mycobacteriaceae > Mycobacterium > Mycobacterium sherrisii. The sequence continues at coordinate 16,673 of NZ_LQPT01000070.1, read as the reverse complement.
ACCCGGGCCGCGAAACCGCCAAACGTCACTTCGATGGTCGCGCGGTCGTCGGGGTTGGCGACCAGCCGGTTGGCCAGTTTGTGCGCACGGCGGTCGGCGGCGCCGGACCGGCCGACGCCGAGGTCGGCCTGACCGACCCTGCCCAGGTCCTGGACGACGGCGAGCGGACCGGTACGCAGAATTTCGAGGGTGGTCATGTGTCCTCCGCTACGCGGCCCGGAATTGAACCCACATGCCGCGCGTCAGCAAGGCGGGATCGGGTCGCTGCAGATCCCACAGAACCGCGTCGGTGCGACCGATCAGTCGCCAGCCGCCGGGGGATTGGCGCGGATATATCGCGCTGAACTCGCCGGCCAGGGCAACCGCTCCGGCGGGCACCGAGGTCCGCGGTTCGGAGCGGCGTGGCACTTGCAGCCGCGCGTCGCCGTCGACCAGGTAGGCGAAACCCGGTGCGAAACCGGTGAATCCGACCCGCCACAACGTTGCGGTGTGGGCGTTGATGACCTGTGCGGTGGTCAGCCCGGTGAGGGCGGCGACTTCGGCGAGGTCCGGACCGTCATACACGACGTCGATCACGACGTCGGCACGGCGCGGCCCGGAAGTCGGCGTCTCCGGGACGACGCGGAGTTTGCGTAGCCGGTGGCGGACGACGCCCTGGTAGCGCGGACCGTCCAGTTTGACCAGCACCGTGCGGGCGGCCGGGACGATGTCGAGCACTCCGGGCAGCGCCGCCGCGCGCAGCGCGTCGGCCCATGCCAATACCTCGGCGGTGCTGCCACATTCGACCAGCAGCGCCTGGTCGCCGTAATCGAGAACGACGTGGCCGTCAAGTTCGGCCGGCGGCTCGGTGGGAAGATCCGTCACGCTCATTACCCGACGGTAACTTCGGCATCGGGGCAGCCGAAAGGGGGCGGAGCGGGATTTTCGAGCACTGCCAGAGGTGCCTTACCGAACACTCAAAGAGCGGGCGCTAACCCAGGATTTTGCCGATTTGTGGCGGCAGCTGATCGGCGACGACCGGGTAGCTCAGCACCGAGGCGAACGCGATCGCACCGGCCTGGTCCTTGGTGGTGAAGACGTGCCGGTTCTGTGCGGTCGCCTGCGATCCCGCAATCTCGGGGTCGGCGAGCAGCGCCTTCTGCTGGTCCGGATTCTCGGTCGTCCAGATGAGCACGTCGGCGGAGTCGAGTACCGCTTTGGTCTGATCGCGCGGGATGACGGCGCGGTGACCGGTGACGAAGGGCTTGATGCTGTCGGCGATGACCAATCCCATCTGGTTCAAGAAGTCGGTCTGCCAGCCCGCCGCGGTTGCCACCACCGAGCCCTGAAACAGGCTGCCCTGCAACAACAGTGCCTTCTTGGTTTGCCACTGCGGGTGGTTCTGCGCGACGGCGGCGAATTGCTTGTCGACGCCGTCGATGAGCGTTTTCATCTGGTCGGCCGCAAACACCGCGGTGCCGATCGCGGTGGCCTGGTCTTTCCACGGCTCGAAGAAGGCGTCGCCGCCGGACTGGGCGATCGTGGGGGCGATCTCGGACAGCTTCTGGTAGGTGTCGGCATCGACGCCGGCGTTGATGGCCACGATCAGGTCCGGCTTGAGACTGGCGATCTGATCGACCGGAATTCCGTTGTCCAGGTTCAACATCACCGGCTGCGCCCCACCGAGTTTGGCCTGGGCCCAGGGCCACACACCGAACGGCTGGTCACCGAACCAGTTGGTCACCGCGACCGGCACGACGCCGACCGCGAGCAAGTCGTCTTGCTCGGTGAAGCCGGCGCTGACCACTCGCTTGGGCGGCGCTTTGATCACGGTCTTGCCGAACAAATGGGTGATCGTCACGCCTTCGGAACTCGGGGAGTTCGACGTCTGCTTGGGCGACGAGCACCCCGCTAGGGGACCCGCCACCCCGGCTGCGGCGGCGGCAGCGGCGAGCTGCAGGAACCCCCGCCGATTCCATCCCTGTCGCATCGCGTGAGAGTATCGCGTCCGCGACGCTGACCTGCAGCGACCGTGCCATTCCGGTGCTCCGCCGGGCCGCTACCGCTGCTGAGGTTTCTCCCACGGGCTGTAGTCGGCGATCAGCTCCTCCTGCGCGGGGCGCTGGCCGACCGGCACGTGCTGCAGGTTGATCCGGATCCGGTACCAGATCGAGCTCGGCCCACGCATCCCGTCGACCAGCACGTCGGCCGGCCACAACCGCTCGGACGCGGCGGGATGGCGAGCCCGCCAGGTGTCCAGCGCGGCCATCGCCTCGTCTTTGGTCTTGGTCCGGGCGATCTCGATCAGCGGCTTGGACGACTGCCGCCTGCCGTCGGCGTGCTTCCCCGCGCCCCGCGGTGCCTTCTCGGGCGGGCCGAGCTCCTCGGCCAGCATCAGCAGGCGGTCCAGCTCCCCCGCCGCGTCGTCGATCCCCTCCCACGGGTCGCCGATCGCGGGGAACCGATCCGGCACGGTGGCGATCGTGAACGCCTCCGGCCGGCAGTCGGCGACCTCGTCCCAGTGCAGCGGCGTGGAGACCCGAGCATCCGGAGTGGCCCGCACCGAGTAGGCCGATGCGACCGTGCGGTCCTTGGCGTTCTGATTGAAGTCGACGAACACGCCCTCGCGTTCTTCCTTCCACCAGCGGCTGGGCGCCGCGTCGGGCGCGCGCCGCTCCACCTCGCGCGCCACTGTCTGGGCCGCCAGCCGGACCTGACGGAATTCCCAGCGCGGCGTGATCCGGGCGTAGATGTGAAACCCCCGGGAGCCGGACGTCTTCGGCCAAGCCACCAGGCCGTAGTCCTCGAGCACCTCGCGGGCCACCTGGGCCACCTCGACGATTCGTTGCCATTCGACCCCGGGCATCGGGTCCAGATCCACCCGCAGTTCGTCGGGATGGTCGAGGTCGCTGGCGAGCACGGGATGCGGGTTGAGGTCCACGCACCCTAAGTTGATCGCCCAGGCGAGTCCGGCGGCGTCGTGGATGACGGCTTCCGCCGCCGAGGTGCCGCGCGCGTAGTGCAGTTCGGCGACGTCAACCCAGTCCGGCCGGTTTGCCGGCGCCCGCTTCTGGAACACCGCCTCGACCGCGATGCCCTTGACGAAGCGTTTCAGGATCATGGGCCGGCCTGCGACCCCGCGCAACGCTCCCTCGGCCACCGCGAGGTAGTAGTGCACCAGATCCAGCTTGGTGAATGGACCGGTCCCATCATGAGCGTCGAACACCACCCGGTCCGGGTGGGTGATCGTGACGTCGTGTCCGGCAACCTCCAATGACACCGGGCCGGTCATGGGATCCATCGTAATTCTGGAAGATTTTCTGGCCTCGTTGCGACCCGCGTCACATAGGGTGAGGCTATGCCTAACCTTCCTGGCCTTCCCGGGCAAGCCGTTGCCAAGCTCCAGCAGTACGTGGAACGCGGCTCGGCCGAGTTGCACTACGTGCGCAAGATTTTCGAAGCAGGAGCGTTCCGGCTAGAACCGCCACAAAATTACGCCGCGCTGGCCTCCGACATCGTCAAATGGGGCGAGTTCGGCATGCTTCCGGCGCTCAATGCCCGCCGCCACCCGGACCGCGCCGCGTGCATCGACGAGGAGGGCGAGTTCAGCTACCGCGAGCTCGACGAGGCGGCCCACGCGGTGGCGAACGGGTTACTCGAACGGGGCGTCAAGGGCGGCGACGGCGTGGCGATCCTGGCGCGCAACCACCGCTGGTTCTTGATCGCCAACTATGGCGCCGCCCGCGTCGGCGCCCGCATCATCCTGCTCAACAGCGAATTTTCCGGACCGCAGATCAACGAGGTCTCCGAGCGCGAGGGCGCCAAGGTGATCATCTATGACGACGAGTACACCAAGGCCGTCAGCAAAGCCGAGCCGGACCTGGGCAAGTTGCGGGCGCTGGGTGTCAACCCGGACAGCGACGAGCCATCGGGCAGCACCGACGAGACGCTTGCCGACCTGATCAAGCGCAGCAGCAAGGAGCCGGCTCCCAAGGCCACCAAGCATGCGTCGATCATCATCCTGACCAGCGGCACCACCGGCACCCCGAAGGGCGCCAACCGCAGCACCCCGCCCACGTTGGCGCCGGTCGGCGGGATCTTGTCGCACGTTCCGTTCAAGGCGAACGAGGTCACCTCGCTGCCGGCACCGATGTTCCACGCGCTGGGTTATCTGCATGCCACGATCGCGATGTTTTTGGGCTCGACGCTGGTGCTGCGGCGCAAGTTCAAGCCGCCCCTGGTGCTCGAGGACATCGAAAAGCACAAGGTGACGGCGATGGTCGTGGTCCCGGTGATGCTGTCGCGCATCCTCGACACCATCGAGAAGATGGACTCCAAGCCCGATCTGTCCAGCCTGAAGATCATTTTTGTGTCCGGGTCGCAGCTGGGCGCCGAACTGGCCACCCGCGCGCTGAAGGACATCGGCCCCGTCATCTACAACATGTACGGCTCGACGGAGATTGCCTTCGCCACCATTGCCCGGCCCGAGGACCTGCAGAAAGACGCGGCGACGGTCGGACCGGTCGTCAAGGGCGTGAAGGTCAAGATCCTCGACGACAACGGCAACGAGTTGCCGCAGGGTGAGGTGGGGCGCATCTTCGTCGGCAACGCCTTCCCGTTCGAGGGCTACACCGGCGGTGGCCACAAGCAGATCATCGACGGCCTGATGTCGTCGGGCGACGTCGGCTATTTCGACGAGCACGGGCTGCTCTACGTCAGTGGGCGTGACGACGAGATGATCGTCTCCGGCGGCGAGAACGTCTTCCCCGCCGAGGTCGAAGACCTAATCAGCGGCCACCCCGACGTTGTGGAGGCGACCGCGATCGGTGTGGAGGACAAGGAGTGGGGTCACCGGTTGCGTGCGTTCGTCGTCAAGAAGGGCGACGCCGATCTGGACGAGGACACCATCAAGGGATACGTGCGTGACCACTTGGCCCGGTACAAGGTGCCGCGGGAAGTGATCTTCCTCGACGAGCTGCCGCGTAACCCGACGGGCAAGATCCTCAAGCGCGAGCTGCGCGAGATGCAGATCGACTAGCGGGCACTAACGGCGGTCTTGAATGGCCCGGATGATCTGATCCGAGAGCTTGGGATCGGCCAACAGCTGGTCGATCAGCGCGGTGAGTACCTCCTGACCGGTGACGCGGGCCACGCCGAGCCGGTCGGCGGCCTCGCGCTGCCAGATGTCGAGGGCACGGTGGGTAGTGGCCGGCAGGTCGACGGTGCGACGGGTGCGCTGGATCCGCGGGGATGACGGATCGGCCTTGCGTGAGCGCGGGTCTGCCGCGTCGTCGACCAGGCGCTGGGGGCGGAGCTGGCGGAAACCCGTGATGCGCTCGGTTGGTGCCGCATCTCCCGGGGGCGTCGAGGCAGATACCCGCGCGCGGAATGTTCCGGCGCTGGGCCCGATGTGGCCGGGGTTGAAGCTCACTGGGCGACCGTCCTCCCGTGGGGGCGCCAATCAGTAGATCAGTGCTTCCGTGGCGCGTTGTCTACTGATTGTCTCACTGACGCCAGCGTAAGTCGCGTCGCGGGGAGAGCGGGTTTTACCGCGCGCGACGGGACCGTCACGGCGCGGTGACCTGGAAATTCCCTAAATTAGCTGCACGAGTATGTCGCAAACTGTCAGGCGGGTCCCGGTTAAAATCAATTCGAGGTCTTGACACGCCGTCTCAATCCATTATCGTGGCCGGGGTCAACAATAATAAATTCGATGAATCAACTCCAGTAGCCATTTACTGAGAAGGCACGATACTGAGCTCAGTACATCAGTACAGGTCCGGTAAGCTCGGCATATCACTGGCTACGCCGATACTGACCTCAGTAACCGCGACGCTCCTGAATTGTGTAATTCAGGAATATCGCAAAAGAAATTATCCAATACTGATTAACGGAATTCAGGAAACCCAGAAAAACAGAGACTGTCAAGGAATTCACAGCGAGAAATATTGCTATTCCCATTGTTTGCCTAGCAATTTATGCGTAGCGTTCGAGATGTCGGGGAACTGAGGTCTCGGAAGGAGCTCACCACAATGATGTCACTGCGATCGACGATGTCACTGCGATCGATGCGAGGCGCGGCCGCTGGGGCGGTCGGCGCCGGTGCGATAGCCGGAGCGATGCTGTTCGGCGGTGTCCCGGTGGCGCAGGCCGCACCGGCGCCCGCTCCCGCCACGACTTTCGAAGCTGTCGGACCGCACGGCGGCTTACCGCTGGGCCCGGGGCCCGGCTTGCTTCCGGAGCGGCCCGGCGGCCACGGCTGGGGTGGCCATGGTTGGGGCCATGGCGGCTGGGGCCGCGGCGGTGGCTGGGGTCATGGCGGCTGGGGTCACGGCTGGGGTCACGGCTGGGGCCACGGTTGGGCCGGCCACGGTGGCTGGGGCCACGGGTGGCGCCCCTGGTGGTGAGCCGCCTCGAGCGTGCGGTCGGCCGGCCTCGTCCTGCCAGAGTTATAGGTCGGCCGATCCGCATTGGGGGGAAACCACGCCGGTCTGACGTGCCCGAGTCGGCCGCAGACCGGCGTGGCCCACCCGAATCAAGTCGTCCATGCCGACCCGAGACCGGCCTCGGGTCGGCATGGATCTGTCTACGGGTCGCGCGGCAGGCCCAGTAGCCGCTCGGCGATGATGTTCAGCTGCACTTCCGATGTCCCGCCATAGATCGTGGTGGCCCGGCTGGCCAGCAGGTACTGGCCCCACTTGCCGGGCAGTTCCTCGGGATCGCCGATCGCGGCGTCGGTGCCGAACGAGGACACGGCGAACTCCGCATAGCCCTGCCCGGTGCGCATCGACAACAGCTTCGAGATTGCCGCGGACGGCATGGCCCGATCCGGTGCGCCGCCGGCCAGTGTGAGCAGCGTCGACCGCAAGTTGAGCAACTTGACCGCGTGGCCCTCGGCGATCAGCTGGCCCGCCCGGTTCTGCGCCACCGGATCGAGATGACCGTCGCGAACGAATTCGACGAACTGCGGAAGGGTCGCTAGGAAATTCGCGTCGCTGCTGCCGATCGAGACCCGTTCGGCGGTCAGCGTGTTGCGGCTGACCTCCCAGCCCCGGTTCACCTCGCCGAGCACACACTCATCCGGCACGAACACGTCGTCGATGTAGACCGTGTTGAACATCGCGTTGCCGGTGAGCTCACGCAGCGGCTTGACCGTGACGCCCGCACTGCGCATATCCAGCAGGAAGTAGGTGATGCCGTTGTGCTTCGGAGCGTTGGGGTCGGTGCGGGCCAGCAGGGCGCCCCATTGCGAGTATTGCGCGGCGGTGGTCCATATCTTTTGGCCGGTGATGCGCCACCCCCCGTCGGCCCGGGTGGCCTTCGTGGTGAGTCCGGCCAGGTCCGATCCGGCGCCCGGCTCGGAAAACAGCTGACACCAGATCATCTCGCCGCGGAAGGTCGGAGGCAAAAACCGCTGCTTTTGCTCCTCGGTGCCGAACGCCACGATCGACGGGATGATCCAGGCGGCGATGCCGACCTGGGGCCGCTTGACCCGGCCGCTGGCGAATTCCTGCGCGATGATGATCTGTTCGACGGGGCTGGACGCCCGGCCCCACGGCTTGGGGAGATACGGCAGCACCCAGCCGCCCTCGGCAAGAGCCACGGCCCGTGGCCCGCGCTCCATGGCCTTGAGCGCGGCGACTTCCTCGCGGATGTCGTCGCGCAGCTTCTCGGTCTCCGGGTCCAGGTCGATGTCGACCGCGCGCATCCCGGTGGTCGTCGCGGTATTGACCACCTTTTGCGGGTAGTCCGAGCGGCGGCCGAAGCAGGCGTTCAGCATCAGCGCGCGGCGGTAGTACACGTTGGTGTCGTGTTCCCAGGTGAAGCCGATGCCGCCGTGCACCTGAATGCAGTCCTGGGTGCACCGCTGCGCGGCGGCCGGCGCCAGCGTCGCGGCCACCGCCGCCGCGAACTCCACCCCCGATGCGACCACGTCCCAACCGTTCTGGCTGGCCTCGTCGAGCGACCGCGCCGCGTCCCATACGGCCGCGGTGGCCCGCTCGGTGTCGGCGATCATCTCGGCGCACTTGTGCTTGATGGCTTGGAACTGGCCGATGGGCCGGCCGAACTGCTCGCGGATCTTGGCGTACTCGGCGGCGGTATCGGTCGCCCAACGCGCCACCCCGATCGCCTCCGCCGACAGCAGCGTGGACATCAGCGCGTATGCGGTGGTCATGGTCAACCTGCTCAACAGCACGTCGTCACCCACCTCGAGTGCCTCGGCCCGCACGTGCGCGATCGGGCGCAGCGGGTCGAGGCTTTGCACCGGCTCGATTTCGACCTGGTCGGCGTCTAGCACCACCCATTCGTCACCGCTGTCGATCGCCACCGGCAGCACCAGCACCGATGCCTGCGCCGCGGCGGGTACGGCGCGGACCTCGCCGCGGATCACCAGCACGTCACCCTTGCGGGTGGCGGTCAAACCGGAATCCAGCGCGTAGGCGCCGATGGCGGCGCCGGACGCCAGCTCGGCCAGCACCTTGGCGGTGGGGTCGTGCGCGGCAATGAGGGCACTGGCGATCGCCGACGGGACGAACGGCCCGGGTACGGCGCCGTAGCCGAACTCGGCCAGCACGATGGCCAGCTCCAGCAGGCCAAATCCCTGCCCGCCAACCGACTCCGACAGGTGGACGCCCTGCAAGCCTTGCTCGGCGGCCGGCCGCCAGTACGACGGCGGGTTCTCGATCGGGGTCTGGGTCGCTGTTGCTGTTTCTAGGGTCGCGTGCAGCAGCTCCGACGGCGCGACGCGCGCCACCAGAGATCGCACCGAGTCGGCCAACTGTTGATGCTCGGGGTTTATTGCGATCGGCATTGGTCGCCTTCCCATGCGTCCGGGGCTCGTTTCGGCCAAGCACTCCCAATCTAATAACTGGTCGGTTGGCTGACCATCGGGGTTACCAGCTGCGCCAAGGGCTCGCCGTCGCGCAGCCGACGGCAATTCTGCACCGCTTCGATCATGTAGCGGCGCATCGTGTCGGCCGTGTACCAGGTGACGTGCGGCGTCAGCACCGCGTTGTCCAATTCGAACAGAGGGTTGTCCGGCGCCACCGGCTCGTCCTCGAACACGTCGAGGCCCGCGGCGGCCAGCCGCCCGTCCCGCAACGCCGCGACGAGGGCCCTTTCATCGACGATTGGGCCCCGCGAGGTGTTGACCAGCACCGCCCTGGGTTTCATGCCGGCGATCGAATCCTCGTCGAGCAGGTGATGGGTCTTTTCCGTCAACGGCAGGTGTAGCGAGACGATGTCGCTGACGGCCAGTAACTCGCGCAGCGGCAGCCAGCCGGGCTGACCGTCGTCGCGGGTGCTGGTGTGCACCACGGTGGCGCCCATCGACGCGACGATCTCGCCGACCCGTTTGGCGATGTTGCCGTAGCCGACCAAGCCGACGGTGCAGCCCCCGATGTCGCGGACGGTCTCGCCCAGTTCGGGATCGAGCGGCCAGCCGCGGCCTTGTCGGGTAGCTCGGTCCAGGGCCGGCAACTTACGCAGCGCCGCCAGCATTAGCAGCACCGTGCCCTCGGCCACGGAGGGCGCATTCGCGCCGGGCATGTTGGCGACAGCGATGCCGAGCTCGATCGCGGCGTCGACGTCGATGGTGTTGACCCCGGCGCCGAGTTTGTGCACCAACCGCAGCCGTTCACCGCGCCGTAAATCATCGCCTGACAACGGGCGTAGTACATGCCAAATTACGTCGGCCTCGGGTAGCTCGCGATAGAAGGTGGTGTCGTCGTCGGCGGCACACCACCGGATGTCGAGCCAATCTGCTTCGGCTGCAAGAAATTCGAGAACTTTGTTACCTGGTACAAAATGCGCGAGAACTCTCAACGCCACCGCTTGCTGATCCACCTGGCGATGGTATCCGCTTGCTCGCTGCGCGCGCCGGGGGTGGTGAAGTAGTGATCGGTGTCGATCGACGTCCGTGATTTGTCGGAGCTGGCGAGCGCGTCGTAGATGCGTTGGGCGTCAGACGGAAACACCCCGGTATCCGCCTCGGCGTTGATCACCAACGCGGGACAGTTGATTCGCTTCAGATGTGGCTCGGCCCGCGTTTGCGCCACCCGCAAACTCCACATGCTCAGCCAGCTGCGCAGGGTGCAGGACGCCGCGATGCCCCGCGCGGACCGGTTGGCTTTTGCGGGCACGCCCGCGTAGCAGAGGTTCGGTGTCCGCCTGGTGGGTTCGATGCCGGGATCAACCATGCGGGGATCGGCCCAGGTCCGCATGACCGAGAAGGGGCGATCCGAAAACCCTGCAGCGCGAACGCGTTTGAGTTCGGTCTCGACCCAGTCGGTGATGGCGTGGTTGCGCGCAGTCTGCGCCGAACGGTAGCGGGCAAGGAAGTCCGCCGAGTATGGGGGACCGTTGATCTCGTTGAACAAATCGAGAGTGGGATCGGTGGCAACGGGATCGTTCTCGTCGACGACGGCAGCGTCCATCCACGCGGTCAGCACCTCCGGCCGGCCCGGGTGCGCGGCGGTGGCCACGTAGCCGTCCGCGGGTGGCAACTCGGTGAGCCCGGTCGCCGGCCGCATCCCTGGCAGCGGAGTCACATTCGGGTCGACGGCTTGTGACTGATAAGCGGACATCAACGAGCCTCCTCCAGAATTCCCAAGCAGGACAACGGTATCCACATCTTGGACCTCGCGCAGCCAGCGCACCCCGACGCCGATGTCGACCAGGGCGTGATCGAGCAGGAAGTTGGTCTCGAAGCCGCGGAACCTGGTGTTCCAGCCGAGAAACCCGACACCGCGGATGGCCATGTAGTCGGCGAGATAGTGCTCGGAGAAGTCGATTTGGTAGTGGGTGGCGATCATGGCCACCTTCGGCTTGCGTCCCACCCCGCGGTGGTACAGCCCTTGGCACGGATGTCCGCCCGCGCCGGCGCGTCCGGCCGTGGGCGACGGCAGGCCGACGAACTCTCGGATGACTCCCGCATTGCCGCCGTCGGGTGTCATTTCAGCGACCTTCCTTCGCATAGATCGCCCGGTAGTAGATGTTGGACAGGGTTCGGATGCACGCCTGGTCGTCCGCATCGCCGCAGTTGGGCCCGCTGAGTTGGGCGTAACAAAACTGGTTGAACATCGCCACGATCGCCTCGGCGATCAGGCGCGGGTCGTCGTGGGCACAGTGTCCCTCCTGTTGCGCACGCCTGACCGTCTCGGCAATGAAAGAGATTGGGATTTCGCATATTTCGGCCCAATATTGGGCGAAATCATCGTTGACCATGGCCAGTTGCGACACGCTGATCACTTCGGCGAGGCGGTTGCGGTAGGTGTGCCAGTGCGCCGCGGCCGCCTCGTGGGCGCGCTGGCGGTTGGACAGCCCGTGCCCGGTGACCGAACGCGCGCGCTCGTTGGCCTCGTCCCGAAAACGCAGGGCCCATTGGCGGACCATCGCCTCTTTCGAGTCGTAGTAGTTGTAGAAGGAGGCCGCCGAGCGGCCCGCCTCCGCGGCAATGTCGGCGATGGTCGTTGCCAGGATTCCTTTGCGTGCGATCACCCTTCGCGCGGCGGCGTCGATCGCGGCCCGTGTCCGCCGGCCCCGGTGGGTCGGGAACTCGGCCGGTCGGTTATCGGCGCCCGCCGTGATCGGCATCCTCGTTACCCCCTAGAGCGGAACTGAATCTGATGTTAGATTCAGTTTGCATCTGGGCAGGCCCACATTCAACGGGGGAGCCACGACATGATCAAGCCGCACAACGTCAACCGCGAATTCGAACTCGGCGGGATCAACCACGTTGCGCTGGTGTGTTCCGATATGGCCCGCACCGTCGACTTCTACAGCAACGTCCTGGGCATGCCGCTGATCAAATCGCTGGATCTGCCTGCGGGTGCGGGGCAGCACTTCTTCTTCGACGCCGGCAACGGCGATTGCGTCGCATTCTTCTGGTTCGCCGACGCACCGGACCGCGTGCCCGGCATCTCCTCGCCGGGCGCCATTCCCGGAATCGGGGACATCACCAGCGCGGTCAGCACCATGAACCATCTCGCCTTTCATGTGCCGGCCGAGAAATTCGACGCCTACCGGCAGCGGCTGAAGGACAAGGGCGTGCGGGTCGGGCCGATCCTCAATCACGATGAGAGCGACATGCAAGTGTCCGCGACGCTGCATCCCGGCGTGTATGTGCGCTCATTCTATTTCCAGGATCCCGACGGCATCACGCTGGAGTTCGCTTGCTGGGTCAAGGATTTCGATGCGACCGACACGCCGGCCGTGCCCAAGACGGCGGCGGACCGCCGGCCCGTGGAGCACGTCGTAGGCTGATCGGCAAGACCACTGCCGAGCCGGGGGGTGTATGTTGACCGACGGCATTTGACTGATGAGCAGATCGCGGCGCTGACTGCCGCGCAGCGGCGCGATCTGATCACCCGGCTGGAGGCGCCACTGAGCGATGTGATCGATCCGGTGCTGCTGGCGCGAATGCGGCGGATCCGGCTGGGCCTGATGATCGGCGGCTCGGTCGCGATGATCCCCTGGTTGATCTATCTCGCGATGACGTTGCCGGACAGCTATATTGCGCGCAACTGGGTGCTGACCTGGGTGGGATTCGATGTCCTGCTGGTCGGATTCATGGTGGCGACAGCGGTTTTCGGCTATCTGCGGCGGCGGATCCTGATGCTCGCGGCCTTCACCTCGGGCGTGCTGTTGATCTGTGACGCCTGGTTCGACCTGATGACCGCGGGGCCCGACGACATCTGGCTGTCGTTGATCACCGCGCTGGGCATCGAGGTGCCGTTGGCGAGCTTCATGATTCGCGGTGCGCAACGCATCATGCGTCTCACGATGATGAGGCTGTGGCTCCTGGATCCCGGGATGCGGCTGTGGCAGGTGCCGCTGTTTCCGTGACGCCGTACAGCCGCGGATGGGCGAGTTCGTCGAGCAGCACCGCCAGTTGATCGACGAGCTGGTCAGGGTCCAGCGCGATGTCGCCCGCCAGCCACGCGCTGATCATCTGACCGACCCCGCCGACCGCGAAGTGCGCGCCGGCCTTCATGCCGATGTTTGCCGGCATCTGCAGCATGTCGCTGGCATGCTGGCCCAGCAGCATCGCGAACAGGGCGGTGGACTCGGCGCGCTTGCGGACGATCACCGGGTCGGCCAGCTGGGTGCTGAACAGTAGCCGGCCGATCCGGGTATCTCCGGCGATGGTGCGCACGATGTTTGCCATACCGGCGCGAGACTGTTCGGGTACCGGCACCGAGGCCACCGCGGCCTGGGTGGTGGCGGCCAGTTCGGCGATCACGGAGTCGAACACGGCGCCGACGAATCCGTCTCTATCGCTGAAGTTTTCGTAAAAGTAGCGGGGCGTCAGATTCGCCCGGGCGCATGCGGCGCGCACCGTCACCGCCGCGGTGTCCTGGTCGCTGCCCAACAGGTCGAGTCCGGCGGCGAGCAGCCGGCCGCGGCGCTCGGACAGTCGGATGGCGGCCTCGACGCCGCGATAGCGACGTTCCGCCGAGGGTTCGGCCATGGTTTCCATCTTGACACCGCCCCGATGCCCGGACAATATCAGGAAACAGTCGTTATCACATTTTGCGCGACTCAGAGCGCCGGGAGGTTTGTCCGATGACGATCCGCGACGCGGTGCACCGGCCCATTCCGCATGTCGAACGCCCGATGGCCGACCCGCCCCGGCCGTACCCGGCCCGGCGCCCCCAGCGGGTGGCCCGGGACTACGGCCTGATGGGTGTGGCGCTGCTGGCCGGCCCGGCCAACGTGATCATGGAGCTGTCGCTGCCCGGCGTCGGCCACGGCGTGGCGGAAAGCCGGGTCGAGAGCGGTCGCATCGATCGTCATCCGATCAAACGGGCGCGCACCACGTTCACCTACATCGCGGTCGCCAATGCCGGGACCGATGCGCAGAAGGCCGCCTACCGCCGCGCGGTGAACAAGTCGCACGCGCAGGTGTATTCCACCGCGGACAGCCCGGTGCAGTACAACGCGTTCGATCCCGAACTGCAGTTGTGGGTGGCCGCTTGCATCTATAAGGGCGGCATCGACGTCTACCGCACCTTCGTCGGCGAGCTGGAGGAGGCGGACGCCGACCGCCTGTACCGCGAGGCCATGGCGTTGGGCACCACGTTGCAGGTGCCGGCGGAAATGTGGCCGGCGGATCGAGCGGCGTTCGATACCTACTGGCAAGAGTCGCTGAACAAGGTGCACATCGACGACACCGTTCGGGAATTTTTGTATCCGATCGCTGCCGGCCGCATTCGTGGGGTGCGGCTGCCCCGCCCCCTGCAACGCCGACTGGACAGCTTCAACCTGTTGATCACCACCGGCTTTCTGCCGCAACGGTTTCGCGACGAGATGCGGCTGCCCTGGGACGCGGCCATGCAGCAGCGCTTCGACCGCCTGATGACGGTGCTGGCCGGCGTGAACCGACGGTTGCCGCGGACCATCCGGCAGTTCCCGTTCAACTGGATGCTCTGGGACCTGGATCGCCGGATCAAATCGGGACGCCCGTTGGTCTAGCGGGCGGCAGGCTGGTATACCAGGTCATTGTTGATAACGACAATCGTTTTCAGTACTCTCTTGCTCTTGACAGCCCCATATTTATTAAGCCCGAGGAGTTGCCGTGATGCCAGCTGGCGAAGTTGGTCAGGTTCGCTGTAACTGGTTGTGGGCGGCGGCTTAGCATGACCGCGCCGATTTGGATGGCCGCACCGCCGGAGGTGCACTCGGCGTTGCTGAGCAGCGGTCCGGGGCCCGGCTCGTTGCTGGCGGCCGCGGCGGCGTGGGACTCTTTGAGCACTGAGTACGCCTCAACTGCAGAAGAACTCAGCGGCCTGTTGGCGGCGGTCCAGGCGGGGGCATGGCAGGGGCCGAGCGCCGAGTCGTATGTGGCCGCGCACGCGCCGTATCTGGAGTGGCTGGCGCAGGCCAGCGCGGACAGCGCCGCGACCGCGGCGCTACACGAGACGGCGGCGGCCGCCTACACCGCAGCGCTGGCAGCCATGCCAACCCTGCCGGAGCTGGCTACCAACCACGTCGTCCACGGGGTCTTGGTGGGGACGAATTTCTTTGGCATCAACACGATTCCAATCGCACTCAACGAGGCCGACTACGCGCGGATGTGGGTTCAGGCCGCCACCACGATGACGACCTATCAAGCCCTCTCCGATGCCGCGCTGGCGGCCACTCCGCCAGCCGACCCGCCGCCGCAGATCCTGAAAGCCCCTGACGACTCGGGAGACACGGGAGACGACGAAGAATTCCCCGACCCCACGGTCGACAACCCGTTCAACCAGTTCCTTGCGCAGATTCTGCGGTGGTTCGGAATCGATTGGAATCCGAGCCAAGCGACGGTCAACGGGATCCCGTATGACGAGTACACCAACCCGGGCCAGCTAATTTTCTGGATTGTTCGAGCGCTGGAATTGCTCGAGGATTTCGAGCAGTTCGGTCAGTACCTGCAAACAAATCCGGCGTTGGCTTTTCAGTACATCGCTTTCCTCGAAGCGGTGGACTGGCCTACTCACATTGCCGAAATCGCGAGCTGGCTGTCGAGCGCGCCGCAGTTGCTGCTGGTCCCGGTCATCGCCGCGGTTGCCCCGCTCGGGGCCATCGGCGGGCTGGGCGGGCTGGCCGGGCTGGCCGGAATCCCCCATCTTGCGGTTGTCCCGGCCCCTCCACCCGCCGCGTCGGCGCCGCCCGCGTTGGCGCCGGTGCTCGGGACAACCCCGATCGCCGCCCCGGCCGCGGCCCCGGCCACGGCATCGACGCCCGCCCCCACTCCGGCCGCAAGCACAGTGGCCAGTCCGGCGCCATCGGCACCGCCGGCCACTGGTAGCGCGCCTTTTGTCCCCCCCTACGTGATCGGCCCCCCGGGCATCGAGTCTAAGACCGGAACCAGCGCCGCCGCGGCCGCAGGCGCGAAAAAGAAAGCTCCGGAACCCGATTCGGCCGCGGCGGCGGCCGCAGCGGCGCGTGAGGCGGTGCGGGCTAAGCGCAGGCGAAAGGCGCGGCAACGGGGATACGGCGAGGAGTACATGGACATGAACGTCGACGTCGACCCGGACTGGGTCGAACCTGCCGGCCCTGCTGCGGTGGCCTCGGACCAGGGCGCCGGAAACCTGGGCTTCGCCGGTACGGCACACAAGCAAACCGCGAGCCCCGCTGGGTTGGCCACATTGGCCGGTGGCGAGTTCGGCGGCGACCCGCAGTCGCCGATGATGCCGGGCACTTGGGACACAGGCGACGCCCCTGCGGAAGGTGAAGAGTTACAAGACAACAGCTAACTAATCTAAGGGCCAACACTGGCGGGAGGTCAAGTCCAGGGACGTGGTGTAGGACGTCGTCGTGTGATTCTTCGAGTTTGGTGGTTCAGGCGGTCAGGGCCGCCGGGGTGGCCTCCTGTTCTGTCGGTGAGTCCTGGTCGTTTCGGGATTTGCTCAGGACGTCGAGGCCGAGGTAGCGCCTGGATTCGGCCCATTCGTCGTGTTGTTCGGCCAGCACGGCCCCGACGAGGCGGATGAGTGCGTTGCGGTCGGGGAAGATGCCGACGACGTCGGTGCGCCGGCGGATCTCCTTGTTCAGCCGCTCCTGGGGGTTGTTGGACCAAATCTGACGCCAGATCTGCTTGGGGAACGCGGTAAACGCCAGCAGGTCCGCCCGCGCGGATTCAAGGTGTTCAGCCGTCTTTGGCAGCTTGTCCTCCAACTCAGCTATTATCCGGTCATATTGTGCGGCAA
>NZ_LQPT01000069.1 GCF_002102355.1 Mycobacterium sherrisii | reverse complement strand
CAACCCCTCGAGGCGATCGGCCGCGAAGCGGTTGCGCCACTTGGTCACCATTCCCCGCGTGACGCCCAGATCCCGAGCGATCTGGGTATTACTTGAATCCCCCTCACAAGCGAGGATGATCCGCGACCGCATCGCCAGCGCCTGAGCGCTACTGGGCCGTCGCGCCCACCCCTGCAACTGCTCACGTTCAACATCACTCAACACCACAGGCACAGCAACAGGACCCGGCATACACCAAGCCTACTATCCGAACGCGAATTAATAACTCACTACACTAGGACGGATCCTGCGGCGGCCGATAGATCTTTGGCTTGGCGGCAGGGATCTGCCCGGTGGCCGAGTCGTCGCCCCGGAAAATCCTTGGTGCGCCGGCCAGTTGGGGTATCACGGTGGTGGGCGACTCGCCGGGGTGAATGCGGGTGGTCGGAGCTTCGGCGTGCTGCGCGGCGGCACGCCGACGGGTGGCGCGGCGGCGCCGGCGCAGCCGGGCGAGGTGTCCGGTGACGACCGCCGCCGCCAGGATGAACAGCGCCAGCGCGGACAGCGCCACGTCGAATGTGCTGGTGATCTGCTGCGCGAGGTCGTTTCCGTAGACCGGGTGCTGGGTGGCGTTGGGTGGCTGGGCGAACCGCGGCGCCAGCACCACACCCACGATGACCCGTGAAATGCTCAGTGCGGCAACAAGTCCGCACAGTGCCGTGATGGTCCTGGCGGCGACCGAGGCGTCGCGCAGTTTGCTTCGCAGCCACAGCGCCAGCGCCGCGGTGGCCGCGTCGAACACGGCCAGCACGACCGTGTCGTACCGCGAATAAGGGTAGTTCAGGCTGGTCGCGACGGCGAGGTCGGTGATCCGCATGGCGAGCGACCCCAGGCCCCACACGGCGATGATCAGCAAGCCGGCCCGGGCCGCCGCGCGCCACGCGGTTTCCTCGGCCGACACCGTGCCGGCCCGGCCGGATAGCGTGCGCCGCAGGAAAAGCCCGGCGGTCGCCGCCCACGCCAGATAACCCTCGAATCCGACCCCGGCGGTGGAGGTGTTCTGGGCGATGCCGTGGAACGCGTCGATGTCGCGGCCGACAGGCAGCAACCAGACGATGATTCCGGCGACCAGTGCCGAGGCGCCCAGCGCGATCGTCGCCAACCGCGAGGCCCGCGTGTCGTCCAGCAGCCACCGTGAGGCGACCAGCACGGCGATCAGGGCCACCAGGCCGTAGACCACCGCCGTCGCGATGACGGCGATGTTTTGGGTGCCGAACCCGGCCGAACCGCCCGCGTCGCTCAGCGCGTACCTGATGCGCCAGAACAGGGTGAAACCGAAGCTGAGCACCGCGGCCAGCATCGAGACGTAACCGAGGATCCGCGCCGCCCGGTGTCGCCCGTCGGCGGCGTCGTGGGCTGCGGTGTCCGCCGATTGCGCGCTCAGCAGCGCACCGGCTATGCCGGCCCAGGCGCCCGGACCGACACCACCCGGCACGGTCACGGTGCCGCCGAAGCGGACGGTTTGGACGGCGTCGAATCCGACGAACCCGAGCACCAGCAGCAAATAGGGAACGTTGAGCGCGAGCCGCAGCGCACGGCCCGTGGACCCGGAGCCGGGCAAAGCGACGCCGGTCAGCGACAGCACGGTCACGGCGATCAGCACCGCGAACAGCGTCGGGTTGCTGCCGGGGATCCCGAGCCCGAAGTACAGGTTCCACGGCAACAGCGCCGCGGCGATGAGCAGCACGGCAGCGGTCAGGTCGGCAACCGGGTTGCGGGTGCCGGGCCGGCCCGCGGTCTGCGGACCCGCAGCGGCCCGCGGCGTCGCCGCGCCACTGATGGGCCCGGTCGGCGGCTCGTCGCTGCTCTGGCTCACGGTTCCCCCCGGGTATCGAGGACGGTTACTGGCGGCACACTTTCGCGTCTTAGGCGGGGGAACCCCCTGCCGAGGCGACGTCGTTGCGTACTTGGAAACATAATCTCCGTTCGGGCGGCACGGGAGTGGCGGAGAACGAGGGTCGCCCGAATGATGGTTACTGCCGACGGTATCGAAGTGTAATGATGCCGGGACATGCTGGTTCCGGGGTGGCCAGCCGAAGGAGAGCAGCGATGGACGTCGTTCTGGGGGTTGCCGTCACGGGCCCCGTCGCCCGCTTGGCGCTTGTCGGCGCGGGCACGGATGGCAGTGAGGTGATCGACCAGTCCGTCGTCGACCTGGCTAACAATCCCGTCGAGCAGCTGACCGACACCGTGGTCGGCACGGACCGACTGTTGGCGAACGAGAACCACCGGCTGGTCGGCACCCGGGTGTGCTGGACCGACCACCCCGCCGCCGACCAGCTGCGCCGGGCGTTGGAGGACTCCGGCGTGCACAACGTCGGGCTGCTGTCGCAGTCCCAGGCGGTCACGGCCCTGATGCGGGCGGCCGGCCGTTCTGGTGGGGTGTTGGTGGTCGACGACAACACGGCGACGCTGTCGGTGGTTGACGAGGGGGATCCGGACGCGCCGCCCACGATGCTGGCCCAGCAAGCACTCGCCGGCGACGCCACCGGCACGCTCGACACGATGATGGCCCGGCTCGGCGGGCACCCCGGCGCGCCCAGCGACGTCTACTTGGTGGGCGCTGCACCGGATCTTGCCGGGGTGGCCGACCAGCTTTCCGATGCGACCACGCGGGTGCAGATTCCCGAAGATCCGACATTTGCGCTGGCCCGTGGCGCCGCGCTGGCGGCCGCGCCGGTGTCCGGCGACGCCACCGCGATGGCCCCGGCGGCGGGGCTGACCGGCGACGAGACGGCGATGGCCCCGGCCGGGTTCGACGATCCTGGAGCTTCGGACCAGCAGCTGGCCTATTCGATGGCCGACGACGAGGACGACCTGCTTGCGGGCGAGTTCGACGACTACGTCGACTACGACGACGATTTGGACGCCGAAACCGGCCCGGTGAAACTGAGCCGGCGGTCGTTGCTGGTGGGCAACGCCGTGGTGGCATTCGCCGTCATCGGCGTCGCGTCGCTGGCGGTCGCGGTAGTCGTGGCCGTGCGCCCGACCGCCAGTCAGCAGCCGGTGATCGGGCACCAGAACGCCGCCCCGGGCAAGTTCATGCCGCTGTTGCCGACCCAGCAGCAGGCGCCGGTGCCGCCACCGCCGCCCGAAGCGCCGAACGCCGGGTATCAGGGCGGCGTCATTCCGGCTCCGGCTCCGGCGGTTGCGCCGGCGCCCGCCGCGCCCGAGGTGCCGGTCAACCCGGTGGCGCCCGGTCCCGGTCTGGTGCCCAACCCGAACGGCCCGATCCCGATTCCGGTGCCGATCATCGTCCCGTTCCCGGGATGGCGGCCCCAACCGCCTTACGTGCCGACGTACACGCCGCCGACACCGACCACCACGCTGCCGACCACCACGCTGCCGACGACAACACTTCCGACCACCACGACGAATACGCCCACCTCGCCGACGAATACGCCGACTCCGTCCACATCGGCGAGCGCGCCGACCACGACGGTCGCGCCGACCACGACGGTCGCGCCGACCACGACGGTCGCGCCGACCACGAAGCTGGCGCCGACGACGGTCGCCCCGACCACCGTCGCCCCGACGACCGTCGCCCCGACCACGGTCGCACCGACCAAACCGCCGACCCAGCAACCCACCCAACAGCAGCAGACCGTCGTCCCCAAGCCCCCGACGCAACAGCAGCAGACCGCCCCGAAGCCCGTCGTACCCAGGCTGCCGTCGGGTGGTGGCGGCGGTCGCTCGTCGTCCGGGTCCTGACCGCGGGCCGCCGGATGCCGGACGAATTGGTCACGGTGGTGCTGCCGTGCCTGAACGAGGAGGAGTCGTTGCCGGCGGTGCTGGCCGCCATTCCCGCCGGGTACCGGGCGCTGGTCGTCGACAACAACAGCACCGACGGCACCGCGCGGGTCGCCGCGCAGCTCGGCGCGGACGTTGTCGCCGAACCACGACCGGGATATGGGTCCGCGGTGCACGCCGGCGTCGTTGCCGCGCCGACGCCGATCGTGGCGGTGATCGACGCCGACGGCTCGATGGATCCGGGTGAGCTGCCGCGGCTGGTCGCCGCGCTCGAGCAGGGTGCGGACCTGGCCGTCGGCCGGCGCCGACCCGTCGCCGGTCTGCACTGGCCGTGGGTCGCCCGGGTGGGCACCGTCGTGATGAGCTGGCGGCTGCGCACCCGCCATCGGTTGCCGGTCCACGACATCGCGCCGATGCGGGTTGCCCGCCGGGACGCCCTGCTGGGGCTAAAGGTGGCCGACCGGCGGTCGGGGTATCCCCTCGAACTGTTGGTGCGTGCGGCGGCCGCGGGCTGGCGGGTGGTCGAGCTCGACGTCAGCTACGGCCCGCGCACCGGCGGCAAGTCCAAGGTCAGTGGGTCGCTGCGGGGCAGTATCACCGCGATTCTGGACTTCTGGAAGGTGATTTCGTGACCGACCTGCCGGTGACCCTGCTAGTCGTCGCCAAGGCGCCGCAGCCCGGCCTGGCCAAGACCCGGCTGGCCGCGACGGTCGGCGACCGGGTGGCCGCCGATATCGCCGCGGCCGCGTTGCTGGACACGCTGGACGCGGTTGTCGCCGCCCCGGTCGCCGCCCGGGTCGTCGCGTTGACCGGCGACCTGGATGCGGGGGCCGCCGCGGCGGCGATCCGGCGGCGGTTGGCGTCGTTCCGGGTGATCGGGCAGCGCGGTAGTGGCTTCGCCGAGCGGCTGGCCAACGCACACCTGGACGCGGGCGACGGCCGGCCGGTGCTGCAGATCGGCATGGACACCCCGCAGGTGACCGCCGACCTGTTGGCCGACTGCGCGCGGCGACTGCTGCGTTCGCCGGCCGTGCTCGGGCTCGCCGACGACGGCGGGTGGTGGGTGCTGGGCGTCCGGGATCCGGTGATGGCCGCATGCCTGCGCGCCGTGCCGATGTCGCAGCCCGACACCGGCGAACTCACCCGGAAAGCATTGCAGGACAACGGCATCGACGTCGTGGATGTTCAGCGGTTAGCCGACTTCGACGTCGCCGCCGACGTGGCCGTAGTGCGGCCGGCGTGCAAACCAACCAGCCGGTTCGCCCAAGCCACCCGGGACGCCGGGCTCTAGCGGCGTGCCGCGCGGAGCACCGCGCGCCCGGCGACCCCGACGGCGAATACCGCCAGGCCGGCGGCCGCGGATTCCCACGGCAACGTCGCGACCAGCGCCAGGCACCCGGCCAGGCCGCAGAAGTTGACCACCCGGCGGCGGCGCAGCGTGACGGCGGCGGCGTTGGCGATCGCGTAGTAGATCAGCACGCCGAACGACGAAAAGCCAATCACCCCACGCAGGTCGACGAGGCTCACCAGGGCGCACACCACCACGCCGATCGCGATCTCGGCGTGATGCGGCACCCGGTGCTCGGGGTGGACCGCGGCCAGCCAGCCGGGCAGGTCGCGATGCCGGGCCATCGCGAGCATGGTGCGTCCGAGCCCAGCGATCAGCGCCAGCAGCGCACCCATGCTCGCCAGCGCGGCACCCGCCGATATCACCGGCACCAGGGCCGGGTGGCCGGCCGCCCGTACCGCCTCGGCCAACGGCGCGGCGGCGCGGGCGAGCCGATGCGGCCCGACGGCCAACAGCGCGCTCACCCCGACCACCGCATACAGCACCACCGCGATCGCCAGGGCGATGGTGATCGCGCGGGGAATGGTGCGGGCCGGATCGCGGACCTCCTCACCCATCGTCGCGATGCGCGCATACCCGGCAAAGGCAAAGAACATCAACCCGGCCGACTGCAGCACGCCGTACACCGAGCCGGTCCACCACGCCCCGCTCAGCTGCGCCGCGTCGTGCTTGCCCGCCACGATGCCGACCACGACCGCGGTCAAGGCAATCAGCGTGCATCCCAACAGTATTCGCGCTAGCATCGCCGTCTTGGTGACCCCGCGATAGTTCAGGGCGGTCAGCATCGCCACCGCGGCGACCGCGATCGCGCGCTGCACCCACACCGGTGCCCCGGGCGCCGTGTAGGCGGCGACGGTCAACGCCATGGCCGCGCACGAGGCCGTCTTGCCGATCACGAAGCCCCACCCGGCGATGAACCCCCACCACGGACCGAGACGTTCGCGCCCGTAGATGTACGTCCCGCCCGACGTCGGGTAGGCCGCGGCCAGCTGCGCCGACGACGTGGCGTTGCAATACGCGATGACCGCGGCCAGCCCCAACCCGATCAGCAGGCCGGCGCCGGCCGCCCGCGCGGCCGGGCCGAACGCGGCGAACACCCCGGCGCCGAGCATCGAGCCCAGCCCGATCACGACGGCGTCGCTGGTGTCGAGCCGACGCGCGAGTTCCGGTTGCCTTGTCATCTCCGCCTACCAGTGCGTGACCATGACGGTGTTCACCAGCAGTGCCCCGGCGGCGTTGATCGCCAGCCACAGCCGGTGTGATCGCACCGCCAGCAGGGCGGGGGCCGCGGTGAGCCAGACCGTGAACGGCAGCCAGATCCGTTCCACCTCGGCCTTGCTCAACATGCTCAAGTCGGCGCAGGCGATCGCCGCCAACATCGCGAGCAGCAGCAGGTGGAACCCGCAGCGGTGGCGGATGGCGGTGACGTCGAACACCCGGGTGAGCCCCGCGACACCGCCGAGGCCGATCGCGCACACCACGCAGGCCAGATTAGCCCACCACCAGTAACCGAACGGCCGGTCGTGCGCGATGCCCTGCCAATAGCGTTGCTGCACAAGGGTATAGCCGTCGAACCAGAAGAATCCGGCAACCGCGAACAGCACCGCCACCCCGATGGCGGCCAGCGCCGCCGGGCCCAGGGCCCGCAGCGCCACCCGAAAGTCGTTCGCCGACACCAAGACCGCCGCCGCGGCGAAACCCATCAGCACCAGGCCGTAGCTGAGGAAGACGCCCCAGCCCAGCAGCAGGCCCGCCGCGGCGGCCACCAGCGCGGGAAACCGGACCGGTCGGTGCACCGCCACCGCCAGCAGCGCGATGCCCCACGCCGCGACGCCGGCGAAGTAGCCGTCGGCCGAGACGGCCACCCAGATCGCGGTCGGCGCGATCGCGACGAACGGTGCGGCCCGTCGCGCGGTCGACTCGTCGGCCAGGGCGCGGATGACGATCAGGATGGCCGCCGCGGCGCTGGACCCGGCCAGCAGGCACAGCAAACCCGCCCAGGCGCCGCCGTGCAGGCCGATGCGGTCCAGCCAGACGAACGTCAACAGCGCGCCGGGCGGATGCCCGGAGACGTGGGTGATCCACGAGTTCGGCTGGTAATCCAGGATCCGGCTGGCAAACGTTCGCACCGCGGCCGGTATGTCCGTGATGCTGGGCACCTGGGTCACGTACTCGTCCCGGGTGGTCAACCGGCCCGCGAAGCCGCGCTGCCAGCCGTCGATCATCGCCAGTGCGAATGCCCACCCGCAGGCCACCGCCCAGCTGCCCAATGTCAGGGTCCGCCACGAAAGGCGTTGAGCGACAACGGGTCCCCACACGACGGCGGCGACGGCAAGCAGTATCGCGGGTAGGGTGCCCCAGCTGGCGTGCAGCTCCCAGGCGGCGAACAGCGGTTCGGCGATGGCGTGTGTGTCGAAGCGTTCCGGGCCGAGGTCCAGGCGCGGCCGAACACCGACGTTCAGCGCGGGCAGCACGACGGCGGCCGCCACCACGGCGGCGGCGACCATGACGGCCAGCACCTCCCGACGGGCGACCCTCATGGTCGGCGGGCCTGTCGATCGGTGCCGAACCGGCGTGCCAGTGCCCTTCGGTCCACCTTCCCGATGCCGCGCCGCGGCAACGCGTCGACGAGGTGCAGTTCCCGCGGCGCGGCCGTCGCATCCAGGGTGCGCGCCACCTGTTCGCGCAGCGCATCCAGCGTCGGCGCCGCGAAACCGTCGCGCACCACGATCGCCGCGACCACCCGCTGACCCAGCCGGTCGTCGGCGATCCCGAAGACCGCACAGTCGCTCACGGCCGGGTGGGCGCTCAGCGCGGCCTCGACCGGCTGCGGCAGCACCGTCAACCCGCCGGTGCTGATCGCGTCATCGGCGCGGCCCAGCACGGTCAGCACGCCGCGCCCGTCCAGCGCCCCCAAGTCCTCGGTGCAAAACCAGCCCGGCTCGGCGAACGGGTCGGGATCAACCGGATTGCGATATCCCTTGGCCAGGGTCGCGCCGCCGATCGCGATGCGTCCGTCGTCGTGCACCCGCACCCGCACACCGTCCAGCGCGACACCGTCGTACACGCAGCCCCCCGCGGTCTCGCTCATCCCATAGGTGCGTACCACCGTGATCCCGGCATCGGCCGCGGCGTCGAGCACCGGCCGCGGGGCGGGTCCGCCACCCAGCAGCACCGCGTCCAATCCGGCGAGCGCATCCGCGGCCGCGCGGTCACCCAGCGCCTTGGCCAGCTGCGCGGCCACCAGCGACGCGTACCGTCGCCCTGCACTCAATCTCGCTATGGCGCTTGGCAATTGGGTGACGTCGAAGCCGGCGGTGACATCCATCTCGACGGGCGTGCAGCCGGCGAGGAGACTGCGCACCAGCACCTGCAGGCCGGCGATGTGATACGGGGGCAACGCCAGCAACCAGCCACCCGGTCCACCGAGCCGGTCGTGGGTGGCCGTCGCGCTGGCCGTCAAAGCCGCGGCGCTGAGCAGGGCGCCCTTCGGCGTTCCGGTGGTGCCCGACGTGGTCGCGACCAAAGCGACGTCGTCGTCGACGGTTTCGCCGATACCCAACGCCGCCAGCTCGGCTACCGAACCCGGAGGCGCCGCAACGAAGGCCGGTTCGCGGCCGGCGAGCACTCGCTCCAGCGCGGGCAGCAGCACTGCGGCGGCGGAGCCGGGGGAAACGTGAAGCGCACGCAGAACCGCTATGCGCGGGCTCCGCCGTTGAGTTCGTCGTGCTCGTCGCCGTGCGGATCGTCCAGCGGCCAGCCCTGGGCGGCCAGCCGGGCGCGCACCCGTTCGATGTCCTCTTCGGACGGCAGCTCGTCGGTGAGCTTGCTGATCAGCACGCCGATGTCGATCTTGTCGAACTCGTCGCGCAACATCAGTTCGTTGGCGACGAGCTTGACCTCATCGTTGGACAACCGGTTGGCCAGCAGGGCCAGCAGAGCGAAGGTGTCCGTGGGTGGTACGCCGTCCGGATAGCCGGCGCGCAGCCACGAGACCACCGAGTTGAGAAATCCGTTCACCAATATCAACTCCGCCCGAGGGTTCGGTAGTTGTATACGACTATTCGATGCTACTTAAGCTTGGCGCCCAGGAACGGATAGCCCGTGTGGTGGGCGATGAAATCGCGGGCGATGTAGAGCACCCCGATAATGATCACCGCGACCACCACCGCGTAGATCAGCCAGGCCAGGCCCGACAACACGGGGTTGCGCTGGGTGGTGGCGCCGTCGGCGCCGACGCCCCCGGCGCCGAGCGCCTGCAGCCGGATGCCCAGGGCGAACAGGCCCGGCAGCGCGGCCCCGGCCAGCATGCTGAAGACCAGGATCTTCAGCGTTGCTTCGTAGTTGAACCAGTCGCTGAGGCTACTCATCAGAGCTGCCCCACGCTCACGTCGTCGGAGCTCGGGGATGACGCCACCTTGGCGCCGCCGTCACCGGGCGGCCGTTTGGTGTCCGAGCCGTCGAGGCCGGCGGTCAGGTTGCCTTCCCACTCGGCGTTGACGTTGTTGTGGTCCACCTTGGTCCGGCGCGAGCGCAGGTAGATCACGGTGGAGACCGCGATCAGCAGCCCGAAGCCGACGATGGCGCCCGGGTAGCCGCCGATGAGGTGCACGATCCAATAGGTGACCGCCCCGACCAGCCCGGCCAGCGGGAGCGTGACCAGCCACGCGACCCCCATGCGCCCGGCCACGCCCCAGCGCACCTCGCCGCCCGGCTTGCCCAGCCCGCTGCCCATCACCGAGCCGGTGCAGACCTGGGTGGTCGACAGGGCGTAGCCGAAGTGGGCGGACAGCAGAATCACCGCGGCCGAAGAGGATTCGGCCGCCATGCCCTGCGGCGACTGGATTTCGACCAGGCCCTTGCCCAGCGTGCGGATGATCCGCCAGCCGCCCAGGTAGGTGCCGGTGGCCATCGCCAAGGCGCACGCCACGATGACCCACAGCGGCGGCACAGCCGCGCTCTTGCTGACCGATCCGTAGGACATCAGGGCCAAGAAAATGATGCCCATCGTCTTCTGGGCGTCGTTGGTGCCGTGCGCCAGCGAAACCAGGGACGCCGACCCGATCTGGCCGCGCCGGAAGCCGGCCTCGGTGCGCTCCCGCGTCAGGCTGCGGGTGATCCGGTACACCAGCCAGGTCGCGACGGCGCCGACGACGATGGCCAGAAATACCGACACCACGGCCGGGATGATGGCCTTGGACATGACGCCCTTCCAGATCACCCCGTGGGCACCGACGGCGGCGATGGTGGCGCCGATGATGCCGCCGATCAACGCGTGCGACGAGCTGGACGGGATGCCGAGCAGCCAGGTCAGCAGGTTCCAGACGACCCCGCCGACCAGTCCGGCAAACACGAGTTCCAGGGTGACCACGCTGGAGTCGATGAGGCCCTTGGCGATCGTGGCCGCAACGGTGGTGGACAGGAACGCGCCGACCAGGTTGAGGGCCGCGGACAATGCGACGGCTGTTTTGGGCTTGAGGGCGCCGCTGGCAATGGACGTGGCCATGGCGTTGGCGGTGTCGTGAAAGCCATTGGTGAAATCGAAAGCGAGTGCGGTGACAACGACGATCACCAAGAGGAACAGTTGTATGTCCACAGCGCCTGATTCTGGTGGTAGGGAGAATCTATTGTCGAATGCACACGGAGCAAAAACGCAGGTTAACCATGAATGGTCGACTGATGTTACCTGTCAGTTAACCCGATTTTTCCTGCTGTTCATTTCGGGTGTCGCGGCGTAGCGGATGCTCCGGCGGCACCTCCACGAAGATCAGCGTGAGGCCGTCCGGATCGGTCACATGCATCTCCTTCAAGCCCCATGGTTCGCGCCTTGCTTCGCGGGCGATTTGCACCCCGCGGCCGGCCAGTTCGGCCTGGGTGGCCTCGAGGTCGCGCACCTGTAACCACAGCGCGCCGGTAAAGACGCCCTGGGCCGGGTCGGATTCGCTGTAACCCGCCAACTCCAGCAGCGACTGGCCCGCGAAAAACACTGTGCCAGCGCCGTAATCACGCCAGATCGCCAGGCCTATCTCGTCGCGGTAAAAGGCAAGCGATCGCTGATAGTCCGACGGCCGCAGCAGCATCCGGCTGGCCAGGATCTCCATACCGTCGTGTCTACCACGCAGGGGCTCAGCTATCGGTTGCGCGGTTGGGCTGCAAGGTCTGGCGTTGCATGACGGCGTTGACCCAGCGGGGCCCGAAGGTGTCCAGCGCCTTGGCCGCGATCGCCATCCGCGGGGCGATGCGCACCGGGCGGGTGCGGGCGGCGGTGATCATCCATTCGGCGGCCTCCTCGGACGTCAGCGCCGGCATCCCGTGGTAGGCCTTCGTCGGCGCGATCATCGGGGTGGCGACCAGCGGGTAGTACAGCGTCGACGAGTGCACCCCGCGGGGACCCCATTCCGTTTCGACGACCCGGCTGACCATCGACAGCGCGGCCTTCGACGCGTTGTACACCGCGAACAGCGGCGACGCCTCCGACAGCACGCCCCAGGTCGACACGTTGATGATGTGGCCGTCGCCGCGCTCGATCATCCCGGGGGCCAGGCCGCGGATCAGCCGCAGCGGCGCGTAGTAGTTGAGCACCATGGTGCGCTCGACGTCGTGCCAGCGCTCCAGTGATTCGGCCAGCGGCCGGCGGATGGACCGGCCGGCGTTGTTGATCAGGATGTCGATCCCGCCGAGGCGATGCTGGACGTCGGCCACCAGCGCATCGACCGCCGCCATGTCGGAC
This sequence comes from Mycobacterium sherrisii, assembly GCF_002102355.1. Lineage (GTDB taxonomy): Bacteria > Actinomycetota > Actinomycetes > Mycobacteriales > Mycobacteriaceae > Mycobacterium > Mycobacterium sherrisii. The sequence continues at coordinate 91,890 of NZ_LQPT01000069.1, read as the reverse complement.
AGGTCACAGGGGATCGGCACCGCCTCGTTGCCCGCCGCGGTAACCCGGTCGGCAAGCGCGTCGAGCAATTCGCCGCGGCGCGCGACGACGACCACCGTGGCCCCGTGCCGGGCGAATTGCTCGGCCGCGGCCTCGCCGATACCGGAGGAGGCGCCGGTGAGCAGGATGCGCTGGCCGGCGAGCTCGATCGGTTTCATCGCCGGTCGGTTGACCAAAATTTGCGGCGCCATGGGCGGTCGCATGGTGGCCAGCACCAACTGATCGGTAAGCCGGCGAAGGGGACTCTTACTCACGGGAGGCGAGTCTAGGTGGGGGCGCTAGAAGTACCGCGGGAACGAGCTCCAGTCCGGGGCACGCTTCTCCAGGAACGCGTCGCGGCCCTCGACGGCCTCGTCGGTCATGTACGCCAGCCGGGTGGCCTCCCCGGCGAACAGCTGCTGGCCCACCAGACCGTCGTCGAGCAGGTTGAACGCGAACTTGAGCATCCGCTGCGCCTGCGGGGACTTGGCGTTGATCTCGGCCGCCCACCTGATGGCCTCAGATTCCAGCTCCGCATGGTCGACGACGGCGTTGACCGCGCCCATGTGATGCATCTGCTCGGCGGTGTAGGGCCGGCCGAGGAAGAAGATCTCCCGGGCGAACTTCTGGCCGACCTGACGGGCCAGGTAGGCGCTGCCGTAGCCGCCGTCGAAGCTGCCCACGTCGGCGTCGGTCTGCTTGAACCGGGCGTGCTCGCGGCTGGCCAGCGTTAGGTCGCAGACCACGTGCAGGCTGTGCCCTCCGCCGGCGGCCCAGCCGTTGACCAGACAGATCACCACCTTGGGCATGAACCGGATCAGCCGCTGTACCTCGAGGATGTGCAGGCGTCCGGCACGGGCCGCGTCGACGGTGTCGGCCGTCTCACCCGAGGCGTACTGGTAGCCGCTGCGCCCACGGATGCGCTGGTCGCCGCCCGAGCAGAACGCCCACCCGCCGTCCTTGGGCGATGGCCCGTTGCCGGTCAGCAGCACCACCCCCACATCGGGCGACATGCGCGCGTGGTCGAGCACCCGGTACAACTCGTCGACGGTGTGCGGCCGAAAGGCGTTGCGCACCTCCGGGCGGTCGAACGCCACCCGCACCGTGGCATCGCTGACGTGATGGTGGTAGGTGATGTCGGTCAGGTCGCCGAAGCCGTCGACGAGTCGCCACTGTTCGGCATCAAATGGGTTGCCGCTCAACGTGTTTGAACTCCTATGCCGGGTCCAGCCGGAATACGGGACACACGCCGGCCAGCGCCTCGAATTCTTCGGGGCGTCCGTCCTGGACCAGCCCAGCGCGTTTCATGAAGCCGACGCCGGTGGGCACCTCCGTGGGAAACGCCCGCAGGAACGGCCGCGCCGCCTCGGCGGACAGCTCCACCATCCGCACCCGCTCGGAGTTGCGGCCGCGGGCCAGCGTCACAACGTCGGCGGCGCGGACGTTGCGGATCCAGTCCGCGCCCGGGAACCCGCCCACCACATAGCGTTTGCCGTCGACTGTCATCGGCGTTACCGGCGTCGACCGGGGCGTGCCGGACTTGCGGCCGGGAACGGTCAACACCACTGGGCTTTCGCCGCCGAAGCTCAGGCCGAGCCGCGTCAAGCGGATGAAGACCTTGTTCGCCGGCTTCAGCCACCAGGGCGGCTTGAGCCCGTCGGGCTTACCCATAGGCAGCGACGTTACCTCGTACCCACCTGCCCGCCGAACGTGAAGTTAGTTTCACGTTCGGCTGCGAGCGTGAAGTTAATTTCACGCTCGGCGCAAAGCGCACGCCTCAGCCCACCGAGCGCGCCGCGCCCTCCCAGAACTGGGCGCGCACGGCCTTCTTGTCCGGCTTGCCCAGACCGGTCAACGGCAGCGCCTCGGCAATCACCACCCGCTTCGGCGACTGCACCGACCCCTTGCGTTCCTTGACCGCGGCCTGGATCTCGGCGGTCATTGCCTCGATTGCGGCCTCGTCGCGCGGCGCGTCGGAGCGCAGCACCACTACCGCGGTGACGGCCTCGCCCCACTTCTCGTCGGGCGCGCCGACCACGCATACCTGGGCGACGGCCGGGTGCTCGGCGACGACGTCCTCGACCTCGCGGGGGAACACGTTGAATCCGCCGGTGACGATCATGTCCTTAACCCGGTCGACGATGAAGTAGAAGCCGTCCTCGTCCTCGCGTGCCATGTCGCCGGTGTGCAGCCAGCCGTCCTTGAACGTCTTCGCCGTCTCCTCCGGCAGGTTCCAGTAGCCGCCCGCCAGCAGCGGCCCGCTGACGCAGATCTCGCCCGGCTCGCCCTGCGGCACCGGCCGGCCGTCCTCGCCCAGCAGCGCCACCCGTGCGAACAGCGTCGGACGCCCGCACGAGGAAAGCCGCTTCTCGTCGTGCTCGCCCTTGGCCAGATAGGTGATGGCCATCGGCGCCTCGGACTGCCCGTAGTTCTGGGCGAAGATCTGGCCGAAGCGGCGGATCGCCTCGGCCAGCCGCACCGGGTTGATCGCGGAGGCGCCGTAGTAGACCGTCTCCAGCGACGACAGGTCGCGGGTGTGCGAGTCGGGATCGTCCATCAGCGCGTACAGCATCGACGGCACCAGGAAGGTGGCTGTAATACGTTTCTCCTCAATGGTTTTCAGCACCTCCGCCGGATCGAACTTTGCCAGCACATGCATTTCGCCGCCCTTGATCAGCGTCGGCAGGAAGTACGCGGCCCCGGCGTGGGAGAGCGGGGTGATCATCAAAAACCGCGGGTTCTCCGGCCATTCCCATTCGCTGAGCTGAATTTGGGTCATCGACGAAATCGACTGCGCGGTGCCCATCACGCCCTTGGGCTTGCCGGTGGTGCCCCCGGTGTAGGTCAGGCCGATGACCTGATCCGGCGGCAATTCGGCGGCCTCTAGCGGTGCCGCGTCGTACTTGGCCGCCTCGGCCGCGAGGTCGACGACGTGTACCCGCGCGCCCTGCAACTGCTCGGGCACCGGTCCGATGGTCAGGATCTGCTGTAGCCCCGGCACCTTGTCCAGCAGGGCCAGCGCACGTTCGACGAACATCGGGTTGGGGTCGATGATCAGCGAGCTGATGCCGGCGTCATTGAGCACGTAGGCGTGGTCGTCCAGCGAGCCCAGCGGGTGCAGCGCCGTGCGCCGGTAGCCGCGGGTTTGGCCGGCCCCGATGATCAGCAGCACCTCGGGGCGGTTGAGGGAGAGCAGACCGACGGCGACGCCGGTGCCCGCGCCGAGGGCCTCGAAGGCCTGGATGTACTGGCTGATCCGCTCGGCCATCTGACCGCCGGTCAGGGTGGTGTCGCCGAGAAACAGGACGGGCTTGGTCCTGTGGCGCTTGAGCGCGCCCACGAGCAGGTGGCCGTTATGGGTCGGGTTGCGCAGCAGGTCGTCCGTCATGTGGTCAGACTAGAACGTGTTGCAATTTGGGTCAGCCGCGCCCTGTTCGACATCGATCACCACTGGGTTGAGTGGTGGTGACCCGCTTCGACCGGCTGCGCCGCTCTCGCGATCACCACTGGGTTGAGTGGTGGTGACCCGCTTCGACCGGCCGCGCCGCTCTCGCGATCACCACTACGATCCCTACGCATGGGGCAGGCAGATCTCGTCATCACCGGAACCGTCCTGACCGTCGACGAGGCGAAGCCCACCGCCGAGGCACTCGCCGTCGCAGACGGCCGCATCGTCGCCGTCGGAACCCGTGCCGAGGTGTCCGCATTGGCCGGCCCCGACACCCAGACCGTCGATGTCGGTGACGGCTGTGTGATGCCGGGATTCGTTGAGGCACACGGTCACCCGTTGATGGAGGCCGTCGCGTTGTCGGATCGCCTGGTCGACATCCGGCCGGTCACCATGCGCGACGCCGACGACGTCATCGCGGCGATCCACTCCGAAGCCGCCCGGCGCGGATCCGACGGCGCCTACCTCAACGGCTGGGATCCGTTGCTGCAGAAAGGTCTTCCGGAGCCGACGCTGAGTTGGCTGGACCACATCGCGCCGGACGGCCCGCTGGTGATCATCCACAACTCCGGCCACAAGGCATACTTCAATTCGCGCGCCGCCCAGCTTCACGGCCTCACCCGCGACACCCCGGACCCGAAGGGCGCCAAGTTCGGCCGCGACGCCAACGGTGAACTCGACGGCACCGCAGAGGAAACCGGCGCGGTGTTTCCGCTGCTGAGCGGCGCGATCGACTTCGCCGACTATCCGCGGATGCTGCTCGCCGAGTGTGCCCGGCTCAACCGCGCCGGCCTGACGACGTGTTCGGAAATGGCATTCGACCCCGGCTTCCGTTCGATGGTCGAGCAGCTGCGCGAGCGCCTGACGGTGCGGCTGCGCACCTACGAAATCTCCAACCCACAGATGAGCACCGATGCCACCCCCGGGCAGGGCGACGACCTGCTGCGTCAGGTCGGCATCAAGATTTGGGTCGACGGCTCGCCCTGGATCGGCAACATCGATCTGTCGTTTCCCTACCTGGACACCGAGGCCGCCCGCATCATCGGCGTCAAGCCGGGCTCGTGCGGGTGCGCCAACTACACCGCGGAGCAGCTGCACGAGATCGTCGGGGCGTACTTTCCGCTGGGCTGGCCGATGGCCTGCCACGTGCAGGGCGATGCCGGGGTGGACACCATCCTCGACGTGTACGAGCAGGCCCTGAACGCCCATCCGCGCGACGACCATCGGCTGCGGCTCGAGCACGTCGGCGCCATCCGGCCCGAACAGCTGAAAAGAGCCCACGACCTCGGCGTAACCTGCAGCATCTTCGTCGACCAAATCCACTACTGGGGTGACGTCATCGTCGACGGCTTGTTCGGCGAGGAGCGCGGAACTCGTTGGATGCCAGCCGGATCCGCGGTCGCCACCGGGATGCGGATTTCGCTGCACAACGATCCGCCGGTCACACCGGAGGAGCCGCTGCGCAACATCAGCGTCGCGGTGACCCGCACGGCGCCCAGCGGCCGGGTGCTCGGACCGCAGGAACGGCTGACCGTCGAGCAGGCGATCCGTGCTCAGACCATCGACGCCGCCTGGCAGCTGTTCTCCGACGACGTGGTCGGGTCGCTCGAGGTGGGCAAGTATGCGGATCTGGTGGTGCTGTCCGCCGATCCGCGCACGGTGCCGCCCGAGCAGATCGCCGATCTGGACGTCCGGGCCACGTATCTGGCGGGACGCCAGGTCTACGGCCAGTGAGGCCGCCGCCGCTCGACGAATTGCTGGACCGCCTGCACGTGGTGGCGCTGCCGATGCGGGTGCGGTTCCGCGGCATCACCACCCGCGAGGTTGCGCTGATCGACGGGCCGGCGGGGTGGGGCGAATTCGGAGCCTTCGTCGAGTACGAGCCGCCCGAGGCGGCGCACTGGCTGGCCGCCGGCATCGAGGCCGCGTACCGACCGGCTCCGCCTCCGCTGCGCGACCGCATCCCGATCAACGCCACCGTGCCGGCCGTGCCCGCCGGCGACGTCCCCGCGGTGCTGGCCCGGTTTCCCGGCGCTGGAACGGCGAAGGTGAAGGTCGCCGAGCCGGGGCAAACCCTGGCCGACGACGTCGCCCGGGTCAACGCGGTGCGCGCGCTCGTGCCGACCGTGCGAGTCGACGCGAACGGCGGCTGGACGGTCGAGCAGGCGGCCGCGGCTGCGGCCGCGCTCACCGTCGACGGCCCGCTGGAATACCTCGAACAACCTTGCGCAGGCGTCGACGAACTCGCCGCGCTGCGCGCGCGGGTCGATATTCCGATCGCCGCCGACGAAAGCATCCGCAAGTCCGACGACCCCTTCGCGGTGGTCCGCGCTCGCGCCGCCGACATTGCGGTGCTCAAAGTGGCTCCCCTGGGCGGGATTTCGGCCCTGCTGGACATCGCCGGGCAGATCGGCATTCCGGTGGTGATCTCCAGCGCGCTGGACTCGGCGGTCGGCATCGCCGCCGGCCTGACCGCGGCGGCGGCGCTGCCGCGGCTGGGGCATGCCTGCGGTTTGGGCACCGGAGGGCTGTTCGTCGAGGACGTCGCCGACGTGCCGGCCCCGGTCGACGGGAACCTGGCCGTCGGCCCGGTGACGCCCGATCCGGCGCGGCTGCGGGCGTTGGCGGCGCCGCCCGACCGGCGGCAGTGGTGGATCGACCGGGTCACGGCCTGCCATGCGCTGCTTGTACCGTCGTGCAAGTGATTAACCTGGCCTACGACGACCGCGGCAGCGGTGAGCCCGTGGTCTTCATCGCCGGCAGCGGCGGTCCCGGGCGCACCTGGCTGCCGCACCAAGTTCCCGCGTTTGTCTCGGCGGGATATCGCGTGATCACCTTCGACAATCGGGGGATCGGTGCCACCGAGAATGCCGAGGGGTTTACCACGCAGACCATGGTCGCCGACACCGCCGCGCTGATCGAGTCGCTGGACGCCGCGCCCGCCCGCATCGTCGGGGTGTCGATGGGCGCCTTCATCGCCCAGGAGCTGATGGTGGCGCGGCCGGAGCTGGTAAAGGCCGCGGTGCTGATGGCCACCCGCGGCCGGTTGGACCGCGCCCGTCAGGGCTTTCATGACGGCGAGGTCCAGCTGTACGCGTCGAACATCGAGCTGCCGCCGGCGTATGAGGCGAAAGTGCGGGTGCTGGAAAGCTTTTCACGCAAGACGATCAACGATGATGTGCTGGTCGCGGACTGGATCACGATGTTTCGGACCTGGCCGGTCAAGCGAACCCCCGGGCTGCGGACCCAGTTAAGCGTCTCGCCGCAGACGAACCGGCTCGCGGCCTACCGCGCCATCACCACGCCGGTTCTGGTGATGGGTTTCGCCGACGACGTGATCACCCCGCCGCACCTGGGACGCGAGGTCGCCGACGCCATGCCCAACGGTCGCTACGTGCAGATTCCCGACACCGGGCATCTGGGCTTCCTGGAGCGCCCCGAGGCGGTCAACGGCGTAGCGCTGAAATTCTTCGCCGACGTCAAGGCCCAGTCGCCCTAGCGGGCTGGTGCCCGATGGCCCGCTTCCTCCTCCCGCCGTTGCACGGCGGGCATCGTCAGCGGGCTGTGACACCCTGTAGGAGTGAACCCCTCGACGACACAGGCGCGCGTCGTCGTTGACGAGCTGATTCGCGGCGGTGTCCGCGACGTGGTGCTGTGCCCCGGCTCCCGCAACGCCCCGCTGGCGTTCGCGCTGCAGGACGCCGACCGGGCCGGCCGGATCCGGTTGCACGTCCGCATCGACGAGCGCACCGCCGGCTTCCTGGCCGTCGGCCTGTCCATCGCCGCCGGTGCGCCGGTATGCGTCGCGATGACCTCGGGCACCGCCGTCGCCAACCTCGGCCCGGCCGTGGTGGAAGCCAACTACGCGCGGGTGCCGCTGATCGTGCTGTCGGCCAACCGGCCCTACGAGCTGCTCGGCACCGGGGCCAACCAGACCATGGAGCAGCTGGGCTATTTCGGCACCCAGGTGCGCGCCACGATCAGCCTCGGCCTGGCCGAAGATGCGCCCGAGCGGCTGGAGTCGCTGAACGCGACGTGGCGCTCGGCCACCTGCCGGGTGTTGGCGGCGGCTACCGGTTCGCGCACGGCCAACGCGGGGCCGGTGCAGTTCGACATTCCGCTGCGCGAGCCGCTGGTGCCGGATCCCGAACCGCGCGGTGCCGTCACGCCGCCGGGGCGTCCAGGTGATCGGCCGTGGACCTACACGCCCCCGGTCGTGTTCGACCAGCCGCTGGACATCGATCTGACGCCCGACACCGTGGTCATCGCGGGGCACGGCGCGGGTGTGCATCCCAACCTCGCGCAGTTACCGACGGTCGCCGAGCCCACGGCACCACCCGCCGCCAATCCGCTGCACCCGCTGGCCCTGACGCTGCTGCGCCCTAAACAGGTGATCATGCAGGGCCGCCCGACGCTGCATCGCCCGGTGTCGGCGCTGCTGGCCGACCCGCAGGTGCCGGTGTATGCGCTGACCACGGGGCCACGCTGGCCGGACGTCTCGGGGAACTCCCAGGCCACCGGGACGCGGGCGGTGACCTCCGGGACGCCCAGCCCGGCGTGGCTGTTGCGCTGCTCGGAGATGCATCAGCACGCACTCGCGGCGGTGCGCTGCCAGCTGGCGGCGCACCCGTTGACCACCGGGCTGCACGTCGCCGCGGCCGTGGCCGACGCGCTGCGCCCGGGCGACCAGCTGGTGCTCGGCGCGTCGAATCCGGTGCGCGACGCCGCCCTGGTCGGCCTGTCCCCGCACGGCATCCGGGTGCGGTCCAACCGCGGCGTCGCCGGCATCGACGGCACCGTGTCCACCGCCATCGGCGCCGCGTTGGCATATGAGGGGGCACATGAACTCAGCGGCAGCGCCGAGAATCCGGCCCGTACCGTCGCGCTGATCGGCGACCTGACGTTTGTCCATGACAGCTCCGGACTGCTGATCGGCCCGACCGAACCGACACCGCGGCATTTGACCATCGTGGTGTCCAACGACAACGGCGGCGGCATCTTCGAACTGCTCGAACAGGGCGACCCACGGTTCTCTGACGTGTCATCGCGGATCTTCGGCACCCCGCACGACGTCGACGTCGGAGCGCTGTGCCGCGCCTATCACGTCGAAAGTCGCCAGATCGAGGTGGGCGAACTGCACGCGGCTCTGGACGAACCGGGCGCCGGGATGCGGGTGCTGGAGGTCAAGGCGGACCGGTCGTCGCTGCGCGGCCTGCATGCCGCCATCAAGGCTGCTTTGTGAAGTCCCCAAAGGCGTTGCTGCGCATCTTGATTCACGGTCGCAGCGATGCAACATCGGCCAATCCCGTGCGAATGGCGCTGCGGTTCACCAGGATCGCGGTGTTGATAATCACCGGTCTGGTCACGTTGCAGTCGGTGTTACTGGTCGCCGGCGCGTGGCGCAATGACCTTGCGATTCAGCACAATATGGGCGTGGCGCAGGCGGAGGTACTCAGCGCCGGTCCGCGCCGCTCCACGATCGAATTCGTCACACCCGAGCGGGTGACTTACCGGCCCGAGCTCGGGGTGCTGTATCCGTCCGAATTGGCCACGGGCATGCGGATATACGTCGAGTACAACAAGAATGACCCCAATTTGGTTCGGGTACAGCACCGCAATGCGGCATTGGCGATCATCCCGGCCGGGTCGATCGCGGTGGTCAGTTGGCTGGTCGCGGTGGTCGTGCTGGTGTTGCTGGCGCTGGTGGACAGGCGGCTGAACCGGCGCGGTGTGGCACGGGCCGTCGCCAGCAAAGCCGGATGAAGCGTGACCAGCAAATTTCGCGCCCCGTATGCCGTCCGGCAACCTCGGAGACAATCGGCGCTGACACGATGACCTTGTGCGCGTTGCGATAGTCGCAGAATCATTTCTGCCGCAGGTCAACGGTGTCAGTAATTCTGTCGTCCGAGTGCTGGAGCATTTGCGCCGAACCGGCCACGAAGCTTTGGTGATCGCCCCCGACACCCCGCCCGGTGAACCTCCCGCCGAGCGGATTCACGACGGCATCCGGGTGCACCGGGTGCCGTCTCGAATGTTTCCCAAGGTGACGACGCTGCCGCTGGGTGTGCCGCGTCCACGACTGCTCAAGGTGCTGCGCGGATTCCAGCCCGATGTGATGCATCTGGCTTCACCGGCGCTGCTCGGCTACGGCGGCGTGCGCGCCGCCCGACTGCTCGGCGTGCCGACGGTGGCCGTCTACCAAACCGACGTACCGGGTTTCGCCGAGAGCTACGGCATCGGCATCACCACCCGCACGGCGTGGGCGTGGTTCCGGCATTTGCACCGGCTAGCCGATCGCACCCTGGCGCCGTCCACCTCCACTATGGAATCTCTTGTCGCGCACCGAATTCCGCGGGTTTACCACTGGGCTCGCGGGGTTGACATCATGGGGTACGCGCCCTCGGCGCGGGACGAGGTACTGCGGCGGCAGTGGTCGCCGCAGGGCAAACCAATCGTCGGTTTCGTCGGCCGGCTGGCGCCGGAGAAACACGTGGAACGGCTGGCGGGACTGGCGGCCGCCGGCGATGTTCAAGTGGTAATCGTCGGCGACGGAGTCGATCAACGCAAACTCCAATCCGCCATGCCCTCAGCGGTTTTCACCGGAGCAAAGTATGGGCCGGAGCTCGCCGCCGCGTACGCCAGCATGGACGTCTTCGTGCATACCGGCGAGCACGAGACGTTCTGCCAGGTGGTCCAGGAGGCGCTGGCCTCGGGATTGCCGGTGATCGCGCCCGACGCCGGCGGTCCGCGCGACCTCGTCACCCCGTGGCGCACCGGATTGTTGTTGGCGGTCAACGAGTTCGAGCGGCGGCTGCCTGAAGCGGTGGCGCACCTGCTGCAGGAACGGCCGCGCTACTCACAGGCCGCGCGGCGCAGCGTCCTCGCGCGCACCTGGCCGGCCATCTGTGACGAGCTGCTCGGTCATTACGCGGCCGTGCAGTCCCCCACCGCCAGAGCGCGTAGCGCCCAACGGCGCTACGCGCAAGGCGAGTGAGGTTGGGGCGCTAGCCCTGCGCCAGCTCCGAGACGGGTTGCCACTGCTCCCAGGTGCGTAACCGGTTCTCGTAGTCGGCCTTCGCGGTCTGCAGGGGCGACTTGCCGAAGAACACCCGCAGCGGCGGCTGCTCGGCGTCGACGACCTTGAGTATCGCGGCGGCCGAAGCCCGCGCGTTACCCATCGCCAACCAGCGCTGCCGGCGTTCGGCCTCGACCGTGGCGCGTAGCTCGTCGTAGGCGGACAAGGGCTCGGAATGCTTGGCCGATGCGCCGGACCAGTCGGTGTCGTAGCCGGCCGGTTCGACCAGCGTGACGTGCACACCGAACTCCGCCACTTCCCGGGCCAGTGTCTGTGAGAACCCTTCGAGCGCCCACTTGGAGGCGTGATAGATACCGAGCTGCGGAAACGCGGTGATGCCGCCGATCGACGACACCTGGATGATGTGGCCGCTGCCCTGTTGGCGCAGGTAGGGCAGGGCGGCCTGGGTGACCCACAGCGCACCGAACACGTTGGTCTCGATCTGGTCGCGTGCCTCTTGCTCGGACAGCTCTTCGACGAACCCGAAGTGCCCGTAGCCGGCATTGTTCACCACGACGTCGAGTCGGCCGAAGTGGTCGTAAGCCTGCTTGACCGCCGCGAAGTCGGCATCGCGGTCGGTGACGTCCAGCCGGATCGGCAGCAGCGGGTCGCCGTACTTCGTCGCCAGGTCGTCCAGTGTGGCCGTGTCGCGCGCGGTGGCGGCTACCTTGTCGCCCCGCTCCAATGCCGCGGCGGTCCATTCCCGCCCGAATCCACGTGATGTACCGGTGATAAACCAAACTTTTTCGCTCACGCCGTGTCTAACACCGCTGACGCGCGACCATTCCCAAACCCGCCAAATTGCGCCGGGTAGCGTCGTCGTCGTGAGTCGAGCGGCCTTGGACAAGAATCCCCGGGAGGTCGCGTCGATGTTCGACGGCGTCGCGCGCCGCTACGACCTGACCAACACCGTGCTGTCGGTCGGCCAGGACCGGTATTGGCGGCGAGCCACCCGCTCGGCGCTGCGGATCGGGCCCGGCCACAAGGCGCTCGACTTGGCCGCGGGTACCGCGGTGTCCACCGTCGAACTGGCGAAATCCGGTGCGTGGTGTGTGGCGGCGGATTTCTCGGTCGGGATGCTGGCGGCCGGTGGCGCGCGCAAGGTCCCCAAAGTTGCCGGGGACGCCACCAAGTTGCCGTTCGACGACGGCGTATTCGATGCCGTCACAATCAGTTTCGGCTTACGCAACGTCGCCGATCCGCAGGCGGGTCTGCGGGAGATGGCCCGGGTCACCCGGCCGGGCGGGCGGCTGGTGGTGTGCGAATTCTCCACGCCTACCAACGCCTTGTTCGCCACGGCGTACAAGGAATACCTGATGCGGGCCCTCCCGCGGGTGGCGCGGGCGGTGTCGAGCAATCCCGACGCCTACGTCTATCTCGCCGAGTCGATCAGGGCCTGGCCCGACCAGACCGAGCTGGCCGCGCAGATAGCGGAAGCAGGATGGTCGGGCGTGCGCTGGCGCAACCTGACCGGCGGCATTGTGGCCCTACATGCGGGCCACAAGCCGTTGCGGTGATCCCTTAGTTCGGGTGGGTACCGGCCGCCTGGACGACGCCGATCTGGTCCGGGCAGTAGTGATCGACGGCCGCGCCCAGGAACTGGAACGCCTGCCCCTGGCTGGTGCCACGCGGCAGGTTGCGCTGGATGAAGGTGGCCGACTGGTACGCGTCGTGGTCCACGCCGCGCCCCAACCGGTCGCAGGCGATCTTGCCTAGCCAGGCGAGCTGGTCCTGCGGCTGGTAGATGCCGAACCCGTTGACGGTTTGCTTGAACGGGGCGTCGTAGTCACTCGGGGGTGACGGCGTCCGCAGCGGCGTCGGGGCCGGCGGCGGCAGCGGGGGCGTCGTCGGGTCGGCCAGTGCCGGCAACGCCAGCGAAATCGCGGCCGCCGCGGTGGCGACGCCTGCAAGCAGCGTGGTTCCCCTCATTAGCCGGACTATACACCGCGGCAACGACGCGGTCTCGCGGATGATCAGTCCCGATGTGCGAGCAACAACCACGCGCTGACCGACTTCAACCCGTTGGGTTCGTCCTTTAGGTCGACGAACGGCATCTCGGGGGCACCGTCCGGCAACTTCGCGTGGATACGGGCCGGCCGGATCTCGTCGACGACCCAGTAGTCGGACACCGCGTCGCGCAGTTCGTCGGCGGTCACCGCGTTGATCGGGCCGTCCGGTGCGCCCGCCTTGTCGAAGACCAGCGCGAAGTAGGAGGCACCCGGTGCCGCGGCCCGGCTGATCGAGCGCTGATAGCCCTCGCGCGCCTCGACCGGGATCGAATGGAACAAGGTGCTGTCCACGATGGTGCCGAAGCGCCCGTCATACCCGGTGAAGGTGCTGATGTCGGCGACCTCGAAGGTGGCGTTGGTCAGTCCCCGCCGGGCGGCCTCGCGGCGGGCCAGGTCGATCGCGGTGGGTGACAGGTCGAGACCGACCGTGGTCATGCCGCGTTCGGCCAGGGTCAGCGAGATGGCAGCCTCGCCGCAGCCCACGTCGAGGACGTCGCCGTGGAACTTGCCCTGCTCGATCAGCGCGGCCAGCTCGGGCTGGGGCGCGCCAATGCTCCAGGGCGGACGGGCGCCCTCGCCGAATTGGGCGGATTCCCCGCGGTAAGCCGCTTCGAACTCGAAATCGGTTGGCTGAGTCATGCCTCCAGATATATCAAGCAGCCTGATCTATGTCAAGGAAGTTGATATAGGGGGCGGACAGCGCTTGGGTAAAAAATCGGTTCAGCTGAACGGGGTTCGGCGATCGATGAGCAGGGACAGCCGTCCGGCGCCACGCCAGGTCCGGGCCAACCAGTCGGTGTCCTCGTCGGTGACCAGATTGGCCATCACCCGCACGGCGAGGGTCATCAGCCGGGTGGACCGCATGGCTACGGGTCCGGTCGTGGGCAGGAAGCGCTGGAACGTCAGCAGCAGCGCCAGTCGGCGTGCGACGGAGAACCCGCGGCCGTAGTGGTCCTGCAGGAGCGCGGGCCACAACCCGGACACGTCCCGGGAGTCCAGCACCTCGGCGGCCAGTCGCCCCGTCTCCAGCCCGTAGTCGATGCCCTCCCCGTTCAGCGGGTTCACACAGGCCGCGGCATCCCCGATCAGCATCCAGTTCGGCCCGGCCACGCCGGAAACGGCGCCACCCATCGGCAGCAGCGCCGACGAGATCGCCCGCGGTGCACCCGTGAAGCCCCACTCCTCGCGACGCAGGTCGGTGTAATAGGAGATCAGCGGCCGCAGCGCCAGGTCGGCCGGGCGCCTCGACGTCGAAAGCGCTCCGACGCCGATGTTCACCTCGCCGTTGCCGAGTGGGAAGATCCAGCCATAGCCGGGCACCACTTTGTCCTTCGAGCCGTCGGGTGCGCGCAGTTCCAGATGCGACGTGAGCCAGGGGTCTTCGCTGCGCGTGGTGGTCAGGTACCCGCGCGCCGCGACGCCGTAGACCGTGTCCTGATGCCACCGGCGGCCCAGCTTGCGGCCCAGCGGCGAGCGCGCCCCGTCGGCCACGATCAGCTGGCGGCAGCGCAGCTCGGTGCCGTCGGCCAACACCACCGAGGTCACCCGCCTTGACGAGTCATGGTGCACGCCAACGGCTTTGGTGCCCAGCAACATTCGCGCGCCGGACTCTTCGGCGACCTTGCGGATGCGGTCGTCCAACTCGACGCGGGCCACCGCGCTGCCGGTCGACGGAAACGACGGTCCGGGCCAGTCGACCTCGAGCTCCCCGCCGAATCCGCTCATCCGCAAGCCCCGATGCCGAATGCGGGTGTCCAGCCAGGCACCGAGTCCCAGGCGCTCCAATTCGGCGACCGCACGGGGCGTCAGGCCATCGCCACACGGCTTGTCCCGCGGGAAGCTGGCGGAGTCGACGACCAAAACGTCGCGGCCCGCCCGGGCAGCCCAGGCCGCCGCCGCCGAACCCGCGGGTCCGGCGCCCACCACCACCAGGTCGGCGCCGGAGGCCTTGGTGTCGGGCGGCGTGTCCACGCCCACCAGTATGTTGGTCGCGTGAGTACTCCGGCGACGGTGGTGGCGGGCATCGACTTCGGCGATGCCTCGTTTGCCGCGACCGTGCGCGACGGTGTGGCAAAGATCGAGCAGCTCATGGACACCGAGTTGCGCGGCGCCGACGAGATCATGACCGAGTCGCTGATGCACCTGTTCAAGGCGGGTGGCAAGCGGTTTCGGCCGTTGTTCACCGTGCTGTCCGCGCAGCTCGGGCCGAACCCGGACGCGGCGGAGGTGACGATCGCCGGCGCGGTCATCGAGCTGGTGCACCTGGCGACGCTGTACCACGACGACGTCATGGACGAGGCGGAGGTCCGCCGCGGCGCCCAGACCGCCAACGTGCGCTGGAGCAACAACGTCGCCATCCTGGCCGGCGACTACCTCTTCGCCACGGCATCGCGGCTGGTGTCACGGCTGGGGCCGGCGGCGGTGCGGCTGATCGCCGAGACGTTCGCCCAGCTGGTGACGGGCCAGATGCGGGAAACCCGCGGAATGGACAAACACGCCCCGGGCGCGGATCCGATCGAGCATTACCTGAAGGTGGTGTACGAGAAGACGGCCTGCCTGATCTCCGCCGCCGGTGAGTTCGGGGCGATGTTCTCCGGCGCCGACGACGAACAGGTGGCGCGCCTGGCCCGGCTCGGCGGCATCGTGGGCACCGCCTTTCAGATCTCCGACGACATCATCGACATCGACAGCGATTCGGATGAGTCGGGCAAGGTGCCGGGCACCGACATCCGCGAGGGCGTGCACACCCTGCCGATGGTCTACGCACTGCAGCAGCCCGGGCCCGACGGCGACCGGCTGCGTGAGCTGCTGTCCGGGCCGGTGCAGGACGACGACGCCGTGATCGAGGCCCTGACGCTGTTGCGTGCGTCGCGGGGCATGGTGCAGGCCAAGGATTTTCTGGCGCAGTATGCCGCCAAGGCCCAGCACGAGCTGGGGCTTTTGCCCGATGTGCCGGGCCGGCGGGCGCTGCAGACGCTGGTCGACTTCACCATCAGCCGGCACGGCTAGCGGGCGCGGAACCCAAAGGACCGGTCCGGTCGTTGACGTGACAACGGTTAAGCAACGAGCAGAGCTTTTCGAGGAGGGAACCCGTGACCTGGCATCCACATGCCAACCGGCTGAAGACCTTCCTGCTGTTGGCCGGCATGTCCGCGATGATCGTGTTCGTGGGTTCGCTGTTCGGCCGGACGGCGATGTTCTTGGCGTTGATGTTCGCCATCGGGATGAACATCTACACGTACTACAACAGCGACAAGCTGGCCTTGCGGGCGATGCATGCTCAGCCGGTGTCCGAGCTGCAGGCGCCGATGATCTACCGGATCGTGCGGGAACTGGCCACCGCGGCGCACCAGCCGATGCCGCGGCTGTACATCAGCGATACCAACGCGCCCAACGCATTCGCGACCGGGCGCAACCCGCGCAACGCCGCGGTGTGCTGCACCACCGGCATTTTGGACATCCTCAACGAGCGTGAGCTACGCGCCGTGCTGGGGCACGAGCTGTCGCACGTCTACAACCGCGACATCCTGATCTCCTGTGTGGCCGGTGCGCTGGCCGGTGTGATCACCGCGTTGGCCAATATGGCGATGTGGGCGGGGATGTTCGGCGGCAACCGCGACGGCGAGAATCCCTTTGCGCTGCTACTGGTTTCGCTGCTGGGGCCGATTGCCGCGACGGTGGTGCGGTTGGCCGTGTCGCGTTCGCGGGAGTACCAGGCCGACGAGTCGGGCGCCGTGTTGACCGGCGACCCGCTGGCGTTGGCGTCGGCGCTGCGCAAGATCTCCGGCGGGGTGCAGGCCGCGCCGCTGCCACCGGAGCCGCAACTGGCCAGCCAGGCCCACCTGATGATCGCCAACCCGTTCCGCGCGGGGGAGCGGATCGGTTCACTGTTCTCGACGCACCCCCCGATCGAGGACCGGATCCGCCGGCTGGAGGCGATGGCGCGGGGGTAATGCGCTTGGCGTACGTCCAGGGCGTTCAGTGTGCGCCGGCGGCGGGGCCGTATCGGCGTGTTGGCGCCCCCAGCGCACTCCCGGCGCCGCCGATGCACCCGCAACGTCCGGCCGTGGTCGCGAATTGTCTGGCAGCGCAGCAGAATTCGGGTCGGACTAGAACCCGGAGCCGTGCACCTCATGCCCGGGGACTTCGGCGATCAGGCCGCTGTACGCCTGCTCGACCGACGATCCGTGGTTGATCACCGCGTCGACTTCGCGGGCGATCGGCATGCTCAGTCCGAATTCGTTGGCGAATTCCATGATGACGCTGGCGGCCTTGACGCCCTCGGCTACCTGGTTCATCGACGCGATGATCTCGTCGATCGGCTTACCGGCGCCGAGCTGCTCACCGACGTGACGGTTGCGGCTGCGCTGACTGGTGCACGTGACGATCAAATCGCCCAGCCCGGCCAGCCCGGGGAATGTCTCGGGGTTGCCGCCCAGTGCTACACCCAGCTTCGTCATCTCGCGCAGCGCGCGGGCGATCACCAACGCCCGGGTGTTCTCCCCGATGCCCAGCGAATAGCCCATTCCGACGGCGATCGCGTAGACGTTCTTCAGCGCCCCGGCCATCTCGACGCCGATCACGTCGTCGGTGGTGTAGACCCGGAATCGCCGGGTACGGAACAGCCCCGACAACCGGGTGGCCAGATGCTGGTCGGGCATCGCCAGCACCGCCGCGGCCGCATACCCCTCGCCGACCTCACGGGCGATGTTGGGGCCGGCCAGGATGCCGGCCGGGTGGCCCGGCAGCACCTCCTCGATGATCTGCGACATCCGCATGTTGGTGCCTTGCTCGAGCCCCTTGACCAAGGAAACCACCGGCACCCACGGCCGCAGCTCCTTGCCCAACTCGGTGAGCACGCCGCGGAATCCGTGCGAGGGCACCCCCATCACGACGACGTCGGCACAGTTGGCGGCCTCGGCGAAGTCGGTGGTCGCGCGCAGCGTGTCACTCAGCTCGACGTCGCTGCCGAGATAGCGGGTGTTGCGGTGCCGTTCGTTGATATCGTCGGCCGTCTCTGCCGAGCGCACCCACTGCAATGTCGGTCCCCGGCGTGCGCAGATGGACGCCACCGTGGTTCCCCAGGAACCACCGCCAAGGACAACAACTTTGGGTTCGCGTGTTTGGGCTGCCATAGCGTCAGCGTATTGCCGTCACCCCGAATTTAGTAGCAATTTGGCTTGTAGCCATCCATCAGGATCTAGCCCGCCACCGGCGCCCGGTCGGCGACGCGGCCGAATTCCATGGCCTCGTCGATACGATCGAACCGGTAATCGAGCGCGTCGGCGAGGTAGTTCTGCCGCACATGCCACGGCCGCTTGGTGCCCGACTTGGGCAGCTCGTGTGCCGATCGCTTCACGTAACCGGCGGCGATGTCCCAGGACGGCTTCTCGCCCATCGGCTCGCCACCCAAATGCGGGTAGGCGTGGGTGTAGCCGTGAGAAGCCATGTGCGCCAGCAGTTTCGCCGTGGCGCAGGCGGTGATGTCGGCACGCAGCGTCCAGGAGGCGTTGGTGTAGCCGACGCACCAGAACAGATTTGGCACGTCCTCGAGCATGTGCGCCTTATAAACGAAGCGCTCTCGGTGATCGATCTTTTCGCCGTCCACGCTGATCGTGGCACCGCCCAGCGCCTGCAGTTGCAGCCCGGTGGCGGTGACGATGATGTCGGCGTCGAGGTGTGCGCCGGACCGCAACGCGATTCCGGTGGCGTCGAAGTGATCGATCTCATCGGTGGCGACTTCGGCGCGACCCGCGGCGATCGAGTTGTACAGGTCGGCGTCGGGGATCAGGCACATCCGCTGGTCCCACGGGTTGTATCGCGGTTTGAAGTGGACGTCGACCTGGTAGCCCTGCGGCAGGCTGTCGATCGCCTTGCGGCGCAGCAGCCACCTGATCGCGCCCGGCAGCTGGCGTGACAAGAAGAAGAACACGGCCTCGGTCAAGGCGCTGTACGTCCGGATCGCCAGATGAGAAGCCTTGCGCGGCAAAAGGAAACGCATCAAGGCGGCGAACCTGCTGTACTTCGACGCCGAAATGAGATAAGTCGGGGAGCGCTGCAGCATGGTGACCTTGGCGGCCCGGGTGGACAGCGATGGCAACAGGGTGACCGCGGTCGCGCCGCTGCCGATCACCACGATCGTCTTACCGGCGTAGTCCAGTTCCTCAGGCCAATGCTGGGGATGCACGACCGTGCCGCGGAAGTGCTCGACGCCGGGGAAGTCCGGTGTGTAGCCCTGGTCGTAGTTGTAGTAGCCGGACGCGAAGAACACGAACCGGCTGCGGTAGATCGTGCCGGTGTCGCCGTGGTCGACGGCGATGGTCCAGGTGTCGGTCGCCGAATCCCAGTCCGCCGAACGGACATAGCTGTGGAACCGGATGTGGCGATCGATGCCGTATTTGTGCGCCGTGGCGGTCAGGTACTCGCGGATGTGCACGCCGTCAGCGACGCCTTCCTTGCGGGTCCAGGGTTCGAACGGAAACGACAGCGTGAAGATGCTGCTGTCGCTTCGCACGCCGGGGTAGCGGAACAGGTCCCAGGTGCCGCCGATCCGCTCGCGTCGCTCCAGGATGGCGTAGGTCAGGTGCGGGTTGCGCTCGGCGATCCGGTAGGCCGCACCGATGCCGGAGATCCCGGCACCGACGATGATCACGTCGAAGTAGCCGGCCTCAGCCGGGGGTTGGCCGGTGGCTTCCTGGGAAGTCGCGGTCATTGTCAACCTCGCTTGCTGGCAGGTAGTGAGGAGTCTCATGTGGTACTCGTCACTACCTTAGGCACCCCACCGGTTGGTTGGCGAGCAGGCCTAGCGGTAGTTGACGAACTGCAACGCCACGTCCAGGTCCGAGCTGCGCAGCAGGGCCTGGACGGCCTGCAGGTCGTCCCGCTTTTTGCTGGTGACCCGGATCTCGTCGCCCTGGATCTGGGTCTTGACGGTCTTGGGGCCCTCGTCGCGAATGAGTTTGGTGATCTTCTTGGCGTTCTCGCTGTCGATGCCCTGCTTGAGCGTCCCGGTGACCTTGAAGGTTTTGCCCGAGGCCTGTGGTTCGCCCGCGTCGAAGGCCTTCATCGAGATGTCGCGGCGGATCAGCTTCTCCTTGAACACGTCGACGGCCGCCTTGACGCGCTCCTCGGTGGAGGAGGTCAGCTCGACGGCGTCGTCACCCTTCCACGCGATCTTGGTGTCGGTGCCGCGAAAGTCGAAGCGGGTGGCCAGTTCCTTGGCTGCCTGGTTGAGCGCGTTGTCCACCTCTTGCCGATCGAACTTGCTGACGATGTCGAACGATGAGTCCGCCATGCGGTCGCCCTCCCTCTTGCTTCTAGCGTTGCTCCTAGCCGTTTGTGAAATGTCTACCCGGTCGTTGTACCCTGCTAGGCGGCAGGTTGCCCGAGCGGCCAATGGGAGCGGACTGTAAATCCGTCGGCTTACGCCTACACTGGTTCGAATCCAGTACCTGCCACCACAGTTCAGGCCTGGAGTCCGCCGCCGATCTTGTCGAGGACCCGTCGTGCGCCCAGTCGCTCGAGCGCGGCGGGGATCTCCTGGAACGACACCTCTTCACTGACCGCGGGCCGGATGGCGCCGCTGTCGACGAATGCCATGAGGCGGTCCAGGATTGCGTTCAGGTGTGCACGGCTGTAGCCCGCGGCCAGCACACCGACCAGCGTGGTGTTCGTCATCACCATCGTCTGGACGTCGGGAGTGGCCCACCCGCCGCTGGCGAAACCCACCGCCAGATGCCGACCGTCGCGGGCCAGGGCGGCCATGGCCGCGGTGCCCTGCGCGCCGCCGACGGTATCGAAGATCATGTCCAGCCCGGCCCCGCCGGTCGCCTCGCGCAACGCCGCGGCGAGCGGGGTGCCGCCGGCCGCGGTATCGCCGTCGGCGATGACGACGTGGTCGGCGCCCAGCGATGTGCAGAATTCGGCCCGGCGGTTGTCGCTGACGACGGCGAGAACCTCGGCGTGCAGCGCCTTGCTCAGCTGGACCGCCGCGATTCCGCTGCCGCCCGCCGCGCCGAGTACTGCCAGGCGTTGGCCGGGGGCCAGTCCGCCCCGGTCGACCAGCCCGATCCAGGCGGTCATGTTGGGGATCCAGAATCCCGCGGCGGCGGTATCGTCGAGTCCTGCGGGCGCTTCGAAGACGGTCCCGGTGTGGGCCAGCGTCTCGGCTGCGAAGGATCCGTTGCCGCTCAGGAAGTCGCTGACGCCCAGCACTCGGGTGCCGGCCGCGAGTTCGACGCCCGGCCCGGCCGCGGTGATCGTGCCGACGAACTCCTGGCCGGGTGTGAAGGGCAGCGGCGGTGTCAACGGGTAGCTGCCGCTACACATCAACACGTCGGGGCGTCCCAGGCCGGCCGCCGCGACGCTGATCCGCACTTGCCCGGCGGCGGGGTCGGGCAGCGTCCGCTCCACCTGGCGCAACACTTGGGCCGGTTCGCCGAATCCGTTGACCTGCCACGCTTTCACGTGAGGGCCTTCGGCTGCCGCGCGACATCGGCCGCGCGGCGCACGAAGTACGGGACCATACCGACGGCCATGCGGCATTTTATGAACGTGTTCTCGCCGAGCGCAGCACATTCGGCAGATCGGTCCGGGTACGCAATCTAGCGACCGGTCGGCACCTCCGCGAAGCCCGGCACTCCACCGTCGACAACGGAATTGAATCGGATGCGGGTGATTAGACGTTCGTCGATCTCGTCGATCGCGCTCTGTGGTAGTGCGGTCACATCGAAGTTCTCCCGAATGCGTGCCGGGTTGACCGATCCCGTCAGCACCGCGCTGCCGCGCTGAATTCCCCAGGCCAGCAACACTTGTGCGGGTGTCTTTGCGAAACGCTGGGCAATGTCGACGATCAGCGGGTCGTCGAGCAGCCGCGGCGCAAGGCCGTGGCCCAGCGACGCAAAGGCCAGCAGGATGATGTCCTCGGTGTCGCACAACTCGTGCAGTTCCCATTACGGATGGTAGGGATGCCCATTACGGATGGTAGGGATGCGACTCGACCTCGATCACCGCAGGCTTGATTCGAGACGTGTCGAGAATCCGCCGGGTGCCCTCGGCATCGATGTCGGACAAGCCGATTGCTGCGGTAAGCCCTTCGTCGACAAGGCTTTCCATTGCGGCCCACGTCTGCGGCAACGTCACTGCGGTGTCGTAGATGACCGCACCGTGCGCGTCACGCGGGTCTTGGTCGTCCCCGGGCCGGAACGCGAAGGGTGTGTGCACCAGGTACAGGTCGACCGCGTCGAGTCCGAGTCGGTGCAGGCTCGCCTGTAGCGCGGGCCGGACCCGTTCGGGGCGATGGTTGTTGTTCCACAACTTGGTGGTTATGAACAGATCGTCACGACGCACCGTGCCCGCGGCGAACAGGTCTTTGAGCGCGGCGCCCACGTCGGCCTCGTTGCGGTACCGTTCGGCGGCGTCGAGGTGTCGGAACCCCACTTCGACCGCCGTCTTGACGGCTTCGCGGGTCTTGCGGTTATCGGAGAGCGATGTCCCAAATCCGAGCGCCGGCATCTGTTTGCCGTTGTGCAACACAAACTTGTGCCGATACAGCTGCTCTTTGGTTTCCATTTTCGGTGACCTCCTTGTGGGTCAAACACCCTCGCTGCCAACGTGTTTCGTCAGCGCTTGGACGGCCTCGGCGGTGGTCCAGACGGCGCTGGCCAGAAATCGGAAGTTCACCAACGCGGCCAGGTAGCCGTCGCCTTCGGGTAGGCGCGGGCCGGCGGTCGCATCCTTGACGACGGCGACCTCGAAGCCCTGCTCGATGAGTTCGCGCAGGTGGCCTTCCACACAGAGGTTGGCGGCCATTCCCGCCAGAACGACCTGGCTGACACCGCGCTTGCGCAGCTGCAGCACAAGGTCGTTGGATTCGGGGCCGACGATCTTGTGGGGCGAGGCGATCACCGTCTGGCCGTCGTGGATGTGATGGCGGTATTCGGGCAGGAAGTCGGCGCCGGAATCGGCGAACCCGGCCGTGGTGTACGCGCCCCGGCGTTCGAACATGCCGACATTGCGCATGAACTGTTCGAGCGGATCGCCGAACCGCCACTGGGTGTCGGTCGGATAGAAGTAGTGCGGCGACACCGCGACCGTGATCTTCGCGAGCTTCGCGGCGTCGAAGAGTTCCCCGAGGTGAGCGACGGTGCCGTTGTCACGAACGCTGCCCCCGAACACCGGCCACGACACTCCGTCGGGGCTGAGGAAGTCGATCTGCGGATCGGTGACGACCAGGGCGGCATGGTCGTGATCAAGCTCGAACTTCGCCCTCGGCAGCCCCGGGTTCTGCGGCTCGGCGTAGCTGGTCCAACTCGTCATCGCGGTGCCCCTTCGATTGGTTACGAACAGAATAGATGACCAGTCGTCTATAAATCAAGACCTCTGATCCGGCGTCGGGATGCGCAGCGATCAGTGCAGCAGTGCCGGCACCGTGACCGTCTCGAACCGGTCGTAGGGCGTGCGACTGCGGGTCACCTTCCCGCGCAGTGCGGCACCCTCCCATGCCTCGATCAGCAGCGAAGCCAGCTCGGCTGCACCGACATCCGAACGAACGTCGGAGGCGGGGTCACCCTGCCCGGCGCTCACGCATGCGGTGAGCGCCGCGTCCCAGCGGCCGAGAATCCGGACGAGCTCGGCGCGTACCCGTTCGCTCGCGCCGCCGAGCTCGAGCGAGAGGTTGCCGACCAAACAACCGAGCAGGAAGTCGCCCGCCTCGTGCTCGTCGGCGAGTGCGTGAAAGAAGCGGATGATTCGCTCTTCCGCCGATCCGTCCGCGTCAAGCATTGGGAGCAGCCGCGTTTCGATGTCGGACCAGTAGTGATCGAGGATCGCCGCGGCGAAAGCCTCTTTGCTGGGGAAGTAGGCGTAGAAAGAGCCCTTCGGCACCCCGGCGGCGTCGGTGATGTCCTTGACTCCGCTGGCCGAGAAGCCGCGCGCGTGTACCAGATCCAGTCCCGCCGCCAGCAGGCGGCGGCGCACCTCGGGATTCGGCGGCCGTGGCATGCCTAGAATGTTAGCCGACCGGTCGCCTACCTACCTGGGAGTCGGTTAGCTGCGCGCCCCCGGCCCCTGCACCACCAGGCCCATGCAATTGCTGCGGCACCGGATCCGGTGAATGATCCGCCCGACGGTGTCCCCACGGGAGGAGTACTGGTACCAGACCAGCGCGTCGGCCAGGCCGTCGCATTTGCGACATTTCTCGGTTTCACGTTTGTACATTGGCGTCCTCCATCCTGGGAAAGGGGGAATCGTCCAACGTTGGGCGACTTGGATTCAAAATTACCCCAGCATTAATCGCCGGGCCGTATCCCGCACCGAGAGTTATTCAATTTAAAACCGTACGCTACATCGACGCAGCTCAGCTGCAACGTAATCGATACATAGTTTGGTCAGAACCAGGGACCAGGATAATGACCGTCCTGATCTTGCACCATGACAATTTCCTTGCACTCACCGCCCGCAGTGGTTTCACCCCGGCAGACCAATGTCCAACCCGAAATCCGCTCGAACGGCCGGATGTTCCAATTCGTCGCGACGGGGTCGGGCGCGGGCAGGGCGAGCACCGAGAACGTCTGCCCGGCGTTGGTGATGTACAGGTGGTCGTCGAAGAAGGCCATCTTGGCGATCGGCAGTTTCTTGGCTTCGTCGCGATCCCTCAACAGGTCCCAGTGCCCGGTGCGCAGGTTCCATACCCCGAAACCGAATTGCGAGTCGGCAGAGTCCCGACCGTCGATGAACAGCTTGCCGTCCGACAAGGTCGCGGCCAGCCCGCCGCCGGAGACCCGGTCGGAATCGCCGATCTTGATCGGGGTCTTGGAGTTCAGGTCCACGAAGGTGGTCGACACCGCACCGGCGGCGTCTCGACGGGTGATCTGCACGAGTTTGTCCGGCCCGTCGGACAATTCGGCATCGACGCCTGTGACATCGTTGTCCTGATAGATCACTTCTCCGGACGGGCGGCGCAGCTCCGCTCCAGATGCGCTGTTGCCCTGCGTTTTTCGGTGAAACGACAGGACGTCCTGCCAAACCTGCGCAGGTTCGGGGTCATTCCACGCCGCGGCCAAGTCGCTAACCGAGAGCATGACCGTCCGGGGTGGCGAAGCGCCGGCATTCCCGTCGGTGAAGGCGTTGAGCCACGCCGCACCGAAGGTCGTTGCGCCCAAACGCCATTGCTTCGGATCGGTGAATTGCAACTCGGGGGTAGGGGGCTGGAGGTCTTTGGTCACGGCAGGCTGGCCGGTCTTGAAGTCGACGGCGTAGCCGGTGGTCTTGTGCACTTCGGGCGCGGGAGGCTGCGCGGTCTTGACCGTGGCGACCACATAGACGACCTTGAGGTCCGCCGCGGTGCCCGACAGCGCACACATGGCCCCGGTGAGGTTCTCGTCGGCCGGAATCGTCGGCAGCGCCGGCGCGACGTATTGGCCGGTTCTGGTGTCGAAAATCTTGGGCCGGATCTCCTCGAGCGCCGATTTGCCGGAATGGAATTCCTCCGGGCAGCCGAAGTAGGCCGTTCCGGCGTAGCTCTTCCAGTCCTTCTCCAGCGGGCCGGTGATCGGTGGCGGGGGCGGCACCGAGCTGCTGGTGGTCGGGGCGATCGAGGTCGAGGGGGTCGGCGTTGTCGCCGGGGGCGACGCCGTCTCCGAACAGGAGGTCAGCACCACGCAGGCCGCGGCTCCGGCCAGGGCGAACCCGTATGCGGACATACTTCGGCCCCGGAACACGCGCATCAGCAAACCCCCGTTAACTCCGTGTAACCAACGAGCGTAAAGTCGCCCCGCCGCGACCGCGACTCGTGCGGTTATCGCCGCACGTCGAATTCGAGGGGCACGCTGGTCGGCCCGCTCAGGCTCACCATCGGCTTCCACGGCACCGGCCCGACGATGCGCGGGTCGACCAGTCGCTGCGACAGCACGGTCAGCGCCTCCGCGAGCTCGCGGCGGGCCAGGTTGGCGCCCAGACAGTAGTGCACGCCCCCACCGAAGGTCAGGATCGGTGGAACCCCTTCGCGGGTGATGTCGACGCGGTGCGGCTCGGCGTACACGTCGGGATCGCGGTTGGCCGCCGCGGTGTTCACCAGCACCATGGTGCCCGCGGGGAAGAGGTAGCCATCGAGCTCGGCCTCGTCGACCACCAGCCGCAGCGTTCCGCACGCGATCGGCGAATGCCGCATGGTCTCCTCGACCGCGCGCATGGCCAGTTCGGGATTCGCTCGGAGCAGCTCCCGCTGCTCGGGGTGTTCGCACAAAACCTGCACCGAGGCGCCGACCTGGTTGCGGGTGGTGTCCGTCCCCGCCAGCAGCAGGCCGCCGGCCAGCATGCGCAGCTCGGCGGCGTTGAGGCGATCTCCGTCATCCTCGGCGCGGATCAGATCAGACAGCAGGTCGTCGGTCAGGCTGTGCCGGCGGCGGGCGACCATCCCGTCCACGTAGTCGTCGAGTTCGGCCCAGGCGCGCATCACGCCGGGTTCCAATGCACGGATGTCCGTGTCGAAGCTGAAGGCTTTGAAAATCTCGTCGGCCCACCGGGAGAACTGCTGCCAATCCTGGCGCGGGGCGCCCAGCAGCGCGCAGATGATCGGGACGGGATAGGGACGCGCGATGTCGGTGACGACGTCGCAGCGCCGGGCATCGGCCACCCGGTCGACGAGCTCGTGCATCAGCGCGGCCATGGTGTCGTGCAGCCGCCGGGTCGCTTTGGGCGTGAAGGCCTTGGCGGTCAGGGCGCGCAGCCGGTGGTGGGCGTCGCCTTCCAGGCACAGCAGGCTGTGCACCACCTTGTCGTACAGCGGTCCCGACCTGATGCCCTGGACGAGCAGGTTGATGCCGGGCGGGATCTGGAATCGGGCGTCCCGCAGGACGGTGCGCACCAGGCGGTAGGAGAGGACTTCGGGTCCGTACGGCCCCAACGCGATCGGGGCCTGCCGCTGTGCCGCTTCGATGCGCGGGTACACCTGCGCGGGAGTTTCGCCGGCCTCGTAATGCAGGGCGGGGAGGTCGGCGTCGAAAACGCTTGGGGGAGCGGTACCGACGGCCATGGCGGTCTCCTTAGCCCGGAATGCCCGGCGCGCAAAACGCCGCTAGACAACTTTCAAGCAATGTATGGCCATGGCCCAGGGGTGTCAACGACGACCCGGGTAAACGGGTGCGACGATCGACGGCCGGTTTGGGGCGGATGCCTCAGGTGCCACCCCCGCGCCGGGGGCGACACTGTGGGCATGGTTGTTTTCGATGCGGCATCGCGCCCGGCTCCGGTGCTGCCAAAGCAGCTGTGGGACCAGGTGCTAACCGAAGGTCATGCGCCTCTGGTCAGGGCGCGGCGGATCTTTCGCTATCTGCCGTCGGCGCCGCGTTGCAAGGTGTGCAACAACCCGTTCGGTGGGCCGGTCGGACGCGCCTTCGCCGCGGCCGGGTTCAGCCCGTCGCGCAAGAACCCCAACCTGTGCGGCCGGTGCTGCGACGCGCTTCCCCCGGGGGGCGCCGAGGTCGACGTCGCGGTGCTGTTCGCCGACGTACGCGATTCCACCGTGCTGGGCCGGCGCCGCGACGCGGCGGAGTTCGCCGGGCTGCTCAACCGCTTCTACGGGGCCGCGACGCAGACGCTGCTTCGCCACGACGCGGTGATCGACAAGCTGATCGGCGACGAGGTCATGGCCATCTTCGTGCGGGGCATCAGCGGACCGCAGTACCGGCGGCGCGCGGTTCTGGCGGGGACGGAGTTGCTCCGCGCGGTCGGCTACGGGTGTGCCCGGGGGCCTTGGCTGCGGCTCGGCGTCGCGGTCAACGCCGGGGTCGCCTACGTGGGCAACGTCGGCGAAGCGGTGGTCGATTTCACCGCGCTGGGCGATCCGGTGAACCTTTCGGCCCGAATGCAACAGCACGCCGCCGGCGGCGAGGTGCTTGTCGCCTCCGGAGTGGCCGACGACCTGATGGGCGGGGCGCCGCGCCGGCCGTTGCGGCTTCGCGGCTACGACAAGCCCGTCGAGACGTTTGTCCTGAGGGCATGAATTCGGTTGGTGCCGAAGAACATCGGCCCTAGGGGACGGACATGGGCATACACCTGAAACGAACTGTCCGCTACTTGCCGTGCGGGTCGCTGGCGTTCAGCGCCGCGACGACTTTGTCATAGTCACCGCGGGCCTCGCCGTATCGCAGGAACTTCACCCGCTCCACCTGAATCTCGTTGGCGTCGGGGTCATTCTCCAGCAGCCGCATGACTTCGTCGAGGAACTCCTCGAGTGGCATCGCGGCATCGTTGTCGCGTTGCCCGGGCATCAGATCCGTTTGCACCGACGGCGGCTCGAGCTCCTTGACTTCGACCGTGGAGCCCGCGAATTGCAGCCGCAGCGATTCGGTGAGCATGTGGATGGCGGCCTTGGACGCGTTGTAGCTCGGGGTCGCCCGCAGCGGCGCGAAGGCCAGTCCCGACGAGACGGTGACGATGGTGGCGGCCGGCTGCTGCTGCAGGTGCTCGACGAAGGCTGCGATGAGGCGGATGGGTCCCAACACGTTGGTGGTGATCGTCGATTCGGCCGTCGCGAGGAAGGAATCCGGGTGATGCCAGTCTTCGACCTTCATGATCCCCGCCATCGCGATCAGAACGTTGAGGTTCGGATGGCGTGCCAGCACCTCCCCGGCGGCCGACCGAATGCTTGCCGCGTCGGCGGTATCGATCCGCACCGTGTCGAGCCCGGGATGCTCGGCGGCGATCTGGTCGAGCAATTCGGTTCTGCGGCCCCCGACGATGACGGTGTTGCCCTTGGCCTGCAGCCGCAGGGCCAGTGCCAAACCGATTCCGCTGGTCGAACCGGGGATGAAAATGGTGTTGCCGGTAATCTCCAAGGGGCGCCCCCTTTCGTCGTGTGCCTCGAGCTTGTCGAACCGATCGGATACTGCGCCAGCCATTAACTCGCTGTCGAGCGGCTGGGCTTATGGGTCTCGCGTGCGCCGAGGCCGATAGCGGCAATGATGACGGCCCGTTCGATCTGGCGCAGCGCGTGGATCGCGGTGAGACACCGCTCGGTGGCCGGCTGCGGCGGCGCATCGGGTGGGCCGCAGACGCCGCCGGGATGGCGGGCCAGGGCCTCGGCGGCGTCGAGCGCATCGGTCGTGGAGTCCACGGTCGCGGGTCCGTGCCCCTCGACGACGGTCAGCAGGGCGTCGATGTTGCGTCGGGTCTGTTCGGCGGCCGCGGTGAAGGCTTTTGCGATGTCGTCGGTTGTTGAGTCGGCCGGTGCGGCCGCTTCGCGGGGACCGTGGTAGCGCTCGCTGTTGCGGGCCAGGCTTCGGCCGTAACGATCGCAGGCGGTGAAGATCCGCAGGCCGCGCCGAATGGTGCGGCGACCGGCCAGGCCCGCCACGCCGGCGAGCAGCGGCTTGGCGGTGATCCGGAACTGCTGCAGGGCCCGGTCGAGCTGGCGTGCCTGCTCGGTCGGGCTGACGGTCTCGTCCTCGCCGAACATCGTCGCAGCGGAGATCTCGATCAGCGTCGACAGTGCCTGCAGGAAGGCGCGGGTGTCCTCGCGGATGGCGGTTCTGGTATTCGTCGGCAGCACCAGGATCGCCACGGCGATGCCGATCACCGCGCCGATCGCGGTCTCTTCGATCCGCAACATCAGCACGCCCGGGGAGAACTGGCCGAGCAGCCCGTACAGCAGGGCCAGCATCGTCGTGATCCAGAACGTCATCAGGCTGTAGGTGACGGTCATGAAGTAGAAGGCGCAGAACAGGCAGACGAAGATCGCCACCAGCGCGGCGGTCTTGTCACCGGCGAACAGGGTGGCCGCCAGGATGCCGCAGGGCACGCCGAGCGCCGTGCCGAGCATCCGCTGCCAGCCCTTGGTCAGCGTTTCCCCCCAGGAGTTGGTGCCCGCAAAGATCACGAACGCAGCGATCACCGCCCAGAACCATCGGGCCGGCGACACCAGCTCGCCGGCCACGATCGTCAACGCCGCGGCAACGCTGGCCTGGATGGCCTGGCGGGTGGTCTGCGACAACCCATCGTCCGGGCGCTCGTCTTGCACCTCCGGCTCGTCGGCCGAGTCGCCTTGCGCGTCCTGCGGGTCGGTCGCGCGCGTCGGCGCAGCGGCCGTGGCGTGCTCGACGATGGCGCGGACTTCGGCGGTCGCGTTGGCGGCGTTGATGATCGCCAGCGCGAGACGTCGTACCGCGGTGTCCGCGGGATGGTCGGCCGAGGTGGGCGGGGGCTGCTGGTCGAGGATCGCCTGCGCCCGTCCGGCGGCCTGTTGCAGACCGGCGAGCGACGGGATGCGGATCGACCGCGCGAGCTGGGTCAGCGCGTCGACCAGTCCGAGGCGGGTACCGGCCGGAATCGCGCCTGGGTCGGCGGCCGCGATGGACGCCGCTTGCCCACCGGCATTGGCGACCCACTCGACGGCCAGTTCGGCGTCGAACAGCCACGGCGCCAGCTGCTGGCTGGTCACCCCCGGCCACAGCACGGCCGGGTCGGCCTTGTCTTCGATCTGGGTCTGCACCATCAGTGCGGTTTCGTTGAGGCGGATGATGCGGGCTCGCATGTGGCGCCGTCGCCGTTCGTCGAGGCGTCCGGTCCGAACGGCGTCCGCCGTGGTGTCGACAACGATCGCCATCCGCGCGCGCAGCGCCCGAATGGTGTCGCGCAACACGCTTTCGGGATGGTCGGGCAGCACGTAGGTGCTCATCACATAGGTGCACACCGTGCCCACCACGACGGCGCCGATCATCCACGGCAGCTCGGAAACGTTCGCGCGCAGATACAGCGTGAAGAAGTAGGCCATGAACGCGACCATGCCGAGTGCCCGTCCCCGGGGCCCGTAGCGGCGGATGTAGACCGCGACGAAGACGACCACGACGAAGACGGCGTCGGCCGCGATGTAGTGCGACGTCAGCAGCGTCGCGGCGACGATCGACAGCGCGGCGGGCAGCGGCAGCAGTGCCATCGTGATCCGCTGCCGCCGCGGATCGGGCTCGTTGACGGACCGGGCCGCGATCATCGTGATCACCACCCCGAGCAGTGCGACGGTCAGCGGCTGGCGGGTTACCCGGGTCAGCACGAACAGCAGCGCTAGCGAACACGCCAGGGCCGCCGTCGTGCGGGTCGCCATCCGAAGCCTCAGCAGGCCCGGATCGGATCCGATCCACCAGTTTCGCGCCCACTCGTAGCGCGCCCGAACGACGCCGCCCAGCCCGCCGGCGGGGCCGGACTCGAGATCGTCACGCCGGGTACCGCCAGGGCTGCGGTCACGGACTTCACGTCCACCCGACACTCGCTACCGCCTCTCTTTCGCTCACCCTATGGCGCGGCCGGGTCGCGCTCACCTCGGCTTCGACGCCAACCACCAAATGCCGGGCCATCTATTGCTAACTCCCTGTATAGCTGTAACGTAACGGCTATGGCGGACGCGATCTGCGCGGTGTGTCAGGGAAGTTTTTTCGGACGTTCGGACGCGGTGTACTGCTCGTCCGCCTGTCGGCAGAAGGCCCATCGGGCGCGCACCGCCAGACGAATCTCGACACTGCGGGAACACTCGGTGCGAGTGGTCAGCCCGCCGGTGATGACCCCCCGGGACTGTCAATCGTTGCGTGATGACGTCGCGTCCTCCATTCGACGCGCGCAATTGCAGATCGACCGATCGCGCGAACTGTGCCGGGTGTCCGAAGAACGGCTGCACCACGGTGTGGCCGGGTCAACCAGAGAGCGTTCGGCGGATAGCGCCGTCGCCCCGACTGCATCGCAGCGTGCAGCATGGCTTGGGACGGCCAAACCGAGGCCGTAGAGCAGGCTCTGACCGGCGGAGCCCCGGAATCGGTGGCCTGGTTCCGGTTCCATTTCGAAGACCAGCGCTGGCAATGGTCCGAACACGTGCAGCGGCTGCACGGCTACGAACCCGGCACGGTGACACCGACCACCGAGCTGGTGCTATCCCACAAACATCCCGACGACCGGCGTCGGGTGACCGCGACGATCACCGAAATGGTGGCCACGCGTCAGGCGTTCAGCACGCGGCACCGCATCGTCGATACGCGCGGCGGGGTCCACCACGTCGTCGTCGTGGGCGACCAAGTGTGCGACGACCACGGGCAGGTCATCGGCATTCACGGTTTCTACGTCGACGTCACCCCGCAAACCAAACGCCCCGCGGAAGAGGCGATCACCGCGAAGGTCGCGGCCATCGCCGAGCGGCGCGGTGCGATCGATCGAACCAAGGCATGCTGATCCTCGTCTACGGCATCGACGCGGCGGCCGCCTTCAATCTGCTCAAGTCGCTGTCCCAGGTACGCAACATCAAGCTGGCATTGCTGGCTCAGCAGATCGCCCAGGATTTCTGCCGGTTGAGCGCCGAGGGCATCGCGGCGCGCACCGCCTTCGACGAGTTGCTGCTCACCGCGCACGAGCGTCTTTCCGACGCGATCGGGGACTCGCACAGCACGTCGGCGTGACCAACGCAGGACCAGGCTAGTCTTCGACATCGTGACGGCGCCGACACGGGCGAAGCTGGCCGACGGCCGCGACCTGTTGTTCTTCGCGTTGCCGGGGCACCGCCCGGCGCCGGTGGCTGATCGCAGACCCCTCCCGCCACGGCAACCAGAGCAGTCGCAGCTGCGGTTCGACCGGACAACCGGGCAGTGGGTGATCGTCGCGGCGTTGCGTCAGGACCGCACCTACAAGCCGCCGCCCGACCAGTGCCCGCTGTGCCCTGGACCGACGGGCCTCACCAGCGAGGTGCCCGCAAAGGACTACGACGTCGTCGTGTTCGAGAACCGGTTTCCCAGCCTTTCCGGCGTCGGTCGGCCGTTGGGTGCGCCGTCCGGTGCCGGCTTCACCGCCGTGCCCGGGCATGGGCGGACCGAGGTGATCTGCTTCTCCAGCAACCACACCGGGTCGTTCGCGCAGTTACCACCCGCCCATGCCCGGCTGGTCGTCGACGCTTGGCGGCACCGCACCGCCGAGCTGATGGCCACACCGGGTATCGAGCAGGTGTTCTGCTTCGAAAACCGCGGTGAGGAAATCGGGGTGACCCTGACCCACCCGCACGGCCAGATCTACGGCTACCCGTACCTGACACCGCGAACCGCTGCGATGCTCGGCCAGGCGGACGCGCACCGAAAGAGTCACGGTGACAACCTCTTTGCCAGCCTGCTGGCCGCCGAGGTGGCCGACGGCAGCCGGATCGTCACCCGCAACGAGTTGTTCACCGCGTTCGTGCCGTTCGCGGCGCGCTGGCCGGTCGAGGTTCACATCTACCCAAATAGGTTCGTGCGCAACCTCATTGAACTGAACGGCGCCGAACTCGATGCATTCGCGAAACTTTACCTCGACGTGCTGGGTCGGTTCGACCGGATGTATTCCGCACCCCTGCCTTATATTTCGGCGCTGCATCAGTTTGCCGACGCCAGGGCGCAGGCCGAGGGATACTTCCATGTCGAGTTGATGTCGATCCGGCGCAGCGCCACCAAGCTCAAGTACCTGGCGGCCTCCGAATCCGCGATGGACGCGTTCATCAGCGACGTCACCCCGGAAAGCGTGGCCGAGCGACTGCGGGGACTCGGGTGACGGTCCGTTACGCCGCCCCGGGACGGATCAACCTGATCGGGGAACACACCGACTACAACCTCGGGTTCGCCCTGCCGATCGCGTTGCCCCAGCGCACCGTGGTGACTTTCGCACCCGAGGACACCGGCGTGATCTCGGTGCGCAGCGATCGCGCCGACGAGGCCGTCGCCATCCCGCTGACCACGGCCCCCGGTGAGGTGCCCGGCTGGGCCGGCTATGTCGCCGGGGTCATCTGGGCCCTCGGCCGGGCGGGACACCGGCTATGCGGCGGCGCGATGTCGATCACCAGCACGGTGGAAATGGGATCGGGCCTGTCGTCCTCGGCGGCGCTGGAATGCGCGGTGCTGGGTGCGATCACGTCGGCCACGGGGATTCGCATCGACCGCAACCAGCAGGCACGGCTGGCACAGCGTGCCGAGAACGAATATGTCGGCGCCCCAACGGGTTTACTCGACCAGTTGGCGGCGATGTACGGCCAGCCCGCAACCGCGCTGCTGATCGACTTTCGCGACGTCACCGTCGAGCCGGTGGTTTTCGACCCGGACGCGGCCGGCGTCGCGCTGCTGCTGATCGACTCCCGGGCGCGGCACCGGCACGCCGGCGGCGAGTACGCCGCGCGGCGCGCGTCGTGCGAGCGGGCGGCGGCGGATCTGGAGGCGTCGTCGCTGCGGGATGTCCAGGACCGCGGCACCGCCGTGCTGTCGGCTATCAACGGTGCGATCGACCGCCGCCGGGCACGGCACGTGCTGACCGAGAATCGGCGAGTTCTCGATTTCGTTGCCGTGCTGCGTGATTCGGATTTCACCGCGGCTGGACGGTTGATGACGGCCTCGCACGCGTCCATGCGGGACGACTTCGAGATCACCACCGCGCAGCTCGACCTGATCGCCGACACCGCCGTGGCCGCGGGAGCATTGGGTGCCAGAATGACCGGCGGTGGCTTCGGCGGGTCGGTGATCGCGCTGGTGCCCTCCGACCGGGCCGAGGCGGTCGCGGCCGCCGTGCGCCGGCAGCTGCGTGAGGCCGGCTTCGACGAGCCGGTGATCGGCCGCACGCGGGCGGCCGCGGGCGCGGGGCCCGACGGTTAGGCGACCGGGGTGAGCCGGATCGCCGCCAGGTGCATCCGGTCGACCGCCTCGCCGAATTCCTCCGCCGTCGGAATGCGCCGGTCGCGGAATTTCAGGCCGATCATGGTCTGCGCGCGCCGCACGCCATACGATTCGGCGCAGCGGTGGTAGAGGTCCGAAACGATCGCGGGGTCGCGGATCAGTTCGCCGCGCATGGCGGTCGTGTTGCCGTCGTAGCTGACCCGCGCGGGGGCGCCGCCGCGGAAGTTCTGCTTCCACGCAGCACCGGTCAGCGCATACAGCTGGTTGTCGATCACGTGGGCGCTGACCGGAACTGTGAACGGGCGCCCCGTCTTTCGGCCGGTGAAGTTCAGCACCATCAGCTGCTTGCGGGCCGGGCCGGCCAGCGGGGTGCGCAGCAACAGGCTCAGCACGGGGTTGACGAGCTTGAGCAGGGCCGACGGCGGGTGTCCGGCGTCGATCGCGTACGGCTGTTCTGCCATGCACCCACGGTACGGCCACCGGCGGAGTCGAGCGGTCTTTTCGCGCGGGATCTACGGGGACTAGACCATGTCGTTGTCGGTTAGCCAGCGCATCACCGGCCAGCCGATGAAGACCGGCAGCCAGCAGGTCAGCACCCGGTACAGCAACACCGAGGGCACCCCGACGGCGGCGGGCACACCGAAGGCGGCCAGACCACCGATCAGTGCCGCCTCCACGGCACCCACGCCGCCGGGCGTCGGCGCGGCCGAGGCCAGGGTGCCACCGACCATCGTCACCACGGTGCACGTGACGAACGTTGCGCCGCCGCCGAAGGCCTGGACACTGGCCCACAGCGCCAGCGCCGCGCCGAGAGTGGTTCCGGCACAACCCAGCAGGATCAGCGCAAGACGTCTGGGCTCGCGGACCAGTTCGACGAGATCGTTGGTGACCTCCTCCAGTCGCGGACGCACCGCCGTGGACAACCAACCCCGCAACTTGGGCACAAACAGGAACGTGCCGACGATGCCCAGCGCCACACCCGCGATCAGGTACAGGACGGTCGCCCCGGGGACGAAATGCGAGAGATCCATCGACGCACCCGCCACGGTGCTGAACAGGACCAGCAACACCAGGTGCATGATTACTTGCACCGACTGCTGTAGCGCCACCGCGGCGGTGGCTCGCATGACCGACAGGCCGCCCTTCTGCAAGATCCGGGTACTCAGCGCCAGCCCGCCCACCCCCGCCGGGGTGGTGGTGGCGGCAAACGTGTTGGCGACCTGCGCGATCGACAGCTTCCAGAAGTTCACCGTGCCGTCGGTGCACGCCCATAACGCCGCCGCCGCACCGACATAGGTCGACGCCGAGATCACCACACCCAGCAGCGCCCACCACCAGTTCGCCGTCCGCAGTTCGGAAAAGAACGTCGGGACGGTGCTGATGAACGGATACGCGACGTAGACCAGAGCGCCCAGCAGTACCATCTGGATGACCTGGCTGCGGGTGAACCGGGTGATCGTCTGCTTCTCGATCTGGTCGGCGCCGGTCTGCGCTTTGACCTCGGCGCGGGCGGTCGAGATGACGGCGGATGCATCGCCGACCGACTTCCGAACACGTTTGGGCACAGCCGATTTGGTGAGGCGGCGGGACGCCGTCAAGATCGCGTCCTGGCCGAACGCGTCAATCGCTGCCCGCACCGCCGACGTCGCGTCGTACAGCGCCGTCGTGGTCACCAGCAGTTGGGCCAGGTCGGACTGGAGCTGGGCGTCGGTGGCGCCGTATTCGGCGTTGCCGAACCCGCCGAACAACACCGTCCCGTCGTCGACGGTGATCTCGTGGCAGCGCAGATCGCCGTGCGAAATCTGATAGTCGTGCAGCTTTCGCAGCGATTCCCACACCCGCGCGACCGGCGTCGTCTTCGTGCATTCGTCGAGCGGAATCCCCCGAATCGGCTTGTGCGCGTAGAGAGTCCAGCCACGATCCAGGGCCGCGAAAGCCAGCGTCGACGTGTTGGCCACGCCCACCTCGTTGACCGCGATGGTCATCAGCGCGCGATGTTCGACGGCGCGGCGCATCGAGGCCTGCAGGGGCGCGGTTTCCGTGTCGCGCAGCCGCAGCTTGCGCCAGAGCTGCCGAAGCGCGCCGCCGCTGCGCTGGTGGGGCCCGTACAGCTCGATCGCGGCCGTCGAATCCGGATCCCCGGAATCCGTCGACAGCACGATCGGCCCGGGTCCGGCGGGACGGACCACCATGAGCCGCGACACGATGAATCCGCGTTTGGCCATCGCGCGTACCGCTCCCACCAGCGGTACCTCCAGCGCCGGGGTGCCGACCACCAGCACCACCAGCGCGCCGACGAACCACCCCACCGCCAGGCCCACCAACGAGCGGGCCGGGACGATGGCGCTGATGACCAGATGGATCGGGACGAATGCGAGCAGCAACGCCCACCACCAGTGCCGCCAGCGGGCCGGCAGCCACGGGCCGGAGACGGTCAGCACCGCGGCCAGCATCGCGATCCAGCGCGGGTCGTCGAGGAATTGGGCCGGCAGGGTGCTCAACCGATCCGAGACGTCGAAGTGCCATCGGGGCGCCGCGAGTCGGTTACTGCTGACCGACAACGGCAGTGCCGCGAGAAACGCGGCGGCCCCGTAGGCGCCCAACAGTTTCCATTGCCGAGCAACGACCAACCCGATCAGGATCATGAACGGCAACGCCAGAATCGCGAATCCGTAGAGCAGGTACACCACGTCGGATTGGGTCGGGGTCAAGACCCCGACGATCTCCGAGACGGACTTCTCCAACCGCACCCAACTGGTGCGGGTGACCAGCGAGCCGGTGATAACCGCGGCAAGGAACACGGTCGCCAAAATCAGCCGCAGAATGTCGTTGGTGCGCCGGTTGACCGGTTGCAGCAGCTTGCCGGAAACGCTGATGTCGCGCCCGTCAACTCGCATGCGAAAAGATCCTTCGCGTCGCGGCCGCGCGGTTAGCGGCCCGCCGACAACTTAACCGGATACCTCCCGGTAAGGGGATGAACCTGCCCGACGGGTTGGTTACCTGCGGCCGAGACGTCGCGAATCGCGCGCCTCGCGGACACAGCTGGCGGACAGCTCGCTGACGTAAGGTCGGCCAAAACGGGTGCCGACGGGTCGAAGTCAGGAGGACAACAGCATGGCCAGAACCGACAACGACAGCTGGGAGATCACCGAGAGCGTGGGGGCGACGGCGCTGGGCGTCGCGGCATCCCGCGCGGCGGAGACCGAGAGCGACAATCCACTGATTCGCGATCCGTTCGCGCGGATCTTCCTCGATGCCGCCGGCGACGGCGTATGGAATTGGTTTTCCGCCCCGGAACTGCCCGCCGAGGTGCTCGAGACCGAACCCCTGCTGGCGGAGCAGATGCAGGCGATGGTCAGCTACATGGCTTCCCGGACGGCCTTTTTCGATTCGTTCTTTCTGGACGCGACAACCTCCGGTATCAAGCAGGCGGTGATCCTCGCGGCCGGCCTGGACGCGCGGTCCTGGCGGCTGCCGTGGCCGGACGGCACCACGGTCTACGAACTCGACCAGCCCAGGGTGCTGGACTTCAAATCGTCCACGTTGGCCGAACACGGCGCCGAACCCGCCTGCCGCCGGGTCGCCGTTCCAGTGGACTTACGCCAGGATTGGCCGACGGCGCTGCGGGAGGCCGGTTTTGACGCCTCGGTACCCAGCGTCTGGTCGGCGGAGGGGCTCATGCCGTACCTGCCGGCCGTCGCCCAGGAGTTGCTCTTCGAGCGCATCCAGGGGCTCACGGTTGCCGGCAGCCGGATCGGCGTCGAAGCGCTGGGCCCGAAGTTCCTCGACCCCGAGGCCCGCGCCCGTCGCCGCGCCCGGATGGACCGGGTGCGCAACGTCATGACGAAAGTCGATCCGCAACGCGAGGTGCCCAGCACCGATGAATTGTGGTACTTCGAGGAGCGCGAGGACGTCGGGGAATGGTTCGGCCGGCACGGCTGGAACGTGACGGTCACCCCGTCGTTGGAACTGATGGCCGGGTACGGCCGGTCCGCCGCCGAGGAGGTCGAGGACGACGTCCCGGCCAACCTGTTCGTCGCGGCCCAGCGGATGGCCTAGCGCGGCCACGAAAACCGTTGGGAGAAAAGCAAACACGAGGAGCGAGATGGAACTCTGGGACGCGATCCGCGCTCGGCGCAATGTTCGGCAGTACAAACCCGATCCCGTGTCGGAGGAGGACCTGAACCGGATAGCCGAGGCGGGGTGGCGCGCGCCGTCGGCGAAAAACCGCCAACCGTGGGACTTTGTGATCGTCACCGACCCGGTGCAGCTGCAAGAGCTGTCCACCGTCTGGCGCGGCGCCGGGCACATCGCGTCGGCCCCGGCGGCGATTGTGTTGGTGGTGCCCGTTCCGCCGGACGAGCGCAGGCTGGTGATGGACAACTATGACGTCGGCCAGGCGACGATGGCGATGATGCTGGCCGCCACCGACCTCGGCATCGGCACCGGGCACTCCTCGGTGGGGGATCAGGAGAAGGCGCGCGCGATTCTCGGGGTGCCGGAGGACCACCTGGTCGCCTTCATACTCGGGATCGGCTATCCCGCCGATCGTCCGCTGGTACCGATCCGCAAGCCGGACCGCCGGCCATTCGACGAGGTCGTGCATCACGGACGGTGGTGACGGTCATGCGCCGCTGGCCGGTTTACAACACGTCTTGTCACGGTGATTGGGCCGACGCAGGGCGAATGCCGCATGCTTGATTCATGAACAGAAACGAGATCACCGAACAGATCGTCGTTGCGCGCCTGACGCGTGGCCTCACCTGGCAGGAACTGGCCGACGCCATCGACCGGCCGGTGATGTGGACCACCTCGGCGTTGCTCGGCCAGCATCCGATCCCGCCCGAGCTGGGCAAGCAGCTGGTCGAAATGCTCGGTCTGGATCAGTCGGTGGTGCCGGTGCTGGCCGCCCCGCCGATGCGCGGGGGCCTTCCCACGGCGGTGCCGACCGACCCGACCATTTACCGCTTCTACGAGGCGCTTCAGGTGTACTGTGGCGCCATCAAAGAGCTGATCCACGAGCAGTTCGGCGACGGCATCATGAGCGCCATCAACTTCAGCGTCGACCTGCAGAAGAAGTCGCACCCGTCCGGCGACCGCGTTGTCGTGACCTTCGACGGCAAATACCTTGCCTACGATTGGGTTTCCGCAGAGGAGTAATGGCCAAAGCAAAGCCCGCGGATCTCGTTCTCTCCGGCGGCGGCGTCAAGTTCATCGGTCTGGTGGGCGCCATCGTCGCCCTGATGAACGCCGGGTATCCGTTTCCGCGGGTGTCGGGCGTTTCGGCCGGGTCCGTGGTCGGGGCGATCCTGGCTGCCGCGTCCAAGGGCGACCAGCTGAGCAGTCAAGAGGTCAAGGACCTCGCGTTGTCGGCGCCGTTGCGCAAATGGCGCGACTCGGGGCGCGTCCCCCTGCTGGGTGCCGCCTGGGGACTTGTGCGTGACACCAGCATGTTTCGCGGTGACGCCGCCTACGACTGGATTCGTAGCGAGCTGAAGAAC
This sequence comes from Mycobacterium sherrisii, assembly GCF_002102355.1. Taxonomy (GTDB): domain Bacteria; phylum Actinomycetota; class Actinomycetes; order Mycobacteriales; family Mycobacteriaceae; genus Mycobacterium; species Mycobacterium sherrisii. Next base: position 52,183 of record NZ_LQPT01000069.1, on the reverse strand, counting down.
TTGGGGGTCACCCACTTCGGTGATCTGGTCATGGATGAGAACTCGCTGCCGGAGGGACGACGCCACAAGCTGGTGGTCACCGTCGCCGATGTGACGGCGGCCCAGTTGGTGCGGCTGCCCTGGGACTATCGCCGGCTGTACGGGCTGGACCCCGACGACCAGCTGGTCGCCGACGCGGTGCGCGCGTCGATGGCGATCCCGTTCTTCTATCCGCCGGTCAAATTGACCGGCGGCACGGGGGCGACGTCGGTGCTCGTAGACGGTGGGGTGTTGTCGAACTTTCCGATCGACACCTTCGACCGATTCGACGGAAAGCCGCCCCGCTGGCCAACATTCGGGATCACCGTGCTGCCGAGGCTCAACGAGGGTTTCAGCGCGGTGATGCCCGCACTCAAACCCCTGCGGTTGTTCGAGCAGACTGCGTTGCTGGAAAGCCTGCTCACCACCATGTTGACCGGACACGACCAGACTCACCTCAACCAGCCGTGGGTGGCCGCCCGCGCGATCGCGGTCGAATCGACCGATGTGGGTGTGCTGGACTTCGACATCGGGATCGATCGCCTCGAGGCGTTGTACGAGAAGGGCCATCAGGCGGCACAGGAATTCCTGGCGACCTGGAATTGGTCGGCATATCTCAAGCGGTTCCGCTGGACGGTCTGACGGGTGGCGCAAAGGTGAAGTGACGAGCGCACGCGGTCGTGTCAGACTCCGGGGTGGAGGAGGCGACGGGGAGGTGGGGCGGTTGCTCCGGCAACCGCCATCGCCTCCTCCTTAACGTGTCAGGTGGTCAGGGCTTGCGGTGCGAGTTCCTTGAGCATCGCGTTGGCCCAGCGCATCTGGCGCAGTGTTTCGGGGTGGCAGCGCGACGTCAGGGTCAGCAGCTCCTCGTCGTGTGCGGCCTGAGCCGCCTGGCCGAGCAGCTCCCAATCCAGCGACGTGCCCGCCGCCAGCCGGTGCACCCGTCGCAGATCGGCCAGCAGCAGCAGCGCGGGCTCGGGGCGGCGGCGCAGCGCGGCGCTGACCTTGCGCTCCAGCATGCTGGTGCGCGCCGTGGTCCGCGGGTGCGCCGAGAGCCGCACCCCGTAGTGGCGGCCATGAGCGGCCAGCCTGGTCAGGTGATCCTGCGACCACCCGGCCAGATCATGGGCCAGATGCGAAATGTCTTGGTCGCTGTGGTGGCGCGCGGCGATCAGGTTGAGTCGGTGGGCCAGTTTGCGCTCGGCGCGGTGCACCTCGCGGATGGCCAGGTTGATCTTCATTGCCGCACCTCAGCGACGAGCAGTTCGCGCACGCCGGCCGGGGGCGCTCCCGCCCGATCAAGGGGAGCCTTGCGTAACTGTGCCGCCGCAGTCTTGTAGAGGGGTTGCTTGGAAACCGGGTCCCAGTCGGTGATCGTCAGCTCATTGGCGGCCCGATGGTGGCCGGTGCCGCTGCCGGTGTCCCAGTACCCGTAGTGGAAGGGCAGGAAGATCACGCCGGGGCGCATACCGCCGATGCGGGCCGGGCACGTCACGCTGCCCCGGGGGGTGCTGATGGTGACACATTCGCCGTCCGCGACTCCCAGGCGCCGGGCGTCGACTTCCGAAATCTCCGCCCAAACATCCGGTGCGGACTGCTGAAGTTGTTGTGCCCGTGCGGTTTTCGTTCGCGTATGGAAGTGATACACGGTACGCCCGGTGATCAGTGCGTAGGGATGATCCTGCGTCGGCGGTTCGTGGGCCGGAATGTACTGTGCGGCCTTGATGATCGCCTTCGCGTACGGATTCATCGCGCGGTATTCGGTGGGCTCTAACGGGGCGCCGGTGATCAGGTCCTTTCCGTAGGCCTCGCAATAGTCCGGTGCCGACCAGAACCTCCCATCGGCGTACAGGCGCTCGGTACCGTCGGGGTGTTCGTCGTTGCACGGCCATTGAATTCCGTTGCGGCCGCGCAGCTTGGCGTAGCTCAGGCCGGTGTAGTCGCACGGCCGACCCGCACTGCATTTCTTCCAGGCTTCGAACGTCGACTCGGGATCCGTCCACGGCGGAAACGGCTGACCGTCCTTGTCGCGGAAGTCCATGCGGCGGGCGTAGTCCAGAAAGATGTCGAGGTCGCTACGCGCGGAACCCGGTGGCTCCACCGCCTTTTCGGAGAGGTGCACGGTGCGGTCGGCGTTGGTGAACGTTCCGGTCTTCTCGCCCCACGCCGCGGCGGGCAGCACGACATCGGCCAGCTCGGCGGTTTCGGTCATGAAGATGTCCTGCACGATCAGGAACAGTCGCTGCTGAGCCAGGATCTCGCGAATCCGCGCCAGTTCCGGCAACGAGACCGCGGGGTTGGTCGCGGTCACCCACAGCATCCGCAGGCTGCCCTCTTCGGCGTAGCGGAACATCTGCATCGCGTGCGTCGGCGGTGCGTAGTGCGGGATCTGTCGCGGCTCGATGTTCCACAGCTTCGCGAGGTCGGCGATGTGATCGTCGTTGGCCCAATTGCGGAACCCGGCGAGGTCGCCATCGGCCCCGCATTCACGCGTGTTCTCGGCGGTCGGCTGTCCATTCATCTGCAGCACGCCGCAACCCGGCTTGCCGAGCATGCCGCGCAGCAAATGAATGTTGTTGACTTGCACCGCCGCCGCGGTCGCCTGATGCGATTGGTAAAACCCTTGCAGCACAGTGGAAAGCAGGCGCTTGGCGGTCCCCAGCAATCGAGCCGCTTCCCGGATGTCGTCGGCACGCACGCCGCAGATTTCGGCACAGCGCTCCGGAGGAAATTCCTCCACCCGCGAACGCAGCTCGGCGAAACCCACCGTGTGCAGGTCGATGTAGTCGTGGTCCAACCAGTCATGGGAGATGATCTCGTGCAGCAGTGCGTTCATCAGCGCCACATTCGTTCCAGGCAGCGGCGCCAAGTGAACGGTGGCCCGCTCGGCCACGGGGGTGCGCCGCGGATCGACGCACACGATGGTGGGCGGTTCGGCACCGGCGAGCCGGTCGAGCATCCGCATCCACAGAACCGTCTGCGTCTCGGCGACGTTGTGTCCGAACAAGGCGATGGTGTCAGCGTGATCGACGTCGGTGTAGGAGCCCGGCTGGCCGTCGCTGCCGAAGGTTTCCTTCAACGCCTCGGCCGCCGTCGCGGTGCACAGCCTGGTGTTGCCGTCGACGTGATTGGTTCCGATCGCCCCGTGCGCAATCGCGCCCTGGGTGTAGTACGCCTCGAGAAAGAGCTGCCCGGAGGTATAGAAGCCGATCGAGGCGGGCCCAGAGCTGTCGAGCAGCTGGCGGGTGTGCGCGACGATTCGGTCCATGGCCGTGTCCCACCCGCATGGCCGCAATCGGCCCGCGGTGCGGATCAGGGGCGTGGTGAGCCGGTCGGGTGACGCGTTGGCCTGCCAGCCGAACAGATCTTTGGGGTCGAGGCGTCCGTGGTTCACCCGATCGTCGGCCCGCCCCCGCACGCCCACGATCCGGCCGCCTTTGACGCCGATGTCCAAGCCGTCGCCGTTGGAATGCAACACCGCCGCCGTCTGCACCCACCGGTCCACCGATTCCGCGGTGACGCCATCGGCCAGGAAACCGTCGACGCGCTCCGGCCAGGGCTGCCCGGGGCGGTACGGCGTCCGCGCGCCCCACGGATCGGCAATGCGGTCGACCACCATGGGCGAGGCGTACCCGGGGTCTGCCTCGCAAAACCCGAGGACTGCTTACAGGCCGAACTCGGCTTCGATGCCGTCAATTCCGGCGCGCAGCGCCTTGAGGGTGTCGGCGCGGGCGCGCAGTTTGGTCGCGGCGTGCGCGTGCTGGTGCAGGCCGGCGAATTCCTGCGCGGCCTCCTCGGCGCGGTCGACCACCATCTCCGGCAGCACAATCTCGTCGACAAACCCTGCGGCAAGGGCGGTTTCGCCGAAGAAGGTCTTGGCCAGCCCGGTGGCCTGCTGATACGCCGACGGCGTCAGCCGCAGCTTCATGATCTCCAAAGCCGCGTAGGGGATGGTCATGCCGATCGCAACCTCGTTGGCCTGGATGTTGTAGGCGTGGGCGGCGACGCGGTGATCGCCGGAGGACAGCAGGAACGACCCCATCGCGATGGCATGTCCGGTGCAGGCGATCACCACCGGCTTCGGGTGGGACAACAACCGATAGGACAATTCGAAGCCGCCCCGCAGCATGTCGATCGCGGGTTTCGCCTCGCCGGAGGTCAGGATCTTCAGGTCGAATCCGCCGCTGAACACGCGGTCGTTGCCGGTCAGCACCAGCGCGCCGACGTTGTCGCTGTCGGCCTGGTCGATCGCCTCGTTGATGGCTGCCTGCATGGTCGGACCCAGCGCGTTGACTTTGCCGTCGTCCATCCGGATGACCGCGATGGCATCCTTGCGGCTGTAGGTGACCGGACCGCTCATGCGTTACTCCTTCGCGACGGGCAGCGAAGTCGATTGAATCAGATCGGCAAACACTGACCCCGTGCGGCCGGACGTACCGCGGCGTCAGGCCTGCTGGGCGCGGTGATTGGCGGGATCCTTCTGGTCGGGCCGACCGGTGCCGCCCCAGCGCAGACCGACATCGGTCGGCGCATCTTGCTGCCGGACGCGCCAACGATCCTGAGTTTCCCGCACCGCGTTGTTGATTCGCTCGATCTCGCTGCGGAACACGTCCGCGCGCGTTTCCTTGCTGGCGTAGTGGAAGTACGTCAGCAGGCTGCGGAGCAGCTCCAGCTTCTGTTTCTCCCGCTTGGCCAGGTCGTGCGTGGTCATCAGCTCGATCCGCTGAACGGGCGGCAGGGCGTCCCAGTCCAGGACGACATCGGTCTGCAACTGCGGGCGTTCGCGCTGCCAGAACCGCCAGCGTCGCGGCGTGTCGGGACGGTCGAAGTACGTCACCGTCCCGGTGAAGCGTGATTCGATGCCGCCGCCGATTTCGGCACGGTCAAGCGCCGAATCCCATACCAGACGCCATTCCTGGCCGGGCGCGAGTACCGGGATTTCGCTGGGCAGCTGCAATTCGACGACATCGGCGTAGCCGTCGCTGGAATTCTCGTACTCGGCGACCGTCGGCGGATTCGTGAAGGCAAAACGGATGTGGTAGGCCGCGGTCTTACCGAAATTGCGGACCACCAGCTCGATCACGTGCCAATCGGCGGCATGCGGTTCCATCAGCACGCCGACGTGCGGACGCGTCTGCTCGGCCGCCAGCCGCCGGCTGCGGCCGAGCTGGTGGTTGATGACGATCAGAGCGATGATGCCGAGCGCGATTGCCGCCCAAGCGGCCCAGGCCAACCAGGTGCTGGACTCAACGTTGGTGACCCCGTGCCAAGTGCCCTGGATCCACCCCGTTGAACCCATGTGACTCCATCCCTCCGCTCATATGGCAGCGATGTGCACCCGAAATTCTGCTGGCACGGGTGTCGAAGCGCAATGACTCTGGCAATCAGGGCGGTCAAGTACTCCGTCAGCCGCCCATCAACATTCGCCACTGGTCGAGGTTGGTGGCCCGGTACACGTAGTTGGAGCGCTTGACCTCGGTCAGCGGTGCGCTCGGTTCGACGGAATACCAGTGCCCGGGGAACACCGTCGGATCGCCGGGAAGCGCCGCCAGCTGCTGCAGGCTGCGGTACATCTCGTCGGAGTCGCCGCCCGGAAAGTCGGTGCGCCCGCAGCCCTCCAAAAACAGGGTGTCACCGGCCACCAGGCGCCCGTCGAGCAGAAAGCACTGGCTGCCCGGCGTGTGTCCGGGCGTGTGCAGCAGCTCGATCTCGATGTCGCCGATGCTGAGTTTGTCGCCGTGCTCGTGGGTGGTCAGGTCACCGATAGCGATCCCGGTAACTCGCGAAACCCAAAGCGCCTCATGGGTATTCACATGCACCGGCACACTGACCCGGTCCAGCAGCTCGGCCAGGCCGTTGAGTTGGAAACCCATCATCGTTCCGCCCACATGGTCGGGGTGATGGTGGGTGACCAGGACCCCGGACAGGTGCATGCCGTCGGCCTCGAGCAGGTCGACGAGCTCGCCGGCGGCATACGCCGGGTCGACGACGACGCAGTCTCCGGTCTGGCGGTCGCCGATCAGGTAGGCGAAGTTGCGCATCTGGGTCGCGAACGCGTCGCCGGCGGCGAAATCGCGTCCGGCGAGCAGCTGGCGGAAATACAGGCGGTCGGCTGACTTGTCTGGCACCGGATCAGACTATGACCCGGGTGGCGTGGCCCACATTCGTGGGCGTATCTCGGCCTGTCAATCGCGTTTTCGGGACGGTTGAGCGAGTTTGCGGTGGGTATGGTTTGTCCATGCTGAAAAAGGTCGAGATCGAGATCGACGACGATCTGGTCCAGGAGGCAATCCGCCGCTATCACGTGGCGGACGCGCGGGAGGCTGTCCATCTGGCGCTGCGCATGCTGCTCGACGGCAACGCGGACGCGGAAGGCGACCAGGCGGACATCTACGACGAGTTCAGCGACCTCAGCGCCTGGCAGCGGCGGCGCAACGGCGACCCGGGGTGACGGTTTGGTGCCGTCGCGCGTGGCGCTGTACCCTCTTTTAGGCCCGAGGCACGACTGATTGCTACGGGTTCCAGGCCCCCTTAGCTCAGTCGGTAGAGCGTTTCCATGGTAAGGAAAAGGTCAACGGTTCGATTCCGTTAGGGGGCTCGGCGGACGCCGAGCAGGCGGACGGCGCGTACCAGAGGCGATGTAGCTCAGTCGGTTAGAGCGAACGACTCATAATCGTTAGGTCGCCGGTTCGAGTCCGGCCATCGCTACAACACAACAATGTGCATTTGTGAGAGAGAACAGACATGGCTTCCAGTACGGATGTGCGGCCAAAGATCACTTTGGCCTGTGAGGTGTGCAAGCGCCGCAACTACATCACCAAGAAGAACCGTCGCAACGATCCGGACCGGCTCGAGCTGAAGAAGTTCTGCGCGAACTGCGGCCAACACCAGGCGCATCGCGAGACGCGCTAATTAGCTCCACCAGATACGACCATATTGACCAGGTAGGTTTTGAAGCCGTGCCGTTGACCAAGGACATCGTCGGGATGCATTACCGCTATCCCGACTACTACGAGGTGGACCGGGAAAAGATCCGCGAGTACGCGACGGCCGTACAGAACGACGATCCCGCGTTTTACGACGAAGATGCGGCCGCCGAGCTCGGGCACAAGGGGCTGCTGGCCCCGCTGACGTTTTGCTCCGTGTTCGGCTACAAGGCGCAGTCGGCGTTCTTCAAAAGCGCCAATATCGCGGTCCAGGACGCGCAGATCGTCCAGATCGACCAGGTGTTGAAGTACTTCAAACCCATGAAGGCAGGCGACCGTCTGTACTGCGACGTGTACGTCGACTCCATGCGCGTTTCGCACGGGACCCAGATCATCGTGACCAAGAATGTGCTCACCGACGAAGCAGGTGACATCGTGCAGGAGACCTACACGACCCTGGCGGGCCGTGCCGGCGAGGATGGAGAAGAGGGATTTTCTGATGCCACTGCGTGAGTTCAGCTCGGTGAAGGTGGGTGACCAGCTTCCGGAGAAGACGTACCCGCTGACGCGGCAAGACCTGGTGAACTACGCGGGAGTGTCCGGGGACCTCAACCCCATTCACTGGGACGACGAGATCGCCAAGGTCGTCGGGTTGGACACCGCGATCGCCCACGGCATGCTGACGATGGGCATCGGCGGCGGCTACGTGACCTCGTGGGTCGGCGACCCGGGCGCGGTCACCGAGTACAACGTGCGCTTCACCGCCGTGGTGCCGGTGCCCAACGACGGCAAGGGCGCCGAGCTGGTGTTCAGCGGGCGGGTGAAGTCGGTGGATCCCGAGACCAAGTCGGTAACCATTGCGCTCACCGCCACCACCGGCGGCAAGAAAATTTTCGGGCGGGCCATCGCTTCGGCCAAATTGGCATAGATCATGGCCCTCAAAACCGATATCCGCGGCATGGTGTGGCGGTATCCGGACTACTTCGTCGTGGGGCGCGAACAGCTGCGCGAATTCGCGCGGGCCATCAAATGCGACCACCCCGCCCACTACGACGAGGCCGCCGCCGCCGAGCTGGGTTACGACGCCATCATCGCGCCGCCCACCCTTGTCACGATCTTCGCCAAATATGTGCAGCTGGACTTCTTCCGCCACGTCGACCTGGGCATGGAAAGCCTGGTAATCGTCCAGGTCGAGCAGCGTTTCGTCTTTTTCAAGCCGATCAAGGCCGGCGACAAGTTGTGGGGGCGGATGGACATCGAGTCCGTCGTCGAGCGTTTTGGCGCGGACATCGTGGTCACCAAGAACATCTGCACCAACGACGACGGTGAGGTTGTGATGGAGGCCTACACCACGTTGGTGGGGCAATACCGGGAAGAGACGGACGACGAAACCATCAAGCTCAGATGGGACCACGAGTCCGGGCAGGTCGTCAGAACCGCGTAATTAGTATCTGACTCCCGTGCCGATGTACACTCGGACCTCGGGGTTTTCCCATTACAGCGCGCTGTCCGTAGGTTCGGATCACCGAACGGGGAGCGCGCGTGTCATGTGGGCCCCGGTAGGTAAGCGCAGGTTGGCCTGCCAACCGCGAAGGGGCGTAGCTCAACTGGCAGAGCAGCGGTCTCCAAAACCGCAGGTTGCAGGTTCAAGTCCTGTCGCCCCTGCAGAAGGCAACGAAGATCGTGCCATGCTGGACACTGAACGGAATGTCCGGTAGCTAGCGAACAAAGGAGCATGCGGTGAGCGACGAAGGCCCCGGTATCGGTGCCGCCAACGACGCTGCACGCGACGACGGCGAGACCGAAGGCCGTGCGAGCGGCGGTCGGACGGCCGTGGTGACCAAACCGCAGCGCCCGACAGGCAAGCGATCCCGGCAGCGCGTCGTCGAAACCGACGACGCCGAGTCCGCGGGCGACGTCGAGGCCACCAAGGAAGCCACCAAGGAAACCGCCAAGACGTCGTCGGCCAAGAAGGCCGACCAAAAGACCAAAAAGCCGAAGAAGCCCGGGGACCGGACGGCCAATCCCTTCGTTTTCGTCTTCAACTACCTCAAGCAGGTCGTTGCGGAAATGCGGAAGGTGATCTGGCCGAACCGCAAGCAGATGCTCACCTACACCTCGGTGGTGCTGGTATTCCTCGCGTTCATGGTGGCGCTGGTCGGCCTGTCTGATTTCGGCCTGACCAAGCTGGCCCTGCTGGTGTTCGGCTGAGCTTCGTAAGCGATAGAGAGGACTGAAAACCGTGACTACCTTCGACGGTGACACGTCCGCGGGTGAAGCGGTCGACGTGGAAGAGACAGCCGAATTGTCTGAGGTTGCTCAGGGCTCCGAGCCCGCCGAGGTTGCGCAAGCCCCCGAGGCCCCAGAAAGCCCGGACGATGCGGATGATTCGGACACTGGGGACACTGGGGACACTGCGGAGACTGGGGCCGACGCCGCGCCCGCCGAGCCGGATGAGGAAGTCGACCCCGCCGCCGCCCTCAAGGCCGAGCTGCGCAGCAAGCCCGGCGACTGGTATGTCATCCACTCCTACGCCGGCTACGAGAACAAGGTGAAGGCCAACCTCGAGACCCGGGTGCAGAATCTCGACGTGGGCGATTACATCTTCCAGGTCGAGGTGCCCACCGAAGAGGTCACCGAGATCAAGAACGGCCAGCGCAAGCAGGTCAACCGCAAGGTGCTGCCGGGCTACATCCTGGTGCGCATGGATCTGACCGACGACTCCTGGGCCGCGGTCCGCAACACCCCCGGCGTGACGGGGTTTGTCGGGGCGACGTCGCGTCCGTCGGCGCTGCGGCTGGACGACGTGGTGAAGTTCCTGCTGCCGCCGGGCTCGTCGAAGAAACCGGTCAAGGGTGCGGCCGCGGCCGCTACCACCACCGAAACCGGCGGTTTGGAACGTCCGGTGGTCGAGGTGGACTACGAGGTCGGCGAATCGGTGACGGTCATGGACGGCCCGTTCGCCACGCTGCCGGCCACGATCAACGAGGTCAACGCCGAACAGCAGAAGCTCAAGGTGCTGGTGTCGATCTTCGGCCGCGAAACCCCGGTGGAACTCACCTTTACCCAAGTCTCCAAGATCTAGCCGGCCGATCCGTTCGCGGGAACGGCTGGGCGTATAACCAGGAAGGAACGTAGGAATCTCATGGCCCCGAAGAAGAAGGTCGTCGGGCTGATCAAGCTCCAAATCGTGGCGGGACAGGCCAACCCTGCGCCGCCGGTGGGGCCCGCGCTCGGCCAGCACGGCGTCAACATCATGGAGTTCTGCAAGGCGTACAACGCCGCGACGGAAAACCAGCGCGGCAACGTGATCCCGGTGGAGATCACGGTCTACGAGGACCGCAGCTTCACGTTCGCGCTCAAGACGCCGCCCGCCGCCAAGCTGCTGCTCAAGGCCGCCGGGGTGGGCAAGGGGTCGGCGGAGCCGCACAAGAACAAGGTCGCCAAGGTGACCTGGGACCAGGTGCGCGAGATCGCCGAGACGAAGAAGACCGACCTCAACGCCAACGACATCGACGCCGCCGCCAAGATCATCGCCGGCACCGCGCGGTCGATGGGCATCACCGTCGAATAGGACTGCATAACGCCCACCGTCGGACGACGATGCGCGCCGCTTGGGCGCGAGGAGAAGTGCGACAATTCAACAAGCGTGGGAGGGCCAGCTTCGGCCCGTTTTCCAACCACGACCCAACACCAGATTGGATGAGTAAGTGAGCAAGAACAGCAAGGTATACCGCGCCGCCGCCGAAAAGGTGGACCGCAACAACCTGTACAGTCCGCTCGAGGCCGCCAGGCTCGCCAAGCAGACCGCGTCGGCCAAGCAGGACGCGACCGTCGAGGTGGCGATCCGGCTGGGCGTCGACCCGCGCAAGGCCGACCAGATGGTCCGCGGCACGGTGAACTTGCCGCACGGCACCGGCAAGACGGCCCGCGTCGCGGTGTTCGCCGTGGGTGACAAGGCCGAGCAGGCGCAGGCCGCCGGAGCCGACATCGTCGGCAGCGACGACCTGATCGAGAAGATCCAAGGCGGCTGGCTGGAATTCGATGCCGCGATCGCGACGCCGGACCAGATGGCCAAGGTTGGGCGCATCGCGCGTGTGCTCGGTCCCCGCGGCCTGATGCCCAACCCCAAGACGGGCACCGTGACCGCCGACGTCGCCAAGGCCGTCGCCGACATCAAGGGCGGCAAGATTAACTTCCGCGTCGACAAGCAGGCCAACCTGCACTTCGTGATCGGCAAGGCGTCGTTCGACGAGAAGAACCTCGCGGAGAACTACGGGGCCGCGATCGACGAGGTACTGCGGCTCAAGCCGTCGTCGTCCAAGGGCCGTTACCTGAAGAAGGTCACCGTGTCGACGACGACGGGCCCGGGAATTCCGGTCGACCCCTCGGTCACCCGCAACTTCACGGAGGAGTAGCGAGCCGGCGCTGTGGGCGCCGGTGAGCGGATCCGACCCTTCGGGTTGTGTGGAGTAGCGAGCCGGCGCTGTGGGCGCCGGTGAGCGGATCCGACCCTTCGGGTTGCGTGGAGTAGCTAGCCGGCGCTGTGGGCGCCGGTGAGCGGATCCGACCCTTCGGGTTGCGTGGAGTAGCTAGCCGCCGCACTCGGCGATCCGGCGCCGCAAGAAGTCACGTCCCGGTTTGGAACCGTTGGACTGCAATGCGTTTCGATACCAGGTGAGCGCCTCGTCGCGTCGGCCCGCGCGCCGCAGCAGGTCGGCCCGCAACGTCGCGACGAGATTCGAACGGGCCAGCCGGGGATCGCGCGCAAGGTCGTCCAGTGCGACGAGTCCGGCCTGTGCTCCGTCGCGGAAGCCTATCGCCAACGCGCGGTTGGCCCCCGCCACCGGCGAGCCCGTCATCGCCACGAGCCGGTCGTAGGCCAGGCAGATGGTGGTCCAGTCGGTTTGCTCCCACGACGGGGCCGTCGCATGCAGCGCGGCGATCACCGCCTGGGGCAGATACGGGCCGGTGGAACCCTCGGCCCGCCGCAACCGATCCAGTCCGCGCGCGATGCGGCCGCGGTCCCAACGGCGCCTGTCTTGTTCTTCCAGCGGTACCAGCATGCCGTCGTCGTCCAGACGCGTTACCCGCCTCGAGTCGTGCAGCAACGTCAACGCGGCCAGCGCGTGCGCTTCCCGCTCGTCCGGCATCAGCGCGCACAGCTCACCGGCCAGCCGGACTCCTTCGTCGCACAGTTCGTCCCGTATCGCCGACGGGCCCCCGGTCGACCAATATCCCTCGGTGAAAACCGAGTAGATGCAACCCAATACGTGCGGTGTCCGCCCCGCCAACAGCTCCGCCGGCGGCACCCGCAGCGGGATGTTGGCGTGCCGAATCTTGTTCTTGGCCCGCGTGATTCGTTGACCGATGGCGGATTCCGTCTGTAGCAGGGCGCGCGCGATCTCGGCGACGGTCAAACCGGACACCAGCCGCAGCGTCAACGCCAGCTGCGATTGCCGGTCCAGCGCCGGGTGGGCGCAGGTGAACATCATCCGCAGCTCGTCGTCACGCACTGGATGGGGATCGGTGCGCTCGGTGCGAACCCTGATCTCGTCCACGAATGCGGCCAATTCCTTTCCGGGACGGACGGATTCGCGGCGCAGCCGGTCGCGGGCCCGGTTGCGTGCGACGGTGGTCAGCCATCCGCCGGGATTGTCGGGTATCCCGTCGCGGAGCCAGCTGCGCAGCGCCTCGGCGCAGGCCTCCTGGACGGCGTCCTCGGCGACGGTGAGGTCGCCCGACCATCGGGCGAGCGCGGCGACCGTCGGACCCCATTCCCGGCGAAAGACGCCGTCCAGGTTGGTCATGCGGGTGGTTAGAGTCCCGAGACTCCGGCCAGTTGGCGCAGCTGCACCGTGGAGGCGGGAATCATCGACGCGATCTTGACGGCCTCGTCGCGGTCTGCGGCGTCGAGGAGATAGATGCCCGTCGCGATCTCGGCGCCCTCCACGTACGGTCCGTCGGTGATCAGGACTTCGCCGTCGCGCACCCGCACGGTCGTCGCGGTGGTCCGATCGTGCAGGGCGGCGCCACCGATCACCCGGTCGCCGGCAGCAGCATGCAGCTCGGCGTGCTTGGCCGCGACTGCCTCCCACTCCGGGGTGCCCGGCGTGTGCGCGGATTCGGGCGGTTCCAGCAACAGGGCGAGCCAGTCGTTGCCGGTGAGCGGCCGCGATGGCGCGATCGAGTGGACCACGGGCCATAACTCCACCGCGCCGAACGCGGCCAGCGGGATGTCGCGGGCCAGCGCCAGCGCGTCGTCGAGGTTCTCCGCTTCCAACACGTAGTAGCCGCAGGCCACCTCAGCGGCCTCGGCGAAGGGGCCGTCGGTGACGGTCGGCGCATCCGGGCCGCCCGTGATGACCACCGCGTCGCCCGCGGGGACCAGCGCGTCTCCGGCCTTTATGGCCGCACCGGCCTTCGCATGAAAGTCCTGCCAAGCCGCCATCGCGGTCGCCGGATCGTCGGCCGTGCGGTCTTGCTCCCTGCTGATCAACAAGGCGAAGTACTGCATGTGTCGTCACCTCCTGGTAGCGAGCGAAGCCCCGTGCTCCACTCTCTACCTATCCGACGAACGACGCAGCACCGATCCGACAGCGAGCGGGCTCAGTTCGAGGCGCCCGGTTTCAGATAGGTCACCAGGCTGCAGTCCAGCATCTCCTCGGTGAAGTAGTGCTCGCAGCCGCGCAGGTATTTCATGTACCGCTGGTAGACCTCTTCGGAGGTGACCTCGATGGCCTTCGCCCGGTTGGATTCCAGCGTGTCGCCCCAGGTGTGCAGCGTCTTGATGTAGTGGGGGCGTAGCGAAAGTGGTTCCGGGACAACAAATCCCGCCTTCTCGCCGTGTTCAACCATCATGCCGGTGGTTGGCAGCCGACCGCCCGGGAAGATCTCGGTGACGATGAACTTGATGAAGCGGGCCGTTTCGAAGGTGAGCTTCTTACCGCGCGCGGCCAGCTCGTAGGGGTGGTAGCTGACGCTGCTCTGCACGGTCATCCGACCGTCTTCGGGTGTGATGTCATAGCACCGTTTGAAAAAGTCGTCGTAGTTCTCGTGCCCGAAGTGTTCGAACGCCTCGATCGAGACGATGCGATCGACCGGCTCGTTGAAGTCTTCCCAGTTCTGCAGCCGCACCTCGCGGGAGCGGGTGCTGTCGGTCTCGGCCAGCACCTGTTCACAGCGGGCGTGTTGGTTCTTGGACAACGTCAGGCCGATCACGTTGACGTCGAACCGTTCGACGGCGCGCCGCATCGTGGTGCCCCAGCCACAGCCGATATCCAGCAACGTCATCCCCGGCCGCAGGTCCAGCTTGTCCAGGTTCAGGTCGATCTTGGCGTATTGGGCTTGCTCGAGGGTCAGCTCCGGCGGCTCGAAGTACGCGCAGCTGTAGGTCCGGGTGGGGTCCTGAAACAAGGCGAAGAAGTCGTCGGACACGTCGTAGTGCGCCTGAATATCCTCAGAGCGCGTCCTGACCTTCGTCGAGCCAGTCGGTTGCTCAGCCATTCTCGTTTACTTCTCCTGACTTCACTGCCTCACAGCACTGCCCACGGTCGGCCCGATGGCCAGCAACGATACTCGACTCAACAAGGCCGCTCAGACCACCCGCCCGGCTGCCCGCGGCCGCACCCCGCCCCGTCCAAGCAACAGAGTCTACTTTTCAGGTCTACTTTTCGAGCCTGAACTGGTTGCAGTCGATGTAGCCCATCCGGAACGCATCGGCGCAGCCGGTCAAGAACTTCATGTACCGCTCGTACATCTCCTCGGATTGGATCTCGACGGCCTGGTCCTTGTGCACCCGCAGGGCCTCGGCCCACAGGTCGAGGGTGTGCGCGAAGTCCGACTGCAGCGACTGAATGTGGGTCACGCGCAACTCGGCCCGGGCGCAATGGTCCTGCACCTTCTCGATGGACGGCAGCCGACCGCCGGGAAAGATCTCGGTCAGGATGAATCGGATGAACTTGGCCATCTCGATCGTCACCGGGATGCCGCGCTCGGTCATCTGCGTGGGATGCAACGCGGTGATGGAGTGCAGCAGCATCACCCCGTCGGACGGCAACGCCCGGTAGGCGAAGTCGAAAAAGTCGTCGTAGCGTTCGAAGCCGAAGTGCTCGAGCGCCTCGATGACGACGATGCGGTCAACGTGCTCGGTGAAATCGGCCCAGTCGCTCAACAGTGCCCGATGCGAGCGACCCGATTCGACCGTGTCCAGCACCTCCTGGCAATAGGCGTGCTGATTCTTGGACAGGGTCAGGCCGACCACGTTGACGTCGTACTTCTCCACGGCGCGCTTCATCACCGAACCCCAGCCGCAGCCGATGTCGAGCAGCGTCATTCCCGGCTCCAGCCCCAGCTTGTCCAGGGTCATGTCGACCTTGGCGACCTGTGCTTCATGCAGCGTCATGCCCTCCCGCGGGAAGTACGCGCAGCTGTAGGTGCGGGTCGGGTCGACGAACAGGGCGAAAAATTCGTTGGAAAGGTCGTAGTGGGCCCGGACGTCGTCCACATTGGACCTGGTCCGCGTGGCGCCCGCTGTATTTCTTGACATCGTGTCCCCCCGAATGGACATCCACCTCGGCGAGGCGGCCGTCCGGGGGACGCTACACGCGGACGGCCGTATCTCTCGGATTTGAGGTGGAGAGCCCGTGGGTTTTTCGATCGACGGATTTCGCCACGTCTCAGTGTGGCGGTCGGGCCGCTACTTCTCCAGGGTGAACTGGTTGACGTCGATGTAGCCGACGCGGAACGCGTTGGCGCAGCCGGTCAGGTACTTCATGTACCGCTCGTAAACCTCTTCGGATTGGATCCTGATGGCCTCGTCGCGGTGCGCTTCCAGCGCCGCCGCCCACAAATCCAGCGTCCGCGCGTAGTGCAGCTGCAGCGACTGGCGCCGGGTCAGTGTGAAACCGTGCTTCGACGAGTGCTCCTCCACCTTCTCGATGGACGGCAACCGGCCGCCCGGGAAGATCTCGGTGACGATGAACTTGATGAAGCGGGCCATCTCGAAGGTCAACGGGATGCCGCGTTCGACGATCTGTGGCCCGGTCAGCCCGGTGATCGTGTGCAGCAGCATCACCCCGTCGTCGGGCAGCACGCCGTGGGCCATGGTGAAGAAGTCGTCGTAGCGGTCGTGCCCGAAGTGCTCGAACGCCCCGATCGACACGATGCGGTCGACGGGCTCGTCGAATTCTTCCCAGCCGGCCAGCAATACCCTTGCGCTGCGCGGACTTTCGAGTTGATCGAAGGACTTCTGCACATGCGCGGCCTGGTTCTTCGACAACGTCAGGCCGACCACGTTCACGTCGTACTTCTCGATCGCCCGCCGCATCGTGGCGCCCCAGCCGCAGCCGACGTCGAGCAGCGTCATGCCCGGCTGCAGCCCGAGTTTGCCCAACGCCAGGTCGATCTTGGCCAGCTGCGCCTCTTCCAGCGTCATGTCGTCGCGCTCGAAGTACGCGCAGCTGTAGGTCTGGGTCGGATCCAGGAACAGCCGGAAGAAATCGTCGGACAGGTCGTAGTGCGCCTGCACATCCTCGAAGTGCGGTGTCAGCTTGCGAGTCATGACGGTGTGCCTTCCTGCCGAAGCGCACCTAAAGATACCCCGCGCCCGACGGGGAACCGGTGTGACGCCCGGGTCACTTGACCAAGGTGAATTGGTTGACGTCGACATAGCCGTCCCGGAACTTGTCGGCACAGCCGGTCAGGTACTTCATGTACCGCGCGTAGACCTCCTCGGACTGCAACGCGACGGCTTCGTCCTTGCGTGCGCGCAGGGCCTCGGCCCACAGGTCCAGCGTCCGCGCGTAGTGCGGCTGCAGCGACTGGCGGCGAGTCAGTGTGAAACCGGCTTGATCGGCATGGTCGGCGACCGTCGGGATCTTGGGCAGCCGGCCACCCGGGAAGATCTCACGCTGGATGAAGATGATGAAGCGCAGCAGCTCGATGGAGATCGGCAAACCCCGGTCGATGCATTCCTGCTTCGTCAGATCGGTGATGGTGTGCAGCAGCATCACGCCGTCGCTGGGCAACACGTGGTAGGCCATCTTGAAGAAGTCGCTGTACCGCTCGGGTCCGAAGTGTTCGAACGCGCCGATCGAGACGATGCGATCGACGGGCTCGTCGAATTCTTCCCAGCCGGCCAGCAGCACCCGCTTACGGCGCGGGCTGTGGATCGCCTCGAACGACTTTTGCACGTGCGCGGCCTGGTTCTTCGACAACGTCAGGCCGATCACGTTGACGTCGTACTTTTCGATGGCGCGGCGCATCGTGGCTCCCCAGCCGCAGCCGACGTCGAGCAGCGTCATGCCGGGCTGCAGTCCGAGTTTGCCGAGCGACAAATCGATCTTGGCGAGCTGCGCCTCTTCCAGTGTCATGTCGTCGCGTTCGAAATAGGCGCAACTGTAGGTCTGACTGGGATCTAGGAACAGTCGGTAGAAGTCATCGGACAGATCGTAATGCGCCTGAACATCGGCAAAATGCGGTTCCAGCTTTTGAGCCATGAGTGTTGTGCCTCCCCACCGAACGCACCCATTTATTTATCCCCCGGTGCCCGAACTGGGCGAAATTCATTATCCAGCGTTGCCGGTTTCACGGAGGGCAAACCGGCACAGTTCAACACGGCATCCTTGCCGGGCGTGTCGCGGGAAGTGTCGGGCTATTTGGTGAGGGTGAACTGGCCGACGTTCGAGATGCCCTTGCGGAACAGATCCGCGCATCCGGTCAGGTAGCGCATGAACCGCTCGTAAACCTCTTCGGACTGGATTTCGATGGCGCGTTCGCGGTTGGCCTGTAGGTTGGCCGCCCAGATGTCCAAGGTCCGCGCGTAATGCGGCTGCAGGTACTCGGTGTGCTCGAGCGTGAAGCCGCTGTTGCGGGAGTAGTCGACGATGTCAGGTTCGCCGCACATCTGCCCGCCCGGGAAGATCTCTTTGCCGAGGAAGTGCAGGAAGCGCAGGTCGGACATCGTGATCGGGATGCCGTGTTCTTTCCAGTACGACTGCGGGTGGGTGAAGATGCTGTGCATCAGCATCCGGCTGCCGTCGGGCAGGGTCTGGTAAGCCCAATCCCAGAACGCGGGCCAACGCTCTTTCTTGAAGGCGTCGAAGGCCTCGAAGCTGATGATCCGGTCGACATGCTCGTCGAACTCTTCCCAGCCCTGCAGCCGTGCCTCCGCTCGCCGACTGGTCGGAATCGCCGCCAACCGATCCCTGGTGCGTGCGTAGTGGTTTTTGCTGAGGGTGATGCCGATGACGTTCACGTCGTACTTCTCGAGCGCCCGGACAACCGCTCCGCCCCAACCACATCCGACGTCGAGCAACGTCATGCCCGGCTCCAGGTTGAGCTTGCCCAAACCGAGGTCCAGTTTGGCGAGTTGCGCTTCTTCCAGCGTCATGTCGTCGCGCTCGAAGTACGCGCACGTGTAGACCATGTTGGGGTCCAAGAACAACGCGAAGAAGTCGTCCGAAATGTCGTAAGTTGCCTGCGACTCTTCGTAATACGGCTTCAGCTTCGCCACTTCCACGTCCTCCCGATATCCAAAGCTACAACGCTGTGAGACCTCGCGCGAACAGCCTCGAACGGGAGTCGCCGGGCGCCTGCTCGACTCCGGTCTTAGCTGGCTTCGGCGAAGTTGCCCGTTAGAACACCGATCACCGAATCCCACAGCTGCTGTGGCAGATCATGTCCCATTCCGTCGAATAACACCAATCGTGCGCCGCTTATTGCGCGCGCTATCGCCCGCCCGCCCGTCGGGCGCATCAGCTTGTCGGCCCGCCCGTGAATGACAACCGTCGGCGCCACGATGCGCCGATTGTGGTGCACCAGACTGCCACTGCCCAGGATGGCGCTGAATTGTCGGGCGACGCCGTGCGGGTAGTAGTTGCGGTCGTATCCCTCGGCCGCTTCGGCGCGCACCTGCTCGTCGGGGATGCGGTAGCGCGGGCTGCCGATGATTCTGCTCACCCGGACCGCGTTGTCGAGGATCACATCACGCGGCGCGTCCGGCGGGGGACCCTGGATCAGCGACAGCAGCGCGCGCGGCGCCGGCGGCGGCAGGAACGCCGCATTGTTGCTGGAGAAGATGATGCCCAGGGATCTGGTTCGTTCGGCGAACTGAGCGGCGAAGACCTGCGCGATCATGCCGCCCATCGACGCGCCGACAACGTGCGCCTGGTCGATGTCCAGGTGGTCGAGCACCGCGGCGGCATCGTCGGCCATGTCCTCGAGCGTGTATGTCGCCTTGCTCGGCAATCCCAGCCACGAACGGAGCAAGCGGGTGGGCAGCGGCTGCCCGATGCTGCGACGCTCGGTTTTGTCGGACAGCCCGACATCCCGGTTGTCGTAACGGATCACGCGCAGACCGTGACGGACCAGCTTCTCGCAGAACTCGGTGCGCCACAGCAGTAGCTGCGCGCCGAGCCCCATGATGAGCAGCACCGGCGGGGCGTCGATATCGCCCATGTCCTCGTAATAGATCTTCAGGTCGGGGCCGCCCTCCGACGTCCCGGAACTCGCATAGCCCGTGCGGATCTCCACGTGCGCCCCTAGACCTCGACGTCGCTGGAATGCTCGCGGCTGACCTCGACCATGAAGTTCGCGAAGTACCCGGTGAGCTGCGGGTCCGACATCATCTGCCACTTGGGTGCCAGCAGCTTCATGTACCGCTCGACGTAGAGGAACTGCTTGCCGATCAGCACCAGCTCGCGGGGCAGTTTGACGTCGTAGGCGTCGGCCAGCGCCGAGAGCTGCCGCCCGATGTCGGCGTACGACATGTCGCCCAGCGTCTGCATGGTCAGCGGGGTGGCGAAGCGTTCCAGGTCCTTGGCGGCCTGAGCCTCGGGCTTCGTGGTGCCGACCGCGCCCATCAGCACCACGATCTTGCCGGCCGCGGCATGGTCCTTCTTGACCAGCAGGGCGTACACCAGTTCGCGTAGCAGCCAGCGGGTGCGCGGGTCGATGCGGCCCATGATGCCGAAGTCGAAGAACACGATGCGGCCCGCCTCGTCGACGTAAAGGTTGCCCGCGTGCAGGTCGCCGTGGAACAACCCGTGCCGTAGACCGCCCTCGAACAGCGAAAACAGCAGCGCCTTGACCAGCTCGGTGCCGTCGAACCCGGCTTTGCGGATCGCGGCGACGTCGTCGATGCGGATGCCGTGCACCCGCTCCATCGTCAGCACCCGGTCGCTGGTGAAGTCCCAGTGCACGGTCGGCACCCGGATGTTGCGGCCCAGCGGGGACACGTGCAGGTGCGAGACCCATGCCTCCATCGACTGCGCCTCGAGACGAAAGTTCAGCTCCTCGGCCAGATTGGAGGCGAAGTCGGCCACCACGTCCTGTGCCGAGAGCCGACGGCCCAGCTTGGCCAGTTCGACCGCTTGGGCGAAACGCTTGAGGATCTGCAGATCGGCGGCGACCCGGCGGCGAATGCCCGGCCGCTGAATCTTGACGACCACTTTTTCACCGCTGTGCAGCGTGGCGTAGTGCACCTGCGCGATGGACGCCGACGCGAACGGTGTTTCGTCCCACTCGGCGAACAGGTCGGCCGGGTCTGCACCCAGCTCCTCGACGAACAGCCTATGTACCTGGTCGGAGTCCGCCGGTGGCACCCGGTCGAGCAGGCCGCGGAATTCGCGCGACAGCGATTCGCCGAATGCGCCGGGGCTGGACGCGATGATCTGCCCGAACTTGACATAGGTCGGGCCCAGGTCGGCGAATGTCTGGGGCAGCTGCTTGATCACTTTCTGCTGCCACGGCCCTTTGCCCGGCAGCTTGGTGAGGACGCGAGCGGCGGAGCGAGTGACCTGCCAACCAGTGACGGCGACCCGGGCCGCTTCGAGCGGCAACGGCACCCGGTCCAACCTGGCCACCTCTCGGTGTTTGGTAGAAGTCATTTCAGCAGTCTGCCAAATTCGGGTACGCAAGAACCAATTCGTCGGTCGATGAACAGGCTCTTTAGCGGCGCCCGCCACCGTATTCAGCCTTTTTGCCGGGCCTTTTGCCAAGGCGTGACCCAGCCGTCGATCGCCCACCCCTCCAGCCCGGCGATCAACTCGTACATGGTGGCTCCGTCCAGGGTTTCCCGGATGATGTCGGCGTGCCCGGCATGGCGCGCCAGCTCGTTGATGACATGCAGGATCACCCAGCGCACCGACCAGGCGTCGTGATCCTGCGGGAAATACGGAACGTCTCGCGGTACGGGTACCGGCGCGTCAAGGTCGGCGGTCTCCACTAGCCGTAGCGACCGCGCGTTTTGTTCGGCAAACGCCCCCAGCAGCGCGGCGAGCGTCTCGTCGGGTCGCATCGCGTGCTGATCGGCGAATTCCCGGGCAACGGTGTCGGGCGGCCGGGTGTCTTCCGACGGCGCCACCGGCGCGGTGGCCACCCGCGTCATCCAGCTTCGCTGCATGCGGGTGACGTGCTTGACCAGCCCGCCGATCGACAGCGCGCTGGCCGACGGCGACGACCGGGCCTGCTCGTCGGTGAGGCCGTAGCACACCGCGAAATACGAGCTCTGGTGAAAGGCCAGGTATTCGCGCAGGGCGCTGCGCTCGTCGGCCACCGGCCGGGCTAGGGCGGGCATGGCTCGATCCTAGGTGCGCGGCGCCGTAAAGTGCGGGGATGCAGCTGATTTCGGCGCGCTCGACCGAACTGTTCGTGGGGCCGCCGGACACGCCGTCACAACTGGCCCGAGTCGAGGTGGCCGGGGTCACCGAGTCCACACCGGTACGCGTCGACGGCGACGGCCTGAGCGGGGAAGCCCTCGCGCAGCCCGGCGCCGGGGTGGTCGAGGTGCCGGTGACGGTGCGGGCGCCGGTCGTCGGCCAACGGCGCGATGCCAGGGTGAACGCGGGGGGCGCCGGCGCCGCCTTCGAATTCGTGATCGCCGAGCCCGGCTGGACGATGTTCATGGTCAGCCACTTCCACTACGACCCGGTGTGGTGGAACACCCAGGGCGCCTACGCCAGCGAGTGGACCGAAGACCCGCCCGGCCGGGCGCGGCAGACCAACGGCTTCGAATTGGTGCGCGCGCATCTGGAGATGGCGCGCCGCGAGCTGGAGTACAAATTCGTGCTGGCCGAGGTCGATTACCTCAAGCCCTACTGGGACACCCACCCCGAGGACCGTGCCGATCTACGCCGATTCCTCGCGCAGGGCCGCGTCGAGGTGATGGGCGGGACCTACAACGAACCCAACACCAACCTCACCAGCCCGGAAACCACCATTCGAAACCTGGTGCACGGCATAGGTTTTCAGCGTCATGTGCTGGGCGCCGAGCCGGCCACGGCGTGGCTACTCGACGTCTTCGGCCACGATCCGCAATTCCCCGGGATGGCCGCTGAGGCGGGTCTGACGTCGAGTTCGTGGGCCCGCGGACCGCACCACCAGTGGGGTCCCGCGCGCAGCGACGCGGGTCTGGCCGGGATGCAGTTCAGCAGCGAGTTCGAATGGATTTCGCCGTCCGGTCGCGGCCTGCTCACCCACTACATGCCGGCGCATTATTCGGCGGGCTGGTGGATGGATTCGGCGGCGTCGCTGGGCGAGGCTGAGGAGGCCACCCGCGTCCTGTTCGAAGACCTCAAACAGGTGGCGCTCACCCGCAACGTGCTGTTGCCCGTCGGCACCGACTACACGCCGCCGAACAAGTGGGTCACCGCAATACATCGCGACTGGGCCGCGCGCTACACCTGGCCGCGGTTCGTGTGCGGGTTGCCGCGGGAGTTCTTCGCCGCGGTGCGCGCCGAGCTGTCCCAGCGCGGGGCGCTGCCGTCGCCGCAGACCCGGGACATGAACCCGATCTACACCGGCAAGGACGTCTCCTACATCGACACCAAGCAAGCCAACCGGGCAGCCGAACAGGCGGTGCTCGATGCCGAGCGTTTCGCGGTGTTCGCGGCGCTGACCACCGGCGCCGCGTATCCGCATGCCGCGCTGGCCAAGGCCTGGGTGCAACTGGCCTACGGTGCACACCACGACGCGATCACCGGTTCGGAATCCGATCAGGTCTACCTCGACCTGTTGACCGGTTGGCGCGACGCATGGGAATTGGGACGCGAGGTCCGCGACAGCTCGCTTGCCGTGTTGTCCAGCGCCGTCGACGCCGCGGCCGGCGACGTGGTGGTCTGGAACTCGTTGACGCAGCAACGCACCGACATCGTCACCGCCCGGATCGATCCGCCGCTGCGGGCCGGGGTGCAGGTGCTGGACGACGACGGCGCACGGTTGCCCGCGCTCGTCGAGCATGACGGACGCTCGGTCAGCTGGCTCGCCCGCGACGTCCCGTCGCTGGGCTGGCGAACGTATCGGCTGCTGCCCGCCGATACCGCCAGCGGATGGAAGCCGATGGCGGGCCACGCGATCGGCAACGCCCACTACCGGCTGACCGTCGATCCCGGGCGCGGCGGGGCGGTGGCGTCGGTGCGGCACGGCGGTCGCGAGTGGATCGCCGCCGGTCGGGTAGGCAACGAGCTCGCCGTCTACGAGGAATACCCGGCACACCCGGAGCAGGGCGAGGGCCCCTGGCATCTGCTGCCCAAGGGACCGGTGGTGTGCTCGTCGGAGTCGGCGGCGCGGGTACGGGCCTACCATGGGCCGCTCGGCCAGCGGCTGGTGGTGCGCGGCCGTATCGGGGAGTTGCTTTGCTACACACAGACTTTGACACTGTGGGACGGCGTGGACCGGGTCGACTGCCGCACCACCATCGACGAGTTCAGCGGCGAGGACCGGTTGCTGCGGCTGCGCTGGCCGTGTCCGGTGCCGGGCGCCATGCCGGTCAGCGAGGTCGGTGACGCCGTCGTCGGCCGCGGCTTCGCGTTGCTGCACGACGGGCCCCGGTCCATCGACACCGCGCGGCACCCCTGGACGCTGGACAACCCGGCCTACAGCTGGTTCGGCCTGTCGTCGACGGCACGAATCAACCTGGGAGACAACAACATACGGACGATGTCCGTGGCCGAGGTGGTGGCGCCGTCGGAAGCGTCGTCCGGGCCCTTGACCCGCGACCTGATGGTTGCCCTGGCGCGTGCCGGGGTCACGGCCACCTGCGGCGGCGCCGACAAGCCGCGCTACGGCAACCTCGACGTCGACTCCAACCTGCCCGATGTCCGCATCGCGGTGGGCGGCCCCGACCGCAACGCGTTCACCAAGGCGGTGCTGGCCGATTCGGAATATGGCAGCGAATTGGACCGACAGCTGGCGGCGACGGGCCGAGCCAGGGTCTGGGTGCCCGCGGCCGATGCCTTCCGGCCGTTGGCCGCGGCGTGGGTGCCCGGTGCCGACCTGCGCGCCGAGCGAGCGCTGCCGGTGCTGGTGCTTGCCGGGCGCGACGAAGACCTTCTGACCGCCGAAATCGCCTCGGTAGCAATCGATCTCGAGGACGCCGAGATCGCGGTCAGTCATCGGGCCGCCACGGGCACGGAGAACTTCGAGGCCCGCACCGTCGCGTTGTTCAACCGTGGCGTGCCGAGCTTCGCCGTCGATACCGATGGGACGTTGCACACCGCACTGCTGCGGTCCTGCACCGGCTGGCCCTCGGGAACCTGGATCGACGATCCGCGCCGCACCGCGCCCGACGGCTCCAACTTCCAGCTGCAGCACTGGACGCATCATTTCGACTACGCGCTGGTGTGCGACGACGGCGATTGGCGGCACGCCGACATTCCGGCCCGCAGCGCCCGGTTCTCCCATCCGCTGCGTGCGGTGCGACGTGGCGGGCGGCGCGGCAGATGGGCCGCGACCGGGTCGCTGCTGCACGTCGAACCCGCCGACGCAGTGCATCTCGGGGCGCTCAAAGCGGCCGGAAACCCGCTGACCGCGGGCCGGGCCGAACCCGTCGATCCGGCCGCGGTGGCTGTGCGGCTGGTGCAGACGACCGGCTCGCGCACCCGCGTCTCGATCGGCTCGAGCCTTGGCACGCTGGACGTCACCGCCTTCGCCGACCTGCTCGAGACACCGCGGGCGGCGGCCCGATCGATCGAGCTGCAGGGCTACCAGATCGCCACCGTGCTGGCCCGGCTACAGATTCCCAAGACGCTCGAGCACGCCGGCGCGCTGGGCCCGGAAGCCGAAGCCGCACAACCGCTCTACGCCCGCTATTGGCTGCATAATCGCGGCCCCGCGCCGCTGGGTGGGCTGCCGGCCGTCGCCCATTTGCACCCGCAACGAACGACCGTCTCACCCGGCGGTGTGGCAACGTTGCGGCTCACCGTGGCCAGCGATTGCACCGATGCGAAGCTGACCGGCACGGTCGTGCTGGTGAGCCCGGACGGCTGGTCGACGACGCCCGCCGAGTTACCGTTGACGCTGCAGCCCGGCACGCATCGGAAAGCCGTTGTGTCTCTGGCTATTCCGGCTGATACAGAGCCCGGGCTGTACCCGCTGCGGGCGCAGCTACGCATCACCGGGCGCGACCTGCCGCCCGCGTGGCGGCAGACGGTCGAGGACGTCTGCGTCGTGGCAGTCGGTGCGACTGAGCAGGCGGAGTTGACCTACCTGATCGACGGCCCCGACGCGATCGCGCTGCGCGCGGGGGAAGCCGGCCGGCTGGCGGTGACGCTGGGCAGCAATGCCGGCGCGGATTTGTCGCTGGAAGCCCACCTGATCAGCCCGTGGGGCACCTGGGAGTGGATCGGACCGGCTGCCGTCGGTGCGGTGCTGCCCGCCCGCGGCCGCGTCGAACTCGGCTTCGATGTCCGCCCGCCGGCATGGCTGACCGCCGGCCAATGGTGGGCCCTGATAAGGATCGGCTGCGCCGGACGGTTGATCTACTCTCCCGCAGTCGCGGTGACCGTGACATGAGCCAGTCCTGGGTGGCCACCGTCGCGGGCGCGCCGGTCGCGGTCGAGGAGCTCGATGCGGCCGAGGCGGGGCTGCGCAACGGCCCGCGCGCGGCCGCGCTGCCGGCCCGCGGCACCAGTGCGGGCCGGCAACTGCGGCGGTGGCTCACCCAGCTTTTGGTGACCGAACGCGTCGTCGCCGTCGAGGTCGCGGCACGGGGATTGACCGCTCGTCACGCACCGGCCGAGCCCGAGGTGCTGCCGGACCCGACCGCCAGGCTGGAGATCGGCAGTGTGGCCGCGGCGGTGCTGGCCGATCCGCGGGCGCGCGCGTTGTACGCCGATGTGACCGCCGGGGTCCGGGTGGGCGACGACGAGGTCGCCGGCTACCACGCCCGCAATCCGCTGCGGTTCGCCGAGCTGCGCCCCGACCGTGACGGCTGGTGCACGCCGTCGCACGCGACACCGCCGCTGGCGCAGGTTCGGTCCGCGATCGCCGCGCACCTGCTGGGCGCCGCGCGCCGTCGCGCGTTCCGGCTGTGGCTGGATGCGCGACGAGTGGAGCTCGTCGAGCTTGCCCCGGGCTACGAGCATCCCGGCGACCCCCGCCAACCCGACAACACCCATCGGCATTGAGCGCCATGCTTACCCTCTGTCTGGACATCGGTGGCACGAAAATTGCTGCCGGCCTTGCGGATTCGGGAGGTGCACTGGTGCACACCACTATCCGCCCCACCCCGGCAGGCGGTTCGGCCGAGCAGGTATGGGACGTCGTGAACGCCACGATCGCCGACGCGTTAACGGTTGCCGGCGGAACAGTCCGTGCGGTGGGGATCGCATCGGCCGGACCGATCGACCTGCCCCGCGGGACCGTCGCTCCGATCAATATTCCCGGCTGGCGAGGCTTTCCGTTGCGCGACCGGGTCGCGGCGGCGGTGCCCGGGGTGCCGGTCAGGCTCGCCGGCGACGGCGTCTGCATGGCGCTCGGCGAGCACTGGCACGGCGCGGGCCGCGGTGCGGGCTTTCTGCTGGCGATGGTGGTGTCCACCGGTGTGGGCGGCGGGTTGGTGCTGGGCGGCGCGCCCTACACCGGGCGCAGCGGCAATGCCGGACACGTCGGACACGTGGTGGTGGAACACGATGGCCAGAAGTGCGCGTGCGGCGGCCGCGGCTGCGTCGAGACCGTCGCGGCCGGGCCATGGCTGGTGCGGTGGGCTCGGACCCATGGATGGTCGGCACCGCCCGATGCCGGTGCCCGTGAGCTGGCCGCCGCGGCGGCGGCCGGCGATGACATCGCGCTGCGGGCGTTCACGCGCGGTGCCACCGGCCTTGCGGCGATGATCGCCTCGGTGGCGGCGGTGTGCGATCTCGACCTCGTCGTCATCGGGGGAGGGGTGGCCAGATCCGGCGGACTGCTCTTCGACCCGCTGCGCGGGGCGCTGCACAACTACGCCGGCCTCGACTTCCTGAGCGGCCTGCGGGTGGTGCCGGCCGAGCTGGGCGGCGAGGCCGGGCTGGTGGGCGCCGCCCGGCTCGCGGGCCTCTAGCGCGCCCGGGCTGGGCCGTTTTGGCTGAGCAGCGCGTGTCAGGCTATTCTGGGTCGCGATCCACCGAAGACCGTCGGTCACCGAGCAATCGGTCGAAGGTCCGGGAACATCCCGGCGGCCCACGCAGGAGGACGAGGCAGTATCGCCGGCGCTCGCGCCGGTTATTTCCACGCCCCGTGCCGCTACCTGCGCCGGGGCGTTCGTCGTTCCTCGGGTGATCACAGACGACACGTCGAACCGTGACTTTCACCGAGGAGGTATGCATGGCCAAAGCCGACAAGGCCACCGCCGTTGCCGACATCGCCGAGCAATTCAGCGCCTCAACCGCGACCGTGATTACCGAGTACCGCGGGCTGACGGTCGCCAACCTGGCCGAGCTGCGCCGCTCGCTGGCGGGCTCGGCCACCTACACCGTGGCCAAGAACACGCTGATCAAGCGCGCGGCGACGGAGGCGGGCATCGAGGGGCTCGACGAGCTGTTCGTCGGCCCGACGGCCATCGCGTTCGTCAAGGGCGAGCCCGTGGACGCCGCCAAGGCCATCAAGACCTTCGCCAAGGACAACAAGGCGCTGGTCATCAAGGGTGGCTACATGGATGGCCACCCGCTGACGGTGGCCGAGGTCGAGCGCATCGCCGACCTGGATTCGCGCGAGGTGCTGCTGGCCAAGCTGGCCGGTGCGATGAAGGGCAACCTGGCCAAGGCGGCCGGGCTGTTCAACGCGCCGGCGTCGCAGATGGCCCGCCTGATGGCGGCCCTGCAGGAGAAGAAGGCTTCCGAACCGGCTGCGGCGTCGGCCGCCGAAGCGGCGCCCGCCGCGCAAACGGTTGCAGAAGAAACCGCTCCCGAAGCTGCCGCATCGGAAGCTCCCGCCGAGACCCCGGCTGACGCCGAATAATCCAAACCCCAAATCAGGAAGGACTCACACCATGGCAAAAATTTCTACCGACGACCTGCTTGACGCGTTCAAGGAAATGACCCTGCTCGAGCTCTCCGACTTCGTGAAGAAGTTCGAGGAGACCTTCGAGGTCACCGCGGCCGCTCCGGTCGCCGTCGCCGCCGCCGGTGCCGGCGGTGCTGGCGGTGGTGGTGCCGCCGAGGCCGCCGAGGAGCAGTCGGAGTTCGACGTCATCCTCGAGTCCGCCGGCGACAAGAAGATCGGCGTGATCAAGGTGGTCCGCGAGATCGTTTCCGGCCTGGGCCTCAAGGAGGCCAAGGACTTGGTCGACGGTGCTCCCAAGCCGCTGTTGGAGAAGGTCGCCAAGGAAGCTGCCGACGAGGCCAAGAGCAAGCTCGAGGCCGCCGGCGCCACCGTCACCGTCAAGTAGTTTCGCTGCACACGCAAACCCCCGGGCAACTCCCGGGGGTTTCGTGCATTCAGGCGTCACGACACGGACTTCACCGACTGGGCCACTTGCTGCGGTGAATCACCCAGCGCCACAAGCAAATTCGATGTCATGGCGCTGAGAACGGGTGCGATGGCCGAGCCGTCGTCGCCGTAGTAGCCGGCGAGCTCGAGCATGACGAACCCGTGGATCAATGCCCAGAACTGGGCCGCGGTGGCCACCACCGTCGCGTCGTCGTCCGCCCGCCCGACGGCGATCCGCCCGGCCGCCATGCACCGGTGCACGCCGCGCACCACGTGCGCGAAGCTCTGGTAGTGCTGCTCGATCTCGGCGACCGTCAGCGTCAGCACGTTGTGCGCGGGAGCGTTGATGCCGTGTGCGCTGGTGCTGCCGAACATCAGCCGATACATGTGCGGTCGCTCGATCGCGTAGCGCCGATAGGCCGCACCGACCCGGAACAGGTCAGCGACCGGATCCTCGGTCGGCGCCACGGTCAGCGCCGCGTCGAACTGCCGTAACCCCTCGTCGGCCACTGCCGCGATGAGACCTCGCATGCCGGCGAAGTGGGTGTACACCGCCATCGTCGACGTCCCGGCGGCGCTAGCGATTTTCCGGGTTTGCAGGGCGTCGGGCCCGTCGTGGTCGAGCAGGTTCACCGCCACATGCAGCATCTCGTCGCGAACGCTGCGGCCAATCTCCGAAGTCATCTTGCCAATCTTCTCTAGCAGACCTTCTCTAGCAGACCTTGCCATCGTCGTGGCACCGGGGTACCGTCCAGATAACGCTGAAATATCAATGTTATAGGAGCTCAGCCGTGAATTCCACGAAGATCGCGCAATCTCGAAACCCCTATCTCGAGGACTTCCTGGCGCCGGTGAGTGCCGAGGTTACGGCGACGGATCTGTACGTCACCGGGCATATCCCGGAACACCTCAACGGCCGCTACCTGCGCAATGGGCCGAATCCGGCCGCCGAAGTCGACCCGGCGACCTATCACTGGTTCACCGGCGACGCGATGATTCACGGCGTGGCGTTGCGCGACGGCAAGGCGTGCTGGTATCGCAACCGATGGGTCCGCACGCCGCCCGTCTGCGCCGCCCTGGGCGAGCCGCGCCCGACCGGGCTCAACCCGCGGGCCGGCATGCTGTCGGTCGGACCCAACACCAACGTGCTCAGCCACGCGGGGCGAACGCTGGCGCTCGTCGAGGGCGGCGGTGCCAACTACGAGCTCACCGAGGAGTTGGACACGGTGGGGCCGTGCGACTTCGACGGAACCTTGTTCGGTGGCTACACCGCCCATCCGCACCGGGACCCGCACACCGGCGAACTGCACGCGGTGTCCTACTCCTTCGGGCGCGGGCGCACGGTGCAGTACTCGGTGATCGACACCGCGGGGCGGGCGCGGCGCACCGTCGACATCGAGGTCACCGGGTCGCCGATGATGCACGACTTCTCACTGACCGACAAATATGTGGTGGTCTACGACCTGCCGGTGACATTCGACCCCATCCAGGTGGCGCCCGCCAACGTGCCCCGATGGCTGAGCGCACCGGCCAGGCTCGTGGTGGAGTCGCTGCTCGGCCGGGTGCGCATCCCCAGCCCGCTCATGGCGACGATCAACAACAATCGCCAGCCCATGCATCGAATGCCCTACAGCTGGAAGGACGACTACCCGGCGCGCATCGGGGTGATGCCCCGCGAGTCTGGTGGCACCGGCACAACCTCCGTGCGGTGGTTCGACATCGAGCCCTGCTACGTCTACCACCCCCTCAATGCCTACTCGGAGCAGCGTGACGGGGCCGAGGTGCTGGTGCTGGACGTGATCCGCTACGCCCGGATGTTCGACCGGGATTTGCGGGGGCCCGGCGACAGCCGTCCCGTGCTGGACCGCTGGACCGTCAACCTGACCACCGGGACGGTCGCCACCGAATGCCGCGACGATCGGCCGCAGGAGTTCCCGCGCATCGACGAAAGCGTGCTCGGCGGTCGGCACCGGTTCGGCTATGCAGTCGGCCTGGACGGCGGCTACCTATCCGGCGGTACGACCGAAATGACCAGCGCGTTATACAAGCACGACTACGCGACCGGATCCACCTTGGTTGCTGCCCTCGACCCGGACCTTTTGCTCGGCGAGATGTCCTTTGTACCGAATCCGGCGAACGCAACGGGCACCCGCGCCGAGGATGACGGCGTGCTGATGGGTTATGGCTATCACCGGGGCCGGGATGAAGGGCAATTGTTGTTGCTGGACGCGCAGACGCTCGAGTCGGTTGCCACGGTCCACCTGCCGCAACGCGTACCGATGGGCTTCCATGGCAACTGGGCTCCGACCGTTTGACCCCTTTACCGCCGCTGTGATGACCGTTAGCCTGCCAGCAAGGGTGGGGTCTCGAGTCTGCTAATTTTTCGCTCCGGTGCTGCACAACCACTGCTGTGCGGGTTAGAGGTTGCGCTACAGTGACTCAAGCCACACAAAGGGGCAGGTGGCAGCAGGTGTCGACGGAAGGATTCCTATGGGCGTCGCTATCGAGGTCAGCGGTCTGACCAAGTCCTTCGGATCCTCGAGGATTTGGGAAGACGTGACCCTGGATATCCCCGCCGGGGAGGTCAGCGTTTTGCTGGGTCCGTCGGGTACCGGTAAGTCGGTGTTTTTGAAATCCCTTATCGGCCTCCTTCGTCCGGAACGTGGCTCGATTGTCATCGACGGCACCGACATCATCGAATGCTCGGCCAAGGAGCTCTACGAGATTCGGACTCTGTTCGGCGTGCTATTCCAAGACGGTGCGCTGTTCGGGTCGATGAACCTCTACGACAACACCGCCTTCCCGCTACGCGAGCACACCAAAAAGAAGGAAAGCGAAATCCGTGACATCGTCATGGAGAAGCTGGAGATGGTGGGTCTGGGCGGAGACGAGAAGAAGTTCCCCGGTGAAATCTCCGGAGGTATGCGCAAGCGCGCCGGCCTGGCCCGCGCCCTGGTGCTGGACCCGCAGATCATCCTGTGCGACGAGCCCGACTCCGGTCTGGACCCCGTCCGTACCGCCTACCTGAGCCAGCTGATTCTGGACATCAACGCCCAGATCGACGCGACCATCCTGATCGTCACGCACAACATCAACATCGCCCGCACCGTGCCGGACAACATCGGCATGTTGTTCCGCAAGCACCTGGTCATGTTCGGCCCCCGCGAGGTCCTGCTGACCAGCGACGAGCCGGTGGTGCGTCAGTTCCTCAACGGCCGGCGCATCGGACCGATCGGCATGTCCGAGGAGAAAGACGAGGCGACCATGGCCGAAGAGCAGGCACTGCTCGACCAGGGTCACCACGCCGGCGGCACCGAAGAGATCGAGGGCGTGCCACCGCAGATCACGGCGACACCGGGCATGCCCGAACGCAAGGGCGTGGCCCGCCGCCAAGCCCGCGTGCGCGAGATGCTGCACACCCTGCCCAAGAAGGCACAAGCGGCAATCCTCGACGACCTCGAGGGCACCCACCGGTACCAGGCGCACGAGTTCGGCGACTAGTACCAGGCTCCACCATCCAATCGATCCGCCCGCAGCCCCGGCGGCCGGCTCGGGTTCTCGCCGCGCGCGCCGGGAACCGCCAGGAATCTGGGGGCACAAGATTTCCTCACAACTTGCGGTGCGTTCCTCTTGACGACAAGGGCGCGGACAGGTCAATCTGTTGGGCAGCATGTACCCACGGGAGACTCGAGACGCCTGCCAGCGCCGGTACCCGCCGAATGGGTAGTTGAGGAATGCGCGCGCCTGCGCTATTGTTGGACGTTGCGCTGGCTACTTCCTGCCCACCCTCACCCGCCACTTGACACCGTGGTCCTTAGCCTGAGCCCCTTCCTGCAGCTCAGCTATTTAGTTGCGCGCGTGAGGTTCGGGTAGATCGTTCGCCGGCATAACCGACACAATTCGCGGCGAACAGGTCCGGTGGCCCCGGTTCTCGTGAGTCGCACGAGGTGCTGGAAGGATGCATCTTGGCAGATTCTCGCCAGAGCAAGACGGATTCCTCTAGTTCTAACAACTCCGTGCCCGGAGCACCTGACCGAGTTTCTTTCGCCAAGCTCCGCGAACCGCTCGAGGTTCCGGGGCTTCTCGACGTGCAGACCGACTCCTTTGAGTGGTTGATCGGCTCGCCGCGTTGGCGCGAGATCGCCGCCGCTCGCGGCGAGCCCAACCCGGTTGGTGGTCTCGAAGAGGTGCTGTACGAACTGTCGCCCATCGAGGACTTCTCCGGCTCGATGTCGCTGTCGTTCTCCGACCCCCGCTTCGACGAGGTCAAGGCGCCGGTGGACGAGTGCAAAGACAAGGACATGACGTACGCGGCCCCGCTGTTCGTCACGGCTGAGTTCATCAACAACAACACCGGTGAGATCAAGAGCCAGACGGTCTTCATGGGTGACTTCCCGATGATGACCGAAAAGGGCACGTTCATCATCAACGGGACCGAGCGCGTCGTGGTCAGCCAGCTGGTCCGCTCGCCGGGGGTGTACTTCGACGAGACGATCGACAAGTCGACCGAGAAGCTGCTGCACAGCGTCAAGGTGATCCCGAGTCGCGGGGCGTGGCTGGAGTTCGACGTCGACAAGCGCGACACCGTCGGGGTGCGCATCGACCGCAAGCGGCGTCAGCCGGTTACGGTGCTGCTCAAGGCGCTGGGCTGGACCAACGAGCAGATTACCGAGCGGTTCGGCTTCTCCGAGATCATGATGTCGACGCTGGAGAAGGACAACACCGCCGGCACCGACGAGGCGTTGCTGGACATCTACCGCAAGCTGCGTCCGGGCGAGCCGCCGACCAAGGAGTCCGCGCAGACCCTGCTGGAGAACCTGTTCTTCAAGGAGAAGCGTTACGACCTGGCCCGCGTCGGCCGTTACAAGGTCAACAAGAAGCTGGGCCTGCACGCCGGCGAGCCGATCACGAGCTCGACGTTGACCGAAGAAGACGTCGTCGCCACCATCGAGTACCTGGTGCGCCTGCACGAGGGCCAGCCGACGATGACCGTCCCCGGCGGCGTCGAGGTGCCGGTGGAGACCGACGACATCGACCACTTCGGCAACCGTCGCCTGCGCACCGTGGGCGAGCTGATCCAGAACCAGATCCGGGTCGGCATGTCACGCATGGAGCGGGTCGTCCGCGAGCGGATGACCACTCAGGACGTCGAGGCCATCACACCGCAGACCCTGATCAACATCCGTCCGGTCGTGGCGGCGATCAAGGAGTTCTTCGGCACCAGCCAGCTGTCGCAGTTCATGGACCAGAACAACCCGCTGTCCGGGCTCACCCACAAACGCCGGCTGTCGGCGCTGGGACCGGGTGGTCTGTCCCGTGAGCGTGCCGGCCTCGAGGTCCGTGACGTGCACCCGTCGCACTACGGCCGGATGTGTCCGATCGAGACCCCGGAGGGTCCGAACATCGGCCTGATCGGGTCGCTGTCGGTGTACGCGCGGGTCAACCCGTTCGGGTTCATCGAGACGCCCTACCGCAAGGTTGTCGACGGGGTGGTCACCGACGAGATCGAGTACCTGACCGCCGACGAGGAGGACCGCCACGTCGTGGCACAGGCCAACTCGCCGATCGACGCGGACGGCCGCTTCGAAGAGTCGCGCGTGTTGGTTCGCCGCAAGGCGGGTGAGGTCGAGTACGTGCCGTCGTCCGAGGTGGACTACATGGACGTGTCGCCGCGCCAGATGGTGTCGGTCGCCACGGCGATGATTCCGTTCCTCGAGCACGACGACGCCAACCGCGCCCTGATGGGTGCCAACATGCAGCGCCAGGCGGTTCCACTGGTGCGCAGCGAGGCGCCGCTGGTGGGTACCGGCATGGAGTTGCGCGCCGCGATCGACGCCGGCGACGTCGTCGTCGCCGACAAGTCCGGGGTGATCGAGGAGGTGTCCGCCGACTACATCACCGTGATGGCCGACGACGGCACCCGCCACACCTACCGGATGCGCAAGTTCGCCCGGTCCAACCACGGCACCTGTGCCAACCAGTCGCCGATCGTCGATGCGGGCGACCGCGTCGAGGCCGGCCAGGTCATCGCCGACGGTCCCTGCACCCAAAACGGTGAGATGGCCCTGGGCAAGAACCTGCTGGTGGCGATCATGCCGTGGGAAGGCCACAACTACGAGGACGCGATCATCCTGTCCAACCGGCTGGTTGAAGAGGACGTGCTCACCTCGATTCACATCGAAGAGCACGAGATCGATGCCCGCGACACCAAGCTGGGCGCCGAGGAGATCACCCGGGACATCCCGAACGTCTCCGACGAGGTGCTCGCGGACCTGGACGAGCGGGGCATCGTGCGCATCGGCGCCGAGGTTCGCGACGGCGACATCCTGGTCGGCAAGGTCACCCCGAAGGGTGAGACCGAGCTGACCCCGGAGGAGCGGCTGCTGCGGGCGATCTTCGGTGAGAAGGCCCGCGAAGTCCGCGACACCTCGCTGAAGGTGCCACACGGCGAGTCCGGCAAGGTGATCGGCATCCGCGTGTTCTCCCGCGAGGACGACGACGAGCTGCCGGCCGGTGTCAACGAGCTGGTCCGCGTCTACGTGGCCCAGAAGCGCAAGATCTCCGATGGTGACAAGCTGGCCGGACGGCACGGCAACAAGGGCGTCATCGGCAAGATCCTGCCGGTCGAGGACATGCCGTTCATGCCGGACGGCACTCCCGTCGACATCATCCTGAACACCCACGGTGTGCCGCGACGGATGAACATCGGCCAGATCTTGGAAACCCACCTTGGGTGGGTCGCCAAGGCCGGCTGGAACATCGAGGGCACGCCCGACTGGGCGGCGAACCTGCCGGAGGACCTGCGGCACGCGCAGCCGGACCAGATCGTCTCGACCCCGGTGTTCGACGGCGCCAAGGAGGAGGAGCTGCAGGGTCTGCTGTCCTGCACGCTGCCCAACCGCGACGGCAACGTGATGGTGGACGCCGACGGCAAGGCAGTGCTGTTCGACGGCCGCAGTGGCGAACCGTTCCCGTACCCGGTGACCGTTGGCTACATGTACATCATGAAGCTGCACCACCTGGTGGACGACAAGATTCACGCGCGGTCCACCGGCCCGTACTCGATGATCACCCAGCAGCCGTTGGGTGGTAAGGCGCAGTTCGGTGGGCAGCGATTCGGTGAGATGGAGTGCTGGGCCATGCAGGCCTACGGCGCCGCGTACACGCTGCAGGAGCTGTTGACCATCAAGTCCGACGACACCGTCGGCCGGGTCAAGGTGTACGAGGCGATCGTCAAGGGCGAGAACATCCCCGAGCCGGGCATTCCCGAGTCGTTCAAGGTGCTGCTGAAGGAGCTGCAGTCGCTGTGCCTCAACGTCGAGGTGCTCTCTTCCGACGGCGCGGCGATCGAGCTGCGCGAAGGCGAAGACGAGGATCTTGAGCGGGCAGCGGCGAACCTGGGAATCAACTTGTCGCGCAACGAATCTGCGTCCGTCGAGGATCTTGCTTAGCGGACCTGGCATTACATCGTTACTAAACCCGCAAGGGGAAAGGGAGTTACGTGCTCGACGTCAACTTCTTCGATGAACTCCGTATCGGTTTGGCGACCGCGGAGGACATCAGGCAATGGTCTTACGGCGAGGTCAAGAAGCCGGAGACGATCAACTACCGCACGCTGAAGCCGGAGAAGGACGGCCTGTTCTGCGAGAAGATCTTCGGACCGACTCGCGACTGGGAGTGCTACTGCGGTAAGTACAAGCGCGTGCGCTTCAAGGGCATCATCTGCGAGCGGTGCGGCGTCGAGGTGACTCGCGCCAAGGTGCGTCGCGAGCGGATGGGCCACATCGAGCTGGCCGCACCGGTCACGCACATCTGGTACTTCAAGGGTGTGCCGAGCCGGCTGGGCTACCTGCTGGATCTGGCGCCGAAGGATCTCGAGAAGATCATCTACTTCGCGGCCTACGTGATCACCTCGGTCGACGAGGAGATGCGGCACAACGAGCTGTCCACGCTCGAGGCCGAAATGGTGGTGGAGCGCAAAGGTGTTGAGGACCGGCGCGACGCCGACCTGGAGGCCCGAGCCCAGAAGCTGGAGGCCGACCTGGCCGAGCTGGAGGCCGAGGGCGCGAAAGCCGATGCGCGACGCAAGGTTCGGGACAGCGGGGAGCGCGAGATGCGGCAGATCCGCGACCGCGCCCAGCGTGAGTTGGACCGGCTGGAGGACATCTGGACGACGTTCACCAAGCTGGCTCCCAAGCAGCTGATCGTCGACGAGAACCTTTACCGCGAGCTGGTGGACCGCTACGGCGAGTACTTCACCGGCGCCATGGGCGCGGAGTCGATTCAGAAGCTGATCGAGAACTTCGACATCGACGCCGAAGCCGAGATGCTGCGCGACGTCATCCGTAATGGCAAGGGGCAGAAGAAGCTTCGTGCTCTGAAGCGGCTGAAGGTGGTTGCGGCGTTCCAGCAGTCGGGCAACTCGCCGATGGGCATGGTGCTCGACGCGGTGCCGGTGATCCCGCCGGAGCTGCGCCCGATGGTGCAGCTCGACGGTGGCCGGTTCGCGACCAGCGACCTCAACGACCTGTACCGCCGCGTGATCAACCGCAACAACCGCCTCAAGAGGCTGATCGACCTCGGCGCGCCCGAGATCATCGTCAACAACGAGAAGCGGATGCTGCAGGAGTCGGTCGACGCGCTGTTCGACAACGGCCGCCGCGGCCGTCCGGTCACCGGGCCGGGTAACCGTCCGCTCAAGTCGCTCTCGGATCTGCTCAAGGGTAAGCAGGGTCGGTTCCGCCAGAACCTGCTCGGCAAGCGCGTCGACTACTCCGGTCGTTCGGTCATCGTGGTCGGTCCGCAGCTCAAGCTGCACCAGTGCGGTCTGCCCAAGCTGATGGCGCTGGAGCTGTTCAAGCCGTTCGTGATGAAGCGGCTGGTCGACCTGAACCACGCGCAGAACATCAAGAGCGCCAAGCGCATGGTCGAGCGTCAGCGTCCCCAGGTGTGGGATGTCCTCGAAGAGGTCATCGCCGAGCACCCGGTGCTGCTGAACCGCGCACCCACCCTGCACCGGTTGGGTATCCAGGCCTTCGAGCCAATGCTGGTGGAGGGCAAGGCCA
Source organism: Mycobacterium sherrisii (assembly GCF_002102355.1). GTDB lineage: Bacteria > Actinomycetota > Actinomycetes > Mycobacteriales > Mycobacteriaceae > Mycobacterium > Mycobacterium sherrisii. Next base: position 14,490 of record NZ_LQPT01000069.1, on the reverse strand, counting down.
TTCAGCTGCACCCGTTGGTGTGTGAGGCGTTCAACGCCGACTTCGACGGCGACCAGATGGCGGTGCACCTGCCGCTGAGCGCCGAGGCGCAGGCCGAGGCTCGCATCCTGATGCTGTCGAGTAACAACATCCTGTCGCCCGCGTCCGGCCGGCCGTTGGCCATGCCGCGTCTGGACATGGTGACCGGTCTGTACTACCTGACCACCGAGGTGGCCGGCGCCGACGGCGAATATCAGCCGGCGGCCAAGGATCAGCCGGAGGTCGGGGTGTACTCTTCGCCGGCCGAGGCCATCATGGCGTCGGACCGCGGTGTGCTCTCGGTGCGGGCCAAGATCAAGGTCCGGTTGACGCAGCTGCGTCCGCCCGCCGAGATCGAGGCCGAGCTGTTCGGCCAAAACGGTTGGCAGGCAGGCGATGCCTGGATGGCCGAGACCACCCTGGGCCGGGTGCTGTTCAACGAGCTGCTGCCGCTGGGCTACCCGTTCGTGAACAAGCAGATGCACAAGAAGGTGCAGGCCGCCATCATCAACGATCTGGCCGAGCGCTACCCGATGATCGTCGTCGCGCAGACCGTGGACAAGCTCAAGGACGCCGGTTTCTACTGGGCGACCCGCAGCGGTGTCACGGTCTCGATGGCCGACGTGTTGGTGCCGCCCCGCAAGAAGGAGATCCTCGACCACTACGAGGACCGCGCCGACAAGGTCGAAAAGCAGTTCCAGCGTGGTGCTTTGAACCACGACGAGCGCAACGAGGCGCTGGTGGAGATCTGGAAGGAAGCGACCGACGAGGTCGGTAAGGCGCTGCGCGAGCACTACCCCAGCGACAACCCGATCATCACGATCGTCGATTCGGGCGCCACGGGTAACTTCACCCAGACCCGGACGCTGGCCGGCATGAAGGGTCTGGTGACCAACCCGAAGGGTGAGTTCATCCCGCGTCCGGTCAAGTCGTCGTTCCGCGAGGGCCTGACCGTGCTGGAGTACTTCATCAACACCCACGGTGCTCGAAAGGGCTTGGCAGACACCGCATTGCGTACCGCCGACTCCGGGTACCTGACCCGTCGTCTGGTGGACGTGAGCCAGGATGTCATCGTGCGCGAACACGACTGCCAGACCGAGCGCGGCATCATCGTCGAGCTGGCCGAGCGTCAGCCGGATGGCAGCCTGATCCGTGACCCGTACATCGAAACCTCGGCGTACGCACGGACTTTGGGTGCCGACGCGGTCGACGAGGCGGGCAACGTCGTCGTCGCTCGCGGTGAGGATCTGGGCGACCCGGAGATCGAGGCTCTGCTGGCCGCGGGTATCACGCAGGTCAAGGTGCGGTCGGTGCTGACCTGCACCACCGGTACCGGTGTGTGCGCGACCTGCTACGGGCGTTCGATGGCGACCGGCAAGCTGGTCGACATCGGCGAGGCCGTCGGCATCGTGGCCGCACAGTCCATCGGTGAGCCCGGCACGCAGCTGACCATGCGTACCTTCCACCAGGGTGGTGTCGGTGAGGACATCACCGGCGGTCTGCCGCGGGTGCAGGAGCTGTTCGAGGCTCGGGTGCCGCGCGGCAAGGCGCCGATCGCCGACGTCACCGGGCGGGTCCAGCTCGAGGACGGCGACCGCTTCTACAAGATCACCATCATTCCCGACGACGGCGGCGAGGAAGTCGTCTACGACAAGCTCTCCAAGCGGCAGCGGCTGCGTGTGTTCAAGCACGAAGACGGTTCCGAACGAGTGCTGTCCGACGGCGACCACGTCGAGGTGGGCCAGCAGCTGATGGAAGGCTCGGCCGACCCGCACGAGGTGCTGCGCGTGCAGGGCCCCCGCGAGGTGCAGATCCACTTGGTCCGCGAGGTCCAGGAGGTCTACCGCGCACAGGGTGTGTCCATCCACGACAAGCACATCGAGGTGATCGTTCGCCAGATGCTGCGCCGCGTCACCATCATCGACTCCGGCGCGACCGAGTTCCTGCCGGGTTCGCTGATCGACCGTGCGGAGTTCGAGGCGGAGAACCGTCGGGTGGTCGCCGAGGGCGGCGAGCCCGCGGCCGGCCGTCCGGTGCTGATGGGTATCACCAAGGCGAGCCTCGCCACGGACTCGTGGTTGAGTGCGGCGTCGTTCCAGGAGACCACGCGAGTGCTGACCGATGCGGCGATCAACTGCCGCAGCGACAAGCTCAACGGTCTCAAGGAGAACGTGATCATCGGAAAGCTGATCCCGGCCGGTACCGGCATCAACCGGTACCGCAACATCCAGGTGCAGCCGACCGAAGAGGCCCGGGCCGCGGCGTACACGATCCCGTCCTACGAGGATCAGTACTACAGCCCGGACTTCGGCCAGGCCACCGGTGCCGCGGTTCCGCTGGACGACTACGGCTACAGCGACTACCGGTAAACACACAACGAAAAAAGCCCCGGGTTGCCCGGGGCTTTTTTCGTGCGTGGCCCCTCACCCGTCGCCGAGCGTGAAGCTAACTTCACGTTCGCGCCCGAGCGTGAAGCCACCTTCACGCTCGGCGGGCGTCGGGCCGTCGCCACGCTCACTAGACTGGCCACCGTGCTTATCGGTTCGCACGTCCGCAATGACGACCCGCTGGCCGCCGCGCAAGCCGACGGCGCCGACGTCGTGCAGTTCTTCCTCAGCAACCCGCAGAGCTGGAAAAAGCCGAAACCCCGCCACGACGCCGAGGTGCTGAAGGCGTCGAGCATGCCGCTGTACGTCCACGCGCCGTACCTGATCAACGTCGCCTCGGCCAACAACCGCGTCCGTATTCCGTCGCGCAAGATCCTGCAGGACACCTGTGACGCCGCGGCGGAAATCAACGCGACGGCGGTGATCGTGCACGGCGGCCACGCCGACGACAACGACATGGAGGCCGGCTACCAGCGGTGGGTCAAGGCACTGGACTATCTGCAAACCGACGTCCCGGTCTACCTGGAGAACACCGCAGGCGGGGACCACGCTATGGCCCGCTATTTCGACACGATCGGCAGATTGTGGGATCACATCGGCGACAAGGGAATTGGCTTCTGCCTGGACACCTGTCATGCCTGGGCCGCCGGTGAGGCACTGGTCGACGCGGTCGACCGGATCAAGGCCCTGACCGGGCGCATCGACCTGGTGCACTGCAACGACTCGCGCGACGCCGCGGGGTCGGGCGCCGACCGGCACGCGAACTTCGGCACCGGGAAAATCGATCCCGAGTTGTTGGTCGCCACGGTCAAAGCCGCGGACGCGCCGGTGATCTGCGAGACCGCCGACGAGGGCCGCAAGGACGACATCGCCTTCCTGCGGGAGCGCACCAGCAGCGACTGAGAGGACGTATTACACCTCTTGTGCGACTGTTGAAAAAATGTAATATGGGTGGCATGTCAGACACCCATGTCGTCACCAACCAGGTCCCGCCGCTGGAGAACTACAACCCCGCGTCCTGCGCCGTGCTCACCGAGGCGCTGATCCGCGAGGGCGGACAGTGGGGGCTCGACGAGGTCAATCAGGTTGGCGCGCTGGCGGGCACCCACGAGGCGCAGCGGTGGGGCGAGCTGGCCGACCGGCACCGGCCCGTTCTGCACACCCACGACAAGTACGGGTACCGCGTCGACGAGGTGGAATACGACCCGGCCTACCACGAACTGATGCGTGCGGCGATTGCTCACGGCCTGCACGCCGCCCCCTGGGCCGACGACCGGCCCGGCGCCCATGTGGTGCGCGCCGCCAAGATGTCGGTCTGGAACATCGAACCGGGCCACACCTGCCCCATTTCCATGACCTACGCCGTGGTCCCGGCGCTGCGTTATAACCCCGACCTGGCGGCCGTGTACGAGCCGCTGCTCACCAGCCGAAAGTACGACCCGGAGCTCAAGCTGGCGACCACGAAAGCCGGCATCACCGCCGGCATGTCGATGACCGAGAAGCAGGGCGGTTCCGACGTGCGCGCCGGCACCACCCAGGCCACCCCTAATGCGGACGGCAGCTACAGCCTGACCGGTCACAAGTGGTTCACCTCGGCGCCGATGTGCGACATCTTCCTGGTGCTTGCGCAGGCCCCGGGCGGGCTGTCGTGCTTCATGCTGCCGCGAGTTCTGCCCGACGGCAGCCGCAACCGAATGTTCTTGCAGCGACTCAAGGACAAGCTCGGCAACCACGCCAACGCGTCGAGCGAGGTGGAGTACGACGGTGCCATCGCCTGGCTGGTGGGGGAGGAGGGCCGCGGCGTGCCGACCATCATTGAGATGGTCAACCTCACCCGGCTGGACTGCACCCTGGGCAGCGCCACCAGCATGCGCACCGGCCTGACCCGTGCGATCCATCACGCCCAGCACCGGAAGGCCTTCGGCGCCTATCTGATTGACCAGCCGCTGATGCGCAACGTGCTGGCGGACCTGGCCGTCGAGGCCGAGGCCGCGACCATCGTCGCGATACGGATGGCCGGTGCCACCGACAAAGCGCTGCGCGGCGACCAAACCGAAACCCTGCTGCGCCGCATCGGCCTGGCGGCCAGCAAGTACTGGGTCTGCAAGCGTGCCACCCCGCACGCCGCCGAGGCGCTGGAATGCCTGGGCGGCAACGGCTATGTCGAGGACTCCGGCATGCCACGGCTGTTCCGCGAGGCCCCGCTGATGGGCATCTGGGAAGGCTCCGGCAACGTCAGCGCGCTGGATACCTTGCGCGCCATGGCAACTCGTCCGGAATGCATCGAGGTGCTGTTTGCCGAACTCGACGAGAGCACCGCAGCGGACCCGCGGCTGGGTCGTCACGTCGGCCAGTTGCGCCAAGACCTGAGCGACCTGGACACCATCCAATACCGGGCCCGCAAGGTCGCCGAGGACATCTGCCTGGCGTTGCAGGGTTCGCTGCTGGTCCGCCATGGCCACCCCGCGGTCGCGGAGGCCTTCCTGGCCACCAGGCTGGGCGGTCAATGGGGCGGTGCCTTCGGCACCATGCCGACCGGACTGGATCTGGCGCCGATCCTGGAGCGTGCTCTAGTTAAGGGATGACCTACTCAATCAGGCCGGTCGACTTCGACAACCTCAAGACGATGACCTACGAGGTCACCGGCCGGGTTGCACGGATCACCTTCAACCGGCCGGAGAAGGGCAACGCGATCGTCGCGGACACTCCGCTGGAGCTCTCCGCACTCGTGGAGCGGGCCGACCTCGATCCCGGCGTGCACGTCATCCTGGTTTCCGGTCGTGGCGAAGGGTTTTGCGCCGGCTTCGATCTGTCCGCCTACGCCGACGGCACCGGCTCGGCGGGTGGAACCGGCGCCTACGCCGGCACCGTGCTGGACGGGAAAACCCAGGCGGTCAACCATCTGCCGAACCAGCCGTGGGATCCGATGATCGACTACCAGATGATGAGCCGTTTCGTACGTGGGTTTTCTAGCCTGATGCACGCGGACAAGCCCACGGTGGTCAAGATCCACGGATACTGCGTCGCCGGGGGCACCGACATCGCGTTGCATGCCGACCAGGTGATAGCCGCCGCCGACGCCAAGATCGGTTACCCGCCCACCCGGGTGTGGGGTGTCCCGGCCGCCGGCCTGTGGGCGCATCGGCTCGGCGACCAGCGCGCCAAACGCCTGCTGTTCACCGGTGACTCCATCACCGGCGCACAGGCCGCCGAATGGGGCCTGGCCGTCGAGGCGCCCGATCCCGAGGATCTCGACGAGCGCACCGAACGGCTGGTGGAGCGGATTGCCGCGGTGCCGGTCAACCAGCTGATCATGGTGAAGCTCGCGCTGAATTCCGCTCTGCTGCAACAGGGTGTGGCCAGCAGCCGGATGGTCAGCACGGTGTTCGACGGTATCGCCCGGCATACGCCGGAGGGGCACGACTTCGTCGCCGACTCGGTCGAACACGGCTTCCGCGAGGCGGTGCGCCACCGCGACGAGCCGTTCGGCGATTACGGCCGACGTGCCTCCGGGGTGTAGCCATGGCCAACCTAACGGCACGCTCGGTGGTGCTCAGCGTCCTGCTGGGCGCGCACCCGGCATGGGCGACCGCGAGTGACTTGATCAGGCTGACGGCCGATTTCGGCATCAAGGAGAGCACGCTGCGGGTTGCGCTGACCCGCATGGTCGGTGCCGGTGACCTGATCCGCTCGGCCGACGGCTACCGCCTCTCCGATCGGCTGCTGGCGCGTCAGCGCCGCCAGGACGAGGCGATGCGGCCCCGGACGCGGCCGTGGCGCGGGGACTGGCACGTCGTGATCGTCACCAGCGTGGGCACCGACGCCCGAACCCGCGCCGCACAGCGAAACAGTATGCACCGCAAGCGTTTCGGAGAACTACGCGAGGGCGTGTGGATGCGGCCCGACAACCTCGATCTCGACCTCGAACCCGACGTCGCCGACCGGGTCCGGGTGCTCAGCGCGCGCGACGCCGCCCCCGAGCAGCTCGCCGCCCAGCTATGGGACCTGCCCGGCTGGGCGGCGGACGGTCGCCGGCTGCTGGACGAGATGGCCGACACCACCGACGTTCCGGGGCGTTTCGTGGTGGCCGCCGCGATCGTGCGTCACCTGCTGACCGATCCGATGCTGCCGGCCGAACTGCTGCCCGACGACTGGCCGGGCGCGCCACTGCGCGCCGTCTACCACGACTTCGCGACCGAACTGCTCGAGCGACGCGACACAACTCAACTCCTGGAGGCAACATGAGTGATGCGGTGCGGGTAGAGCGCGATGGCCCGGTGACGACGGTGATCCTGAACCGGCCCGAGGCGCGCAACGCGGTCAACGGGCCGACCGCGATCGCGCTGTACGCGGCCTTCGCGGAGTTCGAGCGCGACGATTCCGCGTCGGTGGCGGTGCTGTGGGGCGAGGGCGGAACCTTCTGCGCGGGAGCAGATTTGAAGGCCTTCGGCACGCCGCAGGCTAACGCGGTGCACCGGACCGGGCCGGGTCCGATGGGACCGTCGCGGATGGTGTTGTCCAAGCCGGTGATCGCCGCGGTGAGCGGTTACGCCGTCGCGGGCGGTCTGGAGTTGGCCATCTGGTGCGACCTACGGGTGGCCGAGGAGGACGCCGTATTTGGCGTGTTCTGCCGACGCTGGGGGGTGCCGCTGATCGACGGTGGCACCGTGCGGCTGCCACGGCTGATCGGTCAGAGCAGGGCGTTGGACCTGATCCTCACCGGCCGGGCGGTCAAGGCCGACGAAGCCCTGGCCATGGGATTGGCCAATCGGGTTGTCCCGAAAGGGCAAGCGCGACAAGCGGCCGAACAGCTGGCCGCCGAGCTGGCCGCGCTTCCACAGCAGTGTCTGCGGGCTGATCGGCTGTCGGCGCTGCATCAGTGGGGATTGCCCGAGTCCGCGGCGATCGATCAAGAGTTCGCCAGCATCGCCAAGGTCGCGGCGGAAGCCAACGAGGGTGCCGGGCGCTTCGCCGCCGGTGCCGGCCGGCATGGCGCGTCGGCGACGTAGTCAGCTGCCCTTGCTGATGGTGTTGCCGGACCCGAGGTTGTCGACCTTGGGATCGCCGTCCTTGTAGGTGATGGTGTTGTCCAGGCCCAGCACGCTGATCCGGGTGTCCACCTTGTCGATGGTGATCTTGTTGTTCGCCCCGCCGACGCTCACGGTCGCGCAGGTGCCGGTGACCGTCAGCGTGTTGTTGGAACCGGCCACGTTCAGCGACTTGCCGGCGGCGCAGTCGAGCGTGGCCGTGGTGCCCATCGAGCCGTAGTTCAGGGTGTTGCCGATTTCGACTGAGGCCGTGGTGGATTCGCTGCTCGGCCCGGTTGTCGTGACGGCAGCGCCGGTCGTCGTCGTGGTGGTGGAGCTGCTCGTCGTGCTGGGGCCGCCGGGCGGGTTGGCGGTCGAACTGCAGCCGGCCAGCACGGCGACCGCGAGAGCCGGCGCCAGGCCGAGGGCCGCAAGCCTGATCGAACGGTCGCTGACGTGGACGCGCATGTTCCCCTCCTCGGTGCGGCGGCTACAGGTCAGGCGGGTACCTGCTGCAGCCGGTTGGTCATTCCCAGTTCGCGACCGCGGTCCCAGAGGATCGGCGATCCGTTGTGAAAGAAGACGGTCTGGTCGTAGCCGTAGACGGTGATGTCGTGCGTAACCGAGTCGGCGATGACAGTGTTGCCCGACCCCATGACCGTCACCGCCCAGCAGTTGCCCAACGCGTTGACGGAATTGCGGGTGCCGTTGACGTACAGCGTCCCGTCGTTGCAGTCGATGGTTTGCTCGCTGCCCTCGCCGATGATGTGGGTATCGCCGTTCTTGGCCCGCGCGGTCGGGGGCGCGGCGATCGCGGCGATGATCGCGATGACACAGGTTGCGAGCGACCCGGCAGCGGTTCTCCAGTGCACCGCGAGGCCCCCTTCGCGTCTGCGGGTGTGTGCTGGACTGAGCCTACGTGTATTCGCCGGCGCGATGGCAAATAATTTGGCCCGGGGTAACCGCGGTCCACCGCGGCCGCTCCCGGATCCGTTGGCGTCCATCAGCGGCTCCGTCAACTAGAGTCATTAGTTGATTTCCCTCATCACCGCGTCGAAGGGCGTCGCCATGGCAGTCCACCCGGAACCACCGGCGGTGGGTGGGCGTCCGAGGGCGGGGAGGTCCCCATCCCGGCCGGCCAGGCTGAGCCGCGACGGCATCGTCGACGGAGCACTGACGTTCCTGGACCGCGAAGGCTGGGACTCGCTGACCATCAATGCGCTCGCCACGCAGCTGGGCACCAAGGGGCCCTCGCTCTACAATCACGTTGACAGCCTGGAAGACCTGCGTCGCGCCGTGCGGGTCCGCGTCATCGATGACATCATCACGATGCTCAACCGGGTCGGGGAGGGGCGCTCCCGCGACGACGCGGTGCTGGTCATGGCCGGCGCTTACCGCAGTTACGCGCACCACCATCCCGGGCGGTACTCGGCGTTCACCCGGATGCCGCTGGGCGGCGACGACCCCGAATACACCGCGGCCACCCGCGCCGCGGCCGCCCCGGTGATCGCGGTGCTGTCCTCCTACGGTCTCGACGGCGAGGAGGCCTTCTACGCCGCGCTCGAGTTCTGGTCCGCCTTACACGGGTTCGTCCTGCTGGAAATGACGGGCGTGATGGACGACATCGACACCGATGCGTTGTTCACCGATATGGTGTTGCGGCTGGCGACGGGGTTGGACCGGCGAAGTGCACAGGCCGGGCCGTAACGCGGATCGGCTCGGAAGAACGTCGGAAGAACGGTCGTACGGACGGGCGGTGTTCCGGCTGTTGGCGGGGTCCCAGACTCGCTTTGACCTGCCAGACCGGCGGCGGGTATTGTGGTAGCTCGTGCCTGGCGGCTTACGGCGCCTGACGTAAGGGAGTGAATGCCGGGCTAATTCGTATGTCCACCACGCATCGGATTTATCCGGTGCTGAGCGCGTGCGACACGCCCGGCCGCGGGGTACGTCAGGTTCTCCAAGGCCGGGGATAACTGCAGTACAGAGACTTAAGAAGACCCAGAACACAGAAAGCCGGTAGATGCCAACCATTCAGCAGCTGGTCCGCAAGGGTCGCCGCGACAAGGTCGCCAAGGTCAAGACCGCGGCCCTGAAGGGCAGCCCGCAGCGTCGTGGCGTGTGCACCCGCGTGTACACCACCACGCCGAAGAAGCCGAACTCGGCGCTTCGGAAGGTCGCGCGTGTGAAGCTGACGAGCCAGGTCGAGGTCACCGCCTACATCCCGGGCGAGGGCCACAACCTGCAGGAGCACTCGATGGTGTTGGTGCGCGGTGGTCGTGTGAAGGACCTGCCCGGTGTGCGGTACAAGATCATCCGCGGTTCGCTCGACACCCAGGGCGTCAAGAACCGCAAGCAGGCTCGCAGCCGTTACGGCGCCAAGAAGGAGAAGAGCTAATGCCGCGCAAGGGGCCCGCGCCGAAGCGCCCGCTGGTCAACGACCCGGTTTACGGATCGCAGCTGGTCACCCAGTTGGTGAACAAGGTGCTGCTGCAGGGGAAGAAATCGCTGGCCGAACGCATTGTTTATGGTGCGCTCGAACAGGCCCGCGACAAGACCGGCACCGATCCGGTGATCACGCTCAAGCGGGCATTGGACAACGTCAAACCAGCTCTAGAGGTTCGCAGCCGTCGCGTCGGCGGTGCGACCTACCAGGTGCCCGTCGAGGTGCGGCCGGACCGGTCCACCACGCTGGCGCTGCGTTGGCTGGTCAGTTTCTCACGGCAGCGCCGGGAGAAAACGATGATCGAGCGGCTGGCGAACGAGATCCTGGATGCCAGCAATGGCCTCGGGGCTTCCGTCAAGCGGCGGGAAGACACCCACAAGATGGCCGAGGCCAACCGCGCCTTTGCGCACTATCGCTGGTGAGAGCTCCGGCGCTGGTGCCGGACGCAAACTGACAGCGAACTAACTACGCAATCGAAAGAGTGGGAAGACTTCTGTGGCACAGAAGGACGTGCTGACCGACCTGACCAAGGTCCGCAACATCGGCATCATGGCGCACATCGACGCCGGTAAGACGACGACGACGGAGCGCATTCTCTACTACACCGGTATCAGCTACAAGATCGGTGAGGTGCACGACGGCGCCGCCACCATGGACTGGATGGAGCAGGAGCAGGAGCGGGGTATCACGATCACCTCGGCCGCGACCACCTGCTTCTGGAACGACAACCAGATCAACATCATCGACACCCCCGGGCACGTCGACTTCACCGTCGAGGTGGAGCGCAGCCTGCGCGTGCTCGACGGTGCCGTTGCCGTGTTCGACGGCAAGGAGGGTGTGGAGCCGCAGTCCGAGCAGGTGTGGCGGCAGGCCGACAAGTACGACGTCCCGCGCATCTGCTTCGTCAACAAGATGGACAAGATCGGCGCCGACTTCTACTTCTCGGTGAAGACGATGGAAGACCGGTTGGGCGCCAACGTCATCCCGATTCAGCTGCCCGTCGGCTCCGAGGGTGATTTCGAAGGCGTCGTCGACCTGGTCGAGATGAAGGCCAAGGTCTGGAGTGCCGAGGCCAAGCTCGGGGAGAAGTACGACGTGGTCGACATCCCCGCCGACCTGCAAGAGCGGGCCGAGGAGTACCGCACCAAGCTGCTCGAGGCCGTCGCCGAGACCGACGAGGCGTTGCTGGACAAGTACCTCGGCGGCGAAGAGCTCACGGTTGCCGAGATCAAGGCCGCCATCCGCAAGCTGACCATCAGCTCGGAGGCCTACCCGGTGCTGTGCGGCAGCGCGTTCAAGAACAAGGGCGTGCAGCCGATGCTGGACGCGGTCATCGACTATCTGCCCTCGCCGCTGGACGTGCCGCCGGCCGTCGGCCATGCGCCCGGCAAGGAGGACGTCGAGGTTGTCCGCAAGCCGTCGACCGACGAGCCGTTCTCGGCGCTGGCCTTCAAGGTGGCCACGCACCCGTTCTTCGGCAAGCTGACCTATGTCCGCGTCTACTCGGGCAAGGTCGACTCCGGCAGCCAGGTGATCAACGCCACCAAGGGCAAGAAGGAGCGGCTGGGCAAGCTGTTCCAGATGCACTCCAACAAGGAGAACCCGGTGGAGACGGCCTCGGCGGGTCACATCTACGCGGTGATCGGTCTGAAGGACACCACCACCGGTGACACCCTGAGCGACCCGAACGACCAGGTCGTGCTGGAGTCCATGACCTTCCCCGACCCGGTCATCGAGGTGGCCATCGAGCCCAAGACGAAGAGCGACCAGGAGAAGCTGTCGCTGTCGATCCAGAAGCTCGCCGAGGAAGACCCGACCTTCAAGGTGCACCTTGACTCCGAGACCGGCCAGACCGTGATTGGCGGGATGGGCGAGCTGCACCTGGACATCCTGGTGGACCGCATGCGTCGCGAGTTCAAGGTCGAGGCCAACGTCGGTAAGCCGCAGGTGGCGTACAAGGAGACCATCAAGCGGTCCGTGCAGAACGTCGAGTTCACCCACAAGAAGCAGACGGGTGGCTCGGGTCAGTTCGCGAAGGTGATCATCAACCTCGAGCCGTTCACCGGCGAGGACGGTGCAACCTATGAGTTCGAGAACAAGGTCACCGGTGGGCGCATCCCCCGGGAGTACATCCCGTCGGTGGACGCGGGCGCCCAGGACGCCATGCAGTACGGCGTGCTGGCCGGCTACCCGCTGGTGAACCTGAAGGTCACCTTGCTCGACGGTGCCTACCACGAGGTTGACTCCTCGGAAATGGCGTTCAAGATCGCAGGTTCACAGGTGCTGAAAAAGGCTGCGCAGCAAGCCCAGCCGGTGATCCTCGAGCCGATCATGGCGGTCGAAGTGACCACACCCGAGGACTACATGGGTGACGTGATCGGTGACCTGAACTCCCGCCGTGGCCAGATTCAGGCCATGGAGGAGCGGGCTGGTGCGCGCGTCGTTCGGGCGCACGTGCCGCTGTCGGAGATGTTCGGCTACGTCGGCGACCTTCGGTCCAAGACTCAAGGCCGGGCGAACTACTCCATGGTGTTCGACTCCTACGCCGAAGTCCCGGCGAACGTGTCGAAGGAGATCATTGCGAAGGCCACGGGCGAGTGAGCGGTCAACGCCGGCTCACCCGTACCGAGCCAAGCGGTGATCGGTAAAACGCCAGGGAGTAACCTGGCCCGGTCACTACCGCGGCACAGCTGAAAACATCAAAACTGCTTTTCACGAAGCACCAACACAGTCGGAGGACACAACAGTGGCGAAGGCGAAGTTTGAAAGGACCAAGCCCCACGTCAACATCGGGACCATTGGTCACGTTGACCACGGCAAGACCACACTGACCGCGGCGATCACCAAGGTTCTGCACGACAAGTACCCGGACCTGAACGAGTCGCGCGCGTTCGACCAGATCGACAACGCGCCCGAGGAGCGTCAGCGCGGTATCACGATCAACATCTCCCACGTGGAGTACCAGACCGAGAAGCGTCACTACGCACACGTCGACGCCCCGGGCCACGCCGACTACATCAAGAACATGATCACCGGCGCTGCCCAGATGGACGGTGCGATCCTGGTGGTCGCGGCCACCGACGGCCCGATGCCGCAGACGCGTGAGCACGTGCTGCTCGCCCGTCAGGTGGGCGTGCCCTACATCCTGGTCGCCCTCAACAAGGCCGACGCCGTCGACGACGAGGAACTGCTCGAGCTCGTCGAGCTGGAGGTCCGCGAGCTGCTGGCCGCCCAGGAGTTCGACGAGGAGGCGCCCGTGGTGCGGGTGTCGGCGCTCAAGGCTCTCGAGGGCGACGAGAAGTGGGTCAAGAGCGTCGAGGAATTGATGGACGCGGTTGACGAGTCGATCCCGGACCCGGTCCGCGAGACCGACAAGCCGTTCCTGATGCCGGTGGAGGACGTGTTCACGATCACCGGTCGTGGCACCGTCGTCACCGGTCGTGTCGAGCGTGGCATGATCAACGTCAACGAGGAAGTCGAGATCGTCGGCATCCGCCCGACCAGCACCAAGACCACGGTCACCGGTGTGGAGATGTTCCGCAAGCTGCTGGACCAGGGCCAGGCAGGCGACAACGTCGGTTTGCTGCTGCGCGGTATCAAGCGTGAGGACGTCGAGCGCGGCCAGGTTGTCACCAAGCCCGGCACCACCACCCCGCACACCGAGTTCGAGGGTCAGGTCTACATCCTGTCCAAGGACGAGGGCGGTCGGCACACGCCGTTCTTCAACAACTACCGTCCGCAGTTCTACTTCCGCACCACGGACGTGACCGGTGTCGTGACGCTGCCGGAAGGGACCGAAATGGTGATGCCCGGCGACAACACCAACATTTCGGTCAAGTTGATCCAGCCCGTCGCCATGGACGAGGGTCTGCGGTTCGCGATCCGTGAGGGTGGCCGCACCGTCGGCGCCGGCCGGGTCGTCAAGATCAACAAGTAGGGTCACCGGCTCGAGAGTCAACACAGGGCCCGGACCGCCGCTTCGGCAGTCCGGGTCTTGTGCATTCGGTGGCGGCGAAGCGACGTCGAAGCTGCATTCCTGATCTGCGAAATTCCGGTAAGATCTGCTTGTCCAGTCTGAAATTGACGGCCGGGGAAGTTGACCGTCGGGGCTTGGCCGGGAGGTTCGGATGTCGTACGTGAATGCGACGCCGGAGTATGTGGCGGCCGCGGCATCAGACCTGGCGAAAATCGGCACCGCGATCAACTACGCGAATTCCGCAGCGGCTGGTGTCACCCAAGTTGTCCAGGCCGCCGGTGCGGACGCGGTGTCGACGAGCATCGCGCAATTGTTCGGCGCGCATGCCCAGGTCTATCAGGCGATCAGCGCCCAGGCGGCGCTGTTCCACGAACAATTCGTGCAGCTGATGAGCGGTGGCGCGACGCAGTACGCCGACACCGAAGTGCTCAACGCCGCGCCCCTGCAGGCGGCCGCGCAACCCGTGCTGGGCGCGTCCCACACCGCGACTCACGCGTTGACCGCCCAGCAGCCGGTGATCGGCGCTGCGGCACAAGCGAGTTCACTGGCATCGGGGGTTCCGGCGGCGGCGGCCGCACCGGCGGCGGCCGCGGCGCCCGGCGGGGTGGCGGCCAGCGCGGCGCCCGCGGCGGGCGGGGG